>NZ_WBVS01000002.1 GCF_009193305.1 Bifidobacterium cebidarum | reverse complement strand
CAGCCGCCGTTTTGTCGCGCAGCTGCTTGAGCTGGGCTACGGTCGTGTCACGGGCAGTGCGGAAGCGTTCCACTTCGGCCTTCGGGTCGTCGACCACGCGGCGTTCCACAGCGTGGTCGGCGGTGTCAAGCACTCGGATCGCGCCGACGGCGATGCCGGCGGATGCACCGGTACCTTGCATGGTTCTCATCACAGGTTCCCCTTGAGGAACCGCTCGAACTCAGCGGCGGCCTTGTCCTCGTCACTGCCCTCAACCTTGACGGTGACCTCGTCGCCCTGCTTGACGCCAAGTCCCATGACGCCGAAGATACGCTTGGCGTCCACAGCCTTGCCTTCATAGTCGACGATGATGGTCGAATCATACTGCTGCGCCTTAGCGACCAGCAGACCAGCCGGACGGGCGTGCATGCCCTCGGGGTCGGATACGGTGAACTTGAATTCCTGAGACATGATAACCCTCCTCAGCAGACACAGTTCCAGCAGTTCCAGCAGTTCCAGATTATCGTGAATGACTTCTCATCAAACGTATGTTCAAATCCACTTGGCGCACGTTTGATGCAATGGTTGCGAAGAGAATTATGACTTGGGCGAAAAACAAAAAACCGGAACCTTTCGATTCCGGTTTATCTGCACTTGGCAAGTGCCCCCGCAGGGATTCGAACCCTGGACACGCTGATTAAGAGTCAGCTGCTCTAACCAACTGAGCTACAGGGGCGTTGGTTAGCTGTTGAAGTGTTCCTTGCAACGAGTGATAAATATACTCAGATTCGCAGCGAACGCAAGCTACGGCGTGTCTCCCGGAATTCCAACGTTTTTACTTTTGCCATTTTGACGCTAGCCGGCGATGTTGCAACCTCATATGCCGCGTCATTTTCACAGCTTCACAAAATACACACATTTTTGTATTTCAGCATGACTGCAATAAACGAAGGCCCCGCGCTGTGCGAACACAAGCGCGGGGCCTTCAATGCTTAAGCTCAGACTTCTAGCCTGAAAGATTCCAGCGTTATGCCGGAATGGTTCACTCGGCCACAACCTTCACGAAGAAGGAAGCGGTGATTTCCGGGTGGAGGGCCACCTTGGCGGGGAAGTCGCCGGTGGTCTTGATGGACTCGACCTCGATGGACTTCGGATCGACCGGAGCCTTGTCGGACAGAGCGATGGCGATGGCTTCCTTGGAGATGCCACCGAACAGCTTGCCGGACTCGGAAACCTTGGCGGCGATCTCGACGGTGGTGCCCTCGATAGCAGCCTTGGCAGCCACGGCGTCTTCACGGGTGGCGACGGCCTTGGCCAGACGAGCGCGCTTCATAGCGGTGATCTGAGCCTCAGCACCCTTGGTCCAAGCGAAAGCCAGGCCCTGCGGGAACAGGTAGTTGCGAGCGTAGCCAGCCTTGACGTTGACGACGTCGCCCGGGTGACCCAGGTGAGCCACGGTCTTGGTGAGAATGATCTTGGTTTCAGCCATTGTTCAAGCCTTCCTAACTCAGCGACCGGAAGTGGCGTACGGCAGCAGAGCCATCTCGCGGGCGTTCTTGATAGCCTTGGAGATCTCGCGCTGTTCCTGAACGGTCACACCGGTGATACGGCGGGAACGGATCTTACCGCGATCGGAGATGAACTTACGCAGCAGCGCAACGTCCTTGTAATCGATCTCGGTGATCTTGGCAGCCTTCAGCGGGTTCGGCTTCTTCTTGAACGGCTTGACCGGCGGCTGCGGCCTCTTACGTGACATGATGTTCTCCTTTAAAAATTGATTTGATTGCTTGCTGTTCAGCTGTGTGCGGCGCCAAGCAGTACCGGGTTGAGCGGTACTGATGATCTATACGGCAGCAGGTAAAGCGCTAGAACTCCGGATCGTTGTCGTCTCCACCGAATTCGGAAGAGCCACCGAACGTGAAACCGGAGTCAGCGGATCCTGCGGAGCTACCGGAGCTCCACGGATCGACCGCAGGCGCGGCAGGGGCAGACGGGGCAGCGGGCTGCTGGGAGTATCCAGCGCCACCCTGATAACCACCGTTGTAGCCACCCTGGTTCTGGCCACCGGAGTAACCGGTCTGACCACCGTTGTAGCCACCATTGCCGGTATTCTGACCGGCCTGGTTGCCATAGCCCTGAGCGGGCTGGCCACCCTGGAACCCTCCGGAACGACCCTGGAATCCGCCCTGACTGGTCTGACGCGTCACCTGTGCGGTGGCGCGGGACAGAGCCGGACCAATCTCGTCAACGCGCAGTTCGACAACCGTGCGCTGGCTTCCATCCTGGGCCTGGTAGGAACGCTGGGTCAGTCGGCCCTGCGCAATCACGCGCATGCCCTTCGACAGGCTGCTGGCGATGTTGGAGGCCAGCGACGAAGTGCGGCCATCCCACGCCGAGCAGTTCATGAACAGCGTGTCGCCGTCTTCCCACTGGTTCGTGTTGCGGTTGTACTGACGAGTGGATGCGGCGATGGTGAAGTTCACCACCGTCGACCCGCTGCCAATAGTGCGCAGCTCGGGATCGCGGGTAAGGTTACCGACCACGGTGATAATGGTTTCGCCTGCCATGCCATGCCTTCTTACTTGCACATCAGCTGTTGTAGCTGACTAAACGCTTTGAATTCAGCCCTTACGAAGGATCTTCGTACGGATCACGGATTCGTTGAGGTTCAGCACACGATCGAGCTCATCGCTAGTAGCGGGCTCGGCGGTGTACTTCACAACGACGTAGTTGCCTTCGGTCTTACCGGCAATCTCATAGGCGAGCTTGCGACGGCCCCAGTAATCGGGCTCATCGAAAGAACCGCCCTCCTTGGTGACGAGCTCCAGATACTGCTCGGTCAGCTTCTTCAGACCGCGCTCATCCAGCTCAGGATCGGCGATGAACATCAGTTCGTACTTATGCGCAGACATCACCCACCTCCTTCGGACTATTCGGCCACGGACGTTCCGTGGCAGGAGTGTGTATACGCTGTGCCCGGAAGCCATGCAGACACACCGCTTCCATCTGGGCAACTTGTATATCCTATGGCTAAGTCCAGACAGCAGGCATCACAACACAATCATCACATGCGAACCCATCTGGCTTAGGGGTGCTTGTACACTATGGTGAGGCTGAAATACACAACAACACAAAAGGATGCGAAAGCATGTCGGCAATTCTTGAAGGCACTCCGGATAAACGACTCGTTCTGGTCACGGGCCGCGCCTACCCCGAGCTGGCTGAGAAGGTGGCCGAATGTCTGGGCACCGAAATTCTTGAGACCACGGCCTATGACTTCGCCAACGGCGAGATGTACGTGCGCTTCGCCGAACCGGTGCGCGGCGCGGATGTATTCGTGTTGCAGTGCCATTCGGGCGACATCAACAAATGGATCATGGAACAGCTCATCATGATTGATGCCCTGAAGCGCGCCTCCGCCAAGTCCATCACCGTGGTCGCCCCATTCCTGGGCTACTCTCGCCAGGATAAGAAGCATCGTGGCCGCGAGCCCATCACCGCTCGCCTGATTTTCGACCTGTTCCGCGCCGCCGGCGCCGATCGCATCATGACCGTCGATCTGCACGCCGCCCAGGAGCAGGGCTTCTTCGATGGTCCGGTCGATCACCTGACCGCCATGCCGGTGCTGCTCGACTACGTGCGTTCCGCAGTGGACCTGAGCAACGCCACCATCGTGTCTCCAGACGCCGGCCGCATCAAGGTCTCCGAGCAGTGGGCCGCCAAGCTCGGCAATCTGCCGTTGGCCTTCATCCATAAGCAGCGCGACATCACCCGCCCGAACCACGCCGAGGCACACGGCATCATCGGCGACGTTGACGGCCGTGACTGCGTGGTGGTGGACGATATGGTCGACACCGCCGGCACGATTTGCGAAGCCGTTCGCACGCTCAATGAGTCCGGCGCCAAGTCGGTGACGCTGGTGGCCACCCACGGTCTGCTTTCCGGCCCTGCCGTGGAACGTCTGAAGAACTGCGGTGCACACGAAATCGTGTTCATGGATACCGTGCCGGTTCCAGAAGAGAAGCGTCTGCCGAATATGACCGTGCTCTCCGTGGCGCCGCTGCTCGCCGCCGGCATCCGTTCCGTGTTCGAGGAAGGTTCCGTGGCAACCCTGCTTGAGGGTCTGCCGGAGGATATGCGCCCACGCAATATCTACGCGTGATTCGAACCCTTACATGTAAGGTATGAGGAGTCGTTGGGGACAACGGCTCCTCTTTTTATCCTCTTTATCTCCGATTTGATGTTCTCACCGCTTCTCAGTGCAAGAAAATCGGGAACAGATTCCACTCTTCCTGATTTTCTTGCACTGGGGTGTGCTGAGTGCAAGAAATTCGGGAGATTAGGCCTGTTTCCCCGAATTCTTTGCGCTGAGAGTCACTCAGTACAAAGAATTCGGGAGGACGCGGCTGTCTGCCGGAATTTCTTGCGCTGAGGCGGCTTCTTTCCCCGTCCGAGAATCCCGGACATGAGAAACCGCATCTCCGACCATCGAATCCGAATTACTTCAGCCCAACAATCGGTACGCGACTCAAAGATGGAGGGCCAAGAATCGGAAAACAGGGACCCAACAATCAAATAATCAAATCAGATGAAGGCACGTTCACCGAAGATGGCGGTGCCTACACGCACGATGGTGGATCCTTCTTCGATGGCATAAGCCAAATCATGGGTCATACCCATCGAAAGCTCCGTGCACCCAGACGTACCTTCGGCTCCGGAAGCAAGAATCTGATCGCGGGTACGGCGCAGATGCGCGAATCCCGCGCGAATCGTACGCTCGTCATCCACGTGGGCGCCGATGGTCATCAAACCATGTAATTCCAAGCCGCCCATCGCACCGATACGCTTGGCCAGATCGATGGCATGGCTCGGTGCGCAACCGGACTTGGACTCCTCGCCGGATTCGTTGACTTCCAACAGCACGCCCACGGTGATGCCGCGCATGGTGGCGCGGCGGGCGATCTTCTCCGCGAGTTCAATCGAATCCACGGATTCGATGGTATCGACGACCGGTAGCACTTTGCCGATTTTGTTGGATTGCAGCTGTCCGATGAGGTGGAAAGGAATGTGCGTTGCAGCTGCGTTTGCAGCCGAGGCACCAGCTGCATCAGCAGACGGGCTCTGCGCCACAGAGGCATCAACCACACCGAGTGAGAATCCTCGTTCCCCAAGTCGTTTCGCCAGCCCAGACGACTTGACGGCGACTTCCTGCGGACGATTCTCGCCAATCATACGAATACCGGCATCGATAGCCGCCAGAATCTCCCCCACATCACGGGTCTTCGTGGCGGCCAACAGCCGCACCGAACCAGCATCACGCCCGGCAGCGGCCTCGGCCGCGGCGATGCGGTCCAGCACACGGTGCACACCATCCGCGATCTCCTGGGCCCGAGCTGCATCAATGACCTCGTTCGCCAAATCCTTGTGATCCATATATGCCGTCATATTCCAACACCCCTTATGCCGCACCCGCCCTACCGGGTCGTAGCTACTCCTTATATATACAATATGCGCCCGGCAGCCGAAGCAACCGGGCGCATATTGCGATTGGAAAGGAAGGATTATCTTGTGAATATCACTTGATAATCACGTCAGTTGACCGTTGGTGACCGAAGAGTCGGAAACCGGATGAGCTAGGCTCACGCGTTCTCGGACTCGGCCTTGAGCTGAGCCTCATGACGGGCGGCCAGCTCGGCCTTAATCTGCGGCTCCATCTTCTCGAACTTGCGGTAGAAGGACATGATGACAGCCACGATGATGTAGACGATCACAGGCAGCCAGATGAAGCAGAAGCTGATGGCGTCCTGAGCGGCCTGGGACTGCACGTCCTTGGTGGCGTCGTAGCCGGCGGCACCCATGATCTCGAGCGGCAGGAAGGCGCCGAAGCCGGAGCCGACCTGGATGCAGAAGGCGGAGCCGACTGCGGTCAGGAAGCCTGCGGCATGGATGCCGGTCTTCCATTCGCCGTAGTCAACGGTGTCGGCCAGCATGCCGAACGGCATACCGATGGCGATGGCTGCACCGAACACACCGATGGTCCAGAAGGTGACCAGCAGCGGCACGTTGTGGCCGGCGAGCGGCATCAGAGCCTGGCCGAGGCCGCCGATGACGAGGCCGATGATCATGGTCAGGGTCTTGTTCTTGGTCTTGTTGGCGATGATCGGCATGGCGATGGTGCCGAGCAGGCCGAGGACCTGGACGCCGTTGAAGATGGAGACGAGGTCGCGGTTGTTGAGTACGTACTGGGCGTAGTAGGTGGAGACGCCGTTACGGGTGGACTGGGCAACCCAGTAGATCACGAAGGCGACGACCAGGATGATCCACGGCCAGTTGCCCTTGGCGGCCTTGAGGGAGTCCTTCAGCGGAATCGGCTTGTTGAGTTCCGGGTGGTAGTTGCGCTCGTTGAGGTTCTTGAAGGAGAAGAGCAGCAGGATGATGGCCACGATGCCCCAGATGGCGGTGACGATCATGAAGCCGGTCTTGTCGCCGCCACCGAACTGGACGCCGAACCAACCAACCAGCGGGATGGTGAAGGAAGAGGTGATGAAGGAACCGATCTGGCCACCAGCCATACGGAAGGAGTTGGCGTTGTTACGCTCGGTCGGGTCGGAGGTGAGGTTCGGCAGGATTGCGGTGATCGGGGTCTGGATACCGGTGTACACAGCGCCAGCGGCCAGAATGTAGGTGATCAGGGCGTACCAGAACTTCGGAGCGCCATCAGGCAGGCTCGGAGCGGTGAAGGCGATCCACACGGTGATGGCGAACGGCACGCACAGCCAGAGGAACCACGGACGGCTCTGGCCCCACTTGGTGTTGGTGTGATCGACGATGGAGCCCCACACCACAGCGGAGATGGCGTCGGCGAAGCGGGCCACGAGCAGGATGGTGCCTGCGCCCAGCGCACCGGCGGCCGGGATGTGGAACACGTTGGTGTAGAAGTACATGATGTACGACGAAATGGTCACATACAGCAGGTTGCCTGCCATATCGGTGAAGGAGTAGGCAATCTTCTCCTTGACCGAGAGCTTCACTGCGGAAGCGTCCTGAGTTGCTGCACTCATTGTTTTCCTTCTTCTTTGATGTGTTGCGATTGGTACAACAGTTGTGATGTTGGCTGCCCTGTATAGGAGGTTTCAGGGCAGCCGATGGTTGCAATCCGGCGGAACGACAGGCGGAATAGATATTGGCGTACCTCTGCGCTGTTTCTGTCTTGATTGGCTAGGGAGGGCTCAACGGAATCGTCGAACCAAGCTTGATCAGTTCGATCCGAACGACCAGCCGACGATCAGAAGTCGGAGTCGAACCAGACCTGCATCTGGCCGACCTCGCGGTTGGCCCATGCGTAGTACGGGATGAGCTTGAGGTCGTAGGACTTCTCGCCGACCGGGTGCTCCTCGACGTCCGCGAACAGCGGGAAGGACTCGTCGTCATGGGTGCGCTTGGTGGCCGGGATCGTGATGACTTCCACGCCGTCGAGCTCACCGAAGTGGTATTCGGCGCGGGCGCGGCCGGCATCGTGGCTGCCGATGTGGTAGTTCCACAGCGGAGCGGAGTTGTCGGCTTCCTCGGCGCAGAACACGATCGGACCGCGCATCACGGCGATCTTGCCGATGTCGTGGCGCACCAGGGTCTTGGAGCGCATGAACTTCACGGCCATGTCGAGGTCCAAGGTGATCTGGGTTTCGCCCGGGGTCAGTTCGATGGTCACGAAACCGTCCACGACAGGCAGACGGCGTGCGTCCTCACCGTTGATCTTGAGCTCGTGCTGGGTGGCGGACCAGGACGGGATACGCACCAGGAACTTCACCGGCTCGACGCCTTCCGGCACGTTCACGGTGAACTCGATGTGACCTTCCCACGGGAAGTTGGACTTCTGGGAGACCTTCACACCGTCGAAGAACTCGGCGTCGTTCGCGATGAACTGGTGGGCGATGATCTCGCGCTTGTCCTCGTGCACGGTGTACAGGTAGCGGTCCACGGAGGCGATGAGGCGGGCGATGTTGGCCGGGCAGCAGGCGCAGCCGAACCATTCGGCGCGGTGCATCAACACATGGTAGCGATCCGGGTTGTGCTCGGTGGCCTCGGGATCGGCCTCGAGGGCGTTCACGTAGTAGAAGTGCTTGCCGTCCAAAGCGATGCCGGCGATGGAGCCATTGAACAGCTCCTTCTCGAGCACGTCGGCGTATTCGCCCTTGGTCTCGATCTCGAGCATCTGCTTGGCGAGGAAGCTCATGGCCACGGAGGCGCAGGTCTCGCCGTACATGGTGTCGTTCGGCAGGTCGTAGTCGTAGGTGTAGGCCTCGCCGACGTGGGTGGAGCCGACGCCGCCGGTGATGTACATGCGCTTGGTGACAATGTTGTGCCACAGGCGCTTGGCGGTTTCCTCAAGCTCCTTGTCGCCGGTCAGGCGGGCCACGTGGGCGACGCCGGTGAGCATGTAGCCCACGCGCACGGCATGGCCTTCAGCGGTCTGCTGCTGGCGAATCGGGCGGGCGGTCTGGGTGTATTCGTGGGTCCAGCCACGCATCTGTGGGAAGATGTCGGTGGAGCCGTCGCCGATCTTGGCGTTCTGCTTGTCGTAGAAGCTCGGGTCCTTGCCGCGCACGTCGATGAAGAACTTGGCGAGCTTCAGGTACTTCTCTTCCTTGGTGACCTCGTACAGACGGGCGAGAGCCAGCTCGATCTCCGGGTGACCGTCGGCGCCCGGGATCTTGCCGTCTTCCTCACCGAAGTTGGCATCGAGGCAGGCAGCCATCTTCTCGGCGACCTCGAGGGCCTGCTGGTTGCCGGTGACCTCGAAGTAGGCCACGGCGGCCTCGATGTAGTGACCCATCACGTACATCTCGTGGGACTGCTGGATCTGGGTGAAGCGCTCACGGTTCTCGAAAGCGCCGGACTTGATGATGTACGGGGTATCGAGGTAGCCGTCATCCTGCTGGGCACGGGCGATCAGGTCCACGACCTTGTCGCACAGCTGCTGCAGCTGCTCGTCCGGCTCGTAGGCCAGGGAGTAGGCGGCCTCCTCCAGCCACTTGTAGACATCGGAATCCTGGAATACGAAGCCCTTGAACTCGCCTTCCTCGTCACCGGCGGCGATGCGAAGGTTGCGCACGGCGCGGCTGTAGTGGTAGTCGATGTCCTGCTTGGCGCCGGAGGGGTCGCGCGGGATGTCGATCTTCTGCTCGTCGTTGATGACCGCCCACTGATAAGGAATCACTTCCTTGGCGACGTTCTCACGGTAACGCTTCCAGAACGGCGAAGTAACCGTGACATGCTGGCTCATGGTTCGTCCTTTCCACACTGTAGGTACTGCTGATTACTACGATTTTTTCGACGTGAAAATAGGCTGCATTGCCGACCGATTTTCACGTTCTGACCACTTGCATTGTTGATGGTATGAGCTCTTGTTCGTCCGCGAATCCGGGTCTTGCGAATGCGAAAAATTTCGCATAACGTAGGGCCCATGAGCCGCAAACCAACCCTTGCCGACGTGGCGGCGCTCGCCAATGTTTCCGTGGCCACCGCCTCTAAAGCACTGAATAACACCGACCGCATCTCTGCCGCGACGCAACGCGAGGTGATGAAAGCCGCCGATCAGCTCGGCTACCGCAGATCCACGCATACGCACAATCGCCACAAGCGTTCAGGACTTATCGGCTTGATTACTTCCGATTACAACGGCCGTTTCGCTTTGCCGCTCTTGACCGGAGCGGAGAATACGCTGGGCGCCTCGAACCACGCGGCATTGCTGATGAGTTCACATGGTCGGCCAGCACTGGAGAAAAGTCATATCGATCGATTGGCCGCCCATGGCGTGGATGGATTGATTGTGGTGGGCAATACCACCAATTCACGCCCACCGCTCGACCCGCGCACCACGATGGGCCTACCGGTTATTTATGCGTATGACCCTTCGCGCGATCCCAATGATTGCAGCATTGTCTGCGACAACATCGGTGCCGGAGCACAGGCCATCGAATATCTGCTGAGTATCGGCCGTCGATACATCGCAATCATCGCCGGTCCCGAAGATTTCCAGGCGGCGAAAGATCGCGTGCTGGGTGCGCAACGTACGTTCATTCTGTATGACTTCCGTCCGATTGCAGTGCTGTTCGACGCGTGGAGCGAGGAATGGGGCGAGCGCGCGGCCAAACTCCTGGTGGAACAGCATCCTCATCTGGATGCGATCTACTGTCTCAGCGACGAGATTGCGCGCGGCGCCGCCCGCGGACTCGCCGCCATCGGCAAACGTGTGCCGCAGGACGTTGCCATCATCGGGCATGACAATTGGTTCGTTTTCGCTTCGAACGCGCATCCCACGTTGACCACATTCGACAACAACATCACGATGATCGGCAGGACATCCGCACAGTTCCTTTTGGATGCGCTGGCGGGCCGGCCCCACCATGGCGTGACCAAAATCGAGTGCCCGATGATCGTGCGCGAATCCACCGAACCTCGGCGGCGCACCGCGCTCGAAAGCACCGGCCGCATCTACGAGCGGCAGGGCTAACTTCGACGATCCACAATCTCGGATGCCGCCGGTAATCGAAAAGCCATCACGGCAGTTGGCAGCCATACGAATGCCACAGCCGACACCACCGCAGATTTTGCTTGGCTGAGCATGCAATCAGCAAAGGCATTGCGCAGCCTGTTTTTCCCACGAAAGTTAAACCGGTATCATCTTTATACAATCAATATTGATATTTATTCGTTTTCAGATTGTGATACCGGTATAAATCTTATATGATGGTCCTCGTTATCACCCATAACAACGAGGTATGCACATGCAGATGACCACTATCGCCATCGACCAGCCGATGCAGGCTCCTGATGGCAATACCACTATCCCGCCAACCGGTTTGGCGACCCATGTCACATTAGGATTCAGCGAGGGCCGTCTTCCCCGCATTGTCTCCATCACACGAAGCGCTCGCACACTGGCCCAGGCCCCGGCATCCACAACAAGCGGACCGACCAATGCCGACGCCGCAAGCACCGACCCGCAATTCCCACAGACACTTGATGCCGGACTGCAAGTTGGCGAGATGCCATCCATCCTGCCCACGCAGGCCGAAGGATGGACCGGCGCTCCGGCGATACAAGTGGCGCGTAACGGCGTGGAACTTTTTCCCGCGCTTACCGTGACCCATTCCCAGCACACCAGCAATGCCGTCACCCTCAATGCCACTGATCAGCAAGCGGGCATCGCCGTGGACACGACCATCGAAATCGGCCCAGAAGGACTCCTGCACATAGACACCGCCCTGACCAACACCGGTAAATCCCCGCTGGCCGTCAACCGGCTTACCCCAGTCGTGCCACTGCCGCCGCAGGTCTCGGAAGTCGAATCCTGCACCGGGCACCACCTGCGCGAACGCGCCTTGCAGCGTCAGGCACTGACCGAAGGCGTATTCGCCAAGGAATCGCGCATGGGCCGTCCGAATTTCAACGCCACAACCCTGCTGACCGCCGGCGAGCGCGGCTTCGGCTTCGAGCACGGTCTGGTTATTTCCGCTCATGTGGCCTTCAGCGGCAACTCCACCACGTTCATCGAACGTACACCATATACGCATGGCGTCATCGGCGGCGGCGAACTGCCCTATATGGGCGAGATCGAATTGGCGCAGGGCGCGACCTATCATGCGCCACGTCTGCTCGTTGGCGTCGGCGAGGGATTGAACGAGGTTTCCGCGAAATTCCATGCCTATCTGCGCGCACTGCATCCGGAGCTTGCCAAGCCTCGCCCGGTGATGCTCAATACCTGGGAGGCCATGTACTTCGCGCAAAGCGAGGGCAAGGTCATCGCTCTGGCCGATCGCGCCGCAGAAGTCGGCGTGGAACGATTCGTCATCGACGATGGCTGGTTCAAGGGTCGCCGCGACGACACCAAGGCGCTTGGCGATTGGCAGGTAGACCCCACGTTGTGGCCGGAGGGCCTGGGAACCGTGGCCCATCATGTGCACGATCTGGGCATGGAATTCGGCCTTTGGTTCGAGCCCGAGATGATTAGCCCGGATTCCGATGTGGCACGTGCCCACCCTGATTGGATGCTGGCTCCGAACAGTGAACGTCTGCCGATGGCGTCGCGCGCGCAGCAGGTCATCGATCTGACGAATCCTGCCGCCGCAGCCTATGTGGAGCATGCGATTGACGTACTCGTGAGCGAATACCATATCGATTACATCAAGTGGGATCATAACCGTTTCCTCACCGAGCCCATTTCCCCCGCATCCGGCCATCCGGGTGTGCATCAGCAGACCGAGGCGTTCTACGCGATTGTTGACCATCTGCGCGAACGCCACCCCGGACTGGAAATCGAATCCTGCTCCTCCGGCGGCGGTCGCATCGATGCCGGCGTATTGGCTCGGTGCAGTCGTGTATGGGCTTCGGATTGCACCGATCCGGTGGAGCGTGCCGATATTCAGCGCGGCACGTCGCTCTTGGTGCCGCCTGAGATGATCGGCGAGCATATTTCCGAGTCTCCCAACCATGCGACCCGCCGCGCCACGTCGCTGACCATGCGCGCATCGATGGCATTCTTCGGACATCTCGGCATCGAATGGAACATCATGAAACTGAACGATGCGGATTTCGCACAGCTGAAGAGCTGGGTGGACTTGTACAAGCAACGCCGAGCAGACATCCCTCAGGGCGTCCTCGTCCATGCGGATTCGGCGGATCCGGCTATTCGTGTTGACGGCTTGGTTGCCCCGGATCGCTCACGCGCGGTGTTCCGATTCGCCGCAGTTGCTTCCTCTCAGGATTACCCATATGGTCTCGTGAGACTGCCTGGACTGGATAATGCAGCATGCTACCGTATTCGCCCACTTGGAGGTACGAGCCGTTATAAGGATGAATTCAGCCCGAACTGCCGTACGGCACTCAGCTGGTGGACCGATGAAGGCGCGGTGGTGGATGGCACCACACTCACCCAGTGGGGCATTCGCCCGCCGCAGCTTGCGCCTGAGCACGCCGTGCTCATCGAGGTGACGCGAGCTTAGCGCACCGGAACACGGTCCCCTGAATCCAAGCGATAGGTTAGAGGAAAACCGTTCCGGTGGATTCGCGCTCCACCAATTCACCGGCGATCTGATCGAACATCGTCCACGCCTCACCGCGTGGACGATTGTTTACTACATCGTCAATCTGCTGCTTGAGCATAGACACCGCATGCTCACCGGCCCTGTCGAAATGCTGACGAATCGTAGTCAGCGGCGGATTCCACACCCTAGAAAGGGTATGGTCATCGAATCCGGCCACAATCACATCATCTGGCACGCGTTTACCAGCCAAAGCAAGGCCTCGCATCACGCCCATCGCAATTTCATCATTACCGGCGAAGATAGCGGTGACGCTCTCGTCTTCGCCGAGTTGCCGACCGATGGCGACGGCTTCTTCGGCATCCCACGACGTGGCAATCGGCGCCGGAGCCGGAACATGCGCGTCGCTTAATGCCATACGCCAACCATCCTCACGCGCATCCACATCGGAAGGCACCGACACATAGTGCACGGTCGCGTGGTCCAAAGCCAGCAGATGCTTGGTCATCGTGTAGGCACTGTCATATTCACACAGTTGAATCTGGGCACGATCCTCATGGCGCGGACCGCCGATAATCACCATCGGCATCGTGGCTGGGATATGGGAGACCACACTGTCTGTCAGACGATCGTAATCGATCAGAATCACACCGGCCGGGCTACGATCCAAGCAGGACCGCACACTGCCCAGCATCCAATCGCCGCCACGCGAATCAAGCACATAAATCGTAGTCGGATAGCCGATTTCCTGAGCCTTGCGCTCAATGCCATAGAAGGTCTGCGTGCGGCCATAGAGCCTGGTATCGGCGGACATCACGGCAATGGATTCGCTCATATCGAGAGCGAGCGCGCGGGCGATGGGATTCGGCCGATAGTTCAGCTTTTCGATGGCCGCCGCGATGGCCACACGTTTTTTCTCGCTGACCCGGCTGGGATCCTTCAGATATCGCGACATCGTGGGCACCGACACATTGGCAACCGCCGCCACGTCGCGGATGGAAGGCGCACTGCCTCGTTTCGTTCTGGGCATGCTTTACCCCTTCCTCGGCTTGGCTATCGTTACAGCCAAGCACTTGTACATCGCACACGGAGAGCCGACATGGCTCTTGTTCCGCGCGCTTTATTCTACGCAAACCGTCATACCAATGTATACCGGTACAAAAAAGCGCCCCGTGATTGGGGGCGCTTGGAACTCAGGCTAGAGTAATGGTTGCAATCAGGCCAGAGCAGGCTGAGCGTTCTTCTTGTGGGTCAGCTGCCATGCCAACACTGCGACGATCATGATGGCGAAGCCGGCGGTGAACCACGGGAACGGAGCGGCCGGATCGGTGGAACCGGTAATCATCGTGACCGCCCTCATAGCCAGCGGGGAGACGAACACACCGACGTGGAAGGACAGGATGATCATCGTGGACCAGAAAGCCTGGGAGCTCTTCTTGGCGTACTTCGGGATGCGGTTGCACAGGAACGGTCCGAGAATCGGGCCGGGGAAGTTGAACAGGAAGAAGCCGATGACCAGTACGGCGTAGTTGGTGCCGGCAAGGGAGACCAGCAAGCTGCCGAGGAAGTAGACGCCCATGCCGATGTAGTAGGTGTTGTCGCCGAACTTCTTCTCCAGGAAGCCATAGACAAAGCCGGCAACCACGGCGAACAGGATACCCACGGAGATGATCACGGACGAATCATGGTGGGGGTCGTTCAGAATCTTCTGTGCGATTTCAGCGAAACGTACGTTGATGGCGTTGAAGAACACCATGTAGAGCGCGGCGCACACGCAGAACGCGCCGAGGATGGGGCTGGTCTGCTCAGGGTAGATGTTGACGTTCTCCTCGGCTTCCATGTCGGAAGCGCCGGACTTGTCGAGGTGCACATCCGGAACGCGCAGCCAGAACCAGATGAGGACCGGGAACGCGAACAGGTAAACGATGAAGGCGCCCTGCCAGCCGGCGATGAGCACGAACACGGAGACCAGTGCGGTCATGATGGCCTGGCCGAGGTTTTCGGTGGCGCCGCGGATGCCGAGCAACGTAGCGCGGCGATTGCCGGAATACAGCATCTGAATCAGGGTGATGGCCAGCGAGTTGTAGAGGCCAAGACCCATGCCGAAGAGCACACGCGCGGCCATGACCACGGCGAAGTTGGTGGCGAACATCGGCACAAATGCGGTGATGCCCACCAGGAACAGACCGGCGCCGATGACCTTCTTCAGGCCAAAGAAGCGTGCAAGTGCCGGGCTGATGAGCAGCGTGGCCAACGCGGTCAGCGAAGGCGTGGTGGAGAGCAGCTCCGCGGACGTGTTATCGACGTTGAGGGCACGGCCCAACTGCGGAATAACACCGTTGACAACGCTGTAGCTGGTGAGGAACAGCGATATGGACAGCATCGGCAAGATCACCGAGAGGCTGTTGACATCCTTCTTCGTTGTGGATGACATAGGTTTCCTTTTTCTCTGTGGTTGTACGCACCGTCGGTTGGTGCTGACGTTGGTGGTGGACGAATTAGGCTGAACTGGTTTGGACTGCTCGCCGTCCTTGCCGACCTCGTTCTCCGTTGTCATGAGAAACTATATTTTGATACCGGTATAAAGTCAAATTAAAACGCCAAAATAGCTTATATTCCGGCGTTTCTTAGGTTCATTGCAATTATTTCTTTTATCGGTATCAAATAATCTCAACACGCATGCGGCAACTTTGGCAACATAGCATTAAACATGTTGTCAGCGAGGAAAATGAAAGGTTTTGGCGACTAGCGCTTCTTGGCTTTGCGGCCCTTCAGGTAGATGTCGATGACGATCCAGACACCGAGCACGAACGCCACCACATAGCCGAGGAAGCCCACAATCGGAATACCGAAGATAATCGGTTTCATGCCGGCGTAATACACAATGGACGAGCCGATGAACAGGCCTACCACAATCAGGGCCATCGTCAGTCGGTTCACCATGTCGGACAGCAGTTGGAAGGGCTCTTGCGAGCCGACAAGTTCCATGTTCATACGCAGCTGGCCACGGGTCAGCATGCGGGCGGCCACATTGAGCTCGCTCATGGCATCCAACGCGCTGTGCAGGGCCACATGGCTTTCGACGCCGAGGTCCTTGAGCTCGTCTTTGACGGCTTGGCTGGTGGTTTTGGAGGTGGCGATGTGCTGGGAGATGATCTCGATCATGTTCACGTCCGGAATGAACTCGTCCAAGAGTCCTTCCAACGTGACCAGCGCACGCCCCACGGTGGTGATGGAACTGGGCACCTCGATGCCGTGGCGCTGTGCCAGCGAAGTCAGCGCGGTGATGAACGCCGCCAAATCCAGGTCTTTCAGGTCCACGGTGCCGTATTCCTTGACGATCACGTCCAGGTCAGCGAGCAACGACGGATAGTCGGCCGGGTCCGCTTCCGTGCCGGCGAAACGCAACAGTCCATCCGCCAATTCCGGCGAGTTCTGCTTGGCCACGGCGAAGATCATGTCTTTCATCACCGCGCGGGTCTTGGCGTCAAGCCGGCCGGTCATGCCAAGATCGATGAGCACGATCTGCCCGCCGCGGATGATGATGTTGCCCGGGTGCGGGTCGGCATGGAAGAAGCCGTCATCCAGAATCTGGGTGGCGTAATTGTCGACGAGTTTGGTGCCGATATCTTTGAGGTCATACCCAGCGGCCACCAGTTCACCGGCATGCGAAACCGAGATGCCGTCCACGTAGTCCATGACCACCACATGCTCGGTGCATAGGTCTGGGTATGGCGTCGGGCAATCCATGTACTTGAATCGCGAGGCGAAACGCTTGAATTCCGCGAGATTACGCGCCTCGACGAGGAAGTCCGTTTCCGATTCGAAGGTATCCCACAGTTCCTCGACCACACCTTTGAGATCGACGATCTGCGAATTGCTCATCACTTTGGTGGCGGCCTTGGCGATGGAGCGCATGATGGCCACATCCTGCGCCATGGTTTCGCGCACGCCAGGGCGCTGCACTTTGACGGCTACATCTTCGCCGGTTTTGAGCGTGGCGCGATGCACTTGCGCAAGGGAAGCCGAGCCCAACGGCTTTAAGTCGATATGTTCGAAGACCTCACTGGCTGGGCGGCCGTATTCGGCCGACAACACATCCAGCACGGTGGCGTACGGCATCGGGTCGGCGTCCGCACGCAGCTTGGCGAGTTCGTCGCAAAAGCTTTGCGGCAGAATCTCGGAGCGCATGGAGAGGATCTGGCCCACTTTGACGAACGTGGGACCAAGCGCCTCGAACATCAGGCGCATTTTCACCGGCGTCAGGCCCTTGAGCGCGTCAAATTGGTTGACGATGCGTACGATTTGCGCCAGACGCTTCATCTTGCTGCGGCGGGTCAGATGGTAGCGCTGGGAGAAATCGTCACGTCTCGGACCGAACAGACCGATGGTTTCCGTATTGACCGCAGCCCATTGTGCGTATGCCGCGGTTGGCGGATAGTCGTACGAGGAGGACGATTCAT
Source organism: Bifidobacterium cebidarum (assembly GCF_009193305.1). Classification (GTDB taxonomy): domain Bacteria; phylum Actinomycetota; class Actinomycetes; order Actinomycetales; family Bifidobacteriaceae; genus Bifidobacterium; species Bifidobacterium cebidarum. The sequence continues at coordinate 319,287 of NZ_WBVS01000002.1, read as the reverse complement.
CAGCGGAAGACTTTGGAACAGACGACGAAGAGCCGGGCACCCCAGATGGGGTGGCCGGCTTGGTGTCAGCAGAAGCGCCACTTGGCTTACTGGTCGTTGTGGTTTCCTGCATGATTCTTGTCGTATCTTGTTCCGAAGCTTCCGCAGTCAAATCAGCAATTAGTCCTTGTCAGCGGATTCAGCTGGCTCAGAAGGCTCCTCAGCGGATTCGGCCTTGTCGGCCTCATCCTTGTTGGCGTCATTGACCAGAGCTTCGCCCACCTTGCGCTTGAGCTCGGTGTTCAGGGACTTGCCCTGTTCAACGGTCAGCTCGCCCTTCTTGACCAGATCGTCAACGAGGGCGCTGCTCTTCTCGTAACCGGTGGCCAAAGCGCCGATGCCGGCCAACAGAACCTTGCGGACGCCTTCGCCCAAATCGAAATCAGCCATAGTAACCCCTCCTTCGAGGTTCGACGCGGCCTGATGCCTTGTCTCGTATTCACAAGATTAGCGCAACTACACGTCGTTGACGCTAGGCCTTACGGCTGATTTCGTCTAGTGACGCACGTTAGCGCGGCCGGGCGGCGGCGATTTTGCGCGCGTTGTCTGCCACTCGGTCGAGACGAGCCAGTTCGGCAGCCTGATCCTTCGTCTGACTTGCCGTGTCAAACGAACCGTAGCGCCGAGTTGCCGCCGTGGTAATCAGGAAATCCGAGATGGCGGGATTCTTTGGCAGCAGCGAACCATGCATATACGTGCCGATCACGTTGTTGACGCGCGCGCCTTCGGTATGGTCCTTGCCGTTATTGCCCCGGCCTTCGGCATCCACGGTGCCCAGCGGCTGCACGCCGTCACGCAGGAAGGTCTGACCGGAATGGTTCTCGTAGCCAATTACATCGCCGAATTGACTGGAATGTTCCACGAGATTGCCGATCATGCGCACATCCTGGCCCACGGTGTAGGCGCCGATGATGCCGATGCCCTCCAGCCGCGTGCCGTCAACGGTTTCGAAGTATTCACCGAACAGCTGGTAGAGCCCGCAAATCATCAGCATCGGCACGCCATCCGCGGCAAGCCTGCGCAGCAGATCCGCGCGCATGTAGAAATCATCGATGATCTTCTTCTGGCCGGTATCCTGGCCACCGCCGCCCAGGATCATATCCACATGCTCGGGCCAGCCATCACCCTGGTTGTACTGGTGAATCACCGGCTCGTAGCCATAGAGTTCCAGTCTGCGGCGGATGGTCAGCACATTGCCTGAATCGCCATAGATGTTCATGTCTTTCGGATACAGCGACATGATGTCGATCGTCTTGCTCATCGGCCTACTCCTGCATCGCTTACTTCAGTGATTCGCCCGAGTACCGCACGGGTTTTCAGCATGGCGGTATACGTGCAATAGATATGTTTGCGGGTACCGGGATTGGCGTTGACGAACGCGGTGACCGCCTGCTCCGTATCGGTATTCACATGTTCAACCGGCACCTGGTCATAGCCAAGGCGAAGCGCCATATCCCATGCGCGCACGCCGGATACCATGCCGACGCCGGATTGGCGCAGGGAGGTGAAGTCCACGTCCCACAGCCAGCTCATATCGCGGCCGTCGGCGTATTGGTCATTGATGATGATCATCGTGTCCGCATCGGCCGGGCTGAAGCTGGCGAGCGAGAGTCGGAAGCCCATCGGATTCTTGACCAGCAGCAGTTCCACCGGCGAACCGTTGACATTGATGACTTCGCCACGGCCGAATGCCGGAGTGACGCGGGAAACCGCGGCGATGAGCTCGTCGGCGCTTACCGCGCAGGCACGGGCGTTGGCGGCGGCCTTGGATTGTGCGGAGGCGTCGGCCATCACCGCACGCACCACGGCGAGCGCCGCGGCGGCGTTGTAGAGGTTATAGACGCCTTCGAGTTTTACGGCTGTGGAGTAGGTCTGCCCGTCCATGCCAAATGTGGCTTCATGATCGCCGACCGCGGTGAGCGTTACGTCCGCCGGCAATGCATGTTTCCGACCCGCCGGCACGGCGTCCGCGATCACCGATGCATGGTTGGCGGCAGCGCTTCCAACTGCTACGGCATTGCCCTCGACCGACACCGTGGTGGCCATGTCATCATCGGAGGGGAAGTAATGCTTGAGATTCTCGGCCAAGCCGAAGTACTTGACCTGCGTATCTGCCGGAACCTTGGCGGCGAGCGCGGCGATACGCGGATCCTCGCGGTTCAGGACCACGGTTCCGGTAGTCGTTTCAGCCACATGGCTCAACAGTTTGGCGGTGGTGTCGATCTCACCGAAGCGATCAAGCTGGTCGCGCATCACATTGAGCAGCAGCGCGTATCGCGGCTTGACCTGTTTCACGAAATGCACCGCGTAGGCTTCGTCAAGCTCGAGCACGGCGATATCCGCATCCAATCTGCCGCTCAGGCTGACCTCATTGAGTAGCGCGGAGACCACACCACGCACGAAATTCGAACCGGTTGGGTTGGTGAATACCTTGAGGCCCAGGTCGGACAGCATGGAGGCCACCATGCGCGTGGTGGTGGTTTTGCCGTTCGTGCCGGAAACCAGCACCACGCCATAGGGCAGTTGCGCGAGCGTGCGGGTCAGGAACCCTGGGTCGATGGTTTCCATGATTTTGCCGGGAAATGCCGAGCCGCCGTGTTTGGTAATACGGGACGCAGCGCGGACCAGTTTCCCGATGGCCGGTGTTGCGAACATCATCACACCCCCTGATTGGCGTTGTAATCCTGCGGCATGTCCTTGAATTTGGACGTGGCGCCGAGGAAGGCAAGGTGGAACGTTTCGGTCGGACCGTTACGATGCTTGGCCATGATGATGTCGGCCTCGCCCGGACGGTCTTCTTTGTCATAGAAATCCGGGCGGTGTACGAGGAACACCACGTCGGCATCCTGCTCGATGGAGCCGGATTCACGTAGGTCGGAGAGCTGCGGCTTCTTGTCGTTGCGCATTTCCGGACCACGGTTCAGCTGGGAGAGCGCCACCACCGGCACTTCCAATTCCTTGGCCAAGAGCTTCAGCGCACGGGAGAATTCGGACACCTCCTGCTGGCGGGATTCCACGGCTTTGCCGGAGGTCATCAGCTGCAGGTAGTCGATGACCACAAGTTTCAGGTCATTCGTCTGCTTCAGGCGGCGGCATTTCGCGCGAATCTCCATGAGGCTCATGTTCGGGCTGTCGTCGATGAACAGTGGCGCATTCTGCATCTTGGTCCAGAACTGGTTCAACGTGTTCCAACGTTCCGGCGTGATGTCGTCCGCGCGCCGCAAAGCGGCCATAGGGATATTGGTTTCGGCGGAGATGATGCGCTGGGCGAGCTCCACCTTGCTCATCTCGAGGCTGAACACCACGGACGTCATGTTGTGATGCAGTGCGGCGGCTCGCGCGAAATCAATGCCCAACGTGGATTTGCCCATAGCCGGGCGGCCTGCGACGACGACCATCTGGCCGGGCTGCAAACCCTGCGTCACGTCGTCGATGTCACGGAATCCGGTAGGCACACCCTTGTTCACCAGGCCTTGCTGCAGTTTGTCCAACTGATCCAAGGCGTCGTGCACCACCGGACCGATGGCGGTGTAGTCCTGACGCACCTTGCCCATCGACATCTCATAGATTTCGGACTGGGCCAGATTCACCACATCCTCGGCCTGCGAGCCTTCAGCCGAATAACCGAGCTGCGCGATTTTGGTACCGGCCGCAATCACATTGCGCAAAATTGCGCGCTGATGCACGATTTCGGCGTAATACATGGCGTTGGCGGCGGTCGGCACCGAGGCCACCAGACTATGCAGATAGTCTGCGCCGCCTACTTTTTCAAGGTTGCCGTCGGCAAGCAGCTGGTTGGCCACCAGCACCACATCCACCGGCTGGCTTGCGGAGAACAGATCGATGATGGCGGTGTAGATCGTCTGATGCTTGGGCTGATAGAAATCGGTGACGTCGATGGTCTGCGAGACCTCGCCGATGGCGTCCTTGCTCATCAGCATGCCGCCGAGCACGGCCATTTCCGCGTCGTCATCATGGGGCGGCACACGATCGAAGATCGGGTCGCCCGCCGCGCCTGACTGTGCGCCGCCCGATGCGCGGCCGCTGCCGCCCGCGTAGCTCTGATATGTAGTGTCGCTTCCTTCTGCCATAGCTCACCAGTATAGAAGGCGGCCTGCGCGCGTCATTGAATGGACCGAATACCGCCGGGATCCATCGGATTCGGCTACGTTGCTCAAACCGGCGCTATGTATGCGGCAGAACCGTCCCACCGCGTACTTAGCGCCGTTTCAGGTGTCCGACCCGGCGCTAAGTACGCGTACCGTTCGTCGCCCCGCATACTTAGCGCCGGTTTATGCTCCATGGAATCAAAAATGCCCCCACATCTGACCGCATCATTAACGCTACGTTCACCTACAAGTGAGCTAGACGACACGCAGAAGACGCAAATGTGGATAGAAAAATAAGTTATCCACATTTTGGGGATAACTTGGTGGATAATCCACTGAGTTATCCACATACGGGGGATAACTTGGTGGATAGTCTGGGGATAACCTTGTAGGGTGAAGGAGGCGGGTTGCGCAACGTAGTTAAGCATGATATGCAAGCGGACGTGCACGCAGAAAAGAACACGACGAACACTGCGCATCGCCTTCACCATGGTTCTGACGGATCCGCGAATAGCGAGCACGGCGCAAACGTTGGCAATGACTTCAAAGGAGACACGGCGAACGGCTCAGCCGGCACCAGCAGCCGCGTCACAAACCGCCATATTCTGAGCCTGGCGTTGCCCACCTTTGGCCAGCTCATCGCCGAGCCCACCTTCATTCTTATCGACACCGCCATCGTCGGGCATATTGGAGACGCCGCGCTCGCCGGTCTCTCCATCGGCTCCACCATTATTCTGACGGCTGTTGGGCTGTGCATCTTTCTGGCGTATTCCACCACCGCGCAGGTCGCTCATCTGCTGGGCGCCGGCAAGCGGCGCGAAGGATTGCAAGCCGGCATTGACGGATTGTGGCTGGCCTTGGGCATTGGCCTGGTACTTGGTATTGCGCTCTTCGCGACTGCCGAACCGCTGTGCCGTGCGCTTGGAGGGCAAGGCGAGGTGCTGCATCAGGCCGCGCTCTATACGCGTGCGGTGGTGCTGGGAGCACCGGGCATGCTGCTGGTGTACGCGGCGAATGGTGTTTTCCGCGGGCTGCAGAAGGTGCGCATCACGCTGATTGCGGCGGTCAGCGGCGCCATAGTGAACACCGTGCTGGAAGTGCTGTTCGTTCTGGTGTTCCGCTGGGGTATCGTCGGTTCAGGCGCGGCCACATTGATCGCGCAATGGTATATGGGCGTATTCCTTGTTGTCCCCGCGATCCTGTGGGCACGAGCTGATGGCGCGAGCTTGCGACCACGTTTGAGCGGCATTGCGGCCGCCGGCGGCGATGGCATCCCGCTATTCATCCGCACGCTGGCGATTCGTGCCGCCATGGTGGTCACCGTGGCAAGCGCCGCACGCATGGGCGCTGCGGTTCTGGCGGGATTCCAAGCAGTGAATTCAAGCTGGAATTTCGCCATGAACATGTTGGATTCGGTCGGCATCGCCGGTCAGGCTTTGGTGGCCACCGCGTTGGGCGCCGGCAGACGCACACGCGCCCGGGAACTCACGCGCGCCACCGGCCGCATGGGTGCGTTCACCGGCCTGGCCATCGGCCTGTGTTTCGCCGTTATCGGCTTGTTTGCCGGGCACTTCTTCTCCCCCACGCCGCATATCCAGATACTGATTGCCGCCGGCATGGTGACCATGGGATTGTTCTTCCCATTGCAAGGCTGGATGATGGCTATCGATGGCATTCTGATCGGCGCGCGAGATTACCGCTATCTGGCCCTCACCTGCACGTTGACCGCTGTGGCGTATATCGCAATGATCATCCCGCTTGCGAACTATGCCGAATCTCAAGTGGCGAGCGACATCGCGCGCACCATACTGCTGTGGGCGGCGTTCAATGTGATGCTGATGGGCGGGCGCGGCCTGTTCAACGGGTTGCGCGTTCGTTCGGATGCGTGGATGCGGTAAGGCCGCTACATCGCGGAGCGAACGGCGGAATACATGGTGTGCACGATCTGTTCGCGCCACTTGGACCAGCCGTATTTCTTGGTGATTGACTCACCGGCAGTGGCTCCGAGCGAGGAACCGTCCGCGCGCGTGAGGTCGTACAACATATCAAGCAGTTGCTTGTCATGATGCAGCCGGTCGGCAAGATCAGCGGTAACGGCCGGATCATTCGGATCCTTGCCGGTGGCGAATTCAGACAGCGTCAAATGTTCGCGCACGAGCACGGTCGCCCAATCGATGATCTGCTGCGGGTATCCCATACGTTTCAAAATCACCGGCACATGGCGCGCTCCCTCGGCGGCATGATCGCGCACGAACGCGCGCTTGCCGATGTCGTGGGTGATGGCCGCGAGCAGCAGCGCCTGATAATGCTCATCATCGTAACGGCCACCGGAGGGGGTGTCGCGCGTGATGCGCGAAGTGACCTCCACCATATGGCGGTCGATGGTGTATCGGTGCGCAGCCGATGCGGACGGACGGTTGCGGATGCCCAGCCATTCCGGCATCCATCGGCCGGGAATGTCCACGAAATCGATGCTTTCCCACACATCCATGAGTTCCGGCCCGCAAGCCAGCAGACGCACGAACAGCTCGCGAGACTCATCATCCCACTGGTTATCTCGAATCGGGCATTTCTTCAGATTCGTCAGCGTAGACGGATTAATCGGCAGGCTGAATTCGCCGGACGCCACCGCTATGCGAAGCGCCAGCTTGGCATCATGAGCAGGGTCCACGCCAGGCGCCAACACCAGCTCGCCTTCATGCTTGGCGATGCCCGGAGCCACGATATCGAACTGCGGAGCCTCGCGCTTGCCGCCTGCGCGCTGCGAGAACATTTGGAAGAATGCGAAACGGGGCTTTTCGTGGGTCAGCGAATGTTCGGCGCGCGAAGCCGTGGAGTCAAGCGCAAAGGAAATACGGCGGCCCAAACGGGCGAGCATCGTCTGCAAATCATCAATCGAGTAGGCCGCGCGCTCCTCTTCCGGCCATGTGGGGTCGGCCAAGCCAAGCATTGCCGCGACCTTGGCCTGATACGGGGTCAGCAGCAGATTCGTATCCTTGCCGGCCACCAAGTGGATGCAGTCGCGCACGTCGAGCAGGCGTTCCACGGCCTCGTCATAGCTGCCGTGCGGACGGTCGGCCAGCCAGGAGGTGGCGAGCGCGGAAATCAACACCGAGTCGCGCAGACCACCGCGAGCCTCCTTGATATCCGGCTGGTTCACATACTGCAATCGCGCAAATTCATCCAACCTGGATTTGGCGGAGTCCAACAGCTCCGGCAGACGTTTGCGCGCGGCTTTGCGCCAACGTTCAAGAATGGAGGCGGCCGTGGCGCGAATCAGTTCGGTGTCACCGGCAATCGGCTTCACATCGAGCCATCCCATGGCCGCGGGCAGATCATGGTCGGTGACCTCCTCGCACTGGGCGCGCGTGCGAATGGAATGGTCGAGGTCGAGTCCGCTATCCCACAACGGATACCAAAGCTTATTGGCAAGCTCATTGAGCTGCTGGTCGTTGACCGCGCGCGGCTCGTAGATAATGACCAGATCCAGGTCCGAGCTGGGGCCGATCTGCCCACGAGCCAGGGAACCAACCGCAGCGAAGCCGATGCCGGAATCAGGTACGGTGAACGAAACGGCCTCACAGGCTTCATCCCACAACTTCGTCAAGCACTGCATGGCCAGTTCGGTGCGGGCCTTGCGCTTCACCGTGCCGTTGCGATAGACACCATCCGCATCCGGTTGGCTCATCTCCATGAATCGCTGTTTCAAACCATCTACTGCCGATGTCATTGCCCCAGATCTTTCATCATGTAGAAAATGTAAAAAAGTCCCCGCACGGCGACAAACGCAACGTGCGGGGACCTGTCTTATTTCATAGCCCGAACCTCATAGGAGGAGGAATCGGACGATTCATCAGATCGCGGCGGAACCGGTCTCGCCGGTACGCACGCGGGTCACGGAGTCAAGCGGGGCGACCCACACCTTGCCGTCACCGATGGTGCCGGAGCCGGCGGACTTGACGATCACGCCGACCAGCGTCTCGGCGTCGGCGTCATCGGCCAGGACCTCGATGCGAATCTTCGGGATCAGGTCCACGGTGTATTCAGCGCCGCGGTAGACCTCGGTGTGGCCGCGCTGGCGGCCGTAGCCGTTAGCCTCGGACACAGTTAGACCGTGCACGCCGGCGGCTGCGAGAGCCTCCTTGACGTCGTCGAGCTTATGGGGCTGGATGATAGCGGTGATTAGCTTCATCTCACTTCACCTCCTTGAGAACGGAGCTGGCAGTACCAGCAAAATCGTAAGCACGTTCGCCCTGGTCGGCAAGGTCGATACCGCCGACTTCCTGAGCTTCGGTGACGCGCCAGCCGATGGTCTTCTCAAGAGCGAAGGCGATGATGGCGGTAATCACTGCGGAGTAGAGGATGGCGACGAGGGCGATGATGAGCTGAACGACGAGCTGCTTCCAGTCGCCACCAGCCAGCAGGCCGGTGCCCTCACCGAAGAAGCCGATGAGCAGGGTGCCGGTGAAACCACCAACGCCGTGGACGCCGACGACGTCGAGGGAGTCGTCGTAGCCGAACTTGAACTTCAGGCCGCAGGCGAGGCAGGTCAGGATGCCGACGATGGCGCCGAGCACGATGGCCCACAGCGGGGAGACCACATCGGCGGCCGGGGTGATGCCGACCAGGCCGGCGACCATACCGGAGGCAGCGCCCATGGCGGTGTAGTGACCGGAACGAATCTTTTCAGTGAAGCCCCAGGAGAGCATTGCGGCGGCGGTTGCAGCGGAGGTGGAGACCCAGGCGTAGCCGGCGGTGCCGTTGGCGGCGAAGGCGGAACCTGCGTTGAAGCCGAACCAGCCGAACCACAGCAGGAATGCGCCGAGCATCACGAACGGAACGTTGTGCGGACGGAACGGCTGGGTGCCGAAGCCCTTACGCTTGCCGATGATCAGCACGATGATCAGGGCGGCGACTGCAGCGTTGATGTGGACGACCGTACCACCTGCGAAATCATGGGCGGTTGCGCCGATGGCCTTGGAGATCGCGCCATCACCGGAGAGCAGACCACCGTTCCAGACCATGTGGGCCATAGGAGCGTAATCGAAGGTGATCCACAGGGCAACGAAGATCATCCAGGTGCTGTACTTGACGCGCTCGGCGATAGCGCCGCAGATCAGGCCGACGGTGATCATGGCGAAGGCCACCTGGAAGGCAACGTCAACGGAAACCGGGTAGTTGTTGGAGTTCAGACCGGTGGTAGTGAACACACCATCCTGGGCGACCATGGAGTCCTTCAGCAGGAATCCGCTGGCCGGATCGCCGAAGATACCGCCGATATCGTTGCCGGCGTAGGCGATGGACCAGCCCCACAGGGTCCAGATAATCATGGTGACCGACAGTGCGGCCGCCTCAAGCATCAACATGTTCAGAACGGCCTTGGCACGAACCATACCGCCGTAGAAGAACGCCACACCAGGCGTCATGAGGAAAACCAAGGACGCGGATGTGAGGATCCATGCGGTATTTCCGGAATCAAGCGCTCCCATGTCTACCTCCCTCTCTCTTTCGTTCATGGCGTCGAGGGTTCGGAAAATCTCGAAGCCCCGGCGTCTAGTTCCAATTAATGCCGTCCCCCTTGTGGGGGCTAACAGTTCGTCAGTAAAAGCCGGCCACGTTTTCATTTCGTTACATCAAGTTACGCGATTGTTAAGCGCCAAGGCCTGCGCATGGCGCTTCATAGAGGTGGATTTCGGCTTGATTCCAATGGATACGGCAGGGACCCGAACTATGTTTCGAACATAATTCGGGGCCCTGTTTGTGTGGTTTGCGGTGTTTCACACGTTCATAACGTGGACGCTTCGCGCCGATCCCCATATACGTTGACTGTAGGTTTTTGAACAGAAAACGTTCAAAAACCTACAGTCAACGTATATGAAAGACGCTAGGCGAGGATGCCGTCCACGAAACCTTCCGGATCGAACGGCGCCAGATCGTCCGGGCCTTCGCCAAGGCCCACGAGCTTGACCGGCACGCCGAGCTCCTTCTGCACGCTGATCACGATGCCGCCCTTGGCGGAGCCGTCCAGCTTGGAGAGCACCACGCCGGTGATGCCGATGGCTTCGGCGAACACCTTGGCCTGGGCCATGCCGTTCTGGCCGGTGGTGGCGTCGAGCACCAACAGCACTTCGCCCACCGGCAGCTGCTTTTCGGTGACACGGCGAATCTTGCCAAGCTCATCCATCAGGTTCGACTTGTTCTGCAGTCGGCCCGCGGTGTCGATGATCAGCACGTCGGCGTTGAGTTCCTTGGCCTTGCCGGCGGCTTCAAACGCCACGGACGCCGGGTCGGCGCCATCCTTGTCCGAGCGAACCACCGGCACGTTGACGCGAGCGCCCCACGTCTCCAGCTGATCGGCGGCGGCGGCACGGAAGGTGTCGGCGGCGCCCATCACCACCTGCTTGCCCTCAGCCACGAACAGTCGGGCGAGCTTGCCTGCGGTGGTGGTCTTGCCGGTGCCGTTCACGCCCACCATGATAATCACGGACGGCTTGTCCGCGCCAGGCTTTTCCGCGTTCAGGCGACGGTCGGTATCGCGGCCCACCAAGTCGAGCAGCTTCTCTTTCAGCGTGGCGCGCACCTCGGCGGGGTCGGCCTTACCGGTGATGCGGGCGTCCGTACGCAAATCATCAACCAACTGTGCGGACGCCTCAGCTCCCACATCAGCGAGCAGCAGCGTATCCTCCACGTCCTCCCAGTCGGCTTCGGAGAGATTGTCTTTGGCGAGAATGTTGAACAAGGCTTTGCCGAACGGATTGCCGGACTTGGCGAGCTTCGCCTTGAGCCTGGTCAAACGGGAGCCCACGGATTCCGGGGATTCCGACTCAGCCGCAGCACTGGGCTGAGCGGCGTCGGCCGGCACAGACGCAGAGGCGGGCTCGGCTGCCGGTTCTGCGGCGGCGGCAGCGACTTCGGCAGTTTCGCTATCTTGCACAGTCGCACTTGGTTCTGATTGCACAGCTGCAGCGGCTTCGGCGGCCAAGCGCGCGTCGGCAGCCGCCTTCGCGTCACGCGTACGCTGATTATCAGGGGCGACCTTGCCCATCGCACGGTCAAGGTCACGCTTGCGGGACTTGGACAGCCATATACTCAGGGCGATCAATGCAACCGCCACAATAATCACGCCAATAATGGCCACAACAGTATTCATTTCCATACCTGCCAGTCTAAATGTGGGCCTTCCCGTATAGTCCGCATCGCCGTACAGCGCCCACGGAACATTGCCGATCATCAGCACCGACTCTCCCACCGACTAAGGTGGTCGGCATGGCACATTCCTCACGTATGACTTCGCTGCAGCGACGAGAACAACTCATCACAGTCGGACGCGCCTTGTTCGCGGCCAAGGGATTCGAGGCAGTGAGCATGGAGGAGATCGCAGCGCATGCCAAGGTTTCCAAGCCGATCGTCTATGAGCATTTCGGCGGCAAAGAGGGTCTGTACGCGGTGATTGTGGACCGTGAGATGCGTGCGCTGATCAACACATTGGCAGCAGCATTGGATGCGCCGACCCTGCATCCACGCCAGATCGTGGAACGTACGGCTTTGGCCCTGCTCACCTATATAGAGGAGAACGCCGAAGGATTCCAAGTGTTGGTACGCGATTCGCCCAGCACCGACCCATCCGGCTCGTTCAGCTCCCTGCTGGGCGATATCTCGATGCGTGTTGAGGATATTCTCTCGGAAGCGTTCAAACGGCAGAAGCTTTCGACCAAGGGCGTGCCATATTACGCGCAGATGCTCGTGGGTATGACCGTGTTCACCGGCCAGTATTGGGCGGATAGGCCGAAGGTCAGCAAGGAGCAGCTGGCGGCCTATATCGTGGATTTGGCCTGGCACGGATTGAGCAGGCTTGATTCCAAGCCACAGCTGCGGTTCGAGGGGGCACGGGCCCAGCGCGAGGCACACCGCGAAGCCCAGCGTGCGGCCCAGCGCGAGGCGCAGCAGCAGCCCCATCTCAGCACGGACTTAGAGCACGGCGGCGATACTGACGATATCGAGAATGCCGGGATGGGCGCTCAGCCGCAGAACGTGAGCGCAGAGCAACAACTTGCGTAACGACTGCGTCATGAGCGCCTGCAAGGTGCTACGGTTTAACAGCACAACGAAAACGAACATATCGAACTATCGATTGCGCGCAATCGATCGACCCATGTGAGGACGTAACGAGTATGGCCAACGCGGTGACAACGGCAAAGACGCTCACGTTTGTGATTCCCGCATACAATATGGAGTCCTATCTTGACCGTTGCGTCAATTCAGTGCTCTCCGCCTCGAATCCCGAGGACATCGAGGTGTTGATCGTGGATGACGGTTCGAAAGACGGCACGTTGGCCTACGCGCAGAAGCTGGAACGCAACAATCCCGGCATCGTGCGCGCCATCCATCAGGAGAACAAGGGCCACGGCGGAGCGGTGAACACCGGCATCGCCGCAGCCACCGGCATGTACGTCAAGGTGGTGGACGCGGATGATTGGGTTGATCCGCAGGCCATCAACACGGTGATGGACACGCTGCGAGCGCAGCGTGACACCACTGAGCCCATCGATATGCTGGTGACCAACTACGTCTACGACAAGGTGGCCAAGCGTCATAAGCACACGGTGAACTTCCGCCATGTGATTCCCGCCGGGCGCGTGCTCGGATGGGATGATCTGGGGCATTTCGGTCTGGCGCAATACATCATCATGCATGCGCTCACCTTCCGTACCCAGGTGGTGCGCGATTCCGGCCTGCAGCTGCCGGAGCACACGTTCTATGTGGATTTCTATTACTCCTACCAGCCGTTCCCGTGGGTCAAGCGCATCCAGTACCTGGATGTGCCGTTCTACCACTACTTCATCGGCCGCGAGGGCCAGAGCGTGCAGACCGATGTGATGATCCGCCGCGTCGACCAGCTGCGCCTGGTGAATCGGCTGATGACCGAGGCCACACCGGAACGCGGCACGGTGCCCGAAGGCCTGTATCGCTACATGATTCACTTCCTGGCCATCGAGTCCTCGGTGACTTCCGTGTTCCTGATTCTTTCGCGAGATAAGGCCAACTACGCCAAGAAGAAGGAACTGTGGGAGGCGATTGACGCGTACTCGCCCGCCATAGGCCATGATGTGCGCGGCAAGCTGATGTCCCGCGCAATCAACCTTCCCGGTTCGGTGGGCCGCTGGATCGTGCGCAACGGCTACACCATCGCCGAGAAGGTCGTCGGTTTCAACTAAGCGCAGGTCGACTCGGCGCTAGTCCGTCCAACGGTCGGACATGGCGAAGCTGTTGTGCATGAGGTTGCTGGCCGTGTAGACCACGTCATTGAGCAGCTTGGTGGTGTGCTTGCGCAAGTATTCAGCCATCTGCTGATTCGCGGACTCCAATGCGGCCTGCACATCGGCGGCATCGGCATCCATATCTTCGAGCGCGATGTCGGTCTGCTCGATCAGCCTGTGTCCGAACGACCGCACACCTTCCGCATACCCTTCGATGGCATTATGCGTTTCGAACCAATGTGCGTCGGCGATTACGGCAATCAGACGGTTCGTCCAGTACAGATTGCTCGTGGAGACTTCCGGCGTGGTGTCCCGCAGGTAACTTGGCGTATCAGCCACATTGGCATAGAACGGCGCAATCGTGGTGAACGGGCCGGAACCAAACGACACCCACAGCACGGCACGGTTGGATTCCGACGCATACGGGCGTAGCTGAATCGCCACCATATGGCCGGTACGGTTCACACCGATAGGGCGATAGCGGTGGCGCGATTCCGCAGTGCCCTTCGTGCCGTACGGGTCGTACGGCGTGCCTTCGAAATGGCTGGAGAGCAGGAAGTCCACGTCCTCCAAGCTCACCTTGTTTTCCGGCACACGGCACCACGGAATATCGTCGGATTCCGGCGTGTACTGCGCAGCCGGTGAATCCCAGTCCTCGCTGGGGTTGAGGTAACGCTGCATATACCAGGCACGTGGCGTGTTATAGATATGGTCCTTCGGCGTGCTCGCACCGAACACCTTGCGCGGGTTGAATCGGTTCGGCAACGCTTCCGCTCGCGCCTTGATGCGCGCGGCCCTGTTGGCTGCCGCCGAATCCGTATCGACCGCAGCCACAACCGAATCGGAGCCGGCAGCACGGCGGGCATGCGAACCGGTGCGGGAGCCGTTACCATGGGCATGACGCCCGCCGATCGCGGAAGGCGCGCCCATCGTGCGGTCAAGATGATGCTCGGCGATGAACTCGCGCAGATCGGCGCTGCACATGTACTCGCGCTGGCGGCCGAACGCATCGGTGAAGCTGAAGTCGTCGATGCCCAGCTGGTTCGGGATTGTGGCGTAGCAGTCATCCGGCACACGACGGGCGATCCAGTGGTGACCGCCGATGGTCTCCACATACCAGATTTCATTCACGTCGGAGATGATCACGCCGTTGGATTCATAGGTGCCATAGGTTTCCAGCAGTTCGCCAAGACGGCGGACGCCCTCACGCGCGGTCCTCACATACGGCAGCACCAAGGTGATGATGTCCTCCTCGCCGATGCCTCCCGGCTGCTCGGGCCGGTAGTCGGCGTCTTCCGGTTCGCCCACGGCGGAGCGCAGTTCGACCATCGGATCGGCGGCAAGCACACGTTCATTGACGGCGATGGTTTCGGTAGCGCTCATCGCCACGTTATACTCGTTCGCGCCGGCCTCGGCCAATACGCCGCGGTTGTGCAAGACATTCGGCGCGATGGTGTAGCGGCAGGGATTATCCGGCAGATCGACGGCAACGTGGCTCAGCACGCTCACATAGTGGCGCGGCTGGTCTTCAGGTGTCACAACAATCAAACGCTTGGGATCGTAGCGGCCGGAGCCGGAATCGTCATCACGGGCGATGATGGTCGAGCCGTCGTAACTTGCGTTCTTACCAATGAGAATCGTGGTGCATGACATGGTGCCCCACTCTAGGAGCCGGAGCGGTCGGTGTCCACATGCGCAACGCCGATTGTGCATTGTCCGGCATTCGCGTGTATCTTAGAAACGTTGCCCCTCTAGCTCAACGGTTAGAGCAGCGTCCTTTTAAGTCGTGGGTTGTGGGTTCGAATCCCACGGGGGGCACAAGTAAACCCTTGGAAACATTGAGTTTCCAAGGGTTTTTGCTTACAAATCCTCGTAGATCAGCAAACTGGCTTGCGCGATCTTATGCCAGCTGGATCCGTCGGTCATAATCACCATCGCATAGTCGCCTTTATCACATCGCACAATCGCCGCGTCATTAAGCAGACTATCCAGGAAGCCGACCTTGTCCTGCACCACGCCGTCCGAGCCGATGCCGGTGGGAATGCCGTCGCGATACACCTGCTCTCCCATCAGTTCGAACAAGTGGTTCGCGGAATCCGCGCTGACAATGGAATTGCTGTAATAGCCTTTCAGCACAGTGGCCAGATCATTGGCGGTTGTGGTCATATCGCCATATCGGAAATTGGTGTTGTTCGCACCGATTTCGTGTGCCTGCTCCGTCAGCGCATCAAAGCCGTAAAGGCTCAGCCACGCCTCCGGGCAATCATTATCCGAATCGACGATCATCGTCGCCATGCAGGAACTCAATGTCATACCGTTAAGCGGACTGTCCCACGTCAAATCGCCTGACTCCACCGCATGAATCATCGAATAAGCCACAAAGAGCTTATAGGTGCTGGCAGAGGTGGTCACCTCATCCGCATTGATCTGCAGCTTGGATTTACCCGTACTCAGGTCATATACGGCCACCGAATACGTAGCATCGCCAAATAGCTGGCTCAGTTTATCCTTCGTGCTTCCTTGGGTGGGCAGCCCTTCGTACAGTTCGAAATTATCCACTTCGGTAATCGAGATGCCAACCGGCGAGTTGCTGCCGCTGGCAAGCATGGATGCCAACGCGCTGGCTGTGTCGTTGGCATCAATCGCACGAGAGGCATAGCCTTTGACCGCGAACAATGATGGCACCGCGCCGTCATCAACGGCTTTCTGCGCCACCTGAAGGGCGACGCCCTGAGATTTCAGCTGCCTAATCAACGTAGAGCTGATGATGGTCACGTCCAACTGGGTGTTATCTTGGTCGTTCGCGGTTGCGCTGACGGCCTTGGCAACGCTACTGGCAGGCAGGCTCCAGCTGCCATCGTCATATGTGAACGTGACGCCGTCACCCAGTGCAGCGTTAATGGTCTTCAGCAATTGCTGAGCCGTATCCATGGAAACAGTCGGCTGCACAATGTTCATCTCAATGGTCGCCGTGGCCAAATCGCCGGCGCCGCTGCTGGCAAAACCGGAGCCTGCGGCTTTGAGAATATCACCGGAGTTGAAGGTGTACCCGACCGAGGGGTCCACCGCCTGCAAGGCGCCGTCGACGAACTTCACCGATGCATTGACCGCATCGGCGTGCGTCTGCCCCTTCGAGGCGCCAAACGCATCAGGCAAGTCATCGGATGTGGTGTTATGCACGAACAGCCACGAGAAAGGGATGACGCGTTGCGCCAACGAATGCCGGGCTGCCGCCTTGGCGCGCGCGTCGTAGTCCACAGTGATTCCAGCTTGTTTCGCAGTAAGCGTCACTGTGGTGGATGTGGTGGAATCAGTAAGCGTCACCGTACGCTGCAATGCACGGGCATTCAATCGTTGCGCCGCACCATGCGCGCTCTGCCCGCCAACCGAATAGCCATCAAGCGTTGCCAACGGGTAGAAACGGTCGGATGGCCACACGAGCTGGAGCACTTCAACCAGTAGAACCAGGCCAAAACAGGCAACCATGACGCGTCGGCGAGTGTACACGCTGCCGGTCAATACGGAGAAGCGGCCAAAACGACGCTTCGCGGGGGTATGTTTGCCATAGTCCGCGGAGTTGAGATCTCTTAATGCCGCATGCACGGCATGCAAGGTTTTCCACATCGATTTCTTGGTGGATGCTGCAGCTTTTGGCTTTCGGCTGTTGTGCTTCATATCCGCTCGGCCAACGGGTTCCGCCATAGTGCGGCGATGTTCGGCACGCTCTGAATCCGGCAAAGCAACATAGTGAGGCGGCGGAAACGAAGGTGGTGTATTAGGCATGCGTGAACTTCATAAATCGCTAACAGATACATTGGAATCAAATAGTGGACACTATTTTTCTCCAAGAGGATGACATGCACATTCATAGACTACGTAGCGAAAAGTACGACATGATTTCGCTGAATATTTACTTATAAACCTGCGCGAAACAACGCCTCACCAGCACATAATCCACACCGCTTTTGTTTATCCATAAATGTATTGCAAATGAAAGCTTCCCAACCGAGCGAGGCGCAATATCAGACAAAGTGCCTCACATCACAATATTTTTCATATCGCTTCTAGCGATACATTCCAGGCGGGGTCTACGCTTAGGAGCTATGAGTGAACTTTCCAACTGGAGCAATCCGCTGCGCGACTCGCGCGATTTGCGTCTGCCCCGTATCGCCGGCCCCTGCAGTCTGGTGATTTTCGGCGTCACCGGTGATCTGGCGCAGAAGAAGTTGCTGCCAGCCGTCTACGACCTCGCCAACCGCGGTCTCCTGCCGCCAAGCTTCGGCCTGACCGGCTTCGCCCGCCGCGACTGGACGCAGGAGCATTTCATCGAATTCGTCAAGGCCGCCGTGCAGGCCCACTGCCGCACGCCGTTCAAGGAATCAACCTGGAAGAATCTGGCCGCCGGCATCCGCTTCGTGCGCGGCACATTCGACGACCCCGAGGCTTTCGAGCGTCTGAGCGCCACCGTGCAGGAGCTCGACCGCGACCGTGGCACGCGCGGCAATCATGCATTCTACATGTCCGTACCACCGCGCGCTTTCCCGATCGTATCCAAGCAACTGGCCGCTTCCGGCCTGTCCCGTTCCTCCGAAGGTGCCTGGCGCCGCGTGATCATCGAGAAGCCGTTCGGACATGATCTGGCCAGCGCCAAGGAACTCGACCACGTGGTCTCCGAAGTGTTCGACCCGAGCTCGGTGTTCCGCATCGACCACTACCTCGGCAAGGAAACCGTGCAGAACCTTCTGGCCCTGCGCTTCGCCAACGCCATGTATGAGCCGATCTGGAACGCGAACTATGTGGACCACGTGCAGATCACTATGGCCGAGGACATCGGCATCGGCGGCCGCGCCGGCTACTACGACGGCATCGGTGCCGCACGAGACGTGATTCAGAACCACCTGCTGCAGCTGATGGCTCTGACCGCCATGGAGGAGCCGGTGAGCTTCACCGCCAAGGATCTGACCGCGGAGAAGACCAAGGTGCTTTCCGCCGTGCGTCTGCCGAAGGATCTGTCGCTGCACACCGCCCGTGGCCAGTACGCCAAGGGCTGGCAGGGCTCGCATGAGGTGGTCGGCTACTTGGAGGAAAAGGGCATCGACCCGGCTTCCACCACCGAGACTTACGCCGCAATCGAGCTGAATATCGATACCCGCCGCTGGGCTGGCGTACCGTTCTACCTGCGCACCGGCAAGCGCCTGGGCAAGCGTGTGACCGAAATCGCCGTGGTGTTCAAGCGTGCCCCGCATCTGCCGTTCGAGCAGACCGCCGTGCGCGAACTCGGCAAGAACGCCATCGTGATTCGCGTACAGCCGGATGAGGGCGTGACCATGCGCTTCGGAGCCAAGGTGCCGGGCGGTACCACGATGGAGGTCCGTGACGTGAACATGGACTTCAGCTACGGCCGCTCCTTTACCGAGAACTCGCCAGAGGCCTACGAGCGCCTCATTCTTGACGTGCTGCTCGGCGATCCGCCGCTGTTCCCGACCACCGAAGAAGTGAACCTGAGCTGGGAGATCCTCGATCCGATTGAGGAGTTCTGGTCCACGCTCGGCCAACCGCAGCCTTACCGTTCTGGTACTTGGGGGCCGGCCGAGGCCGATGAGATGCTGGCGCGCGAAGGCCGCCACTGGAGGATGCCATGATCATCGATCTGCCAAATACGCGCACGCGCGAAATCGCCCATAAAATTGAGCAGCTGCACGAGGAGCGCGGCGAATCCGCCACGGGCCGCGTGCTGACCCTGCTGATTTCCGCGGATGATAGCGAACTCGAGCATGCGCTGGAAGTCGCCAATGCAGCCAGCCGTGAGCATCCGTGCCGTGTGATCGCGATTGTGCCGGATACTGCATACCAGGCTGACGCTTCGGCCGATGCCGGCGCAAAGGCCATGGAGAAGACCGATAATCCGGCCGTCGATCTGACCGACGGACCGGCCGAGTCCAATCTCAATGCCCAGGTACGCTTCGGCGCCGACGCCGGCGCCGGCGAAATCATCATCCTGCGCCCACGCGGTGGCCTGATCAACCACCCGGACACCTTGGTGATTCCGCTGTTGGTACCGGATGTGCCGGTGGTGGCATGGTGGCCGACGAACCCGCCGTCCAATCCTTCCAAGGATCTGATGGGCGCCATGGCCCGCAGCCGCATCACCGATGCAATGCGCTCCAACAATCCTGAAGCCACGATCGAGCGTCTGCGCCGCAACTGGACGCCGGAGGACATCGACCTGTCGTGGACTCGTTTGACCGTCTGGCGCGCAATGCTGGCCTCCATGCTCGACCAGCCGCCGCATCTGCCAGTCACCGCAGTGAAGGTGACCGGTCCGAAGGAGTTCCTGCCGATGGACCTGCTGTGCGCATGGTTGCGGTTGAAGCTCAGCGTGAATGTCGACGTGGAGTATGTGGACGATGCCGAAGCCGTGACCGGTGTGTACTTGACGCGTGCGGATGGCGTGGTGTCGTTGGAGCGACCGCATGAGGATCAGGCTCTGATCTCCATGCCCGGTCAGACTCCACAGGCCATCTCCGTGCCGGTGCGCACCATCGAGGACTGCCTGACCGAGGAGCTGCGCCGCATCGATCCGGATGAGGTGTATGCCGAAGTCATCAACAAGGGTTGGGACTTGATTCGTCACTAAGGCCCTATCGCTTCCCTCAGCCAGTTATTCTTGGCTGAGGGAAGTTTTTTATATTGAAGGAATCATTGTTATGGCAAATCGCGCACTTATCGTGTATCCCAATAAAGATCTGATGCTGCAGGCGGGCGCACAACGTTTGGCGCTGGCACTGTTGGACGCATTGGACGAACGATTGGCTGATGGCAGCCGCCGCGCACGCGTGGACGTGGCGCTCTCCGGAGGCTCGGCAGCACAACCGCTGGGTTTGGTGCTTTCTAACCCGTTGGCCGAATCGATTGATTGGCGCCGTGTGCACTTCTGGTTCAGCGATGAACGCTTCGTGCCGGCTTACGACACTGACCGCAATGCGCTAGAGGCTCGCCGTCTGCTGCTCGATCAGTTGGTTGCTGAGGGGAAGCTTCCGGAAGCGAACATCCATGAGATGCCTGCGGATACCCGTTCCGCGGATGAGATCGCCACTGTTATGGCGAATGTGGAAAGCACGGACGCCGCGGTACGTGATGCGGCTGATACCGATAATGCAACATTGCTGGATGCCGCCGCTCGCGAATATGAGCAGGAGCTTATTCGTGAAATGGGTCCGGAGCCGGTGTTCGACTTGATGATTCTGGGCATGGGACCGGATGGTCATTACGCCTCGCTGTTCCCCGCGTCCTCCGGCCACCACGAAGTGGATGTGACCGACCGCCTGACCGTGAGTGTGAGCCACTCCCCCAAGATGCCGCCGCTGCGTATTTCCCTGACTGCGCCTTTGATTGCCCGCTCTCGCCACACATGGTTCTTCGCGGCCGGTGCCGGCAAGGCCGATTCGCTGGCACATGTGTTCGCGCAGCCTAATAACCCGGAGTACCCGTCCTCCTACGCCGGTGGCACCGAGGAATTCGTCTGGTTCTCGACGGAAGAAACCGTGGTGAAGCTGTAGGTAAGTAACGGATCAAAACCGCACTGACAACGAAAAACGTCTCGGAAAACGTACGCTGACTGTCGCTTAGCGTACGTTTTCCGAGGTGATTGAATGAGGTCAGGCCTGCTGCTCTTCAGGCTGACCCGGCTCAGCCCACAACGTGTGGAATACGCCGGGCTTGTCTACGCGGCCGTAGGTGTGGGCGCCGAAGAGGTCGCGCTGGGACTGGGTCAGGGCGGTGGGCAGGCGCTTGGAGCGCAGGCCATCGTAGTAGGCCAGGGAGCTGGAGAACACCGGAGTCGGGATGCCAGCCTCGACAGCGCGAACGATCACGCGACGCCATGCATCCTGGGATTCGCCGATGATCTTCTCGAAGTACGGGTCGAACAGCAGGGAGGCCGGCGGGTTGTCGCCCTTGAAGGCCTCGGTGATGCGGTCGAGCAGGAACTGGGCGCGAATGATGCAGCCGCCGCGCCAAATACGGGCCACTTCGGACAGGTTGATATCCCAACCGTATTCTTTGGCACCGTCCTGAATCTCATTCAGACCCTGGGCGTAGGCCACCACCTTGGAGGCGAACAGCGCCTTGCGCACATCCTCCACGAATGCGGCCTTGTCTTCGCCGGCCAGGTCGATGGTCTTGTTCGGGCCCGCCAGGCCTTCCTTCTGGGCGGCCTCGCGCAGCTCACCATGAGAAGACAGCGCACGGGCGAACACAGCCTCGCCAATAGCGGCCACCGGAGAGCCGAACTCCAGGCCGGTCTGCACGGTCCAGGTACCAGTGCCCTTCATGCCGGCGTGATCGACGACCACGTCCACGAACGGCTTGCCGGTCTCGGCGTCCTTGTGATGCAGAATCTCGGCGGTGATCTCAATCAGGTAGGAGTCAAGGTCGCCCTTGTTCCACTCCTCGAACACGTCGCCAATCTCCTCGGCATCCATGCCCAGACCGCGACGCAGAATGTCGTAGGCCTCGCCAATCACCTGCATATCGGCGTACTCGATGCCGTTGTGCACCATCTTGACGAAGTGGCCGGCGCCATCAGTGCCGATGTGGGTCACGCACGGTTCACCATTCACCTTGGCGGCGATGGATTCCAGAATCGGGCCAAGCGTCTTCCAGGATTCCGCAGTGCCACCGGGCATCAGGGACGGGCCGTTCAGAGCGCCTTCCTCGCCACCGGACACGCCGCAGCCAACGAAGTGGAAGCCCTTGGCACGCACTTCCTTCTCACGCTTGATGGTGTCCTTGAAGAAGGAGTTGCCGCCATCCACGATGATGTCGCCCGGCTCGAACACCTCTTCGAGCTGCTCGATCACGGCATCGGTCGGAGCACCGGCCTTGACCATGATGATGGCAGTGCGCGGACGCTTCAGGGAAGCCGCGAACTCTTCCAGCGTCTTGGCCGGTACGAAGTTGCCTTCAGTGCCATGCTCGTTCATCAGCTTTTCGGTACGGGAGTAGTGACGGTTGAACAGGGCCACCGTGTTGCCGTGGTGCGCTAGGTTGCGCGCCAGGTTGGAGCCCATGGCGGCCAGTCCAATAACACCGATATTTGCTGTAGCTTCGGCCATCTGCCTTGCCTTTCCTTGCAGTATTAAGGAACGATTCTTCCGGAATCCAAGTCTATCCTTGGCACCGGAAGCGCGCACGGCTCGTCTTACGCTCACCGCGTAGCCGTAAACACTTAGGTCTGGGTCGTGGATGGTCGGCGTATGCGATGCTCGACACACTCAAGGCCGTTCGGCCAAGCCTACATACGCCCGGCTTTGGTGGGGTCGATAGTCATGGTTTGGAAGCGGGCGGCCATGTAATCGTTGCCGTAGTGCTCACCGAACCAGAGCGCGGCGGGCGAGGTCTGAGGCTGGCCGGCAAGTCTGCCGTACCAGCAGTCGAGTGCCATCAGCGTGAATACGATGTCGACAATCATCAGCACCGCGCATACTGCGGTGAGCGAGTAGCGCACTTTCCAAGGAATGCGATTGATGAGCGCGAGCATGCGCGGCAACAGCCAGCGCACCCAGACCAAGCCGATCAAGCCCCAGAAGAACATGTATTTGCCGGATGTGCGGCCGTCGACGGAAAGCCATTGGCCGGTGTAGTCCCACGCGGTGATGCCGAATGCGACTTCCATGAACCAGCTGGTCACGTATTCGAACGTGCCGCCGATCACCGCCGAAGCACAGAAAATCAGACCGGCGTTCGCCTTCCAGAGTCGATTCAGAAATACTGTGACCAGTACGGCACCGCAGCCGTAGATTGGCGAGAACGGTCCCCACAACAGGCCCGCACGGTCCTGCAGCTCGCCATGGTACAACGCGAAATGATAGATGGTTTCGATGATCAGGCCGCCCACTGAGGCTATGGTGAACAGCCAGAAGATATTGAAGAAGTCCAGCGCGATGTAGCCTTTGCCGCTCTGGTCGCGACCCAGCATGCCGGCAGCCACTGCGGCATCGTATTCGTCGCGGTCATCCATGCGCTTGAGCGCACGCTGCAGTCGGCGTTCCTCACGCAGCGACGGATCGGCGGTGATTGAAATCACCACGAGGATGACCATCTGAATCGCCGGCAGCATCAGGTTCCAACCCAAACCCTGCAAAGCCAGCGAGAGCATGCCTTCGGCCAACGTCAGCGGCATCAGCACATATGCCCAACGCGCGGCATAGCGACGGCGATTGCGCAGTAGTAGCACGCCGAAGACGATCAGGCATGCCGCATTGATGATCAGCACCACCGCGTGCAACGCGGAGAGGATGAATGTGAGGCTCATGGCATCCACATGCACGCGGCCGGTCAGGATCTCGCGCACGCTGTAGATGGTGGCGAACACCGTAAACGGCAATGCGGCAAGGCCATCGAGCAGAATCAGGATGCCATAGATGCGAGCCAGGATCGGCAATCGCTTGGCGTCCAGATCCATGTCGGCACCGTCCAGTTCGGCAGCCACCAAATCCGCTTCGATGGCTGACTCTTCGGCAGCCGTACTCTTGCCAAGATTGTGGGATTGTCGGCTACCGGAAGATGCGTGATTAGTCATGCCAGTTCCCCTTCGTGCTGCCCGCCGGGCCCTGTCTCCTATTGTGGCACAATGCTTCATGCTGAAAACGCGATCCCAGCGAGGCTGAACCGCACCTCGGCCGCCGCACCGACCATCACATTGCATCGCCGCCCAGTTGACTGTAGGTTTTTGAACACCGACTGTAGGTTTTTGAACAGAATTCGTTAGATTCCCTACAGTCAGTGTTGGATTTCCTACAGTCAGTGTTCAAAAACCTACAGTCAAGGGATCATGGCGGCATGATGCCGCGGTGCACAGTCACACGGCGCAGCGCGGTGGCACGTTATTCTGAATTTGGAACTTTGCGACACGCCGTGAGACTGTGCACGTTTCCAGTCATTGCAACAGGTGGCACATACTGCAATATCACATAACTTGCAAAACTCGCCAGCAAGCGTATATTTACTGACTGGAAACGTGCACAGTGTTGTTTCAGGTTTGGTCAGCGTCAGACAATGCCGACCAAGAAGTCGCAAACCTGCAGCAGCCCCGAGCACACCGACACAACGATGTTCATTGTTCGACATCAATGAGGAGACACCATGGCATTACTGCCGAATCCGATTGTGCTGCAGCGCGCCGATCCGTACGTGTTGCGCACCGACGATGGTTACCTGTTCACCGGCTCCTACCCGGTGTACGACCGCATCACCCTTCGCCGCTCGAAGACCCTTTCCGGCTTGCAGCAGGCCGAGGAACACACCATCTGGCACAAGCACGAAAGCGGCACCGGTCCGATGAGCGAGCTCATCTGGGCACCTGAAATCCACCGCGTGAACGGCCAGTGGGTTATCTACTTCGCCGCCGCGCACACCACCGCAATCGACCCTGTGGCCGACACCTTCCAGCACCGCGTATTCTGCCTGACCTGCGACGACGCCGACCCCATCACCGGCGAATGGGTTGAGCGCGGCCAGGTCGACACCGGCATGGACACCTTCGCACTGGACGCCACCAGCTTCATGCACTCCGACGGCCACCAATACCTGATCTGGGCACAGCAGGACCTCAACATCGAGGGCCACTCCAACCTGTACATCGCCCGCATGGAGAACCCGTGGACGCTCGCCACCAAGCCCGTGATGCTCAGCAAGCCGGAACTCGATTGGGAGAAGATCCGTTTCATCGTCGAGGAAGGCCCGGCGGTCTTGAAGCACGGCGACAAGATCTTCGTGACCTTCTCCGCCTCCGGCACCGGCCCCGAATACGCGATGGGCATGCTCACCGCCAATGCCGACTCCGACCTGCTCGACCCGGCCAACTGGACCAAGTCCAGCGAACCGGTGTTCACCTCGGACGAAACCGTGCGCCAGTTCGGCCCCGGCCACAACTCCTTCACCACCACCGAAGACGGCCAGGACGTGCTCATCTACCACTGCCGCAACTACGTGGAGATATTGGGTGACCCGCTGTTCGACCCGAACCGCCACGCCCGCATGGGCCTGATCACCTGGAACGAAGACGGCACCCCGAACTTCGGCACCCCGCAGATGGACACCCGCTGGACCCCGGCCACGACCGACGTGCTGCCGGCGGACGGACACCTCGACGTTGACGAGACGCTGTAACCAATCACCAACCACCACAAACATCCAAGCAATCCAAGAAACGGACCAATCATCATGGCACAGGAACAATCAACCTCCCTGCTGAGCTCGTTGAAGCGCGGCATCTTCTGGAACTTCGGCGGACTCTACTTCTTCTACTTCGCCGTCTGGCAGCTTATCTTCACCTTCCTGCCGTACTGGCTGAAGGGCCCGGCCGGCATGGACACCACCGCCTCCGGCTTGGTGTTCTCCATCATGTCGTTCGGCGCTCTGATTCTGCAGCCGATCTTCGGACCTATTCAGGATCGACTCGGCTTGAAGAAGGGCCTGTTCATCTTCGTGGTCTGCTGCATCCTCTTCCTCGGACCGCTGTTCCAGTGGGTGTTCCTGCCGATCATCGGCGCTAACCAGATCCTGGGCGCCATCGTGATGGGTGCCTACCTGAGCCTGTGCCTGAACGGCGGCGTAGGCGTAATCGAGGCCTACAACGAACGTTCCTCCCGCGCCTACCACTTCGAGTACGGCCACGCACGTCTGTTCGGCTCCCTGGCTGGCGCCACCGCTTCCTTCGTGGGTGGCATCATGTGGGCCAAGAACACCGGCTCCATCTTCTGGGCGATGACCTTCTGTGCAGCCGTGCTGCTCGTCCTGATCTCCATCGTCAAGCTGCCTGAGGATCACATGGCCGGCGCAGTCAAGGCCGAGGAAGGCGAAGACGGCGACAACGAGCCGATCTCCCGCGAAGAGTGGGTCTCCATCTTCAAGAACCGCAGCTTCTGGGGCTTCTGCCTGCTGATCATCGGCTCCGCCACCATGTACGACGTGTTCGACCAGCAGTTCCCGAACTACTTCGCTTCCTTCTTCTCCGACGCCACCGCCGGCGCCACCTTCTTCAGCCGCGTGGTCTCCGTCCAAATCCTGCTCGAGGCCATCTGCATGCTGTTCATGCCTGCCCTGATCAACAAGATCGGCGCCAAGACCGGCCTGCTGATCTACGGCGGCATCCTGTTCGTGCGCGTGCTCGGCTGCGCCTTCATCAACACCATTCCGATGCTGGTGTTCTGGCGTCTGCTCGCCGCTCTGGAGATGCCGTTCATGCTGGTCTCCGTGATGAAGTACATCACCCGCGTGTTCGATAAGCGCCTCTCCGCCACGGTCTACATGTACGGCTTCGGCACCGCCAAGCAGATCGGTCTGACCATCTTCTCACTGGTGATGGGCAACATGTACACCCAGCTCGGCTTCCACCACGCCTACCTGCTGCTCGCAGTGCTCATCGCCGTGTTCGTGATCGGCGGCTCCCTGCTCATGCGCAACGACAGCAAGCAGGTTGAGGCCTGATAGCGCGACAGTAGTAGCACAGCAACGGCCGCATTGCCTTACCGGGCATGCGGCCGTTCTGCATGTCCGGTAAGTTCGCGCAAACCAAGGCAGTCAACGCGGCAGGACACAGACCAGACAACTGTCACCGGCTACAATAGGAGCGATTTCAACTTCCGCGGGCCATCCGCACAAGAGGATATCCCGCATGAAAGGTTTCGAGTGAACCAGCACAAAGCGACCATCCACGACGTTGCACGCATCGCCGGCGTCTCCCGCGCCACCGTATCCCGCTACCTCAACGGTCGCAAATGGGTGAGCCAGGATGCCGCCGCCAGCATTAAGGCCGCCATCGAACAAACCGGCTATGTAGCCAACAGCCACGCACGCGCACTGGTCACCGGACGCGCCGGATCTGTGGCCTTTCTGCTGGGGGAACCGCAAAAGCTGCTGTTCGAGGACCCGAACTTCGCGGCACTCTTGAGGGCCGTGGCCGATGAGCTTGGCAAGAAAGGCGTCTCATTCATCCTGATGACCACCGATAATCAGGATGAAGCCAAGCGCAATCTCGCCTATCTGCAGGCAGGCCACGTCGACGGCGTAATCCAAGTCGCCTGGCACAAGGATTCCAGCGAGATGCTGAACGGCTTGGTTGAGGCCGGCATTCCTACCGTCATCGCCGAGCAGCCATCCGACGAGACTTTGCCCGTGGGCTATGTGCACGTCGAGGATTACGGCGGCGCACGCAAGGCCTGCGAATATCTGCACGAACGTGGCGCCAAGCATATCGCGATGATCGCCGGTCCCGCAGGCCCGAGCGGCACCCGTGATCGTATCCACGGTTTCCTTGATACCGTTGCCGCATTCGATGATGATTCCGGCAACGCGCAAGCCCGCATCGCACATGGTGATTATTCAGCAGCCAGTGGCGAAACCGCCATGGCGCAGCTGCTTGACGCCGATCCCGCCATCGACGGCGTTTTCGTGTCCTCGGATCCCATGGCCGTCGGTGCTATCAAAACACTGCGCGCGCGTGGGCTCAAGGTCCCGGATGACGTGCAGATCATCGGCTTCGACGATTCCTCGGCCGCCACACTCGCCGATCCCGCGCTGACCACTATCCGCCAGCCGTTCACGGCCATCGGCAAGCATCTGGTCGATCAGCTGATGCGCCTGATCAACGGCGAGCAGCCGGTCGGCGTCACGTTGCCCACCGAATTAGTGGTGCGCAACAGCACGCGCTGAACATCCGTCACCGCTTTCAGGAAACGTCCAAAAACCTTCCAGAAATCATTGCCGGAACTTCCGGATTCCCTTGCTGGCCACCTAAGCCAGCCTTAGGCCTTTCGCTGTGTACTTGAATCATCACAGACAAACAATGTTCCTGTACAGCCCACCGCAAGCGCGGGATGCACAGGAACAGTCTCGCGAAAGGAACCATCATGACCAGCACATCTTCGTTCGGCAAGCGGCGGACGACCACCGCAGACGGCAGCGCCAAGGCACGACGCTTCGCGCATCTACCGCTCGGCAAGGCGGCCGCCACCGCAGCGGCCATCTCCCTGGTCACCGGATTCGGCTACGGCATGGCCGGCACCGCCATCGCCAGCAGCCTCGGCTGGGGTAGCAATGCAAGCTCCAACAGCGCCACCCTGCAAGGCCAGCCCGGAGGAGGCGCAGATACGATGAGCTACGACTACACCGGCACGTATTCCGGCGCGCTCACCGCAGACGGCAAGGAAGTCAGCTCAGATGGTGAAACCACCGAAGCCACCGACTCCGATCAGAACGCCGCACTGGCGCAAAACGGCGGCACATTGACACTTACCAATGCCACGCTGAATAAGTCCGGCGATTCCGACAATGCCGACAACAACAATTTCTACGGCACCAATTCCGTCTCGCTCACCGTTGGCGAAGATTCGAAGACCATTATTTCCGGCTCCTCGATCAACGCCTCCAGCTCCGGCTCCAACGGTATCTTCGCCACCGATTCCGGCACTGTGCTGGCCAATGATGTGACCATCAATACCTCGTCCGATAACTCTCGCGGCCTCGACGCCACGTATGGCGGCACTATTGTGGCGAACGCCATCACCGCCACCACCGAGGGCGACCATAGCGCCACCATCGCCACCGACCGTGGCGGCGGCTCGATCTCCGCCACCGATTCCGAGCTCAGCACGGCAGGCTCCGGCTCGCCGTTGCTGTATTCGACCGGCAACGTGCAGGTCTCGGGCGTGAACGGCACGTCCACCGGCTCGCAAATCGCCGGCATGGAGGGCCTGAACACGATTCTGATCAAGGATTCCACGCTGACCAGCACGGTGACCGGCAAAACCGCCAGCGATCCGGTGGCCAACGGCGTCATCATCTATCAGTCCACCTCAGGCGACGCCGAATCCACCACCGGCGAGCACGCCACGTTCCAGGCCGCGGATTCCACGTTGAAGTCATCCATCGAATCCGGTTCGATGTTCTACTTCACCAACACCACGGCCGATGTGGTGCTCTCCAACACCACACTGGACTTCGACTCATCCAAGGCCGCGCTCATCACCGCAGCCGGCAATGACTCCAATAACTGGGGCTCAGCTGGCTCGAATGGCGCGACCGTGGTGTTCACCGGCCGCAATCAGACGCTGAACGGCACGGTTGCCGCCGATACCATCTCCTCGGTGACGCTCAACCTGCTGGATGGCTCGACCTGGACCGGTAAGACCAACATCACCAAGAATGCGAGCGCCACGGACGACACGACTTCCGATGCGCCAATCACGGTGAATGTGGACGGCACATCGACCTGGGTGGTGACCGGCGACACGACGGTGTCCGCTCTCAATGTGGCCGATGGCGGTTCGGTGGTCGACGCGGACGGCAACACAGTGACCATTGTGGCCGGCGGCAAAACCGTGGTGAAGGGCACTGGTTCGGTGACCGTCATGGTAACCGGCGATTACGGCACCTCCCTACCGGACTCCGCCACCAACGATGACACGAAACTCAGCAGCAATCTCATCGACCGCTCCGATTTCGACAGCGAATTCGGCACCTCTACCACTTGGAGCATGTAGAACACATCGCCATCCCACCGATCGGCTACATCTCTCTCCATCTCCCTACACCCCAATCACCCATCACGCACTTTCCCGAAAGGATTCCATCATGACCAGCAACAACATCAACCCCAACATTCCGACCAAGAACACCGTCGACGCCGCACCCACCGAATCGATCGCCAATGGCACCGGCACCACGAATGCCACCCGTCCCGGCGGACAGACGACTGCACAAACCCAGGCCTTCCAGCAGGCCGCCCAGCCGGCCGGCAATGCGGCACCGCAGACCGGAGCAGGCAACGCCAACTGGAACTGGCAGCAGGCTCAGCAGCCCCGCATGAATGCACCCCAGCCGAATCGTTTTGGAGCAGCCGCAGTCAATCATGATTCCCCGGTCAAGTCCATCACCGGCAAGGCCGTGGCCATCATCGTGGGCATCAGCCTCGGCTGCGGCATCCTCGGCGGCCTTGGCGGCGGTCTGGCGTATGGAGCCATCTCCCACAATGGATCGAAGACCACGTCCAGTCAGCAGATGCAGATGCCGGGCGGCTCCAGCTCCCAGCAGGGCGGTCAGTCGCAGGGCGGTGGCATGCCTGGCGGTATGCCCGGCCAGTCCAACGGCGAATCCGGCTCCAGCAACAGCCAGTCCCAGGGTGGTGCCAGCGAAGGCAACAGCGGCTCCGATTCTGGCAGCTCCTCCGGCTCCGCCGGCTCCTCTTCCAGCCAGCAGAGCGGCACCGATTCCTCTACCGGCACCATCGAAAGCTGACCTGCTGCATAACTAGACACAATGCCCAGCGACGCACGGTAAATCTGCGCGATTTCGCTGGGCATCGCCATATTTGGCCATATTGAGCCATATCCGCCCACACCCAGCCCAAAATCTCCCGGCACAGTATTACGCTACTCAATGCGTAGCGCTACGCTTACCGTATCGCTACGGAAAACGTAGCGCACAATAAACGCAGCACAATACTTATCGACAGCTCCGGGGGTATCAGTGGGCAACATTCTCAAGGTTCTCAAGCGCGACTTCATGCGCCTGTTCAGAGTGCCAGCCGCGTGGGTCATCCTGTTCGGCATGGTATTCATCCCGCCGCTGTATTCCTGGTACAACATCATCGGCTTCTGGAACCCGTACGGCAACACCAAGGGCATTACCGTGGCCGTGGCCAACAACGATGCCGGCACCGACAACGCCCTGATCGGCAAGCAGAACCTCGGCGGCCAGATCGTCAAGCAGATGAAGAACAACGACCAGCTCGGCTGGACGTTCGTGTCCGAAGCCGAGGCGATGGATATGGTGCAGTCCGGCAAGGCCTATGCCGCCATCGTGATTCCCAAGGACTTCTCCGACTCCTTGGCCGGCGTCGTGACCGGCGGCGATTCCAAACCGACGCTGGAGTATTACGTCAACGAGAAGGCCAGCGCCATCGCCCCCAAGGTCACCGACGTGGGCGCTTCCACCGTGGACCGCACGGTGAACTCCACGTTCGTCTCGACCGTGTCCAAGGTACTGACCGAAACCATCAACACAGTGGGCGACAAGGCTTTGGCAACCGGAGACAAGACCAAAGCCGAAACCGTCACGTCGCTGAACGAAGCATCCGGCGACGTGCAGCACACGCGCGATACCATCGCCAAACTGCAGACCAAGCTGGACGATGCGCCCAACAAGACCCGCACCGCGCGGCAGGCACTGGACGATGCCCGCAAACTCGGCATCGACGCCGCCGAAGGACTGGCCGGCACCTCCAAGCTCATTGGCACCGCACAGAACAGCATCAACGGCTTCGTCACCTCCACATCCGGCGCACTCGACCAAGGATCCAGCCTCTTAAGCCAAGCGGCTTCGCAGGCCAATCAGAACATCGGCACCGTGACCGGTGCCATCAACGCAGCGAACCAGCAGGTCGGCGGCATGATCAACACCGCCGAGGACATCAACCAGGCGAACGCGGATATTCTCGCCACGCTCAAAGACCTGCCGGGAGCCGACCAGGAGCCGTTGAAATCCGCCATTGATCAGCTGGAGAAGCGCAATGGCCAACTCGGCAACACCCTAGGCAACCTGGGCAGCCTGAATACCACCATCGGCAGCGCCTCCAAGAACACCGCAGGCTTGGCGAACAATCTCAACACCGCCACGCAAACCACGTTGCAGGCCACCAATGACGCCCGCAGCACACTGGTCTCCGGCTCGCTGCCGCAACTCAACAGCGGACTCAACACGCTGAGCACCACGGCGACCACGCTGTCCAACGACATCACTTCCCAGGATGCGCTGATCAGCCAGTCCAAGGACGCGCTCGACCAGCTGGACAAGGCCGCCGTCTCCACCAAAACCGCGCTCGCCGACACGGACAAGGCGCTGGCCACCGTGCAGGACAAGCTCGGCACCTTGGCCACTGATATCAAGGCGATGAGCATCTCCACGTCACTTGGCTCGCTGATCGACAGCGACGGTTCACTCGACGCCAGCAAAATCGCCGATTTCATGTTGTCCCCCACCGTGATCAACGAGAAGACCATCTACGCGGTGTCGTCCTACGGCTCCGGCATGGCCCCGTTGTTCACCACGCTGGCCCTGTGGGTGGGCGCATTCGTGCTCGTGGTGATTCCCAAGCTCGAAACCGATAACGAAGGCATCGAAAATCTGACCCCCACGCAAGGTTATCTGGGCCGTTTCTTCCTGCTGGCCACGCTGGCTTCCACGCAAGGTCTGGTCACCGGCATCGGCGATCTGGTGTTGGGTATGCAATGCGCGAGCGTTCCGGTGTTCCTGCTCACCTGTTGGATCACCTCGCTGGTGTACATGTCGGTCATCTTCGCGCTTTCCACCACGTTCATGCATGTGGGCAAGGGCATTTGCGTGGCATTGGTGATTCTGCAGGTGCCGGGCGCCTCCGGACTCTACCCGATTGAGATGATGCCTCGATTCTTCCGCATCATCTATCCGCTGCTGCCGTTCACCTATTCGATCGACGCGATGCGTGAGACCATCGGCGGCTTCTACGACGGCCAATGGTTCGGATACATCGGCAAGTTGCTGATCTTCGCCGCACTCGCCTTCCTGCTGGGCTTGGCGGCCCGCCCGAGGTTGGCCAACCTGAACCGGCTGTTCGCCCGTGAAATCGAGGAAAGCGACATGATTCTCGGCGAACCGGTGCATATCGAAGCCAGCGAATACAAGGTCACGCAGGCGATTTCCGCACTGGCCAACCGCACCGAATACAAGCATGCGATCGAACGCCGCGCCGCCAAGTTCACTCAGCAGTATCCGAAGCTGCTGTTCGGCGCGCTTATCGCCGGATTCGTGGTACCGGCCATCCTGATCATCGTCTTCTCCCTGACCACCAGCGAGAAGATCGTGGTGATGGCCACCTGGCTGGCCTGGGTGCTCATCATCATCGGCTTCCTGATGGTGGTGGAATACATGCGCGATTCCATCCGCCGCCAAACCGAGCTCGGCAATCTCTCCGATGAATCGATTCGCTCGATGCTGTACGGCCGCCATGCCGAATCCTCCACCAATGGCAGCGACGCACCAACCACCAGGCTCTCCAACCTGGCAGGCAAGAACCTCGCCGACCTGCCGAACCTTCACGACATCGCCCAGAACAAGGAAGGCAAGCACGCACGATGAGCAAGATCTGGAAACTGTTTATTGGAGATGTCAAGCGTCTGACCAGCAATGTGGTCTCCATTATCATCGTGATCGGTCTGGTGATGATTCCGGGCCTGTTCACCTGGTTCAATGTGGCCGCCTGCTGGGACCCGTTCTCGAATATGTCGAACCTGAAGTTCGCCGTGGCCAATGTGGATGAGGGATACCGTTCCGACCTGATTCCGGTGAAGGTCACCGTGGGCGATCAGGTGGTGAACGCCTTGCGCGCCAACAGTCAGCTCGACTGGACGATCACCTCTAAGGACGACGCCATCGACGGTGCGAAATCCGGCAAATACTATGCCGCCATCGTGATTCCGAAGTCCTTCAGCAAAGACATGATGACGTTCTTCTCCGACGATGTGCAGCACGCCAAGCTGACCTACTACCGCAACGAGAAGAAGAACGCACTGGCTCCGAACCTGCTCAACGAGGGCACGGATGAGGTGGCTGCGGAGATCAACACCACGTTCGCCAAGACGATTACGTCCGCCGGCCTGGAGATCGCTTCGTCGTTGGCCGATCAGTTGGCTCAGCCGGAAGCCAAGCAGCAGCTCACCACGTTCAACGCGAATATCGCTGATTTCGCCAACCAGCTGAGCAGTACGGCCGACATGCTCGGCACCTACAGCGCGCTCACCGATTCGGCGCAAACCCTGTTGGAAACCTCGAACGGCCTGATCAAGCAGGCTTCCGATTCGGCGGCCACGGCCAGCAAGAACCTGAAAACCGCCAAGCAGGGCGTGACTGATGTTGCCGGCGCGCTGAACACCACCACCGATGCGATGGGCAAGGCGCTGGACGCAAGCGCCAACAGTTTTGGCGCGGTCTCCGATTCGATCGACAGCCTGTATCAGGATGCCGATAACGGATCCACGACCGTGGCCAAGGAGCTCGACGCTCAGGCTTCCGCAGTGGCCGACCAGATTGCGCAGTACACGTCGATTCGCGATACGCTTGCCGGCATTCTGGGTGATAACGCAGCCGTGGTCAAGGCGCTGAACCGTTCGATCGCCCGCCAGACCAAACTGAAGGATGCGCTGCATGATGCCGCAACCAGCGTGCGCAATCGCAACACGGAAGTGCAGAACAAGCACCAGCAGGTCAAGGATCTGGCCGCCCAGGCGAAGAGCAGCATCGCCGATGTCAAGTCGGACTTCGCCACGAATGTGAAGCCGCAGATTGAGGCGCTCGCCTCGTCCGCATCCGATGCTTCCGGCATTCTGCAATCCAGTTCGGCACAGCTGAAAACCACCTTGGGTGACGTGGAGGATGCCTCCGGCGATGCCAATACGATGCTGGCGGATGCCCGAACCACGCTGAATAAGGTCGCCGACAAGCTGCGCAATGCCGGTGATGAGCTGACCTCGTTCAACGGCAAGCTTACCGACGCATTGAACAGCGGCGACATGAGCATGGTCAAGGAAGTGCTCGGCAATGATCCGGAGGCTTTGGCCAGCACGCTGGCTGCCCCGGTGCAGCTCAAGCGCAAGGCAGTGTTCCCCGTGGCGAATTTCGGCTCGTCGATGGCGCCTTTCTACACACTGATTCCTCTGTGGGTGGGCGCCCTATTGATGGTGGTCACCTTGAAGACCACGGTCTCGCGCAGGACTCGACGCGAGCTTGGCAATCCGCGACCACACCAGTTGTTCTTCGGGCATTACGGTGTGTTCGCGCTGATTGCTCTGATGCAGTCCACCGTGTCTCTGGCCGGCGACCTGCTGTTCCTGCATGTGCAGGCCGTGCATCCGCTGCTGTTCATGCTGTCCGGCTGGCTGGGCTCGCTGGTGTTCTCGTTCTTCACCTACACGATGGTGGTGAGCTTCGGCAACGTGGGCAAGGCCATTGGCGTGCTCATGCTGATTGT
Source organism: Bifidobacterium cebidarum (assembly GCF_009193305.1). GTDB lineage: Bacteria > Actinomycetota > Actinomycetes > Actinomycetales > Bifidobacteriaceae > Bifidobacterium > Bifidobacterium cebidarum. Next base: position 283,819 of record NZ_WBVS01000002.1, on the reverse strand, counting down.
GCAGATCTCCGGCGCGAACGCCGCCTACCCGGTGCAGATTCTGCCGGACTTCATCTCCAAGGTGAGCCCGTTCCTGCCGCTGACCCATGTGGTCACGATGATGCGCGCCGCCATCGCCGGCATCTACGACCTGGATTACTGGAAGTCCGCCGGATTGCTGCTGCTATTCATTCCACCGCTGTTGCTGCTCGGATTGCTGCTGCGCAAGCCGCTGGTGAAATTCAACCAGTGGTATGTGGCCAAGGTGGAAAGCACCAAGGTGCTGAGCTGATGACTGTGTTGAGGAAAGAAGCAATCATGGAAACCGTATCTGGTACCATCCCGTCGACTCAGTCGGCTGCCAACGTCATACCGACGAACATGCCACGTTCCGAACGCAGGCGCGAGGCCACGGATCGCAAACTGATGCACGCCACGTTGCAGATCGCCGTGGAGCGCGGTATCAGCGGCGTGACCATCGAAGAGGTGGCCCGGCGTTCCGGTGTGGCCAAAACCACCATTTACCGCCGATACCATAATTCCAACGAGCTACTGCGCGGCATCAGCGCCATGTATCTGGTCAATGCGGAAGATGAGCTGTCGCCGGCATTGAGCCCAACACGCGAACATTTCACCGTGATGCTGAGCAAATTGGTGGATTGGGTGCGTGCAAACAACATCGACGTGCGCAGCGTGGGCATCGTGCTGTCCAGCGAGGCCGAATTCTTCCATCACATCGTCGATCAGGTGGTGACCCCGTGGCTCGGTAAATTGAGGAGCTTCCTGAATGAGGGGACCGCGGAAGGCGTGTTCCGCCCCGGTCTCGATGAGCGTCTGCTGCTTTCCACGATCATCGGCTCGTTGGTGGCGTATGAGGCCATCGATCAGCATCCTGCCGACAGCGATATCGCGGCATGGCCGCAGCGCATGACCGACCTGCTCTGGCCCGCGCTGCTGGCGTAAACCGGTCAGTGGGACAATCAATCAACTTTATCGAGGTTGCGCCTCGCTGAGAGCTTCGTAGTGCGGCGTTTTTGCGGTTGCCTCGAGGTTTTGTCCCACTGGGAGCCGCTCAGTGGAACGAACCGCATATCAGACCGAGGAAACACCACGCTGAGAACTAATCAGTGGAGCATTTTTATGAGTTATTCGACAATTGGCCCCACTACTGCTGAATGGAGGCTTCCTGGCGGGCGATTTCGAGCGCCTTGTTGAAGGCATCCGAGGTCCAGCTGGCGCCGGCCACCTTGTCGACCTTGAGATCCTTCAACGGCTTGCCGTCCACCACGCCGTTGATGGCCTTGGCGAAGGCGTCCTGATGATTCTTGGAGATGGTGGTGAACGGATGGCCCACAATCTCCACGTTTTCGATGTTGCCATCCTTGATGGTCAGATGCACATCGATGGAATCCTCGCCCACCGGACCGTACTGCCCGTTGATGGAGTAATCGCCGTCCTTGTAGTTGCCCGTATCCTTCTTATCGGAGGTGGTGCTGGAGGACTGATCCTGCGAGGAATCCGACGAGCTGGAATCGGAGGAATCGGAGCCGTTCGACTGCGACTGCTCCTCCTGTGACTTCTCGGTCTCACCGGAATTGCCGGCGTAGGAGTCATCCATAGGCGTGGCCTTAGATTCACCGCAGCCTGCGAGCAAAGCGCCAGCTACCACCAAGCCGGCGGCCGCCAAAGTGGCGGACTTCTTCAATGCGTTATTGGGCATGGCCTATTCCTCTCCGCCTGTCTTCGCGGCCTTGGTAGGGTCGGCGAAACCGATGGCGGTCTCACCGCTCTGAGCGCCCTCAACTTGAGCGCCAGTGGAGGCCGGCTTGCCACCGGCGGCCTCATAGGCTTCACGAGCCTTCTCATCATTCCACTTCTCCCCCACGAGCACGCCGTGGTTGAGCATGATCTCGCGCTCGGCACAGCTGGCCACCAGCGCATCATGCGTCACCACGATGATCGTGGTGCCCTGCTCATGCAGCTGACGGAACAGATCGAGCACGATCTTCTCGTTCTTCTCATCCAGATTACCGGTGGGCTCGTCGGCCAGAATCAGCTTCGGCTCGTTGATCAGTGCACGGGCCACGCACACGCGCTGCTGCTCACCGCCGGAAAGCTGACCGGGCAGGTGGTGGGCGCGGTCCTTCAGACCCACCTTTTCCAAGGCTTCCAGCGCCTGCTTCTCATCAACCACCGAGTGGTAGTACTGCGCCACCATCACGTTTTCCACAGCGGTCAGATGCGGCACGAGGTAGAACTTCTGGAACACCAGACCGATGAGGTTCTTGCGCACATCCGCCAGCTGGCCGGCGTTCAGATCCTCCAGTTTGCGGCCTTCGAGCTTCACCGAACCCTTGGACGGCGTATCCATGCAGCCGATCATGTTCATCAGCGTGGTCTTGCCGGAACCAGACGAGCCCACGATGGCCAGCCATTCGCCTTGCGGCACGGTGAGGCTGAGATCATCCACGGCATGCAGGTCGCCGTAGATCTTCGAGATATGGTCGAGTTCAAGCAGCATATCCATGATGTTTCTCCTGTGATCCAAAGACGAATATTATTCCTCGCGCAGCACTACGGCGGGGTCGATGCGGGTGGCGCGGTGGACTGGCGGAATGGATGCGATGACGGCGACCAGTGCGGCCAGAACCACCGAGCCGGCGGCCAGCCACCAGTTGAAGCTGATGGAGCGGCTGAACACGGCCACGCACAGCCATTGCGCGAGGCCATAACCAATCGCCGTACCCAATAGACCGCCAATCAGGCCATACATGGCCGATTCCACATAGAATTCAATGCCAATGGCCGCGGAGCTGGCGCCAAGTGCCTTGCGCAAGCCGATTTCGTTGCGGCGCTGGGAGACAATAGAGCTGATCGTGGTGCCCACGCCCACAAGGGTGAGTACCAGCACCACCAGCGACACAATCCAGAACAGGGTCTGCAGCATCGTGATGATGCGCGTATCGGACGAGGTGATCTTGGTGACCGGTTGGGCCTTGACGTGCATCGAGGTCATGGCATTAATGCTCTTGACCAACGCGTTCAGATCTTCAGTGCCGGCCGAGTATTCGATGACATCCACACCGCGCGTGGCGCCGGTGAGCTTGGTGACATCATCGTTGGTGGCGTAGATGATGGAGTCCTCACTGCCGCCCGTGTCAACGATGCCGGAGACGCGGAATTCGGTGCCGGAGGTATCCATGATGTCGCTGGAGACGCGGCCATCCTGGGTTTGCTGGCCGGAGGTCGCTCCCTCAGTCCCCGCATTCGCAGAGCCAGTGCCTTCATCAGAGGAAGACGAGGATGAGGACCCACTATTTGTCGAAGCAGACGTGGACGTGTTGTCGGAGGCACGGTAGCCGATGGTGATACGGCCGCCGACTTCGAGGCCCATCGCATCGGCCACATCGCGGCCAATCAGCACTTTGCCCGCGGACGGCCATTTACCGTCCACCACCCAGTGATGGTTGAGGTTACGTACCTCAGTGGTATCGATGCCGGCCATCACATAAGGCGCGGCGTTCACGCGCACGTTCTCATAACGGTAGGTGGCGTGCTTCTCGGAGCCTTTGGTAGCCACCATTTCAGTGGTGTGCTCGACCATGGCCGAGTCGATGCCGGCTTTGCCATCCGCGCCGGATGCGGTAGGCGTCACAATCAGATTCGCACCATAAGCGCGCATTTCCTCGTTCATCTGTTGTGGCACGGCGATACAAATCATGGCCAGGCAGAACAACGTGGCAGCGCCTACCAGAGAGGCCACCACAGCCATCACTGCACGCGAGCGGCGACGGAACACCGCGCTGAACAGCATTCTGAAGAACATGCCGGTGTTCGTCATCGGCACTCTCCTTTCACAACACAGCGGAACTCAGCGACCATGGAGCACCTCCGCAGGCTTCAGGCTCAGAATCGAGCGAATCGACGAAGCGGAAGCCAGCAGCACGGTCACCGCAAGCAATACGAATACGAGCACAAACACCATCGGACGCATTGTGATGCCCGAGCCAAACACCACATGGCCGATCAGCTGCGCCACACCTGAACCGAGGCCGGCACCGACCACAGCGCCCAGCAATGAGATTGCCGCAGTCTCAGCCATCATCAGGCGCGATACCGCACCATCCGTAGCACCAATGGCCTTGAGCAACGCCAGCTCAGCCGACCGCTCGCCAATCGAAGCGACCATCAAATTGGCCACAGCCACAGCCGCCGCAATCAGACTCAATACTGTCATCAGAATCATCACAGCCTGCGTCTTCTGCAGCACATTGCCCTGCAGTGCCGCCACCTGGCGCACCTGCTTGGCCACGGCACCTGGAATCACTTCTTCGATCTGGTAGGCAATCGAGCTGGGGTAAGCGGTGCAGTACCAGGTTTCCCATTCGTCCTGGCTCAGCGCGGCCGGATTCTTGGCGGCCTTGCGAGCCAGATCATTTTCCGGCGTGGTCAGCGCCTTGACTTCGATCTTGTTCACCGAGTCCGGCAGGTTCACCAGCGACTGCAGCTGATCGGAGGAGACGTACATCGCACTGTTGTCGTCATCGCCGGAATCGTAGACGCCGACGATCTTGAAGTCGATGGACTTATCGCCGCGCATCAGCGATACCGTTCCGCCGACCTGCACCGCGGCCTCATCCTCGTGGGACTGTCCGGCGTTCACACCGAGCGACTTGGCGAGGTCCTTGCCGATGATGGCTTCCTTGGTGCCGTCCTTCGGCCAGTGGCCTTGCAGCTGCCACCATGAGCGCATGCCTTCAACACCCACCACGGTGGTCTCGCCGGAGGGCAACTTGAGTTTCTTGTTGAACCAGGTGCCCACCACAGGAACGTTCTTCTTCGTGGGGTAGTCGGCAAGGCTTACGGACCAGCCGTCGCCCTCAGTCACCGGTTTGGTGTTGATGGCGGTGACGTGCTGGTTCAGCTCAGGCGCGAAGTTCGTGATGTTGAACGCCCAGAAGATCGTCTTGATTTTGGCGGCATCCGATTCCTTCAGGAACGAGGTCGGATCGCTGGCCGAGGCGGAGCCGCCGGAAGTGCCGGCGTCGCCGCCCTCGGTGTTGTAGAGGTCGGAGACCACGGCGTCGGACTTCGGCTGCACGGTGATGTTCGAACCGTAGGTGGAGAGTTCGGCGTTGAGCTTGTCACCCACGTCGAACACCACGCCCAGCATCGAGACGCTGACCGTGGCGGACAGGCACACGGTGAGCGCGATGAGCAGGCGTCTGCGCAGCTGGCGTGTGAACGACCGCGCAATCATTCGCAGAAAGAACATGAGTATTGCCTCCTGCCCTGATTACTGGAAGTGGACGCTCAGGGCATCCAGATCCGTGGTTTGGATAGTGATTTTGCCGTTGCCGGTCTTGTAGGGGAATGGGATCGGGTTGCATCCGCCCTTGAAGCCGATGGTCGCCAGGTTGATGGCCACCTCGCACTTCTTGCAGATGATCTTGCCATTCTTCTCGTAGTAGCCGGCATCGCCGCAGTTCTCGCAGGCGTCCAGGCCGATGCCGTATGCGCCGCCGTTCTTGCGGATGATGATGAAGCGCATCACGGTGCCGTCTTTGGCCTTGTACTCGAAGCGATGCAGATGGCCGTCCTCCACTTGGGTGAACGGGATCGTGGCCACGCCGTCCTTCAAGGAGTAGGACTCGGGCGGCGAGAGCGTAATGGTCTGATGGGTGGCGGCCACACCCACGGTCAGTGTTGCAGTCACGCCGATGGCGGCGATAAGACTCCACACGGCTGCTGCGATGGCGTGGCGGCGGAATGCCTTATGACGGCGCAAGGTGGCTTCGTTCGCACCGGGCACATCGTGGGTCTTCATACGGAAGCCGGCCACCACGGAAGCCACGGCGGGAATCAGGAACACCAGTGCCTGGGCCATGATCATCGCGGAATTATGGTTGATTGACCAGGCCAGGGCCACGAACATCGTGTGGTTCATCGGGAAGCCGCGCGCCTGCAGGATCTGCGCAAGGCCGGTGAAGTGTTGAATCAGCAGGATGGCCATCATGGCCACGACGGCCACGGTGAATGCCGCGCGCACGGCGGTGGTGCGCATCGTGCGGAAGATGGCGGCCACGATAATCGACATGGCCACGCCAAGCAGGAAGCCGAGCGCGCGCAGCAGCATGGCCGAGGTGAACGCGGTCTCACCCGGTTCGACCCAGATGGTGAGCTGCAGAATCACGTCCGGCAGCGCGTAGAACACCGTGAGCGCGATCTGCACGGCGGCCACGGCGTTGGCAATATGCATCCAGAGTGCATGCTTGGCCCAATTATGGGTGATGAGATGCGCGCACAGCACCACGGCGAGAGCGAGCACATCGATGATGACGGCGACCATCAGCACCGGGTAGTTGATGAAGGTGCGCTGGTTGATGACTGCGGTGGCTCTCAGGGCTGCGAACACGATGGCGGCAACAATGCCGATACCGAGCCCCCAGAGACGCCAGTAGGCGCTCAGTGGCTTATCGCGGCCCTCGCCCACCGTGAGCATCACGCTCAGGCACATGACCAGCAACGCTGGGGCCAGCGTCCCCGGCATCACCGCAACGAATTGTTCCAGCATTCGCGCCCTTTCTTAGATATCTATAAGTTAAGTCCCACAAAACAGCGAAAGCTCCCCTCGGGCTGAGGGGAGCGATTTCGCTACATGATGTGGCTCACCATTGACGCGGAGTGTAATCCCAGTTGTCGAAGGTGACTTCGATCGGCTCGGTCCAGAAGTGGCCCTTGACGCCGGTCTCAGGATCGACGTGGAGCATCCAGCCCTTGGCGGCCGGGGACTCGATGGAGAGCTTGAGCTGGTAGGTGCCAGCCTTGTCGAGCTTCACGTTAGCACCGTAGTGCGGGCCATCGGAAGCGTTCATCTGCATGAAAGTACCGGAGGTGGCGGTGCCGCCCTCGACTTCCTTGCCGGTGGACTTGTCGATGATGGTGTAGTTCACGGTCAGGTCCGGGATGAAGTCGCCCTTGCCGTAGCCGAGCTCGGTGCCTTTCTCGTTGGCGTGGATGTCGGCCTCGAGGTGGAAGGAGGCGTCCGCGGCCTTGAGGCCCATGGAAGCCGGCTCCATATCGATCGGCTGGAAGTACACAGCACCCACGGTCAGCGGGCCAGCTTCCTGATCCTGCTCTTCAGCAGTGCCGGACGGGCCAACCGGAACCTCTTCGAAGCCGGCGCCGGCATCAGAGGAGGTGTCGGACTTGGCGGAGTCGGAGGGCTGGGAGGAGGAGTCGCTCTTGGTGTCGGAGGCGGTGTTGGTGGAACCGCAGGCGGCCATAGACACAGTCATAGTGCCGGCGAGCAACAGGCCAAGCAGAGCGGCCAGTTTCTTGTTCTTCATCATTTCTCTATTCCTTTTCTCTGGTGAATTTTGCATTCACATGTTGTTATTAAGTTATTGATGGGCGCGGCTCGGATTGGAATCGAATCCAAGGCCGTGCCGCAAGTCTGTAGTTATGTTGGTAGTCGCTTACTTCTACTTCGCAGCCGGAGTTTCGGCAACCGCGGCCGAAGCCTTGAGCTTGCGCTGCTTGATGAAGCCAACCACGAACAGTGCAATCACTGCGATGGCGGCGACCACCTGGGCCACAATGCATTCGACGTATGGGTAGAAGCCGAGCCAGTCGTTGGTGGGCACGCCCTGCAGGTAGTTGGCAGGCAGCGCGTCGCCTTCAATCAGCGCGTGCACGCCGCCGCCGGCGAAGACGACTACCAGCACGGACATCAGAATCGAGGTGACCAGGAAGAACGGACCGATTGGAATCTTCACCGAGGTGAAGCGGATGATCAGGAAGATGATCACCAACACCACGGCCGCAGCAATACCACCGATCCACATGCCTTGCGAATCCTGGCTCATCGAGTAGATGGACTGGTAGAAGATCACGGTTTCAGCGCCCTCACGGAACACGGCGAGGAAGCTCAGCATAGCGAGGGACACAATCGTGCCGAATGCCACCTTTTCACCGGCCTCAACCTGTGAGGAGACAGACTTGACGGCAGCTTCGGTCTTGTTCTTGATGTAGCGGTTCCATGCTTCCACGGAAGACTTGTTGAGCATCCAGTTGCTGGTCCACAGCAGCATGCCCATGGCGATCAGTGCACAGATACCTTCCATGATTTCCTGCTGCGGGCCGGAGCCGCCAAACAGCAAGGTGAAGATTACGGCGATAATGCCGGAGCCGGCGAGACCGGCGAGCACACCCACGTAAATCCACTTGGTGAAGCGCTTGTTGCCGGACTTGACGAGGTAGGCCACCACAGCAGCCACCACGAGCAAGGCCTCAAGACCCTCACGAATCAGAATCAGGAACGCCTGACCGACCGCGCTGGTGATGAACTTGGTGAAGCCACCCTCCTTATCAGCCGCTCCACCGTCAAGGATGCCGGCATCCTTAACCAGCATGGCCTTCAGATCGTCAATCAGTTTCTTGGTGTCTTTCAGGGATGCACCGGTGTTCATGGACTTGCGGCACATCTTGAACTGGTATTCCACCTGCGAGACGCGGTTGCCGCTGATTGCGTTCATCACGTTCTTCTCGAAGCCGAGCTTTTCGTAGTACTGGTAGTAGGCGTTGTTCACCAGCGTGGCGCCCTTGGCGCCGTCGCCGGCCGCGTACGCCTTGTATGCATTGTCGAGAATCGGGGTCATCTCGTTGGCCACGTCGGTCCATGAGCGATTGCCCTTGCCCGGGTTCTTCTTTTTCTTGGCGTCGAGTTCCTTGCGCTCCTTGGCCAGCTGCTTCTGCAGGGCTTCGGCGTAGGCCTTCGGCTTGGCAAGCGACGTATTGGCATCAAGCTGCTGGGCCGTGGCGTCAAGGTCGGCGGTCAGCGCATCGAGCTGCTGGGACAGCTGATCATCATTGCCGGACGTGTACGAGAGGTTCTGAATGCTTTGGAATGCCTGCTGCTGAGCGAGCTGCTTGTCCGCGCCGATGGTGTCGTGCACCACGGCGGTGAAGTTCGAGGCCACATAAATCTGGTTGTAGGCAGACATAAAGGCGGACGTGGAACCGGCGGTATTGCCGTCCTTGTAGGTCTTCTGACCTTCCTTCAGCTGCTTATCCATCGCCTTGGAAACGTCAGCCCAAGTGGCGTAATCCACGCTGCTGGACGAGCTGGAAGTGGTGCTGCTGTCGGCGAATGCCTGCGGCACAGCCACCACAGCGGGAGCGACAGTAGCGATGACCAATGCGAACAGGAAAGCAACTGCAGCCAGAACGCGCAGCTCAATCACACTGTGATGTGCAGTGGATTGCGCAGCAGATTGCATGCGGGCGCGACGAACCATGCCTTATTCCTCTCTCTGAGCACGGTTTAAGAACCAAAACCAACTTCACAAACTACAGAAAAAACTTTTTGAAGAACAGTCTTGATTTTTTGAAACAAGAGAGGTAGTAGGAGTGATTTTTGAGGTGATTATTAGCGTAATTCATCTCAGTATTTGACCATCGACCGCTCAGCACAGTTTTGCTTCCCGCATTGTGGGCGGCTTATTGCGGGGTCTTTGCGCCCGGCACAGCAATCGTCAACGATGGCTCAAGGGCAGTGCGACAAACAACGGCAGCGTGAAATACACCGGAATCGGATACCAGAACAGCGCCTCGGGCGAGGCGTAGAGCGACAGTACCGTGAACGCCAGCAGACCATAGACGGCGAGCGCCTGAGCCGGTGCGAACCCAGCAGCCAGCTGACCAGGATCGCCGAACCGCCTGCCACCATGACCACCTCCGGCCACGCCTGCCAGCAACGCGCTGCTCTCGCCATCCTCTCTCACACGCTTCTTCCGCCGAATCGTCTGCATTACCAGTGCAACACCCAGGCCGAGCGGCATCCAAGTCACATACAAAGCCATCGCAGTCAGTGGATTGTCCGCGCGCACCCAGCGATGGATGAATCGCAGCGCATCATGCTTCCACTGCGGTTTGTTCGACGTTCCCATGAGCGGAGCGAGATCGTGCTTGATGGCGTGCAGCCGCCGCGAGGCACTCGCCTCCGCCGGCAAAAACGATGCCCATTGCCTCAGATATCCGGGCGCGAACAGGTAGTCGGAATCAGTTGGATAGGCGAAGTTCCGCGACGGATCCCACCAACCGCGCATTACACCGGCATAGGCCTTTACGTATTCGCCGGGGTTGGCGGCACCGAGCTGAACCCATGTTGCAAGCGCTGCAACTTTCTGCTGTGCGTTTGGCGCTGGATGTCCAGGCTCCGATTTGGTGTACAGGGTTTCAAACGTTTCGTTGGTGCGGTTGGGGTTGATGTTAGAAACCGCCTTATCCAAATCCATGATCGCGTTGAGACTGCTGCACTGGGCCGGGCTGATGGCTATTGGATTATCGTGTGCGACTTGGGCGACCGGCTGAGTGATTAACCCCCATACTTCGCGTCCAGGCGAATGGTTGGCTTGCGTTACGGCAGCGGCGAGCGGCGACCAGATAGCTTGGACCAGCAGGACGGCGATGGCAAGGCAGGCGAACGCGCGGAGTCGAAAACCTTTGCGACACGCAATAATCATGCCGACACCAGCGCACAGCACGATCAGCAATGCCGTTCGCTTGGACGCGATGGCGGCGAACATCAGCACAGTGAAGACTACGGCCACCGGGATGCTGCGTAGCAGTGTGCCTTTCGTACGGCACACTTCCGCGAATATCACAGCCAGCGGCAGGAAGAACACCGTATGCAGCGAATCCTTGCCCATGGTGGCAATGGAACCGACTACTACGTAACTCGTTGCGAGATAGATGAAACTTAGCACCCGCAGCCAGCGCGGGGCACCAATTTTGCGAAGATAGCACAGCAGGAATGCGCTACCGGCGGCGAGCGCCGCGGCTTGAACAATGGTGTAGATGGCCTGTCCGGCGAGCGGTGTGCCGAACAGCGCACGACCGGTGTCCCAGAAAAGTTTGAAGATCAGCGTATCGAACAGCGGATGCTGCGTGTAGTAGTGGTGGAGACCTGAGGCTTGGAGGTATTGCGCGAGGGTATCGTCGCGCATCGCGCCGGGCCAAGTAAGAATGAGCCATGGAAGCCAAGCAAGTGCAATCAGAATGAAGTATGGCGCGAATCGAGCATGAAGCGCGGTTTTGAAAGAGGAAAGGTTACGGGCGGCCAACCACTGGCGCAACCTCACGAGTTCGAATCTCGTATCCTCCGCCAACAATTTCACGCCGCTACCGCGAACATACTCATCACTTTGCGTGTCTCCTCGCATGGTTGTCTAGCCTAGGTTGACTGCACACGAATGCAGCGTTACTTATCAAGAATTCATACGTCGGTCTGAATGTGTTTACAGACGCGACACGCCGAACATGCATTTTCTCGCGAGCTATGGTAGCTTATTCGAGTTGCCTACGGAGCTTGCTTCTAGCAAACATCGCAGTGCATGGAGGATTCGCCTAGTGGTCTATGGCGCACGCTTGGAAAGCGTGTTGGTGTAACAGCCTCACGAGTTCGAATCTCGTATCCTCCGCCATCAGGGTTTTCAGAGAAATCTGAAAACCCTTTTTCTGTTCGTGCCGAATCACATCCGTTGCTGCGTTCCAGCCCAGACAGCTTGCCTCAGAGGGGACGCAAAGTGCAGCGCGAGGCGTATAGGCCGTAGTACCTTGAAGCACATGTGCCACAATCACATGTTTTCGCCGTTTTTGCGGCTGCGTGGCAAGACACCACTCCCGAGCATTCTCAGCGGCAACGCAGTTCCGCGAATATCCTTGCCACAACAATGCGTAGGACCCAACAACACGCTTTCGTGACATACGCGAATGGTACAAACGCGCAAAACAACCGACATCGCGCTCACGTGCACACAAATCACATTCCGTGCAAACAAATCACGCGCACGTGCACATATACAGCACTCATAGACCGGTTCAGGGTAACATGTCGATGTTGTCGCGCAGGTGTTCAATGAATCGTCTGGCCGCCAGGGGAAGCCTGCCTCGGTCGGCGTAGGCAATGGCGATAGTGCGGTCCACAGGCGGGTCAGTGGGACGCAAAGTGAGCCGGTAGTTGGTGCGGTGGAGGATGAGTTCGGCGAGGACGCTCACACCTAGACCGGCCTCGACCATGGTCATGATTGAGTAGTCGTCGTGGATGCGCAACCGCACATTCGGTTTGAGACCGACCGACGCGAATGCCTCCAGCGGCTCAGAGTAGTGCCCCTCCTCCAGCAGAATCATGGGTTCCTTGGCGAGCGCGGCCAATGGCACCCGATCGAGCGCAGCGAGCGGATGACCGTGCGGCAGGACGGCGAGCATGACACCTCGTTTGATGGTGACGGTCTGTACGTCGCGCGCGGCGGCGGGGTTGATGAATCCGAAGTCGATGGTGCCGTTGTGGATCCATTCCTGAATAGTGGTGTAGTCACCTTGATGCAGGACGAATCGCACGTTCGGGTGGCGTTGTTGGAATCCGCTGATGAGTCCGGGCAGCCAGTGGGCGGAGATGCTGGCGATGGTGCCCATACGTATCACGCCGGTGTCAAGGCCCAGGATCTCGTCGGTCCGTTCGCGGATGCGCAAACCGTCCTCTACGTAGCGTTCGATGAGCGGGTAAAGCTGGCGTCCCTCCTCGGTGAGTGTACATCCGCCGCGCTGCCGGTTGAGCAGGGTGACGTCGAGTTCCTTCTCCAGTGAGGCAATCATCTGGCTGACAGCCGATTGGCTGCATCGTAGTTCGTCTGCAGCCGCGGAGAAGCTGCCGTATTCGACGATGTGCCGCAGGGCGAGATACCGGTTGTCCATGATGCTCATCATAGACGATGCATAAGTATTACTTATGTAGTCATTAGCGAATTTGATTGTACTTATCGCATATGTCCGTCATACGATGGCCGCCATCGGACGCATCCCGCGCAGCCGGATTGTTCGGCATATGCACAGGAACGTCAGAAGGAAAGGAGCTCCCGATATGGCGTTGTTGCGTACGGCGTTCCGCGCCGCATTACCGCCCACGCTGCCGATCGCCGCCGGATTCCTGTTTTTCGGCGGATCCTATGGTCTGCTCATGCATGCCAAGGGATTCCCGATCGTGTACCCGCTGGCCATGGGCTACGTCATCTTCGCCGGTTCCATGGAATTCGTCACCGTGAACCTGCTGCTGTCCGCATTCGACCCGTGGGCCGCGTTCCTGCTGGCGATCATGGTCAACGCGCGCCATCTGTTCTACGGCCTGTCGATGCTGGACAGATTCCGCGGCCTGGGCTGGAAGAAGCCGTATCTGATCTTCACACTAATCGACGAAACGTTCGCCATCGATGCAAGCGTTCACGTTCCGACATCGGTCGACAAAGGATGGTTCATGGTGTTCGTTGCGACCCTCTGCCGCTCCTACTGGTTCGGCGGGATAACGCTGGGCTGGCTGGCCGGCGGCATATTGCCGTTCGACACGAAAGGCATCGAGTTCGTGCTCGCCGCCCTGTTCCTGTCGATTCTCCTCGGACAGTGGGATGACGATCGGGATCGGAAAAGGGACGATGGGATGCGCTCGCGTTCGGCGACGACGAATGTCATGGATTCGGCGCGACCTCATGTGCCCGCGCTGGTCGGTTTGCTGGTGCCCGCAGCCTGTCTGGCGCTGTTCGGCCCAGACCGGTTCATGATTCCGGCCATGACGCTGATGATGGTGGCGTTCCTGATGCTGCGCCCAAAATTGGAGGACGCAGGCGGCACGGACGCCGTCCTGAACGGGGAGACTCGATGATGACCATGACCACATGGCAGGCCGTTGCGACCATCGCGGCGGTCTCGTTGGGCACCATGCTCACCCGTTTTCTGCCGTTCATGTTGTTCCCCGATTCGCGTCGCCCACCCAAGACCGTGACCTATCTCGGCAGGGTGCTGCCGCATGCGATGACCGGCCTGTTGGTGGTGTACGCGCTCAAGGACGTGTCACTGTTCTCCGGATCCCATGGGGCGCCCGAGGCGATCGCGATCCTTACGATCACGCTGCTGCATCGGTGGCGTCACAGCATGTTGGTGTCCGTCGCTGGCGGAACCATCGTGTACATGATGCTCGTCCAGCTGGTGTTCGCGTGACGGGCTTGCGGCCCCACCCCGGGAGGGTTCATGACGACGGACATCCGACGGTAGACGGCGGAAGGAATGAGAGGTGGCTATGACTATGCGGCAGTACGTGGTGGATGCCTTCACGGATGAGGTGTTTAAGGGCAATCCGGCGGCAGTGTGTTTACCGGAGATGTGGCCGTCAGATGATTTGATGGCCAATATCGCGATGGAGAACCACTTCTCCGAGACCGCGTTCATCGTGCGCGAGCCGGAGGGCTGGCATCTACGTTGGTTCACTCCCGGCGGTGAAATCGACCTGTGCGGGCATGCGACGCTCGCCTCCGCGTATGTGCTGCTGCGGTTCGTGGAGCCAAATGCCGACATGGTGCGGTTCCGTACAATGAGTGGCATACTGACCGTGACCAGGCAGCGCAACAAAGACGGTCATGGTGCCGACGTGTTCACAATGGACTTCCCGACCTTCGAACTGCAGCCCATCCCGGTTACTGACGCGATGGAACGGGCGCTGGGTATCCGGCCAATCGAGGCGTGGCTCGGCCGCGACCTGCTGTGCGTGATGTCTGACGAAAGCACAGTGCGCGGGCTCGATCCCGATCAGGAACTGGTCAAGGAGTTGCCCGGCCTGCTAACCAACGTCACAGCTGCAGGCGGCGTGAACAGTGGCTTCGATTGCGTGTCCCGCTCGTTCGCACCGAAGCTTGCCGTCCCTGAGGACCCAGTCTGCGGTTCGGGCCACTGCCATATTCTGCCGTATTGGAGCAAACGCCTCGACAAGGTCTCACTTACCGCATATCAGGCATCGGCACGTGGCGGCATCATCCATGCCATGGTCTCCAGCGACCGCGTTAGCCTCGGCGGCAGCGCGGCGCTGTTCTCCATCGGAACCATCCTGCCCGATTGATGACGGCAGCATCTCCAAAGCCGTATTCGAGTGACGCTTACAACCAATTTCAGCAACGCGAAAAACTGCAAAAGCCCAGCTTCATTGTCTATCTCAGCCGGCAACACAAGAGCGATTTGCGTAATATGCGATTGCGTGTATTGTTGTGCAAGTTGCCTAGCGCATCAGTGCCCCGATAGCTCAGTGGTAGAGCACTTCCTTGGTAAGGAAGAGGTCGTGAGTCCAATTCTCACTCGGGGCTCTCTTCTTTCATTTTCCCCTTATCCACCCCAAGGCAGTATCTCGTTTACAAGGGGTTGATTTTCGAGTTTCGGAACATCTATCTGCGTTACAAGGGGTTCCTTAGTCGCATAACGTCTCATACAAACCGCATTACCGCTACGCTATTACGCCATTTTGAAGCAAGGTCTACTTTGCGAGGAACCCCTTGTAACGCAGATAGGCCTCCGGCTAAGACCAAATCAACCCCTTGTAACGCAGAAATCCGCGTCAGAAACGAACTACCAGCGCACGGAGATACGCTCGCCGACGTGCGCATTGGCAGGTGCGGCGACCGCTTCATCCACGATGGCGATGGCATAGTCGGCGTAGCTGATCGCGCTTTCGCCAGTCGACTCATTCACGCTGAATTCTTCGCCGGTCAGCGCATAGGCGCCCGTACGCGGACCGTCGGCGCGGAAGTCGGCTGCCGGCGATACGAAAGTCCACTTCACATCATCGCGTTCGCGCAGTTCAGCGAGTGCCTTGCCCTGTGCTTTGGCCAGCGGCTTGTACTCCTCCGGGAATCCTTCGGTATCGTACAGCTGCGTGGTGTGCTCCGGGTCGACATACAGGCTGCCTGCACCGCCGACCACAATCAGTCGCGTATCCGTGCCGGAGAGGATATCCGCGAGATGCTTGAGCGAAGCGGAGTGCAACGGCAATGATTCCGGCGCCCAGGTGCCGAACGCGTCAACGACCACATCGAAACCGGCAAGATCGGCGGCGGTCAGGTCGAAGAGATCCTTGGCGATGACATGCGGGGCGGCGGTTTTGTTGTCGCCGCGCACCGCGGCGGTCACGTCGAGGCCGCGATCGACGGCCTCCTGAACGATGAGTCGGCCGGACTTGCCGTTGGCGGCAACGACTGCGATGCGGTTGGTCATGGTATTGCTCCTTCATAATGTCTATCTGTGCCGGCGGTCTTGTGATTCCGCCGTTGAGACAGTACGATATTGGAGTACTTCCTCAAATGGAAGAAGGCACCCTAAAGTGCCATAGTTACCTAAAAGGAACTATTGGACAATTCCAACACTTTCCGGAGGATGATTCATGGTCGATATCAACACGCTCCCGGCGTGTCCCGTGGAGACGACGCTCACACTCATCTCTGATAAATGGAAAATCCTCATCGTCCGGGACCTACTGCCCGGCACCAAGCGCTTCAGCGAATTGCGCCGCTCAATCGGGCATATCTCCCAGAAAGTACTCACGGCAAACTTGCGGCAGATGGAAGCCGACGGACTGGTGCACCGCGAGGTCTACCCCGAAGTGCCGCCGCGCGTCGAATACTCGCTGACCGACACCGGCCGCAGTCTCAAAACCGTCATCGACGCCCTATGGAGCTGGGGCGAAGATTACAAAGCCAAGTTGGCAGCATAGCCAAGGCTGCCAACTCAGCAACCTACTTATTGTGATTACTTGCGCTTGCCCGCAGCAAACCTCACCGCGGTCACACTGGCGAGCGCCACAATGAACAACACCGTCAGCACCGGAATCAACGCCGCGTATCGATGCGCCTGATCTGGAGCGTACGTCACCACGAACGACGCCAGCTGGTTGCCGGACAGTCCGGCGAACGCCCATGCGCTCAGCGTCAACCCATGCGTGGTGGATACGGTTTTCGTGCCGAAATGCTGGTCCAACAGCACCGGCAACGTGGAGAAACCGCCACCGTAGCCGGCGTTGACCAGGAACAGCATGGCAAGCACAGCCCACAGCAGCGCGTTGTCGATGCTGCTGGTCACCACCTGCAGCACGCAGACGGCAATCGACATCACGAAAATCACCTGATATACGCTCTCGCGGCGCTTCAAGTGATCAGACAACGCGGAGAATCCCACGCGGCCAGCCGTGTTGAATACGGAATCCACCGCGAGCACCAGGCCGATCACGCCGGCAATCGCAGCGGCAAACGACGAAGCCTCCAGTGACGCATACTGCGGCAAGGCCTGCAGCACATCGTGGAGAATGTCCTTCTCCTGGCTAATCAGCGCCAAACCGCAGGTGATATTGATATAGAACGCAATCCAAATGCCCCAGAACACCGGCTTCTTCAAAATCGATGCGCGGCTGACGTGCGACGCCACCGGGTCATACGTCCAGCCGGCCGGGCGACGAATCAGCAGGAAGCCAACGAACATCATCACCGCGTACACCGCGGCGAGCACATAGAACATGCCGACGAGTCCCACGGCACCAATCAGCCATTCCATCGCCGGGCTGGCGAGCGCCTTGGAAAGGCCGAATCCGGCAACGGCCACGCCGGTGGCCAGCCCCTTGTTGTCCGCGAACCAGAGCATCAGGTTTTTGACCGGCGTCAGGTACCCCACACCGAGCCCCACGCCCATAATTGCGCCGTAGCACAGGAACACACCCGGCAGGAAGCCTAGAGCGATGCTTACACCGGTACCTGCAAAACCGACCACGAAGCAAATCATCGAAACCAACGCGGATTTCTTAATATCCTTCTCCACCATCGGCCCGGCGAACGCCGCCGACATGCCGAGGAAGAAGATCGCCAAAGAGAAGCCCCACTCCACCGAGGAAGCGCTGACATGCAGCTGATCGGCGATGAGCTGTTTGAACACGCTCCAGCAATAAACGGTACCGATTGGGATGTGAATCAGCAGTGCGGGAATGATTGCGCTAGTCCAACGATTTCCAGAGGGCTGCTCAACGGTGGCCATGCAGGCGGATCCTTTCGACTCTCGTACGATTCTCGTCAGTCGTACGGAATCAGCGACCCCGCAACGCAAACACCACATGATTCGTGTGCGTTTCCTCGGCGTCGTTGATTCCGTCGACGCCGACAAAACAGCACTGTACCGCCACTTCACTGGCAGCACGCACACGTCAATAGAGAACACACCATGATATTGTTCACATTCGGATCGCAGAGAAGGATTGCGCCACCGTATTGTGCAGAAAGATTGCACAGCATAGTCGTTCACCCGCAGCACCCCGAAACCACCGACCGAAGAAAGCCCCGAACATCATGACCTCACACCTTGCCGAAGCAGGACGCACGCTGATTCCCCGCAAGGATGACCGCTACGGCCTGCTTTCCCCGGCACTGGTCATCCTCACATTCGTCGCCGGCCTGGTGGATGCCTTGAGCTACCTGGCACTTGGGCACGTGTTCGTGGCCAATGTGACCGGCAATATCGTGTTCCTTGGTTTCGCTTTCGCCCACGCGCAAGGCTTCGTTTGGTGGACGTCAGCGCTTACGCTAGCCACGTTCATGGTCGGCGCATTCATCGGCGGGCGCATCATTCATTACTTTGGCAATAATCGCGCACGTCATCTGCTGGTATCTACTGCGATTCAGCTGGCGTTTGTAGTCGCCGCATTGATCGGCATCTATCTGCTCAATCAGTTCGCGCCCGAGCCCTCGATGGGTGGCACTGATGCTTCAGCCATCGCCCGCGCGGCGCAGCCCAGTCTGAACTTCCCCACCGCCAGGCATATTGACTTGCATATTATTCTGCTCATTGTGCTGCTTGCGCCAGCTATGGGCATTCAGAATTCCACTGCACGCAAACTCTCGGTGCCGGATCTGCCGACCACTGTGCTCACGATGACGCTGACCGGAATCATCGCCGATACGTCCGCGCATGGCCATGAACAGTCCAAACTTGGCCGACGGGCCATTGTGATGCTGGCTTTGGCGCTCGGTGCCTTGACCGGGGCTACACTGCAGACGCGCGGTCATGAAGACATGATTTTAATGGTGATGATCGCTTGCCTCATCGCAGTCATCGCCATGATGCTGCCTTATATCCATTCCGATGCCCGTTGGATAACCGACAGCAAATAATTATCGCAATATCCCACCAAACGTACGCCAAGCACTCCTTTGGCATACGTTTACTGTGGGTGTTCAGCACTCGATGCCGTATTCGGCGTACATGTAGGCGTCGTATTGACGTTCGCCGCCATAGTAGGTGTCGTTATGATGCGATTCCTGATGGTTGTTGTTCGACTGCATAATCATTCCTTTTCCTAACTTCATCGGTATTACGATCAGATATAGCGAAGGCGCGTTACCGAACTATGCGCGTCCAGCAAATCGCAGGTGAACTCATGGAGAACTTCGCAATCCCCATCCGGCACCGGCTCCACAGCGAAGGAGATCAGCCATGCGTATTATCGAGCGATTCTGCCAAGGCAAACGGCAAGATCCGTCGCTCAACGAGGACGGCCTCATCGTCACGGATGGATTCGCTGCGGTGGTGGATGGTGTGACCAGCAAAAGCGTCCGGCATCTTTGGCAGCCCAGCGGCGGAGTGGTTGCCAAGGATTATGTCCTCGCGACCATCGCCGAATTGGCCTCTACCGCTACGATGCGCGAGGTGCAGCAGGCAATCGATGCACACTTTCAGCAGGCTTACCATGAGCAGGGCTATCACAACATCGTTGTGCATGAGCCTATCGAACGGTTGCAGGCAAATGCCGTAATCTATAGTGTGCATCGGCGCGAGATATGGCTATTCGGCGACTGCCAAGTCATGGTCAACGGCCAGCAGACTCCCACAGTCAAGCGAGTAGACGAACTCCTGGGTGAGCTGCGCGCATTCACTATGCTCGCTTTGCGTAGGCAGCAATCCTCTGCCACCCCCACTGAGTCCAGCTCCGCACTGAGCGGCACCGACCCCGCCCGTGACATGATTCTGCCATTTCTGCGCCTGCAATCCCAGTTCGCCAATGCACGAGGGCCTTATGGGTACTTTGTATTCGATGGGTTCACGGACCTGACATATCCGATTCGCACAGTGACCGTAAGCCCTGGCGACGAAGTGGTACTCGCTTCGGATGGATACCCTGTGCTGCGGCCTACGCTCGCCGCCAGCGAAAGCGCATTGCAACGGCTCAAGCGGGAGGATCCGGAACTCATCAGCGAGTATCAGTCCACTAAAGGTTTTAGAGAAGGCTACGATTCGTTCGACGACCGCACCTATCTGCGATTCATTGTGTGAAGGCCGCACTCCCAAACCTAGGAATGCGGCCTTCACACCTTACTCTGAGTTCAACGCTTACTTCTTGGAAGCGTTCACAGCATCCACAGCCTTCTGCAGTGAAGCGGTGTGGGCCTTGTACCAGTCGGCCTGCTCGTTGAGCTTGTCAGTGGCGGACTTGAAGCCCGCGGTGTCGTCGGCCACGCAGCCTTCGTAGACCGGCAGCTCCACACTCAGTTCCTTGGTGAGCGCGTCCAGCGTGGAAGCGTCCTTCACGTCCTTCTTGGTGAGAGCGGAAGCCTCGGAGGCATCGCCGTTGACCAGGTTGTTGTAGTCGTTGGTGGCGTTGCGCACATCTTCGGAAGCAGCGGCGCAAGCGGCGACCGCATTGTTGTACTGGGCGTCAGAGTAGGCGCGGAAGCCGAATACACCGGCCACGACGATGATAGCCACGACCACCACGGCGATGATGGCGATAGCCACCTTGGACAGGCCCTTCTTCGGAGCGGCGTCGTTGGTTGCGTTGGTGTTATCTGCTTCGTTTGCCGGCATGTTCTGCTGCTCAGCGGACATACTTCGATCTCCTTTGCTCTCAGATCTCAACATTCGGGGTACTTCTCACGCAGTCCCCGGAAAACAAAAAACCCTCGCATTCCGCGAGGGTCATTGGCTGGGATGCCTGGACTCGAACCAAGAATGGCTGAACCAGAATCAGCTGTGTTGCCAATTACACCACATCCCAATTTGGCTTGGCGTAGCAACTCCGAAGAGTTGTTCGTCGTACCCCCAACCGGATTTGAACCGGTGTTGGCGCCGTGAGAGGGCGTAGTCCTAGACCGCTAGACGATGGGGGCATATTCAGTTTTTCAACCGGCTGCTCGGTGAACCGCGCAACGAGTGATAAATATACGCAACTATTCACCTGCGCGCAACTTACGGCGTGTCGCCCGGAATTCCAACGTTTTGCTCGCCGTACCACATCACCCAACAACCAAACAGGGGCACTCCAATAACAAGAATCCGTCATAGCGCTGCACCAATCCCCAACCGACAATGGTGCGCATGCATCAAAACCCAATAATCCCAAGGGCTACATCGACCCTACTGATGAATTATCATCAATCCTACTGATGAATTTGCATAGGTTCTACTGATGAATCTGCATAACCGACACCCCCCTCACGCATAACTTCATAAATTATTTATGAAGTTATGCCATTATCTTCATAATTTGGTTATGAAAGTTGACCATGGGGAGTCATCAAGGCTATTTGCGCTACGTAACACCGCTTGCGAACTAACCGTAACCCAAACTCACCACTCAGCTGGGAAACATGGGATACAAGCTGTATTGGAATAAGGCACGACGCATCCTCGACTTGCTAGAGCAGGCATTTCTCTGCTACGAACTCAACGAATACACCACTTCGCTGAAACCCAACACAACTGCCGTACCAAAAATCTACGCGGAAGATCCAGGACTGACGTATGCGGTCTCACGTGCCAATCAACAGGATGTAGGCAAACGGCTGGAAACCGCAGTTTATCTTGAATTACGTCGACGCCAATCCGGTAAACGCACCGATTCCATCACCTCGTTGACCTTGCCTACCGCAAGACAAGAAAAAAGTTGATTTTCTCATAGGCGACGCACTCGGTATAGAGCCATACAGCGCCGTTCAAGTCACAGCTGATATGACCAACTCACGTACCCGGAAACGCGAAGTCACGGCCCTAGAACAGACCATGCAGCAAATGCAAGATATGACCGGGACAATTATTACCTTGAGGGAGGAAGGCACCATTCCCACGGATGCTGGACCCATCAACGTAATCCCAGCGTGGAAGTGGGCATTGCAAGCCGAAGATACACTGCACTGAAATAGATGAGGAGGCGGGCATCTGTTCGTGCAGACGCCCACCTCCTCATCTATTTATATCCGGCAAAGCAATCACAGGTGCTCGCGCAGGCCCTTCAGACGAGCGATGGAAACCGGCTTGCCGACGATTTCCATGGACTCGAACAGCGGCGGGCTCACGCGGCGGCCGGACATGGCCACACGCACCGGGCCGAAGGCCAGACGCGGCTTGTAACCGCCGTCTTCCACCAGCGCCTTGTTCAGGGTCTCGTGCAGGTTGTCGGTCTTCCAATCAGCCTCGTCCACACCTTCCAGAGCGGCGATGGCGGCGTCGAGCACTTCGCCGGCGGAATCCTTGAGCTGCTTGCGGGCGTCGGCGGCCGGCTCCAGGTACTCCTCGGTGGAGAGCAGGGAGCCCACCATGCCGGCGACCTCGCCGAGCAGGCGCACGCGCGGCTGGACCAGCGGGGCGGCAGCGGTCAGAATCTCCTGCTCACGAGCAGTCAGCGCGTCCCAGTTGTCTGCGGAGACCACGCCGTCGCGGTGAAGGTACGGCACGGAGCGCTTGAGGAAGTCGGCCGGATCGAGCATACGGATGTGTTCGGCGTTGATGGAGATGGCCTTGTCCAGGTCGAAGCGGGCCGGGTTGGCCTTCACGTCGCGCACGTCAAACTTGGCGATCATCTCGTCCATGGAGAACACGTCACGGTCGGGGGCGATGGACCAGCCGAGCAGAGCCAGGTAGTTGAGCAGGCCCTCGCGGATGAAGCCGGCGTCGCGGTGGTTGAACAGGTTGGACTCCGGATCGCGCTTGGAGAGCTTCTTGTTGCCTTGGCCCATCACGTACGGCATGTGGCCGAACAGCGGGGTGGTCTTGGCGATGCCCAGCTCTTCGAGGTAGCGGTAGAGCACGATCTGGCGCGGGGTGGAGCTCAGCAGATCCTCGCCGCGCAGCACCACGTTGATATCCATCATGGCGTCGTCCACCGGGTTAGTGAGCGTGTACAGCGGGTCGCCGTTCGGGCGCACGATCACGTAGTCCGGCACGGAACCGGCCTTGAATTCGATGGTGCCGCGAATCAGATCATCGAAGGCGATGTCTTCGTCAGGCATGCGGATACGCAAAGCAGGCTTGCGGCCCTCAGCGCGGAAGGCGGCCTTCTGCTCTTCGGTGAGGTTGCGGTCGTAGCCGTCGTAGCCGAATTCGGCCGGGCGGCCGGCGGCAAGGTTGCGCTCCT
This sequence comes from Bifidobacterium cebidarum, assembly GCF_009193305.1. GTDB lineage: Bacteria > Actinomycetota > Actinomycetes > Actinomycetales > Bifidobacteriaceae > Bifidobacterium > Bifidobacterium cebidarum. The sequence continues at coordinate 260,586 of NZ_WBVS01000002.1, read as the reverse complement.
TGATTTCCTCAGGAGTGGAGAAGGATTCGTACGCGTAGCCGGCTTCGAGCAGCTTGGCGGCGACGTCCTTGTAGATGGCGGTACGCTCGGACTGGCGGTACGGGCCGTGGGGGCCACCCACGTCGATGCCCTCATCCCAGTCGATGCCCAGCCAGCGCAGGGCTTCGAGAATCTGGTTGTAGCTTTCCTCGGAGTCACGAGCGGCATCGGTGTCTTCGATGCGGAAGATCAGCTTGCCGCCGGTGGCGCGAGCCTCGGCCCAGTTGAACAGGGCGGTGCGCACCATGCCAACGTGCGGGGTGCCGGTCGGAGACGGGCAGAAGCGAACACGAACGTTCGCGGGGAGTTCAGGTTTGGTGTTTTCAGCATCAGTCATAATCCCCTATTGTGCCGCGCGCGCCGGACGCGCTCACCCCAGCCGCAGCACACCCAGCTTTGAGCGCACTGTTCGTGCGAATAGTGCGCAAACCCAGCTCCCCAGAACCGATTTGCGCATTATTCACGCGAACAATGACAGGTGAGCATGCTAGCAGGCAAGGCCGCTGAAGAGGTCGGCCCAATCCTGCGTATCGTCTTCGCGAACCTCGTGGAAGTCGACGGATGCGTTGTTCACGCTGATGTTCATGTAGTCGTTGTTCATCATGTTCCCCTTATGTGTGCACCGGAAGCTCCAATTGCTTCCCGGTTTCGCCACCGAAACCGTGTGCAAATCTTGTTTAACGATAACGAATCGCACAAAAGCGCTCATCTTTGTTTGATATCGATTTCATAACAATCCCGGGAAGCGGCGCAACAGCAACGTTTCACAACATGTTTCACGACATAATCCCAGCAAGGCAACAAGCAGAATTCAGACAATGTTCCACTGATTTGCTTGGTTTTCGCAGAAAAGCTGGAAGAATGGACAATGACGATATCGTCCTTGATGAAAGGGGAATCAATGACCGATCCCAACAATAACGCGCCGCTGCCACAGGTGCCAGCGCCCAATAATGGTGCGGTTCCGCAACCACAGTATGGTCAAGCTCAGTACGAACAGCCGCAGCAGCCGCAGTACGGTACGCAGCCGGAATACGGCCAGCAGTATGGCCAGCCACAATACACGCAACCGGCAGCATATGAGCAGCCCGCACAGCAAAGCGCCCCCGAGAACCCCTTCACACAGCCGCAGCAAGCCTCCGCATACGGCCAGCCATCGCAGCCAGCCGAACCGCAGTACGGCCAGCCGCAGTACGAGCAGCCTCAGTATGCCCAGCCCGTCTACTCGAACCAATACCCGAACCAGTACGGCGAGAACCCATACGGCAACCAGTACAACAATCCGTACGGCGCGCCGCAATCCGCACCTGTCTACTCCACCTCGACTCCGAATCCCGGAACACCCGGCACCGCAGTCCCGCTGGATCAGCCCTACTACGGATGCCCGTTCCCTGAAGCCTTCCTGCGCTTCTGGAAGAAGTACGCCGTATTCTCCGGCCGCGCTTCCCGCAGTGAGTTCTGGTGGTGGGCGCTGGCACAGTGCGGCGTCACGTTTGTGCTCGGCGTTCTCGCCGACATCACGGATGACAAGCTCGCATTCCTCGGCGACTTGTGGGCTCTCGCCATCGTTGTGCCCGGCATCGCCCTTGCGGTCCGCCGACTGCACGATACCAACCGTCCAGGCTGGTGGGTTGTCGTCTACTACGGCGCGCTGGTGGTCGGCATCATCCTGATGATCGCCGGCGGCGCAGGCGCGATCTTCGGCGGCATCGGCGGCATGTCATACGGTGGCACCTATAGCAAGGGGTATGGTGCCGTTGCAGCAGGCGGCATTGGATTGATTGTCGTCGGTTTGCTCATCGTTCTGGCTTCCGCCATTGTGTACATCGTGTTCATGGCCCAGGCCAGCAAGCCCGAAGGCGCGCGCTTCGACAAGAACCCTGCACCCGCCGGTTATGCCCCTACCTCGGCTACCGATGTTCCCGCCTCCCCGTACGGCAGCCCTTATGACGCACCGTACGGCGCTGCAGCCCCGAACGCTCCGGTTCCGCCCGCACCTGGATTCAATGGCGCTGTGCCCGCCCCCGGAGTGCCGACTTCTGAAGCGGCAACGCCGGCATGGCAACAGCCGGTTCCGCCCGCACCGGCGTACGGGCAGACGACGCCATCCGCTCCTGAAGCTCCCGCTTACGGCGCTCCTGAGGCCCCGACCTCTGCTGCTGGTTCATCCGCTGACAGCAGTGGTGACGCCAACACTCAGAAGCCCTGGCAAGGCCAGTGATGCGGTAGCTTCGCAGTAGCCCCATAGCATAGAAAATCCCCGCTCGGCATACCTCGGGCGGGGATTTTCTATAGCAGAGCATCAAATCGTCATGCCACGCTCAAGCTCTGGGAGAGTGCATGGGATTCACCGGGAGTCAACACCACCGCATGCTCGCGGCAATTGGCAGCCTCGGCGCAGATGAATTCGCGCCATTCGCCGGCCGTTTCGTCGTTGACGAACGTACCGTAGGGCTTGCCGGGGTTCCACACCACGGTTTGCGCGGAGCCAGACTTCGCGATGCGAATCGTGCGCTGCAGACCGGCATCGTGTAGTTCGAGGGTGCCATCGGACTCGTAAACGCGATCCACAGTGCCATTGAAGGTCACGTCGGGGTCGGACTGCACGCAGGGCTTGAATCCATCGGTGGCGTCGGCATAGTTGGCACCGCCCAATCCGGAGAGGCGAACCTGCGCGACATCGCTCACATGGAAGTAGGTGTGCAGGGCGGCCTCATAGGAGAACGGCACGGTTCCGGTGTTGGCCACGGTGAAGGTCACGGTCAGCGTATCGGTGGCGTGTACTTCGAAATCGGCATGGAATTGCGGAACCGGAGCGCCCTCGCCCACCTGAGCCGGCTCGAGCCACGGCAGATCGCCAGATTCCAAATCAGCGGAATCCAGCGTGTAATGCGCGTATTCATGGCTGAATGACTCGGCATCCAGTTTCCACGTGCGGATACGCCCAAAGCCATGATTCGGCTTCTTGCCGAGGCCATGACCGTCGGCGAAGCCCGGGCCGAACCACGGGAATACGATCGGCACACCGCCGACGATCGCCTTGTTATCGGTCAGAATCACCGAAGACGGGCTCCACACCACGTCTTCAGACTGCCCAGCCGGACGCCATCGCAGCACGTGTGCGCCATAATCGCTCACGGCAGCGCTGCCGTGGCTGTTGTTCAGGTTGCGAAGAGCAAAACCGTTGCTCATATTGCCTCCTAAGAAAACTGCCTAATAAGAAAGTCTCAATATCATAAGCCCGACTCCCCCGAGGAAGGAACAGGAAGCCAGGCTTATGAAGTCCACTGATGCCGTTCGGTCAGATCAGGATTCGATGAATCCAAGATCCTTGAGGAACGTGCGCGTCTGTTCCTTGGTCTTGAATACGGCGGTGTTGCCGAGAATCCGCTCGCACACGCTGCCGAGCTCATCCTGCACGGCGGCATGAATCGCATCGCGGTCACGGTTGCCGTTCAGTGCGGCGCTCAGCTCATCCCATTCCAGCGAGAACCCGCTCACCGATGCCGGCAACGGCTCGCCGGCTGCGAGCGCGTCCTCAATCACGCCCAACTGCCCGATCAGGCGGCCCGGCAGAATGAACAGGCCCTGTGCCTCGATCAGACCAACCGGCTCCTGCTTGATCGGCCAAAATTCGGGGTGCGCATGGAAGATGCCCTCCGGGAATTCCTCGCTGACCGCATTGTTGCGGAAGATAAGGCTCATCTCGTAGCCGCGGTCGGTGATGATCGCACTCGGCGATACCGCGGACTGGCGGCTGCCGTCAGCGTCATGGCTAGCGATGTTCGCGGCCGCATCGTCATACTGCTGCCAGGCCAAACGAATCTTGTCGCTGACTTCGATGATCGAATCGCGGTTCTTGGAGACCACGCGCACTGCGGTGCCGGGCCAGTCCAGGATTTCAACCGTGGCGTCCGGGTAACCGGGCACTGCGAATGCGGCCCACGTTGCGGCCTTGTGCATCGGCAGCAGTTCGCCGCCACCCTGATAGTGGTCGTGGGCGAGCACCGAGCCGCCGATGCGCGGCAGCGCGGCGTTGCAGCCGAGGAAGTAGCCCGGGAAGCGGTCCACGAAGTCGAGCAGATGGCCGAACGTGTCGCGATCCACGTGCATCGGCGTGTGCTCCATGTTCACGCAGATGCCATGCTGGTGGAAGTAGCCGTACGGGGAGAACTGCCAGAACCACGGCTCGCCGCCGAGCGTAACCGGAATCGTGCGCAGCGTGCGCTTGTTACGGACCGCGAAGCCTTCGTTTTCATGGCAGATCGTGCACTTCGGGTAGCCGCCGGCCACCGCGTTGCCGGCTGCGGCCTTCTTCATGTTCTTGAATTCCGGCTTGGCCAGGTTGATGGTGACCACCAAGCCGTGGGAGTCGAAGCGCGGGTTCTTGTCGAGCACGGCCTTCTTCACGTAGTTGTTGGCCACGCAGTAGCGGTAGAACCAGTGCATGGCTTCCATGCCGCCGTCCGTGCCTTCCTCTTCCTCGAAGCTGTCTTCGATGGAGGATGGCGTGCCAGAGAGCAGGCCCATGATGATGTCGGCGTAGACCGGGCCTTCGTCGGGGTCAAAGAGACCGGCCTCAGTGGCGACGGCGCGGAAATCGGCGATCAGGGCGTCCGGGTAGGCGTAGGCGGATTCGGCGTCGGCTGTTTCGTCGGCGGGAGACGAGGCGATCGAGGCAACGGGCGCATCGTAGGAGTCGAGACCGAACAGGGCGAAGATGTTGTTGCGCGTCCAGTCGGCATCGCGTTCATCCAAGCCAAGGTTGCGCTCGGCGAATGCCACCAGCGCGTCAATGGAGGCGTACACCTTGGCCAGCGCCACAGAATCAGCGGTAGCAGTTGCGGTCATCAGCGGGCACCGCCTTCCAGCACATCGGCCACGATGGCCTGGATTTCGCCGGCCTTGGCTTCCATCTCCTGCACCAGCTTGATCTGCGTGCGGGCGCGGACCAGGTTGTGCTCCGGGTACTTGGTGGCGAAGTAGGTGTCGCCGGCCAGATAATCGGCGAGGAAGCGCATTCCGCATTCCATCGTGAGCAGGTTGCCTGCGAATGCGAACAGCTCGCCCTCACGCGGCGTGACGCTTTCGCGCACGGCACCCACAAAGCCTTCGGTGTAGGCGCGGAAGTATTCGGTGCTGAAGTGCACCTTGTCGAGGTCCTGCTCATCTTCGAGAGCGGTGGAGGCGCCAAAACGGATCGAGTCGCCGAAGTCGAAGAGCATGGAGCCCGGCATGATGGTGTCGAGGTCGATGATGGCGCGGGCCTTGCCGGTTTCGGCGTCCATCAGAATGTTGTTGAGCTTGGTGTCGTTGTGGGTTACGCGCAGCGGAATCGAACCATCGGCAAGGCCGTCCATCACCACCGAGTACTGGCTTTCGTGCTTCAGGAAGAAGTCGATCTCCGGCTGGCAGGTGGCGGCACGGCCGAGCTTGTCCTCGGCGAGCGCGGCCTTGAAGTCGGCGAAGCGATGCGGGGTGTCGTGGAAGTGCGCGATCGGCTCAGTGAGCTGGGAGGCGTCGAACTCGGCGAGCGTCTGCTGGAATTCGCCGAATGCGCGGCCGGACTCGCGGAACACGTCCGCATTCGGCACGAGGCTGTAGGACTTGGTGTTCTCGATGAAGGCGTACACCCGCCATGCACCGGATTCGCGCGTTACGTAAGTGTGGCCATCCTTGGTGGGGATGATGTCGAGCGTCTCCTGGCCGCGTTCCCTGAGGAAGCTGGTGACGAGCTCGATGTTGCGCATCAGGCCCTTGGTGTCCGGGAAGACGCTGGCGTTCATCTTCTGCAGGATGTAACGGTGCTCGCTGGTGACGACGAGGTAGGTCACGTTGATGTGGCCGTCGCCGTATGGCTCGATGCTATGCACGTCACCTTCCAGCTGGAAGAGATCGGCCACTGCCTTCAGCTCGGTATCCTCAATTGCCATGATGCATTCCCTTCGTACGTGTTCTCTTGCCACTGACTTCTTCGCCAATAGACAATCCACAGATATCGCTCACTACCATTGAAACATAGTTAACAATTGCCGCATTATCAGTTGCCTGCATAGAAAACGTTGCGACACCAAGGTTTTCTTGCCTATAGATGATTATGGCCTCTGATTGCAGCAGTACAATTTTCATGAGTATCAGAACAATTTTTTGACATGGCCATGGTGACTGCAGCACGACGGCGGAAAGGGGCGGGGCATGACACCGGTTGAGCATCATGTGGATGCGGCGGTTTCGCATTACTTCATCTATGTGCCCAGCCGCAATGCCCGGCGTATGTTCCTCTACCCCACACGCATCGGCCTGTACCGCTATCTCAAGGGCTATTGGCTCAACCGCAGCTCGTTCGACAGTTTCATTCTGATGGCGGTCTACAGCGGCACGTTCGTTTTCACCGTGAACGGGCGACGTTCGGTGGCACGGACCGGCGACCTGGTGCTGCTCGACTGCCATGATCCGAACGTCTACCAGGCGCAGGCCGAGACGGATTGCACACTGTTGTGGATGCATTTCGACGGACGCCTGGCTCATGAGTATTTTGCAGCCATCCACGCTGAGCTGGGCAACGTCATTACCTTGAGTCGTGCCACCTACGCCATCAGCCGCTTCCGCATGATCTACGACACATTCGCCGAAGAACGCAAAATGAGCGAAGCGCGCATGAATCTGGCCATCACGGAGATACTGACCGAATGTCTGACCGCCGGCGAAGACGCCGAACGAGCCGGCACGCCCTACAATCAGCATGCCATCGAGGAGACGCTCTCCTATATTTCCACGCATTTGAGCGAGCCGCTGCCGCTACGCAAGCTCGCGGATATGGCATTGATGAGCGAATACTATTACATTCGCGTGTTCAAACAGGTCACGGGGTACACGCCGCACACCTATATCATCAACGCGCGCATGCATGCGGCGAAATATCTGCTCTTGACCGGCGAAGCCACGTTGAAGGAGGTCTGCGCCTCATGCGGCTTCTCCTCCACCAGCGCCTTCTGCGCCGCCTTCAAAAAGCGTTTCGGCGTCACCCCTCTGGAGTTTCGACAGGGCGAACGCCAATAGCATGATGCATGGGCTTGCACGACCGGGGGAACGGCCTTCCATATCGTTACTTGTCTCGAGATAGACCTAACTCTCGCGAAAAAGGCACACTGGCGGACTCACAGTGTGCCTTTGGCACGAAGTTCCCGATGATTTCGAGGAAAGCAACACTACAGTTCGACGGTTTCCTTGTTGTCGTTCTTGACGTGCGCAAACTTGGCGGCGAGGGCTTCCTTGTTGCGCTTCTCGTCCTCTTCCTTGGCCTTCTTCTTGGCCTCGGCCGGATCCCAGAGCACGTCGTCATGATGCTTGTTCCATTCGGCTGCGGCAAGCGGCGCCACGAATCGCGCGGTCGCGGCCAACGTATCGCCGCCCGACGCCTCAGCCTTGGCACGCACACCAATCAGCTCCACGATCTGCTCATCGGTCAGGAAAATACGCGGAATCGCGTACTGCTCACGCAGCTCGTTGACGTACAACAGCACCGGCAGCGACTGCTTCGCCACCTCGCGCTCACCAGCAGCGCCTGCACCGGCCGCTACGCTGCCCAGTAGCGCATCACACACGGCGAGCGCCAGGGTGAACCGGGAGGCCACATCGGCGGCGGAACCGCCCAGCCCATCAGCCGCGGCATCACTCTTTACCTTGGCGACCTCGGCCTCCACCGAGGCAACCGTCTGCCTCACAGCCGCGTCGGTAGCCTCCGGCCATTGCACGCCAAGCGCCTCGGCGGCGGCATGAATCAGCGACGCATCGCCGGACTGCGCGTACTCCCCCATCGTCTCGTAGGCATCATTGGCGTCGAGCAGCGCATCGACGATCTCCTGCGGACGGCCCGGAATCACATCGGCACCCTCATAGACGAACTCGGCGTCCGGCACCGTCACATCCTCGCCGGTTAGAATGCGGGCGAACGCACGCGTGACACGAACCTGCAGGTTTTCGCCATATTTGACGTCGTTGTCCATGTGCATGGCTTCGGTCAGCGGCCAGAGTGCAATCAGCTTCGCCCCGGTTTCCGCGGCTTCGCGCACCGTCGGCAGCTGTGCCACGCGGTCGATTGCGTCTGGGTTCAATTCAACGGTCATATCATGCTCCTTTGCGTCTACCAACCGATTGTAATGGTGCCGCTATTGCACAGAGGCCGCCGGATCCACATACGTGATGGACATCACACGGCCGGTTTCGTTGTCATAAGTCACCGAGGTCACTGATGCGAGCGCAGTGTGGCGCAGGAACATCCAGTGCTCCGGGTGCCCGGTCTCCAGATAATGGCGGTACGACCAGATTGGCGACTCGTGGCTGACCACCACGATCTGCTGGCCAGGGTGCTGGGCCACCTTTTCGCGCGCGAACGCATCCATGCGAGCGGCGATGTGCTGGTAGGATTCACCCCAGCTGGGCTTGTAGAGGTTCAGCACCAGCTTCCAGTTGCCGTTCCTCCACAATGCGCCCTCGCCGTGGCCGATGCGTTTGCCGCGGAATTCGTTACCGGCTTCGATCACGCGCTCGTCGGTGGTGAGCTCAAGCGGCTTTTCGCCACGGGTCTCGCGCACATTATTGAGCGCCTCGAGAATCGCGCCCGCGGTTTCGCGCGTGCGGTCGAGCGGCGAGGAGTAGACGGCGGCGATTGTATTGGTTTGCGGATTATTCGCCAGATATTGTGCCGTGGCCTGAGCCATGCGGCGGCCGACCTCGGACAGATGGAAGTCAGGCAGACGCTCGTAAAGCAGATGATCGGGGTTGTAGACCTTGCCATGGCGAACGAAGTGGATGGTGGTGGCGGTCATCGGCGGCTCTCCTTTGCGAACAATTGCCCATAATCACAAATCAGCATCAATCTTAGTGAAGCGGCACCCGACACAGCACGCTGGCGCAGCGCCTCAGCTGTAGAACAGGTGAAGTTGATGAACAACTATCGTAAATTACCGCGTGTCAATCGAGGTCACCGCATAGAGTAGCCGTGACGCAAATATGCGGGCTGGGGTTCGGTCCACGAATGGCGCGGCAAGGGGCCGCAGTCATATCGTGCAAGCCACGTACAATCCACGCAAACTTTGCGCGACCATGGACAAACACATCATTCGATGAGGGCTTCGCCACCCAACGCCACGGGCGGTGAGGGACATCCAATCGGGAGCGGAAAGGAGCGTAGTGCTGTTATGTCCAATACGAACACCGTCACGGCCGCCATCAAGGACGTCACCCATAAGGTTTTTGGCGGGTATGCCGAGCTACTGCGCATTCCGCATACCGCCCGCTACTCCATCGGCGGCGTAATCGCCTGCATGCCGTTCCCGATGGTGGGCATGACCATCACCATTTCCGTGCAGCATTATTACGGCAACTATTCGCTGGCCGGCATGCTCACCGCCATTCAGGCGATTGCGCTGGCCGTGGCCACGCCGCTGCTCGGCAAGCTCACGGATAAGTTCGGGCAGCGCCAGGTCTCGATTCCGACCATCGTCGTGTGGATTGTGGCCGCCATCGCGCTGACCACGTCCATCACCAACCGCGCGCCGGAATGGGTGCTGTATTGCCTAACGCCGTTCCTCGCCGCGATCCCGCCGTGGGGCGCGATGAGCCGCGCACGCTGGACCAAGATTTTGAAGGGCGATCACGAGCGTACGAATCGCGCGCTCTCCCTATGCGGCGTGCTCGATGAGTGCATGTGGGTGGTCGGCAACCCGCTGGCCTCCACGCTGGCCGTGATTTCCGGTCTCCTGGCGTTCTCGTTCACCGGCGTTTGCGTGGTGGTGGGTGCGCTGATGTTCCTGACCGAACTGACCACTGAGCCGCCGTCGCAGTCCGCCTTGGCCCGCGCCGAGGGCATCACCCGCAAGGAATACCGCGAGCGCGAGGCCGCTCGAGCCGAGGCGCTGAAGGCAGAGACCGCCGCCGAGGAGACCCGTCACCGCTTGGAGCGCGAAGGCGTCACCGACGAGGCTCAGATTCAGAAGGCCATCGCTGAGGCTGTGGCGGATGCCCGCAGCGGCAAGAAGGCTTCCATCTGGGGGCCGGGTCTGATCGCCGTATGTGTGACTTGGTTCGGCCTGGGCGCATTCCAATCGGCCGCCGGCATTTCGATCATCGCATTTGCCACCGAGTCGAATATGAAGCAGTACACCGGCTTTGTGTTCGCCTGCTTCTCCATCAGCTCGCTGATGGGCGCGCTGGTGTATGGCGCGAAGAACTGGGCTATTCCGCTGTGGAAGCGCTTCTACTTCTGCCTGGCCGTGGTGAACCTCGGCATTGGCACGTTCATGTTCGCGAAGCACCTGTGGGTGATCATGATCATCTACCTGCTGATTGGCGTATGTCAGGCACCGACCTGGATCAATGGCAACCAGCTGATGCTGCACCTGGTGCCGCCGTCCCGCTTGACCGAGGGCATGGCGTGGATGGGTGCGATGAACTCCATCGGCTCCTCCGCCGGTTCGGCCATCGCCGGCCAGTTCATCGATCGTCTGGGCTCGCATGGCGGCTTTATGGTGGTCACCACCTTGGCCATCGCCTCGCTGGTGATTGCGCTGGTGGGCTTCAAGCAGATCAAGGGTTCCACCGAGCAGCCCACACTCACTGAAGTCACGGTGTGAGAAAGGCTAGGCTAAAGGCATGCTCATCGTGTGGGATGCAACCGCGCAAAAGCCATTATTGCAGTTGCATCCCACTCGATGCTTAGCCTCAACAAATAAGAAATGGCGGAATTCCAAGGTTTTACCGCAATAGAAAACGGGACGCAACTACAATAATGTGGGACCCAACTGTATAATGCTCGCTATTGCAATTGCGTCCCACAATCTATGGCCATTATTTCGGCCAACCCTTAGGCGTGTGTTCGATGGACCAGACGCCCAGCTTATGGGAGAAGCTGCTGAGCCACTTGGCTTCGAGTTCCTCGGCGGTGAGGCGATTGTCCTTGGACTTTAAACGGTTCATCGCGTTGGTGTGCGTATCGTCCAGCAGCCACTTACGGATGAGGAAGTTCCACACCATCACCACGGCGGTGGCCACCAGCTTGCCGATGTTCGTGCGCAACAGATACTCGGCGTGCTGCGAGACGAAGGCGTCGCGGTTCATGCCGTAGGTGGAGATCCAAATAATCGCGTCATTCATGAACAGGCCAACGACTGCACCGGCCACGAAGATCACGATTTCCATCCAACGGGCCATATCGTCGCGATGCTTGAACACGAACTTCATGCTCGCCAGGTAGTTGAAGATCAGCGAGATGATGAAGGATATGGTGGCGGCAATCACATTGTGCATATGGAATACGCCGACCAGGAGGTTCAGGATACCCCAATCAATGACGAAGGCGATGACACCCACAATGCCGAACTTCATAAGCTGTGCAATCAGTTTTCTCACAGTGGGTATTCAACACTATCGGGCTGACCGTTAGGGGGCATTTCGGCTGTTCCGGCGAATAATCTCCGCATTTGCTCCGGTCCGCTGCACAGCCAGTTGCGGAGACTAGACTGAAAGTGAACCGAATCAAGGAGCCAAGGAGGAATTATGCCCGTTATTCACACTCATGTGTCCGTGTCCACCACCCCTGAGCAGCGCGAGGCGCTGAAGGCCGCTTACGGCAAGGCCATCACCGCCGTGCCCGGCAAGTCCGAAGGCTGGCTGATGTGCCCGTTCGAAGACAACATGCCAATCTACTTCGGCGGCTCCGATGCCAAGCCGGCCGCTTACGTCGAGGTCAACGTGTTCGGACGCTCCGTGCCGAGCTCCTCCTGGGAGAAGCTGACCGAGTCCATTATGGCCGCACTGAACTCCACGCTGGGCATTCCGGAAGACCGCACATACATCCGATACACCGCCACCACCGACTGGGGCTGGAATGGCGGCAACTTCTAGTTGCCACCATTCCCCTCGCAGCACAGCTGCTCGCATCGCCTACGGAAAGTCCACTGAGCTTTCCGCTTTGTAAGGGGTTGATCACGCACCAGCGAGACATCTATCTGCTTTACAAGGGGTGCCAAATACAAGAAACCCGGAGTACAACCGTTGCAATCGCAATGGTCGTACTCCGGGTTTTCTCATTGAAGTACCCCTCGTAAGCGAGATAGATGTTTCGGAATGCCGAAATCTACCCCTCGTAACCGAGTTATCTCATTTCTGAGGCAAAATCAGACGATCTTCGGCATCGGGGTGGTCAGGCTCGTGGTCAGGTTGACGTGGGCCAGGCCGGCGCCGGCGTGCACTTCGACCTTCTTCAGAGTCACGGTGCGCTCCTCTTCGGGGGCACGATCGTTGTCGGTCATGGTGGCCGGGGACTTCACGGCCACGAAGGCGAGGTCGTCCAGCGAAATGCCGGCGGATTGGCACAGCTTGTTGGCTTCGGCCAGCGAATCCAGGAAACCGTCCTTGAGCAGCACGCGTTCGGCCGGAACACCGTAGGCGTTCTCGGCGACCCACTTGGCGTTGTCGATGATCGGCATGCCCTTGTGGCTGTGCTGGGCCGGCGGCATGGAGCCGTTGGTCAGCACGTCCACGAACGCGTCGATCTGGTCGGCGAGGCCATCGCCGCCATCGCGGTACAGGTTGCCGATGATCGGGTCGCGGAACTCCAGCTTGGCCGCGGTTTCACGCAGTTCAGGAATCTGATCGTCCTCGCCTTCCCACAGGTTGATGAGCGGGAATGCCGGAATGTCGAGCTTCTCGAGACGGTCCACGTGGAACGGGTAGCGCCATGCGAGTTCTTCGTCATCACGCCAGGTGGAGGCGCGGGTCACTACGATGGCGGCGGACGGCCACTGGGCACCGTATTCGCGGCATGCGATGTCCAGCCACTTCTGAGCACCAGCGTCGGTGCCGTAGCCAGCTTCGACGATCACCACATCGTGCAGGGCGCAAGCCATTTCCACGGCGATCAGGGTCGGGATGCCGATGGACACGTTGGCGAACGGGCCGCCGTGCACGTACACCGGGGAGCCGTTCACGGTCTCGGTCAGGGCCGGCTTGACGGCGTCGGCCAGAATACCGGTGATGCGCCACAGGTCCACGAATTCGCCGAAGGTCACGACCTTGCCGTCCTTGGTGCCGGCAATCATCTTGGAGACGCGATCGGCGATCTCGTCCATGGAGCGGGAGAGCACCACGATCTGCATGAGCTCGCAGGTCGGGGTCAGCACCATCTTCTCCTTGACGTTGCCCTTGCCGTAGTCCACGGCGATGGAGCGCAGGGAGCGGCTCGGCACTTCGGAGACGCGAGGCACGAGAATATCATCCAGTTTGCCTTCGTCCACGGCCTTCTCAGCGAAGGAGACGAGCAGGTTCTGGGCGGCTTCGATAGCGCCCATCTCACCGCACAGGCCCCAGTCGATGAGCTCCGGGTGGGTCAGGGAGGCCTTGCCGCCACCGGAGGCGCCGCCCTTGGAACCGGCCGCGGTGATGCCCATGCTTGGCTGGCGCAGCACTGCGGTTGCGTCGATGCCGCGCTTGTTCAGGGCGTCGATCAGAGCGATGGTGGTGGTGGTCTTGCCCTCGCCACGGGAGGCCTTGAGCGGCGTATCGGCGGTGACGAGCACCACCTTGCCGTGCTTGCGCGGGGCGTCCGGGTTTTCGGCCAGGTACTTCATGTAGCCGAAGGCGTCGATCTTCTTGACCAGGCCGTACTGGCTGGTGAAGTCTTCAATAGTGGTCATTGCAGGCCTTTCTATTCGGATCTATTCGGATCTGTTCGGATTAAAAATCGGACATGTGGAAGCCGTTCTTCATCTCCATGCTACGGGTGTAGAGCACGGAGTCGAGCAGCTTCTCGGTTTCTTCCTTGAGCTGGTCAGCCATGGTCTGGTTGGCGGCGGCCAAGATGCCGCGCACCTCAGCGTTACGGGTGGCTTCGATGATCTCGTCCGGAGTCATCGGCTGCACGTCGCCGTCCACGTTATCGGCCTCGAACTCCTCTTCGGCGGCCGACTGTGCGGCTTCCTCGGCGGCGGTCAGGCCCAGGCGAGCTACCTGCTCATCGGTGGCAGCCACCAGACGGTGACCCATCGCGCCGGTCTTCTCCTGGTAACGCTCAACAGCGTTGGCGGTGGAGCGGAACGCACCGTCGCACAGGGCGGCGATGATGCGATTGGCCCAGTAGAAGTTCTCGGAGGTCACGCGGGTGGTGGTGTCTTCGAGGTAGGCGGGCGTGGTGTCCACGTTCGGGAAGAACGGCACCAGCGTGTTGAACGGGTTGGAACCGTAGGCCATCCACTGCACCGCGCGGGAAGCCTGCGGGCGGTACGGGCGAATCTGCATCACGGCGAGCTGGCTCTGGCGGTTGATGCCGATTGGACGGTACATGTGGCGAGTGCGCTCGTCGCCCAGCTGTCCGTACGGGTCGAACGGAGTGCCCTGGTAGTGGGAGCTCAGCACGTACTTCACGTCTTCGATGGTCACCTTGCGCTCAGGCTGGCGAGCCCACGGAATGTCGTTGGATTCCGGCTTGTGATCGGCGTCCGGACCATCCCAGACCTCGTCGTATGGGTTGAGGAAACGCTGCATGGACCATGCGCGCGGGGTGTTGTAGACGTGGTCGGAGTCGGAGTGGGAGCCGAAGGCGTCACGCGGGTTGAACGGCGTGGTGTTCTCCACGGCCAGATCCAGGTGGTTGGCTTCGATGAACTCAGCCAGATCGGCGGAGCACATGTGATCTTCCTGATCGCCGAGCGCGTCGGCAAGGTCGAATTCGTCAATGCCCAGCTGGTTCGGCATGGTCACGTAGGCCTCGTCCGGCACGCGCTTGGCAATCCAGTGATGGCCGCCCACGGTTTCCAGCCACCAAATCTCGTTGACGTCGGAGAAAGCGACGCCGTTCATCTCGTAGGTACCGTATTCCTCGAGCAGTGCGCCGAGACGCTGCACGCCTTCGCGCGCGGTCTTGATGTACGGCAGCACGATGGTCAGGAAGTCCTCTTCGCCGATGCCGCCGGCCACTTCGGGCTCATCGCCCTTGGCCGGGGTGTATTCCACGAACGGATCGGCACCGAGCACGCGCTCGTTGGTGGTCAGGGTTTCGGTGGCGCTCATGGCCACGTTCGCCTCGTTCACGCCAGCTTCGCCCCAAATGCCTTCCTTGAGGTCGGCGTTCGGTACTGCGGTGTACTGCAGCGGATTGTCCGGCAGATTGATGGTCAGATGGGAGATGACCGACTTGTATTCGCGCGGCTGCTCCTCGGGCTTCACAACGATGAAGCGCTTCGGGTTGAATTCGCCGTTTGCGGAATCCTCGTTACGCGCGATGATGGTGGAGCCGTCGTAGCTCGCATCCTTGCCTACCAGAATGGTGGTGCAGGCCATATTGCCTATGTGTCCTTTCTTGTGTTGCTGAATCACGCCTTGCCGGTGACGAACATGCCGCCCTGATCGGGGTTCTCGCCGCATTCGCGCAGCTTGTGCAGCAGCTCATTCATCCAGAATCCCTGATTCAGGCCGGGCAGCGGTTCCTTGGTGGCCCAGACATGCAGGTAGTAGTCGTGGTCCTTGTCCGGCGGCTGCGGGCCGTTGTACCGCATGATCACGGCCGGGTCGTTATCCCGCCCCACGAACTTGGAGGCGGAGGAGTTGCGGCCCTGCACGGCTTCAGGAATCATGGCCGGCATCTGGCGAGAGAAGTCCGGCGGAATGGCCAGCGCATGCGAATCATTGAAATCGAACATCAATGCGTCGATGGGCAGGTTGGCCACGGTCCAGTGAATCCATTCGAAGCCGCAGACCGGAATGGAATCGGGATCAGTGAACGTCCAATGCAGATAGCGGGCTTCCGGGTTCACCTCGTCCACGTAGAACGGGAAAGAGATGACGGGGACGCCGCCAGCCCGATATTCGGGCGCGGCTGCCTTGGCGAAATCGTCAGGCACCACCGTGAAATCAGCGGAAATCTTCATACGCTCCAGTGTATCGCGGGGCATGTTACCGCCAAATCTGCTGCGATAACAGCTTCGCATCCTTTCGTTATGGCTAGTACTTCGGCGCATATCAAACGAGGGTCTCTTCCAAACGGAAGAAACCCTCGTGATTATTGGCGATAGGCCTCGCCGAGCATCAGGCCTGGCGGCGGCGGTAAATCACCACGCTGGCACCGGCGACCAGCAGAGCGACTGCGGCGAATGCAATCACCAGCACGCTGCTGCCGGTGTTGCTCAGCTTCTGCTGGCTCTTGTTGGCAGCGTCGTTCTTGTTGGTGGTGCCAGCCGGCTTCTTGGTGTCAGTCGGCTTGGTGGTGTTCTGGTTGTTAGATCCACCGTTGTTCTGGTTGTTGTTCTGGTTGTTGTTGCCCTGATTGTTATTGTTCTGGCCTGCGGCAACGGTCACCGGGGTCCAGCCGAGGAGGTTGCCGTCGTTGTCGTACAGGGCGATCTTGTGGTCGCCGTTCACGGTATCGGACGGAATCTGGTACTCGACGTAGGCCTTGCCATCCTTGTCCACACGGACTGCGGAAGCCTTGCCGTCTGCGGAGTTCAGCTGCTTCGGCGTGGAGTAGATGTAACCGGTCCAGTAGCAGTACTGGCCGGAGGCGATGGAAGCCTTGCAAGCGGCGGTTTCCTTGAGGCTGTCCACGTACATGCGGTAGGTGGAGCCGGCAGTGGCCTTGCCGTTGTTAGAACCCTCGACACCATTCTTGTTGGCATCGGTCAGCTGATCAGAAGCAACCGGACCGTTGGCAGCGGCCTTGGTGGTGAAGTCCTGCGGCAAATCCTGCATAGCCTTATCTGATTCGTACGAGTTTGGAACAAACTGGGATCCATCCTTGAAGGTCAGCACGATGCCGGAGTAGATCATGGAAACTGGATCCTTGACAGTGGTTTCAGTCTTCGCGGTGTTGTACACCAACTCCATATCAGCCGGAGTGCCGGTGAAGCCCCAGTTGCCATACTTGGTGTTTGCCAGCAGACCAGGAATCACAGTCTCAATGTCACCAGAAGCAGGCAGGGTCTTGTTAGGCTGGTCCTCGGCCTCGTCCGTGTGACCACGGCTGAACCACTGGCCCATCACGGTTTGGGTAGAGGTGTACGGAGCCACGATGTTGCTCACCTTGTAAGTATCACCGGTTGTATCATCCTCATCCGAAATGGCGTTGGTCACGCAGTCCCAAGTAGAACGGGGACCCCAGCCAACTTGCCAGTTTTCAGTGAACTTGCCGCTCACGGTGTAGATGCGAACCAGCGTGGTGGAGTAGCAAATCTTGGTCACTTCGTTAATCAGCGACGGATCGACGGTGTAATGGGCCTTGAGACCAGCCGTGTGTACACCGACATCCTCCACAGACTGGCTGTCAAGAGTCACTGGGGTCTTCCCGCTCAGGTCGACAACCGTCGCCTGCACACCGCCAGAGATGCTCACCACAGTGCCGCTCAGAGAGGTGTAGTCGCCGCTGCCGCTAATCGTATCGCCCGAGAGAAGAGCGAACGTTACCGTCGACGAAGGCTTCTGAAGACCGCGATAAAACACGTCCACCGTCTGGGTTGCTGCGGAAGCAGTGAATACCGGAGCGTTGTAGTTATACGCATTAGCTGAAGCACCGAGTGCCGGCAAATCACCGTAATTCATGCTGGTCAGCACGCCGTACGGCTGGCCCGGAGTCAGACCGGTCATCGTCACCTTGAATGCGGCGGACTCGTCAACGTTAGAGTAATCCGCACCGTACATCAACGGGGTAGTCGGAGCCGCGACAACGCTGATGGCCGGGCCGGCGGCTGCAGCCTTGGCCTGAGCTTTCGGGGCGGCCTGCTTGGTGGCCTTCTTGGCCTGCTGCTTATCAGCAGTGGCCGGAGCCGGGGTCTTGTCGGCATCCTTAGTGGCCTGATCGTTCTGCTCGGCCTGCGCCTGAGCAGCATCGGCCTGAGCCTGCGCATCGGCAGTGGCCTGCTGCGACTGCGTCGTCTGCGGCGTGGCATCAGTGTCGGCGGCATCATCGGCATATGCCGTGCCAGCGCCGGCGAGCATCATGCTCAGACCGGCGAGGACGGCAACAACTTTGCCCATCTTCTTCATGGATATCTCCCTCATAGTGTGTAGCCACGTCGGCTACACTCCTAAGCCGCAACAATACCCCCCCCCCGAGGTCAAAACCGTTTCAGCAAGCGGACAATCAGGGGCGGAAATGGACGAGCAGGCACACGTGCATTGGCGTTTTCCCTCCCTCCGTCATCGCTTTGCGATGCCACCTCCCTCGTCAGAAGGAGGCAAGATCACCAACCGCCTACGGGATCAGGGCACAGAAGAGGGCCTCAAAGGTGAGCAGGGGGTTGCCATTGCCAGCCAGACGCTTGCGGGCATGGGCCACTTCGTCGAGGCGCTCCACGGCACCGGCGCGATTTAATCGCACCGAAAGCTCGGTGATGGCCGTGCGGTTCTCGAGGTTGATGAGGCCCACCGAATCCTCGGCATTGTTCTGCAGCACGGCCACATCGCGGTAGATGGAGGCTACGGAATTCAGCGCGCGATCGAGCACGTCGCGGGTGCGGCGGGTGGTGAATCGCTTGATGTCATCCTTCTTGGCCACCTGATTGAACGCGCCACGCAATTTCGGGGGGATGCGCCCCCCCTCCGCCAAGCCGTTGATGCGGCGGAATTCTTTTTCCTGCTTGTCGGACCACTCGTTGGCGTCCGCCTCGGCCTGGCCTTTGGCATTATCAATCAGATTGCCGGCCAGCAGCACCGCATCCGAAGCGCGGGCAAGATTCAGTACACCGACAATCAGCTCGTCGCGGTCGGACATAACGCGCTCGTTCGTGGCGTAGAGACGTGCGATGCCGATGTGTCCTTCGGAAAGGCGGGCGGCTCGTTGCGCGATTTTCGGCTCAGCGCCAGTATTGGCGACTAAGAAATCAGCCACGGCCGCTGCGGATGGCACGGCGAGATTCACCACGCGACAACGCGAGCGGATAGTCGGCAGCACATCCTGCGCACTGGGCGCACACAGCAACCAGATGCAACGTTCGGCCGGTTCCTCGATTTCCTTGAGCAACACGTTGGTGGTGCGCTCGAGCATACGATCGACGTCTTCGATAATGATGACGCGCCACGGTGCGGTGGCCGGCATCTGTTCGGACGTGGCGATGATGTCGCGCACCTGATCAATGCCGATGGTCACCTTATTGGTGGTGAGTACGGTGACGTCTGGGTGCGTGCCGGCGAGCACCTGCTGTGTGACGCGTGTCGGCTCGGCGCTCATACCATGGTCCGGGCTTTCCAGCGCTGCCGCGAACGCGCGAGCCATGTTGGAGCGGCCTGAGCCTGGAGGGCCGCAAATCAGCCATGATTGCGTGACCTGTCTGGGCTCGCCTTGCGCGATACGGCTCAACATATCCACAACGGGCTTCTGCCCGACCAACGAATCCCATACGCTCATCGCATCTCCCCCGTCCCCGTTGCCAGCGCTGTTTCCACTACACCAATTACTGTAGCAATGTGGCGATATCCGTTTCGATGGCGGACCACACCTGCTCGATGGATCGGTTGGCGTCGATCACGCGGAAGCGCTTGGGCTCGGCGGCGGCCAAGTCAAGGAATGCCTGACGTGTGCGGGATTGGAAGTCATCGCCTGCCGACTCCATGCGGTCTTCCGCATGCTGGAGACGATTGTGAGAAAGCGCCGGATCCATATCCAGCAAATAGGTGCGCGCGGGCAGCAGATCGTTCGTGGCCCACATGCTTAAGTTTCTGATTTCCTGCGGTGTAAGTTCACGGCCACCGGCTTGATAAGCCAGCGAGGAGTCGAGGTAACGGTCTGTAATCACCACTTCGCCGCGTTCCAGTGCCGGGCGAATCGTTTCGGCTACGTGCTGCGCACGGTCGGCGGCGAACAGCAACGCTTCGGCACGAGGAGCAATATCGGCCGCACCACCGTCAACGCCGTGCAGCAGCATCTGGCGAATCGCCCGGCCAAGCGCAGTGCCGCCTGGCTCTCGAGTCACCACAACCGTGCGGTCATGAGCCTCCAGGTATGCACGCAAGCGCTCAGCCTGCGTGGTTTTGCCCACGCCGTCAACGCCTTCAAACGAAATAAACAGACCGGTCATGCCTCCGACCTTAGCGGCAACTACCGAATTGCCGCACAATGCGCTCCGTCTTTCAGCTATCTCGCGTGCAAGGGGTACATATCATGCATTCAAATTATCTATCTGCTTTGCAAGGGGTACTGACTTTGATATAACGCGAATACACATGCTGCAATTCCAACGTCGATAGCCGCAGAAACGAGTATCATGTACCCCTCGTAAAGCAGATAGATATCTACAACAGCCGGAATGTACCCCTTGTAAGCGAGATATCAGGCAAAACATCTCACAACAGGTATATCCGCCAAGGAACGCATCGGCTATTTCTTCTTCGGCTTGGCGGCCACGACCGGCGGGCGGGTGAAGCCCTCGTTGGCGGTGAGCCAATCGATGTCGGCCTTCACGGTGGCGGCGGTGGAACCGAGCTTCTCCGCGATACGCGTATTGGCCCAGCCTTTTGCGGCCAGTTTCTTCACCTCGGCACGGCGTTCGGCCCGTTTGGCTTCAACCGCGCTCACCTTGGGCGCGGTCTTGGCGGAGCCCTTCGTGCTCTTGCCCTTGCCCGCAGCGCCACGACCGCCACGTCCACGACCACGCGTGGATGGACCGGCGGCGCGCTTTTCCGCCAACAGACGGAACGCATCATCCGGGGTAATGGTCTCCGGCGTGTATTGACGAGGCACCGTGCGGTTCGTCTCGCCATCAGTGATGTACGCGCCGAAACGGCCATCCTTGATGGTCACGTTTTTGCCGGTTGCCGGATCAGCACCGAGCTCGCGCAACGGCGGTTTGGCAGCGCCACGCCCGCGTCCACGGCCGTATTTCGGCTGGGAGAACAGCTCCTTGGCCTTGGCCAAGTCCACAGTGAAGATCTCGTCTTCGGAAGCCAGGGAACGCGTCTCGGACTTGCCGTCCGCACCGGTTCGGGTCAGGTATGGGCCGTAACGACCGTTATTGGCGGCGACCGTGTATTCGGAGACTTCGCCGGTTTCGGCATTGGTCTCCTCATATTTGCCGACTTCACGCGGCAGGCTCAGCAAACGCAGCGCATCTTCCAAAGACAGCGATTCCGGGCTCATCGTCTTGAACAGCGATGCCATCTTCGGGCGCGGCGCCTCCTTGGCTCCTTCCGGAGCGGGCAGCACCAACGCCACGTACGGACCGAATCGGCCGTTGCGCACTTCCACCGTACCGCCGGTAGCCGGGTCAGTGCCGAGCTCACGCGGGCCGCCGGAGTGATTGTCGATCAGATCATGGGCCACAGCTACGGTCAGCTCATCCGGGGCGATGGTATCCGGCAAGGAGGCACGCTTCGGATTGCCTTCAGCATCCACGTGCTCCATATCTTCCAGGTACGGGCCGTAGCGGCCGACGCGCACATGCATGCCATCACCGATATCGATGGTGTTGATGGCTCGCGCATCGATTTCGCCGAGCTGCGCCACCTGCTGCTGCAGGCCCTCATGGGCTTCGTCGGCGTTACGCGCAGCGCCCTCGCCTGAACCGAAGTAGAAGCGGGTCAGCCAATCGCGACCGGTTTCCTCGCCATGGGCGATGCGATCCAATCCGTTTTCCATTTCGGCGGTGAACTGGTAATCCACCAGCTTCGGGAAGTTCTGCTCCAGAAGCTTGACCACGGAGAACGCCAACCAGCTTGGAATCAACGCACGACCACGCTCGTACACATAGCCACGGTCCATAATCGTGGAAATGATGCTGGCGTACGTGGACGGGCGGCCGATTTCCTTGGCTTCCAAGGTCTTGACCAGCGTGGCCTCGGTGTATCGGGCCGGCGGCTGGGTTTCGTGGCCATCCGGCTCGACGCTGGTGGCCTCGACTTGCTGGCCCACGGTCATCGGTGGCAGGGAAGTATTCGATTCGGAGGCGTCGCCCTTGGCTTTGGCTGCAGACTCAGCCGAGGCACCAGCGCCAGCAGCGGCCTTCTTGCGGCCCTCGCCCGTCGCCTTCATGAAGCCCGGGAATTCAATCACCGTGCCGGATGCCTGGAATACCGCCTCGCCTTCCTCGGCGCCAGCCGAAGCGGACAGGCGCACGGTTGCGGTGGAACCGGTGGCATCGGCCATCTGGCAGGCAAGCGTGCGCTGCCAGATCAACGTGTAGAGTCGCAGCTGATCGACCGGCAGCTTGGATGCCAGTTCGTCCGGGTCATGGAAGCGGGAGCCAGCCGGGCGAATGCATTCGTGAGCCTCCTGTGCACCTGCGGTCTTGGTGGCATACTGCTTAGGCTCAGGCGAGAGGAAAGCTTCGCCAAAGTGGTAGCTCACCGCATTGCGAGCGGCTGCGATGGCTTCCTGAGACAGGGTCACCGAATCGGTTCGCATATAGGTGATGTAGCCGTTTTCATATAGGCTCTGGGCCGCGCGCATCACCGCACGGGCGCCCATACCGAGGCGATTGCCGGCGGTCTGCTGCAGCGTGGAGGTGGTGAACGGCGGCTGCGGGCGGCGGCGATACGGCTTGGTCTCCATCGACATCACCGTGAAGTCGGCAGTGCGCAAAACCTGAGCCACAGCCCCCGCCGAGGCCTCATCCAGCTGTCGAACATTGGCCTTGAAACCATCAGGAGTCAGCTGGCCATCAGCACCGAAATCCTTGGAACCGGCAAGCCGCTTGCCGCCAAGCGAGATCATGCGAGCGCAGAATTCCGCGGCCTCGCCCTGCGCATCAGGCGCTGCAAGCGTGGCCACGATATCCCAGTACGGCGCACGCTTGAACGCCATGCGCTCACGCTCACGCTCCACAATCAGACGCGTGGCCACCGACTGCACGCGGCCTGCGGAAAGGCCCGGGCCCACCTTGCGCCACAGCACCGGGGAGAGCTCGTAACCGTAGAGGCGGTCGAGGATGCGACGCGTCTCCTGCGCATCCACCATGTGCCCGTCCACATCACGGGTTTTGGTCAGCGAATCGTTGATGGCGTTCTTCGTGATCTCGTGGAACACCATGCGCTTGACCGGCACCTTGGGCTTCAGGGTCTGCACCAAATGCCATGCGATGGCCTCGCCTTCGCGATCCTCATCAGTGGCGAGGTAGAGTTCGTCGGCGTTCTTCAAAGCCGACTTCAGCTCGCTCACCGTGCGCTTCTTATCGCCATCGACGATGTAGTAGGGCTTGAAGCCGTCGTTCACGTCCACGCCGAACTTGCCGAACTTGGCCTTGTCCGCCGCGGGAACCTGGCTCGGCTGTGCAAGGTCACGAATATGGCCCACCGATGCCATGACGGTGTACCCCTTGCCGAGGTAGTCACCGATCTTGTGGGCCTTTGTCGGGGACTCCACGATCACGAGCTTGGTAGCCATGCCCTACTCCTTATTATTTCCTCGAAACTCACGGTGTTTCTGGCGTCATAATACTCATGAATGGTGTGCAACTGCCAAATTGGCGGCCGGTTGGCGGCTGAACAGTGGATGAAAAGCCGGTCAAACTCCGCGTTCCGCAGCATGCGTGACGCACGTGACGCAGCTTACCGCGCGCCACGCGGCGCTGCACCTTGCGCCGGCGGCGCAGGCGGCGCACCGATCAATCCCAGGCGGCTCAGTGGCGCTGCAGTGATGTGCCGCAATGCCAGCAGCAGGCCGAACGCGAGCGCGGTGACACCGATAATGCCCACCACCGAGCTGACGATCGAGCCCTGCACAGCCCAGCTGGCGATGATGTTCAGCCCCGGCAGCACCTGCCAGATCACGTATGCGCTGTAGAGCATCAGCAGCAGGCCGCCGGTGATCAGCACACTGCCGACAATCTGCACGCTTACCGAAGAAACACGACGACCGGGATCATCCATGCCGGAGGTGCGTGTGAAGGCCAGCATAATCAGCGTCAGACCGACAACCAGCAGAATTGACATCAGCACATCAGATGTGCGATGCCACTGCCCCACCATCACGGATACGCCGACCAACACCGCCCAGGTGCCGCCCACTACGGCTGCGAGCGCACGTGCCGCGCGCGGCACGGCAATCAGCAGCACTACGGCGGCAGCGGTGGCCAGCACAGTATGACCGGAAGGTGCGGAGTTGACCACCGGCGAGTCGGTTTGGATGATGAACGGACGCGGCAGCACGCCTTTGAGCAAGGTCGAGGCCCAGCACAATGCGGCGAGCACCGCGATCTGGCCCACCAGCCACCAACGGCGGCGGATCACGGCCGTAGCCACCCCGATGGCGCCCAGCGCGCAGCTCACGGCAATGACCAGCCATGACTGGGCCACCATATTCATTATGCCGGCGATCCAGCCCGGTAGATTGTCCGGCAACTGCTTCCAGACGATTTCGTCGTACGACTGGCCGTTTTCGGTGTGTACGCACAGCCACCAGACGCCGAATGCGGCGGCAATCATCAGCAGGCCGAACACCGCGCACAGCACACGGCTGGAGATGCGAGGACGCACAGTCAGCGGGTCGAGGCGGGCCAGACCGCGGTCAAGATCATGGCTGAGACCGCGGTCGAAATCGACGGCAGGCTCGGTCGCACGCTTTTCGCCGGGCACTGAGCCTAAAGCCGCCAAAGGATCATGGACCGCGCGTTGAGTTGCAAAATCCATGGAACCTACCATGTTTGCAGGCGCGTGTGGATCGCGGATTACAGGATGCTGTGCGTCATTCATACCCATGACTCTACGGCCGCGCCCCGGACAGTATGACGCAAGACTTCGCGCTCGGGGCCAAATCCGCACAAACGCGAACAACAATCAAAACAGAAAACCCCCACGCACCCGCAAGAGGCCACTTACCCTTGCTGCATTCCTGCCCTGGGGGAGTTGGGTGACATAGCGCCGCGTGGAGGCTTTGTACAGTGTAAGGACATGGGTGGACCAGCGCAAGTCGCACTGCCCCAGCAAGTATTCAGCAGCCGTCCAGAGTCCGCCCATAGCGCACCATATTTGTAAGGATTCGGCGTAAATACTCTGCTCCTAACACTGAAATCAAGCCAAACCGAGCCTGATGTTCAACCCCCGTGGTTACGGTGGCATGCATGGCTTCATATCAACGTCGCGCACGCGCCGACAGCAATGGCCCAGCTATTCGCAAGCCGCGCACCGCGCAAAGTAAGACCGGACAAGCCGCTCAGGAAGGCGTATACTCATCGGCGGCAACGGCATCAGGCCGCCGCAGCGGCGGTCGCGCCAGCAGTCGCACCGGCACCCGTCGTGACGCACGCAACGCCAGCCGCAACGCACATGGCACCCACAGCACCAGCCACCGCCGCAATCACAAAAAGAACGGCGGCAACGGCAGGCACCGCGTACTCAAGTGGATCCTGCGCATCTTCTTAGGATTGTTCGTCCTGGGGACCCTCGCCGGCATCGGCGTATTCGCATACCTGTATTCCACCACCGAAGTGCCACAGCCGGAAAAGTTCGCACTAGCCGAGAAAACCACCGTCTACTATTCGGACGGCACCACGGCCATCGGCTCATACGCCGAGCAGAACCGCGAAATCATCTCCTGCACCGATCTGCCGGACTATGTGGGCAATGCAATCGTGGCATCCGAAAACCGCACGTTCTATACGGATAAAGGCATCGACCTCAAGGGCATCGCACGCGCATTCCTCAACAATGTGACCACCGGCACACGCCAAGGTGGCTCCACCATTACCCAGCAATACGCCGAGCGCTATTATCTGGGCGAAACCACCACGTACTCCGGCAAGGCGCGCGAGGCGATTCTGGCCCTGAAAATCGCACAGACCGAATCCAAGGAGGAAGTGCTGTGCAATTACATGAATACGATTTATCTGGGCCGCAATTCCTACGGCATTCAAGCCGCCGCCAAGGCATATTTCAATAAGGACGCCAAGGATCTGACGCTTTCCGAGGCCGCGATGATCGCCGGCATCATCCCCGCACCTTCCACATGGGACCCGGCGGACAATCCGAAGATCGCCCAGCAGCGCTTCAAGCGCGTGCTGAACATCATGCAGGAAGACGGCTACATCACCGCCAAAGAGCATCAGGAGGCGTCCTTCCCCCAAACCGCTGCGGTGGCCCAGCAGAATGAGTATCAGGGCCCGAACGGCTATCTGCTCACCATGGTGAGGCAGGAGCTGGTGAATTCCAAGGCGTTCACCAAGGAAGATCTGGATACCGGCGGCTACAAAATCGTCACCACCATCGACAAGGCCAAGCAAGACGTAATGCAGACCGTGGGCGATACACGCGTTGACGGCATGCCGGACACCCTGCAGGTGGGCGGCATAGCGGTGGAGCAGAAAACCGGTGCCGTGGTCTCGATTTACGCCGGCTCCGATTACCTCACCAAACCACTGAACAACGCGAATCAGGCCGTATTCGAACCCGGCTCGACCATGAAACCGTTCGCATTGCTCGGCGCGGCACAGGAGGGCGTGAGCTTCGACACGAAGTTCAACGGCAACTCGCACCAGCACTTCTCCGGCATCAGCGCGGAAGTGAACAACGCACTGAACGTCAATTGGGGCACGATCAACCTCTACCAGGCCACCGCCAATTCGGTGAATACGGTGTTCATGAACGTCAACGAACACCTGACGCCGCAGCGCACGGCCAAGATCGCGCACGAGGCCGGCATCACCGGCGACATCGACGAGACCTCGCCATACAACGTGCTCGGTATCAACGCGCTCACCGTATGGGACTTGGCGCAGGGTCACTCGACCATCGCGAACAACGGCGTGAAGAACACGCTGCACATGGTGTCTCAGGTTCTTGATTCCAATGGCAAGAACCTGTACAAAGCCCCCAGCGAGAACAAACAGGTATTTGACGCCAACGACTGTGCCCTCGTGCAGAAGGCCATGCAGGGCACCACCACCACCGGTACGGCGGCAGGCGTGTCCGCCGCTCTCGGAGGCCGTCAGGTGGCCGGCAAATCCGGCACCGCCAACGATGAGCTGGCAGCCTCCTTCGTGGGCTATACGCCAAGTCTGCTCAACGTGTGGGCTATCTGGAACCCGGATGCCGACGGCAATCCACAGGTGGTGCCTGCGTTCGGCGGCTACGGCGTTACTTCCACCGGTTATCCTTCGCACTTGTTTACCGAATACATGTCCCAGGCATTGAAGGGCACGACGGCCGAGCAATTCACCACGGCGAAAGATACCGGGAAGATCGGCGGCCCGGACGGTACCTGGGGCTTGGGTTCCGGTTCGTCGTCCAAGTCCTCGACGGATAATCAATCCAACTCGGATAATGCTTCGAATAATAACGATTCCGGCAAGACCGACAGCAATCAAACCGAAGCACAGAAGTTCGCCCAGCAGTGCCTCGCCAACCCGAGTTATTCCACTCAGTGCCCGAACTATCCAGGCAATACGAGCGGCGGCGGCAACTCTGGAGATTCCGGCGGCAATGGCTCGAATGAACAGAATGGGTCAGGCGGCAGTGCCGACCCCGGCAATGCTGGAGACACTTCTTCCAGTGGCGATAACGCTGGGAATGGCAACGGCGGCAGCTCCGCGCAATCATCACAGCAGTAGATAGCTAAGCAAACGAATTGAGGCTCCCCTCGTTGGAAGGGAGCCTCAATTGTTATGCGCTATGCTGCTTTGCTTGCTGAGCGAGCGCTCAGCGCCTGCTCAACGAGTGCGACGGGAGCGGTTGATGGCGGAGATGATGGCCTTCAGCGCGCTGGTGGTGATGGACGAATCGATGCCCACGCCCCAGACGATCTGCGCGTCGTCGGCCTCGCCAACCTGGCATTCCACGTAGGAGGCTGCCATGGCGTTGGTGCCCACGGACATCGTATGCTCCACGTAGTCCATGATGGAGGCGTCCACGCCGAAGTTGGAGATGGCGTTGAGGAAGGCGGCGATCGGGCCGTTGCCCATGCCGGAGACCTCGCGCTCCACCGGCTCATCCACGCCCACGTTCACGCCGCGGTCGAGCAGACGGGCCTTGAGCACGGTGTCGGAACCGTCCTCGCCGGAGCTGATGGACACCTTGAGGAGCTTCAGGCGGCCCCACGGAGCCAGGGAGGCGTCGTGGGTGTCGCCGACCACCACGCCGGCGGCGGTCATGCCGGACTGCTCGACCGGCAGATACTCGTCCTTGAACAGACGCCAGATATCCTCGTCCTTGACCTCCTTCTTGGTGTCGTCCGCGTACTTCTGCACGATCTTGTCGAACTCCACCTGCAGGCGCTTCGGCAGGTCGAGGTTGTGGTTGGTCTTCAACAGGTAGGCCATGCCGCCCTTGCCGGACTGGGAGTTGACGCGGATGATGGCCTCGTAGGTGCGGCCGATATCCTTCGGGTCGATCGGCAGGTACGGGACCAGCCACACGAAGTTGTCGAGATCGGCACCGGCGCGCTCGGCGGCCACCTGACGGGCTTCGAGGCCCTTCTTGATGGCGTCCTGGTGGGAGCCGGAGAAGGCGGTGAACACGAAGTTGCCGGCATACGGGTGGCGTTCGGAAATCTTAATCTGGTTGCAGTACTCGACGGTCTTGCGGATTTCCGGCACGTTGGAGAGGTCGAGCTGCGGGTCGAGGCCCTGGGTGAGCATGTTGAGGCCCAACGTCACCAGGTCGACGTTGCCCGTGCGTTCGCCGTTGCCCAACAGGCAGCCTTCCACACGGTCGGCGCCGGCGAGCACGGCCAGCTCGGTGGCGGCCACGCCCATGCCCTCGTCGTTGTGCGGATGCAGGGAGAGCACCACGGCATCGCGATCGTCGAGGTGGGTGGAGACATATTCCACTTCATCGGCGAACACGTTCGGCGTGGTCATTTCCACGGTGGCCGGCAGGTTGATAATCATCGGATGCTCGGGGGTGGGCTTGATCACGCCGATCACGGCGTTGCACACCTCGACGGCGTACTCCGGCTCGGTGCCGGTGAAGGATTCCGGCGAGTACTCGTAGTACAGGTCGATGCCCTTGGCCTCGGATTCGAGGTCCTTGCACAGTTCGGCGGCATCGGTGGCGAGCTTCTTGATCTCTTCCTTGTTCTTGCGGAACACCACTTCGCGCTGCAGCACGGAGACAGAGTTGTAGAAGTGCACGATGGCACGCTTGGCGCCCTTCAAGGCCTCGTAGGTGCGGCGAATCAGGTGCTCGCGGCACTGGGTCAGCACCACGATGGTCACGTCATCCGGAATCAGCTCACGCTCGATGAGCATGCGGATGAAGTCGAAGTCGGTTTCGGAAGCGGATGGGAAGCCCACCTCGATCTCCTTGAATCCCATGGAGACCAGAAGATTCCAGAAGCGCAGCTTGCGCTCGGAATCCATCGGGTTCACGAGGGCCTGGTTACCGTCGCGAAGGTCGACCGAGCACCAGCGCGGCGCGCGCTGCAGTCGCTTACCCGGCCACGTGCGCTCCGGGTAATCAAACGGGACCTGCTTGTCGTACGCCACGTACTTGGTGTAGGGCATGCGGCTGGGCTTCTGCGGATCGCCGATGAATCGTGCCGGAGGCAGCAGCGGGTCATTATTCCCCCCATTGGACGCTGCGGCAACCGCTGCGAGATCAAAAACGGATGATTGATCCTGACCCATCGTTCCTCCTTTTCTTATGGTTACGCGAAGCCTGCTCTTCTGATTTGTCAAGAGCTTCGCGGATTTGTTAATGTGCACGAAACATCCTACAAGCCGGCTAGGGCAACATCCGGCAAAATCGCCGTATTGTGGCGGATTCTCCAGACTTGCATCGTTCCGGGGCGCAACAATGCCTGCATGCGCCATCACCATGGACATTCGGGAACATCCTTTGCTCCGTGGCAAGACTACAGTTGGGCTGCGAAGCAACGTTATCGCCGCAACCAATCCTCGATGTAAGTGCGATGTAAGGAAGCCACGCCCATGATTTGCCCCAAATGCCATGCCTCGAATGCTGCAGACAGTAAGTTCTGTGCCTCATGCGGTACCCAACTGGCCGCCGCACAACCCTCTGATCCAATGCTTGCGGACCCGATGCCAGGCGCAACGACAGAGGCCGTACAACCGCGGACGAACAAGCGCCTCATTATCATGCTCACGGCGGCGCTTGCCGCTCTTATCGTTGCCGGAGTCGCATTGTTCGTAACCTATCGCATGGAGGTATGGGGAGGCAAGACGCTCCCGGATGCCAGCTCAATCGCGCAGGAGGTCGCCGATGTATCAGGCAAGAAGAAGTCGGCGGTCAAGGCCAAAGATGTGACCGCAGCACTAGAGAAAAAGGGTCTTGCCACGAAGACCGCGCGAGTATTCTCAGGTAAGGAGGCAGGCGCTTTCCTCGGCTATCAAGGCGCGCAAGCCGGCGAACGCGTGAAAGCAGGACAGACAGTGGTGATCCGCGAATCCGCGGGTCCCGGCGTGCCCAAGAATACATTGGGCCAGCAGGCGCAAAAGGTAACGCAGACGTTGGCCGGCATGAACGTGCCCGTGCATTACAAGAAGGTCTATGTTGCCGACACCAAGAAGAATCCTGAAGGTTCCGTAGTGGCCACATCGCCGGAAGCCGGTCAGGCGGTCGCCAAAGACGCCAAGGATGCTGGCATTTACGTCGGCGTGGCCGCAAAGGCAGATGACAATGCGCTGCCACTTGACGTGATGGGCAAAAGCGTGGATGAAGTGAAATCCCAGCTGGAGTCCCAAGGGCATAATGTGACGGTGAAGAAGCATTTTTCCTCTCAGGCATATGTAGGTAAGGTTTCAGGCGCTTTACCGGAGCCTGGCTCTGAGCTGAGCGCCGGCGAGGATGTGGTGCTCTATCAAGGCATCGATGCCTCCCAGACCAAGGATGCGTTCACCGACCCCAATACAACAGGGTATTCGTTGGACAACATGACCGACGTTCCTCTTGCCGGCAGCACCAGCGCAGCCGACGGACGTTGGTGCACCAATGCAGGCGAATGCATCACTATCGACAATCAGCGTCTGGTGGAAGACGGCGCCACCAGCAATGGCGACGACAGTTCGTCCTTCGACAATCTGCTGATTGCCTGCGATTCCATCCAACAGCCATTCTGCGGCAGCTCCAAGGCCGACTACCTGGTGGAACAGAACTACGGCGCATTCGAGCTGATGCCATACGACAGCATGACGAGTTACTGGTCCGATGGTACGAAGTATTCTCTCAGTGCTGTAAGCGCTACGCCTCTACCAACCAGCGGCGAATACCGCATGCAGGATTTGTTCTTGGTGGTGCCCACAGGCTCCGATCTGAAGGGCCTGGAGAGCAAAGGATATTTTGATAAGGATGCCTTGACGGCCGCAGCCAAGAAGAAGACTGCGGATACGAGCCGCCCGTTTATCCTGCGGCGCGACCCTTCGCAATACAAGACCACCACAGCTCCATACGCTCCCGGAACAGCCAATCCGTTCGTACCGTTCGATGGATACAACGGCAGCGCATCCGATGTGGTCAAGATGAAGCCCGCCCCGAGCGACGAGAACGCCTACTATCTGGTGGAGTCCTCCGAACCGGACTGGCAGAATCTACCCGATGCCGATGTGGGCGCGGATGCGAATGCGTCAGGGTCCAAAGCCTCCGAAAAAACTGACTCTTCTTCTAAAGTCGATACTTCGCTATTCAAACAAGTAGCCAATCAATATCGGTTCTTCTCCACTGGCGAGGGCTCGCAATGGGTGGGCCTGACAGTCAAGGATGATGGCACTTTTACCGGTGAAGTCAACGAAGCAGATGCCAGTAGCAGCGGCCCGATGGCCACCGCGCCACGTGTCTCGTATCCGTTCCATGGCAAGTTCTCGTCCATTAAGGCGAACGAGGCCAATGGGTATGACATGGAATGCGATGCATCCTCATTCGGATGGGATGGCAACGAATACCAGTACACCGATAGCATCGGCATTATGCCGTGCGGCACATGGCACTGGTATCCGGCGAATACTCCGTTCCCTTCAATGGCATCAGGCACCGTTGCGCAAGAAGGATTGTCCATCAATTTCGCAACTGAGGCAGCGGGCGCATCGAGCTCCAATGTGCTGCTGTATGACGAGTCCGCCAAAGCATCGGCGTTTATCCCATATATCCAGCAGTAATGCGGCACATCGTCGCACTGATCAGCGTTTGCCGCTGATCAGTGAGCGCACCATCGCCAAAAAGCCGAGGCTCATCGCTCCGGCGAGCACGGCAAACACCTGTGGGCGGCGCAATTCGTTGCGCATGCTGACCGCTCCGGTCACGCAATGGTCTTCGAACCAGACGCGCACCTCGTTGCTGGAGTAGCGGCCCACCAAATCGCCCCAGGTGAGCATACGGGTCACGTATCCGGCCGGATCGCTTTCGTGGAATTCGAACAGGCGGATGCCGCGGTAGCGGGACTTGGGGCCGTAGCATTCGAAGCCGCATGTGGGCGCGTAGCCCAAGTCAAGGCCGTGCACATGGCCCACGAACGCGTTTTTGTGGTCATGGCCGCAGAACAGCGCGAAGTAGCCGCCTGCCGCGTTCATCGCGGCGATCTCACCCACGTTTTCGTCCGCGCAGCCGATGGCCTCGCCGAGCCTGGAGCCCGGACGGCAGACTTCGTGGTTCAGTCCATAGCAGTGGCCTTCGTGCGTGCGTGCGCCCTCCACAGCGTTCGGCGTCCAAGCGGGCACTTCCTTCAGGCAGTCGTAGAACTCCTGCGGCGGGATGTGCTGGAAGGCGATGGCCGGCACCGGTTTGCCGTCGCCATTGCGAGCGCCGAGTTCATCCTGCACCGAGCCCAGCCATTCGAGCGCTTCCGGCGTGGGGGTACCATAGCCATCGGAATCAGCCAGGTCGAGGCCGCGGGAATTGACCACATACGCGGGGTATTGCGCATCGTTTTCGCGCTCGCCGGCCGTATCAGCATCGGCTGCATAATCACCGGAGTTCACCATCATGACGGACATGGCCACGCGGCCGGAGCCATCAGAGGCTTCGATGGGCAGCGCGAACGTGCCGGGTTCGAGGCTGCCGGCCGGATTGAGACAGCCGGGGAATTCGCGGTAGATGTCATCCTGCTCATCGGCCAGGATGCCGCATTGGAAATCATGATTGCCGTAGGTGGCGGCGAACGGCACGCCGGCCTCGATAATCGGCCCCAGGAATCCGGCGAAGGTGCGGCGGACCTTGTCACGGGTCTGGTCCATCAGCTCGTCGAGGGCGGCCTGCGCTTCGGCGGGTGAGGCAGTTGGGCTATTGCGGCGTTTGATGCCACGCAGTCTGGCTTCGACTTCGGTGACCGCGCGCACGCGGGCGCCGGGCTCCTCGCCACGGCGGCGCAGGAACGTATCGATGTAGGCGGGGTCATAGCCGCGAATCTGGTCGCCGGTGAACACCACCAGATCGGGGTCGGCTTCGCGGACCGCCTCGCGAATGAGACGGATGGTGTCTGGTTGCACATCAGGGCCGTCTTGCACATCGGCCATTTGCAGCACGCGGAAGCTGCCGTCCGCACGGAATCGCAAGCTTGTCATGGTTCCTCAGTGTACGAGCGCGCAGTGGTTTGCGCCCGGCCATTCACAGGACCGGCACAGGGCGTTTCACTGCCGGAAACGCAAACGCTCACGCGCTCAGCGGAAGAGGCTCACGCCGCGGCGGGCGGCGCAGTAGGCATTGCCGAGCCAGGTGTGGCGGGAGTTCGGCCAGACGGCACCGAGACGAGGCGCATTCTGGCTCATCCAGATGCTTGGCACGCGGCCGTCAGCAGAGCGGGAGCCGAGCAGGTTGAAGCCGTTTTTGACCATCAGCCATTCCGGGTGCTGGGTCGCGATGGCCAGTCCTTCCTCGAGCGTGAGTGGCAGACGGTCGTCGGAATCCAACAGTTTGCGGGCTACATCCGGCTCGCGGTTGATGTAGCAGGTGCCGGTGTGCGGATCGACCACCAAGTAGAACGGGCCTTCGGGCGGCGTGAAACCGCTGATGGGCAGGAAGCTGGCGATATCGCGCGGCGGCATCGTGGTGAAGCCGGCCATGCGGTTGATGGAGGTTCGGGCGATCAGCGATTCCGGCGAAACCAGCTCGCGGGTAGGCACCAGAAGAATGTTCGAGCCCAAATCGGAATGCTCGAGCGCGCCGATAAGCGGGCGAGCCAGCGCGCGGAATGCGGCGGCGGACATATCCGCCACATCCGGGTAGCCAAGGGCCACGATACGATCAAGCTGTTTTTGCGCCTCTACTGATGCAATAGACATGCCTCCAGCCTAGCAACGTGGCGGCACAGGCGCTGCATGACGCTCAGGCGCGATCCGGCTGCCGTCATCATATGGGAAACCACGCGCTGAGGCGGCGCGTATTCCGTACAATATTGACCCGTATTCGACCGTGGTTGTGCGCGGCCGAGCGAATCGTGTTCCTTGGACCCAGAAGGTAATCATGTCCGAAAAATTGAAGGTCGGCATTCTTGGCGCCACCGGTATGGTGGGCCAGCGTTTCGTCACGTTGCTGGAGAATCACCCGTGGTTTGAGGTGGTCACGCTCGCCGCTTCCGCGCATAGCGCCGGCAAGACGTATGAGGAGGCCGTGGGCGACCGTTGGAAGATGGAGACGCCGATGCCCGAATACGCCAAGCACATGGTGGTCGTGGACGGCGATGACGCCGAAGCCGTGGCCGGCGGCGTGGATTTCATGTTCTCCGCGGTAAACATGCCGAAGGACCAGATTCGCGCGATCGAAGAGCGCTACGCCAAGACCGAAACCCCGGTGGTGTCCAACAACAGCGCACACCGCTGGACGCCGGACGTGCCGATGGTGGTGCCGGAGATCAACCCGGAGCACTTCGCGGTGATCGAGCACCAGCGCAAGCGCCTCGGCACCACGCGCGGCTTCATCGCCGTCAAGCCGAACTGCTCGATTCAGGCCTACACCCCGGCGTTGGCCGCATGGAAGGAATTTGAGCCGCATGAGGTGGTGGTGAGCACATATCAGGCCATTTCCGGCGCCGGCAAGACGTTCAAGGATTGGCCGGAAATGGTGGGCAACATCATTCCGTTCATCTCCGGCGAGGAAGCCAAGAGCGAGAAGGAACCACTCAAGGTGTTCGGCCATGTGGACGCCGAACGCGGCGAGATCGTGCCGTTCGACGGCCCGCTGAAGATCACCTCGCAGTGCATTCGCGTGCCTGTGCTCAACGGCCACACCGCCACCGTGTTCCTGAACTTCGGCAAGAAGGCCACCAAGGAAGAGCTCATCGATCGCTTGGTGAACTACACCTCCCAGGCCGCCGAGCTTGGTCTGCCGCACGCGCCGAAGCACTTCATCCAGTACCTCACCGAGGATGACCGCCCGCAGGTCAAGCTGGACGTGGATTACGAAGGCGGTATGGGCGTCTCCATCGGCCGTCTGCGTGAGGACTCCATCTTCGATTGGAAGTTCGTCGGCCTGGCGCACAACACCCTGCGCGGTGCCGCCGGCGGCGCTCTGGAATGCGCCGAGATGCTCAAGGCCTTGGGCTACATCACGAAGAAGTAGCGCTGCAGGGGCGCAACCTCGAGCCAATGCGAGATAGCCCGTTGCTTTTGCCGGATTATACGGTACGGCAGGGCTATCTCGCTTGCGAGGGGTAGATTTGCGGCCTCAGGAACATCTATCTGCTTTACGAGGGGTACTTCTAGAGCGAAACCGCAGGTAGAAACGGCATCCCCCCAACGCCATTACGCCATTTCGGGGCAGGTCTACTTGGGGATGTACCCCTTGTAAAGCAGATAGACCTCCGGAGCGGATCGAATCTACCCCTTGTAAAGAAGAAAGCCCTCCATATGGAGGGCTTTCTCATGCAATAACGCGAATGATGCAGCTCAGCGGCCAGTGCCGCCGTACACTACGGCTTCGATCTGCTTGGCGTCGAGGCCGTAGGCGGTGTGCAGCGCCTTGACGGCTTCGTTGAGCTGGTCGAGCGGCACCAGAGCGGCGATGCGGATCTCGGAAGTGGAGATCATCAGCACGTTGATGCCCTTGTCGCTCAAGGCGCGGAAGAACTTGGCGGCCAGGCCGGAGTGGGTCTTCATGCCGACACCCACCACGGCCACCTTGCCCACATTAGTGTTGATGTCGAAGGAGTGGTAGCCCAGCTCCTCCTGCTTGTCGAGCAGCGTATCCTGCACCTGCTTGACCGCAGCCTCCGGGACGGTGAAGGATATGTCGGCCGTGCCCACGGATGCGCCGGCCTGCACGATCATGTCCACGTTCACGCCGGCGGTGGCGAGCTCGGTGAACACCTTGGCGGCCATGCCCGGCTCGTTCGGCACGCCTCGCACGGTGGCGAGCGCTTCGGAACGGTCGTGGGCGATACCGGAAATCACCGGGGCTTCAGGGCCAAGGTCGGGGAACAGGTCGCCCATGGATTTCGCTTCTTCTTCAGTCATGTCTTACCTTGTCTTGTTGGAAGTTGTACGTTTTCTGATGTCTTGATTGCGCCGACCGCTTAGGCTACTTAGTCGATGTTCGGCAGCGTGCGCGGATCCACACCTTCCGGCACCACCAGCGTGCCCGGGCGATGCGAGAACGAGGAGCGCACATGCAGCGGCATATTGAATCGCTGGGCGTATTCCACGCAACGCAGCGCAAGCACCTTGGAGCCGCAGGACGCCATCTCGAGGATGGAATCGTAATCAATCACCGGAATGCGACGGGCGGCAGGCACGATGCGCGGATCAGCGGTGAAGATACCGTCCACATCGGTGTAGATCTCGCAGATATCAGCGCCGAGCGCCACGGCGAGCGCCACGGCGGAAGTGTCCGAACCGCCGCGACCGAGCGTGGTGGCGTCGCCCTTGGCGTTGATGCCCTGGAAGCCGGCCACAATGGCGATGTCCCCCAGCGAAAGCGCGTTCTTCACACGGTCCGGCTTGACGGCCTTGATATGCGCCGCACCGTAACGGGCGTCGGTGAAGAAACCGGCCTGCTGACCGGTGAACGAATGGGCGCGGCTACCTTCGGCGTGAATGGCCATGGCGAGCAGGCTCATGGAGATGCGTTCACCGGCAGTCATGAGCATATCCATCTCGCGCTCCGGCGGGTTGGAATCAATGCTCAAGGCCTGATCGATGAGGTCGTCGGTGGTATCACCCATGGCGGAGACCACCACGGCCACCTTGTTGCCCTTTTTCTCCGTCTCAACAACGCGCTTGGCCACACGCTTGATCGAATCGGTATCGGCGACCGACGAGCCGCCGTACTTCTGCACGATGAGAGCCACTGTTGTCCTTCATTCTTCTCTTCAGCTGCACTTCGAGCTACGGATACATTTGCGATGCCGCCGTTGCCCCACGTTTTGCGCTTTATTCTACGTAAGCGGCACGATTATAAGGAGCGCACGCTTTGCCATATGGCCGCACACCCATCATGCGGACGCATGGCGCAACGCAAACCAGGGGCAGTGCCGCAGGTAACCGCAAATATCTGGTACATAACATGAATGCTGCATGAATTCAATAAACCGGACCGTCTGGCACCTTACCGTTATTAGGCAATACGGCATAAAATGGTGGTACGCCGTGGAGGTTGCAATCGGCGCATCACCACCAGCAAGGAGGCCATGATGGCCGGCAAAAAAGATCACTCGTTCAACTACTGGGCAATGAATTACCGCGGCAAGTTTCGCCGCACCAAAAAACTGATGCCCCTCACTCTCGGATTGTGTGTTCTTCTGTTGATTCTTGGATTTCTCTCCGACGACATTGGCGGAATCCTGATTTGGATCGTCATCATCGTAGCAATCACGCTGGCGCAGTACTACTACAACAAGAAGAAGGCTGAGGAGGAAGAGGCGCAGGAAGCCGCTCAAAAGCAGGCAGCAGCGCGCGCCCAGGCTGCTCAGACGCAGTTTCAAACCGCTGCAGCACCAAGTGCGCCCGCCCCAGGCTACGCAGCTCCAAACG
Source organism: Bifidobacterium cebidarum (assembly GCF_009193305.1). Taxonomy (GTDB): domain Bacteria; phylum Actinomycetota; class Actinomycetes; order Actinomycetales; family Bifidobacteriaceae; genus Bifidobacterium; species Bifidobacterium cebidarum. Next base: position 222,727 of record NZ_WBVS01000002.1, on the reverse strand, counting down.
CCGCAACATACCCTGCGGCGTCCACCCAGCCGCAGGGCACGGTTCAGACACCCCGTCCATAACCGCTAAGCCGGCATGCTCCCATGGTTTTTTCAGGTGATTGCCCCGCGGTTTTGAGGCAAACGCATCGAGCCGCTCAGGTTCGGGCGCTTATATAAGAACTACCGGCAAGCAAAGCCCCGGAAGCAATCCGAAAGGATTGCAGCCGAAGCCCGGCAAGCCAGCGAGGCACACACCCTAACGGTCGCGCGAAAGTCCGCAACAATCGCACGGCTGCAGGGCAAGCCCCATAACCATAACTGAACCCCTTTCTTCTTCTCTCTCCTTCTCTCAAAGGGCCCGGCCGCAGCACCTCGCAGCCGGGCCCTTTTCGTGAGGATTCATCCGAATGCACCCTCACAGCGCGACTCGTAATAGATTTTGCACCGCATGAGTGAGCCAGCGTGCCACGCAACTGCGAAAAACTGGCTTTCTGCGGTCGTGTGACACTCAACCGCGGGATGGAACCGCAAAAACGACAATTCTGCAGTTCCATCCCACTCGTTATACGCGACTCTTGTGCCACCAAAATCACAAAACCGCGGAAACAAGCCATTCTTGAAAGCTAGGCTGCGACGGTGCCGATATGGCGAGTGGGACGCAAATGCAAAAACACTCAAAATGCAGTAGCGTGGCGCAAACCACCGGCCCCAATGCCGCATACTGCAGCAAGCCAGCGCCCCGGCGAGCAGGTCCTGCTATGAGGGAGGCGAAATGGAATTCGTCTCCCTCAGTAGCTCATTGCCACTTCATTAATTACGCATGGAGAGCGCGCTTAGTGGCACGGGACTTGATGTAGACCGTCACGCCGGCCCCTGCGAGGAGCGCGGCAATGACAAAGAACAGAGCAATGCCTGCAGCACCGGTCTTCGGCAACTCGGTAATGTTCTTGACGTTCTTCACCTTGTAATCAGTCTTATTGTTGCTATCCGAGGTCGGGCTATCGAGACTCGGAGCAAGGCCAAAGAGATCAGCGCCTTGGAACTTAGTGGCTTTGCCGCCCTTGATAGTGACCTTGAACTTCGCGGCAACAGTTGGGCTACCAGAGTTGACATGGCCGAGGAAGCCATCAGGCACATTAGTCTCGGTCACTTCATACACACCATCGGCAAGACCGTCGAAAGTAACCACACCGTCGGCATTAGAAGTTGCAACCTTATCCGCATCTGCCGGAACAGTAGGATTGTCATCCTTATCGTTGCTGGCGTCATCTTCAGCGGCGGTGATGGTGAACTCCGCGTCTTGCAGCGCGTTGCCCTGAGCATCAGTCTTGGTAAAAGCGAACTTACCAAGCGTGAGCTTGGTCTTATCTTCGGCCTTGGAGTTATTGTCGTTCACCTCAACAGTATTTGGCACCGAGTGGTTCGTCCTGGCATCCTCGTTAATAGTGGCCTTGTAAGTCACTTCAATGGCACGAGCAGTGTCAGCGAGAGGCTCAATAGTCTTCTTCGCGTTCACATACTTGCTGAAATCGATGATAAAAGCTTTGGATCCATTGCCATCGAACTTCTTGGCGGCCTGCTCCGTTTGTTCAACCTGTGCGTTGAACGTCAATTCATAGCCGGTTGGATTAGTTGTCGAATCGTATGCTTGAAGTTCTGTTCCACCAACCTTTACGGTAAAGTCCTTGCTCAAGTCAACGGTTTGGCCAGTGCCGGGCGTATCAGTAAGGGCGAACTTGTAGTTGTCAAAACCAGTGGTAACGGCCGGCAGCTCACTTGTAAGCGTGTAGGTGACGGCCTGGCCAGTAGAAACTGTCTTGTCATTATCGTTCACGGTCTTGGCGACTGGGGCAACATGGTTCTTCAGCGCAACGATGTTATCGCCATCGGCATTGTTCGTTGGATTGGTGGTGTCCTTGAGCGGATCGGTGATGGCACCATCCGCAACGGTACCGGAGGCAACCACAATCGGAGCGGACTGGGTAACAACTTTGCCGCCCTTGTCCCCGTTCTCGTCGCCCTGTTGAATGTTGCCATTCTGTCCTTCAGTAATTGTGGTGTCAGTGATAGCTGCGGTATCAAGGAACAGGTAAACACCAGCAGGCAGGGAAACCGTACGCTCGGCACCAGTGCCTGTAAGACTTGCCTCCTGCAGATGCGCTGTATCGCCAGTCACCGATGCGTTATTGCTTAACGACTGTGCAAACCTACGAGTCGATCCAACCCACGGCTTGGCCGTTTCCTTATCGAGAGCACCTTGCTGCAAAGCCCATGCCATGAGATCAGTTGCGGTATCAGCCGGTATGGTCAGCGCGGGGGTTACACCTTCGACGGCCTTGTCAAGAGCCGTCTTGATGGCTTCACGATTCGCGCCAGCCGCAGTCTGTACACCATACTGTGCAGCGGCAGCATCAGCGGAGTTGGCATCATACTGCACGTAATCGGCCAGCTTGTAGTACTTGATAGTGCGACCGGTCCACTGGCTCGCATCATCAGCGGTGAACTTAAACGTGGCATTGCTCGTCACCACGTTATTGCCGTCCACATCCACAGCGTTGGCCGTGGCGGCACCCATGGCCAGGCCACCGAAGAGCGTGGCTGCCGCTGCGATGCCGGCGAATAGCTTTCTCATCTTCATGAGAGAAACCCTTCTTTCTTGTTTTCCTTCTTTACTGTGTTTTGCTTTCGCGGAGAACGGCGATGGACCGAAATACACCCCATTCGGTTCGGTCTCCGCGATCCGCAAGTCTTGAATTGTGGGAGGCAATCTGCATTGGCAATGCTCTCCCTCCGACAGCTTTTGGCGGCACCTCCCTCATCAGAAGGAGGTATGAATTATGCAAGCCCCTTTCTCTTGCGATATTCATTGGTCAGAGCAAGCACTATCGCAGCGGACACAGCTGCAATGCCGCCGATCAGCAGCCAGCTGCGCGCGTCCATGCCGCCGGTGAACGGCAGCGCGACGACACTTCGCACATTGGTCAGCACGCATTCAGTGGCTGAACCAGCACGGGTTGGAACGGAGGCCGTAGCCGATGGAGCGAGGCAGACTGAGGCATCCTCCAACTCGGGTTGATTCCACAGGCCATGCAGAGTCATATGCGCATCGCCAGTATCGGTAACTGTGATAATCGCGTACGTATTGCTGGGATCAGGCAGCGTATAGCCATCCGGAGCCTGTGTCTCAGTCAACTTGTACTCCGTACCGCGCTCCAAGTTCTGGATGCCAAAGTGGCCCGCCTCAGGATTCTTATCCACATATGCCGTAGCGCTGTTGGACTTAGCCGAACATTCATTGGTGGTGCAATCAATGACTTCACGGGAATCCGAGATCTGCCCGTTCTCCCACTTGGAGATAGTCCACTTCGCGCCATTCAGCGCTTCATCGTGATTATGAGAAGCAACCTTCTCCCACGCGATCTCGGTAGGAATGTTGACTATCTCAGTATCAGACGTCGAAGTGCTCTGCCCGTTCTCCCACTTGGTGAGCGTTGCGGTCTTGCCGTCTTCAACGGTGAAGGTGTAATACGTGTCGGAATCAGGCGTGACGTATCCTCCCGGAACTGTGGATTCCACCAACTTGTAGGTTCCTAATGGAAGATCGGTTACCGTAAAGCGACCTACTCCTGGATTGATGTCGCAATATTGGGATTTGGATTGGGCATTCGCGGGGCATGTGCGATCGGCACTCTGATCCGCTGAAACGTAATCATCGATAATCACCGAGCCGAATGAGGCATCCATATCACTGGACGACGTATCCGTCTTGTACTTGGTCAGAGTCCAGCCACTGTCCGCCAGATAAGCCTGACTCGTAATGTTCGCGACAGCCTTATTGATCTTGCTCCAGCTCACGCCACCAGAGCGAATGGTGTTGCCAATGGCGGTATCGTCATTCTCAACTGGACCCACATTATCAGGAGCATCGTTCTGCTGGTAAAGACTGATCTTCGGCTCTTCCTTCTGAAGACCATCAGCTTCAGCCACAACCGTAAACGTGTACACATTGGTCGTCAGCTTGTAGTTATCCGGAGCCGCCTTTTCCGTAAGGTAATACTTGCCCGGCTTCAAATTATCGACACCGATTTTGCCTATTTCCGGATTGGTATCACGGGGACCGTTATCCGCGATCTCAACGGACAGCCATTGGGTGGTGCTGCCATCCGCGTTCTTCTCGGTAACGGTCTGCCAGCACGAAGCATCAGTCGCCTTGGCATTAGCCGTGCAATCCGCAGGGCGCAGACTCGGATTCATTGCGCCACCAGCCTCGGCGCCGGAAGTCGCGGTCTTCAGCGTCCATACCGAGCCCTTCAAGAACTTGGTTGTGTCATCGGCATCGACCTTGTCCCAGGATGCCGAATATGGAGAGGAGAAGGAAACCACACCGTTGCTGCCGAAAGCCCCTCCGGAAAGACGCGCAGCATTATTGGTGAAGCTCAATGCAGCATTAGCTTTTGCGGCGGCCGCGTTCTTCTGGCCATATGCCGTCAACCGAGCCTTCATCGCAATACCCGTGTAGAAAGTCAGCGTAGACGTTAGCGCGTCCCATGCACGGGTGTTATCGCCTAGTGACTTACCGGCCTTTTCCGGATTAGTTGGCTGAAGGGTTGCCGGAGCGGTCACCTTTAAATGATTGAGCGCAGTATCATCGGCGACGGAACCGTCATACCGCTGAGGATAGCCAACGCCGTTATATGTATCCGTGTCAGCATAGCGTTTCACCGAGTTCGACCGTGAATCAGACCCCCACCATGGGGCCTGATAATCATCGCTAAAACCATTCGTTGGCGAAGTCGGGGTGCCATCCCAATACCAGTCCACCGCGGACTCGGCTCGGTCCATAAACCAGCTGCTCAGCAACTGGAATTTAGTGGAGTTGAGATCCTTGCCCTTTGGATTCATCATGGCAAAATCATCGCCAGCCATGTGATTCTCATCGGCATTGATCGTGTTATATACGGCATTGGCATCGATGTTGTAGTTCACATCATTGCCGAACAACGCGATATTGCCGCCTTCGGAAGCAAGCGCGCTGCCCGATGGACACAGCCATAGACCTCCGCCGAAGTGGCCCGCCACATTCTCGGTGGCTACTGCTTTGCCCACATATGACACACTGTCTTCCTCGGTGTAAATGGCACCGCCAAGGTAACCGGACGTATTGTTCTTGTATTCGCCGCCCATGAAGTAGCCCTTGGATTTGCCGTTTTGCAAGAAGATCGCACCGCCGGCACCGCCAACAGGCAGCACACCAGCTTTGGGATCGTTGTTCATGTACTGGGTGTTATCGTCACCAACGCCGACCGCAGTCCAATTGCCATCGAATAACGGCTTCTTGGAGCTGTCATTCATATCATTGAGAATCCACAGCTCGCCTTTGACATAGATTGCGCCGCCACCGGACATAAAGGCGGCAGCGTTGGCATGATTGCCAAGGAATTTCACATCGCCCTGGATGGTCACGGTGCCGGCATCAGCATGAATCGCGCCGCCACCGGCGTTTGTGTGGGAACGACATCCGCTTTTATCATCCCGCCCTGGCGTATCGCCGGTATTCGTACGGGTGCAGTCTGCATATTCCTGCTTATTGTCGGTAAATGTGCCACCCGTAATCATGGCAGTAGCAGTGTCGGTGGTCTGACCGATAGCGCCACCTCCAACACCTGTGGAGACATTCTCGGTAAATTTACCGTCATTGATGACCAATGCGCCATTATTGAAAATGACTCCGCCACGGTTGCCGGTCGTGTTTTCAGCGAACGAGCCGTCGTTAATGAATGGTAACCGTACCCGCCGCATCAGCCTGCATGATCACGCCAGCGGACTGAGTAGTTCCGTTATGTTCAAACGTGCCGTCATTAACGGTGGCATTGCCTTGGGCAATGTAAATCACACCACCACGTTCTGCTGCATTATAGGAAAAAGTACCATTATTGATGATTACGGAACCACCATTGTTGTAAGCGAGAGTTCCCTGAGTACGGCCCGTGTTGTTCTGAGTGTCGATGCCGGAAAAAGTGCCGTTGTTTACAGTCAGAACGCCGCCTTTGTTGAGGTAGGCGAACCAACGCGTACCGTTGTTGTAGGAAAAAGCCGCATCGGCGGCATCTTTGCCGATGACAAGATCGCCGCCATTGTCAATCACGAAGAAAGCATCACCTACACTTGCCGCAGCGTCATTGGTCATCGCTGGATCGACATTATTCCGAGCGGTTAGAATAACTTTCTTGGAAACTGCAATCGGTCCGTCATTGGAAGGGACACTGATGGTTTTGCCGATAACAATCACATCACCATCAGTGGCATTCTCCACACAGGACTTGAGTGCGGCCCAATCGGCTACGTTGGCACAGTCGGGGTCGGCCGCAGGGGTGGCGGCATCGGCTGGCTTGGAAGCATCAGACTTGTTTGATTGGTCAAGCTGCTCGGTGTTGCCGGACTGCGTTTGATCGGATTGCAGCTGAGCACCCTGCACGGACTGAGTCTGCGCGGCAGAAGAATCATCACCGGTTTCGGTGATTCCTTGTGCAGTGTTTTCCGCCATTGCCGGCGTGGAGCAGACGAATAACATGGCCGTCGCAAGCACAATGGCGCAAATCGCCCATACCATTGTCTTCACGCGTTCGCCTATGCGCTTATCGTTGAACATAGCTTCCCGTTCTGTCCCTTGATCTCCCCTAAACAACTGTTTTCCCATCGAATATTTGGCATCATCGCCTATTGCAGCAACCCGTCATTCGATAGCCTCTCTATTCGTTTTTATTACCCCCTTACGTACCCCTTTGTCAAACGTTTTAGGGGGTATAAACGATTTGCGCATATAGCCGTAAGACTATTGAAAACACAGGAATCCTGTGAATTTGGTTATCGATTTGCATCACCAAAGCAACATCCCTGTTATCAAATTGTTATAATTGACAATTTGTCGATAATTTGTCAATTCATTTGCCATATGCAGAAACCCACTTCGGGGGAATAATCAAGACAATTTCGGGGGTATTCATCAATCCGCCACAAGTTGAAGGGCTTGTGATTCGACTCTGCCACAGAGTAACGTGGCGTGCGAAAGGCATAGCCAACAAGCACTTAGCGCATGGCAGACGTAGAGCCCATGCACACACGGCATACGGCAACGATGGGGAGGCACTGCGGATGATATTGCGACGCAGTCATGCAGTGAAAAAGCCAAGCCGCAACGTATCGGCGCATACCGATACCAACGAATCCAGTGAAGCCTCGACTTCCAGCACTGCCGGCTTCACCCCCACCCCGTTCGCCGCGGCCATCGATATCTCCGACCTTATGGCGGAGCGCCGGCGACTGAAGCGCAATCTCATCGCGATGCGACTGCTCACCATCGTGCTGCTGATTGCCGCCGTCTCCGTGGCCTGCTTCCCACTGGCACTGCAGTTCCAATCAGGCTTGGAACTGGCGAAAACCGCGGCAACCAGTGCGCAGAATGTGGCGAATTGGCCTTATCCTCAGGCTGATGACGCATTGAAAGCCGCTCGCGCGTACAACAAGAAGCTCGCCGAATCCGGTCAGCCCGTGCTGGGCGAGGCCGTAGACCCGTTCTCAGGTGCGCAAGGCGGCTCGCAGGCGAGCGGCGAAGATTCCGCATCCACGAAAGACAAGGAATACCAGAGCCTGCTCAACGCCGGCGGCGAGGTGATGGGCACCATCAAAGTGCCGAAGCAATCGATTGATCTGCCGATTTACCATGGCACTTCCGAAGAGGCACTGGCTTCCGGTGCCGGCCACTTGTATGGCACTTCGCTGCCGGTGGGCGGCGCTTCCACGCACTCGGTAATCACCGGTCACCGTGGTCTGGTGGAGGCCATGATGTTCACGCGTCTCGATGAGGTGAAGGAGGGCGACTTCTTCTACATCGAAGTGATGGGCGAAACGTTGGGCTACAAGGTGGACCGCATTTCCGTGATCCTGCCGAATGATACCTCGCAACTCAAGATCGTGCCCGGCGAAGATCGCGTAACGCTGATGACCTGCACCCCCTACGGGGTTAATACGCATCGACTGCTGATTTCCGGGCATCGCGTGGCTATTCCGGTGCCTGCACCCGAGCCAAATGATGTGCACGATGCGCGCAATATCGCGATTGCGGTGGGCGTGGGCCTGCTGGCGCTGGGGTGGTTCTTCATTGGGCTGGCGCGGCGGCATCAAGTGGCGTTCGTGATGCGCCACGGTGCATGGTGGCCGTATCAGAAGCGCCGCGGCATGCACGCCAACAATACGCTCGAGCCGCTTATATAAGCGGTCATCTCAGGCTTCGCGACGGCCTGCCAAGGCTCGGCCCAGGGTGACTTCGTCGGCGTATTCGAGGTCGGAGCCGACCGGGAGACCGCTGGCGAGGCGCGTGATTTTTACGCCCACCGGGTGCAACAACTGGGTGAGATAGCTCGTGGTGGCCTCGCCCTCGATGTTCGGGTCGAGCGCCATGATGATCTCTTTGACCTCCTTGGTTTCCAGACGCTTCAACAGCCCCGGAATCTTAAGATCCGCGGGACCTACATTGGCCATAGGGTTGATTGCGCCGCCCAGCACATGGTAGAGGCCGTGGTATTCGCGCGTGCGTTCGATGCTCATCACGTCCTTGGGCTCCTCCACCACGCAGATGATGGAGTGGTCACGTCTTGGGTCGGCGCACACCGGGCATGGGCTGGTTTCACACACGTTGCCGCAGATATCGCAAAAACGCACTTTATCTTTGACTTCTTCGATAGCTGCGGCCAGTTCGCGGGCTTCCTCCTCCGGCGCGGACAGCAGGTAGAAGGCGATGCGCTGCGCGCCCTTCGGCCCGATGCCAGGCAGGTTGGCGAACGCATCAATCAGACGTTGGATGGCGCCATCGTAGGCAAGTGCCATAGTATGTGCTCCTTATTGCTATTCACCTTAGTCGCCAAGATGCTTCTTGGCGGGTTGAATGTTCTTGGGGTTCTTGGGATCATCTGCCGTGAACTCCTTCACATCCTTGACCTCAAACATCTTCTTCAGGTCATCCATGCTCATTGCCCGAGAGTCTCCGAGCGACTGGTCGCTCATTGAGTACTCGTCCTCATCCGGGTCCACTTGCGGCGCTTGTTGCGGCTGCACGGACTGAGGCTGCATAGTGTCCGACTGCTGAGCCTGCGGCTGATTCCACGGGTCAGGCTCAGGCGCATATGCATCTTGCGCTTGCTCCCAGCCACTAGGCCCCGCAGGTTGTTGAGGTTGCGGCTGATTCCACGGGTCATCATTCGCGGTCGGGGCGGGCCGAGGCAAAGCCGACTGCTGCTGGGACGGAGTCTGATTCCACGGGTCATTCTCCGCGGTGGACGCCGGGCTCGGCTGATTCCACGGATCCAGGTCCGACTCCGGTGCATCGCTCTGCATGGAAGCCGGTTGAGACGGATTTGGACCGACTGATCGCACGGCAGGCTGCTGAGTGGGCTGAGCCCATGGGTCTACGCCATCACTAATATCCGGCACTGCCACATGCTTCTTATGATGTTCTTCGTGCGAGGACGGCACTGCGTCTGGCACTGACGCAGCAGCTTCATATGCAGCCGGCACAGGTTTGGCCCAAGGGTCATCCTCCGGGAGCGGTGCAGCAGCGGCAGCTCGATGGCTGTCGTCGGAGTCTTCGGACGCCGTGTTTGCGGCCGGTGCTTTCTGTTCCTTAGACTCACTGCCCGCATGCGCGGCAGTCAGCCCGGAGCCGAGGCTCGCTGCGGCAAGGCCGGCTTTGGCCAGAGCGATCTGTTGCTTGACCTTGGCCAGTTGCTCAGGGCTCATGCGCTTGATGGACTCAACGCGTTCGCCATTAACGGCAACGGCGGTAGGCGCAATAACGGTTGACGGCCCGAACTCGTTGCGCACGGCATCCTGCACCACGATTGCAGCCTTCTTGCCATCAGAATCCATGGCAAGGGCAAACGCATGTTGGCTGAGCGATTGATCGAAAGTCAGCGAGAGGCACGGCAGACCCTTGCGATTGGTGCCGAATTTCACGGTCGGCACCTTGGCACGAGTCACATACTCACGAATCGCTTCCGGCAGTTTGGCCACGGCCGCATCCCACTTCTCATCCACAGAGCGAGTGTCGTTTGCAGGCGCATGAGAAACTGGCGCAGCCTGGGTTGCTGGCTGAGGCTGAGCGGCAGTCGCCGTTGGCTGCTGTGATTGATTGCGTGCGGCATCGGCAAAACCACTCTGCGGCGCGCTATGGGACGCGCCGGCGAATCCACCGCGGCCCGCATTCTGCGCGGGCGCATTATTCGCCGTATTGCGGGAAGCTCCCACGAATCCACCGGATGCGGCATGATGCTGCACACCAGAACCGGCAGCAGTACCTGCTGCCGGCGCATTGGCAGGGGCTCCAGCGTCGGGCGCTGCGGAAGCGGTAAGCGCGAAACCGGATTCCACCCCGGCGAGCAGGCGGGCGGCCAACAGTTCGAGTCTCATGCGCGGCGAAATGGCACCGGTCATCGAGCTCAATGTGGCGTTGATGATGTCTGCCATGGCAGTGAGCGGCCCTAAGCCCAGCGCTGCAGCTTGGCGATGCAGGTCGCTCATATCTTCGGCTTCAGCCGTGTCAGACAGCACCGCTTCGGCTGAATCGCCAGCCAGAATAAGCACAAGAAGGTCACGTACACGGGCCAGAAGGTCTTCCACGAATCGACGTGGATCGAAACCTCCCACTACAACCTTTTGAATCACACCATACAGAGCTTCACCATTACGGTCTATTACAGCATCGATGGCCTCACCAATCAGGGCTTCGGGTGTGAAACCGAGGAGGGCCACGGCCGCATCATGGGTGATGACGCCTTCCACCGAGCCGACCATCAGCTGGTCAAGCACGGAAAGGGTGTCTCGCATGGAGCCGCCGCCCGCACGCATGGCCAGCTTCAAGACGCCCGGTTCCGGCTTGATGCCCTCCTTGGCGCAGATCTTTTCCAGATACGGGCCCATGACCTCCTGCGGCACCAGGCGGAACGGGTAATGATGGGTCCGGGAACGAATGGTGCCGATCACCTTGTCCGGCTCGGTGGTGGCGAAGATGAACATCACATGTTCCGGCGGCTCCTCGACGATTTTGAGCAACGCGTTGAAGCCCTGCTGCGTGACCATATGAGCCTCATCGAGGATGAAAATCTTGTAGCGGTCGCGCGCCGGAGCGAAACCGGCACGTTCGCGCAGCTCACGGGCATCATCCACACCGTTATGGCTGGCGGCGTCGATCTCCACCACGTCGATGGAACCAGGACCGCCCGTAGCCAGGTCCTTGCAGCTCTCGCATTCGCCGCAGGGATGCGAAGTGGGGCCTTTTGCGCAATTGACGCAACGCGCGAGAATACGGGCGGAACTGGTTTTGCCACAGCCTCGCGGACCGGAGAACAGGTAGGCGTGCGTGAGCTTGCCCTCGTCAAGGGCCCGCATCAGCGGAACGGTAACCTGATCCTGCCCAATCACACCTTCGAAGGTGTCCGGACGATAGCGTCGATACAGTGCAAGTGCCATAGTCACTAACCTACCTTGCCCTCAATAATTTGCGCGCGAATCGGCGGACAATCGTACACGCATACAGGTATTAACATAGTGTCAATAACGGTTGTCAGCAGGAGGTACTCATGGGTGAGAACTTCGAGGAGCGGCGCATCACCCGCGGCGACGCGCGGCGCGAAGCCATTGTGCGAGCCGCACGCAAAATCTGCCTGGAAAAAGGATTCTCCAAAATCACCGTTTCCGACATCGCCGGAGAAGTGGGCATGACGCGCTCCTTGTTCTACCATTATTTTCCCGATAAAGACGCCATGGCCGACGCCGTGCTCGACGATGTGATCGACGAGATCCTCAACCGGCTCGATCAGTGGAACCACGCCCGCGAAGTCGGTAATGTGAATAAGGCCATGGATGACATGGTGCATCTGATTCGTTCACTCATCGCCGACGAAAGCCCGTTCTCGAACCGTATGATCCAGGACGGCAACGCCGGGTTGTATATCCGGTTCATCGACCGAGCCGCGGATCGCATCGCCGACTATATCGCCCAGACCACCGTGCGTGACTTCGAACAGCTACATGGTCTGCCGATCACCAACGTGCACGAGACGTTCTTCACCCTGATCGTGGGGCTGATCTCGCTGGTTCGTTCACACCCGGCGATCGCCGATTCGACCATCAAGCAGGTTATGGCGCAAACGCTGCATATCGAGGGATATATAGCGTAGCTGCTTTCATCTCAAATCAGGCGAAAGCGCCGGTAACGGGGTCACGGCCGTCTCTGGCTATGGCTTCGGCGACACGCTCTTTGGAATCGATTTCATGTGCGGCCACGGCCGGCGGTACGAGCACGCGGAGCGCGCGATCCTCCGCCACCACGCGTACCGGCAAATGGCCCACATATTCGCCGTCAGCCATGAGAATCGGAGGTTCATCTCCTTCCTGGGCACGCGTGATTTCGATTTCCCGCACACGCTTCCAACCGAATACGTTGGAGGCGAGCAATCTACCGTTGTAAGCGTTGGGAATCGCCACTGCGCACTCATGGAAGTTCGGCACATGATCCATCCATACCAAGTCAAGCAGACCGTCGGAGAAGCATGAATATGGCGAGACTTCAATGCCACCGCCGATATGCCTCGAGTTCGCAACCGTGAGCAACGGAGAGACGATGTCCCGCTCCTCTATAGAGCCATCGGCCAACGTAGCTTTGACGTGGTAGCCGTACCGCTTCATATGCGTAAGCTCAACCAGTACTGCCGCGAAATACCGCAGACTGCCGTTGGGCAGATGCGAGTGATTCGCGCGGTCGTTGATGCTGGCATCGATGCCGCAGGACAGCATGCCGGCATAGTACCGATCAATGGGATGCATCTGGACAGCCGATTCACCCGCCGGTGTCTCATATTCGCTGCCGGTGGAGGGGTCCACCGAGTATCCGCCTTCCAGTGAGGTCACCCTGCCCATGTCCACATCGATATGCGAGCCGCGCACGATGGCGCCTACGATGCCTTCCACCGCGGTCTCGATACGATTGACTGGCAGTTTGAGCCCTCGCGCGAAATCATTGCCCGAACCCATGGCCACAATGCCGAGCGGTTTGCCGCTGCAGCCCACCGCATTGGCACCAAGTGCGATCATGCCGTCGCCGCCGACCACTACCAAGTAGTCGTATTCGTGCGCTCGTTCGCGAGCCCGGTTCAAGGAGTCGTTGAAACTCGTTCCGGTAAGATCGAGCACATCGAAATCATGAATGGTACCGGCTTCACGCAGCAGACTGAGCACCTGTGCGTCGACTTTGGCGCCACGGCCTTTATCGGACGTGGGATTGCCCACCAGTCCCACGACTGTGCGGCATTTGCTGCGTTCACTCTCGGTCATGCATTTCACCATAGCCAAAGGCAGCGAAAGAGCGCTAGAGGCACATGGCATGTTCTTGCCGCAATAACGTGCAATCAATCACATTGCACAGGTCCGGCGCGAGCCTCTTTGGCGACTTGCGGGGCAAAGGGCACTTGCGTGAAGAGCGCTATCACCACGCGCACATCGTCATCAATCACCTCACATTCGACCATGACGGCATTATTGGCTGCTGCCACCTCATTGACGAGCGCACACGGAGCTTCCACATCGGAATGCCACAATGCGTATGCCGCGTTGAAGGCCGCCAAATCCGCGATGGAGCGCGCCTGATGCTGGCAGAGCAGCAGGTTGCCCACACTGGCGATCAGCGCAAGCGCCACGGCCGTCACCATCACGAGCATTGCGCCGGCCATGGTGCCGGAGCCTTCTTCGAGACGCACTCTCACCGTGGGATTCCTTCCTTGCCATCGCAATCGGATGCATGACGATCAGATGTCATTTGCGGTGGCGTAACGGCTATTGCACCACCGCAGTGGATTCGCCGACCACTTGCATCGGAGTCAGATTCATCGGCCCAGGCAGCACTGGGCATGTGACTCGGATATGGGCCAGTTGCTCCGACTGCCGAACAGTAATGGTGACATCCGTCTCCATCACTGCAGACGCCATACGTTGCGCCGCGGCGCGATCGCCAGTGACCACGAATTCACGTGCAGCCGCCGAAGCCGCACTCGAACAATCCATAGACACCGTGACCGCCCGCCCCAACGCAAGCACCAGTCCCGCAATCGCGATGACGCTGGGCAGCACCACCGCGAATTCGGCGGTTGCCGAGCCTTCATCAATGCGGGGAGGAAGCCGGGCCAGCCAATGGCAATGCTTTTTACGCGGCATCATGTCACCCCACATTCAGGGCTTTCTTCACGATGTTCAGCAGTAGCGTTTTTACGGCATCCGATTTCAAAATGGCGACCAGCAGGGCGGCGAAGCCCGTAGCGGCGATCAATACCACCGCATATTCGGCAGTGGCGGCGCCTTCTTCAGGATGCTCCATGAACATCCGTATTTGGGAGTCCAGCAGGCACATGCGCCGTTCGAGCCGTGAGCGAAGAGGCTCCGTTTCCGTTTTCAGGCTGGGCGCGGCGGGAAGCGCTGGCGGATGGGGCGAGCGTGCGGGAAGAGCGAGCATATCAGGTTTCCTTTCTTTCAAAGCGGCACATCGTTGTGGTCGTTGTGGTTGGCATGGCCCCCATGCCGGACTGCCCGGTCATGGGGTGCACTCCACTGTGGAGTATTCGGCACACAAATGCGAGCTGAAACGGGGCATGTGGTCCGAGCTTGCCAAGTTATACACACCTCGGAGTGTCATCCACAACAAATGTGGATAACCGACCAAATGCATCAGCCATATGCGCACTGCAGCGGACCGGGCTAATCAACGTCGTATGCACCGGCGTACGAATCAGTCACAGCGCACTGCAGCGGGAAAAATCACATCACGAAGGATGCGATAGACGGAATGACGCCAATCAGGATAAATGCCGGCAGAAAGCATAAGCCTGTGGGAAGCAAGAGCTTGACAGAAAGCTTCGCGGCATGGCGTTTGATAGCGCTGCAAGCGTCCCTGTCCAGCTGTTCCACCGTGGATTCCAGCCGTATGCCTGGAGCGTCACCGTGCCGCCATGACGGTTCCAATGCCGAACGAATCACCGAGATATAAACGAGCGTGGTATTCGCATTCATATTCGCACCCGCCGGTGTCGTGCTGGTCCTATGACCATTGATGCTGCTGGTCAACTCAGATTGACCAGCACGATCGGATTGCTCACGTTGGGCGATATGCCACGCATCAGACCATGCCACACCCCGCTGCATCAAGTTCCCTGCACGGGCGACGGCCATTCCGATGCCACCTCCCGCGGCGGCACCCACCACTGCACAGGCAGCGGGGATTGAAGACCCCTGGGCCAGAGCCACGTGCAGCAAACGAAGTATCAGCATGGCCTGCAAGACATCATCCGGTAAATTCCGGCGTTCCAAACCACAATCATCGGTCCGCGCAACACCGGCTTGCGAGGCACCAGTTTGTGCGATGTCGGCTTGTGCACTTGGCAATCGATTGCGAATCACCTGTGGACGCCAATGCAGCCATACCGCGAGCGCACAGCTTATCGCGGCGGCACAGGAACCTATCCCAGACATCACGCCTGCTCCCTCAGCAAAGCACGCACCCATATCAAACCGACCGCATAACAACAGATCCCCAGCAATAGGCAGATCAGCCCACGGGTCTGGTCAAAGAGAAATTCCAATGGACGAGACCCCAACAACTCACCAAGCAGTATCGTCACTATCGGCAAGGCGCTGAGCAAGGAGACCGTGGCCTTGGGTACCGCAAGAGCCTGCGCCTTGAGATTCTGTAAAAGTCTCAGTTGCCGGTAGGCGGCCAACACCACTTCCAAGCACGGCGAAGCGCGGCATCCCAGCCGACCGCTGACTTGGGATGCCGCATACATGCTTTGCGATATTCGCGTGATTTGCTCAGGGGTTTCGTCAGGCAGTTTGGCCCTTTCGCACAGCTTCCGCAGTCTTGCCTCGGTGAGTTCGCGAGTCGCAAAATGACCACCGTATTGTTCTTCGGCAGCTTCGAGCAATGTGCCGCCGCTGTTCATGCGCGCAATCATTGCGGTCAACGCCGACGCGATACCGATAGGCGTGGCATGCGAAGCGGAGCCGTTCTCTCCGGTACCGGGGTGTGGCAGCCGGTCGGCGCGGTGAGCGTCATGGGCGGCTCCCAGGCGCGTGACGCCAGTGGCTGGGCACGGCCATAGCAGTATGGCACTCGACAATAGAACGGCACACCAGAATCGCATTCCAATCACCTCGGTGAGTTATTGCATTGCGCTCCACGCCATCAGGAATTGCAACCATTCCGGCTCATACGTTGGCATGCCGGAACCTGGCCACGCTGCCAGTGGCATGCCTTGCAGCTCTCCGGATACAGTGCGCAGACGACCAATCTGGGCGATATGCCGATGCCCGTTTGTTCGCTCCACATGGAGCACGACATCAAAAGCATCCTCCGCGAGCATGGCCATGGCCTGCGGTGTGATGTCGGCCAGCAAACCAAGTGATACTAGGCGCGAAGGCACACGGTTTACACTGTCTGCATGCAACGTGGTCATGCCACCGTGATGCCCTGAATTGAATGCGCGCAGCAGGTCCACAATCTCCTCGCCTCGGCATTCGCCCAGCACCACACGATTCGGGCGCATGCGCAGTGTAGCCTTCACCAAATCCGTGAGGCTCACCGCCCCGGCGCCCTCGACATTGGCTTCCCGGCCGATAAGCGACACGTGATTGGCATGCCCAAAATCCCCAAGTTCGCGAATCTCCTCCACGGTGACGATGCGTTCTGTCCGCTCGCAATGCGCAAGCAGCGCTTTGACGAGTGTGGTTTTCCCCGAACCGGTGCCTCCGGTAATCAGAATCGTGGCCTTCCGGCGAACAAGACCCTGCAACAGCGGCAGCCAATCCATCGGAAACATCTGATTTCGAGCCAATTGCAGCAACGACATGGCCTTGCCAGCGGGGAAACGTATGGAGATGGACGCACCTTGCGGCACAAGTGGGGCAATCACCGCATGGACTCTGACACCCTCGACGCTGGAGGCGTCGGCAATAGGGCAGGCATCATCAAGCCTGCGCCCCAATTGTGCGCAGAGTTGCACCGCGTATTCCCTCACGACTTGCGGCGAACGAAACGGAATGGCCAGCTGATGCTCCTGCATGCCACCGCCACTATCCGCCCAAACACGTCCATCGCAGGTCACTGCCACATCGGTTATGGCGGGGTCGGTGGCCAGTTCGTCCAGTAATCCTAAGGAGAATGCGCATCTTTGTGTCGGTATGTGCGCCATAATCGTCCCCTCCTCTCTCTTCTCGCCCCCCTTATATGGCCGGCGGTTGAGCGGCTGATTGTTATGGTTCAGCGTTTACGGATGACCTGTCACAGATGGTTTGCTCCACGAGATCGGCAAGGCTTTCGATGGCTTTGCGATTGATTTTGGGCACCGATTGGATGCCGAGCCCTTCCAGCACATCGCCGCACAAGCTGGTGTTTGGTCTGATGGGCCCCAGAATATTGGCGAGCAGATAGCCTTCCGCTTCCTCCATGCTCACGTCTCCCCGACCGCGCGGGGCGCCTCGAGGGGCGAATCCTATGAGATGCGGCGAACCGCAGTCCCAAGTGGAAAGTCTGGCGCGATGGGTTCTGGCTCGGGCCAGTCCGACCACGGAGAGCTCCACGCCCATAATCTGCATGCTGCGTGTGAGATCGGGAACCGTTTCCACGAGCTCGCCCTGCCCGGCATCCACAATCACCACATCGTTGGCACTGGAGAGCGCACGTACCACGGCTTGCACCTCCCACCAAGTCGGGCGCAAGCCAATCCAAGGATTGTATGGCAACACGCGAACACCGTCCCATGCAATGAGCTCATCATTGAGCGCCTCACCTTCCACATTGCCCAATGGCGCGACTATCTGGTTGAATCTCAATCCCGATTCACGTTCGACGCCGAGCAGCAGATCCATGCAGCCGGAAGCGAAATCGGCGTCCACCAAAGCGCATCTGCGGTCTCGTCCGGCCAGCGCCCGCGCCAACATGGCGGCGGTCGTACTCAGCCCCATGCCGCTGTGGCTGGAGGTGAACGTCACGACATTCTGCAGCTTCACTGATGTGGACATCGCATTGCGAGGAGCGTCTTTGGAACGTTCTCTTCTGCAGGAGCTCAATGGCTTAGGGGGCCGGGAGGCCGGTGAATAATAATGCAGACGAGGCTCGGAGTCCGGCAGCGAATGCGGGTCGAGCTGAGGCTTGGCATGCGGCTGACCGGATGGCCGGGAGGAAGGCCTGGAGGACCGACCGGAAGGTGCGGCTTTGGGCGCTGATCGCACAGCCTTGGTTCTCCGGCGAACCGTGGTATGCGGCGTTTCGGCCGTGACTTGGATGCCGCTTTGCGGCACGGACTGCGATGCCGCTGCCGCAGGCCGAGGCGCCGCGGACGCGGATTGTTGCCCGGCCGAGCAGGCTTCAGGCAATGGCACTGCGGCAATGACTGGCATGCAACCCGAAGACTGGCCCATTCCGGTCTTACTTGTGCTGACGCTTGTGTTGGTGGAGATTGCGGTATTCATAGGCCGATTGAATCGCAGGGAACGTAAATGGAGCAATCACAAACAACCTCTGTGGTTCGAGCTTGCCGAGTTATTCACAGCTGGGCGTGTCGTCCACAACAAATGTGGATAACCAAATGCTGGCTGATACAACAAAACCGAGCCTGTTTCACGGAATGTTTCACAAATGAATCATCACGCGAACGGCTCGGTTTTGCCTTGTCGGCTTTTGTTCGCCTTTATCTCAGAGCGCTACATCACTTGTTGTCCAGATGTTCGATGCCGGTCTCCAGCGTATCCAGCTGAGAATCAGCTATCTTCCCATGAGCGCCGGTCACCGATTCGGCCTTTTTCTTGCCGAACTTAGCCTTGAACAGACCCACGATGGTCGGAGCCAGAGAGACCAGGAGAATCAGCACAATCACCAATTCGAAGTGATCCTGCACAGCCGGAATGTTGCCGAAGAAGTAGCCCAGCAGCGTAAATAGCGTGGACCAAGTCAGGCCACCGAGCACGGAGAACGGGGTGAAGCGACTCCAGCGCATACCGGAGATGCCGGAAATGAACGGCATGAACGTACGGATGAACGGGAAGAAACGTCCCAGGAACACAGCCAGCGGACCCCACTTCTCGATCATGCCTTCAGTCTTGGCGATGCGTTCCGGGGTCATGGCCTTCACCTTGCCGGACTGGATGATGCGGCGGCCGAAGAAGTGGCCGATGAAGTAGTTGCATTGGTCGCCGATAATCGGGGCGCACCACACCACCGGCAGCAGGTAGAACAGGGGCAGAGCGGCCCTGCCGGTCGCAGCGTCCGGAGCCGCGAACACGCCTGCGGCAAACAGCAAGGAATCACCAGGCAGGAACGGGAAGAAGACCACGCCGGTCTCGATGAAGACAATCAGGAAGATAAAGCCCAAGGTCGGCGCCACGCCCATGGCAATCCATCCTGCGATGGCGGCACGCGGATCCTTGAGCAATTCAAGAATGAAATTAATAAAACCCATACTATTCCTATGACATTCGAGCGAAAGCAGTTATTCGCATTCGTTCTATGGCCTGCCTGAACCGGGGTGACCAGTCAGACATTCGCCTTGAAACCGTCAACCACACTACCAGCAGGCCACATCAAACAATAAAGCCCAGCCGCTAAGGCTGGGCTAACAATTCACGCCTCCAGGCGTTGACGCACGAAACCATCGAGCGCAGCGGCATCGATGCCGTCATAGGAATCGATGGAGGCGAACTGGCCAAGGCCGGAGTTGTCCGTGCGAATCCAACCGGTTTGGGCGATCAGCGTGGCTCCGGATGCGGCACCGGCCTTGAGACCGACCGCGGAATCCTCCAATACCACGCATTTGGCCATGTCTTCCTTGGCAATGCCGAGTTTGGCGGCAGCGGCCAGGTAAGGAGCGGGGTTCGGCTTGTGCTCGTATGGATCGTCGCCGCATACGTAGCCGGCGAACAGCCCTTCGGACTGCGCCATGATGTTCTCCGCCATGCGTCGGGGCGACGTGGTGACCAGCATGGATGGGACGCCGGCGTCCTTCAGCGAATGCAGGACTTCGCGTACACCTGGAATCCATGGCAGCCGACGGACCTCGGCATTGAACACATAATCCTTGAGCTGCTTGTCGATCTCCTCGACGCTTAGCGTGCAACCGCGCTCGATCATGTTGCGGGCCACATTCGGCACCGGAGTGCCGGAGCACATCCAGCCCAGCTCCTCATTCCATTCACCGCCATTGGCGTGTGCGATTTCAATCTCGCCGTCATGCCAGAGTGGCTCCGAATCGATAAGCGTGCCGTCCAGATCCCAAAACACGGCTTTGAGCAGCATAGTGTCCTCCATTCGCGGCTAGATATGGCTATTGCGCGGCCCGAATTATTGCTGCATCCATTGCACCAAGCCGGCGAGACAGGACTCCTGTGTGTTGGGTCACCAGCCCCAGAGGACCATGGACTTGGAATCATCGGCGGCATCGGAATCAGCGCTACCGTAGGCTCCGGAACGGGAAGCCGCGGCGGCCGGGCGCCCCGGCAGCTCGCGGGTTTCGCGATGGATGGCGTTACGCCACAGGCGGGCACGGTTGGAACGTTGCACTTCCACGATATTGCCGTCACGCCCTGCGGCGAACACGCTTTCCTCGCCGCTGGACTGCATGCGTTTGACCTCGCGGCGCAGCTGGCGATTCTCCTCCTCGAGTTCCAGAATGCGCGCGATGCCGGAAAGATTGATGCCTTCGTCCTGGCTCAGGCGCTGCGCTCGAGCCAGACGGGCGATATCGCGCAGACAATAGCGACGGGCGCCGCCGCCCGTGCGCTGCGGGCGAATCAGACCCAGACGATCATATTGACGCAACGTCTGTGGATGGATGTTGGCCAACTCGGCGGTCTGGCCAACGGTGAAAATAGGCAGTTCGATATCGAAGCCGACGTCGTCGGCTCCATCCAAATCAGCTCTGCCCATCACCAGCGCGGTGGCGCACATGGCATATAACTGCCGCATTTGATTCACTGTTCGCGCCATTGTGCACCTCCTTGATTATGTGCTTTGTCTGCCTCGTATTGCTGCGTCGGAGCTATGCCGGCTACGGCAGACGCCCCGCCCGAGGGTGGGGAAAGAGACGGGAAAAGAGAGCGAGACTCATATCAGCCCGCTCTCTGCTGCCCATCTCGTCTCGGTTCCCTGACAGAACAAGGGAGCCGAGAAGGGAATCACCGGCTCAGATAGTCGCCGGCCTTTTCGTCGAATTCCTTGGCTGCATGCTTGAGCATCAGTCCCGGCTTGGCGGGGACCATGATCTGCACGCGACCAATCAGGTCGCCCGGTTGGTTGCCACGCTTGACACCGAGCCCGGCCAGTTTGATCTCCGTACCGGAACTCGAGCCTGCAGGCACCTTGAAGGTGACCGGGTTGCCGTCGATATCCTTGGCTTCGACCTTGCCACCGGCAACGGCCTCACCAATGGTGATGGGCAGATCCATCACGATGTCCGAGCCACGCATGGAGAAGGTCTTATCCGATTTGACGGTGACATGCAGGTACAAGTCGCCTGCACGGCCACCGTTGATGCCAGGCTTACCCTTGCCGGCCAGCTTGATCTTCTGGCCGTCCTTGACGCCTGCGGGTACATGGGCCTTGAACTTCTTGCCATCCACAGACAGGGAGACCGTGGCGCCCTTGACCGCCTGACGCAACGTCAAACTGATCTTGGAGTTGCGATCCTCACCGTTTTCAGGACGCGGGGCCTCCTCATAGGAGTAGCCGCCGGCATTGCCGTACGGCGACTGGCCGCCGAAGCCGGCGCCAGCACCTTGGCCGGCGGCACCACCGAACATGGAGAAGATGTCGTTCAGGTTCGGATTGCCACCGCCCGACGTGGAGAAGCGGATACGGGAGCCATTGCCGCCCATGCCGGAACCAGCACCGAACATGGAGCCGAAGATATCGGAGAAACCGGAAGCATCGAAACCGCCGGAGCCGGAACCGCCGGCGAAGCGAGCGCCACCCATACCGAACTGGCGAATCGCATCGTACTTCTGGCGTTCGTTCTTATTGCTCAGCACATCGTAGGCTTCGGAGATGTCCTTGAACTTCTCTTCGGCTTCCTTGGTCTTGTTCAGATCAGGATGGTACTTACGGGCCAGCTTGCGGTAGGCCTTGGTGATTTCAGCTTCAGTAGCGTCCTTGGAGACACCAAGGACTTTGTAGAAGTCTTTGTTCAGCCATTCATTCTCAGCCATTCATGTCTCCTTTCTTAAAAAGCTTTTACAGTGTCAAATTAAAGAATTAAGTAAGTAGAAAAAGAGCTCAGGGCCGTGTGGGGCAGAGAGGGGCATCGCCCGACACACTCAAGGCTGCTGAGCCGTCTAATGGACAGTCCAGTGGACTGTCCATAGGCGAAGGGAGCAGCTTGCTGCGACGATTGCACGCAGTGCAATAGCCAAGCTTACGGTCTGGCAATGCCCCTCTCTGCCCCACACTCCATTGCATAAATGCTCGCCATGCAGTCGGCAAGGTTATGACAAGCCGACTGCATACGCGGCAGCATGCTGCAGTTTTTGCAACGTCCCTTTTAGGGGGATGGATCAGTTGTGGGGGGAGGCCACTACCACTCGGGCGGCGCGGATGACGCGGTCGCCGATGCGGTAGCCGGCTTCGACCACGGTATCCACCGTTTCCTTCTCAGCCTCGGCGTCCGGCTTGTGCAGGATGGCCTCATGCTTGGTGGGGTCGAACTCCTCGCCCTTTTCGCCGAACTTCTCGACGCCGAACTTCTCGAACGCCTTGTCGATCTTGGCGGCCACAGCCTTGAAGGAATCATCCATCTCGCTGTGCTCGCGGATGCGATCGATATCGTCGAGGGCCGGCAGCAGTGCGGTCAGCACGTCGATGATGCCGTGCTGGCGGAAGCGCTCCTGCTCCTTGGCCGCACGATTACGGTAGTTGATGAACTCCGCACGTTCGCGTTGCAGGGCCTCGAGGTATTCAGCGGCTTCCTTCTTGGCCTTGCCAAGGGGGGTGAGGGTGTCGTCGGCGTTTGCCGGGGTCTCTCCCTCGGCTTCGCTGCGCTCAGCGGCTCCCTCGTCGGAGGGAGCCTGAGAAGCACCAGCAGCGGGCTGGCCTTCGCCAGTCTGCTTGTCGCCGGCATTCGCCGGGGTCTCTCCCTCAGTCGCGGACTTTGACGCGCCAGCTCCCTCATCAGAGGGAGCCTGAGCGGAAGAGGCCGAGGAGGCTGCCAAATCGTCTGCGTCAGGCAGGTCGTTCAGGTAGTCGTCCTTGTTGAACTCGGACATCACTTGTTGTCCTTGTCGTCATCGTCGTCCACAACCTCAGCCTCGACGGTGTCATCGTCGGAGGAAGAGGAGGCGGAGCCGGCGGAAGCACCGGCTGCACCGGCACCAGCCGCGGCGCCGGCGGCACCCTCAGCACCCTGCTGGGCGTAGAGCACCTGGCCGATCTTCTGGGCGGCGGTCATCAGCTCGGTCTGAGCGGTCTTGACCTTCTCAATGTCCTCGCCCTTCAGGGATTCCTTCAGAGCGTTGACCTTCTCGGTGACTTCCTTGACGATGTCGTCGGAGAGCTTCTCCTTGTTGTCGTTGACGAGCTTCTCGGTGCTGTAGGCGAAGGCTTCGGCCTGGTTGCGGGTCTCGGCCTCTTCCTTACGCTTCTTATCCTCAGCCTCGTGAGCCTCGGCTTCCTTGACCATACGATCGATCTCGTCCTTCGGCAGGCCGGAGCCACCGGTGATGGTCATGGACTGCTCCTTGCCGGTGCCCTTGTCCTTGGCGGAGACGTGCACGATGCCGTTGGCGTCAATATCGAAGGTGACCTCGATCTGCGGGACGCCACGCGGAGCCGGAGCGATGCCGGTCAGCTCGAAGGTGCCCAGCGGCTTGTTGTCGCGAGCGAACTCACGCTCACCCTGGTAGACCTGAATCAGCACGGACGGCTGGTTGTCTTCAGCGGTGGAGAAGACCTCGGAACGCTTGGTAGGAATGGCGGTGTTGCGGTCGATGAGCTTGGTCATGATGCCGCCCTTGGTTTCGATGCCGAGGGAAAGCGGGGTCACATCGATGAGCAGCACGTCCTTGCGGTCGCCCTTGATGACGCCGGACTGCACGGCAGCGCCGACAGCCACAACCTCATCCGGGTTCACGGACTGGTTGGCTTCCTTACCGCCGGTGAGCTCCTTGACGAGCTCCTTGACGGCGGGCATACGGGTGGAGCCGCCGACCAGCACCACGTGGTCGATGTCGGACACGGAGATGCCGGCGTCGTGCAGCACGTTGTTGAACGGGGTGCGGCAGCGACCGAGCAGGTCGGAGGTCATTTCCTCGAAGTGGGCACGGGTCAGGGTCTCGTCCAGGTGCACCGGGGTGCCGTCAGGGGTCATGGCCAGGTACTGCATGGAGATGGAAGTGGAGGTGGAGGAGGAGAGTTCCTTCTTCGCCTGCTCAGCGGCTTCCTTCAGACGCTGCAGAGCGATCTTGTCCTTGCTCAGGTCAACGCCGTACTTGTTCTTGACTTCGGAGACCAGCCAATCGATGATCTTCTGATCCCAATCGTCGCCGCCCAGGTGGTTGTCGCCGTTGGTGGCCTGCACCTGAATGGTGGAGAAGCCGTCGTCATCCTTGCCGATCTCCAGCAGGGAGACATCGAAGGTGCCGCCGCCGAGGTCGAAGACCAGGATGCGCTCGTCTTCCTTGCCCTTCTCAAGGCCGTAGGCCAGAGCAGCCGCGGTCGGCTCGTTAATGATACGCAGGACGTTCAGGCCTGCGATCTTGCCGGCGTCCTTGGTTGCCTGACGCTGGGCGTCGTTGAAGTATGCCGGGCAGGTGATGACGGCGTCGGTGACAGGCTCGCCGAGGTAGGCCTCGGCGTCCCTCTTCAGCTTCATCAGGATCTGTGCGGAGATCTCCTGAGGGGTCCACTTCTTGCCGTCGATCTCGACGGTCCAGTCGGTGCCCATGTGACGCTTCACGGAAGAAATAGTGCGGTCAACGTTGGTGACGGCCTGACGCTTGGCCACTTCGCCGACGAGGATTTCGCCGGACTTGGAGAATGCCACCACGGACGGCGTGGTGCGTGCGCCCTCAGCGTTGACGATGACGGTGGGCTCGCCACCTTCCAGCGTTGCGATGCAGGAATTCGTAGTACCCAAATCGATACCAACTGCACGTGCCATAATGTGTGCTCCTTTTTGTTTGTTATTCGTTCTTACGTTTCTCGCTCAAGTTCCTTGGAAATCCTTTGGAGATTCCTTGGTGGGTTCTTGAACCTTCCAAACTTGAGCCTACATCACTCAACTTCCTGATGGCAAGTTCTATTCCCAAATTCCTCACAAAAAGTTGAGCATGTTACGCTCATGTTTTTACAGACACCTCATCCGTTTCCCAAAACTCCGCATTATTGCAATCGTTGTCAATTTGAGCTACTTTTATATCAGCACGTTTCACCATTGCTTTGCCTATTTTGACGGTACCTCAACGCAGAGAGGCCCTCGAGCGGTAATGCAAACGAAGAGCAATGCAGCAGAGAAGCAAGGAGTTACCATGACTGGCGCATGCAGCAATGAAGCAGCATCCTCGCACAGTGACCAGCGCACCGAAAGCCCAGCACGTCTGGCGCGACCTCTTATCAAGCTCGCCAAGGCCGCAGGCGTGGCCACATCATTCATCGACCAGCTCGGCGTATATACCGAAATCAGCGACGCAGCACTGGTGGCAGTGCTGAAGGCCCTCGACGTCGATGCTTCCAGCGACGAAGCCATCGAACGTTCCATCACCCACATCGAAGCCGAAAACAGCAAACGTTTGCTAAACCCGACCGTAGTCACCACCTGCGGCAAACCCACCACCATCGAACTGAACTGCCCAGCCGACACCGACGTCAACGCAACAGTCACCCTGGAAGACGGTAGCGCCTACGAATCAATCGCCCTTATTCCCGACCTCAATTCAGGCAGGCTGAACCTGACCTTGAACGCCGACCTGCCGATGGGATATCACACGCTCACCATCGACGCCGGCGAGCGCCACGCCGCCACCACCATCATCAACGCCCCCGAACGCATCCCCGTTCCGGAAGCGGTGGCGGAACATCATCGGTGGGGATGGATGGTGCAGATGTATTCCGTACGCTCTCCCGAATCGTGGGGCATCGGCGATTACGGCGACCTGAAGCGGCTCGCGCAGGACGCCGCCGAAAAGTCCGGCGCCGATTTCATGCTGATCAACCCGATCCACGCCGGTGCCCCGATTCCGCCGCTCGAGCCTTCGCCGTATCTGCCGGAATCCCGCCGATTCCTGAATGTGACCTACATCCGCCCGCAGGACATCCCCGAATACGCCACCCTGCCGGCCGATGTCCGCGCACAGGTGGACGCCTTGCATGGTTCGGTCGCGGCCCGCAACGATGAATCCACGCCAATGGACATCAATGCGGCTTGGGAGGCTAAGCGTCCGGCCTTGCGGCTCATCTTCGACGCCGGCCGCAACAACAAACGCGAGCTCGAATTCGAGCATTTCAAAGCCACCGCCGGCCCTGACCTCGACTCTTTTGCCACATGGTGCCTGTGCTTCGAAATCTGGGGCGCACCGTGGGGCGAGGACCGTTGGTTCTTCGAAAAGCGTATCGACGACCCGGCCGTGCAGTCTCTGGTAGCCGAGCATCACGACCTCTTCGAGTTCAACCGCTGGTTGCAATGGATCGCCGCCGAACAGGTGAACGAGGCACAGCGCACGGCGCTTGGCCATGGCATGGCATTGGGCCTTATGCAAGACATGGCCGTCGGCGTGCACGGTCTCGGCGCGGACGCCTGGGCCAACCCGGAGCGATTCGCCACCGGCTCGGTCACCGTCGGATGCCCGCCGGACTTCTATAACCAGCAGGGCCAGGATTGGGGCCAACCGCCGTTCAATCCACGCCAGCTGGAGGCCACCGGATACCAGGTGTATCGGGAAATGGTGCATTCGATGTATGAGCATGCGGGAGCCGTGCGCATCGATCATGTGCTGGGCCTCTTCCGCCTGTGGTGGATTCCGCAGGGGCTTGGCGCGAAGAACGGCGCGTACGTGATGTACAACCACGAGGCGATGCTGGGTGTGCTGTCCATCGAGGCCACGCGCGTGGGCGGCATGGTGATCGGCGAGGACCTCGGCACCGTGCCGGATTACGTGCGGCGCATTCTTGCCGATCATGGCGTGCTCGGCACCGACGTGGAATGGTTCGCCCGCGTGGATGATTCGCCGAACGCCGGCGACCCGTATAAGGAGCCGGGCGAATACCGGCGTCAGGCCCTGGCCTCAGTCACCACCCATGATCTGCCGCCCACTGCCGGCTATCTGAACTTCGAGCATGTGCAGCTGCGCGAGAAGTTGCATTTGCTGAGCGAGCCGGTGGAATCATTCGCGGCTTCGGCGCTGGCCGAACGTACCGCCATGATGAACCGCCTGGTGGCCAGCGGGTATATCGAGCAGGCCGTGGCGGACGATGTGCCGAATCACATTCAGGAAATCGTCGAGGCCATGCATGCGATGCTCACCGATACGCCTTCCCTGCTGCTGCAGGCCGCATTGGTGGATGGCGTGGGCGAACATCGCACGCAGAATCAGCCGGGCACTTCGAGCGAATACTCGAACTGGCGCGTGCCGCTGGCCGACGAGCATGAGCATGTGGTGCACACCGGCGAGGTCTTCGACCTGCCGCGCGTGCGGTCGTTGGCAGCGGTGATGCGCGGCGAACGCCAGTAGCCCGAAAGTTTGATGCCGTCAGAATCCCTGTTTCAGCCGCTATGATATCGTTGTCACGAATATGACTAGTGCAGCGGCGAAACGTTGAGCGGAGGACGGCTATGACCAAGGCAAGCATTCAGGCGGTGGCGCGCGAAGCTGGCGTCTCCGTATCCACCGTGTCCCGCACGTTCGCCAAGCCGGACCTCGTGCTGCCCGAAACCCGCGACAAGGTGATGGCCGCCGCCGAAAAGCTCGACTACTCAATCTCCCGCTCGGCGGCCGCCCTGAAATCCGGCCAGTCATTCCGCATCGCACTGCTGGCCAGCGAAACCATAACCACGTGGTTCAACGCCAATATCTTCGCCGGTCTCGACTCAGTGCTGCGCCCCGCCGGCTACGACACGGTCCCCTACCCCATGCGCAACGCCAGCGAGCGCCAAGCGTTCTTCGCGGACCTGCCCGTGCGCCGCAATGCAGATGCCGTGGTGGTGAGTTCCTTCAATATCGAGCCTGCCGAGGTCGAGCGGCTGAAGCACATGCATGTACCGATCATCGGCATCAACATTCCGTCCACCGATGGCTTCGATGCCGGCGTCAGCATCGATGACCGCGCCGCCACCCGCTCAGCCATCGAGCACCTCATCGCCCTTGGCCACCGCCACATTGCTTTTGTGGGCGGCGAAACCATTGTGACCAGCATGAAATACAGCGCCGAAGCCCGCCTGCAGGGCCTGCTGGACGCCGCCGCCACGCACCCGGGCGTCACAGTGACGCATCTGCAGGTGCCACGCAACGAAATGGAGGCCAGCGCCGTGCTGAACGCGGTGCTCACCGCTCCGGGCGATGTGACCGCCTTCTGTTTCGAGGACGATCAGATGGCGCTGCCCGCACTGTTCCGCTTGCGCCAGTACGGCCGTCGCGTGCCTCAGGATGTGTCCATCGTGGGCTTTGACGATTTGGACCTCGCCGAGGCCGTTGGCCTGACCACGCTGCATCAGAATCCATTTGCCATGGGTGCCGCCGCAGCACAGATGGCGCTGGATGCCATCGCCGGCAAGCCTATCGAACCGGCGTTCCAGCAACCGGACGCCCCGTTGATGCTGCGCGAGACCACCGCCCCGCCGCGCGCATAATCGTATAATCAAACCATTGCTCTGACTACGTTGCCATACAACGCACCATAATCATTAATTTCTTTTTTGCGCATATCCATGATATCGTTGTCATACATAGCAACGAAGCGCACCAGCACTTATCCATAAATCCGCAGCAATGCGCACAAAGGAGCCAACATGACCGCCAACAATCTCAATGACGACTGGTGGAAGCAGGCAGTCGTCTATCAGATCTATCCGCGCAGCTTCAAGGACGTCAACGGCGACGGCCTCGGCGATATCGCCGGCGTCACCGAAAAGATGGACTATCTCCAGCATCTCGGCGTGGATGCCATCTGGCTTTCCCCGTTCTACCCGTCCGATCTTGCCGACGGCGGCTACGACGTGATCGACTACCGCAACGTCGACCCGCGCCTTGGCACCATGGCCGACTTCGACGCCATGGTCAAGGCCGCGCACGCCGCTGGCATCAAGGTCATCGTCGATATCGTGCCGAACCACACCTCCGACAAGCACGTCTTCTTCCAGGAGGCACTGGCCAGCGAGCCCGGCTCTCCCGCGCGCGACCGCTATATCTTCCGCGAAGGTCGCGGCAAGAATGGCGAACTGCCGCCAAACGACTGGCAGTCCTTCTTCGGAGGCCCAGCCTGGGCTCGCGTGGCGGACGGCCAGTGGTACCTGCACCTGTTCGACAAGGCCCAGCCGGATGTGAACTGGAAGAATCAGGACATCCACGAGGAATTCAAGAAGACGCTGCGCTTCTGGTCCGATCACGGCACGGACGGCTTCCGCATCGACGTGGCCCATGGCCTGGCCAAGGATCTCGAATCCAAGCCGCTCGAGGAGCTCGGCCGCGAATACAACGTAGTCGGCGTGCTCTGCCACGACTTCTCCCACCCGCTGTTCGACCGCCGCGAAGTGCACGACATCTACCGCGAATGGCGCCAGGTGTTCAACGAATACAATCCGCCGCGCTTCGCCGTGGCCGAGGCCTGGGTGGTGCCCGAGCATCAGCACCTGTACGCTTCGATGGACGAGCTGGGCCAGTCCTTCAACTTCGATTTCGCCGAGGCCAACTGGTTCGCCGACGAGTTCCGCAAGGCCATCGCCTCCGGTCTCAAGGCCGCAGCCGAAACCAATGGCTCCACCACCACATGGGTGATGAACAACCACGATGTGCCGCGCAGCCCTTCCCGCTACGGGCTGCCGCAGGTCAAGGGAGCGCCATACCACCAGCTGCCGCACGACTGGCTGCTGCGCAACGGCACCACGTACCCCGAGGATCGTGAGCTGGGCACCCGCCGCGCTCGCGCCGCCGCGCTGATGGAGCTCGGTCTGCCCGGTGCCGCTTATGTATACCAGGGCGAGGAGCTCGGCCTGTTCGAAGTGGCGGACATTCCGTGGGACCACCTCGAGGATCCGACCGCCTTCCACACCAATCAGGCCACGATGGACAAGGGACGCGACGGCTGCCGCGTGCCGCTGCCGTGGACTGCTGCCGACGAGCCGAAGCTCGCCGATTTCAGTCTGCCGATTCCGGCCGACGACGGCAGCGGCGAGAATCATGTGCCGCTGTGCGCAGCCGGCCAGTTCGGCACGGGAGCATCGTTCGGCTTCTCTCCCGCCGTCTGGTCCGATGGCAGGACTCCGGCCGCAGACCCGCATCTGCCGCAGCCGCTGTGGTTCAAGGATTACTGCGCCGACGTGGAGCAGGCCGATCCCGCCTCGATGTACACCCTGTACCGCACGGCTCTGGAGATTCGCCAGCAGCAGCTGACCGCCACACGCGACACGACTGCCGAACAGGTCGATATGGGCGACGATGCAGTGGCGTACACGCGCGCGGCAATCGAAGGACGCACGTTCACGTCGGTGACCAACTTCGGTGCGACTCCGCTGGCTCTACCCGAAGGCGACGTGGTGCTCACCTCCGGCCCACTCACCGCCGACGGCAAGCTACCGACCGACACCTCCGCCTGGGTCATTCGGTAGGCAAGCCAGTTGAATGCCGTGCCACGAGATTGCAAACCAGCATGAAATGCGTTGACGTGGCTCGGCCTCTTATGAGGAGCCAACACACAATGGCTAAAACCGTTGCCATATCAGCGCAAAATAGTCACTTCATGCGCTGATATGGCAAAGCATTGTGTCACGTCAGCGCAAAAATAGCCGAAATACGCTGACGTGGCACGCGCCACAACAAATTAAGGCCGCCAACCCGAATCATCGGGCGGCGGCCTTTGTTATGCGTCTTATGCGGGCCTCTCTCAGTCACCAGTCGCTTGTGGCGACGGTTCACTTCAATGAAGAGGCCTGAAAGAGCGGGCTCTATTCAGCGTTACGCTCACTGCACCTGGGCGCGAGCGATCTTGCCGGTGAAGGAGTTGGCCTCGTCGGCGTCCTTGACGCCATCCTTGTTCCAGGAGAACATGGCGCGCAGCTTCGGGCCGACGGTCTCGATGCGCTCGTTGGAGTACTTCTCCTGCAGCTCCTTGAAATGCGGAGCGCCGGCATCCTGATCGTCGATGAACTCCTTGGCGAAGGAGCCGTCCTGGATGCGCTGCAGGTGGTATTCCATGCGCTTGCGGCAGTCCTCGTTGATGACGGTGTTGGTGTAGTCGCCGTACTGAGCGGTGTCGGAGCAGGACCAACGAGCCTTGTTCAGACCACCCTCGTTCATCAGGTCGACGAGCATCTTCAGCTCGTGGCAGACCTCGAAGTAGGCGATCTCCGGCTGGTAGCCAGCGTCGGTCAGGACCTCGAAGCCCATCTCGACGAGCTTGTTCACGCCGCCCATGAGCACGTTCTGCTCGCCGAAGAGATCGGTCTCGGTCTCCTCCTTGAAGGTGGTCTTGATGGCACCTGCACGCAGAGCGCCCAGAGCCTTGGCGTAGGCCAGGGTGATGTCCCAGCCGTCGCCGCGCGGATCCTGCTCGACGGCCACCACGACCGGCACGCCACGGCCAGCGGCGTACTCACGACGAACGATGTGACCCGGACCCTTCGGGGCAACCATGAAGACCGGATGGTCCTCGGACGGCTTGATGTAGCCGTAGTGGATGTTGAAGCCGTGGGCGAAGGCGACGGCAGCGCCCGGCTTGATGTTGGGCTCGATGTCGTCCTTCCAGATGTTGCGCTGGTACTGGTCGGGGGCCAGAATCATGATGACGTCGGCCTCGGCAGCGGCCTCCGGCACGGACTTGACCTCGAGGCCCTGCTCCTTGGCGAACTCGACGGACTTGGAAGTCGGGCGCAGGCCGACGACCACGTCGACACCGGAGTCACGCAGGTTCAGTGCGTGAGCGTGGCCCTGAGAGCCGTAACCGATGATGGCGACCTTCTTGCCTTCGAGCACGGAGAGGTCACCGTCGTTCTCATACCAGATTTGTGCAGCCATTGAGCACTCCTTAAAAAAAAGCTTACGTACCGCTTTCTTGCGGCACATGGTGTTGTTGGTTGCGCATGATGTGCGCGTTTGGGGCGTCCGTTTGCCGGACTATCTCAAGCGTGGCGGGTGGCGCCTTGTGAGCGCGACCCGGAAACTGAGGTCTATCCTATCGAGAAGCCGGCGTACGGCGGGCTCCCGTCCACAACGTGGGCCTTGACTTTTGCGCGTATGTGGACATTTGCTCATTATTTGGCAAGGCACATACCGCAGCGAATCATTCTCAATAACAACTATGCAAGGGAAATGCACAAACATGCACAATCGCACATGCTTGTAAAGCCAGCATTTATGCCGTTATCCGCACTTCCATGTGCGATAAGGCATAAAAAATCCCCACACACTTGAGCAAGGCAAGCACAAGTGTGCGGGAACCTTATTTAATCAGCTAATATCACTGAACCTGGGTACGAGCGATCTTGCCGTTGAAGGACTCGGTCTCATCCTTGTCCTTGGCAGCGTCGTTGTTCCAGGAGAACATGGCGCGCAGCTTCGGGCCAACGGTCTCGAGGTGCGGGTGAGAGTACTCTTCCTGCAGCTTCTTGAACTTCGGAGCGCCGGCAGCCTGGTCATCCATGAACTCCTTGGCGAAGGAGCCGTCCTGAATGCGCTTGAGCTGGTATTCCATGCGCTTCTTGGTCTCCTCGGTGATGACCGTGGAGGTGTAGTCGCCGTACTGCGCGGTGTCGGAGCAGGACCAACGAGCCTTGTTCAGGCCACCCTCGTTAGCGAGGTCGACCAGCATCTTCAGCTCGTGGAACACCTCGAAGTAGGCGATCTCCGGCTGGTAGCCAGCCTCGGTCAGCACGTCGAAGCCCATGTCGCACAGGTGGTTGATGCCGCCCATGAGGACGTCCTGCTCGCCGAACAGATCGGTCTCGGTCTCCTCGGTGAAGGTGGTCTTGATGGCGCCTGCACGCAGAGCGCCCAGAGCCTTGGCGTAGGCCAGGCACAGCGGCCAGGTCTTGCCGTCCGGATCCTGCTCGACGGCGACGACGACCGGCACGCCACGGCCAGCGGCGTACTCACGACGAACGATGTGGCCCGGGCCCTTCGGGGCAACCATGAAGACCGGGTGATCGGCGGACGGCTTGATGTAGCCGTAGTGGATGTTGAAGCCGTGGGCGAAGGCCAGGGCAGCGCCCGGCTTCAGGTTCGGCTCAACGTCCTTCTTGTAGACGGCTGCCTGGTACTGATCAGGCAGAAGAATCATGACGACATCAGCCTCAGCGACGGCTTCCGGGACGGACTTGACTTCCAGGCCCTGCTCCTTGGCGAACTCAACGGACTTGGAGGTAGGACGCAGGCCGACGACCACGTCGACACCGGAGTCACGCAGGTTCAGCGCGTGAGCGTGGCCCTGAGAGCCGTAGCCCAGGATGGCGACCTTCTTGCCATCGAACACGGACAGATCGGCGTCCTTCTCGTACCAGATAGTTGCTGCCATTTTGGCGCTCCTTTATATCTATTGTTTATTTATGGGGTGAGTATTAATGAATTACTGCATTGCGCTCGTGCGCTGCAGAAATCTTCTTTGGTCTTCCTTGTGGGCTTTTCCGATATGCAGGTTTAGTCCTGTTGATTTGGAAAAGTCCTCAAGGGGTTCACGTTGTGGAATCGCAAAATTTCACGCTGTGAACCGGGGTTTTTAGTTATGAATTTGGATGGATTTCA
This sequence comes from Bifidobacterium cebidarum, assembly GCF_009193305.1. Classification (GTDB taxonomy): domain Bacteria; phylum Actinomycetota; class Actinomycetes; order Actinomycetales; family Bifidobacteriaceae; genus Bifidobacterium; species Bifidobacterium cebidarum. The sequence continues at coordinate 188,729 of NZ_WBVS01000002.1, read as the reverse complement.
CTTGGTGAAGTCAACGTCTGTGCTGAGGCGTTAAGCAGAAGCCCAGTGGGCTTCTGTAGCCGATGCGAGCGATTGCAACTTACAGGCAATCGCGAGGCGGAGAACCAGCCGTGGACTTTACTTAGTAAAGTCCACGTCCTTAGTTTCCTTGCAGGTCAGCACGGAGACCAGGCAGCACACGGCCATCACGCCGAGGTAGAGGCCCACGGAGTGCACGCCCCAGTTGTGGGACAGCCAGGTGGCGATGGTCGGCACGAAGGCGGCACCGACGATGGCAGCCAGGTTGTAGCCGATGCCGGAGCCGGAGTAGCGCACGTTGGCGTCGAACAGCTCAGGCAGGAAGGCGCCGATCGGGCCGAAGGCGATGCCCATCAGCGCGAAGCCGATGCACAGGAAGGCCATATTGGCGGCGAAGTTCTTCTGTCCCACGAACTGGCCGTCCAGCAGGAACGGGAAGAGCAGGGCGAAGACCACGAGCGCGCAGGAGGAGAAGGTGAGCACGCGGCGGCGGCCGAGCTTATCCGCGTAAAGGCAGGAGAGCACGATGAACAGGGCGAACACGCAGATGGAGATCATCAGCATGAGCAGGTACTCCTGGTTGGTGAAGCCCAGGTTGCCGCCGCCGTTCGCGGTGTCCTTGGTGCCCCAGGCGAGGGACCAGGTGGCGAGCGTGTAGAACAGCGTGTAGGTCACGGCCACGAGGAAGGTGGCCTGCAGCACCTGCTTCCAGGACTTGCGGAAGACCTCGGTCAGCGGGGACTTCACCACCTTCTTCTGCTCCTGAGCCATGCGGAAGACCGGGGTCTCCTCCATGTGCACACGAACAACCAGACCGATGATCACGAGCACTGCGGAGAGCAGGAACGGCACACGCCAACCCCAGGAGAGCATGGCGTCCTGGTCGTTGAAGGATTCGAGCACGAAGTAGGTGCCATTGGACAGGAAGAAGCCGATCGGCGCACCGAGCTCCGGGAAGGAACCGTAGAGCGCACGCTTGTCTTCAGGGGCGTTCTCGGTGGCCACCAACGCAGCGCCGGACCATTCGCCGCCCAGGCCGATGCCCTGCACGAAGCGCAGCAGGCACAAGACAGCGACTGCGAAGACGCCGGCCTGCTCGTAGGTGGGCAGGCAGCCAATCAGGAAGGTGCCGACGCCCATGGTCATGAGGCTCACGACCAACGTGGTCTTGCGGCCCATGCGGTCACCGAAGTGGCCGAAGACCAGCGAGCCCAGCGGGCGGGCGATGAATGCGATGGCGAACGTCAGAAGGCTCATCAGCAGGGCCACGGTCGGGTTGGCCTTGTCGGAGAAGAAGATGTGCGGGAAGTAGTTTGCCGCGGCGGTGCCGTAGGCGTAGAAATCGTAGAACTCAATGGCGGTGCCGACCATGGACGCTGCGATCACGGTTTTGACCGAATCGCGAACCATGGCGGCGGCCTTGCCAGCCGCTGCGCTTGCTGCGCTGGCCGTTTGCTCCAGGCCAGTCTCTTCGAGAGCTGCAGTCATTATTGCTCCTGTTGGTTCTCGCCCTGCGCTAACCCAACTTGCCAGGGCGACTGTTCCGCAGTGTTTCACGATGTGTTCCACACTGCATTGCTTATGTTGTGTTTGTTTGTTTGCTTGGCTATCCGTCCGCCGTCATCTCGCGGGGTTTGCTGTAAGCCTTGTGAGCGCAACAAAAAGGCCCCGCAACTTGCAGGGCCTTACCGATTGTGTCAGCTTGATTGGCCCTGCCTTCGTTGACGGGGCTTCAAGCATCATGCCGAATTAGTCCGCCAGCGAAGACGGGCTAATAATTCGTGCGGATACAAACGCAGAAGCATTGAATCCAGTCATCGCGTGGCCTCCTTTCGGTATCGAGCGGGTCCGTATGACCCGAACTGGAAAGTTAAGATAGGTTCGCTTTGCTCGCCAATCTAGCAGGGGTTCACATTGTGGACATCGCAGATAAAGCGCCAATTGCGCGCGCCGCTTACCGTGTGGTTTCGCCGGCGATGAAGGATACCGGCACGACCTGCCCGGGCTGTGCGGATTCGCCGGCATCGACCTGCTCGGCGCTCTTGGATTGCGCGCCATGATTCGACCCGTTTTCGGCTTCGATCTGCTGGTCCATCTGTTCGGCGAGCGCGGCGGCGATGCCTGCGAAGTCCTGCCGGACCATGGCCAGTCGTTTGCCGGCCAACTCTGCGGCCATAGTGCCGTCGTACGCGATGATCTGCAGGTTGGCGGGCACGCTGATGCCGCGGCGTTCGGCTTCCTGTAGTGCCATGGCGGCGACCACATCGGAGCCGACGATGGCGTCGACGTCGGGATAGCGCTCGAAAATCGCGGCGGCGGTGGCTTCGTGGGCCACGACGTCGGTGACGGAACCGGCCTCCACATAATCGCATGCTATGCCGGCATCGGCCATCATCCGCTCCACGGTCAGGTGATAGCGGACCGTGGGGAACGTGGTGCCTTCGGCAAACTGCGAGCGCGGCCCGCCGACCAGCACCACATGCCGCGCACCTGAGCCGATGAGCTGACGTGCGATCATGCGACCGCCGGTCTCGTGATCGGATCGCACCGAGGGCACTCCTTCGCCCAGGATGCGGTCGAACGCCACGATGGGCCGGTGGATGGAGGTCCAGTAGTCCGGCTGGTGCTCGGTGTGGGCGGCCATGATGATGCCGTCCATCATGTGCCGCTGCAGCATGTTCACGTATTCGCTTTCACCGGTGGCGGCGTCCGCGGTGGAGCACAGCAGGGTTTTGAGGTCGCGCCTGGCGAATTCGCGCTGCAGATGCGCGGTGAGCGTGGCGAAGAACGGATGCAGGATGGTCGGCACGATCACGCCGATGGTGTTGGTGCGATTGCGGTAGAGGTTACGCGCCAGTTCGTTGGGGATGTAATGGAGCTCATGCATGGCCGCCTCGACTTTGGCGCGCATGTCGTCGGAAACATAGCCAGTGCCGTTCACCACCAACGACACTGTGCTTACGGATACCCCTGCTTCCTTGGCCACGTCGCGCATGCCGACCATGATTGTTCGCCTCCATCGGTTCGTTCGTCATACATCGCGCATCGTCTCAACCATTCACAATCGTCGCGATACGCAAACGGGGGCGTGCATCTGCTGCACACCCCCGCAATTTCGCACTGGAGACCAGTGTACTCGAACCGGTTTTATTCGGCCGCCTTATTCTTTGGTTTCCTCGATTTTTTCGGCGCCCAACAATGTCACGATGCCAGCGAGCAGCACCATCACGATGCCTGCCGGGAAGAGCAGGTAGTAGCCGAAGGAGTGAGCGAAAGCGTTCACCAATATGGCGCCGATGATGGCGGCGAGCGCCAAGCCGGCGGAGTTCGCGAGCGCGTATACGCCAAGGTCATGGCCGGCATTGCGCGGGTCAGGCAGCGAGTCCATCACGAGCTCAAGGCCGAGCGCATCGTAAATGCCGAATGCGAAACCGGAGATGAGCGCGAAGACCACCATGCCATTCTCGCGCGCGGTACCGGTGGACCATACGCCGAGCCCCCAGGCCAGGGCAAGGCCAATCGCATAGGTCAGGCAGGCGCCGGCCACCACGGTGGAGGTGCGGATGCCGCGCGCTTCGATAGCCTCGGAGATGGGAGCGGCGGACCAGGAAGCGATGGCGGCACCGATCAGTGTGGCCACGGCCATTGCGACAATCAGGAATCCAGCGGGAACGGTCAGCGGAGCGGAGGTGAACTGCACGGTTTTGCCATACACCCAAAAGCGCACGAGGTACCACAGGAATACACTGGTCAGGCCAACGCCGGTCATCATGCAGGCGCGCGCGGTGAAGACCCGGGTGAACGCGGGCGCAGCAGACGGCGGACGCAGCTGGTCAAGTACTTGGCTGCTATCGAACCGTTGACGCGGCAGCTCGGTGCTGGAGGGCTCGCGCGGCAGAATCAACGCCGATGCGATACCGGAGATGGCGAACAGGATCGCGGTGTAGATGAACGGCGAATAGGAGTCGAACATCACGCCGAACGCGCCCATGAGCACACCGAGCGCCTGGGCGAGCATCACGCCGATGCCATGCCAACGTTCGATGCGCGGGCGGAACTTGTCCGGCACGCGTTCGCTGATCGAGCTGGCCAGCGGCGCGGAGAGCATCGCGTAGGCGAATTGCATGAGCACCCAGAAGAAGCACATCACCACGATGCTGGTGTCTTGCCCCAGCACCAAGGTGAACAGCGCACACAGGAGACCGCCACCCACCATCCATGGGGTGCGGCGGCCGAACGGGGTGCGCGTGCGGTCGGACAGGGTCGAGACCAGTGGGGTGAGCAGCGCGGCGGCCACCACGCCGACGATCACCAGCACGGCCAGCGGCATGGCGAGTTCGGTGGCCACAGGGAACGGGCGGCCGGTCACGGGATTGATGGTGATCTGCAGCTCGGTGGTGTCGTAATGGAACAGTCGGGCCACTGCGTTCGGCAGGGCGATGGTGTTCAATGCCACCCATGGGGCGCCGACGAGCATGGACGCGGCGAAGAAGCCCCAGTTGAGGCGGCTGACCTTCCTGCTATCGGGCTTCTCGCCGTTGGCAGCCACCATCGGATCGCGCATATCCAGGTATGCGGAGGACATGTCCGGCGCAGGGGCATCCACGCTGGCGGCCGCAGCTACTGCGGTGGCGGTGCTGGCGGCGGCGAGGCGCACGGCCTGTGCTTCAGGCTGATCGGCGGAGGCTTCCGGCGGGCGGCGACGGTTTTTAATGGCCAGTCGGGCCACTGCGGCCTTATCTTCGGGACTCAGCGCCTTGTCCAAATCGGGGCGATCATCGATGCCCGGGCGCACATATGGTTCCAGCATGGTTCGCTCTTTTCTCTCATCTCTCGATCTTGTGCAGCCGATGCGTGCGCCATCTCGCGCGATCCGCCATCTCGCACAACGCAAAACCGCCCGCACGCACCTTGCCTCAGTGCATTGCGAGCGGCTTACTTTTTCATGGGCTTATTTTACGCCGAGCCTATCCCGGTAGAGCATCGCCCCAACGAATTGCGCAGCAGTCTGATGCAATATCGGATGCGATATTGGCGGCAGGGCACGCATTCGGCGTGCAGCTGAGCGCAGCAATCATAAAAATCGGCCCGCTCCGGTTCCTTGTGGGAACGAAGCGGGCCGATCGCTTAGGGAATTCTTCGGAAAGAAGCTTGCTTATTTGGTTTGCCAAAGTGGCGTCGGGACTACTTGACGCCCTTGATCTGCATGATCAGGAAGGCTGCGATGAGCACCACCACGATGCAGACCGGGAACACCAGACCGTAGTTGCCGCCGGTGGCCATAACCACACCGGAGGTGAGCAGGGAGCCGAGCACGGTGGACAGGGTGTTGGCCATGTTGAGCACGCCCAGATCCTTACCGGCTTCCTTCGGGTTCGGCAGGATGGAGACGTTCAGAGCCTGGTCGATGGCGTTGTACACGCCGTAGCCGAAGCCGGCGATGGCGGCGAACAGGTACATGCCCCATGCATTGTGGAAGATCCACGGCATTGCGGCGCCGATGGCGAACAGCACGCTTGCTGCGGCGACCGGGACCTTACGCATGCCAAGCTTGTCGGAGATCGGGCCGGAGACGAGGGCTGCGATCAGGGAGACGACCATGGTGATCACGGACATGGTGGCGATCACGCCGGCCGCTGCGGTCTTGAGCTGCTCGGCGTCGTAGCCGGAGTCGGAGAAGGTGTAGTACTTGACCACGTAGAGCAGGTAGCCGTTGATCATCTGGTAGCCGGCGACCATCATCATGCGGCCGAACAGTGCGTAGTAGAAGTTGCGGGCACCCTTGCCGTGCGGCGGGATGAAGGCCATGAGCACCATCTTGAGGCTGATCGGCTCGCGCTCTTCGTCCACATTGGAGGGTTCGCGCGGCCAAATGCCGACCACGATGATGCCGACGAGGGCGAAGCCGAGAGCGCCGACGGCGAAGCCGAGATCAATGTTGCTGATGAGCAGGGAGCCGACCAAGGAGCCTGCGGTCTGGCCGAGCACGCCGCCTGCGCCCATGAAGGAGGAGACGGAACCACGGAACTTATCCGGCACACGGTCGGACAGGGTGGCGACGAACGGAGCGTTCATCCAGTTGTAGAACAGCTGCATGCCGCACCACAGCAGCAGAATGAGCGGCAGGGAACGGGTGACCAGCAGGCCGGCCACGCAGGCGCCGCACAGGATACCGCCGCTGATGATCCACAGCGTGCGCTTGCCCCACTTGGAGCGGGTGAGATCGGAGAAGGTGCCGAAGATGATGTTGGCGAACAGGGCCACCACGGAACCAACGGAGTTGATGGTACCGATGAAGGCTTCGCGCTGGCCGGGGGCGATCTGATCCACGAGCTGCGGCACGAGGATGGAGGACAGCGACACCCAGACGATGCCGGTGATGATAAGGCTGATGGTGAAGCCGGCGCCGAGGCGGAACACGTCTACGACGGACGGACGACGGCCGTAACTGTCGAGTTCGTTACGGTTGACTGCCGGTGCGTTTGGCGCCGCTGCAGTTTCGATGGTGTTTTCCATGGTTCTCTTCCCTGTGCTCGTGGGTTTACAGGACTCTTCGATGACGTCTGTAGTTATGCGGATCGTGGAAGGCGGCAACCGTGGTGCGAACTGCGGTGTTTCCGACCGTAAGACTTTCGGCGACTTTCTCTGTCTCCGACTTTCGAGGTCTCTTGGGGCAACTCCTGCGTTGACTCGTATGTCGTCTGCTTCGAACCGGTTCGATATTATCGCAAAGTCAATCGTTTGACCTAATCGTTTCGGCGTGTCGAACCGGTTCGAGACACTTCCCCAGAAACACCCCGGACTTTTCGCGCGAAAAGCATCCAAGAAGTCTCGGTACAACACACCCAGACCAATGTCGCCTACCGTGAAACTCACTGTGAAACATGGCCGCAGAAAGACTCCCGGAAGACGACATGGCTGGGCGATTCATCGTCAGTCGATGGCGACCGTCGGCGGATTATTGAGCAAATCCTCGGTACGATGCTCGCCGGCGGCGTCCGCCCAAGCCAGCGAGGCGACCGGCTCGGCGCTATCCGCACCGAGGCCACGGCCTGGCTCGAAGGTCAGCGCGGCCCAGGCCTTGCCATCCGCGGCATCCCAGCGGAACGTGATCGCACGATCGCCATCGGCCTTATAGCTGAATTCGCCGTCGAACGCGGGCAGTTCGTTGCGGAACTTGGCCAACGCATTGAGTGCGCGCACCACCGGGCGGGCGAGGTTCTCATCGATCTCCGCCGTGGAGTAGTAGTGGCGGTTGATGTCGCGGCCGTTGTTGGTCTTGTGCAGCAGCTCCATATCGTTCTTGCCGGCCAGCGCACCCACGTAGTAGACCTGCGGCACGCCCGGCAGGAAGAACTGCACGGCGCGGGCGGCGATGTAGTGCTGATCGTTGCACCCGAGCGCGGAGTAGTACGTGCTGTTGACCTGGTACAGATCAAGGTTCGAGGCGGCGGCGCCGGTGGCGGCCTGGGATTCGCCGTGGGTGTTGGCGTGGATGGTGTTGACCAGGTTGTCCACATCCTCGTCCGGCACAAGACCCTTGAGGCTACGGTCGAGCTGGTCGGAGCCGATGTCGATCACGCCGATGCCGTCGTGCGTATCAAGCACGGTGACGGCGTTGTTCGGGCGGATCTCGGTCCAGTGCGCCACCGGTTCGACGTGGCCGGTGAACAGGGAGTGCAGGAGCAGCGGCGGCAGCGCGAAATCGTAGACACGGTCCACCTTGGAGGCGATCTCCACCTGCTTCTTGTAGTACGAGTGCACTTCGATGAGGATTTCGAGGCCGCGCTTCATGCCCTCTTCGCGCAGACGCGAGATGAGCTTGAAGGTCTTCGGGGTCATGAAGCAGCTGGTGCCGGCTTCCTTGGCGCCGTAGCCGACCGCGTCGAGGCGGATATAGCTCACGTGGCTGGCGGCCATCTGATCGAAGATGGACATCAGGTATTCCCAACCCTTGTCGGAGTCGGTGTCGATGTCCACCTGCTGCGGGGTGAAGCTCACCCAGACCAGGCGGGTCTTGCCGGCGAACTTGTAGTGGGTGAACGGCAGGCCCGGGCGCGGACGGTAGATGCCGGCCAGATCCTCTTCGGTGGCGCCGTTCGGGAAGACGGAGCTCATCGTGAGGAACATCGGATAGTACTCGGATTCCTCGCCGTTCTTCAGCACATCCTGGAACTGGGCGGATTCCCAGCTCATGTGGTTCACGATGGCATCCACCATGATGTTGTGGGTCTTGGAAAGTTCGGCCACATCATCCCAGGAGCCGAGGCGCGGGTCCACCTTGGTATGGTCGATCGGGTCGAAGCCGGCGTCCGCGCCGTCGAACGGGGTGAAGAACGGCAGGATGTGCACGCCGTCGTAGATGCCGTTGAAGCGCGTGCGCAGGATGTCGGTCATGCTGGCGATGGTGCCGTCGCCGAGGCGATCCGCGTAGGTAATGAGTTGGACTTTGTTCTTCACTGCAACTCCTGTGTTGTGTCGGGGTGCGGATTGCCGAACGAACGCGACTCTTCTACCACTAAGTCACGTATTTGCCATCCTCGAAGCGCTCATTGATGACCGTTTCAGAGTGACGTTCGTGTTCGCACCTTCTGTATCGAACCGGTTCGATATTAACGTCGCTACAGTGCTCCAACCAACTCAATCGGCGTGTCGAACCGGTTCGATACCGAAGCACAAAAAAGTTCCGCCGCTCAGACGGAACTTTTTCTTCGACCTCATCGCCTAACAATCGGCAATCACAGCCACCCTCAGGATCAGTCGGTCGGCACCTTGCCTTCCTGCGTGTGATCGAACTTCGGCACGTTCTGGCCGTCGAACACGTAGACGCCGATGTTCGCGGAGCTCGGGTCGTTGTTCTTGTTGAACGGACCGATGCCGGTCAGACCCTTGTATGTGATTTCCTTGCCGGACTTCAGCGCGGCCACGCAGTCCTTGTAGGTGCTGCACTTGGTGCCGCCATTCGCGCCGGAGACCGCGGCCATGTTCTTCTGGATGGTCGCGCCATCCGCGGAACCGCCCTTCTGCGCGGCGAGGGCCGCGAGAATGATGCCGTCGTAGGTTTCGGCGCCGTAGGTGAAGGTGGAAATATCCTTGCCGTACGCCTTGACGAGCTTCTTCTGGAATTCGTCGGAAGCCATCACACCCGGAATGGTGCCCTTGGCACCCTCAAGCAGACCAGCGTCAAGGTCCTTGGAGTAGTCGGCGGTGTTGCCATCCACGAAGTACAGCTTGTGCGTATCGACGCCCTGGGATGCGAGCTCCTTGACCAGCGACTTGGTCTGGTCGAACGCCACGATCGCGATGGCGTCCGGGTTCGAGGCCTTGATAGCCGTGACGATCGAGGAGAAGTTCGTTTCGGTGGGGTCGAAGGCGCTGTCCGCGCCATACACCACGTTCACGCCTGCACCTTCAACGGTTTTGACGATGGTATCGCGCAGGCCGGTGCCGTATTCGTCGTTAAAGACCGCGACCGCCAGGTTCTTCACGCCATCCTGGGCGATGACTTGGCCAAGCACCGCGCCCTGCACGGAGTCCGGCGGCACCGTGCGGAAGAAGTACGGGCTCAGGCCGGAGAAATCGGAGCTGGTGGCGCCCATCGACAGCATCGGCACATTGGCTGAGGTGATGGTCTTATACACGTTCTTGACCACGGAGCTGGAGGCCGGCCCGATGACGAACGACGGGTTCTTGCTCATCACGGATTGGGTTGCCGAGGAGTTCTGATCGGCGTGATCGGCGTCGGACGTATCGGCGTCCACGGTGGTGATGTCTTTGCCCAGCACGCCACCGGCCGCATTGATGTCCGATACGGCCAGCTTCTCGGCAGCCAGTTCAGGCGGCGCCAAGTAGGCCAGTGAACCGGTTTCAGGCCACAGTCCGCCGAGCACGAACGTATCGGTCTTCTTGGCCGCCGCACTGGAATCGCCTGATGCCGACCCGCTTGAGCCGCAGCCGGCGAGCGCCATAACCGCAGCGGCCGTGGCGGCGACGATTGCCATGGACGTCTTCTTGATGTTCTTGTTCATAAAGCCACCTATCCTCTCTATTCCCTTTCGGGCAGTGGTCTTTTCGATTGAGATAGGGGAACGTTGTGCCGAATGATTGATGCAATTGATTGAGGCCGGCAGTAGGAGAAAAACAGGAGCTGCGCCTCGCAATCGGGTCATGCAATCGGTTGTGGATTGTTCCCCGTTCTCAAATCTTGGCTTTGAGCCTATGCGCTGGTTGATTCGTGCAGATTGTTCGTATGTAACCAGCTGATGAAGCCCGAAAACTGTTGGAAACATGCGGTTTTGAGGCCATATTGAGGGTGATTTTGGGCATGCTCGCGCCCAGGTACGTCGACCGAGGAGCAACGACGAAGACACGCCATCAGCGACCTTCTGCAAGAAGGCAAGTGATGCGTGCGGAGACGCCCGTCCGAAGCCGAAGGCGTGCTCAGGCACGTCGAGCGCTGAGGAAAGGGCGTATACGCTCCATCACTTGCCTTCTGCAAGAAGGTTGCTGATGCGCGTGGCTTCTAGGCGCACCGAGGAAAGGCGTACGAAGGTACGTCGACCGAGGAGCAACGACGAAGACACGCCATCAGCGACCTTCTTCGGCGACTTCCTGTTCGAGGTTGCCCAAGTACAGTGAGATCACCTTCGGGTCATTGAGCAGGTCGCGCCCGCGGCCGGAATACGCGTTGCGCCCTTGGTCGAGCACGTAACCACGGTCGCAGATCTGCAGACAGCGGCGAGCGTTCTGTTCGACGATGATCACGGAAACACCGGCTTTGTTGACCTGACGCACACGGATGAAGGTCTCATCCTGCAGCATCGGGGACAAGCCGGCGGAGGGTTCGTCCAGCAACAAGACGGACGGGTTCATCATCAGGGCGCGGGCCATCGCCACCATCTGCCGTTCACCGCCGGAAAGTGAGCCAGCGAGTTGGTCCTTGCGCTGCTCCAACTTGGGGAAGATCGAACAGACGTAGTCAAATCGTTCGTTGAACTTTTTGGGCGCTTGGTAGGCGCCCATATGCAGGTTTTCGGCGATGGTCAGCGAGGGGAACACGTTCTCGGTCTGAGGCACGAAGCCCACGCCGAGGGAGACGAGCTTGTCGGCACGCAGGTTGGTGATGTCGTTGCCTTTGAAGATCAGCTTGCCGGAATGGATATGCACCAAGCCGAACAGGGACTTCAGCAATGTGGATTTGCCGGCACCATTCGGCCCGATGATGCCCACGATCTCACCTTGATGCAGGGTGAGCGAGGCGCCGTTCAGGATATTGACGCCGGGCAGGTAGCCGGCCACCAGATCCACTGCGTCGAGCAATGGCTCACCGGCCGGCTCCCCAACGTGGATTTCGGAACGTGGGCGGGTGTCCGGTGCAGTTTCAGTTACAGTTCCAGTCATCAGTGCTCCTCGCTTTCCTTCAAATCGAGGACGGAATCATCGCCAAGATCGATGTTGGCATGCGCGCCCAGATAGGCATCGATCACAGCCGGATCGTTCATCACGGACTTCGGCTGGCCTTCGGCCACGATCTTGCCTTCGGCCATTACGGTGACCCAGTCGGCGATATGGCGCACCATGTTGATGTCATGCTCGACGAACAGCACGGTGGTGCCTTCCTCGCGCAGCGACATGATGTGATCCAATAGCGATTGCTTCAGCGCCGGGTTGACGCCGGCCATCGGCTCGTCCAACATCACGAGCTTCGGGTCGCGCATCAGCGCACGCGCCATTTCGAGCAGTTTGCGCTGGCCGCCGGAAAGCGAGCCGGCGAAGTCATCCTTCTTGTTGATGAGCAGGAATCGTTCGAGCAGAGCCTCGGCTTTGTCGATGTTCGCCTGTTCCTGTTTCTTCCACAATCCTGGAATCAGCGAGCGGAACATGCCTTCGCCCGGCTGCACGGGGGCACTGAGCAGCATGTTGTCGAGCACGGTCAGACGGCTCATCACTTTGGTGAGCTGGAAGGTGCGGACCATGCCCATGCGCGCCACTTTCTCAGGCTGCATATGGGCCATGTCTCGCCCATCGAATCGCCATTCGCCGGTGTTCGGCGTATCGAAACCGGTCATCAGGTTGAAGAGCGTGGTTTTGCCGGCGCCGTTCGGGCCAATCAGGGCGGTGATGCCATGGCGTTCGATTTCGAAATGCTCGACATCCACGGCGGTCATGCCGCCGAATTTGCGGGTCACATGGTCCGCTACCAGAATCGGGTCGGGCTTGTGCACACCGGGCTCGTTGTCCACGAACTGCAGGTCTTTGGTGACTTTATCGCCATAGGCGGTGGAGATCAGTTTCTCGCCTTCCGGCGCTTTGGTGGCCCACTTGGCAAGGTCTTGGAATGGCTTTGTCTCAGGCTTTACTTCATGTGATTCACGCATCGAACGCCAGCTCCTTTCGGTCTCCCAGGAGGCCTTGCGGTCTGAATATCACGAGGCACATCAGGGCCACACCGACGATCACCCAACCGAGCGATTCCACCTGGTTCGAGGAGATCACCGTATCCGGAATGGCCCCGCGCATCAGTTCCTTGACGAAGGTGAGCAGCACCCACAGCAGGCAGGAGCCCAGAATCGGGCCGAAAATCGTGGCCGCGCCACCGAGCAGCAGAATCGTCCATGTGTAGAACGTCACCGCACGGCCCAGTGAATCAGGCTGCACCGAGCGCGGTAGCACGAAGATGATGCCGCCAAGCGCACCGAAGATACCGCCCAGAATCAGCGCTTGCATCTTGTAGGTGGTCACGTTCTTGCCAAGCGAGCGAATCGCGTTCTCGTCCTCGCGGATGCCTTTGAGCACGCGCCCCCACGGGGAGTGGAACCAACGCCAGCACAGCAGTGCGGCCACGGCCACCAGCACCCAGGCCACGATGCGCAGCCACCAGGAATTCGCGATGTTGTTGTTGTAGGTCCACAGCAGGAACGTCGTCGCACCATTGGGCAGCGGCGACGTGCCCTCGAACTGGGTGGTGAAATCCTGCGGCGAGATGCCAGCGGAGCCGCCGGTGATCTTGGTCATGGCCGTGGACCGGCCCACAATGCGGATGATTTCGGCGGCGGCAAGCGTCACCATGGCCAGATAATCAGGCCCAAGTTTCAGGGTCGGGATACCGAGCAGCAGCGCGTAAATCACAGCGAGCGCGATGGCCGCGCACACCGAGGCGAACAGGTTCGCGCCCATCGACTGGGTGACGGCGAATCCGTAGGCGCCCAGCAGCATGAATCCCGCCTGGCCCATATTCATCAGGCCGGTCATGCCGAAGTGAATATTGAGTCCGATGGCGGCCAGCACATAGGCCGCGGTGGTCGGGGCGATGAGCTCGCCCAGCGTATCGGAAATAATAGTGAGGAAATCCATGATTCAGCCCACCCTTTGCTGCTTGCCGAAAAGTCCTTGCGGGCGAATCAGCAGAACGATGATAAGAATCGCCAGAGCGCTGGCGTAACGCATGTCATTGGGGATGATGAGCGAGCTCATATCCGCCACAATGCCGATGATCAGGGAGCCGACGAGCGCGCCATTCGCTGTGCCGAGGCCGCCCAAAGTGACTGCCGCGAACATCAGGAGCAGTAGGGTTGCGCCGGTGTTCCATGAGATGCCGTTCAGGTATATGCCGAGCAGTACGCCTGAGAGCGCCGCCATGGCGCAGGAGAGAATCCATACGATGCGCACGACTTGTTCCACATTGATGCCGGAGGCTGCGGCAAGCGCGGCATTATCGGAAACGGCTCGCGTGGCGCGGCCCAATCTGGTGCGATAGAGGAACAGGCTCACGCCGACGATGACGATGATGGCGATGGTCGCCGCGATCAACGTTGGCGCATCGGTGGTGACCGGACCAAGGTTGAAGCTGGCGGGCACCGATTTGGTGATGCCCTTGATATCGCCGCCGAAGAAGAACTGGAAGGTGTACTGCAACGCCATCGATAGGCCGATGGTCACGATCATCTGCTGCATCGTGCCCACGCGCTTGCGGCGCAGCGGCGCCCAGATCAGTTCGTTTTGGATCCAGCCGGTGAGCGCGCCGATGAGCACGGCGAAGATGGCGGAGGGGATGAGCGGCCAATGCAGCACCTGGGTGCCGACGTAGGCCATCAGGCCGCCGAGCGAGACCTGCTCGCCATGGGAGAAGGAGCTCAGGCCTGTGGTGCCATACACCAGGTTCATGCCCACGCTCATCAGGCCAAGCACCAGACCGAAAATGATGCCGGAGAACAGCTGCTGCCAGATGCGTTTGCCGATGTTGGCGCCGATTGCGGAACCGTTGGTGGTGGTTGCCGTGTCGCTGGAGCTGGTCGAGCCGTTTGCCCCGGAGTTCCCGGATTGTGCTTTGCCCGTGCTGCCGCCGACGCTGGACGATGCGGAGGCCGGCGCGGGCTTATCAAACCTGACCACCTGACGGGCTTTGTCGAAACTGTTCTTTTCGATTTCGACTTGTGCCGTCGCGGCTTTGAGACCATATTGCTTGGCCACGGATTCGTCCATGGTCACAGTGTATGTGCCGTCCGCGGAGACCGAGAACGCCCAGTTGCCTTGTGCATCTGTGGTCGTGGTGGCGGATTCCTTGCCGGAAAGTTTGAGCTCAACGTTGGCGATGGGCTGTTTATTGGCGTCCTGCAGGATGCCGTTGACGCATCCGTTGGTCGCGGTTGGATTGCAGGTGGGAACGGCCTCGGCTGCAAATGCGAGGCTTGGCGAAGTAAGACTGATACATAGCGCCATCAATAGGGCGAAAATTGCGGGTAGCAGCAATAATCCCAGTCGATGACGCCGCACTGATGGAGTTACGGCTGTCATATAACTGTCCTCTCTGGATTGATTTTCAACCTAGAGGGACAATCCACGCATGCCGTTGCGCTGAGGTTTCTCTTGCGTTACCGGGCGCGCGATTCGTTACACGCGCATAACGTAGCGCTGGGGCTTAGTGCGCGAGACTGCCGACAAGCCAGCCGAGAGTCACGCAGATAATCGGCACCACGATGGTGGCAATCACATAGAACAACGCAATGCCAAAATGCCGATTGCGGAACAGCGAAACCATTTCGTTAATCGCCGTGGAGAACGTGGAGAAACCACCGAGGAAGCCGGTTACGAACAGCAGATACGTGGATTCCGGCACCACCTGCTGCGCATACGCGGCGGCGGCCAGGCCAGCGCAGAATGTGGCGATCACGTTGATGACGAACGTAGAGAGCGGGAACAGCTTCTTCCACATCTGCTGAATCGACGTGTTCAGCACGAAACGCGCGGTGGCGCCGAGGCCGCCGCACAGGCACACGAGCAAGTACGTCATCAGTGGGCCTCCCCGGTGGTCGGGTCTCCGGTAAGGGGGATTTCATCGGTGATCGGCGCCGGCTCAAAGGATGGTTCGACGGGTGTCGCTGCGGCTGGAATCACCGGGGATGCCGGAACATCGCCCGGCATATCAGCCGATGGTTGAGCACCGCCGGCAATGGCGGATGGCTCATCCGCAGCAACCGGCACAGGAGCAGCAGTCGCCAATGCATCGGCCGAGTGATTCGAAACGGCTGAATCAGTTGCGTTGAGCAGCACGGTTTCGCCAACGGTCACATGGCGACCCGGCCCACCTTGCGCCTGCTGCCGCTGCAATGCCTCAGCAGCCAGGCGAGCGGTTTTACGCGCGGTCAGCACAAGCCCAAGCTTGGCACCGACCGCGGCGACAATCAGACCGCATACGAAGCTGAAGAGCAGATAGAACACAGCGCCGAGCACATGGCTTGTTTGCAGCGAGGTCAGTTCCTCGATCGCCAGTGCGGAGAGCGTGGAGAAGCCGCCGCACATGCCCATGCCGAAGCCGCGGGAGACCAGCTGGCGCGTACGTTTGCGAATCCACGCCGCCTGCGAAAGATATGAGGTCAGGCACGCGAAGATGAAGCATGCGAACATATTCGCAATGAACGTGGGCAGGTGGAAGGAATGCCAGAAGCCTAACGGCTGCGCGGCGGCCGGCACCAGGAAGCTCAATCCGTAACGCATTGCCGTGCCCAGGGTACCGCCGAGGAAGACCACGAGGTAGACCATGCCGTCGGCCAGCGGATTGAATCGCGCCTGCATCTTCTTCATCGGGGCCAGCGGAATCTTCGGCGGATTGGCTGCGGCTGCGGCACCCTGCGGCTTGGGCATGGCTTGCGCGCGCACCTGAGCCGCAGAGATCTCCATCGTACTGGGCTGCGGCTCGGTGGCTGCATTATTGGATCTGGCGCTCCCGGCACCGGCACTTTGTTCTGAATCAGACATGATTGCGTCTCAGCTGAGTAAGCGTCTCAGGGATCGCGCTCAGTCGATCAGCGAGTGCACGGAGATGATGTGATCACGCTGCGGGCCGGTGCCGATGGCGGAGATGCGGCAGTTGCTGAGCTCCTCGAGGCGCTTCACGTAATCCTGGCAGGTGGCGGGCAGCTCTTCGAACGTGTGGCAGTTGGAGATGTCCTCGTCCCAGCCCGGCATGGTCTCGTAAATCGGCTTGGCGGCGGCGAAAGCTGCCTGATCGGTCGGCATATCGTCGTGGCGTTCGCCATCCACGTCGTAAGCCACGCAGATCGGGATTTCCTTGAGGCCGGTGAGCACATCGAGCTTGGTGAGCACGATGTCGGTCAGGCCGTTGACCTGGGAGGCGTAGCGGTTCACGACGGCGTCGAACCAGCCGCAACGACGCGGGCGACCGGTGGTCACGCCGAACTCATGGCCCTGCTGGCGCAGCCATTCGCCGGACTCGTCGAACAGCTCGGTGGGGAACGGGCCTTCGCCCACGCGGGTCACATACGCCTTGGAGACGCCGATCACACGGGTGATCTTGGTGGGGCCGACGCCGGTGCCGGTGCAGGCGCCGCCGGCGGTCGGGTTGGAGGAGGTGACGAACGGGTAGGTGCCGTGGTCCACATCCAGCATGGTGGCCTGAGCGCCTTCGAACAGTACGGTCTTGCCTTCATCGAGTGCCTTGTTGAGAATCAGGCCGGTGTTGGCCACGTACGGCTTCAGGCGTTCGCCGAGCTTGAGCAGCTCGTCGGTGGTCTGGTCCACGTCGATCGGGCGGCGGTTGTAGAGCTTGACCAGCATCTGGTTCTTCTGGTGCAGGCTGGCCTCCACCTTGTCGTGCAGGTGCTTGGCGTTGAACAGGTCGTGCACGCGGATGCCGACGCGGTTGATCTTGTCCGCGTAGGCCGGGCCAATGCCGCGGCCGGTGGTGCCGATCTTGTGCTTGCCGAGGAAGCGTTCGGTCACCTTGTCGAGCGTGCGGTGGTATGGGGCGATGATGTGCGCGGCCTCGCTCACCTTCAAGTGGGAGCAGTCGATGCCACGGGCCTCAAGGCCGTCGATCTCCTGGAACAGCACTTCCGGGTCGACCACGACGCCGTTGCCGATCACCGGGGTCAGGTGCGGGTTGATGATGCCGGAGGGCAGCAGGTGCAGTGCGTAGGATTCGTTGCCGACCACCACGCTATGGCCAGCGTTGTTGCCGCCGTTGAAACGTGCGACGTAATCGACCTTGGTGCCGATCAGATCGGTTGCCTTGCCTTTACCTTCGTCGCCCCACTGGGCACCAATAAGAACAATTCCAGGCATGTTGGCCTCCCCGATTTGCACACTGTTGTACGTTGTATTGCACGTGTTCTGTACTGGTTGGTACTGCTTTGGTACGCGCTGTCGGCGCATCGTCACGTGCGTTTTCCGCCGGGGACTAGGTTACCTTACGGCCTCTACTCGCGGAAGGGGCGGTCTCACGGTTTTGTTCTTCCGGCGGCCGGGCGGCGGCTGGGCGAAATAAGCAGTGGTTCACGGGTGTTGCGCTGAGACGTTAGAGACGATTCGCGCCAGAATTTACGGAAATCTGCCGCAACCTCCCGAATTTCTTGCACTACGGACCTCTCAGTGCAAGAAATTCCGGAGATTAGGCCTCTCCACCCAAATTCTTTGCACTTACACCAACTCAGTGCAAGAAATTCGGGAAGTCAGGGAATTCAGAGGCAATCCCACGTATACAGCACATGGGAGAAGTCCAACTGTTCGAGGTCTTCACGGCGGATGAGGAAGTTCGCGCAACCGGAGTCGCCCCACATCAGCACGTCGTCGTAGCTATCCATCTTCAGCAGCACAAGCTCGTCGTCATAGTCCTCGCGCACGTCAGACTGCGTGAACACCGGGTGGCCGCCCATCTGGAACCATGACCCGGGAGACACTGCGTTGAGTTCGTCCATCACCGCCTGCTCGAGATCGCCCACAGCAGCCTCGGCCGCCTCAATTACAGCGGGGTCGAACTCCGCAATAACGCTTTCATACGCGGGCTCGAACTCGTCGCATTCATGCGACACGGGATCTTCGATAAGCGTTGGCCGCAGCGCGCAACCATAGAAATTCGACTTAAACGGCGTGCGCAAATCGAGGGCTGAATCAGTTCCGATATGCGGGAGTCGCACGATTTCACCGCCGCTAAGCACGGATGGTACCTCGGGAATA
Organism: Bifidobacterium cebidarum; assembly: GCF_009193305.1. Lineage (GTDB taxonomy): Bacteria > Actinomycetota > Actinomycetes > Actinomycetales > Bifidobacteriaceae > Bifidobacterium > Bifidobacterium cebidarum. The sequence continues at coordinate 170,240 of NZ_WBVS01000002.1, read as the reverse complement.
TAACGCACACACCGGTTGTCGTTGTCGGCTTCGCTCTCGTAATCGGCGGATAAATCGCGACCGTATGAGACGTCCGTGCCGATGAAGAACTGCAGCAGCCCCCGCGTGGGGTATCCCGGCAGACTGGGTTCCGAACAACGAATCTGCATCAGCGGATAGAGCGGATCGCCAGATGCGGATGTGACCGGTTCACCTTGGGGCGACCAATACGAATCGCCTCCGACGAAATTCCCCAGCAAATCGGGGCGTACGTCAAGTTCAGGCGTGAATGAGACAGCCATCTTGCTCGTGTCGCGCACAATACGCCGCACGATCTCCTGCACGACTTCCGACGCCAGCAGGCGAGGGCCATTCTCCAGATTCTCCAGTGCCATGATTCCACCATTCCTTTCCTGAAGGCTCAAAGGCTCATCCTTAAGCCTCAATAACCGTGACTATTCCAACAAGTGCTGCCGCAACGACGAAGCTGGAGGAATCTGAAGAGGGATGATGGAAGCGGCGCTGCAGGTAGAGAGCCCGAACAGCGCCGCCGCGCCTACTTCAGCGCCTTGCCCGCGGAACCGAGCTGCTGGCAGGCCTCGATCACGCGCTGGGTCATGCCGGCCTCGGCCTTGCGACCCCAGGAACGCGGATCGTAGAACTTCTTCTCGCCCACTTCGCCGTCGATCTTCAGCACCTTGTCGTAGTTCTCGAACACGTGGTCGGCGATCGGGCGCGTGAACGCGTACTGCGTATCGGTGTCGATGTTCATCTTGACCACGCCATAGCTCACAGCCTCGGCGATCTCCTCCGGGCGAGAGCCGGAGCCGCCGTGGAACACGAGCTCGAACGGCTTGCCGTTCGGGAACGCCACCTGACCGGAGGCGCTCGGCAGCTCGCCCTCCGCTACCGCACGGGCCACGCGCGCCTGAATCTCACCTAGCAGTGCCGGGCGCAGCTTCACCACACCGGGCTTATACGCACCATGCACATTGCCGAACGTGAACGCAGCCATGTAGCGGCCGCGCTCCCCCAGCCCGAGGCGACGGGCCACTTCCAGGCCATCTTCCGGCGTGGAGTAGAGCTTCTCGTTGATTTCGGCGGAGTGGCCGTCTTCCTCGCCGCCGACCGCGCCGATCTCAATCTCCAGCACGGTGTGCGCCGCCTGGGACTTCTCCAGCAGCTCCTCGGCGATATCGAGGTTCTCCTTCAGCGGCACGGTGGAGCCATCCCACATGTGCGACTGGAACGTCGGCTCCTTGCCGTGCGCCACTTCGTCCGCCTCATAGGCCAGCAGCGGGCGCACCCACTCGTCCAGATACTGCTTGGCGCAGTGGTCGGTGTGCAGCGCCACGGTGATGTTCGGGTACTTGGCCGCCACCACATGCGCGAATGCGGCGAGCGCCAGCGAACCGGTAACACGGTCGTTCACGCCCTGGCCGGAGACGTATGCGGAGCCGCCCACGGAAATCTGGATGATGCCGTCCGATTCGGCATCGGCGAAGCCCTTCAATGCGGCGTTCAGCGTCTGCGAGCTGGTCACATTGATGGCAGGGTAGGCGTATCCGCCGCGACGGGCGGCGTCAAGCATTTCGGCATAACGTTCCGGTGTTGCAATTGTCATGGTTTCATTATGTCTCGCGCCCTGCCCGCCCAGGCGCCCGCTCGGTTACGTATGGCTGTGCAATTGGTCACATCTCGGTAAAAATCTGCACCTGCGCGCTACCGCACCAGGAACACCATGATGAGGATCATCGCGAATCCGGCCAGATCGGTAGGCGTGAACACGGCCCCGGCGAACAGCACACCCGTGATCGTGGCGGTGACTGGCTCGCTGGTGCCGAGCATCGTGGCGCGCATCGCCCCACACCGCTGCGTTCCGGCCAAAAACAGCCAATACGCGCCAAACGTGCCGCCGACAATCGTGAACGCAACCAGCATCAGTCCGAACGCGTCCAACGAAGGCGCAGTGGCCCACGGCCGCACAATCGGCAGCAGAATCAGCCCGGAAATCACGAACATGATGCCGTTGACGGTGAAGTTGCCCCACCGCGCCATCATCGCAATCGGCGCAATAGACATGATGGAAGTGCACAAAGCATCCAATAGTCCCCAAAACAGGCCGGCGAGCGGCAGACTCAGCTGGCTCAGGTCGCCCCCGGTGGCGATGAGCACAGTGCCGGCAAACGCCAGAGCAATGCCGATACTCTCCTTTACGCGCGGCAACCGCTGCCCGCGCACGCATACGATGGCCAGCACGAAGAGCAGATTCAGCGTCTGCAGCACGGTGGCTGTGCCGGAATTGGTCCAGTCGATGGCTTTGAGGTATGCGACCTGCACGAACAGCACGCAAATCAGCGAGCACGCCACCAGCTTGAGGTATGAACCGCGGTCCTTGAGCGCGCCAATCAGCAGCTTGGGCGTAAACGCGCCGGAGCATGCGATGAAGATCGCGCCGGCCGCGAGTTCGCGCACGCATGCGATCCACAGCGGGTCGGCATGGTAGCTGCCCATCAGCAGTTTGGATACGGTGGCGTTGACGCCCCACAAGGTTCCGCCCGCTAGCACCAGCAATGCGCCGACCAGAATGTCGTGCGGGGTGCGTTCGAAGGTCGGCGTGCGCTTGGCTGTGCGCCTGACAGACCGCTTGGATTGACCTATGCGATGCGACTGCGCCGACGACTGCTGCTGTGGGTCAGCTGGGTTGGTTGCAGGAGATGTCACAGCCGCTCACAATACGCCCGCTGCGCGAACGACACGACTGAATTACTCGTTTACGCGGCGCTCTCGTTTGAGGATGGCGCGCAACCGACGCACTTCGTTCTCCAGTGTGACGATGTGCATGGCCTGCTCACGAATCAGCCGCTCTCGTCGGTCTTCGTTGTCGTTCGAGAGCATTGGATTCATATCGCCGTCTTTATTCAGAGCATCTTGCAGACTGGGATCGGAGCGCCATCGGCTCATGCATCGCTCGATGCGCTTGGGCCCCAACACTTCGGGAGCAAGCCCGTATTCGCGAAACACACGCGTAGGCGATTCGCCTTTGCGGTCGCGAGCAAGGCATTCCAATTTGAACGCATCCTCATAGGTAATGCGCGTTGGCGAAGCATGCCGCACCGCCGGCAACGTATTGAGGTATTCCACTTCCTCGTCCCGGAACACCCTTTTCCCATACTTCATAAGCGTCTATTTCTCCGCGTCAACGTCGGATATGATTCATCAACGTCTTTGCTGATTAGTTCAGTTGTGATAGCTACTGCTTCAACAAATGATTGATAGCGTTAAGCGTGATTGATTTATGCGAGGAGGCCCGCAGAAATATATCCGCGGACCTCCTCGATTAGCTAGTTGGAAGCGAACTGGAACCCAACTCGCTTCCAACGGTCAGCTCAGGCCTGGAGGGCCTTGCTGGTGCGGCGGCTCTTGGCGAACACCGTGGCGGCGGCACCCGCGAGGAGCACGGCGATCACGGTGAACAGGGCGGTGCCCATGCCACCGGTGAGCGGCAGCTCGGTGATGTTCTTCGCGTTGTACAGGGTGACCTGCACGACGGACGGGTTGGCGCCGTCGTTGCCGGTGACCACACCGTTCTTATCCGTGCCGGCGGTGATGTAGTTCTTCAGGTTGCCGTCCACGACCGTGTAGGTCAGGTTCTCGACCTTGGCGACCGAACCGTCGGTGGTCTTGACGATGTTGCCGGTGATCTTCAGGGTGAACCACGCGTTGGAGGGCAGCTGGTAGTGGTCCTGGGTGCCGGCAATCAGCGGGGCCTGGGTCTCGGTGACCTTGTAGGTCAGGGTGAACTGGCCGCTGGTGTTGGTTACGTCGCCCAGGCCGGTGAACGACACGATGCCGCCGGCAGCGGAGGTCTTGGTGATGGCGTCCATCGTGGTGCCGTCGGCGCCTTCGATCTTGAAGGACGCGCCGGACAGCACGTTGCCCTGCTTGTCGGTCTTCTTGATCTTGAACGGGAAGTTGAAGATCTTCTTCTCCGGGCCCGGGTTGTGGCCGGGGGTGTCGCCGTCGTTGGCCTCGGTCGGGTTGTTCGAGTACTCGACGCCCGGCTTGTTGATCGCGCCCTGGGACAGGTCGCCGACCACGTGAGCCTTGTAGGTCACCAGAACCGCGGCGCCGATGTTCGTCTCAGTGGTGAACACGTCATCGTCGCCCGGTGTGTTATTGCCGGACAGGGACCGCACGTACTTGGACAGGTCCACACGGAAGCTCTTGGCCTGCTTCGGGTCCGTGGTCACGCTCGCGTTGCTCGCGGTGAGGCTGACCGGCGGGTTCTCGACCGTGTAGTAAGTCACCGTGTACTGGTCCTTGGTCAGTTCCTTGCCGGCCACGGTCACGGTCAGGTCGTTCGCGCCCGTGTAGTAGATCTTGGACGGAGCCACGCCCTGCTGGAAGCTATCGACCAGACGGTACTGGTAGTTCTTGATGCGGTAGCCCACGTAGTTCGGCACCTTCGAGGTCAGCGTGTAGGTCACGTCCTTGCCGGCCTGCGGAGTCGGGGTCTTGATGTCCTTGCTGATGTTCGGCACCTGGTTCTTCATCTTCACCGTGCCCTCGGCGATCGCGGTGCCACCGGCGGTGGGAGTCCACGCGGTGCCCACCATGATCGTCAGGGACGTGGTCGACGCATGGTCCGCCGGAGCCGTGTCCTTCACCAGGTACAGGCCAGGCTCCGCCACGGTCAGCACGCGCTGGCCCGCGGCCGTGTCATCGGTGGAAGCCGGGGCCGTGAACGTCACGGTCTTGGCCAGGGCGTCCGCGAACTTGCGGCTCGCGCCCGTGCCGTACCAGTTCGGTTCGCCCGACTGGTCCAGCTTCGTGTTCTCAATCGCCCACTCCAGCGGATCCTCATTCGCCGAAGCGCCAGTCACGCCGGCGGCCGTCAACGCGTCCGTAATATTCTGGGCGGTCACACCGGGGGTAGCGGTCTTCACCGCGGCCGTGTCACCAGACGCGTCGTATGCGCCGATCTTGGCCACGGTGAACGTGTGACCCGTCAGCTGGGACTCGTCACCCGTGATCGTGATCGTCTTAGCGGTCGGAGCCACTACAGCCGCACTGGCGGTGGTGACGCCCAGGGCCAGGCCGCTGATGCCGACCGCGAAGGCGGCAAGGGCGGCGAACCCCTTCTTCAACAATGAACCCTTCATCAGAGATCATTCCTTTCTCCGCCCCCTTGGCCGGCTTCCTACACCGGTAGACTGGAGGCTGATTGTGGTTAATACCAACTGCAATCACCCGTTCGGCGGCGCACTCACGCCAATGAACCACGCCGCCGAACGGCCTTATGCATACCCACCATGCAATGCACCTCACACAGTGGGAAGTCTTTAATTACTGTTTAGTTATCGAGAAGTAGACGGCCTTACGACCGGCTGGTCTTCTGCTTCTGGCTCCCTCTGACGAGGGAGCTGGCAGCCGTGAGGCTGGCTGAGGGAGAGACCGCAGGCGGAGCCTGCACAGTCACTGCCCTGAGCGGAGCGACGGTCCGCGATTCAAAGGAGCAGCTCCTCCTTGCGCTTGCGCCACTCGTGCCAAATGGCCCCGGCCACGACGATGAACAGCGCCAGTCCGCCACCAATGGCGAGCATCCCGCGCGCAGTCCCCACGCCACCGGTCAGCGGCAAGAGATAAGGAGAATTCTTCACCAGCAACGCAACACCACTTGCCGTCGGCGGAGTCTTCCACGTCCAGAACCAATGGGTTTGATCCCACCAGTTCGTCTTTGTGGCGTCATACCAGACACTCAATGTGTACTCGGTTTTGTCCAGTATGTAGCCGCTTGGAGCTTTGGTTTCCACCAGCGTGTACTGGATTGGCTCCTTTTCTGTGGCCCTACGCTTCGGATTAATCTGTACCTGGAGATAGCCAACGGCCCCATCAAGATCGGTACTACCATCATTGTCGGCCACAGTAATCGTGTCATAGATATCCGCGGTATTAGTCAACCGCCATTCCGAGCCAGGAAGATATTTCCCTGGTGTGGTCGAATTCATTTTCTTCCACTTCGGCTGTACTGGTTCATAATTATCCACACGCCCGTTGGCGTTGACGTATGCCGTACCGCCGGGCTTGACCGTCACGTAATACGACGGATGCGGAGACGGCAAATAATATCCTTCAGGAGCCTTCGTCTCCGTAAGCACATAATCACCAGGCTTTAGGTCCTTTTTCGTCATAAAAGTACCATCCGGCATATTCGGCACTAGCACCGAAGAACCTGCCGCAATATCGCAACCAACATCGCCATATGAACATGCCGACCAGTCCGTGCCAGAACCCTTCACAGGCTTCACCGCACGCAAATTCCACTCAGAGCCAGTCAATCGATTACTGCCTGTGTTCCCCTGTGAGCCATCAGCTTTGTACCATAACAGCTGTCCAGGCTGCTGACGATTCTTAATATCCGGAGCCAGTTGTGCGTTCGTATTATTACTCGGCGTTAGCAGATTGCCGTCTTTATCAGCCCACGTATAGTGGGTTAAGCTCTGCCATCCAGCCTTTTTCGAAATGGTGAACGTCCAATAATCGTTCGGATTCGTCACATATCCCTTAGGAGCTGTCTTTTCAACCAGTTTGTACTGAATGCTGTATGCACTAGTCATGCTGCTGTATTGCGGAATCATGGTAGCGATCACACCATCATCGTCGGGCTTTGTATCATAAGGCCCGTTATCTGCAATCTCACGCTCCGTGGGATTGCAGTACTGACTTTGATCAGCAGCACTCAAACCTGTTGACGAGACACAAGACAATGTCCAGACCGAGCCAGCAAGCAACTTATTGGCATCGTCCTCGTCAACCTTGCGCCATGAAATTTCCATACCGCTTTGGTTATTGAATATATAGCCGAACTCGTAATCACGTTGTCCGTCTTGATCCATAATCGAGAAATTATGCGGCGTCGTATCAATGATGTGCCCCTCCGGGGCTTTCGTCTCCACAATCGTGTAATTACCGAAATCCAAGCCTGTCAGTTTCAGTTCACCCGGAGTATCCGAGGAATCATTTTCCCCGTCGTCCACAACCTTCACTGTTGAAGCTGAAGAATCAGCAGACGCTGTACATCCAACGCTCTTGCATGGTCCTGTGACCTTCCATTCAGAACCATCAATCAAAAGGCCGCTTTCTCCCTTATACCAAGTCACGGAGCCTACACGCTTCTCGTTCAGGATTCTCTGCACTTCTTGACCCTGAAGCGTCGGATACGCATAGGAATACGGGTCTGTAACATTCAGCGTGTACGTGCTCGTATTCAGCTGATAACCATCCGGGGCCTTAGTCTCCTCCAACGTATAGGAACTATTCAAAGGGAGATTTTGTATCACGATATAGCCAGGGACCTCACTCCAATCCCACTGAGCTTCGTTACGGTCATCATCCTTGGATACCTTATCCACAATCTTGCGGCTCCACGGAATATTGTTTTCTTCCAGACTTGTGCAGTCACCACTCGAGCACGTAAGCAACCACTCAGAACCAGCAAGTAGCTTCTGATCGTCAGCGGCGTCAACCTTATACCAAGCCGCCTTGCCTTGATATGCGGTGTTCTTCACCTTGCCGTCTGTCACACCATTCGTAGTCAATTTGGTCACGCCATTGCCATCCACTTGGAACTTGTAAGTCGGCGCCAGTCCAAGATCATAGCCATCCGGAGCCTTGGTCTCCTGCAGATATAGATCCTTATTAACCGGTAAACCGGTCACTTGCAAGTAACCCGGACGCGTATCGGCATCATTCTCGCCATTATCCACCACGGTTTTGTTCACACCGCTGCCATCCAAGGAAACAATCTTCCACTCGGAACCAGAAAGCACCTTCGAGGTCGAGTCTTTGTCCACCTTCGACCATTCCACGGTGCCGGTGGTCGGGCAGGAAATGCTGGCGTTGCCCATCCACGGGAAGTTGTGGCGTTCGATTGACATACCGACACCGTACTTGGTCCAGCCGTCGTAATCCTGGGAAACCCACAGATCGCCGCCGACCAAGAACTTACCGTTCGAAGACGTCCACAATTCAGTACGACCTGCATTTGCAGCCAGCACACTACCGATTACACCAGCCTCAGCGTCTGCATGCTGCGTGGTGATGCCATCCTTCGACGGCTTTGCTGCATCAGGCAGTGTCTGCCAGCTATCGTCATTGGCAATAACCAGCTTATGATCTTTATCCACGCTGGAGAAGTTCCACATAATCGAGCTTGACGCAGTGACGAGTTTGTTCTGAGTTGTATTATCCGCACGGTACTGGTGGGCCACCTGAGTGCCGTTCCACCACAGGCGCCAACCAGTATGGAAGTTGATATCGCTCGAAATACTGTTGCCGTTTTCGTCCTTGTTCACCACATTGACCAGCACCTTCGCACCTTGTGGAATGTTCTTGAAGCTGTAGCTGATGCCTGTCCAGTGGTTCTTTTCATATGCTGCATTCACCGCATTCATATTCAGCGTGAACACCTGAAGAGTGTGATCCGTATTCTGGGTGCCGTCTTCTCCTCCGTCGCCAGTAAACGTGACCATGCCTTCGCTATTCATCCTCACACGAATAACGCGCTTCCAGTAGCCTTCCACGAGCTCCTTGCCATTGCCGCTGTCAGGGTGACCGTTCTCTGCCCCAGGAAGTGGAGCATCATTACCCGGGAACCACATATCCTCTGCCGGGGCAAGCGTCGCTTCAGAAGTCGAGCCGAAGTTCACATTATCGAACACCACGCCAGCTGTTGGCTTCGTCGCGTCAAACGAGTCGGACAGTGCCCTGATTTTATCGGCGTAACCGTTGTAATCGGTTGTCACACCCTTCTCGTCGGTAAGCCTCAGGGCATCGTCTTTGAGGCCCTGCGTCGACCCATTGACGCTCACCAAAGACGTCTGATTTGTTCCCGGCAAGTTGAGAATCTGATTACCGATTCTTGACTTATCCGAGGTAAAGACGCCTGGATCCCTCGCAGTGGAGCCCCTAAGAGCGCCCACACTGCCAAGAACACCCAGAGTATCTCCATGAGCGGGGAAGCCGGCACCCCACGCAGCGCCGGAGAGGCTCATGTTTCTGTTGAGATGTCCACGAACATCCCAGCCCACTACAGTTCGGCCTTCAAACTCTACGGTCCAACCAGGATTGTTCGGGTAGGTTCCACCACCGCTAACCGCACTGGTACCGTCGTACCTGAAGTCGTCAGCATGCGCTGGATTCTTCTTGCCGTCAGGCACGCCTACCCACAGGGTGCGCCCTACATAAGTAGCTACGTTGGAATCCGAGAGATTCGCCTGATTCCAAGACCATTGATCAGGAGAGCAGCTTCCGGTTGCCGCCGTGGTGGGAACATTGCTGAGCAGTCGCTGCTGATATGACTGAATCGATTCGGAGTTCAACGATTCGCGCTCAGCATCCGTCAGCTCGCCGCCGCTTGCGGGATCAGACAGCTTTTGAAGGGCACTATCCAACAGGGCCGACTCATTCTTCGTTGAATCATCACTCTGTGGCACGGCCTCCACAGCAGAGGCCACAGGCACCCCCACAAACAGCATCGCGCCCGCGACCAAACCGGCTATGACACGATGAGTTAGCTTGGAGAATACCCCCCCCCCAACGCGTTTTCTATCGTTCTTACGCATAGGACTTATCTCCTTCGCCTCTTCTCGCAGTACGGCCCGGCTCTCACCTCAGCCGGAATCCGTATGACTCTGAGACGGAGTATAAGATTAATCCACCCTAAAATGCAGAAAATCCCCCGTTATATACCCCTATTATGAGATTTTCACCCCCGTTTTGGGCACAGGCCAACGCATTCCAAGCTCAGGATGCGATATGAATATCACTGGCCGAGCGCTCTCACTTCGGAGTCCGTGGCACACAGAGTGCAGACCGCAATTCAGAGAAATCTCGGGATCAAAGAGAACAACAAGAGCGGACAACGGGAGTCGAACCCGCCTCTAAAGCTTGGGAAGCTTTCATTCTACCGATGAACTATGTCCGCGTGTGCTTCAGGGGCAACCGAAAACCACCAGTTGCGAGTGACGCACAGATAGCTACTGTAGCACACGCTCGGCTGACTATCGCAGCGCGTGCACGGAATATGGCGCGGCGAGAGGCTGGCCGCCGTTCATCTCCTGGGCCATCTGCATCAATCGGGCGATGCGCTGGTCGGTCGGCGGATGGGTGGAGAACAGTTTCGAGAAACCGACCGAAGAGAACGGGTTGGCGATCATCATCGCGCTCACCGACTGGGTGCCCGCGGTTTTACGCATCGGCGTGGTCTGAGCGCCATAGGAAATCTTGTTCAGGGCAGAGGCCAGCGCCTCAGGGTCGCCGGTCAGGAGGCTGCCGTCTTCATCGGCATCATATTCACGCGTGCGGGAGATGGCCATCTGCACCAAAGACGCCGCAATCGGTGCCAGAATCGCGCTCAGCAGCACACCAATCAAACCCAGTCCACCGGAGCCGCCCTCGCGACTGTCGCGCGAGCCGCCGCCGAAGTACATCAGCGAATAACCAAGGTAGGAAATCACCGTGGCCATTGCGGAGGCGACGGCGGAGGTCAGAATGTCGTGATTGTAGACGTGCATCAACTCATGGCCCAGCACACCGCGCAATTCGCGGGCGTTGAGAATCTGCAGGATGCCCTGGGTGCAGCAGACGGCTGCATGGCGTTCGTTGCGGCCGGTGGCGAATGCATTGGGACTCATCGTGGGCGCGATGTAGATGCGCGGCATCGGCTTGCCGGCCTTGGCGCTGAGCTCGCGCACGATGCCGTAGATTTCCGGGGCCTGCTGCTCGGTGACCTCGTGCGCGCCCATCGAGGCGATGGCGAGCTTGTCGGAGAACCAATAGGAGGCAAAAGTAGTGCCCAGGCCAATCAGAATATAAATGCCGAGCGTGCCGCGGCTGCCGCCGGTGGCCCACCAAATCAGCATGATGATGGCCCACATCAGACCAAACAACAGCGTAGTCTTCAGGCCATTGAAATGACCATGCACCCTTACCTTGCCATTCATGAGGCCCAGCCTAAAGAGGCTAGCTGGATGATTGCTGGATATGCGCGGGGAGAAATGCTGGCATCGACGCAAAGTACACAGCGCGCAGCGGTGCGGTGCGGTGCGCTGCAGTGCGCTGCGGTGCAACAATGCGGGCGGCGACGCAAGCAGCGACAAAAAACGGCTCCCCTCCGCAGAGAGGAGCCGAATAGGAACTATCAGAGACTCATCAGGCCAGAGCGAGCTCGCGCATCTGGTCGGGCTCGATGACCTTCTTGTGCTCGCGGCCTTCCTTGGCGCCCTCGGCGCGTTCGAAGGCGTCGACCTTCTTCCAGCCGGCGAAGTCGATCGGCTTGACGCCGCGCTCGGCAAGCAGGCGGTCGATGGATTCGGGATCGCGATCTTCTGCCACACGGCCACCTTCAGCGGCCTTGGCCAGATCTTCGAGCATGTTGGTCACGATGGCCAGAGCGTCGGACTTAGTGGAGCCAATCAGACCCACCGGGCCGCGCTTGGCCCAACCGGTGGCGTACAGACGGTCGCGCACTTCGCCGCCTTCGGCCTCGGTGGTGATGCGGCCGTCGCCGTTGGCGTTGGCCAGGTGGGCGCCGTGCTCGTCGTAGGCGATGCCCGGGGCCTCGGCCGGCTTGTAGCCGATGGCGTGGTAGACGGCCTCGACCGGGTAGTCGGTGAATTCGCCGGTGCGGTGCATCTTGCCGTCGGCGCCGGTTTCGGTGCGTTCCACGCGGATGGCCTTCACCTTGCCGTCTTCGCCGAGAATCTCAGTGGGGGCAGAATTGAAGTGGATGTAGTACTTGCGGTCGGCCGGGTTGCCTTCGAAGTCCACGTCGCCGTCGTCTTCCATGTCCTCGGCCATCTCGCGCACGGCGAACAGCTCCTCGACCATCTGGCGGGTGAGCTTGTCCTTGCCGGCCACCTCGATGGTCTCGTCATCCAGGTCGAAGTCGTCTTCGTTGATGATCAGCTGCACGCCTGGCAGCTTCTCCATCTCGCGCAGTTCCTGCACGCTGAACTTGGCCTGGGCCACGCCGCGGCGGATGAACAGGTGCAGCACCTTGGCCTTGTTCTGGCCGATGCCTTCGTACACGTTGTCCGGAATATCGGTCTTGGCCTTCAAATCATCAGCATTGCGCATCAGCTCGCGGGCCACGTCCATGGCCACGTTGCCGCCGCCGATCACGGCCACGTTCTCGGCAGTCAGCGGCCATTCGCGGGCGCCGGTGGGGTAGCCGTCGTACCATTCGACGAACTTGGCGGCACCGTACACGCCGTCGAGGTCGGCACCGGGCAGGTTCAGCGGCTTGTCCTTGACGGCGCCGGTGGCGAACAGCACGGCGTCGTAACGGGCGAGCAGGTCCTCAAGGGTCACGTCCTTGCCAAATTCCACATCGCAGTAGAGGTGGATGTCCGGGTTGTCGAGGGTCTTCTCGAGCGCGGAGGCGATGAACTTGATGGACGGGTGGTCCGGGGCCACGCCGTAGCGCACCAGGCCGAACGGCACCGGCAGCTTCTCGAACAGGTCGATGCGGGCTTTGGTGCCAAGGCCGAGCTCCTCACCCAGCTTCTTCAGCTGGCGCAGGAAAATGTCGGAAGAATAGACGCCGGCCGGGCCGGCGCCAATCACAGCAATACGCAATTCGTTGGTTGCGGAAGTATTCACAGATTCAGTCACGCGTTACAGGTTATCGCAAAGCATGCCGCGGCAACAGGGGTACAACAGTGGGAATTCTGTGATGTTGCGCAGAGCCGTAACGGGGTCGCGCGGTCTTTTCAATCATTTTCAGCGGGGCAACCCCTCGAGTTAACCGACGGAATGCCCCGTCTGACGGTCCTCAGCGAGGCAAAGCCTCGGGGCAATCGCGATTGCGCCCCGCTCACCGGTTGCCAATGGAGCACAATCTCAATCAGCTCGAAGAAATGCCCCACTAACGCACCTTCAGCGGGACAAATTATCGAGTTGTCGGAGTAAACGGCCTGTTCAGAGGCTCTTAGCGAGGCAAACTTACGATTCAGCCAAGGAATAACCCCGCCCGACAGCCCTCAGCGAGGCAAAACATCAATCCAGCACCGGCCGGCCGGTGGAACGCCCCGCTAGCGCAGAATCTTGTCCACGAGGAGCTTCCACTCATCTGCCAAATCGATGGACTCCGGATCGTACAGCCAGCGCATCTGCAGGCCGTCCATGGCGGCAAGGGTCTGCCGGGCCGTACGCTCGGGATCGGCAGCGCCATCATTGAGGGCGGCTCGCGTATACTCACGCATCACCCACTGCTCACGGTTGCGGAAGTATTCATAGGCCGGATGGTTCTGGCTCAGCGCCTCGCCCTCCAGCACGGTGTAGAGGCGCACGATTTCCGGCTGACCTGCGTTGCGTTCGGTGGTGGCGATGGTCAGGTCGCGTAGCCCAACCGGGAAATCGTCATCATCGCCAATAGCCTCGCCGCCGGCCGGCAATGGCACATTGAGGCGGCCATAAAGCGCCGCACGGTCGGTTTTGTCGCGGTAATCGAGCACGGCGAGCAGCAAACCTTCCTTGGAACCGAAGTGATAGAGCAGCCCTGCCTCAGTCATATCTTCGGCTACGGCGATCTCGCGCAGACGCAATCCCCAGAAGCCATGTTGCGCCACGAACTGGGTAGTGGTGTTGATGATGCTGATGCGGCGTTCTTCAGCTGTCATTGCGGCTTTGGCGTCTTTTGCGCCTCGTGTACGTTTCGCTCCGTTTTTCGTTCCAACCACTGCGGCCAACCACACCTTCATCAATCACATTGCCAGCATTCGCATACACAGTCACCATATACGATGCGCCGGAATGCGCAGAGCCACCAATCAGATATGCATCACATACAAAAAGGTCTTCCCAACCACCGATTGCGATGTTGGGAAGACCTTTATGCGGCCGCAAACAGCACTACGGCATCAGTCCAAGGTAAATGTGCTGAAGGAGCGCGGAGCCAACGTTGCGGTGAAGGCACGGTCGGCGTTCGCCGGATCGGCGAAGCTGAAGCTCACTTCGCGCTCCAGCGCATTCTGCACCACCACGACCAACGATCCATCCGGATTCTCATAGGCGGAGGCCATCGAGGAGAAGCGGCCCTCGAGATCGAGCACGCGAGCACCCGGCTTGACGAAGTGCGAGTAGTGACGCATCATGTAGTACTCAGGGTTGCGGATGAAGGTCTTGGCCTCGGTGTCCACGGAGAACAGGGAGTTCTGATGCCAACCCCAGGTGCTCTCGGTACCGGCGAGCACCATGTTCCAGTAGGTGTAGCCCAGCGCGCCGTGGGTCAGGTAGTGGTTGACCAGATGGAAGATGTATTCGGCGTACTCCCAGGAGTTGTCTCCCATGCCGCATTCGGATTCGGTCTGCATGAGCTTCAGCTCCGGCCATGCCTTGTGCGTGCGCTCGATGCAGTCGCGGCCTTCCCACTGGTAGCCGATGCCGGTGATGTACTTGCGGGCTTCGTCATCCATCAGGATGTTGTCGACGTAGCGGTTGTAGTTTTCGAGCACCATGCCGTAGAGGCTGACGAATTGCATGTCACGTGGGCCGTTGAGCGTGCCCAGCCAGATTTCCACGCCGCCGTCTTCGGCCTTGCCCAGGAGGCCTTCCTTCTCGAAGGTGGGGCCGAGATAGTCGCGGATGAAGGTGCGCAGTTGTTCGCTGGTCCACTTGCAGGTGGGGTACTTGGCGTCGGACCATGGCTCGTTCTGCGGGAAGATGCGGGTGACGTTCACGCCGAGGGCGCGGTAGGCGCGCACGTACTTGACGAAGTAGTTGGCATAGGCCTGCAGATTCTCCGGCGTCATGACGAGCTTGCCGTAGTTGTAGACCGGCGGATTCTTCATCCACGTGGGCGGGCTCCACGGGCTGGAGTGCACGGAGAGCTGCGGCTGGTACTTCTTGGCGGCTCGGATGTAGGGCAGCACGGCGCGCTCGTCGCCCTTGACCGAGAAGTCCTTGAGTTCGTAGTCGCCCGGGGTTTCGTCGTAGCTGTACCAGTCGGCGGCGAAGTCGTTGGCGCCGATCGGGGCGCGGTTCAAGCGGAAGTTGAGCTCGTCCGGGCTGAACAGTTCCTTGATGACCTGTTCACGGTCCTGCTCGCTCAGCTGCTGCAGCGGCAGCCAGCCGAGTTCGTTGAAGCAGCCGCCGAAGCCTTCCACTTCCTGCTCCTTGCCGCCGGTCAGAGTGACGCCCAGTTCGCTGGTTGCCCCCTGATCAGGCGCTTCCTTGGTCTGCCAGCGGTTGGTTTCGGTGGTTTCGGTCCATGTGACCATGATGGGAAATCTCCTTATTACTTAATAAGTATTCAGTCTAAGTGACGAGAGTACCTTGACTGTTCTTGCTTTGGTTACGGTGTATTGCGTTGTGGTTGTTCCAAGTTATCTTCCGCAGAATGCGGCGCTCACTTCACGCGCTTGATCAGCATGATCAGCACAGCACCAACCAGGGAGACCGCGGCGCACACCGGGAAGAGGCCGTAGTAGCTGCCACCGGTGAGACCCACGATGGCGGCGGCCACAATCGGGCCGAGCAGCTGGGAGCCGGTGTTGGCGAGGTTCAGAATGCCCAGATCCTTGGCGGCGTTCTCGGCGTTCGGCAGCACCTCGATGTTCAGCGCCTGGTCGACGGCGAAGAAGATGCCCATGCCGAGACCGGCGATCGCGCCGTACGCTACCATAGTCCAGGCGGCGTTGGAGACCATCGGCATGGCGACGCCGATCGCCACGAGCAGGGCGGCGAAGGCGACCGGAATCTTGCGGCTCTTGATCTTGTCGGAAATCGGGCCGGCGATGATGGACATCACGATGGCGGTGACCATGAGCAGCATGGAGATGATGGAAACGTACTTCTGCTGGCCGGAAGTGTCCAGCTTGATGTAGTCGCTGAGAATATAGAGCTGGTACGCCATGATTGCGGTGGTGGCGGTGTTCACGAGCATCTTGCCGAAGAGGGCGAGGTAGAAGTCGCGGCAGTCCTTGACCGGGAAGATGAAGTGCTGCACGAACATATCCCAGGTGAAGCTCTTCTTCTCCATGGCGAGGCTGGACTGTTCGCGCATGATCAGCACGGCGACCGGGCCGCACAGCAGGGTGAGCACGCTCATCACGATGATGCCGGTGCCGATCTTCGGGCCGAGGAACTGCGCGCCGACGAGCTGACCGCCGTACTGGCCGATCACGTAGCCGAAGGCATAGATGGAGGAGATCAGACCGCGGTGCTTAGGTGCCACACGGTCGGCGATGACGGCGACGAGCGGGGCGACCAGCGCGTTGAGGAAGATCTGGTAGATGCACCAGGAAACGACCATAAGCGGGACGGTCTGTACGGCGTTGAACACCAGCAGCATCACGAAGCAGCCGATGGAGCCGGCGATCAGCCATGGGGTACGGCGGCCCCAGCGGGTGCGGGTCAGATCGGACAGACCGCCGATGATGATGTTGGCCAGGGTTGCGAACACCATGGCGGAGCCGGAAAGCAGGGCGATGATGCTGGCCTTGTTGGCCGGATCGATGACCTGGACCTTGGCCGGCAGCAGCACCGCGTTGACGCCGAGGTAGGGGCCGAGCCACAGCATGGCGCCGAGGGCAGTTGCAATACCGATCTTGATGGGGGCCTTGGGCTGCTCGCTATCGCTCACCGAGCCGGTCCAGGCTTTTGAGACCGTTGATACCGCTTCAGAAACGGACATCGTCACTCCTTTGTTGCCATCGACTCAGCTCGCATTGTTCTGCAATGAACCAGCATCTTTACTATGCGCGGCCGAAGCGATGTTCTTGTTCTGTTGTTGACGATGCCTACTTTACACTTAATGACTATTAAGTCAAATCGGAAAATGAAGTTGCTTTATAGCATGTTCTGCCTGTATTTCTGCGGTTTTCGCACATCTTCTAGCCTCAGCTAGCAATAATTATTTCTGATTTAATTTGACCGAATACATCAAGCAAACCGGCCGAGCGCTTCATCCGAGACTCCGCGGGGCGAAACACCGAGTCAATCAGACAACCGTCCCGCTCGAAAGTTCTCAGCGAGGCATAACCTCGAGTAAACCAAGATTCAGCGCCGCTCAAATGCTGTCAGTAGGGCAAAATCTCGGGTTGATTGCAAATTCACCCCGCTGGCAAGCTGTCAGTGGAGCGAAACCTCGAATAAGCCGCGGAAATGCCACGCTGACATGTCACCAATGGAGCACAATCTCGAGTAAACCGAGGGAACATCTCACCAGGCATGCCCCAGCGAGGCAGAATCGATGCTCGGCCAAGGAAACAACACCCCGCTCAATCTCGATCCAGCACGGCAGTGAGAGCCCAGAGGATGGAGACCACGTCGATGGCCTCCTGCAGGAAGGCGCCAACCACCACTGGAATCAGGTTGAAAGCGGCGGCAAGCATGCCAACAACCGCGAGCGCAAGGCCGGCGATTACGGCCTGCAGCATGATGCGCTTGGTACGGCGGGCGATAGCGATGGCACGCGGCACGGCAGCGATATCGTCATTCATGATGACGATTTGCGCACTTTCCGAGGCGGCGGTTGAAGTGCCGTCCGTAATTGCGACGCCGAGATCCGCAGCGGCCAGCACCGGCGCGTCGTTCACACCGTCGCCCACCATCATGGTGATGGGCTTGGCCGTGGCGGGGCTGCCGGCCATCTTCCCATGCGAGCCCCCATCGGTCGCCGCCTGTACCGCGGCCACCTTATCCTCTGGGAAGAGCTCAGCGTGGACTTCATCAATGCCGACCTCGCGGGCGATGATCTCCGCCGAAGCGCGTTTGTCGCCAGTGAGCATGGTGAGCTTGGAGACGCCGAGCTCATGCAGGGCGGCGAGCGCGGTCTTGGCGTTGGAGCGTGGCACATCGCACAGTACGATGCGGGCAATCAGCTGACCGTCCACAGACACGTAGGATGCCATTTCATCCGGCTGCAGCATCCCGAATCGCGTGCGCAGATCCGCGGAATTGCTAGCCTTACCGGAATCCTCATCGCCTTCGCTCAGAGGAATTTGGCCGCGAAACGAGCTGATGGTACCAATGCCCGCTCCCGCCCGGCTGGAACTTGCCCCGCCCGGCTCCACCGCCGTCAGGAAGCCGTCCTCCTGGGCGGCCGCAAACGACAGTCGCCCGACACGGACCGCATGCCCGTCCACTTCGCCGGACACGCCCTTGCCGGCCGTCTCCTCAATGTGCTTGACCACCGGATAGTCGCGGCCATGCCCGGGCATGCTCGCCTCCGGTTCCGGGCAGTCGCGCTGGCCGGCCGCGAATCGGGCACGCAGTCGAGCCATCGCCTCGGCGCCAGCCTTCGCAATACCTTTGGAGAGAATGTGCACTGAGTAGCCTTCCACCACACCGGCCATCATCAGCACATGATCCTCATTGAGCTGCGTTTTAACGCCCGGCAGCATCTCCACGCGCACCACCTGCGGTTGCTTGACCGTAAGCGTGCCGGTTTTATCGAAGAAAATCTGGGTTACGCGACCCAGGTTTTCCAGCACATCCTGGGTTTTGATGAGCACACCGGCCGCAGCCAGTCGGCTAGTTCCGGCGACGTAGGCCACCGGCGCCGCAATCAGCAGCGGGCAAGGCGTGGCCAGCACCAGCACCTGCGCGAATCGCGTCGGAATGCCGGACACCGCCCATGCGATGCCGGCAATCACCAGCGAAAGCACGGTGAACGGTACCGCCAATCGATCAGCGGTCTTGACTACGGCCGGGCGGGATTCCTGGGCGGATTCGACCAGCTGCAGAATGCGCTGGTACTGCGATTCGGCGGCCGGCTGCGTGGCGCGCATGGTGAGCGCCGCGGAACCGTTGACCGCGCCCGACATCACGCGGGCACCGGCGAACACCGTGCGCGGCACCGGCTCGCCGTTAATCGCACTCAGATCCAGCGTCGCCTCGCCGGAAAGCAGCTCGCCATCCACCGGCACAATCTCACCGGGCAGCACCATGAGCACATCGCCAGGCTGTACCTGGGCGACCGGGACCGTACTGAAATGCTGGGCCGCCGCAGTTTGCGCAGTAGCGGTACGGCGGAAGCCATCGTCGGCAACATCATCCTCAGGCTTGCTTGCCATTGCACCGCGGCCCACGCCGGGCAGGGTCACGACGTGCGCGGTTTGCGGAGCTGCCTTGACCAGTGCAGTCAGGCTGTGCTCGGCCTTGTTTTGCGCATACTCCTCGATGGCCTCGCCGGACGTGATCATCAGCGTGACCGCCCAGCTGGCCCAGTATTCGTGCACAGCCACCGTGGAGAGCATCGCCATCACCGCGAGCAAATCGACGCCGACCTGACCATGGCGAATGTCGTCGATCATGCCGCGGACGGTGTCAGTCACGATAATCAGCACCAGTGCAATGACCAGCCATTGGCCGATACCTGGATTATCAAGAATCGGAAGGTCCACTGTGCTCCCCCACGGGTGCCATTCGCCTAGTGCGGCTAAGGGGATTGCGACGACGATGACCACCGGCAGCATCGGCACCAGCTTGCAGACACGGATGGCCGCGGCGGATAGTCGTGTGAAGAATCGGACGAGATCGTGCATCTCATGCTCCTTACGCTCGTATACGGGGCCGATTGCTGCGGCTAGCTGTCGCGGCGGCGGCGAGGCGAGCGCGGGCGGATGCGGGTATGCAGTCGCCTGGCCAGCCTTCGATCGGCACATGGTCACGCCTTGTTAACCCACCGGCGTCTATGCCGGGCAGCTTCCAGCGGATACGGCTCGTATTCTGCCTTCCACTGCTGTGAGCTGCGCCTGCGCGACCTTCCGATACACGGCGTAAAGAATTATTGAATTATCGCAATGTGATTGCATCTGCAATAGTGCCCGAAGCGCGGGACTTTGCTCTGTATGGCGCATACATATGGCGCCATACGCAAAAGGGCCGTGGGGGATTCGCCCTCCACGGCTCTTTGATTGTCTGACATGGCGTTCAGCGGCGACCGCCCAACGTCATGTGACGTGTGTCAGTCGGCTTTACCAGAGGCCGAACGGATCGGTGAAGCCACCGTCGTCGCCGGTGCCGCCGTCGCTGTTGCCATTACCGTTGGAACCATTGCCGTTCTGGCTGTTGCCGTTGCCGTTCTGGTTGTTCTGGCTGTTGCCGTTGTTGTTGTTCGAGTTGGAGCTGGAGGAGCCGTTCACCGCGGACTCTTCCTGATCGAGCGTCACGTCCACGTCCATGGTCTTGCCGTCACGCACGATGGTCAGCGTCGCCTTATCGCCCAGGGCGGAGGCACGCACGAAACCGAGCAGCGAGTAGTTGTTGTTCACTGCGTTGCCGTTGAAGGCCACGATCGTGTCGCCTTCCTTGAGCCCTGCCTTGTCGGCCGGGCCGCCGGAGACCACTGCGGAGCCGCCGGAGGTCGGCTTGGTGATCGTTGCGCCACCGCGGGTCACGCCGTCCGCCTCAACAGTGTCGGACTTGATGGTCACGCCGAGGGCCACGTGCTTGGCCGAGCCATCCTTGATGATCTCATTGGCCACGCGCTTGACCAGGTTGGACGGGATGGCGAAGCCGATGCCGATGGAACCGGCGGAATCAGAAGACGTGGCGGTGGAGGCGATCGAGGAGTTGATGCCGATCACCTGGCCGGCCGCGTTGAAGGTCGGGCCGCCGGAGTTACCGGGGTTGATGGCGGCGTCGATCTGCACGGCGTTGGTCACGATCTCGTTGTTGTTGTCGTCGGTCACGGTCACCGGGCGGTTGAGGGCGGAGACGATGCCGGTGGTGGCGGTGTCGTCGTAGCCGAGCGGGTTGCCGATGGCCATCACGTTCTCGCCGACGGCGAGCTTGTCGGAATCAGCGAATTCCACGGCCTTGAGGTCACTCGGCGGGTTGTCGAGCTTGATTACAGCCAAATCGGTGGTGGTGTCGGTACCGACGAGCTGGGCGGTGTACATGGTGCCGTTGGCGAGCGTCACCTGAATCTGCTGTGCGCCGGAGATCACATGGTTGTTGGTCACGATGTAGCCTTCGGTGCTGATGATGGCGCCGGAGCCCTTGGCCGTGCCGTTGCTCAGCTGGGTCTGGATGGAGACCACGGAGCCGGAAACGTCGCTGGCGACGGTCTGCCAATCAGGCGCTTCACCGGTCTTGGCGGTTGCGGAGCCGGAGCCGGACTTGTTCGAGGTCACATTGGCGAGCGAGCTGGAGGTCGGCACTGTCACCCAGCCATAGGTGATGGCGGCGTAGCCGAGGCCGAGGCACAGAGCGGCGGCCACAACGGCGGCGATCACTGCGGAGATGACGCTGGCCGCGGCCTTGCTTGGCGCCTTGGTGCCTGCCTGCGGAGCACCTGCACCCGGCTGCGGGAAGCCCGGCGTAGTGCCGTTCGGAGTGCCCGGAGTGCCTGCGGCGTTGGCGTTGTCCGCGTTGTTGCGAGCGCCGAAGCCGAAGAGTCCATGGGAGCCGTTGCTGCCCTGGCCGTGCTGCGGAGCACCCTGCGGAGCGAACGGATTGCCGTTGGAGGGAGTCGGGTTGTTGGTGAAGTACGGGTTGCGATTACCCGGCTGGCCCGGCTGCGGCTGCTGTGGAGCGGTCTGGCCGAATGGCAGCGGCTGAGTGGGCTGAGCACCCTGCTGGCCGGACTGGTTAGGCGTCGGCACCGGGCCGTAGGCGCCGAACTCGGGGGCCGGACGGTACAGCGGAGTCGTGGCGGTCGGATTGGAGGCCGGAGCGTTTGCGCCATCGCCCGTGCCAGCAGAGGGCGCGGAGGAGACCACGGTGCTCTCGCCCTTGGCGGCAGCGTAATCCGGAATCGGCTCGGTCACTGCGGTCTGCGGAGCGGTCGCGGTGACGTCCGGGCTGGCGATTGGCTGGGTTGCATTCAGACCCGCATCAGTCTGCGGCTCAGAAGTTTGAGGATTTTGCGCATTGCTTTGCGACTCGTTGTTGTTTGAATCGTTGTTCGAATCCTGCGGGGCCTGGTCAATGCCCTGCGGGTTGAATTCGTCAGCCATTGCTGCTCCTTCGATGATGTCTATTACGTCTCTTGGTGCAGCTCCAGCCGTTCGCATCGGCTTGCCTGCACCTCTCGTGCTCTACCTCTGTAGTAAAGGCATTCAATCTGGAGGTTTTCTGAATGTTAGTTGAAAGTCTATGCGTAATCTGCAAGGAGTCATATGGATATTGCCCATATCTCGGTTAGCAGGGGTACATTCCACCCATTGCAAAAGCCTATCTGCTTTGCAAGGGGTATTTCCACTGTTGCAGATCATCACTTCGCTCCATCATTACGCCATTCATGGGTCCTCACTACTCGCGCAAGTACCCCTCATAACGCCGATAGATGTTTGGCAACGCCCCAATGTACCCCTTACAACCGAGATACCTGACCTATCACACTGACATAAACGCATCTCCGGCCATCTGCAGACGCAGCGCTTACGATTTCTTCGCGTTTTCCCGCCCTTTTGCCTAAAGTGAAACCATGACAAGCCTTCTTGAACACCCTCGCGGCGCTCAGCCCGGCCAGCCCGGCGACCGCAGCGCCTTCAGCTTCGAAACCACCACCCGACTTTCGTCCACGGCGAACGGCCTCGGCCGTGACGGCGCACGCTACGGCCGCACCGGCATCATTCACACGCCCCACGGCGATATCAAGACCCCGGCGTTCGTGCCGGTGGGCACCCAGGCGGCCATGAAGGCCGTGCTGCCCGAACAGATGAAGGACCTCGGCGCACAGTGTCTGCTCGCCAACGCATTCCACCTGTTCGAGCGCCCGGGCGAAGACGTGTTGGATGCGGCGGGCGGCCTCGCACGCTTCATGAACTGGGACGGTCCGACGTTCACCGATTCCGGCGGCTTCCAGGTGATGTCCTTGGGCGTCGGCTTCAAGAAGACGCTCACTATGGACGTGACCGGCATGAAGTCGGACGACATCATCGCCAAAGGCAAGGAGCGTATGGCCTGGGTGGACGAGGACGGCGTGACGTTCAAGTCGCCGCTCAACGGCGATTCGCACCGCTTCTCCGCCGAGATCTCGATGGGTATTCAGCACAAGCTGGGCGCTGACATCATGTTCGCGTTCGACGAGCTCACCACGCTGATGAACACCCGCTCCTACCAGGAGGACTCGGTGGAGCGCACGTTCCGCTGGGCCAAGCGCTGCGTCGCCGAGCACGAGCGTCTGACCGCCGAGCGCTTGGGCAAACCGTATCAGGCGCTGTATGGCGTGGTGCAGGGCGCGAATTATGAGGATCTGCGCCGTCACGCGGCCGAGCAGATCGCCTCGCTTGATTTCGACGGCGTGGGCATCGGCGGCGCGATCGAGAAGCGCATCATCGGCGACACTTGTGCGTGGATCTGCGATGCGATGCCGGAAAGCCGCCCGCGCCACGTGCTGGGTATCGCCTCCGTGGACGATATTTTCGCCTGCGTGGAGAACGGCGGCGACACATTCGACTGCGTGGCCCCCGCCCGCTGCGCCCGCAATGGCGCGATTTTCACGCGCAATGGCCGCTACAACATCAAGCGCGCGCAGCACAAGTTCGACTTCGGCCCGCTGGAGGAAGGCTGCACCTGCTACACCTGCCAGCATTATTCGCGCGCTTACGTGGATCATCTGCTGCGTGCCCGCGAGTTCAACGGGTTCACGCTGGCCACGATTCACAACGAGCACTTCTTCGTGAAGCTGCTCGACGATATTCGCGCGTCGATTGACGGCGGCTACTTCGAGGAGTTCCGCGACGAGACGCTCGCCCACTTCTACGGCAACGGCGAGCGCAAGCCGGGCTTGTGAGTTGGTTTCGCGAGCGGTGATTGCAGCAGCCCTGCGATTCTGCCCTACCCCAGTAGCGCCGCAATCACCGCGATAAATATCGGCGACGACAATGTACTGAGCAGTATGCCGTCGCGCGCCAATCTGGTGCCTGTCTCGTACCGCGCGGCATAGTTGTACACATTCTGTGCGGTCGGCAGTGCGGCCAGCACCACGCAGGCGTACAGGTCGGCGCCGCGGAATCCCATCAGGAAGTACGCGAGCAGGAACGCCACCGCCGGCATCACCGCATTCTTCAGCAGCGCGGCGGCGATGGTGGCCGCATAGTTCGCGCCCGCGCCAAACGGCTTGGTATTGCGCAGGGACATGCCGAACGCCATCAGAATCAGCGGCACCGACGAGCCGCCCACAATGTTGATTGGGTCATACAAATAGTTCGGCACAATGAACCAACCAAGGTGATCGCTGATGGCGGACGTCACGATGCCGATGAGCACACCGATCAGAATCGGCTGATGCAACGGCTGGCCAAGGATGGTTGTGAGGCTGATGGCGCTGCGTTCTTTGGCGGACAGGTCGAGCATGGTCAGTGCGATGGGCGTGAACAGGATGCCTTGAATCAGCACGATGGGCGTGACCGCGGCTGGGTTGCCGAGAATGTATGTGGCGACGGGCAAGCCAATGTTGTTCGCGTTCATGAACATGGAAATGAGTACACCGATGGTGGCGTCGGCGAGTTTGAGTCGGAAGATCGCGGCATTGATGACGAGGAAGATCATGCCGGTGATTACGGAGCACAAGATTGCCACGACGATGCTGGGCGTGAATACGTCGGTCAGGTGTTCCTTGGAGAGCAGCGCGAACATCAGGCAGGGTGTGGAGACGAAGTAGCTGAAGCGATTGAGCACCATCTGCGCGGTCGGTCCGCCGATCTGGCAGCGTGCGGCGATGTAACCAGTCAGGATGATGATGCCGATGACGCAGAATCCCTGCATTGCGGCGATAAGTCCCATGTTGGCCATGCCTCCACTTCGCTCAAAATGTCCATGATCGCGTCCGGTCTTTGACCGTCGCCGCACTGAGGCTATCGCGGTTGCACAGACTTGTGCACGCAAAGGTCCATCAGGGGACCATTGGGGATTGGCAAAAGCACAGCGCGACACGCCGAGGATTGTGCAATCCCGCCTCCGGGTGTAAATTAGCCGATTGTCTGCGAGTGTGGCGGAATGGTAGACGCGCTGTCTTCAGGTGGCAGTGAGTGTATGCTCGTGGGGGTTCAACTCCCCCCACTCGCACCAGCAAATAAAGGGCTGGAACCGAAAGGTTCCGGCCCTTTTGCTTTGCCTACACATATACGCAGTACCCGCCGCCGGCATCCTACATCGCGGATTGCGCCGAGCTCGACTCGTCAGCCACCAGCAAATACTCGCCGTTCTCCCTGTACTGTGGCCGCGGATTCAGCTGCTCCCCCAGCGCCGGCCCCTCCAGCCGTACGCGCGTGCCGGAAATCAGCAGCGTAATCTCCTGCGCCTTCCCGCGTGCACCGACTTCACTGCCCGCCGGATACGCCAGCACGTCAACCCTGCGATCCCACGCCACCGGGCAGAATAGCAGCGTTTTCACCGAATAGGCAACGTACCGCGGAGACATGCTGTCATCATTGGGGGCGCTGTGGTCATCCCCGCCCACAATCTCATAACCCATCGGGTCAAACAGCGCCGTCTCAATCCCGAGCAAACCGTCCGGCATATGCCCGCGATGCCATAGCACCATCAGATTCGCCGCCGACCGCGAAAGCACAAACGTCACGGCAGCGAGTATTGCAGCTTCGAATTTATGGTGTTCGAAGTCAGCGAAAAACGCATGCGTATACGGAATCACCCAGGAGACCGCAACCATAATCACCCAACAGGCGAAGAACAGCAGCATCGACGCAATCCCGCTCGCCGGCCGCACGCGATTCCATGCCTCGCGCGCGGCGCCGGCTCTGCCTTCGAACCAAGCACCATTGCCTGTGTTCATATGTGCATCTGCATCCATATTCCGATTATGACGGTCCTCAGTTCGGCAATCGCGCAGCGGCAGTGAATACTGCATGAATTCGCACGGCTGCCATTGTTCCGTCGGGCACTGGTTGCTGTAGACAGTACTGATCAGTATGGTGGGAAAGCCACCAAAGCGCGGGAAGGGAGATGCGATGAGCGCCGCAAATGGCAACCGTAAGCGAACCCCTCGCAAATCCTCCAAACCGGAGAAGTACGCGCGCGGCACACGGTCGTACACGATGTCGCACATCCGCGGCAAGGACACGTCGATTGAAGTGCTGGTGCGCAGCTACCTGTTTCGCCGGGGCCTGCGGTTCCGCAAGAACGACAAGCGATACCCCGGTCACCCGGATGTGGTGCTGCCGAAGTATCGCACGATCGTGTTCGTGAACGGCTGCTTCTGGCATATGCACGAGGGCTGCACGAAGCATTCGATGCCGAAGTCGAACGTGGAATTCTGGACGGCGAAGCTGCTGCGCAATCGTGCACGCGACGCCGCCCAGCATGCTGAGCTGGAAGCCGCCGGTTGGCGCGTGATCGTGGTGTGGGAGTGCGAGCTGGCCAAGGCCGCACGCGAGGAGCGGCTGGCCAAGCTGTACGAGCAGATTGTCAGCGGTGGAGCTGTGGAGTAACCATCAGCTTCGCGCGGACCTCAGCCTTTGCGCGCGAGCTGCACTGCGGTGCCGGATGCGGTGACCATGAGCATGGAGCCGTCCGCACCGAGCACTTCGTAATCGATGTCGACGCCGACCACCGCGTGCGCACCCATTGCCTCGGCACGTTGCTGCATTTCGGCGATGGCCTCGTTGCGCGCGTTCGTCAGCTCTTCCTCATAGCCCTGGCTGCGGCCGCCGAACACGTTGCGCAGGCTCGCGCCGATGTCCCGGAACATGTTCACGCCGGCGACCACTTCGCCGAACACGATGCCCTGATAGTTGGTAATGACGTAGCCGTCGACCGACGGCGTGGTGGTGACAAGAATCATGGCGGGGCTCCTTTGGCTCGTTGACTTCTGGGTTCTTAGCGTTTAGCGCTCTGTGTGCGCGATATCCGCGCGCAGGCCAAGTCGCTGGCCCGTTACTGCAATCCTATAAGCAAATACTTGCGGATTGCCGGAGCAAGGTCCTCGCGCCGCTTCCCTTTCCCCAAAGAGCGAAATCAGCACGGCGCTTTTTACCTTTCGCCTGTCCCGGTTTGCAATGTACCGTTTGTGCCAACTACCGGGACATGATTTCTTGTCCCGGAACTGCATTTCAGGGCATTTTGCAGCCGCGTGGCACGGTGTGCCGCTCCCACATCCAAAGCGCGCAACATTCAATTTTCAGCATCCTTGAAATTCCGCCATTTTCGATACTTGATGTTCCGTATGTCGCGAGATTTTCAAAGGAATCCCTGCCACGCAACTGCAAAAAGAGCAAATATGCAGTTCCGTGGCACGACCATCGACACCGATATCATCGGACTGACTTTGTTGGACCACACAATAGGCAATCACAAATCTTCAGATCAACCTTCGCGCATATCCGCAGCGTCCTTATCCCCGCCTAAAGCTGCGCGAAGCAACGGAATCAAATCCTCAGGCACGAATGCAATGGACTTTACCTGTGGCGTATCCTCACGCAGTAATTGCACAAGATCATCCCGAGAATCGACGCTAGTGCCGTCCGCTTTCTCCGCCTCCACCGCCTTGCACAGCCAGCAAAACGCAAACTACTACCAATCGGCCAAATTCTCCTAGTATGGTTGATGCAACCCAACGGAGGGATAAATATGGCAGGGTACATTTTTGCTATGGGGGAAGTTCAGTCCGTATTTGACTGCATTAGAAAAGGAATCTATTCCACATATATGTCGCCGAAGTGGAACTCGACGAAGTATGCAACTTTCTCCGACTACATGGCCATGAAACCAGGCGATAACGTCTATTTCTTCGCGAAACGTATGGTATACGGCATCGGCGAAATAGCCGATTTTGCTGAAAATACGACGGTAATCAATAATTTCCCATCGCTTCTTTCCAATACAATCGACGCCGACCAAACATTGCTGCCTTCTACTCTCATATCCAAAGGCAATAAAGTAAGGCAATGGATTATTCGCTTCATTCCCTCCCCTTATTTCTACGAGAAGGGAATAGATATGGACGCATTGCTTCAATCCGACCCAGATGCATTTCGGTCACTAAGAGTCTTTTCAAGAAAATCATTTATCAAATTTGACGATAGAGAAAATCAAGCGTTCCGAGCCGCGCTATTCCGCATTAACACGAATGCAGGTTCCAACGGAAAACCTAAAATCATCGAAAGCAATCCTGGCACTGGTTTGGAGCAAATTACCAATAAATTAACCAATTACAAGGAATCTTTTGCCAGCAGAAGAACAACGGTCGCACCGTTATTAGCAAGTCGTAGATTATCTAACGGATCTTCAAAAGTGGAAATGCTTGTCGAAGCCGGGTTACTAGAGCAACTGACCAGATCAAATCCGTCTGCTGAAAAAATCTTTGGACACTGGGACTATCTTTCTCATCAAGTCGCAGCGTCTCCTTTAAAGCCTATTCAATACATGGATTTCATTGATGTATTTGGCTATAAATGGATTCCAGACATTCCTGATCGCGTAATAAGCCAGTACCTTATTGTTGAAATTAAAAGCGGCACCTCTTCAGGACTGAAAAATGGAGGAGACGTTAATCAAGTAATGAAGTATGTGGATTGGGTTTGTGATAACTACGCCAATGGAGACTACTCACAAATCAAAGCTTTCTTAGTGGCACATGATTTTGAAAAAAATTCCAGCCAAGACAGCCCACAATCCATAATCAGGAATTACACAATTAGCCATCGTCCAGCTCGAACAGAGCAATGGAATGACCTCACATTAGTGACCTACAACGTAGAAAAAGATGGCTCACTGACGTTTCAGAAAGCGTGACAGCTAGGTGTGGGGTGTTCATTCATACACGCAGATGGGATGAATGAACACCCCACACCTACTCAATGCCATCCATATCGGCTGGACACAATCTTTGCGACATAACGCCTGTCCAGCCAAAACGCCTGCTTAGTAATACGCTCACCATTGGGCAAGAGTACCGTATCATTCCCATCTTTGCCTTTTGGCCGAATATGAAAAACGTTATTGAAAGAAGGTCCCGGCAATTCATTCGTACCGCGCCCATAATGCAATGGCTTTTTAGCAACCATTGCCTCATGCAGCCATTCCCAGACGGGACGAACGTACTTTTCAATATCAGCTTCAGGCATGTTCCACAGGAATGCATCAGTGAAAATGTCTGCTGTTTTACTGCTCTGAGACCGCCGCATGCCACTGGCCCTGAAGACCATAAACAAAAAGCGGTTTTCCTCAAAGAACTGATACAGGAAAGAATCATGCCATTCCACAGATGCGTCTCCGAGCTCCGCCCATTCTTCTTCGGATATTTGTCGGAAAGACATATGCTCCTGAGGCCGATCGACGCCCTCATACATGACGATGGTTTTTACACCCGTTACATTAGCTTTTGCGAACTGCTCAACCTTGCCGATGGCCTTCTGCTTAGAGCCAATCATTCCCAAAGCCAACTGCGAATTAAATTGTTTTGGAGTAATTGACATCAGTCCCAAATCTCGAGCTATAGCGCCAGTTGTCTTTCCAAAGTAGCGAGAGAACTTATTACGAAGATAATCCTCCAATGCCTGCTCTGGCGCAAGACGAAGAGATTCACCACTATCAGAATGAAGTAGCCGCCTAGCGATAGCCGTCATATAAGACGTTTTGAAGCTAAACGCACGTTGTTTGGCGCGAATCAAGCCTTTAGGGCTATCTAATGGAGCCGGAGCATCACGAAGAGTAGAAGCATTAGCACCTTTAGTGCAAGCAGCAAGATAATTAGTATCCGATTCGCTAAGTTCGTCAGCATGACCGCTTGCAACTTTATCCCGAATCAGCTTCCAATCTTGTCGTATAGTGGCCACGTCCTCAGGTGAATACTGCATCAGATATGCAAGCAGAACCGTGCAATCTACGCGTAATTCTCGTTTCGTATCCGTGCGATCATCGTAGTAATACACCAAAATAATGTTCTTCGCTTTGCCCCACATTTGCGAGGATTCGAAGTCTTTCTCTTGGACAAGCTTCATGTAATTGATAATGTCAATCACAAGCCGTTCTTTTGCAGAAGTCTCTTTGCCTTTGCGCACATGCTTCAAAGGAGTTACTTTAAGCTCATAGCGGCTATTGCCTATCTGGATATCCGCTTCAGCGTCTGAATTAACGGGGTAGCCCAATACGGATTCCTCGATAATATTGCCTAACGCCCCCTTATTCGCCAAGGCCTCAGCGCGACCAGTCTTGTCCAACTCACGAAAAGTTTTGCCTGCAGCACCTGTAAGAATCCCCATTACCTCTTCCAAGGTGCTATATGAACGGCTCTCATTCAAATTCGCATCAACATGCTGCCCCATCGCCGTTCCTCCCGCCATTGATTTTTAGCACCAGTCTACTGTTTTCAAAAGGGTGTTAGCGTAATCGCAAATGCCAAGTTGATCGAAATCCAATTTTCGGCTATACTAAAGCCAGAAATATAGAACGATCGTTCGGATCGAAAGGAATGCTGTGGCTGCTGAGATAAGGATTGCGGAGCTATTTGCCGGAGTCGGCGGATTCCGCTTAGGACTCGACGGCTACAGCAAACCCGGCGACGATTTCTATATGAAGCCGGCAGGTTCATTCCATACCGTGTGGGCCAACCAATGGGAACCCATGGGCCAAGAGTCCAAGCAATTTGCATGGCGCTGCTATGAACAGCACTTCGGCAAGGGCTCCTGCGTGAACGAAGACATCGCTAAGGTCCTAGAAGAAGTTGACGCCGGCGAGAGGACCATCCCCGATTTCGACATGCTGGTCGGCGGCTTCCCCTGCCAAGACTATAGCGTCGCAAAACCGCTCGCCCTTGCAGCCGGCATTGAAGGGCGCAAAGGTGTTCTCTGGTGGAGCATCAATCATCTATTAGAAATGCGCCTGCCAAAAATCGTCTTGCTGGAGAACGTCGATCGTCTGCTCAAATCGCCTGCCAGCCAGCGCGGACGCGACTTTGCCATCATCCTGTCTTGCCTGAATCGCCTGGGATACAACGTGGAATGGCACGTAGTTAACGCCGCCGAATATGGCATGCCACAGCGTAGACGCCGTGTATACATTTACGCTGAGCACAATTCCGAATGGGGGAAACCCGAAGAACGACTTCTCTCCACCGGTGTTATAGCACGCGCTTTCCCCATTCGCCCCAACGAAAAAGATAAGGGCCTAGTCTATTTCAACATCGGAAACGACCCTTACGAAGTCACACAGAACTTTGGCAAAGGACACAAGGTCAGCCTGTTCCGCAACACCGGAGTCATGATCAATGGACAGGTAGTCACCATGAAGGCAGACCCCGACTATTCGGGCGGCCACATGACTTTAGGAGACGTACTAGTACCCGCATCCGAGGTCCCCGAACAGTTCTGGATTGATGAAACCAAACTCTCCTCTTGGACCTATCTCAAGGGCGGGAAAAAGGAAGAGCGCACCACTTCTGCCGGTTACACCTACACCTATTCCGAAGGGCCAGTGGCATTCCCCGATCCGCTTACTTCCCCCAGCCGAACCATATTGACAGGTGAAGGCGGAACTGGAGCCAGCCGCACAAAGCATGTCGTGGAGCAAGATGGCAGACTTCGCCGTTTGGTGCCGGATGAATTGGATCAATTGCAAATGTTCCCGAAAGGCTGGACTGACACCGGTATGAGCGACGGTCGTCGCGCTTTCTGCATGGGAAATGCGCTGGTCACTGAAATCCCCCATCGTATCGGCGAAGTAATCGCTCATGACCATCAAGCTCGATAACGGAAAGCTGGCCAGCATTGTCAAGCAGTATGGCGTTGCGGAGCTATACGTGTTTGGCTCAGTGGCCCGAGATGAAGCTCTGCCGGATTCCGATGTGGACTTGCTGTATCGGCTCAAACCCGGTGCAACATTAGGGATGCTATCGAGGCAGCAGCTCATCGATGATTTACAACATCTATTTGGCCGCGAAGTATCGCTACTGTCTTACGACTCGTTGATTCGCCACGCACAGAAAAGTCGAGCCAGCCGAATGTTCTTGGAACATATCACGCCTGATTTGATCCGAATCGTATAGTACCTTCCAAGTACACTTTCTGCATCATTTTCTGCATCATTTTCTGCATCATCAGCCTGTTTTCTGCATCATTTCAGTATGATTTGATGCAGAAAACTGATAAATGATGCAGAAAGCAGAGCACAGCCGAAGGAGTGTAAGGCATGAAACAGTTTGACTACATCCACACAGCCGAAGCACTGCTCACTCCTCGCACCACCAGCCTGTTGACCGCGATCCATGAGGCCAAAGGCCGTCAAAGCGTCCAAGCCGTAATCCGCCCGGACATTCTGGAATCTATGACAGCCATCGCGCGTATTCAGAGCACCAGCGCCTCGAATCGCATTGAAGGTATCTCCACCAGCGATAAACGCCTTAATGCATTGGTTGAAGAAAAAACCACTCCACGCAATCGTGATGAGGAGGAGATTGCCGGATATCGCGACGTGCTCGCCACCATTCACGAGAGCCATGATTATATCCCGCTCACGCCGAACGTTATTCTGCAGCTGCATCGTGATATGTTCCGGCACACACCACTTACTTTCGGCGGTCATTTCAAAGACTCAGACAACGTCATCGTCGAGCGCGACTCCCAGGGCAACAATTCCGTTCGATTCGCCCCACCAAGTGCTCTTATTACGCCGGAATACATCGAACAAGCATGCGCCGCTTACAACAACGCCATTCGCGATGGCCGCACCGACCCGCTGCTTGCCATCGCCATGTTTGTATTCGACTTCACCTGCATCCACCCATTCAACGACGGCAATGGGCGTATGAGCCGACTGCTCACGCTGCTGCTCCTGTATCGCGCCGGATACAACGTGGGCAAATACATCAGCATCGAGCACCTCATCGAGCGCAGCAAAGCAACCTACTATGAGGCGCTGGCAGCTAGCACAAAGGGATGGAACGAGAACACCAACGATTACGGACCATTTGTGAACTATCTGCTTGGTATTATCTTGCGGGCATGCAAAGTATTCGACGAACGTGTGGCCGCGATTATCGAGTCTTCTTCCGCGCTTCCCACCCACGGCAAAATCACCAAGGAGCAGCGCGTTGTCGCTTTGTTTAGCCAGACGCTATCGCCACTTTCCAAGGCGGAAATCCTGACTCAGCTGCCGGATATCAGCGAGACCACCGTTGAGCGCGTGCTGCGGTCGCTGCTGAACTCCGGCACCATCGTCAAGTTGGGAGCAGGACGCAGTACGCGCTACATCAAGCAGCGGCAAGCTTGAGCACTGGGTTTTAGCGGGCGAGTCAGCCGGAACAGGTGAACTAGCCTGAGCGCTCAAACTTCTGCGGATGCCGCGCTCAGGACTCCTCAGTCACCGCGCCGGCTTCGCCAGTCTCGGCGGCATCACCATCCACGGCGGGAATCCACGCGCCGTAGCTTTGGGCTTCCATCTGCGAGCGCGGCACGAAGCGTAGGGCGGCGGAGTTCATGCAGTAGCGCAGGCCGCCGCGGTCGGCCGGGCCATCCTCGAACACGTGGCCCAAATGAATCTGCGTTTCGGCGGTGCGCACTTCGATGCGGTCGCGGCCGGGGATGCGATGGTCCTCGTGCTCGGTGAGCAGCGAACCCTTCAGCGGGCGGGAGAATGCCGGCCAGCCGCAGCCGGAATCGAACTTGTCGCGCGAGGAGAACAGCGGCTCACCGCTGACGATGTCCACGTAGATGCCGGGTTCGAACTCCTCGTCATATTCGTTGACGAACGGGCGCTCGGTGGCGGCCAGTTGCGTCACCGCGAACTGCTCCAGCGTCAGGTCCCAGATGCGCTCGACATACTTCTGGCGGCGCTTCACGTTTGCGATCGCGGCAATCGGCACATGGCAGTAGCCGCCGGGATTGTTGATCAGATAATCCTGATGATGTGCCTCGGCCGGGTAGAAGTTCCTCAGCGGTTCGACCAGCACGGCCGGGCGTTGAGGCTGACGGTCCACAAGCTGCTCCAGCGCCGCCACGTACACGGACTTCTGCGTATCGTCCGTGTAGAACATGCCGGTGCGATACTGGCGGCCGCGATCCTCGCCCTGCTGATCCACGGAGAATGGATCGATCACCTCTAGGAACAGCAGCGCCAACGTGCGCAGGCTCACCTGAACCGGGTCGAACACCACCTTCACCGTTTCGGCGGCATCAGTCTCGCCCGCGCACACCTGCTCATAGGTGGGCGATTCCACTTGCGACTGCGCATAGCCGACCGTGGTATCCACCACGCCGTCCACGTTCTGGAAGTATCGCTCCAAGCCCCAGAAACAGCCGCCGGCGAAGTAGGCGGTCTGCGTCGCACTGGACTGCGAAGCGGCTGAACCTGTGCCCTCAGCCACGCCCGCAACCGAATCGTTCGAAGTATTCACGTTCTCGCGCATACGCCTCACGTTACTCTGAACAACTGCTTCACACGGAATATGCTTGAGATTATGAGCAACGCGAATAATGAAATACATCACTCCGCCGATTCCGCGGCAACAGTCAAGCCACAGCCGAAGCAGAAAGCAACCTGGCTGAAGGAGTCCGGGCCGAAGCAGGCACATCTAACGATTATCGGTACTGCGGTTGCCGTGGCGATCATTGCGCTCGGGCTGGGATTCTTTGTGAGCTGGGGATTGGCGGTAATTGCCGTGATCATTATGGTGCCGGGCGCGATTTCACTGGCGATTATCGCCAAGCACCCGGAATCGACGGGCGGGCGCAGCATGCTCGGCATCTCCAATCCGAATACACTGCTTGACCCGCTGCGCCGGCCGGGCGAACGCCGCGAGAAGTAGCCGGCGCAAATCAGCCAAAAACGCCGAATGAATCAGCCCAAGCTCTCCAGTCACTTCAACCAATCACTCCGCCAATCACTCCGCCAATCACTCCGCGACTGCCGCCTCGGCAGAGGGGCCAATCGGCGTGCTATTTACGTGCGCTAACCACATAATTCAACACGGATCCAGCGGCCACGAGCAGCGCGCCAAACCAGAACGGCACGGACAGCGCGAGGCCGAGCAGCACGGCGCTGGCACCGGTGGAGAGCACTGGCGTGGCATAGGAGGCGATGGCCAGGCGCTCCATCGAACCGTGCAGGATGCCGTAGCCCCAGCAGGCATAGCCGCCTGCGATCACCACTGCGGTGATCGCCACGAACAGCCAGGCCTTGAAGCTCGGCATATGGGAGGGCATACCTTGGCCGGATGCGAAATGAATGATCCACAGCGCCACGGCCACGCATGGGAAGAACAGCGACGTGCCATCCACGCCCTTTGACCATGCCGGCGTAAACACCGCATAAATCGACCAGGCGAAGGCACCCAGGAACGCCAACACATACGGCAACGGATTTTCCGCGATATGCGCGGCCGCCGCATGCCAGTCAAGCCCGGAATTGCCGCCGACCGCCAGCACCACGCCCGCGGTAGCCACAATCGCGCCCGGCAGTACTTTGACTATTGCGTGTCTGCGGTGCGAGACGCCGGCCGCGAGCAACACCATCATCGTGGGCCACAGATAGTTGACCAGACTCACCTCAACCGACGAGGCATCGGTGGACGCCAAGCCCAGCGAAAGCGAAATCGAAGATTCGTAGAACACGAACAGCAGGCCGCCGCCAATCAGATATTTGCGCGGGAATTCCCTAAGCGGTGCCGGGCGGCGGAAGATCAGCAACAGGATGCCGCCGAACGTGTAAATCAGCGCGGAACCAAGCGTGGCGCCGAAGCCCTCGGAGACGATGCGCACCGTGCCGGCCATGAAACTCCACAGCACGATGGCCATCAGGCCAACGACGGTCGCGCCCGAGGAGACCACGTGCCCGCCGGCCAAGTTCGGCTTGTTGCCTGCATTGTTCTGATTCTGCGCGTTCTCCGCCACTGCGTTCCCCCTGTTCCGCCATCCCGCTGTACTGTCTGCGGCCACTCTACCCATCGGACGTGTACAACGCGGGCACGCAAGATGTACAAACAAAAATGCCGGGCGAGGTATTGCCTCACTCGGCATTTTCATTGGCTATGTTTCCCGCCGCCCGTTCACTAGTCAGCGTAGAAAACGTAGAACGGGCAGCGCAGGGAACAAGCTTGACTGCTTGACTGCACAGGAACTTCGGTTCCTATCAACTCAGTCGATTGCCTCCTCGTTCGGAGGCTGCCCCAGCGAACGATGCCGCTGGGCCATATGCTTCACAGCTGAGCTTCAGAACGAAGTTCGATTGATGTGTTGAGTTGAATCAGTCCTGCAACAAACAGCCCACCGGGCTGTTTGCTTACGGCCTCGCCTCCGGCCCCAGCAATTGCGGACCGGCCGCTGGCCGGACTCAAACCAACCTTCGCTCGGCTACCGCCTCGCTCAAGCTGAGCCTACAAACAGCCCACCGGGCTGTTTGCTTACGGCTCAGCCCTCAATCGCGATCTGGTGCTTGGACTCGACTTGCGGCTGAGCCTGCATCTTCGGAACCTGGATGCACAGCGTGCCGTTGTTGTAGCTGGCGTGAATGTCGGATTCCTTCACATCGTCGCCAACGTAGAAGCTACGAGAGCAAGAGCCCATGTAGCGCTCACGACGCAGCCAACGACCCTCATCGGAAGCGCAAGCGCACTTCTGATCGGAAGCCTGAGCGTTCTCGCCGTTTGCGGACTCAGGAGCCTTATCCTCATGCTCGCTGCTGCGAGATGCGGACACGGTCAGATAGCCGTTGTTGAGTTCGAGCTTGATATCGTCCTTCTTGAAGCCAGGCATGTCGATGTCGACATCGTAGCCGTTGGCGGTCTCACGCACATCCGTGTTCATCATGTTCGCCGGCATGGCCGCAGCCACCTGGTTGTCCATGTTGCGCCAACCCTCAAAGAACGGATCGTCGAACAGATCAGAGAACATCGTGTCATTCATCAAAGCCGGAAACATTGCCATAATCGGTACTCCTCAACTAGGAGAGAACCTGTTTGGCTACCAGCCGCCAGCCCCATGCAGGACCGGCAACGGTTATCGTGGCAGGCTCCGGAACCCTTCCGGGCTCTCAACCTTCGACCTTCACTTCACCCAATTCCCAGCGGCGGCAATCATTCCGAAGTTTTACCCACAGTGAAATTGCACAGAGTAAGGATTACGAGCGGCAAACAGTCTGAACACTCCAGCTTGAACGTTGACTGTAGGAATTCTAACACTGACTGTAGGTTCTTGGACACTGACTGTAGGTTTTTGAACGTATTTCGTTGGAATTCCTACAGTCAGTGTTCATTTCCCTACAGTCAACGTTCAAAATCCGACAGTCAGAGTTAGAAATCCTACAGTCAGACAGGCGGATACGCGGAATGCACAGGCGCAAACCCCGAAAACCGCGTAAACGACACGGCAAAACACAGCCAGGGGGAAGAAAACCGGACTGGTTGCCGCGCGCCGGCCTCACATCTGCTGAGCGTTCTCGATCAGCGCGTTCTTCAGGTCGGACTCGATCTGGCGCATCTTGACCTGCGCGGCCTCGCGGTTGGCCTTGCCTTCCTTCTGGATCTGCACGGTCTCCTTCAGGGTGGCGATGAGCTCGGAGTTGATCTTCTCCAGCGTCTCGATCTCCACCACGGAGCGCTGATTGGCCTTCTCCGCGTCCACCGCGCCCTTGTGCAGGGCGGCCGCATTCTTCTGCAGCAGCTTGTTGGTCACATCATCGGCCTTGTTCTGCAGGTCCAAGGCCTTGCGCTGGTTGGACAGGCCCAGCGCGATCACCATCTGGCTCTTCCACACCGGAATCGTGGTGGAGATGGTGGTGTCAATCTTGTCCACAATCGTCTGGTCGGCGTTCTGGATGATCTTGATCTGCGGCGCGGTCTGCAGCGTCACCACGGAAATGCGGTCGAGATCGTCGAGGCGCTTCTCGAAGCGGTCCAACTTGGACTTGAAGTCCTTCAGCAGCTGCGCCTGCATCGGGTCGCCGCTCTTCTGCGCCTCGGCCTCGAGTGCGGGCAGCTGGGTGGCACGGAAGTCGGCGAGCGCCTTCTTGCCGGCCAGCACGGTGATCTTCAGCTCACGGTACTGCTGCGCATTCTGCGTGTACATCGTGTCGTACATGGAGATGTCCGCCACCAAGCGCGACTGTGCGGCCTCGAGCTTGACGATGATCTCATCAATCTGCGAATCGACTTTCTGGTAGCGGCGGCGCAGCTTGTCGATGGAGACGGCCACCTGCCCGATGATCGGAATCTTGCGGAAGCCGCCGAGCTCGGCCTCATCGATGGTCACGAGCATGGTGTTGAGCAGTTCGCCGGCCTCGCCAGTGTCTTTGGAGCGGGTTTCGGAGAGGATCTCATCCGCGAACGTGGAGGTGGCGCGCTGGGCGTCCTTGCCGTAGGAGGATTCGATGCCTTCGCGCGTGAAGTCGATGCCGCCGGCGATCTGCGCGATCTGCTGCTGGTCGGCTTCCGGCAGCTTCGCGATCTGCTGGTCCGGGGTCAGCGCGGCGGCAGCTTCGGCCTCGGCGGCAGTCGGCACCAAAGCGCCGTTCGTTGCGCCGGCACCAGTGCCCAGCGCCGGGTTGGTGACGGCGGCGGTGCTGCCCTTGGCGAGGTCTGCGAGAGTGATTTGTGTGGTCATTTGGGTTCCTTTCGTAACGACTGCGATTGTGAATGGCTACTGCCAGCTATTGCTGCAAATCGACGCCTTTCAGAGTGGAGATGAGTTGCTGCATGGCATCATTGTTGGGCAGTTCGGAAACGGCTGGAACCTGCTCAAGAGTGCCGGGCACGCCAAAGCGTTTGATCGAGTCGGTGCCGGCGAAGTTGGCCGCACGGAAGCCGTGACGTTCCCATGCGAGCTTCTGCACTTTCTGGCTCTTCAACACATTCAGCAGCTTCGCGCCCTTATCGTCCAGCGCCATCAGCGTGTGCGTGCTCCATACGGTCGGCGTGGGGTAGACGACCACCACGTCATCCTTGATCTGTTTGAACGCGTCCGGCTGGTTCACAGCCAAGTCCAGCAACTGCGATTCATAGCCCACCATCATCGGCTTCGAGCCCACACCGAGCGTCAGGAATTGGTTGAACGCGTCCTCCGACGAGGTTTCCATCCAGCCTGACTTGGCGAAAATCGCCTTGATCTTCTCGCCGTCGCGCGCCACGGAATCCGTGGTGGCCGGCTGCCCGCCGTTCATCACCGTGGCGATCAGCGCCGCGTATTCGTTGCCTGAGTTCGATTGCACCGGATCGGTGGAGTCGATGCGGAACTGTCCATAGCCATTCGCGTAGCCCACATCAGCCCACGTCTTATTCGCGACCATCGCGTCCACGGCTTTGGCCATGTCCATGTGATACGCGCCGGAATCGTCCTTGGTGATGAGGCCTCCGGCCACCAGTCCCTCGGCCACCGTCTTATGCGTATACAGCACGATCGGCGAGTTGAAGACGATGTCGCTCTGGGTGGCCTTTACGCCCTTGGCCTTGCCGTATTCCACGGCCGCGCGCGAAGAGGGGAACAGGTAGTCCATGCCCTTGGTGTCGGCGTCCATCATGGCCAGCGAACCGGCCTTGCGGTAGTCGATGCTAAGACCCTGCTCGGCGGCGAGCGCTTTGAACTTGGCGTCGTCGAAGAGCCCGATCTTCTCGCCGCCCAGGTAACCGTTCACGCTGACTTGTTCGATGGGTGCCGCGGGCTTCGGCTGGGCTTGCCGCCAAACCAAGGTGCCGCAAATCACCGCCACTACTGCGAGCAGCGCGATAAGTCCGATGATCTTCGATTTCGATAGTTTCATTCCTGCTCCTGCCGCCCTTCTGCCGGTTTGTGCGCCGGCTTGGACCGCACTGGTTCTGGCTGGGGCTGATTCCCGCTCGCCCAGCTCAGTCGATCAAACTGTTCCAATTGATCCGATTGCTCCCGCCGATTTGTCAGCCGTGGTGCGCTCTGCGCCGGCTGTTGCTGCGGCTGTGCCCGGACCGGCTGCGACGCGGCATCATATCCATCCATACGCGCCAACCGCTGGATCGCATCGGAATCAGCTGCGATGCCCAAGGTCTTCGCGCTGACCGCGCGGCTCAGCTCACCGGCCGCGGTCTGCTCGAGCACTTGCAGCGCCTCGATGGTCTCCGTGCGCGCCTTGGCGATCTGGTCGCGCGCGCCCGAGCTTTCCACGTCCACATAGGAGCGCAGCAGCTGCTCGGTTTGCTCGCCGTACACGGTGATGTAGTGGCGCAGCGTCTGGTAGGCAGAGGTATCGCGAGTCACGTAATTGACGAGGTCGCGCGTGGCCACGATGAAGTCATTGGCCTCCGAACGCACAGCCGGGTCGCGCACCTGCGCAGTCAGTGCGGCGATCGAGCGCAGACGGGTATTCGCCGCGTCGATGGCGTCGGCGGCCTTCTGCCCGTTCGGCAGCGCGGAGGCCAGCATTTTGCCGATGCGCCGTTCGGGCTCGGTCAGTGTGGATACGGCCACATAGCCGAGGCCGGCCAGCACCACGGCCACGCCGGCACCGACCACACCGCCGCCGGCCAGCCAGAAGCCGAAGCCTGCGAGCGCGAGCCCGGCTATGAATCCGCAGATTACTTGCAGCATCAGTTGAACCCCTTGACCTGGCGGAATACGGAGGCAAGGTCACCGGAACGGCCGTCGAACACCTTGGCGTTACTGAGTTGCGCGAGCGATTTCAGCTGGCTGGAATCGGCGTCACCGAACATGATGGAGAACACCGGCACATCGCGTCCGTTGCTCTGGTAGTCGGATTCGAACGCCTTCTGATTATCAGTCATCGAGCGACCGTCGGTCATCAGCACGATGGCCGTGGTGTATTGGGAGGCTTCTGATTCACTGGGCAGCTGCTGCAATGCGGATTCGAGACCGGCGTAGATATCGGTGCCGCCA
The DNA here is from genome assembly GCF_009193305.1 of Bifidobacterium cebidarum. GTDB lineage: Bacteria > Actinomycetota > Actinomycetes > Actinomycetales > Bifidobacteriaceae > Bifidobacterium > Bifidobacterium cebidarum. The sequence goes on along the minus strand of NZ_WBVS01000002.1, from coordinate 129,495 downwards.
CTGGCCTCGGTGGCCTGCGCATCATGCAACAACTTGGTGGTATCAGTGCCGGTGGCCTTGATCGGATTATGCGCTTCGGATTCAAATGGGATGAGGATGTTCACATCGCCATCCGCAGGCTCGATGTAGGCGGACTTGGCTTGATTCTGGTCAAGCGCGGCATTGAGGCCCTTGACTACGCCGTCCTTGCCTTCGCCGGACATCGAACCGGAGTAATCAACCACCCACACGGTCCAGCTGGGCTTCCTGAGTGCGGTTTGGTAGACATTGAGCGCGCTGTTGATTACGGACGCGGCGGGCAGCGGGATGGTCTTGAGCGCGGCGGCGTCGGTGTTGATGCCCCATTCGGCGCGGAAGGACTGCTGCACTTGGGAATCGGAGGAGTAGGCGAGTGCGCCGCCGAGGCCGGTGCGGCGACCGGCACGCTCGAATTCGAGCTTGGAATCCCTGGAACTCAATGCCTTGGAGAAGGAGTCGAATGCATCCTTGAGCTTCTGGCCACGGTCCACATAGCCGAGCGGCGAATCGGAGACCGCGATGCCATCGGACGGATAGACGGCCACGAGCGGATCATGGCCGTTCTTGGTCAGCGTCTTGTCGGCCTGAATCACCAGGGATTCGTAGTTGACCATCGAATCGAATCGATCCGGATTGGCCACCACCATGTCTTTGAGCCAGTCCGAGGAGCCGGAGGAGCGGTCCACGCCGGAGAGCAATTTGGCCACGGAATCCTTGAGCGTGGCGTTGCTCAGATCCTGCTCGCTCAACGGCTGGTCGCCGCCACGAAGCGCGGTCATAAAGGCCAGGTACGCGGAGGCACCCGAGTTCGATTGGGTGGCGGAGGTCATCGAGAATTTCAAGTCGCCATTGCTGACGGCAGCGAGAATGTCCGCCGTGGAGACCGGCTTGGTCTTCCCGGAATCATCCGCCCAGCCGAGGCTGATTGCCTTAGATTTGGCGATACCGAACACAATGGGCGTGGTGGAGGTGCTGGCGGCGTCCTTGACTATATGCTTGGTGTCTCCCATCGAAATCCACATGGAGGAGGCCGGCCAGACGGCGTCGTAGTTTTCGCCGCCGTTCTTGAGCGCGTTCATGATCTCCAACGAACCCATATAATGCATCGTGATGGCCACGTTGGATTGGTCGGCGGCCTTTTGAATGGCGGTGGCCACTTCCTTGTTTTCCGAGCCGGAGGCGATGTTGAGCGTGGCGGTCGGCTCCTTGCCGCCAGAGGGCTTGAATGTCTGGATATTGGCGTTGGCGGTATCCGAACCGTCATCTGAATTTCCGCCCAACAGATTGGACGAGCAACCGGCCAGCGCAAGCGCGCCGGCGCATACTACGGCCGCAACCGCTGCGGCGCGGCGACGAAGAGAAGAGACAATGCCCATAATTCCATTCTTCTCCCGCCTTATAAAGAGGGCTATACCTCAAGGTGACAGAAAAATGAACTCTAAATGAAGAACTACACTCGGCTACGTAGTTATCGATGAGTACGCGGTGGGACTAAGGCCTATCCACTACCCTTATCTCCCGAAATCCTTGCACTGCCACTCACTCAGCGCAAGGATTTCCGGAGAATGGTGGTTATTTCCCGAATTTCTTGCGCTGATAGGTGTTCGGCATCACACATCAACGGGCATTGTCATCAGTACGCGGCGCTGGCGATCATGGGGTCGTCGTAGAAGCTCAGAATCTTCTCGAGATATGGCTTATAGGTGCTGTTCGGCATCGAGAAGATTTCATGGCGCGACTCGGGGAAGCGCACCAGCGTGGCCTCGCCGCCACCATCCTTGACCAGTTGGATGAACTTGTTCTGCGGCTTGTTCAGTACCCAGATATCGTGGCCGGATTGGAACAGCAATATCGGCGTCTCCACCTCCGAGCATGCGGATGGCTTCAAGATCGCATGATTGAGCTTCAACGCCTGGCGCACCCATTCGAACGCGGCGCAATAGGTCTGATATTCCGGGTTGTCGCAGCGCAGTTTGAAATACCAGCGTTCACGCGCCTCGGATGCGCCTTCATTGCCCTTCATCGAGAACTCGGGCGTAAAGTCGCTTTGGCCGAACACACGCTTCTTGCCGAAGCCCAATCCGCATAACGCGCCCACAAGCACGCGTGCCACATTGAGTGGCATGCCGGTTGCGGGAGCGATCATCGGCGCGGAAAGCACGGCCTTATCGAAGAGGGTCGGGTACTGTTCCAATACCGCAGCGCCAATGCCGCCGCCCATCGAATGGCAGAACAGATTCAGGGGCATGCCGGCCGCATACTGTTGGCCGATGGTTTGCGCGAATGCGGCCAGATCGGTCACATAGCGGCGCCAATCATCAATCCACACCATGCAGGGGTTGTCGACGTCGCGCGAGGACTTGCCGTGACCTCGATGTTCCAGTACGCATACCGAGTAACCGGCGAGCAGGAAGTACCAAACCAGTTCGTCGTATTTTTCGGCGAACTCGGTGAAGCCGTGGCTGATCACGATGGCGCCGCGGAATGTGGCGGTGGCGCCCTCCTCGCGGATGGCGTCGAACTTGCCGGCGTCATAGCACAGGTAATGCAGCTGACCGGATCGGCCACCGGTGTCGAGCAATCCGGGCAATGGCTCGATTCCTGCCGCCCGCTCGGCGGCGGAAGGGTCGAACCAGCCTTCGTCACGGCACTGTTCGAGTGCCGGCAACACGGTGTCGCGCATGGTTTCGGCGTATTTGTTCTCGTCGATCATCGTCAGCTGCATGTCCCTATCTTAAAACCTTCCGCTCAGGCCAGTGCTTCCTTGAGGAAATCGCGCTGGAGAATCAACAGGTTCTCGGCCACGGTTTCATCGTTGGTCATATGGGTGATGCCGGTCAGCGGCAGGAAGGTGTGCGGTCGGCCCGCCGCCATCAGTGCCTGCGACAGACGCAAGCTGTGCGCGATGGTGACGTTGTCGTCGGCGAAACCGTGGATGAGCATCAGAGGGCGCTCCAGCTTGGGGGCATCCTGGATGATGCCGTTGCGGCGGTACACCTCCGGGTCGAGGCCGAGGTAGCGTTCGGTGTAGTGGGTGTCGTACAGCGTCCAGTCGGTGGGCGGAGCGCCGGCGCAGGCGGCCTTGAACACGTTCGGGGCGTCGAGCACGGCGAGCGCGGAGAGGAATCCGCCGTAGGACCAACCGATCATGCAGACCTTGTCGAGATCGGGAGCGGGCAGTGAGGATGCCTCAGCAGCAGCGCCGGCGTTGATCTCGGCAACCGCTTCGGGCAGTGCGTTGACGGCCTCGATCTGATCGGCAAGCGTCACGTCCTTCATATCTTCGAAGATCGCGCGGTCCCATGCCGGGCCGCGACCGGTGGTGCCACGGCCGTCCGCCGTGACCACGAGGAAGCCCTGATCGGCCCACCATTGACCTTCCCAATAGAAGGACTGCGCATCCACGACCTGCTGGAAGCCGGGACCGCCATAAGGCTTCATCAAGACGGGCAGGCTCGCGGCATTCGCATATGGACTGCTGGGGCTCGGCGCGATAATCGCGGTGTAGAGGCGATGCTCGCCGAGGCGGGTAAAGTGCACGTTCGGTGTGAAGCCCGGCTCGTCGGCATAGTTGGCGATGCTGGCGGCTCCACCGTGCGGCAGCTCGCCGTGCAGCATGGCATCGGCAATCGCATCCGTCATCTGCGTGGATGCCACCACATGCGTCATTTCGACCTTGGCATGCTCCATGTCGCGGCCGGTAATCACCATGCCGCACTTGCCGGCGGACACCGTCCACACGCCGGGGCGCGTGGTGACCGGCACCGCGGCGCAACCGGAGTCATCGCCATAGGCGCCGTCGTAATCGAAGATCACCACGTCGAAGCTGCGCGCGTCATGCTCACCACCGCGTTCAGACCAGACGGCCGGCACCTCGGGAGCCAAATCCGGCTCACGCTGCACCACGGCCATCACTGCGGCATCGTCCACGCTGAGCACTTCGCGCACGTTCCAACCGGCCGGCGTGAATGGGCGACCGTCCACGGTCAGGCGGTTCGTATCCGCTTCCATGTCATTCAGTGAGCACACCAGGTGGCCGCTCGGCGTGTAGGCGGGAGTGCCGGGCACCAAGTCGATCCACTGGTCGTTCGTGTGCTCCTCAAGCACGCGGGTCGCACCAAGCTGCGGAGCATCGTCGCCGTCCGCCAAGTCGGCGACATCACCGGAATCGATGGCGTCGGCAACAGTCAATTGCGCCCAAGCGACGGCAACGGTTTCATCCAGCGTTTCCGGCTCCTCGGCGGCGGCCACGGCCACCTCCAGCACCTGGTCGGCGGTCTGACGGCGGTTCTGCACGAGCAGCAGCGGATCGTGGCCTTCCGCCCAGTTCACCGCGGCCACATACTCGTATGCCTCGCGATCCCAGTCCACATCGGCGTTGGCGGTGATGCCGGCGTAGCGGTCGTTCTCGTCAAACGCCAGGGAGATCACGGTCAGGTAGACGTCGGCATTCTGGGTCAGCGCACGCGGGTAACGGCGGCCGGCGGCGGCATGCTCGGGATCGGCAGGGTCGCTGATGTACCAGGTCGGCTCGTCCGCGGTGTCGAAGGATTCGAACAGCACGTGGCGGGAGTCGGGCGACCACCAGAAGCCGTCATACCTATTCATTTCCTCGCCGGCCACGAATTCGGCCAGACCGATCTTCCATGTGTTCTCAGCCGGGTTGCCGTCCTCGTCTTCCACGCTGACGCCATAAATGGCTGTGATGCGGTCGGTGAACGGGCGTTGAGGCTCATCATCCGAATCCTCGCCGTACAGCCCCTCGCTGAGTGCCTCCTCCATGGCATCCGACTCGACATCCACGCCATCAGCCACATCGCCGGCAGGCTCCTCGGCGATATCAGGTTCGCCATGGGAGTCGGCAGTGGAAGCCGTCCAATCACCGATATCGACCAGCATCAGATAGGTGCCGGTGGTATAGAGCACATGCCCGCCATCCGGGGCGATGCGCGGGTTCAGCACCGGGGCATATGTGGCCGGGTCCTCGTCCAGCCACTCGCCGGCCAACTCGCGGGTGCGGGCCACCGGAATCGTGATGGCCACCTCAGTCTCACCGGACTCGCCGGACTCCGCAACCTCGCCGGCCCCCTCACCGTCAACCACCGATTCGACGGCGTCCTGCCAGTCGATCTCGGTCAAATACAGGCGGCCGTTAATCGTAAAGACCACACGATCGCCGGCCTTATCCACCGAATAGCTCACGATGCCGGTGCCGCCTTCGCGCGCACGTTCACGGCGGGCGCGTTCCTCGGCAGGCACGTTCTCGCTGTCCGCATCGGCGCCCAGCAGGTCGCGCGGATCGGCGAGCTTGGTCTCATGATGCTCGCCGGCGGCGTCGAACCAGCTCAGCCAAAGGGCCGTCACCAGGTCCTCCGGACCATCGGAGCGCAGGAACAACGCGGCCGAGCCGTCTCCTATGACTTTGGCCGAGCGCGGCGCGCCGCTGGTGAATCGAAGCGTGCGGGCCTTGCGGCGTGGGAAGGCGTTGATCGCGCCATTGACATCAACCTTGCTTTCAGCATGTTCACTCATGCCTTACAACCTACGCGCTAACCCAGTCATGCACCCATACCGCGCAATCCAAGTGGTGCACCGCACCCACCCACGCCCTAAATCAGCCCCGAATTTTTGTAAATTCTGCACCCATAACGCCCGAAATGGCTGTATTTTTGCACCATATTCCCACGGCCGCGTAGGATAGGTGACGATTAGAAAGGGAGGACTATGAGCGTTCTCGACCGTTTTGAAAAAAGCGTGGAGGGTGCAGTCAACGGAGTGTTCGCCAAGTTCGGCTCCAAAGATCTGCAGCCTGTTGATCTCTCCAGCGCCCTTGAGCGCGAGATTGACGCGGAAGCCATGCCGGTGGGCCGCGACCGCACGGTGGCCCCGAATGAATACCGTTTCAAGCTCAGCACCCCGGACTTCGACCGTATCGAGGCGTGGGGCAGCGAGACCTTGGCCAATGAGCTTGCCGACAACCTCACCGAATACGCCAAGAGCCAGCATTACGCATTCGTTGGCCCGGTGGTGGTGATCTTCGAAGAGGATCTGAACCTGACCAAGGGCAACTTCAACCTCACTTCCGAATCCGTGCAGGGCAACGCCGTGCCCGTCACCACCGACGCGCAGACCGAAGACAGCCCGGTGCTTGAGGTCAACGGCAACCAGTACCTGCTCACCAAGGAAAAGACCGTGATTGGCCGCGGCTCCGGCTGCGACATCGTAATCGACGATCCGGGCATCTCCCGTAAGCATCTTGAGATCGACATCACGCCGAACGGTGTGATTGCACGCGACCTGGGTTCCACCAACGGCACGTATGTGGAGGGCCATCAGGTGCCCGCCGCCACGCTGCTCGATGGCAACACCATCACCATCGGCCGCACGCGTATCCTGTTCTGGGCTTCCGCTCAGGCGCAGGAGTAGCCCCGAGCGCCCGCTCAAAGGTCGTTGCCATGACCGAATTGACTTTCGCCCTACTGAAGTATGGTTTCCTAGCCCTACTGTGGGTCTTCATATGGCTGGCGGTTCGTTCGCTGCGTCAGGACATCGAAACGTTCAGCCCGCGTCCTTCGCGTTCTCGCCGTCGCCGCGAGCGCGAGGCGCACAAGGTGAAGTCCGAAGCGCCCCAAGTGCCAGCGGCCCGCAGTTCCGCAGCGCCGGCTCCGGGCCGCCATGCTCAGCAGCCTACGTTGTTGGTGATCATCGATGGCCCGTTGGCCGGTAGCTCCGTGCCGCTCGCCGAGTCCGAAATCACCTTGGGCCGTGCCGCCTCGAATACCGTGGTGCTTGACGATGAATTCGTTTCCTCCCACCATGCCCGTGTCTATCTGGATGCAGCCTCCGGCCAATGGGCCATTGAGGATCTGCACTCCACTAACGGCACTGTGGTCAACCAGCAGCGCATCAATCGTCCGACGATTCTGCCTGCTCGTATTCCTGTGCGCATCGGTGCCACAACCTTCGAACTGAGGTAGCCGCATGCCTAATTCCGCCGCTTCACAACCGCTGTTCTTGTATTCCACCACCGTATCCGACGTGGGCACGGTTCGTGCGAACAATCAGGATTCCTCCTTCGCCGGCGAGCATTTGGTCGCTATATGCGATGGCATGGGCGGTCACGCAGGCGGCGACACGGCTTCCACCATCGCCATCCGCTCGCTCGCCCATATCGAGCAGGACGATACCGGCGGCGACGTGCAGGTCATCTCCAAGATGATGGAGACCTCCGTGATGGCCGCGCACGACGCGATCGTGGGCAAGGCCAAGCGCGAACGCAAGCTCGCCGGCATGGGCACCACGGTAACCGCCGTGGCCTTGGTCGCCGGCTATTGGGTCATCGCCCATATCGGCGATTCGCGAGCCTATCTGCTGCGCGACGGCCATTTGAGCCGCATCACCAACGATCACAGCTATGTGCAGCATCTGATTGACACCGGTCGCATCACCCCGGCGGAAGCGAAGAATCACCCGCAGCGCAACGTGGTGATGCGCGTGCTCGGTGATTTCGACATTGATCCGCACCCTGACATTTCCATTCGCCGCGCCCATCCGGCGGACCGCTGGCTGCTGTGCTCCGATGGCCTGTGCGGCGTGCTTGAAGACTCCACCATCGAAGAGACGATGACCACGCTCTCCGATCAGGGCGAATGCGCACAGACTCTCGTGCAAATGGCTTTGCGCGCCGGCAGCACCGACAATGTGACCGCCGTGATCGCCGACGCCACGCTAGCGTTGGACGCCGATGCGTTCGACCTGCCACACCAGACTCCGCTGGTCGGCGGCGCTGCAGGCAACAGCCTGGAAACGATAGCCGATATCGTCAACGAACCGGTGGCCACCGCGCCGGCATTGCGCGTGGATAACTCCCCGGCCCAACGCGCGGCCGCACTGATGCAACCTGCCAGCGCCCACGACAACGCGCCCGCCCAAGGCACGGCCGAGCCCTCCGGCGCACGCGTGGCGCAGCCGTCTGCCGTGCGCGAGGAAACCGGCGAGCGTGCCAACCCGGATACCGGCGAGATTCCGGTGGTGCAGCGCCCCGATGGCCGTATTTCGGCCGACCCCAACGACCCGGTGGTGGCACAGGCCATTCGCAAGGAGCAGGCGCAGCAGACCAAGGCCACGCACGTCAAGAAGCGTAGGATCCGCGCGGCACTGGTCTTTACTGTCATCATTGTGATCGCCGCACTGTTCGGTGTGGGCGGCGGCACGTATCTGTGGAGCCAGACCCGCTATTACGTGGGTAATAGCAACGGCAAAGTGGCGATCTACCAAGGCGTGCCCACCAACATCTTCGGCATGGAGCTCTCCCACGAGGTGAGCAGCACCACGATTTCGCTTTCCGAGCTGCCGCAAACCTGGCGTGACCAGATCAATCAGGGCATCGCCGTGGACTCGCTGGATGAAGCGCAATCTCATGTGGGCATTATCCGTACGGAAATGAATAAATTCCTGAAGCAGCAGAAGGACGATGCGTCCAAGAAGCAGGCCGGATCGTCCGATTCCGCAAGCGGATCATCAAGCGATTCCAATTCCTCCGATGATTCCTCGCAGTCTTCCGACACCAATTCCGGCGACGCCTCAAGCGCCGACCAGCCGAACATCGGCGCGGCGAACGACGCCGCCACAGGGGGCAATCAATGATCGTCACCCGCCTACGCCAGATCGGCCTATTGCTTGCCGCAATGGCCATCAGCGCAATTGCCATTGTTCAGATGTTCGAGCGCACCACCAACGCGCTGCCAACGGACTACCTGATGATGTTCGGCATCGCCACCGCATTGTTCCTGGTGCTGTGGGGCCTGATCGTGCGTTTCCAGCCGTATGCCAGCCAGGCGATCGTGCCATGCGTGCTGCTGCTCACGGCCATCGGCGTCACGATGATCGCGCGCATCGATCAGAGCCTCGACACCGCGGTGGCCAAGCGTCAGCTGATGTGGCTGTGCATCGCTCTGGTGCTTTCGGCGCTGATCATCACGTTCCTGAAGGATTACCGCGTCCTACGCCGCTTCTCCTACGTATCGATGGTGGTCGGTCTGGTGCTGCTCCTCTCCCCGATGCTGCCGGTGCTCGGCCAGGAGGTCAACGGCGCTCGTATCTGGGTGAAGATTCCCGGTCTCGGCTCATTCCAGCCGGGTGAATTCGCCAAACTGTTCCTCGCCTTCTTCTTCGCCGCATACCTGTTCGACCACCGTGATCAGCTGGCTGTGGGCGGCAAGAAGATTCTCGGCCTACAGCTGCCGCGCATCAAGGATCTGGGCCCGATCATCGTGGTGTGGATCGCTTCGATGGGTGTGCTCGTCATGCAGCATGATCTGGGCACCTCCCTGATGTTCTTCGCCATGTTCGTGGCGATGCTGTACGCGGCGACCGGCCGTAAGAGCTGGATTGTGATCGGTCTGATCGCCTTCGCCGCCGGCGCGGTGATGGCCGCCAGCGTCTTCAGCCATGTGGGGCAGCGCGTGGATGCGTGGCTGCACCCGTTCAGCAACGAGCAGTACAACATGAAGGTCGGCGGCTCCTGGCAGCTGGTCACCGGCATCTTCGGCATGGCTTCCGGCGGCATGGTCGGCACGGGCCTGGGGCAAGGCCACCCGGCATTGACCACGTTCGCCAATTCCGATTTCATCTACACCGCGCTTGGCGAGGAACTGGGCTTGACCGGCGTGCTGGCCGTGCTCATGCTGTACCTGATCATCATCGCCTCCGGTTTTATCGCGGCCATGAAAATCAAGGACGGCTTCGGCAAGCTCCTGGCCTCCGGCCTGGTGTTCACGATGGCGTTCCAGGTATTCACCGTGGTCGGCGGCGTCACCCTGGTGATTCCGCTGACCGGTTTGACCCTGCCGTACATGGCGGCCGGCGGCTCAAGCCTTATCGCCAATTATGTACTCGCCGCGTTGCTGATCGTCATTTCCGACGCGGCCAACCAGCCCGAGCCCGAACTCACGTCCAAGGAATTCCAGTACGAGGCGCTGGCCGTGCTGCGCGATAAGGAGCTTGAGGAGCGCGCCCGAGCCACGGAACCCATCGCCCGCCCGCGCACGGCTTCGGCCGCGCCCAACCGGTATGGGCTTGACGACCCGGACGGCGAAATCGTGGACACCACGCGCCGTGCGCCGGAAGTCCCCGCCAACACACGCGATTTTGGCGAATACACCGCGCCCACCGGCACCATGCCACCCGTGCAGTACGGCCAATTCACTGTGCCGTCCGAAGCCTCGCACGCCGGGCACGCTGCTCACGCAGCGCATGCCGCAACCATGCCGCCTACCCCACCAATGCCTCGGATGCCTGAAGTCCCGCCGATTCCGCCAGCATCGGCATCCGGCTATCCCACTGACGTTCAATCCACCCATCACAGCCCACGACATGGAGGTGCACGCGCATGAATAAGTATCTGCGCCAGTTGTTCACCGCCGTCGTCTGCCTGTTTGTGGTACTCGGCCTATCTTCATCGATCATCATGGCTGTTCGCGCCAATTCGCTCAACAATGACTCGCGCAACGCCCGTTCGCTGTACCATCAACTCGGCGCGTACCGCGGCGCGATCTTGGCCTCGGATGGCACGGTGATGGCACAGTCCGAGCCGGTGAACGATGCGTTCAAGTATCAGCGCACATATTCCAACGGCCCACTCTACGCCCCCGTCACCGGCTTCTTCTCCATCAGCCAGACCGCCGACCGCGGCTTGGAAGCCTCCCGCAGCATGCTGCTCAACGGTGAGGCCGATTCCCTGATCTGGCAGCGCGCCAAGGCCATGTTGACCGGCAGCGCGAACCAGGGCGCTTCCATCGAGACCTCCATCGACCCGAAGCTGCAGCAGGTCGCCTACGACCAGCTCAGCTCGCGTGACGGCGCAGCCGTGGTCTTGGAGGCCAAGACCGGCCGCATCCTGGCCATGGTAAGCACGCCCAGCTACGACCCGAACCAGCTGGCTTCCCACGATGCCACTGCCGCCGCCAAGGCCTATAACGATCTTGCGGCCGGCGAGAGCAGCCCGCTGATCAACCGCGCCACATCACAGCTGTATCCGCCAGGGTCCACGTTCAAAACCATCGTGGCATCCGCCGCGCTCGAAACCGGTGATTACCAGCTCGATACGCAGATTCCCGCAGGCGCCGCCTATACCTTGCCCGGCACCACCACGCAGTTGCCGAACGCAGCACCGCAGGCCAACGGCGCCGATGGAAAAATCACGCTGCAAAACGCCGTGGCCTACTCGTCGAACACCGCGTTCGCGCAGCTCGGCGTGGCATTGGGCGAGGATAAAGTCAGCGAAACGGCCACCAAGCTCGGGTTCGGCAGCACCATCACCATCGACGGCACCAACTCAACCGGCACGCCGATGACCGCCACCGCGTCCACGTTCCCCTCGGGAACCACTCCCGACCGGCTTGCGTTGGCCTCCATCGGCCAAGGCGACACCAAGGCCACGCCGCTTCAGATGGCCATGGTGGCCCAAGCCATCGCCAATGACGGCAAGCTGATGCGCCCCACGATCGTAGACCGTGTGCGTGCTTCGGATCTGTCGGTGATCAATCAGACCACGCCGCAGACGATGGCCAAGGTGTTCAGCAAAGATACTGCTGACAAGCTCACCACCGCCATGGAAAGCGTGATCACCGAAGCCAATCCCTCGCTGGCGATCGATGGCATCACCATCGCCGCCAAAACCGGTACCGCGCAAATCGGTGTCGATAACACCAGCATCGATGGATGGATCATCGGCTTTGCGCCTGCGGACGACCCGCAGATCGCCGTGGCGGTGATGGTGCACAACACTGATCTGCTCGGTTCGCTCGCCGCTGGCCCGATTATGCGCGCGATTATTCAGGAGGCTCTGCAGCAATGAAACTGATTGAAGGACAGCTCATTCACCGCCGCTATCGCCTCGATGCTCGTTTGGCGCAAGGTGGCATGGGCGAAGTCTGGAAGGGTTATGACATCCAGCTTGGCCGCCCGGTGGCCATCAAGGCGTTGCGTTCCGATGCCACGAACGCCGAGGCCAAGCTGCGCCGATTGCGTGCGGAGGCTCATAATTCCGCCAATCTCGCACACCCGAACATCGCCGCTCTGTTCGAATACTATGAGCACGACGGCATCGGCTTCCTGATCATGGAATACGTGCCGTCCAAGTCGCTGGCCGACCTGTTCCACGAGAAGGGCGCCATGGATCCGATCGAGCTGCTGCCGATTCTGATCCAGACGGCACGGGGCCTGTTCATCGCCCATTCGCACGGCGTGATTCACCGCGACGTGAAACCCGCCAACATCATGGTGTCGGACACCGGCGAAGTGAAGATCACCGACTTCGGCGTAAGCTACTCCACCGGCCAGGGCCAGATCACCCAGGACGGCATGGTGGTGGGCACCGCGCAATACATCTCCCCCGAGCAGGCCCAGGGCAAGCAGGCCACTCCACAATCCGATATCTATTCGCTGGGCGTGGTGGCGTATGAAGGATTGTCCGGCCACCGCCCGTTCACTGGAGCCACTCCGGTGGATATCGCGGCCGCGCATGTGAATAATCCCGTGCCGCCGCTGCCGGATACGGTCGATGTGCAGCTTCGCGAATTCGTGATGTCCATGCTGGCCAAGGATCCACTGGACCGCCCGAAGGATGCACTGGTGGTTTCCCGGACTTTGGCCCGTATCGAGCGACGTCTGCTCGACCAGCAGACCGAGATGGCCGATCAGACCATGGTGACTTCCAGCGTGCGCCCCCTACGCCGGGTGATGAGCACGCCACGCATCGTGTTGGATACTCCTGCCTCAAGATTGGGAGGGAATAAGCAATGAGCAACATGCCTAACGCACTGGCCGGAGGCCGTTACCAGCTGGGCCAGCTCATCGGACGCGGCGGCATGGCCGAGGTCCGTGTGGCCCTCGACACCCGTCTGGGCCGAACCGTGGCCGTCAAGATCATGCGCGCGGAACTGGCCAATGACGAGATCTTCCTCGCCCGATTCCGTCGTGAGGCGCGCTCCGTGGCCCAGATGAACAACCCGAACATCGTCAACATCTATGATTCGGGCGAAGAGACCATCACCACGGATGCCGGCGACACCGAGCGCCTGCCCTACATCGTGATGGAATACGTCAAGGGCCAGACCCTGCGCGACATCATCAAGGTGAACGGCGCACTGAGCCAGCGCGACTGCGAACAGGTGATGCTCGGCGTGCTGAGCGCCCTGGATTATTCGCATCGCATGGGCATCATCCACCGCGATATCAAGCCCGGCAACATCATGATTTCCGAGCAGGGCGTGGTCAAGGTCATGGACTTCGGCATCGCCCGCGCCTTGGATGATTCCGCCGCCACGATGACCCAGTCCCAGGGCGTGGTGGGCACCGCGCAATACCTCTCCCCCGAGCAGGCTCGCGGCGAGACCGTGGATATGCGCTCCGACCTGTATTCCGCGGGCTGCGTGCTCTATGAGATGCTGACCGGACGGCCGCCGTTCACCGGCGACTCCGCCGTGGCCATCGCCTATCAGCATGTGTCCGAAGTGGCGACTCCGCCGAGTGCCGTGGTGCCGGGCCTGCCGAAGATGTGGGATTCCATCGTGGCCAAAGCCATGGCGAAGGACCGCCAGAACCGCTACGCCACCGCCGCGGAATTCAAGAACGATATCCTGACCTACATGAACGGCGGCGTGCCGGTGGCGGCCGCGTTCAACCCGCTCACCGACCTGTCCAACGTGAAGGCCCGCAAGGAGGCCGAACGCGAACAGCCGAGCGCGCCGATGACCCAGGCCACGCAGGCATTCAACCCGGTGACCGGCCAGTTCGAGCAGGTTCCTTCCGCGAATGGCGCCGCCTCCCCGAACGCGCTGAAGACCCGTGCCGAGCAGCGTGCGGCAGCCGCAAAGGCCAAAAAGAAGAAGCAGATCATCATCGGCGCGATCACCGGCATTATCATCGGCATCGCCGTCGTCGCAGCGGTGGTGTTCGGCATGAACACGGCCAAGAAGAACACCGTGGAAATGGTGACCGTGCCGGCTTGTACCGCAACCACCTCGAAGGATGGCTTGGAGGCCAAGCTCAAGGCCCTGGGTCTTGATATGGTGGAGAAGCAGGATACGGATTCCACCGAGGCCGCAGGCACCTGCACGAAGATCACTCCGAAGGCCGGATCCAAGGTGGCCAAGGGTTCCAAGGTGACCGTATGGTTCTCTGCAGGCCCGCAGTCCGTGGCCGTGCCGGATGTGAAGAACATGAGCCAGGAGGAGGCCCGCACCGAACTCGAGAGCGCCGGCTTCAAGGTGAGCTCCACGGTGAAAACCGAAGACAGCGCCGACATCGAGAAGGATAAGGTGACGCGCACCGATCCGGCGGCCGGCTCGCCCACCGCCAAGGGTTCGACGATCACCATCTACGTGTCTTCCGGCATGACCACGATGCCGAACCTGGTGGGCCAGGCCAAGGATGCCGTGATCTCCCAATACAGCAGCCAGTTCAACTTCGTGGTCGAAGCCGAAACCTCGGATACCGTGGAGGCCGGCTCCATTAGCCGGACCGATCCGGCGGCCGGCACTTCGATCGAACAGGGCAGCACGATTACCATCTGGGTCTCCACCGGCAAGGAGAAGGTCACCGTGCCGTCCATTAGCGCCGGCACCGATTACGCCACGGCCAAGCTGCAGTTGGAAGCCGTAGGCCTGGTGGCGGCCGCGAGCGGTCCGACCGACAGCACTGCAGTGGTGGTCAGCATTGACCCGGGCGCGGGCACCCAGGTGGATAAGGGTTCCACGGTGACCATCACCACCAAGGCAGCCACAACGACCGGCAATGCTGCTACCGGCAACAACTCCACCGGCAGCAGCACGGACAAGGAACAGTGACCGCTCAAGGAAACTCAGCGAAGCTGAGGGAGAGAGGCTAACGGTAAAGGAAAGGCATCAGCTGCAATGCTGATGCCTTTCTTCGTTGTTACTTCGTCACCTTGGGCTGCAGTCCGGCGGACTTCGCCACGGCGTTCTCCTGACCGCAGACCTTCAGCCAATTGGCCAGCAAGCGGTAGCCGTCCTGAGTCATCACGGATTCCGGGTGGAACTGCACCGCGTACATCGGCTTGTCCTTGACCTTCAACCCCTGCACGATATGGTCGCCCTCCGTCCATGCGGTCACCGTCAACGTGTCCGGCACGGAATCCGGCTCAACCGCCAGCGAATGGTAGCGGGTGGCGGTCATCGGATTGGCCACGCCATCGAAAATCTCGTCATCGATGTGCTCCACCAGGCTGGTTTTGCCGTGCATAATCGTCGGCGCATGGTCCACCGTGCAGCCATACACCTCAGCGAGCGCCTGCAATCCCAGGCATACGCCGAACATCGGCACATTCTTGGTCGCGCACAGGCGAATCATATCCTCACTGGCACCGGAGTCGGCCGGAGCACCCGGGCCGGGAGAGATCAGCACGCCATCATAGCCATCAAGCACGCCTTCAGCTGCAGGGTCGATGGCATCGTTGCGCACCACGTCCACCGTGGCGCCAAGCGTTTTCAGATAGCCCACAATCGTGTAGACGAACGAATCGTAGTTATCCACCACCAGAATGTGTGCGGAATCGGTCATGCTGCTCTCCTTGAAGTCGACTTGCATGCCATACTACTTCAGCAGCGTCGGTTTTACTCCGGAACGGCCACGAAGTTCGACATCTGGCGCAGGAACGGGATGTTGCTGGCCGCCCAGGGGAACGTCCACTGGAACAGTGCGGTGGAGGCCGCGAACAGCAGCAACAGCAGCAACAGCCATCGAATCGGCATCACACCGGGCTGCAGCCTGACCAGCAGGCCATAGATACTGGCATCCGGACGGCGGCGTTCACCCAAGCGGATGGCGCGCAGCACCGGCCAGCGCCACGCCACAGCGGCGGCGATGAACAGGATCAGCCAAGCCACCAGCGCCAGATACACGACCTTGTCCAGCGAGCCGATTTTGGATGCGATGGATGGCGTCTCGGAGATGGCGAACTTCACCGCGCCGGATGAATCGGTGGTGGTCAGTTCCTTCGGCACGCCATCGGACACTTTGGCCCAGTAGGAGAGCTCACCGTAGCTAATCCACCGATGTGTTGGCGTGGTGTACTTCGGCTCGCATGTGGTCATCGTGATCATGCGTTTGGTGGGCTCCACGCTGGAGTTCTCGGGATTGGGCGCGATTACCCAGATATCCGTGGGCAGCACGATTTCATAACGCGTGTAATGGTAGATGTACCAGTAATCCTGTGTGCGCACGATAATCGGGTCGCCTTCTTGGAGCTTATCCACGTCGCCAAGCGGCTGGCCATAGCCGTTGCGGTGCCCTGCAAGCGCAAAGTTGCCGATTTGGCCGGGCATTTGAGAGCTCTGGTAATGGCCCAGACCGTGGCGGTTAATCTGTTCAAGCGTGGTGCCTTCCACCAGATTGCGATGCCATTGGCTGCCGAAACGCGGAATATACACTTGGGCGATCAGGTCGCCGTACTTGGGGTTCTCCGGCTGTACCGGCGGCTCGCCCTCCTGAGCCTTGGCGATCTTTACCTCACCGCCATTGGCTGCGGGGTCGGACCAGTTCACGGATTTGGTGGTCTCGTTTTGAATCTGCTCGGCCTCCACACCGGTCCACCACATCTGCCAGACGATGTACAGCGCGCAGACTGCGGCCGCGGTGAGCAGAATCTCCGCTAAGATGCCCAGCGCCTGCCATAGCGGGCCACGTCGAGACTGGGGAGTCTGCACCCGCACCGCACGACTGCTATGTGTACCATGCCTCATGACGACTCGCCCCTACTCTTCATCTTTGGCCTTCGCCGTATCGACTGTGGCGTATTTGAATTGCTGCAGCAACGCGGTGGTGGCTTCAAACTGCAGGTTGTCCTTGTTCTCCACTTTGTATCCGATGCCGAATGCGCTGACGTATTGCTTCAGAATGGTGATGGCCTTCGAATCATTCAATGCCTTGCGCATCGCAGTCGGGTCTCCGATGGCGGAGATGGTGAACGGAGGTGCGTACTTCTTGCCGTGGATGGACAGCACATTGCCCGAGCAGATCACCGCCGAGTTGAACAGCACACGCTGGTCCATGATTTTCATGGCTTCCGCGCCACCTGCCCACAACGCGTTCACCACGGACTCCACATCCTGCTGGTGAATCACGTAATCGTTGATATTGGCGGTGGTGCCATTGTCGTTCACCGCGTTCTCCCACAGCGGGGAATCATCCAGCGTTACAGTCACGCCTTCGCCGGAAAGCGCGGGCAGCATCAGGCTGGAGTCGCCGCCGTCGGTGGCGTCACTGGAGGTGTCGCTGCTGCCGGAGCCGTTGGCGTCACCGGAGCTATCGGAACCAGTCGCATTGATGGCATCGGTAAGATTATTGACCTGCTTCTGCAGATCGTTGACATCGGCTTGCAGTTGGGAGACTTCCGCCACGCTATGCTCCACCAGGTCTGCGGTGTCGTTGTTGACCGTGGTGGTGCGGTTGACGCGCACATTCGTGCTCAGCAGGAATCCGGTCAACGCAATCAGCACGAACGCGGCGACTCCGCTGAGCATGGAGCGGCGCGCACTGTGTTTCCCTTGATGCTTGGCCATAAAAATCCCGTCTTTTTACACGGTTTGTCGCTGCTTTCGAGTCTAGCCACTATTATGACTTTTAGCCTATTGAATGGAGAATACGCTGATGGCTGACGAAGAGCTGCACGAAAACGACTCGAAGGACCAGAAGGACTGGCAGAATGAGACCGCATCCGCCGATGCCAAGGCCACGGAGAGCACTGACACCGACGCCAACGCCGCTGCTGACGAAGACGAGACCTATGGTGTCGACATGGACAAGGTGCAGGCGGTGCTCAACGCTACTGCCGACAAGGCATCGCTGACCCCGCAGATGCAGCGCATGATGAACCGCCAGGCAGAAAACACCAAGCGCGTTGAGGAGACCATCAAAGGCACCAAGTCCAACCCGCGTTGGTTCGTGCCGGTGTTCTGCGCGTTCATGATCATTGGCCTAATCTGGTGCGTGGTGTACTACCTCTCCCCCTCCGGCGCCTGGCCGATTCCGAACATCGGTGCTTGGAACCTCGCAATCGGTTTCGCGCTGATCATGATCGGATTCCTGATGACCATGGGGTGGCGCTGAGCTGCTAATGGACCTGCGCCGCTTCAGCGTAGTGTTGATATCGTATTGAAGATCGACTTCCCGCAATGGGAAGTCGATCTTTTTTATTCCCACTACGTCTCCTTAACGGCAACGACTCATGCAAGGTGTTGTGCACAACTAGGTGGCCGCACTTGATTTATCCCCAACTATCCACCACTTATCCACTAGTTATCCACATGCTTATCCACACAATGTGGATGAATTACATTCCTGTAGTTTTCCACAGAATGTGGAAAACCCGGTGGATAAGTAGTGGATAACCCGTGGATAAGAAGGGTTGAACGGTGCATAAGTAGTGGATAACCATGGATTATCGACACAATATGGCTTTATAGGCACCTGCGGTGTTGTGGATAGTACCCAGTTATCCACAACGCCTCAGTGATGAGTTATTCACAGGCAGTCACCCAAACAATTCGATTATCCACACCAAGCCCGAGTTATCCACCGTCTTTTCCACAATTGTGCACAACTATCCACTCGCTTCGGTGACCTCGTTATACACGCCCCTATATCTAGCGTTTCGATTCCCAAACAGCCCCCATATCTCGCCACCGTGGCGGAGAGGCTGTGGATAACCATCAGAGTGGCTCATTTTTTCGCAGATAAGCCACTCTTCGTGAAAAGAGGCCACTGACGAGCGCTCAGCGGCTTCTTGTCACGAAATACGGTCTGATTCCGAAAAAACACGCCACTCAGTCATACGCAGTGGCGTGTTTTCACGAGGTTGGGGATTCTCTCGAAACAATGATCCTCTCTTAGGAGCCCATCATCACTAGGCATATGGATTGGCGATGTTGCACAACACAATCGCGATCACCACCAGCATTGTGACGGACCATCCATAGACCTGCATACGCCAAGTAAGGCTTTTATGCCGCCAGACCGGCAAACCGCTGGTCAACAACCAGGTCAACAGGCCGCCGATCAGGAATCCGCCGACATGCGCCTGCCACGCCACACCGCCCACAACGAACGGCAGCGCGAAGTTGATGGCCATCCAAATCATCATCGACCGAATATCGGCGCCGATACGGCGATACACCACCAATAGGGCGGCGAACAGGCCGAAAATCGCGCCGGATGCGCCATAGGCGGCCATCTGCCATCCCTTGCCGTCTGGCGCGCACACACCCCAGACCATTAGCCCCAGCGCCCCACCAAGGCCTGAAATGACGTACAGCCCGAGAAAGCGCCAATGTCCCATCATGCGTTCGAGCACCGGCCCCACGGAATACAGGGCAATCATATTGAACAGAATGTGCATGATGGTGTTCGGCGCATGCAGGAACATCGAGGTGATTGCGGTCCATGGGCGAGACACCATCGTCATCGGCGACTCCATGCCCTGATAGATCAGCAGCCCCTGCAGAAGCGGCGAGATAAAGCCCAGCAACACTTCGATCAGCCATACGACTGTGCACGCGGCGATAATCGCCCAAGTAATCACTGGACCGCCACGTTCCCAGGAATATCGTATTTCGCGTTTATTCGGCATATGCATGCAGACCACTGTATCGGAAATGCGCCAGCGTGGACCGTTCGGCAAATCGCCCGGGCACTTCAATCCACCCAATCGACACAATCATCGGCCTAGAATAGGGAGCAGAGTCGGTCTTGAATGGGCATGCCGACCAGACGATCCCTCAAAGAAAGGAGCCGTCATGGAGAACAACTCTTCTTCTAACGGTTGGAAGTTCTTCGCACTGCTGTTTGGTGCGGCACTGGCTGCAGTCATCGGTCTGTACATCTACAAGCAGCAGAATCCGGATTATGATCCGTGGGAGGAGCCGTGGGAGAACAGCTCTTCGCCGGTGGATCTGGGCCTGAACAAGGCTGAGGACAAGGGCGATGAGGAGGAGCCCGAAGCCGCACCGGCCGAAGCCTGATTTCCAGCTTTATACACCAAAAAGCCCCTGTAGTTTTACGCTACAGGGGCTTTTCTTATCGTTCATTAACGCTGACGCTGGAGGGGTGGGAGTATGTATCCCGACACACTCAAGGCCGTTCGGCCAAGCTTACGGTCGGGATGCACACTCCCGCCCCTCCAGCTACGTTCCAAGCCTTAACTTACGTCAGGCCAGCGGACCGGTGTGCCAGAGTGCGGAGCCGTTAAGCAAACAGTCCAGTGGACTGTTTGTAGGCGACGCCGAGCGATGACAGTCGCGAGGCAGGAACCAGCGCGCATCAGGCGCGCCGGTTCCGAGCCGTCAGGCGAGCGGACCGGTGTGCCAGATGCGCTCCAAATAATCCTCGATCGAACGGTCGGAGCTGAAGTAGCCGGAGTTGGCCACGTTGAGCAGGGCCTTGCGGTTCCACTCGAGCGGATCGCGGTAGAGCTTCTCGATCTCAGCCTGGATGTCGGCGTAGGCGGAGAAGTCGGCGAGGGCCATGAACCAATCCTTGGTGAGCCAGTCGGCCACGAGCGGAGCGTAGGCGTTGCGGTCACCGTTGGAGAAGGTGCCGTTGGCAACGAGGTCGATGGCCTGCTTCAGGCGAGGATCGGCCTCGTAGTACTTGGCCGGATCGTAACCATCGGCGTAGAGCTTCTCGACTTCGTCCACGGTCATGCCGAAGAGGAAGAAGTTCTCGGCACCGACGCGCTCACGAATCTCGACGTTGGCACCATCGAGGGTGCCGACGGTCAGGGCGCCGTTGAGAGCGAACTTCATGTTACCGGTACCGGAGGCTTCCTTACCGGCCTGGGAGATCTGCTCGTCGAGTTCGGTGGCCGGGATGAGGTTCTGGGCCATCTCGATGTTGTAGTTCGGGAGCATGTAGACGGCGAGCTTGCCCTTGACGTCCGGATCGTTGTTGATGACCTTGGAGACGTTGTTGATCAGCTCGATGGTCATTTTGGCCAGGTAGTAGCCCGGAGCGGCCTTGGCGCCGAAGAACACGGTGCGGGGCAGGATCTCTTCAGCGTTGAGGCTGCCGTTCTTGAGGGCGGCGTACTGGGAGATGACCAGCAGGATCTTCAGGCTCTGGCGCTTGTACTCGTGCAGGCGCTTGACCATGGTGTTGAACAGGGTGTTCTCGTCCACGTCGATGCCGTAGTGGTCCTTGGCGAAGCCCACGAAGGCGTGCTTGTTGGCGGCCTTGACGGCGGCGAACTTCTTGACGAACTCGTCGTCCTTGGTCAGCGGGACCAGGCCCTTGAGCAGCTCAAGGTCGGAGATCCACTTGTCGGTGCCGAGACCCTCGGTGATGAGGTCGGACAGGCCCGGGTTGGCGAGCTTGACGAAGCGGCGAGGGGTGACGCCGTTGGTCACGTTGGTGAACTTGGACGGGTAGGCGTCGGAGAAGTTCTTCAGGGTGACGTCCTTGAGCAGCTGGGAATGCAGCTCGGCAACGCCGTTGACGTGGGATCCGCCGTAGGTGGCGAGGTAGGCCATGCGGACTGCGTCACCGGTGTAGATGCGCATGTCTTCGATGGTCTTGTCGTCGATGCCCTTGCCCTTGAGCTCGTCTTCGAACTGCTCGTTGATCTTCTTGATAATCTCAAGGTGGCGCGGCAGCAGTTCGCCGATGAGGCTGGCCGGCCAGACCTCGAGGGCTTCCGGCAGCAGCGTGTGGCAGGTGTAGTTGAAGGTCTTCTGGGTCACGGTCCAGGCGGTGTCCCAGTCGTAGCCGTACTCATCGATGAGGATGCGCATGAGCTCCGGGATGCCGATCACCGGGTGGGTGTCGTTGAGCTGGAAGGTGATCTTGTCCGGGAAGGTGGTCAGATCAGGCTTGTCCTGGCCTGGGTAGAAGACGCGGATGGCGTCGTGCAGGGAGGCGGAGACGAAGAAGTACTGCTGCTCGAGACGCAGTTCCTTACCGACCTTGGTGGAATCTTCCGGGTAAAGGATCTTGGAGATATTCTCGGCCTTGACCTGCGGCTTGACGGCGTCCATGTACTCGGAGCGGTTGAAGGCGAGCAGATCGAACTCGTCGTAGCTCTTGGCGGTCCACAGGCGCAGGGTGTTCACACGGCCGGAAGCGTAGCCCGGGACCAGGTAGTCCACCGGGACGGCGCGCACGGACCAAGCCGGCTTCCAGACCTTCTTGCCGTTCTCCTCAACGACTTCGCCACCGAAGGAGACCTTCTGGTCGCGGTTGTAGTCGATGTGGCCCCACGGCTCTTCGTTGTTCAGCCAGTAATCAGGGGTTTCGACCTGCTTGCCGTTCTCATCGAAGGTCTGCTTGAAGATGCCGTACTTGTACTGGATGCCGTAGCCGAAGGCCGGCACGCCCAGGGAAGCAAGGGAGTCGATGAAGCAGGCGGCGAGACGACCCAGACCACCGTTGCCGAGGCCCGGCTCGTATTCGGCGTCGATGATGTCCTTGGGTGCGAAGCCCAGGGACTCAACAGCCTTGTCGAACTGTTCGGTCAGGCCGGCGTTGAGCAGGGCGTTCTCCAGCTGCTTGCCCATCAGGAACTCAGCGGAGAGGTAGCCCACAGCCTTGGTGCTGCCGTTGACGGTATCGGCCTGGGTCTTGAACCAAGCATCGGCCAGATGGTTGCGCACAGCCTTGGAAGCGGCGACATACACATCAGCAGCGGTTGCCCGCTCGGCAGTGACGTTTTGAGTGTACTTGAGTTGTTCACGAATCTCGTCAGCGAACTGGTCCGCGGTGACGGGAGACTTTGGTGCGGTAATTTCGGTCATTCTGACTTTCCTTCCGGGATAAGTGCCCGAGATTATTATGCCGCGCGCTTGGTATCGCGGCATAAACGTAAGCATGAACTCTCTGTAACGTCATCGACATCGAGGGATGCATACGTTCTCATATCGAGGCTATCACAAGGCATTATCATACGCCTACACACTCGCATGTCATCGTTTTCATGGAACAGTCATGGATTGGATTGTCTCACGGCAGAGGTCTTTTACCCGCGCGTGCCCGTCATGGTAACCGGCGTGGCGGGCAACGTAGTTCCCCTGCCTCCGGTCGGTGATCGCACCGGTCTCGTGCCATGATGGAGCACATGGCAGTCATATTGGAAAAAGATCTTGAGCGCGGGCGGATCGCCTTTGGGCAATGGCATGACGCCGCGCACGAAGCGTTGGAATCATCGCGATCATCGGGCAATGCAGACCCAACGGCGGCAATCGCCATTCATCCGGCATTGCCGCGCAGCACGTGGGCCATGGCCGTGCGCTATTCGCTGTTCCTACTGGAGCGGCGGGCGCCCGGCCCCGGCGTGGAGGTGCGTGTGGCACCGTGGGGTGCGGTCAAGATTCTGGACGGCCCTGAATCGGATCCGCATAACCTGACACCACCGGACGTCATCGAACTCGACCCGGATGTATGGCTGCGGCTCGCATGCGGCATCACCAGCTGGGCGCAGGAGAAGGACGCCGGCCATATCAGCGCGGTCGGCGAGCGTGATGACTTAAGCGGTCTGCTGCCGCTAGCACGCTAACCGCGATATACGACTGGTCGGCGGGGGCATGTGTCTCGACACACCCAAGGCCGTTCGGCCAAGCCTACGGTCGGACACATGCCTCCCCCGCCGACCAGTCGCCCCCCATAGTTCTCCATAACGAAAAAGGCACCTGCTCCACACAGGTGCCTTGAAGTATGGTATTTGCCACCAATCACTGCTTGGGCTTGAGCGCGCTCGGAATCGGGCGAGGCTTCGGCATCGGAATTGGCTTATGCGGGGCTGCCGGCTTGGCCGAAGTCTTCGGGAATTCCCCACTGGTCGCCTTGGCCGCAGCCTCGGCAGCCCACTTGGCGTACTCGTCAAGATCGTCATCCGCAACAGGAGCCGAGACGGAATCCGCAGATTTCGCATCAGTGTCCACATATTGATCTTCGACGTCGGCAAACGGATCCACAGACCCGGTTCCCGGCTCTTGCTCGCTCAGTTCCTTGGCCAGCTCATCGTAATCAGTGTCGGTGGTCAGATACTTCAGCTTACGGGCAATTTTCTGCTGTTTTGCTTTCTGACGTCCGCGGCCCATCTGACCCCCTGAAATTACTGTGCTGTTCGATTCATCAACTTAAGAGAGTACCACCTAATATGCGCATGTTCGTTGTCGGCTCACACTTTTACCATAAAAGCGTTTATTTTAAGGCTATTTCAAAGGAATCCGGCATGACCGACGAGCAGAAACTGACAGCGGCAGGCAACGAGATGAGCGCAAGCTTCCTCGCAGCGAAGAAGCGTTCCGACGAGACGCTCGCCAAGCTTGAGTCCAATCCCTCGTCCTTCACCATGCTGACCGGCGACCGTCCGACCGGCCGCCTGCACCTGGGCCACTACTTCGGCTCCATCCGCGAGCGCGTCGCCATGCAGGAGCGTGGCGTGAACACGAACATCATCATCGCCGACTATCAGGTGATCACCGACCGCGACACCACCGAGCATATCCAGGACAATGTGCTCAACCTCGTGCTCGATTACATGGCCGCCGGCATCGATCCGAACAAGACCATGATGTTCACCCACTCCGCCGTGCCGGCCGAGAACCAGCTGCTGCTGCCATTCCTCTCTCTGGTCACCGAGGCCGAGCTGCACCGCAACCCGACCGTGAAGTCCGAGATGGAGGCCTCCGGCCATGCGCTGACCGGCCTGCTCTTGACCTACCCGGTGCATCAGGCCTGTGACATCCTCTTCTGCAAGGCCAACGTGGTGCCAATCGGCAAGGACAACCTGCCGCACGTGGAGATCACCCGCACCATCGCACGCCGCTTCAACGAGCGCTACGCCAAGAAGAACCCGGTGTTCCCGGAGCCGGCCGCCATCCTGTCCGACGCGCCTGAAATCCCTGGTCTCGATGGCCGCAAGATGAGCAAGTCCTACGGCAACTCCATCATGCTGGGCGCCACCGCCGAGGAAACCGCCAAGCTCATCAAGAAGAGCCCCACCGATTCCGAGCGCCGCATCACCTTCGACCCGATCGCACGCCCGCAGGTCTCCGCCCTGCTGACCACCGCAGGCCTCGTGACCGGCCGCGATCCGAAGGAGATCGCCGAGGAGATCGGCGATGCCGGTGCAGGCGCACTGAAGCAGTACGTGATCAAGTCCGTCAATGAGTTCCTGGCCCCGCACCGCGAGCGCCGCGCCGAGCTCGCCAAGGACATGGACTCCATCCGCGATATTCTGCACGACGGCAACAAGCGCGCCAACGCCATCGCCGAGGAGACCCTCGACCAGGTGCGCGAAGCCATGGGCATGAAGTACTGAGCTTTAGTTCAATCCAGTCAAGGTCCGGGACATCCCCATTCGGAATCGTCCCGGACCTTTGCATATTCAATATTCACCCACGCTTCTCAACGGCAAACGCACACGGCGACCGCATTATTTTTGCGCTTATCTGCTTTGCAAGGGGTACATGGGCTCCATTGCGAATGTCTATCTGTTTTGCAAGGGGTACCCATTCCAATAAAACGCATATACATGCGCCGTCATTGCGCCACTCATACATAGGGTTGCAGGCGGCCAATACCCCTTACAAAGCAGATAGACCTTCGCGACACATCAGATATACCCCTTACAAAGCAGATACCTTTCCATATCATGTATTCGCAATGCATGGGCGCACGCTAATACCGAGTCTCATCGCATAACGGCGCTAATGGCAACAGCGGTTTGAATCTCAACCTTTCATGCAATGGCTTACGTCGCTTTCCACGGCCATCGCACATCTGAAGAATGGTTTTGCGACGGGTCAATGCCACACGCTTGCCAGTGATCTCCTGCATGTGTTTGGCAATTCGTAGCGCAAGTGCTTCTTCGGCGCACTCATCACCGATATCTAATTTGGTCACTTGAATGTAACTCCATCCAGCGTCCTCGATAGCTTGCCTTCTTCTTACATCACTGAGCCATTGCCCCGCATGATGAGATCCCTCATATTCGATGCAGATCTTGAATTCGGGATAAGCCATATCGAGGTAAAGCGGTTTTCTGCTGTTCCCAAGAAAGATCGGATAATTCACTTGAGGGCAATCCAACCCATACCGTGAGGGAACGAATCGAGTACGGCTCTCCATCGAGGAATCAGTGCCACTTCTCGCTAGAATCAGCGCACGTCTACAATTCTCATAGCCCTTGAACAGCTTCGCCGCATCTCCTGCGGCACGTGTTGATTGAACTTGCGATTCCACAGCATCAAGATATGCCACGAAATCTTCAACCCTCGCTCGGCGCAGACGCCTGTCGCGGCGCATCATCGAATCGGCGAGTACGATCAGCTCCTCCAAATCCAAATATGAGGCGAGCATGGCCCAGGTGCAAACCGGCGATGTACAGGAAAATTGCCTTTCTACGAGCACCTTATCCAAAGCGAAAGGCCAAATCACCGCTTTCACTCCATGGACGCGGTATTTGGCATTAGCATGAGGGACCGCGACGAATGTCACGTCCCGCAGCACTTTGCTTTTCGCAGGGAAACGAGGTAGCTCAATCGCCTGAAGCTCCAACGACGTCGTCAGAGCATAAGGTGGCCTCCAATTACTGCGCTGCTGAATCTCGAAACATGCTTTCATACGTTGGTGCTTCACTGCGGTCAATTCCGTCAATGCGATTGAACTGCCCATTACAATCACCCCTTCGTGATATGCGTAACTGCGTGATTGAGTCTAAGGTCTTGCGCCCACGCCTGTCGACCGCCTCATTTTTCCGGTGGATAAATGTGGATAACTCAGTGGATAACTCAGTCTTGCGGTGCTCAAAGTAGCCGGGATCTTTCTCCTGACCAATCGATGTGCAGGTCAGCCGAATGAGCACAGTAAGGCACTGGCTTCGCATCGGTGGCATGATGGCGACTATGAGTAATTCCGTGCGTATTGCCAATGCCGCCGTTCCCGGCTCCAAGACCCATGTTGACATCGTCTTGCGGGACGGCGTTGTTGAATCTGTCAGCCCGTTAGGCATCGGCGATAATCACCTCGCACATCGTGATTCAGATGCAGACGAGACCATTGACGCCGATGGGCTCTGGATTATTCCCGGCCTGTGGGATTGCCACACGCATTTCACGCAATGGGCCAAGACGCTGGGCCGTTTGGATCTGATTAACGCTCGCTCCGCATCCGAGGCGATGAGCATGTTGAAAACGCATCTGGATGAGCGCCGCGCCTCAGGAACACTTGACCCTAACGCTTTTGTGGTGGGCATGCGATTCCGTCATTCGCTCTGGTCCGATGACGAGCAGCCCACGCTTGCCGCCATCGATGCCGTGACCGGCGAACAGCCGGTGGCGCTCTCCAGTGCGGACATGCACTGCGGTTGGGTGAACTCCGCAGCCGCCCGCCGCCTTGGCGTGCATGTGGATGAGCGCACCGGGCTCGTTGGCGAGCTCGAATGGTTCAACGCCTATACCCAATTCGACAAGGCACCCGGCGCCGCCGAGGAAACCGACCGTTTGTTGCGTGAAGCCGAGCAAGATGCAGCGTCCAAAGGCATCGTGGGCATTCGCGATTATGAGATGGCCGAAAACATCAATACATGGATCAGCCGTTTTGCCGCCGGCATCAACAAGCTGCGCGTGGACGCCGGCGTATACCCTGAACGGCTGCAAGAAGCCATTGACACCGGTTGGCATACCGGGAAAACGTTGCCAGGCAGTAATGGACTGGGCCGCGTCGGCGCAATGAAGCTCATTTCAGACGGATCCCTCAACACGCGCTCCGCCTACTGCTCCACTCCGTACTCCGGCATCGAACCTCCGACCTACGGCACATTGAGCTACACACCGCAGCAAATCGAGGATTACATGCGGCTTGCCACTGAACACGGATTCGACATCGCCTGCCACGCCATCGGCGATGAGGCGAATACGATTGTGCTCAACGCGGCGGAAGCAGCCCATGCCCACGGTTCCATCGAACACGCGCAAATGCTCAAACCGATTGATATTCCACGATTCGCCAAGCTGGGGCTCACGGCCAGCATTCAGCCGCAACATGCGATGGACGATCGCGACGTCATCACCCGTTTCTGGGCCAATCCGGCCGGCATCCCCTATCCATTCCGCGCACTCCACGATGCGGGCGCGAAACTGCGCATGGGCTCCGATGCGCCCGTTGCACCGCTCGACCCGTGGCTGGCCATCTCGGCCGCCGTGTTCGGCACGGAAAGCTCCGACCGAAAGCCGTTCCAGCCCGAACAGTGCTTGCCTGTCGAAGTGGCGCTGGCTTCTTCGACCGCAGTCGGACGAGATCATCTTGAGCCCGGAGACCCGGCGGATATGGTGTTGCTCGACACCGACCCGTATGCCATCACTACTCCAGAAGCCATGCGTGCCATGCCACAGCATGTGGCAATGACGTTTGTGGCTGGCACCCGTGTGCATTGCACGCATTAAATGTGGTCTCAGCCCGTAGACTCATGAATGGCATCAACTAACTGCACGTGCATCACGTAGTTTTCTGCCTTGCCAGGGGTACATTCCGTCTTCCTCAAACATCTATCTGCTTTAGCAGGGGTACTTATCCCGCTTAATCACATATATAGACGTTGCAATTGCGTCACTCATACATAGGCCGCAAGGCGTCAGATACCCCTCACAAAGCAGATAGATAATCGCGCCGTTATAGATGTACCCCTCGCAAAAGAGATGCAACGCGAAAGAGGAACGGCAGACGTTTCAACATCTTCATCGAAGTCCACAATGATGCTGCGATAGCGGAAACACCGCCCTATCGCCTTACTTTCCGCCGCGGACCTCGGCCTCCATGGCTTCCATCGGCTCGTCGACCAGCACGGAACCGGAAGGCAGGGTGCCCGGCAGCGGGTCATCCATGTAGTGGTCGAATTCGTAGAGCATCTGCTCATTGGGGCGGGCCGTAAGCAGCGACACCGCCACGATGCACAGCAGCGAAATCAGGAACGCCGGCAGCAACTCGTAAATGGCGAAGATGCCGCCCAGCGGCTTCATCACGTTATGCCAGATCAGCACCGCGCCCGTGCCGGAAAGCATGCCTGCCACGGCACCCGCCTTGTTGGCGCGACGCCAATACAGCGAGCACAGCATCAACGGGCCAAAGGACGCGCCCAGGCCGGCCCACGCATAGGAGACCACCTGGAAGATCGAGGAGTTCTGGTCATAGGCCACCAAAACACCGAAGATGAACATGAGCACCAGCGTCAGACGGGCCACGATCATCACCTGGCGATCGGAGGCCTTCTTGTGGAACAGGCCGCGGAAGATGTTCTCGCCCATGGCCGAGGCGCCGATGATCATGTATGAGGAGCTGGAGCTCATCGAAGCGGCGAAGATGCCGGACACCACCACACCGCACATGAAGCTCGGCAGCAGGGTCTGCGCCAGCACGATGAAGATCGTCTCCGCGTCGGTGGCGGTCAGCAGATGCGTCGGCATCATCGCGCGGCCGACCAGGCCGATGCACACGGCGCTGGCCAGCGACAGCACGCACCACGAGGTGGCGATGATACGGGACTTGCGCACTTCCTCCACGCTGCGGATGGAGAGGAATCGCACCAGCACCTGCGGCATGCCGAAGTAGCCCAGGCCCCATGCCAGCATCGAGACGATGGTGATGATGCCGTAATCCTTGGGCGCGCCGAACACCGCGCGCCCGGCTTCGACCAGCTGTCGGCCGGTCTCCGGGTCAAGCTTCGGAGCGGCCACATGGGTACCGGAAAGATAGCCCGGGATGGACTCAAGGAACGCCACGGTGTTCTCGATGCCGCCCGCATTCGCCACGGTGCCGATGAACACCACGGCCAGCGCGAAGAACATGAGCAGACCCTGGATGAAATCGGTCATCACCACGGAAAGATAGCCACCCACCACGGTGTAGACGAAGACCACCAGTGCACCCAGAATCATCATCAGGTGGTAGTCGAAACCGAAGAGCGCGGCGAACAGCTTGCCCACGGTCACGAAGCAGCTGCCCACATACACGCTGAAGAACACCAGGATGATGATTGCGGCGATGGTGGAAACAACGCCCTTGGTGTCATGGAATCGTTTGGCGAAGAAGTCCGGGATGGTGATGGCGTCGCCGGCAACCACCGAATAGCGGCGGAGGCGGCGAGCCACGATCTTCCAGTTCAGGTATGTGCCGATGGCCAGGCCCAGCGCGGTCCACATCGGGTCGGCGGCCCCGGTGAAGTAGGCAAGGCCCGGCAAGCCCATGAGCAGCCAGCCGGACATGTCCGATGCCTCGGCGGACAAGGCGGTCAGCCACGGCCCCACGCCGCGGCCGCCTGCGAAATATTCTTTGGAGGATGAGTTGGATCGCTTGGAATACACGAATCCGATGGACAGCATGGCCGCAAAATAGATGACCATGGCCAACAGAATCCAGAAATCGCTTGCCACACTAACCGCCTTTTATCAGTACTTTCTCTTCCGCCGACCTTCCCTGAAAGTACGGACAATCTCATAACGGCGTCTCAAATGGTGGCCTTGTGGCCGGCTTGCCCTAGATGTCGTATCGCCAGGATTTATCGGTGATCACGCGGGCCATCGCCAGACCGATTGGCAGGCAGATGATCACCATGAACGCGCGGAACGCCCAATCCAGTGCGGACTGCGTATCGAAGGAACCCAAGTGGAACATGGCCTGATACATATACAGGCCCGGCACCATGATCACGATCGACGGCACGGTCAGGCAGATGCGCGGGTAGCCGAGATGCGGCGCGAGCCAGCCTTTGCGCACAGAGGAGCGCCAAGCCGTGGCGAGCAGGCCGGCCAGCAGTGCGCCGATGAAGGCACCGGCCTCCGCAGGCACGCCCAAATCCACGATTTCCAAGCGCAGCGTATCGGTGATTGCACCAATCACAGCAGCTACCAAGCACATGCGCTGCGGCGAGTTGAACATAATCGAGAAGCCCCACACGCCAAGGAACGCAAACACGAATCGCAGCACGCCATTGACCCAGACGTTCAGCCCCAACGGCTCGAACCCGGTGGGGTTCAGATGCACCAGGGCGGCCACCATCCAGCCCGCGAGCGTGGCCATCAGCACGATGCACAGGAAGTAGGCGAGCCTCTGAATGCCGGAGGGGAAGTCGATTTTCGCCATATCAAGGCCGCTGGTGATCAGCGGGAATCCGGGGATGACGAACAGCATCGCACCGATGTACGCGGTGTCATGCTGCAAGGCGATCGGATCGAACAGGCCGATCAAGCGCAGGGTGCCGGTGCAGGCCAGCGCCGCCACGGCCACGCATACGAACGTGACGAAGAATTGGTTCAGATGATGCTTGAACAGCCGGCGACGCAACCAATGGCCGAGGCCGGCACCCACAAACGCACCGATCATGTCGTATGGACCGCCGCCCAGCAAAAAGACGAAGGATGCGCAGGCGATGGCTGAGGCAAGACCCGCGAACGCCGGCGAATACAGCGGCTTGCGGTGCTCGATCATGTCGAGTCGCTCATGTGCCTGGCGCACGGTGATGCCGGGGGCGTTCTTTGGCTTGGGCGCCGCCCCGATATGGTCGAAGTGTTCGGCGTATTCCTTGGGGGGCTTGCGATTCGCGAACTTATGTTTGCGCGGCGCCTCAGATTCTCCTGATTGCGACTGCAAGTGGTCCGACTGTGTGGGTCCGGCATCCGGGAAGTCCGATTCCATCGCGTCCGGCGCCGACTGCCCCGTTTGGCCGCGCTCGACCGCCTCCTGTTCGGCAGCCTGCTCCGCCTCGCGCGCCTGCTCATCTGCGGCACGCGCCGCCAGCGACTGGGTCATCGCCGACTGCGACCAGTCCGTTTCATGCACATGCAGCTGATGCGCGCGCGGCTCGCCCGGATCCACATGCTCGCTGGCGGCCTCCAACGCATCCAATACGGCGTCCTGCCCGGCGGCCTCGGCTTTGCCCTCCTTCTCCTCCTCGCGCAACTGCTTGGAGAGATTGGCGGAGACCTGGGAGGCGTCCTTGGTGTCAAGGTGCTGCATCAGGCCTTGTGACACCTCAGGCTGCACGTGATACATCGATTCCTCGCCGAGGTTCACGCTGAACCAGTCCGCGAAATGTTCAAGCAGCCAGATACGTTCGGTGTTGACGCCGGTGGTGGGCAGATCGATGACTTCGGTGATGCGTTCCTTGCCATCCGTGCAAGCCGCTTCGATGTCGGTCAGATTCACGTCGGCACGCACATGCACACCAAGCGGATACGCGATGCGATGCATCATTTCGCGTACGCGGAACGAACCGGTGCCGGCGCTCAGATCCAACAGGCCGACGCGCACGATCACACTTGCCTTGGCGGCGATACCAGCCTCGGCGATGGGCTTATCCCAATCGCGCTCGATGTCCTCCATGTCCAACGGAATGGAATGGGTATGGAAATGCTGCACGGCGATGGCGCCATGCTCCTTATGTTCCTCTTGATGCTGGGTCTCTTGGCTCTCACTCACGACTCCCATTACTAGCGCGCGCAATCGACCAAAAACCGGCGAAAATGGACTTCGTAACGTAAATGGCGAATACCCGGCGATACACTGTTGCCACACAACAACCACGTTGAATATGGGCTGTGGGCTCGCAACGATTGGCCTCAACAACCGCGGAGGAGCCGCGGACGACCAATAGACCGAGCAACCTAATATTCGGCAAAGGAGGTTATATGGCAACATCCGAAGAACAGATCACTCCGGCTGACGCTGCCATCGTCACCACCGGGACCGGCCGAAAGGGCCCGGAGGAGCATGATCTTCCCCAAAACCTCAAGTACGACATGGATCTGTGCCTGCGGATTCTGCGCGACGTACTGGGCGAATACAACCCCGAACTGCTCGCCACCTTCGATACCGTGCGCAACTACGCGGTCGAGGCCAGCGCCGAGCACTTCGGTGGCGTTGAGGATCCGAACCCCGGCCACGATGGGCTGAAGGCCGCCGTTGAGGTCATCGACAAGATGAACCTGCACGACGCCCAGCTGCTGGCCCGCGCGTTCGCCACCTACTTCCATCTGGCCAACCTCTCCGAGGAGAACTACCGCGTCTCCGTGCTGCGCCAGCGCGAAAACGAAGTCACCGACGATCAGGCCTTTGACCCGGTCAACGAAATGACTTCCGCCTACCATCAGCTCATCAACGAGATGGGCCCGGCCAAGGCCAAGGAGCTGCTCGACAGGCTCGAGTTCCACCCGGTCTTCACCGCCCACCCCACCGAGGCTCGCCGTAAGGCCGTGGAAGGCAAGATTCGCCGCATCTCCGAGCTGCTCGAAGAGCACAAGATTCTTGGCGGATCGGATAAGAAGGAGAACTGCCGCCGTCTCTACAACGAGATCGACGCCCTGTTCCGCACTTCCCCGATCGCACTGAAGAAGCCGACCCCCGTTGAGGAAGCCGACACGATTCTCGACATCTTCGACAACACCCTGTTCCACACCATCCCCAAGGTCTACCGCCGCTTCGACGACTGGGTCTTGGGCGATAAGGCCGGCTTGGTGCCGCCGGTTTGCCCGGCATTCTTCCACCCCGGCAGCTGGATCGGCTCCGACCGCGACGGCAACCCGAACGTGACCGCCAAGGTCAGCCGCCAGGTGGCACGCAAGTTCTCCGATCACGTGCTCGCCGCCCTTGAGGAAGCCACCCGCACTGTGGGCCGCAACCTCACGATGGAAGCCGAGACCACGCCGCCGAGCTCTGCACTGCGCATCCTGTGGAGTCACCAGAAGGAAATGAGCGAGCGCCTGACCGATAAGGCCGCCCTGATTTCCACCAAGGAACTGCACCGCGCAGTCATGCTGGTGATTGCCGATCGTCTGCACTACACCATCGAGCGTGACGCCGATCTGATGTATCACACCTGCGATGACTACATCGCCGATCTGAAGACCGTGCAGCAGTCCCTGGCCGACGCCGGTGCCAAGCGCTCCGCCTACGGCCCGCTGCAGGATCTGATCTGGCAGGCCGAGACCTTCGGCTTCCACATGGTCGAGATGGAGTTCCGCCAGCATTCCGTGGTGCACTCCCGCGCCCTTGCGGACATCCGCGAGCACGGCCTGCACGGCGAGCGCGGCGATCTGCAGCCGATGACCCACGAGGTGCTCGACACCTTCCGCGCCCTGGGTTCCATCCAGAAGCGCAACGGCACCAAGGCCGCACGCCGCTACATCATCTCCTTCACGAAGAGCGCGCAGAACATCAAGGATGTCTACGAGCTCAACCGTCTGGCCTTCGCCCACCCGGAGGACGTGCCCACCATCGACGTGATTCCGCTGTTCGAACAGCTTGAGGATCTGCAGAACTCGGTGGATGTGCTCGAGGAAATGATCAAGATCCCCGAAGTCCAGGCTCGTCTGAAGGCCACCGGCAACAAGCTCGAGGTCATGCTCGGCTACTCCGATTCCTCGAAGGACGCCGGCCCGACTTCCGCAACCCTGGCCCTGCACTCCGCCCAGGAGCGCATCGCCAAGTGGGCCGAATCGCACGATATCGACCTGACTCTGTTCCATGGCCGCGGCGGTGCCGTTGGTCGTGGCGGCGGCCCGGCCAATCGTGCGGTGCTGGCCCAGCCGGTCGGTTCCGTGAAGTGCCGCTTCAAGCTCACCGAGCAGGGCGAGGTCATCTTCGCCCGTTACGGCAACCCGGTGCTCGCCATCCGCCACGTGGAGTCCGTGGCCGCGGCAACCCTGCTGCAGTCCGCCCCGAGCGTGGAAAAGCGCAACACCGACATGACCGAGAAGTACGCCGACATGGCGCACGCGCTCGATGATGCCGCTCACGAGCGCTTCCTCGACCTGCTGCACACGCCTGATTTCGCTCAGTGGTTCTCCACCGTGACGCCGCTGACCGAGATCGGCCTGCTGCCGATCGGCTCCCGCCCGGCAAAGCGTGGTCTCGGCGCCAAGTCCTTGGACGATCTGCGTACGATTCCGTGGATCTTCTCCTGGGCTCAGGCTCGCATCAACCTGGCCGCTTGGTACGGCCTCGGTACCGCATGCGAGAAGTTCGGCGACCTGAAGACGCTGCGCGAAGCCTACGAGGAATGGCCGCTGTTCTCCACCTTCATCGACAACATTGAGATGTCCCTTGCCAAGACGGACGAGCGCATCGCCAAGATGTACCTCGCTCTGGGCGACCGCGAAGACCTCAATGAGAAGGTGCTCAGCGAAATGGAGCTCACCCGCAAGTGGGTGCTCGACATCGTCGGCGACAAGTGGCCGCTGCAGCACCGTCACGTGCTTGGCCAAGCTATCCGCATTCGTTCTCCTTACGTGGATGCACTGTCCGTCACCCAGGTGCTGGCTCTGCGTTCGCTGCGTAAGAAGGTGGATAAGGAAGAACTCAGCCAGAGCCAGCAGGCAGGCTTCATCTATCTCATCCTCTGCACCGTCTCCGGCGTCGCCGCAGGCCTGCAGAACACGGGCTGACGTTTGCGTCTTGTGCTTTGCAGCTAGCGCTGCAAAGCACAAGGTGGTGAAGTCCGGTGGACTTCACCACCGCAAACGTAGCAAGGTTTTTGCATAGTAGCTTTTGCACATGCAAAAACCGCAGCAGTACAGCACCCCCGCGACCAGCGGGGGTTCCTTGTTCCTAGCGCAAAGCCTACAGGAAAGCCTCGCTCAATCGAGCGGGGCTTTCCTCGTTTTCAGCTTCCGGCAAGCGATAAAAACCAACGAAAAGTGACCTCACAGCGACCTTGACAATTCAAAATCTTATAATTAATCTTATCGATGAGATTATTACTGAGACTAGGCAATGGAGCCAAGCTGTGAACATTATCGAATACATCGACCAGGATTATGCAGGCCATGGTCTGCAGTCGCAAAAGTTGTACCTTGCCGTGCCTAAGCACGGTATCGCCAGCGCTTCGTCGATTCCTGTAGTCGTCTACATTCACGGGGGCGGATGGATCGGAGGCAACTTTGCGGCAGGTGCACGGGGCCTGGCAACGGAACGCGCCGACGCAGCGGCCTTCTTGGAGGCCGGCTACGCGGTCGCCATCATCAATTACCGCCTTTCCACCGAAGCCAAGTGGACCGCGCAAATCCATGATTGCAAGGCGGCGATTCGATTCCTCCGCGCAAACGCCGCCCGCTATGGCATCGACCCCGAGCGGATTGTGGCCTGGGGCGCTTCAGCAGGCGCGCACTTGGCGCAATTCATGGGTTTGACGAACGATGATCTGCGCTATGAGGGCCCAGCCACCGCGTTCCCGGAAGCCAATCGCGCCTCCAGCCGCGTGAATCTCGTGATTTCAGCCTTCGGTATTGCGGATATCGCGCGTTGGGCGCTGCCCGGCTCCCGCAATCTGGAAGTAGAAGGATACAAATCCATGCTGCTCGGCGACCACTACACCGAGGCCCAGGCCAAGGACGCCAGTCCAATCGAGCGTATCGATGCTCTTGCCCCAGGCAGCATGGTGCCGATGCTGCTGATGCATGCCGACAACGACGATCTGGTACCCTGCGAACAGACCCATTGGCTGGAACAGCGCTTGCGGGACGCTGGTTACGGCGACCGCATTGAAACCTGGTATCCGCATATTGGCGGACATGGCGATCCTGCAGTATGGCGCAGCCCCGCTGCCACCAGTCGATTTGTGTCGTTCTGCGATAGGCATCTCGATGCCACGACCGAAAGCGATCTTCTCCGTGCGATTTCCCTAGGATTGGGATCTGCTGCCTGATTACCCACAAACCGGAAAACGCTGTGGACTCTGTGTTTCACAACACGTTCCACAGCGTTTTCCGGGGATGCAAGCATCACGTGCGAGGCGATGGAAACAGCCCCTTTAACGCAGCCTCTCCATCGCTACCGTGCAGTGGATTCGCGCTCAATCAGCTTGTAGCCCACACTCACGGTCTGGGGGAAGAATTCCTCGTCTGGGTGCTCGATGCGGCGCATCAGCAGCGTCAAAGCGGAGTTCGCCATGCCTTTGAAATCGGTGGCGACAGTGGAAAGCGTCGGCACAGTGTAAGCGCCCTGACTCAAACCATCAAAACCGATGACCATCACATCATCCGGCACATGCACGCCGCCGTCGGCCAAGCCACGGAGCACTCCGATGGCAATGCCATCGTTCAGGCAATACAGGCCATCGTATTTGGTACGACCCTTGGCAATGGCCCGACCGGCTTCGATGCCGCCGTCAATCGACCATGCGCATTTGATGAAATCCTTTTTCTCGTCGAACTTCAGCCCAGCTTCGGCGATCTCATCGGCCGCGGCGCGCATACGCATATCGCGCGAGCCCGGGATAATGGCCCGACTGGGATC
The DNA here is from genome assembly GCF_009193305.1 of Bifidobacterium cebidarum. Lineage (GTDB taxonomy): Bacteria > Actinomycetota > Actinomycetes > Actinomycetales > Bifidobacteriaceae > Bifidobacterium > Bifidobacterium cebidarum. Next base: position 92,181 of record NZ_WBVS01000002.1, on the reverse strand, counting down.
GCGGTTGTCGCCGACGATGCCGATGCGCTTGCAACCGCGCTCGATCAGATGGCGAACGGCCGCGCGGGAGCCGGCATCACTTGGCGCGTTCACCGTGTCAATCTGCAGGTTGGTGTCGTAGTTCTCCAGCAATACCGCTGGGTGATGGCGAAGAATATCGACGGCGCGCGGCGCATTGATGGCGATGATGCCATCCGAGAAAGTGTACGACAGGTCGTTATCGTCGGTGAGATAACGGGAGAGCTCAATCAACATATGAGAGCCGCGCTCATGCACCGCCTCAGCCACGCACATGGCGAGATTCGAGAAGTAGTCGCCCTCAATACCCGAGGTGAGGAAGGTGATGGTGTCGCTGCGCCCTGAACGCAGGGAACGGCCGGAAAGATTCGTTTTGTAGCCAAGTCTGCGGGCCGCGTCTTTGACGCGCTGCATGGTTTCCGGCTTCACATAATCCTTGCCACGCAAGGCTGCCGAGGCAGTAGTAGCAGTCACGCCAGCTAACTCGCCTACATCTTTTAACGTAACCATGGCTACACATCTCCTGATGATGGTTAATCTGATATCTCTTCATCGTTGAGATAGCTATCAGAGTAGCGACAGCCCCCGAAATGCATGTGCCTCCTCTATATCGAGGAGGCACACTGTTTGGAAAGGAAAAGTAAGAAGGATTGAATTGCGCCACAGGGCTGGAGAAGGGAGGTGTATTTGCAGTAAACCATCCCTGCGGCGCGGGTGTTCAGCAATTTCGGAGAAGTTCCGAGGTTGGCTATTGGAAAGAATTGCTGAAGAGTGTAACGAGCGGAGCCGGCAAGATTGGCGTACCTTATGGACACCGGCTCTGCTCGAAGCAGAAGCGGATCAGGCCTTGTTGGAGACGTTGATCACGTTGTTGTGGCCCCAGCACTTCTCGTACGGCATACCAGCGAGATCCTCAACAACCTTGCGGGTCTCATCGGTGACCTCGTCCATGGAACCACCGTTGCGCAGACGAGCGGATTCAGCCACGAGAATGTCGTGGGTCTTCTCGTTCAAGTGCATGCGGTAGGTCAGCAGGATGCCGACGAGGGCGAGCACAACCACGGTGCCGCAGTACATGTACAGGAGCACGTTGACCACGAGCGGGGACTGGGTCTTGACGTCAGCGCCGGACTGGAAGCCGACGGCCTGCAGAATCACACCCACGAGGATGGTCACCACGGTGTTGACGATGACCTCGAGCGTGGACTGGATGCCGGCGTACTGGCCTTCACGACGCTTACCGGTAACCAGCTCATCAACGTCCGGCACGAAGGCCTGCACGTAGGTCTGTGCGTTCACGATACCGGAGTTACCAAGGGTGAACAGGGTAATCAGGATGGTGAAGACCAGGGTGACGGAGGCCTTCGGCATGGAACCGTGGACCAAGCCCAGGATGAAGATGCCGACGAACAGGATGATGGTGAACCAGGAGCCGAGGCGGTAAGCGCGCATGCCGCCGAGCTTGGTGATGATGGTGGCCCAAATGACCACGCAGACCATGCCGAACAGGAAGCTGAAGCCGGTGGAGAGGGAGACCTCAGCCGGGGTCAGGAGCAGCACGAACATGATGAAGTAGGCGTTGATCTGGCCGCGGACGGTACGGAAGGTCATCTGGGAGAGGAAGATGCCCAGGTAGTTGCGGAAGGTCTTGATGCGCAGCACGGACAGGAAGTTCCAGAACACGGAGACCAAGCGGCCGAAGAAGCCGACCTTCTCATCGGAGCCCTTATCGGCGGAGGAGATATCGGTGGTTTCGTCGTACGGACGTTCCTTGATGCACAGGGCACCAACCACGAGCAGCACGGTGCCGAGCACGGCGTAGATCATAGCGATCTTGAAGTACGGCTCCCAGCTGTCGGCGCCCCAAATCTTGAACAGGTAGGCGTTGAACATGGACAGCGCGAAGCCGCCGACGCCGCCACCGATCTGCTGGACAGCCACGAGCTGTGCACGATCCTTGGAATCATCGGTCATCTCAGAAGGCAGGGAGTACACCACCGTGTTGATGCCCGGGTATACGCCGTAGTAGATGATGTTGATGAGCAGGTAGAACCACACCGGCATATTCGGAACCCACAGCAGCACATAGAAAATGAGGTTCAGCGGAGCGGCGATGAGGAGCGTGCCCTTACGACGGCCAACCTTGCGGCCGAAGCTGGTGGCGTACATACGATCGGAGATGTAGCCCCAGATTGGAGTGATGAAGCCACCGACAGCCTTGCCGACGGCGAGCATCGTGGTGACGATGCCGATGGAAATGGCGAGCGGCTGGGTGTAGTAGATCATCTGCCAAGTCATGACCATCGTGGTCATGGTGAACGACAGCGGCAGCAGGGCGTACGTGAACTTCGTCACCCACGACAGCTTGCGGCCCGCTGCGGACGATGCCGAGTTGGACATTGGATTTCTCCTATTCTCCAATAGAGATCGATGCGATGAGGCACGGCGCAGGGCCATAGAAACGGAGCTGCTTTCCGGGTGGGGGACTTCTCCGTCCATCCCCGGCTCATCTACTTCAAAACCTTATCGTTGAGATTTTGAAGCTCGATTTCTTTTCTTGATGTTTGCAAAACAAACCATATCACAAATCTTATCGTTGAGATTATTTGGTGATTCGGCGTGTCGCGAATCGGTAAAAACCGGTACCGATTGCGCAATACCGCAATAAAAAAGCTCCCCCACGTACAGGGGAGCTGAATATGAAAAGCCCGATCAGCCTTTATGCGTCACATTGATGACGTTGTTGTGACCCCAGCACTGTTCATACGGCATACCGGTGAGACTCTCGACCAACGCGCGCGTTTCAGGCGTCACGTCGTCCATCGACCCGCCTGCGCGCAATCGATCGATCTCATCAAGCAGCAGTTCGTGGTTTTCGCGATTGAGCTTCAGCCGGAACGTAAAGACAATGCCCACGACGCAGATCACAATCGGCACGAACGAGAACAGGCATGCGAGCGCCAATACCGTCTGCGGTGGCTGCGATTGCGCACCTTCCACGAACCCGGTCGCCTCCAGCACCAAGCCGATCACAATTGTCTCCGCAGAGGAGAAGATATCGTCGATGGTCGAATTAATGGCGGCGTACTGGCCTTCGCGGCGCTTCGAGGTGATGATTTCATCCACATCCGGAATGAACGTATACGTGTACTGGGTGGCGTTCACCACACCGGTGATGCCGAAATTCATGAACAGGCCGAGACCGATGTAGAGCACGGCGCGCGTGCCAGCCGGGATGTGGCTTGCGACCATCGCCAGCATGAACATCGCCAGGAATACGAAAATCACCTCGATGCCGCCTAAACGGTAGGCGCGTGGGCCACCGATTTTCGCGGTGATCCACATGAAAAAGCCGACGCAGGCGATGCCGAACAGCAGATTGACGCCGGTGGCGAGGGAGACGGTTTGCGGGTCGAGCAACAGCACGAAAATCACGAAGTACGTATTCAGTGTGCCGCGCACTGTGCGGAACATCTCCTCCGACAAGTACAAACCAAGATAGTTGCGGAATTCCTTGACCTTGAGCACCGAAAGGAAGTTCCACACCACCGAAACCAGACGTTTGCCGATGCCGATATGCGTCTCACCATCGCTACCGGCCGTCCCATCTGCGGACGACACGTTGGTGGATTCGTCGAACGGACGCTCCTGAATCGACAGGAAGCCCAGCATCAGCACTGCGGTGCCGATAATGCCGTACAGCAACGCCATGTTGAAGTATGATTCCCAGTTGTCCTTGCCCCAGATGGTGAACAGGTACACGTTGAGCACCGAGAGGAAGGTGCCGCCGATGGCGCCGGCGATCTGGTTGACGCCGACAAGTTGCGCGCGCTGGCTCGGGTTCTCGGTCATTTCGCTGGGCAGGCCGTACTGCACGGTGGTGATTCCGGCGAAGAACGCCCAATACAGCAGGTTGGCGAAGAAGTAGACCGCAATCGGCAGATTTGGAATCCACAACAGCAGGTAGAACACGAAGTTCGCCGGGATGGCGAAAATCAGGATTGAGCGTCGGCGTCCAAAACGACGGCCGAGCGCATTGTGATACATACGGTCGGAGATATAGCCCCACACTGGGCCGATCACCGAGGCCACGATCTTGCCGGCGGCTATAAGCACCGCCGTAACAGCCATCGATACGTTCAGAAACGTGGTGAAGTAGAACATCTGCCACGTCACAATCATCGTCTGCATCACATACGACAGCGAGAATGTGGCGTAACCAAGCTTGGCCTTCCATGAGAGCATGGCATCTACCGTATCGGTAGCAGATGCGGCACGCTGGGATCGCAATGACATCATCGTCCTTTCCTCTTCAAACCTATCGGCGTATGGATGTTGGTGAAGCCCTGCTGCCTTGCAGTTGATGCTCAGTCCGACACGCCGATGTCATGCGCTGACTTCAGTATAAAGCATTTTCCATCATCGTTAAGATTTAAGCGCGTTTTAAGGATATACAGAACTCTGCAATACCAACATTTTTATTAATCTCATCGTTAAGATGCTATGATGTGTTCTGTCAATGACGAATCACCTCGGCACCAACCTCACGCGGGAAGCCAAGGCCATACGTTCCGGTTGGCGCGTCCGATGTCGGGCGGACCAACCGAGCCACCCACATCATCCAAAGCCACGGAGGTCTTACGATGACAACAACCAACCGCCCGGAGACCAGCGAGACGCTGACCGGACGCTCCAACAACTTCAACTCGGGCTGGCGGTTCTTCCGCGGCACCCCGAATGGCGCCGAACGCCCCGGATTCGACGACTCCGACTGGCGCAACGTCAACCTGCCCCATGATTACGGCGTGGAAGGCAAGTTCTCCCGCAACGCCCGCGCCACCGTCGGCTACCTCAAGGTGGGCGAAGGCTGGTATCGCAAGACCTTCACCGCTCCGGCCGAGCTCGCCGGCAAATACGTCACTCTGGATTTCGACGGCGCCATGGATCGCGCCGAAATCTGGCTCAACGGCGAGAAAGTAGCCGAGCATCACTACGGTTACACGAACTTCGCCATTGATCTGACCGGCAAGATCAAGCCCGGCGAAGTCAACGTGCTCACCGTCCGCACCAACAACGAGGAGCCGAGCTCCCGCTGGTACGCTGGCGCAGGCCTCTACCGCGACGTGACGCTGACCGTCACCGATCCGGTGCACGTGGCCCGCTTCGGCACCCAAATCACTACCCCGACGCTTGAGGAAGACGTCAAGAACGGCCACGCCACCGTCGCCATCTCCACCATCGTGGCCAATGGCACCGACGCCGACGCCGCAGTCACCCTGCGCCAGGAAATCCTCGACGCCAACGGCACTGTGGTCGCCGCCGGCGCTACCGCAGTCACCGTGCCCGCCAACACCCCGGACACCACCAAGGCCGCAGCCGCTTATGATGCCGCCGAAGCCCCGAACCGCTTCTCCACCACGCTCTCGGTTGCCGAACCGCACCTGTGGAGCACCGCCGACCCGTACCAGTACACGTTGCGCACCACCGTGCTCGGTGCCGACGGCAACGCCGTGGACACCACCGAAACCAAGTTCGGCCTGCGCTGGATCACCCTCGACCCGAAGCGCGGCCTGTTTCTTAACGGTGTGAACATGCGCGCCCTCGGCATGTGCATGCACCACGACCTCGGCTCCCTGGGTGCGGCCACCTACCGCCGTGCCGTGGTCCGTCAGCTCGAAATCCTGCAGGATGCCGGCGTGAACGCCATCCGCACCTCGCACAACCCCTGCTCCAAGGTATGGGCCGAGGAGTGCAGCCGCATGGGCTTCCTGCTGCTCGAAGAGCTCACCGACATGTGGACCGCTCCGAAGAACCGCAACGACTACTCCAACTACTTCTCCCAGGACTACCCCGAAGACCTCGCCGCCATGATTCTGCGCGACCGCAACGAGCCGGCTGTGTTCATGTGGGGCATGGGTAACGAGGTGGCCTGGCAGGAGAAGGAGATTCCGATCGCCGCCGACCTGACCCGTCGCTGCCACCTGCTTGACCCGACCCGCCCGAACTCCGTGAATGACGCCTCCTACCTGTCCAAGGGCATCGACGGCATTGGCAACAAGATTCACGAGCAGATGGATGTGCGCGGCTACTCCTACATCAATCGCGATCAGATGGAGAAGGTGCATGAGAAGCACCCGAACGACGTGATCCTGAACTCCGAATCCGGCAACTGCACGCCATGCCGCGGCTTCTACGTGCACCCGACGATTCTCACCGACGAATGGCAGCTACGCGGCCGCGACTACCCGTTCGCCAAGGGCCGCCAGCCGTGGAAGGAAGACACCTACGAGATCTCCGACTACAACGTGACCACCAACCGTGGCTACCCGCTGGATATCGCATTCGATCGCTTGGTGAATCTTGAGTTCAACGTCGGCGAGTTCGCATGGACCGGCTTCGACTACATCGGCGAGCCCGCTCCGTACATCTCCAACTTCTACTGGAACAAGCCGGATATGCCGGAATCCGATGGCACCGTGCTGGCTCCGTTGCGCTCCTACTACGGCATGGTGGATACCGCCGGCTTCCCGAAGAACCCGTGGTGGCTGTACAAGGCGTTGTGGACCGACCCTGATGACGCTCCGGTCGTGCACCTGCTGCCGCACTGGAACTGGGAGCAGGGCGAATCCGTGGCCGTGTGGGCCTACACCAACGCCGCTTCCGCCGAACTGTTCCTCAACGGCAAGTCCCTTGGCAAGCGTGAATTCGAATCGCATCAGGCCACCTTCCATCTGAGCAACAAGTACGCGGACAAGCCGTTCGAGTACCGCTACCAGAAGGATGGCAACGAGCCCAAGCAGCTCACCCTGCAGTGGGAGGTGCCGTTCGAGCCGGGCACGGTTGAGGTTGTGGCCTACGACAAGGCCGGCCATGTGGTGGCCCGCGATTCCATCACCACTGCCGGTGCCCCGGCTGGCATCAAGCTCATTCCGGACCGCCATGTCATCGACGGCGACGGCCATGATCTGAGCTTCATCGAAGCCGATGTAATCGACGACGCCGGTGTGATTGTGCCGCGCGCCAACAACGAGATCACCTTCCATGTGGAGAACGGCACGCTGCTCGGTACCGACAACGGCTACCAGGCCAACACCGAACCGTTGCAGTCCCCCGTGCACTCCGCCTACTCCGGCAAGGTGCTCGCCATCGTGGCTTCTGACGGCTCCGGCAAGCCGATCCGCGTCACCGCCACCGCCAAGGGATTGAAGGCCGATACCGTGAACGTATTCATCACTGAGGCCCTGCCGGCCGATGCCGACGCACTGGAAGCTCGCGGCGTGGCCGTCCGCGTCCGTGCTGGTGAGACCGCGGTACTGCCGCAGACCGTCGCAGTGCTGAAGGCCGACAACACCACGGCCGAGGCTGCCGTGACTTGGCAGGATTCCTCCCTGGCCAGCGATGTGCAGGCCGCTGCAGCCAAGTCTGGTGCACAGTCGTTCACGGTGACTGGCGAGGCTGCTGGTCTGCCGGTCACCGCAACAGTGACTGTAGCGCACCCGGTTGCCGCTCGCCCGGCTTCTCTGGCCGCCCCGGCTGGTTCTGCACCTGCTCTGCCTGCCAAGGCACTGGTTGTCTTTGATGATGGCAGCGCCGTCGACGCTCCGGTGGCTTGGGATGCCGCCGATGCCGACTGGAGCAAGGCCGGCACTGTGGTGCTGGACGGCACTGTCGAGGACTATGATCTGCCGACCAGCGTGAGCGTGCGCCTGACCGATGGCGAAGCCACCGCGCATGACACCACTGACCTCGCGTCCGTGACTGTGGACGGCAAGCCTGTTGAGTTCGATGATCAGCATCGTGCAGTGCTGCATCGCGCCTACACTGCCGGCGCTCCGGCTATCAGCGTCGAGGCTGCCGACAATGCCGTGGCGTACGTGGTGCCACCGTTCAATTACCCGTATGGCTCCTACGTGATTCGCGTCACTTCCGAGGACGGCGAGCAGCATGCCGCATACGCGCTTGACCTGGATGTGCCGCCGGCACCGGTTGCCGAAGTCACCGTGGTACCTCCTACCTTCACCCTCGCTGAGGATGAGACCACTGATCTTGCGGTGTCCGCCACCGACGAGACCGGTGCCGCCATCGAGCTGGGCGAAGGAAGCGAAGCCGCAATCACGTTTGCTTCCAGCGACGAATCCGTGGCTGGCGTGGATGGCAATGGCATCGTGACCGGCCGCCTGTCCGGTACTGCGAATGTGACCGCCACCGTCACGTATGGTGGAGTCTCCAAGACCAGCACCCCGGCCATCGTGACCGTTGCTGAGGGTGCCGAGCCGAAGCAGCCTGCTGATGTTCAGGTTCCAGCCGTGCGCACAATGGCAGGCGTTGTGCCTGCATTGCCCGCTACCGTAACCGTCAACTTCGATCACGGTGTCGCCGCACCACTGCCAGTCGCGTGGGAAACCGTGCCGGCTGCTGCCTACGATCACGCTGGCGAAGTGACTGTTGCCGGCAAGGTGACTCGTTTCGATCTGGAGGTGAGCGTCACGGTGCAGGTTGTGGAAGTGCTCGCCGTGCAGTCCGTGGCATTGGCCACCATCACCGGCATCGAACCGCTGGTTGGCGAAGCCGCTCCTGAAGTTACCGTCTACTGGTCCGATGGCGCCAAGGAACAGCGTGCAGTGACCTGGGCCAAGCCTGAAGCTTCGCTCTACCGCAATGCCGGCGAGTTCACCGTGCTGGGCGACGTCGAAGGCCTTGAGCAGAAGGCCATCGCACACGTCCGTGTGACCGATGACTACGTGCAGAACCGCGACCTGTTCTCCTACCGCAACGACGTGTACCCGCAGGTGCGCGCCTCCTACACGAACCCGGATCCGAAGGCTCAGGAGGATGCCTCACTGCTGATGGATGGCATCGTCTCCTATACGCCGCGCGTTGGCTACAACCTGAAGAACCGCTGGTCCACGTTCGGCGACCCGTCCAACACCGCTTGGCTGGAGTACCGCTTCGGTTACGGCGAGGAAGTGCCGTTCATGCTCAACTCCTTCACCGTCTACTACTGCCTTGACGGCGAGGATGTGGCACTGCCGGAGTCCGTGGCTGTGGACTATCTGGCCGCCGACGGCTCCTGGCAGCCGGTGCACGGGCTGAAGGTCTCCTCCAACCCGGTGGAGCAGACCAATGACGCCGCTTGGGTGTACGCCACCGTTGGCGATAAGCCTGGTTCCTCGATGAGCTCGAACGGTGACGAAACCACCTACTCCTTCGATATGGTGCGTACGTCTCGTATCAAGATCACGTTCACGTCCGCCGAAGGCAAGTGCGTGGCCATCACCGAGGTGCGTGGCGATGCTCGCATTCCGGCACAGCACAACGAAGCTGCGCTCGCCGGACTCTTGGTGGATGGCAAGCCGGTGGATGGCTTCGACCCGGCGGTTGAGCAGTACTCGGTGTCTGTTGCCGGTGATGAAGCGCCTGAAGTGCAGGCATTGCCGGGCGATGACAACGCCGCAGTAACCGTGGTCAATACCTTGGCCGCGAACGGCGAGGCCCAGGTCATCGTAACCTCCGAGGATGGCGTTGCCACCCGCACCTACCACGTCGTAGCTGCTTCTCAGGAAGCGAGGTGATGCCCTATTAGCTCATTCATTCCATTCCTAGCTTGGTAAATGTCAAGGCCCTTCCGGTTCGTCTGAGCTGGAAGGGCCTTTTGTGCAGCATTGCGACTAATCGGCACTGGAATCAGGGGCAATCAGAGCCGGAGTAATCAGTACCTGATCTGCGTCGGCAACAATTCCGCGCAACAGCACCAGATTGCAGCTGTAATTGGCCGCCCATGAATACGTCAGATCGCGCGCGTGCAACGGATCCTGATTGCGCGAATGAGCCCCGGCAATGGATACCGGCACCCCGGCAAACGTAGCGAAGGAAGACAGATGCACATGACCGCACAGTATTGCGCGCACGCGGCCACGCACCACCGGTGCCAACCGCGCAGCATCCTCGGGATGCATATGCCACAAACGCGCACGATCTTGCCACGGTGCCACAGGTGGGTGATGCATCACCAGAACCGTGCTGACTGTCGAATCATCCACGGCAGCACCACCAGCAGTCTCGCTCAATAACCCATCCAGCCAAGCTAACTGTTCATCAAGCACCGTTCCCTGATCATCGGTGATATCCGGAATACTGGTATCCAGCACAATCACGCGCACGATATTGCCATCAGTACCGGGCACCGCCAGCACATAATCCACCGGATCATGCGGCGAATCGGAGCGAAGCGCAAATCGCACACGAGAATCACCTTCAGCCTGAGCAGCCACTGCCGGCAACAGTACCTCGCGGAAAGCTGCGCGATCGTCATGATTGCCCATCGCATACACCGCAGGGCAACCGAGCTGATTGGCGAGCGCCTGCGTATGGTTACGCACATAGCGGTACGCTTCGCGTGCGCGCTCGCCTACTTCGGCATCGCAGATATCGCCGCTGACGGCAATGAGATTCGGCCGCAATCCTGATGCGGCGATACGCGCACAGTCCGCGTCAAAGGCAGCGCGTGCATCGTACTGAGGATTTGGACGGGCCGGGTTCGTGCCGGCCGCGGATATATGCGTATCGCTCAAGTGGATAATCAGCGCATCATCCCGGTCATATCGTTCCTGCTGATCTGCCGCCACATGCTGCTGTAATTCGCTCATAGTTTTTCGTTTCCCCTCCAAATCAAGCCTATAGTGCAAGTTTTCGGCCACTGTTCATCATGACAACGAATGCGAATCCCCGCACCACAAGCCACTGTGAGCTAGGGCACAGTCCACTAACTGTTCATATTGGGGACTTGTTATCGTTCCCAACTGCCTCCCCACGATTCACTCTGGACTGTTAAACCAGTTGCCGGCTGGGGGATGAATGCAATGTTCATTTCTCACCAGATAAGTTGCCTATCACGTCATTCGTAATCACCATCAACAACCTATGTATAGGCAGCTTCATTGTGAATAGAAGGGGAATCATCATGAAGAAACGCACGCTTACCGCCGCCGTCGCAGCGGTAACCGCCTTGCTGATGCTTGCCTCCGGCTGCGGCTCTTCACAGAGCAGCGCCACTGCAGGCGATGACGGCAAGGTGGAGCTTACCTGGTACTACCCTGTCAACGTGGGTGGCGCCATCACCCAGACGATCGAGGGTCTGGCCGCGCAGTACACCAAGGAACACCCGAACGTGACCATCAAGCCGGTGTACACCGGTGACTACGACGAGACCCGCACCAAGGTGCAGGCCGCCGTGCAGGCCAAGAAGCTGCCTGATATCGCCGTCTCGCTGTCTTCCGAACTGTTCATCTACCGCGACATGGGCGCCATCCAGCCGCTTGACGACCTGATCAAGGCCGATTCCGACGGCCAGAAGTACCTGGACGACTTCTACCCGGCCTACCTGAAGAACTCCCAGGCCGATGGCCAGACCTGGTCCATCCCGTTCCAGCGCAGCACCGTCGTGATGTACTACAACAAGGATTTGTTCAAGCAGGCCGGCCTGGACCCGAACAAGCCGCCGACCAGCTGGGATGAGCTGCGTGAATACGCCAAGAAGCTCACCATCGACGGCAAGCAGTGGGGCGTTGAGCTGCCCTCCACGGTGAGCACCTACTGGATCTTCCAGGCGCTGGCCATGCAGGCGGGCTCCGAAGGCAAGAACATCATGAGCAACGACGGCAAGAAGGCCTACTTCGACACCTCGGAAGACGTCGAGGCGCTGAAGTTCATGACCGAACTGTCCCAGAAGGACAAGGTCATGCCGACGGGCACCATTGATTGGAAGACCTCGCCGAACGACTTCATCAATGGCAAGACCGCCATGCTGTACCAGACCACCGGCAACCTGACCAACATCAAGAAGAACGCCAAGTTCGACTTCGGCGTGGCCTTCCTGCCGGGCAACAAGCGCTTCGCCACCCCAACCGGCGGCGGCAACTTCTACCTGTTCAAGGGCATTCCGGAATCCCACAAGAAGGCCGCATGGGACTTCATCCGCTGGATGACCACCCCTGAGCGTGCAGCCAAGTGGAGCATCGACACCGGCTACGTCGCACCGTCCAAGAGCGCGTACGACACCAAGCTGATGAAGGACTACATTGCCGGCTTCCCGCAGGCCGCTGTGGCCCGCGACCAGCTGAAGTACGCGGACAAGGAGCTCTCCACCCACAACAACGGCCAGGTTATGCAGGCGTTGAATGACGCCGTGCAGGCCGCCGTCACCGGCGAGAAGACCCCTGAGCAGGCGTTGAAGGACGCACAGGCCAAGGCCGATCAAGCCCTCGCCCCGTTCAACAAGTAAGCCATCATCAGTGTCTATTGCATCCGACCGCCCGCGCCGTTCCCTGCGGGCGGTCGTTTGCAATCGGCATATGCATGGAAGGCATTAATCGTGAAGCAATCAACAACTATTCGCCGCCGCAGTGAAGTCAGGCAGGCGCTTACCGCCGCCGCACTGCTGCTGCCGTCGTTCCTGTTCCTCGCGGTGTTCACCATCTTCCCCATCGGCCGCACCTTGGATAAGAGCCTGTACAAGACCGACCTGGCATTGCCCGAGCCGGAGTTCGTGGGGCTCGGCAACTACCAAGGGTTGCAATCCGATCAGGTGTTCTGGACCGTTCTCGGCAACTCGCTGATCTATGTCGTGTTCATTGTGCCGTTCAGCGTGGCACTGGCCTTGGTGATGGCCATGATGGTCAACCGCACGTTTATTGGCAATTCGCTGGTGCGCGGCCTGTTCTTCTACCCAGTGATTCTCCCGCTGGTGGCTGTGGCCAATATCTGGCTGTATCTGTATTCCACGGATGGCGTAATCAGCCAGGTGCTATCGGCGGCTCATCTGATGGATCAAAGCCCCTTAAGCAACAGTGGCACGGTGAAAGCCGCCATCATCGTGATGCTGGTGTGGAAAGACGCCAGCTTCTACATGGTCTTTTACCTCGCCGCCCTGAAGAACCTGCCGCAGGATGTGTTTGAGGCGGCCGCGCTGGATGGCGCACATGGCTGGAAGATGTTCCGTTACATGACCTTCCCGCTGCTGATGCCCACCACGATGTTCTGCCTCATCATGTCTACCGCAGACGCGTTCCACCTGATCGATCACCTCATCGTGATGACCCAAGGCGGTCCGAACAATTCCAGTGCATCGCTGCTGTACTACATCTACCAAGTCTCGTTCCAGTTCGTGGATGGCAGCAAAGCGTCCGCAGTCACCGCAGTGCTGCTGGTCATTCTGCTCATCATCTTCGGCGTGCAGATGGCCGCCACCGAAAGGAAGGCCGATTATGCAGACTGAAAATCATGCTCAGCGTGTGGCCAAAACCGTAGGTACTTGGCTGTTCGCATTCATATGGACCGTGCCGCTGATCTGGGTGGTATGGCGCTCGCTGCGCCCTGACGGCGGTGACGGCTATTCACTGGCAAACTATCAGTCGGCTTGGGCCACCGCGCCATTCCCCCGCTATTATCTCAATACGATTCTGATTGCCGTGGGCGTGCTGATCGCACAAATCATCACTTCCACGCTGGCCGCCTACGCTTTTGCGCGTCTCAGGTTCCCATTCAAGAACTTCCTGTTCGTGCTCTACCTGCTGCAAATCATGATTCCGAACGAGGTGCTGATCTTCCCGAACTACCAGACCGTGGCGGACTTCGGACTCGTCGATACGCTGCTCGGCATTATGATTCCGTACTTCCTTTCCGCGTTCGGCGTTTTCCTGTTGCGCCAGACGTTCCAGGGAGTTCCGATTGAGATTGAGGAAGCTGCGCGACTGGACGGCTGCAACACCCTGCAGGTGATCTGGCACTTCTATGTGCCGTTGGCCCGACCGACCTATGTGGCATTCGCACTGGTTTCCGCCAGCCACCAATGGAGCAACTTCCTGTGGCCACTGGTGGTGACCAATTCGCCAGAAAACCGTCCACTTTCGCTGGGTATGTCTCTGTTCGCGAAGACCACCGAAAGCAGTGCGCAGTGGGGTCAGCTTTCCGCGGCGACCATGCTGGTGATTGCTCCGCTGCTGATCGCGTTCTTCATCTTCCAGCGGCAGTTCATCTCCAGCTTCATGATGTCCGGCGTGAAGTGATTGGAGCAGCTACTACTGCTTGATGCAGTCGGTGCGGCAGCAGCCAAAAAGGCGATGCATTCACGTGAATGCATCGCCTTTTTTCTGCGCCATTCGGCTTAGGAACTATTCCTACGCGCCCAGCAAATCAAGCATCTGCGGGATGCTCTTCTTGCCGAATTCCACGGTCTGGCTGCCGTCGGACTTGTTGATTACGATGCAGGGCACGCTCATCGCACCATATTGGTCCTTCAGCTCGGGGAAGTGCGAGACATCGTAGGCTTCGGCGCGCACGTTCGAGTTGAGCGAGGCGATGCGTTGCGAGGCAAGCACGGTCTCCGGGCACATCGTGCAGGTCAGCGAGACCAGAATCATCACGTCGAGCGGACTGCTGATAGCGGCCGCACGCTCGCGCAAATCATCATCAAGCGGCTGGCCCGGGCCGGCCGCGTTGTAGAGGCCGAGTACGAACGAATTGAACTCGTGGCCGGATGGTACGCCATGGAAGGCAAGGCCGCTAAAGGTGAACTTGCCGTCATCGCCAGCAGTGCAGATGCGCACAGCCGGGCGGGCCAGTGGCATTGCAGCGGCAACATCAAACTCAGCACGGCCGGAGTCATCCAGTGAACCATAGGTGGGCAGCGCAGCATCATCAGCTGGCAACGTCACCTCAAGCGGCTCCCCCACTACCAAGCTGGCGGGCGCGGACTCACCATCAATTGCGGTGATCAAGCCATCGGCACCGACGGCCACCGAATTGAGCTTACCGCCGGACAGGGCCACCATCTCACCGATAAAGCCCTGCAATTCCGTGGAAAGCGGGGTGTTGTCAAGTTCCAGAGTCAGCGTCACTGGGCGGGCCATGCGGCCGAATACCACGCCAAGCTGCTGCTTGATGGCGGCGGAGAACAACTCCCCCGGCTTCTTGGCGGTTTGCGCGGCAGCTGCGGCGACATCGGCACTGCGCTTCGCGAGCGCGGGCGCTGGAGTCGTGCCGGCGGTCGCAGTCTTAGCGGCCGCATCGGCTTCAGCCTGCTCGTAGGCGGACGCGGTCGGACGCGGCGGCACCAGGCCGGTTTTCTCGCTCAGCTGCTTGGCGTAGCGCTCCAGTTCCACAGCGGCGATGGCGCCATCGGCGGTGGCGGTGACCACCTGGCGCAGGTTCTTCACGCGCAGGTCGCCTGCCGCATACACACCGGGCACCGAAGTCTCCAGATAGCCATGGGTGACCACGTAACCATGATCATCGAGTTCCACCACACCGCGCACCAGGTCGGTGGCAGGCACGTAGCCGGCGAATACGAAGACGCCGAACGTGCCGTTATCGGCCGGCTTCCAAGTTTCGGTTTCGTCGGTCTCACGGTTCAGAATCGTGGCCTCACGCAAGCCGCCCTGGCCTGCGGTGACGCCCTTGAGCTCGACGTTGTAGCGCACGTCGATCTTCGGATTGTTCTTGGCCTCGGCAGCCACGGAAGCATCGCAGGTGAAGTCGGGCTCGCGCACGAGCACGGTGACCTTGGACGCATATTTGGTCAGGAACACGGATTCCTCGGCCGCTGCGAAACCACCACCGACCACGAGCACTTCCTTGCCGGTGAAGAACTCACCGTCGCAAGTGGCGCAGTAGGCCACGCCACGGCCCGCATATTCGCGTTCGCCCTCGAAGCCGAGCTTGCGCGGGGAGGCACCGGTGGCGATGAGGATGCCAAATGTCTTGAGGTCGCCGCGCGAGGTGTGCACGGTTTTGATATCGCCTTCGACATCAAGCCCGGCGGCTTCCGCGGAAAGGAACTCGGCGCCGAAATCCTTGGCCTGCTGGCGCATGGTTTGGGTCAGCGCACGGCCAGTGGTGCGGCCGACGCCCGGATAGTTCACCACTTCGTTGGTGATGGTGATCTGCCCGCCGAAATCGTCCTTTTCGAGAATCAGCACACGGTAGCGAGCGCGGGCAAGGTAGAGGCCTGCGGTCAGACCGGCAGGTCCCCCGCCGATGACCACGACGTCATAGAGATTGTTGTTGGTTTGGGTCATAACGATGCTTTCTATAACAAGGAGGCTCCCTCATCAGAGGGAGCCTGAATTCTCACAAAATCAACAGGTCACAGCTGGCCGACGAGGTCGAGGCTGGGCTCGATGGTCTCCTCGCCCGGGGTCCAGTTGGCCGGGCAGACCTGGTCACCGTGCTCGTAGACGAACTGGGAGGCCTGCACGCGGCGCAGCAGCTCGTCGGCGTTACGACCGACGTTGGAGCTGGTGACCTCGTAGGCCACGACCTTGCCCTCAGGGTTGATGATGAAGTCGCCACGCTCGGCCATGCCGTCGGCCTCGTTGTAGGTGTCGAGGTCGCGGGCCAGCAGAGCGGTCGGATCGGCCAGCATCGGGTACTGGATCTTGGCGATCTTCTCGCTGGCGTCATGCCAGGCCTTGTGCACGAAGTGGGTGTCGCAGGAGACGGAGTAGATCTCGCAGCCGATCTTCTTGAATTCCTCGTACTTGTTGGCGAGGTCCTCGAGCTCGGTCGGGCACACGAAGGTGAAATCAGCCGGGTAGAAGAAGAACACGGACCAGTGGCCCAGCACGTCTTCCTTGGTCACCTCATGGAATTCGTTGTTCTGGAAAGCCTGTACTTTGAAATCGGTCAGTTCATGCTGCAGCAGAGTCATCATCGGTCCTTTCAGGAATCCTGTTGCATTACCGTTTTCTATCGTAACGTGGCAGCTGCGGCAACGTCTCTATGTTCCCTATGAGCCTTATCACAACCGTATTGCTGAATCCAGCGGCTTATTTTCACGAACTGTACCCAAATCACGAAAAATTAAGCCGGTACTACAGCACCGGCTACTATGGGG
Organism: Bifidobacterium cebidarum; assembly: GCF_009193305.1. Taxonomy (GTDB): domain Bacteria; phylum Actinomycetota; class Actinomycetes; order Actinomycetales; family Bifidobacteriaceae; genus Bifidobacterium; species Bifidobacterium cebidarum. The sequence goes on along the minus strand of NZ_WBVS01000002.1, from coordinate 75,272 downwards.
AGCAACAACAAGCCGATTATGGAGGTTTCATGACACAGTCGGACTTTGAAAACTTTGAACAGAACTTCGCGGCCGCATCGAGCGCAGCCGAATCCCCGCAATCCCAGCCGCAGCCAGTAGCAGCAACGCCGGAACCAGAAGCACAACCCGAACAGCCCTTGCAAACCTCTCCCTTGCCCAGCGAACTGCACGAATCCACCGCAAACGCCACATGGAGCCGCATGCTCCAGGGCAACAAGCGCTTCGCCGAGGGCAAGGCCGAGCACCCCTGGCAGGATAAGGAAACCCGCCACATGCTCACCGATGGCCAGAAGCCGGATGCCGCCGTGCTCTCCTGCTCCGACTCGCGCGTGCCCCCGGAAATCATCTTCGATCAAGGTCTGGGCGACCTGTTCACGGTGCGTACGGCCGGCCAGATGATCGATGACGCGGTGATTGCGTCGCTGGAATACGCGGTCAAGAAACTGCATGTAAGCCTGTTGTGCGTACTGGGTCACGGCCGCTGCGGCGCACTCGAGGTGGCCGAACGCGAGTTCAACGAATTGGTGCGCACCGTGACCGCCGAGGCCGAGGAATCCCAGGACTCCATCGAAGCCGAAGACATCATGGATGACTTGGATGAGCGCATCGCCCAATCCGATTCCATCGTGCTGCGTCAGGCCGGCATTTCCGTCTGGCAGGCGCGCGAAGCCGAGCTGGATTGCCTGGACGATATCGAGCGCGTGCACGTGGCGCACACCATCGAAGCTCTGGTGGACCGCTCCGAAGTCATCCAACAGGCGCTAGCCTCCGAACAATTGATGATCGTCGGCGCACGCTATCAGCTCGACACCGGTCGCGTCGAAGTGCTGAGCTTCTAAGGTAATTGACTCCCCACTCCCCTAGAGTTGGAGTCATGTCTGTTGGTTTAAACGTCCTCCTGATTTTCGTCTTTCTGGTCATCGGATCCGTGTTCTCCGGAACCGAGTTGGCACTGGTCTCACTGCGCGGCTCGCAGATTGAGCAGATGGAACAGGAGGACGCCCGCGGCGCGAAGGTCGCCAAAATCGCACGTGATCCGAACACGTTCCTTTCCACCGTGCAGATCGGCGTGACGCTCTCCGGCTTCCTGTCCGCCTCGTTCGGCGCCTCCTCCATCGCCCCATATCTGATTCCTACGGTGGAAAACTGGGGTGTACCGGTTGGCATTGCCGGCGGCTTGGTGAACATTGTGCTCACCTTGATTATTTCGTACTGCTCCATTGTGATTTCGGAGATGGTGCCGAAGCGTATCGCTATGCAGCGCACTGAGCAGATCGCACGTGCTGTGGTCCCTGCGATTGATGTGTTCGCCACAATCTGCCGTCCGATTATTTGGTTGATCGGCAAGAATACGAACGGCATTGTGCGCTTGCTTGGCTTCGACCCGCAGCAAACCGAGTCCGAGGTGTCCGACGATGAGCTGCGCGTGCTGGTGAGCTCCAACACCAATCTTTCCAAGGATGAACGCACGATTTTGGACGATGTGTTCGACGCTTCCGAAACCATCGTGGCCGAAGTGATGCGCCCGCGCGCCGACGTGGTGTTCATCGAAGGCGACCAGCCGATTGTCGAGGCCGCCGCATTCGTGCGCGACCAGCCGTACTCCCGCTATCCGGTGACCGGCAAGGATTTCGACGATGTGATCGGCTTCGTACACGTGCGCGATCTGCTGGACGTGCGTGACCCGAACGCCAAAACCGTACGCGATGTGGTTCGTGAAGGCATCTCCCTGCCCGGTACCTCCAAGCTGCTGCCGAGTTTGGAACTACTGCGTAAGCGTGGCATCCATCTGGCCGTGGTCATCGATGAATACGGCGGCACGGACGGCATCGTGACGCTTGAGGATATGACCGAGGAGCTCGTGGGCGATATTCGCGACGAGTATGATCTGCCTACCGAAAAGGGTGGCGAGCGGCGCCCGCGCACGGTGTTCGTGAACGGCGTGGCCACCATCGAAGCCAGCATGACCATTGAGGACTTCGCCGATCTGACCGGCATCGAACTTGAGGATGGCCCGTACGAGACGGTGGCCGGCTATTTCCTGGCCCACACCGGCAAGATGGGTGCCGTGGGCGACGTGCTGCATTCGGATGACGGCTACGACATGGTGGTCACTGAGGTGGACGGCCGCCGCATCGAAACCATCGAAGTACGTAAGGCCGGCGCCCCCGACCACGCACCAATTGCCGAAGCGTGATTATTCCCACGCTGGTTCCGGGCCTGTGGCAGCAGTAAACAGCCTAGACTGGAATGACTGTTCCCAAACATGAAAGGAAGGAATATCATGACACTTGCATTTGTGGTCCCGGGCCTCGATGAAGCGACCAGCGAGAAGGCCATTGCGATTCTGCAGAACCGTTTGAGCCAGGAGCAGGAGGCCGCTCTGGTGCTGAAGCACGCGCACTGGAATGTGACCGGCCCGAACTTCATCGCCGTGCACGAGATGCTCGACCCGGAGGTCGAGTCCGTGCTGGCTCAGGCCGACGAAACCGCCGAACGCATCGCCACGCTGGGCGGCACTCCGGATGGGCGCCCGGACGCGATCGTACGCAACCGCACGTGGAAGCCGTTCGATGTGGAAGGCCGCGCCGGCACCGAGGAATACCTCAAGGCGCTGATCGAGTACTACGACGCGTTCATCGCCGAAGACCGCAAGGCCGTGGCCGAACTGGATGAGCTGGACTTCGTAAGCTCCAACATCATTCAGGATCATGTCCAGCAGCTCGAGAAGTTCCAGTGGTTCATGCGCTCTCATCTGGCGTGAGTTCCAGCCTTACGCAGCCGCGACTGGTTTGCTAGCGGCTCTATACAGCGACTCTATTCGGGGAATGGAGTCGCTTTTTCTTTGCCTGAATCATTCCTCGCCATTGACGATCAGCGCTTCTGAATCGTCGTCGTACTTCAGTCCAGGTTCCAGCCAGCCATACCGGCCTTTCCTGAGTCTCGGAGCCGGGGCGAAGCTGACGGCATCGAGCCTAATCCGTCCATCGCTGACGCTGATGGTCCCGGTTCCGGCGTATGTGCCCTTACCAGCCCTTAACGGAATCTTGAACGTGCGTTTCACGCCGGGAGTGAACAGGATGAACTTGATGGTGGAACGCACCACATCACCATCTTCGTCCTTGGTATCCGGGCATGCGACCGTCCGCACAGGCCAGTGTTCGGTCGATACAGCGAGCAAATCGGCAGGCCTGCCGTGCAGTCTCCACCACAGATACCAGATGGCAAACACGACAGTCAGGATGATAACCGCAGGGAAAACAACTGACGCCAGATCGAACGGCGGATCATTATGCGTGGCGCGCATCAGCCATGCGTCGAGCGGCATTGCGATCAACCCCGCAATGCCCATACAGATGGCGAATGCCGCGAACGTGAACAAGATCCAATGGCCTCGGCGGCTTCGCCATATGCGTCGGGCGAGCTTTGAGTCGCCTGATATCCAATCAGTCCTCATTCTCACGGTTCCATTCCACCACAATGGGATGTCATATGGCAGGGCGTTTCCTCACGGCATTGTCTGGAATCGGCACATCCCAGCAGCTACAAACAGTTGTGGCTCCCTTCCGAAGAGGGGAGCCACAACCGCTGTTGGCGCTTATTGATGAGCCCGCTGATCAGCCCTCGATGATGAGGACGCCCCAGGCGGGGATGGTGAGCGCATCGCCGGCGGCCACCGGCTTGCCGGCAAGCAGGTCGGTGCCGGTAACCGGCGCCTTGAACTCGACCGGCTTGCCGGAATAGTTCAGGAAGTACGTCACCGGCTTGCCGGCCTGGTTCACGCCGCGACGCACGCGCACAGAGGTGCCGGCGAACTCGTCGGTGGACCAATCGATCACACCGGCGTTGCGGGCGGCTTCGAGCAGTACCGGCTTGACTTCCTCGGTGGAGGTCATCGTGCCGACCCATTCGGCGGAGCCTTGGCCGAATTGGTTGCGCGTGATTGCCGCGTAGCCGGCCTGCCCCCAGACCGAGTCGCCGTAGTCGGCGAGCACTTCGGTGCCGTCGGCCGGTTTGAGCAGTTCGAGGAAGTGCTGCGGCTGCACGGTCCGTGTGCCTTCGAGCGCGCCCTTGAAGGCCAGTTCCACGTCGGTCATGTCGTTGGTGAACTGGTTGTAGCTCACGCCGAACACGTCGGTGAGGTTGTGCGGCTGGCGGTCGTGGTAGACCTTCACGTTGTCGTCGGTTACGAACGACTTGAACGTGGCGATCACGTTGCCGCCGTGCTCCACGTACGTGCGGATGCGGGCGATCAGGTCCTCGTCGGCCACGTAGAGGGCGGGGGTGATGAGCAGCCGGTATTGTTCCAGCGTTTCCTCGGAGGCGGTGTACGGCACGAAGTCGGCCTCGATGTTGAGGTCGAAGAGCGCGTCGTACAGCCAGCGCATCACGTCGTTGTACGTGGTCAGGCCGGAGACGCCTTCGTCGTAGGGGTTCGGGTCGGGGAAGCCGGTTTCGATGGTGAAGCGGGTGAGCGCGGTGAGCGCCTTGTTGCTCATCATGATGGCGACCTTGTTGCGCTTCTTCAGGTTCACCAGGTGGGAGCCGATGCGTTCGATCTCGCCGCCGAAGACGCCGGCCTCCTCATAGGTGGGGTTCGGTTCGAAATCGTGGCTCAGCAGGCCCTTCCAGTAGGTCTCGAAGGAGTTGTGGATGGAGTGCCAGTGCCAGTACATCACCGAGTCCGCGCCGTTGGCGAGGTGCGAATAGGCCTGCAGGCGCAGCTGGCCGGGGTAGGGGAGCCAGCCGTTCTGGCCCTGGGCCTGGGTCTCGATAAGCAGCCAGTTCTGGCCGCCCTTGAAGGAGCGGGTCAGGTCGCCGCCCATGCCGATCTCGCGGCCGGTCAGGTGCGATTCGCCCGGATGGTAGATGTCCACGCCGGCGATGTCGAGGTGCTTGGAGGTCTCGTAGTCGTCGGCCCATGGCTGCAGGCCGTAGGAGTAGCCGCGCCATTCGAGGTCGTAGTTGTGGGTGATCCACTGGTCGGGGCGCGCGTATTCGCGCACGATGTCCGCCTGCCAGCCGATGTAGTCGGTGACGAGCTTGCGGCGGAAGGTGTCGAACTCCGAGCCCAGCGAGCCGTTGATGGTACCGGTTGCGCCGGTCACGTCCGGGAAGTCGTCCCACGAGTTGATGCGGTTGGACCAGTAGTCGAGCCCGTAGGCCAGGTTCATGGCGTCGAGGTCGTCGTGGAACTTCTCGCGCAGATGCTTGACGAACAGCTTCTGCACGTTGTTGGACACCACGTCGTAGTACTTGCATTCGTTGTCGACCTGGTAGCCGATGACGGCCTTGTGGCCGGCCACGTGGGCGATGAGCCTGCGGATGGCGCGCTCGGCGTAGAACAGGAACGACGCGTCCGTGATGTTCATGATCTGGCGGCCGCCGTAGATGGCCTTGCCCTTGTGCGTGGTCTCCAGCACGTCCGGGTACATGTTGGACAGCCAGGACGGGAACGCGTAGGTCGGCGTGCCGATGATCACGTCGATGCCGGCCGCGGCCATGGCGTCGAGCACGCGATCGATGTGGGAGAAGTCGAAGACGCCGGGCTGGGGTTCCATCGTGCTCCATGTGGATTCGGCGATGCGCACGGTGTTGATGTGCGCGGCCTTCATCAGCGCGATGTCCTTGTCCAAACGGTCCTCGGGCATGTACTCGTCGTAATAGGCGGCACCGAAAAGAATATGATCAGGAGTCTTGCTCATAACAGTGTCCTTAGCGAACCTTCTTAATCATCATGACCAGCACGGCACCGACCAGTGCGATCACAGACAGGCACGGCAGGATCGGCATGTACTGCCCGCCGAGCACGTTGAACAGGATTGCACCGACCACAGGAGCCAGAATCTGGGCACCGGTGTTGGCGAAGTTGAGAATGCCGAGGTCCTTCGCAGCGTTCTCCGGGTTGGGCAGCACCTCGATGTTGAGGGCCTGATCCACGGAGAAGAAGATGCCTGCGCCGATGCCGGCGATCACACCGTACCAGACCATGGACACCGGCTCACGGTAGAAGAACGGGATGATGGTGCCGATGGCGGTGAGCACGGCGGAGAAGGCCACGAGCTTCTTGCGGGTCTTGAGGAAGTCGGAGACCGGGCCGGAAAGCGGGGCGAAGATGATGGCGGTGATCATCGTGGCCACACCCATGGCGGAGATGTACTTGCCGGCGGTGGACTGGTCGGCGCCCATGCCGGAGGTCAGGTAGAAGACCTGGTAGACGGAGAAGCCGGTGACGGCGATGTTGATCATCATCTTGCCGAACAGTGCCTTGTACAGGTCGGCGGCACCCTTGGTCGGGAACTTGAAGGTGTCGGCGAAGACCTTGCCGTCGAACTTCTTCTTCGGCATGCCGAGGCTGGACTTTTCACGCATCAGGATGGCGGCGACCGGGCCGGAGAGCAGCATCATCACGGCAAGGGCGTAGTAGCCGGTGTTCACGAGGCCCGGGTTCTTATCGGACATGAAGAAGCCACCGATGACCGGGCCACCGTACTGGCCGATGATGTAGCCGATGGCGTACACGGAGGAGATCAGACCGCGGTGCTTCGGGGCGGTGCGGTCGGCGATCACGGCGATGAGCGGCGCGACGATCATGTTGATGAAGGTCTGGATCAGGCACCACAGTACGGTGAAGATCCACAGATGTGCGCGGTCGTTGACCAGGCCGAGGCCGACCATGACGGCTGCGGTAAGCAGCGAACCAGCCAGAATCCATGGAGTACGGCGGCCGAGGCGGGAGCGGGTGATATCGGTGAGCGCGCCGATGATGATCGTAGTGATGGTGGAGACGATGGCGCCCAGCGTGCCCAGCATGGCGAGGTAGTTGTTGACCTCGGCTCCCGCACCACCCATGATGGCGGCCAATTTGGCCGGGTTCAGCACGGAGTTCAGGCCCATGAATGGGGCCAACCACAGCAGCGCGCCCACACCGGTGGCAACACCGATGATAATCGGCGCTTTGGGCTGCTCTTCATCTGTTACATGGCCGCTCCACACTGCTGCGGCTTGTTCGTTTGTGGACATTCCTCGTCCTTTCGATGGTCTTGTTGCGTTATACCACTGCGATGTCGATATTGACTCAGCGTTGAGTCAATATGGCGTCCCTGCTTGCCTCAACGTTGTGTCACCCAGCATACACCCGTTTGGGTAATCGTTGAGTCAAAGCAGATTTCGGCGTGTCGCACTATTCCCCGAACGTAGTCGGCACCAATCCCACTGTCTTGTGAAACACGGCATTGTCTTGAAACACGGCACTGCCGTAAAGCACAGCATTGCCTTGTGAGCACATCGCCGTTCACCTAAGCCTAAGTGCCGACACCTGCATCACAGTAGCGCTTGTTCAGCTCAGCCCCCACAACCCACTGCACGCAATGCTATTTTCCGACGACTTCCGCCGCTCACGTCCGATCCGCCACGCGCGCAGCCCAACAGTGGCAAACAACCCCCGACCTCCGGACATGTCTGCCACTACAATGGCAGCGTCACCGTACGGCAAGATATGCAGATGGGGTATGAAAATATGGCCAAACGTGTCACGCTCGCTGAGGTAGCGGCCCGCGCGCAGGTCTCGCCGAAAACGGTCTCCGATGTGATTCACAACCGCGGCCGCATGCGCCCGGAAACCCGCGAACGCATCATCGCAAGTATGCGCGAGCTTGGCTATCATGCCAACGCAGCCGCCCGCACCTTGCGCACCGGCATCAGCCACACCATCGGCTTGGCATTGCCGAACTTCGCACAGCCGTTCAACGGCAATTTCGCGGACGTGCTCACTCAATACGCTAAAACCAAGGGCTATCGCGTCATCATCGCCACCTATTACGGGCTCGACGGCGGACTGCCCGCCCTGATTGAAGAGACCTACAGCATCGGCGCGGATGGCTGGGTGTTCCTTTCCGATTCGCCGATTCCCGAGCATCGCAACTTCTTGAAGCAGTCGTATCCGGTGGTGCTTACCGGCGATTATCTGGCACACGATGCCGTGGATACCGTGATGTTCCCGAATTTGGAGGGCGCGAAACACGCCACGTCATGGCTGTTGGAGCACGGAGCCCGCCACGTGGGATTCATCGGAGCGCCGCAGCAGCTCATCGGCCGGGGTGAGGATCCGACAGTATGCGCCGATATCGCCGCAGCCCGCGAAGGCAACGCACCCCTACGATTCAAAGGATATGTAACGGCCATGCAGGAATCAGGCGTCGCCATCGATCCAGCATTGGTGGGCATCTGCCGGCGCCTTGATCGCGAGGATGGCGAGGCTGCCGCTGAAGCCATCATTCGTTCCGGCGCCCCGCTGGATGCCTTATGCTGCGCCAATGATGCTGTGGCTTTGGGCGCGATGTCCGCCTTGGCGAATCACCACATCGCCATTCCCGACGATGTGCAGGTCATCGGCTTCGATAACACTCCGGACGCACGCTTCTCCAGCCCGAAGCTCACCACTATCAATCCGCATATCGAGCAGTATGCGAAGCTTTCCATTGATTTGCTGATCGATCGCATTGAAGGGGCTGCTTCCAACGCAGCACCGAACGTGTACACCACTACGTTTGACCTAATTCAACGCGAAACCACTCGGTAAACGCACGTGACATGCCTTCGTGATGCCGCGATACCATTTCATGTGAGTCACGATATATCAGTCAAACGTTTAACAAAATTGTTGTGGCAAACTCAGTTGCCACAACAACGCATTTTGGGTCGGCTTCCTCATATTGTGGCAAGAGTTTTCGCATAATACGGTTCACGTCTGTAATGCGCCGTGCCACAACAATGCGAAATGGCCCAAAATCGTCTCTCGTGGCAAGAATTATTGCCCCGACTGGCACGTCAATCGATTGATACAGCTATCGTGGCGCAAAAGTTGTGGCTCCCTTCCGAAGAGGGGAGCCACAACGCTGAGGATGCAATCAGTGGGTGGCGATTTCGTCCACCTTGGTCACATGGCCGCCGAACTGGGCGCGCAGGGCAGTCACCACACGCAGAATGTCGTCGGCACCACCACGGGAAGTCTGGCGTTGCCATAGGGCCGCGGCCGTGGTGGGTACCGGCACACCAAGTTCCAATGCCGCCTCAACCATCCACTTGGCCTCGCCGGACTCGTTGGCCACGGCCGGCACGCTCTTCAATTCCGGATCATCCTTGGTGGCGTTGTCCAACAGATCGAGCAGCCAGCTGGCCACCACGGAACCGGTACGCCACGAGGTCATGGTTTCGGCCGGGTTGGTGACGTACTCGCTGCGCAGCATCGTGGCGAATCCCTCACCGAACGCCTGCATCATGCCGTATTCGATGCCATTGTGCACCATCTTGGCGAAGTGGCCACCGCCCACCGGACCGGCGTGCACCAAACCGTACTCGCCCTCCGGCTTGAGGCTTTCGAAAATCGGCAGCACGGTCTCGTAATCCTTGTCGGAGCCGCCGATCATCAGCGCGTAGCCGCGCTCGGCACCCCAAACACCACCAGAGACGCCGCAGTCCAGGAATCCAATGCCCTTTTCGGCCAGAGCGGCCGCATGCTCGCGGTCTTCGGTGTACTTGGAGTTGCCGCCGTCGACCACGATGTCGCCCGGCTCGAGCAGCTCGCCCAGCTGCTCTACGGTGGAATCGGTGGGCTTGCCGGCCGGGACCATCACCCATACCACGCGTGGTGCGTCCAACTCGGCAACCAAGGCCTCCAACGAATCCACATCGCGACCGGATTCCGGGTTCATGTCGAAGCCGACGATCTCATGGCCGTCTTCGCGCAGGCGCTTGACCATGTTGCCGCCCATGCGGCCGAGGCCGATCATTCCCATCTGCATTGCAATTGCCTTCTTTCGAAATTCTGTGTTCGTTATCGTCGTCGATGAACTGGGGGAAATATGCGAGATTACAGGTTCAGGGCTCCGGCCACGGCCATGGCTTCCTGATCCGGGTCGGCCAGACCGATGTGTACGTTGACGTGCACTTCGTCGTCGCCCGGCTCCTCCAAAATGTCGAACTGGCTTTGCAGCATGCTCGGCTTCATGAAGTGGCCTTCGCGGTGGGAAAGGCGCTCCATCACCTCGTCGAAGGTGCCTTGCATGTAGACGAACACGACGCCCGGGCGGCGCAGCTTGTCGCGGTAGACCTTCTTCAGCGCGGAGCAGGTCACCACGGCCGCTTCGCCAGCGGCGATACGCTCGTCGATCCAAGCGGCCAAGGTGTCGAGCCAAGGCCAGCGGTCTTCGTCGGTGAGCGGGATGCCTGAGGCCATCTTGTCGATGTTGGCCTGCGGGTGGAAATCATCGGCTTCTGCGTACTTCAGGCCGTAGCGGTCGGTCAGGTGGGCCGCCACCGTGCTTTTGCCGCAGCCGCACACGCCCATCAGCACGATGATCGGCTTGGTGTTGGCGAAGTAGTCGGCCGGGATGGTGTTGGCGGTGATGATGTTGGCATGCGCCTCGGTTGCGATGGTCATAAGAGTCTCTTTTCGAGTGGGTAGGGGAGAGGATTACGAATGATTGATGAGGATGACGGCTAGACCAGCGGCACGAAGATGCTGCAGATCATCACGAGGGCGAGCACCACGACGGAGAGCAGGCATTCGAGCACGGTCCAGGTCTTGAAGGTTTCGCCAACCTCCAGGCCGAAGTATTCCTTGATGAGCCAGAAGCCGGCGTCGTTGACGTGGGAGAGGAATACGGAGCCTGCGCCGATGGCGATGACCAGCAGGGCGATGGCCGGTGCGGTGACGCCCATCTGGTCGACCACCGGGCCGAGGATGCCGGCGGTGGTGATGATGGCCACGGTGGCGGAGCCGGTGGCCACGCGCACGAAGGCGGCGATGAGCCAGGCGAGCAGGAAGATGGAGATGGCGGAGCTTTCGACGAACTTACCGATGATGTCGCCGATGCCGGTGTCCACCAGCACGCCCTTGTAGCCACCGCCGGCGCCGACGATGAGCAGGATGCCGGCGATCGGCGGCAGTGCGGCCTTCAGGGAGTCGTTGACGGTCTTCCACGACATGTGGGTGGTGCGGCCGAGCACGATCATCGCGAAAATCACGGCGGTGGCCAGTGCGATGGCGGGCTTGCCGAAGAAGGCGAGCACCTGGGCGTAGACGGCCTTGGAGCCGGCCTGGTCAGGGGCCACGATTTCGAAGATGGCGTTGCCGAGCATCAGGATGGCCGGCACGAGGATGCACAGCACGGACAGGGCGAACGGAGGCTTGGTGGTGATCGGATTGCCGTCGGCGTCCACACGGCCCTTGCCGGTATCGAAGTTCTCGGGAGCGCCGACCGGCACCCACTTTGCGGCGAACTTGGAGAACAGCGGGCCCACGAGAGCGGCGGTGATCACGGCGATGGGCAGGCCGAACATCATCGTGATGCCCACGGAACCGTTCTTGAAGCAGCTCAGCGCGGCGAGCGGGCCAGGCTGGGGCGGCATGCAGGCATGCATCACGGAAAGACCGGCCAACGTAGGGATGGCGACACGCATCAGCGGCAGCTTGGAGCGGCGGGTGATGAGGATGATCACCGGCACGAGCACCACGAGGCCGACTTCGAAGAACATCGGCAGACCGATCAGCGCGCCGATGAGCGCCATGGTCCACGGAATCATCTTGGTTGAAGTCTTGGCGAGCAGCGTATCGACGATGCTGTCGGCGGCACCGGTGTCCATCAGCACGCGGCCGAGCATGGCACCGAGGCCGACGAGGATGCCCACGGACGCCATCGTGGAGCCGAAGGTGGTGGAGAAGCTTTCCACCGTGGCCACCGGACCGTAGCCGGAGCCGATGCCGACCACGAGGGAGGAGATCAGCAGGGAGACGAACGGGTGCAGCTTCGCAACAGTGACCAGCAGAATCAGCACGACAATGCTGGCCACCACGCTGATGCCAAGCTGGGTGCTGTTGAGCTGGACTGCGTTCGCGGCTTCAGCCAAAACAAGCGTATTCATAATCCATCTCTTCTTTGAGTAGTTGTATTTGAATGACGTTTCATTGTCACCGCATACATTTCGTATGTTGTTATCTAATATAACGGTCGGTTATGGAATACGCAATACTTTTTCCCACCGGCGTGTTGAATATGTATGCCATAACCAACCCGTCGTGCCATACTTGTCTTATGACTTCTGTGACTTCTCCGATGATTGATGCCGGCACCACCGAACTGTCCCTGCACGATCGCCTCTTGGACGAATGGGGCATGGCCGTGGTCAGCGGGGAAGTGGCCACAGGGGAGCGGTTGCCCGAACCGAATATGGATGGCGATGCCGCACCCTCGCGCACGGTGACGCGCGAAGTCACACGCGTATTGGAATCGATGGGATTGGTCAGCGTCAAGCGCAAGGCCGGCGCCACCGCGAATCCCATCGAGCAGTGGAACATTCTGGATCCGCAGGTGATTCAGTGGCGACTGCGCGGCCCACATCGCATTTCCGCGCTGCATGAGCTTTCGCAGCTTCGCGCCGCCGTGGAGCCCGTGGCCGCTAGGCTTGCCGCCACGCACGCCACTGCGGAGCATTGGGCCACGCTGACCCGCGCGGCCATCGAGATGGTGGCGCATTCCGACCATGCCGACGAATCCGAATATTTGGAGGCCGATATTCTCTTCCACCGCACGCTGCTGGAAGCATCCGGGAATCTGATGTTCGCAGCGCTCGGCGATGTGATCGCCTCCACGCTCACCGGCCGTACGCAACACGAATTGATGCCCAAAGTGGCCGATCAGACGGCGCTGAGCTGGCACACCGAAGTCGCCGCCTTGATTCGCAAGGGTGATGGCGCAGCGGCCGAAGCCACGATGCGGCAGATCGTCGACGAATCCGACCAAGCCATCAGCCATATCGCCGGCAATCAATAATCGCAGCGCGCTATGGCGCTACAACACAACGCGGCGATTGAGGTCGCGGCGCAATTCGCGCCAGTTCGGCAGATAGGAGCCGATGCGTCGCTGGAATCCCGCGCCGTGGCCGCGCTCCCACAAATGCGTCATTTCGTGCACCAGCACATACTCCAGGAATCGCGGCTCCATCAGCCCTAATTGCAGATTCAAGCGAATCCGCCCAGTTTTCGGCGTGCATGAGCCCCAACGCGTGGTCATCAACCGCAGCGTGATATGCGTGGGAGTGCGGCCGACCACCGCCCCCCAATGCGCCAATAACGCCGGCAGCTGCGCATTGATATTGGCTGCGGCTTGCTGGCGCAATTCATCGGTCCATACGAATCCCGTATGCTCCGGCTCCGCCACCAGCGACCGTTCACGCGCACGCTGCATCTTGCGCACGTTACCATCGATCCAAGCACGCCGCCCGCGCACAAAATCAACAATGGTCCGCTCGCTCATGCGATTCGGCGCCGATACCACCACATCCCCGCTCGGCGGCTTGATGCGCAGATACATGTTTTTGATCGGTTTGCGCACCACGGTAATCGACAATCCGTCAACATTGAGGCTGCTGGCACCAGCTGCGACGCGGGAACCGGCACGAGATCGAGATGATGGACGATACGGCATGTGCGCCATTGTCACGCACAGAACCGACAGCCGGCGCAAGCAATCAGCAACCTACTACCTACGCAGCAGATCGGCACACCGCCAAATCACCTCGGCAATACGCCGCAGTTCCGCCTCGGCACTGACCGTACGCCACACTGCCGCATAGGTTTCGAACCACTGCTCAATGCCTCGGGCAACCTGCTGCGGGAACTTGTCCGGCAACGCACCGGCGACCTCAGTCTCGGCGACAACGCCTTCACGCAACGCCAGGCACACGCCCAGCTCATTGAACAACCGCTGCCCTTCCACGGCAATCAGCACCGGTTGCAATGTCTCGCCTCGCGTAGCGCCGGCATCGTACGCCGCCGACCGTGCACCCATCGCGCCCAGACGAGCCTCGGCCGCATGCAACGCCGCATTGGCCTCACGCCAGCGCAGTATGTCGGGCTTCAGCCAAGCGAGCAGATGCGCGCGCGCCTCACGCACCGTGGTGCTGCCGTGGATGAGCTCGGCATACTGAGAGCCCTGGGCACCACCATCGTCATTGGCTCGAATCGAGTCACACACATCCTCGTTCAGTGAGCCATCGCCATACTCAAGCTCCAGATAGCGAACGATATTGAACCAGCTGAACGTCACCTGATGGCTGGCGTCACGTAGCGCGGCAACAAACCTGCCGGTAGCGTCGCCATACTCGACCATTGAAATACGACGGTCGAGCTCAGCATGCGTGGCATTCGCCGCCCACTGCGGATCCCATGCGCACTGCGAGCCATAAATCATGCCGGGAATCGCCATGCGCGGATCGTTGACGTGCCCAAAGTCGCCCCAATCGGTCACCAGGAATCCCATAGCTCCATAGTGCTGGCCGTATTGGGCAAGGTGCGAGATGTTCCGCCAAGCCCAGTCCAGCCGCGGCAATAGCGCATTCCAGCACCACACCGCCGGGCATACGTATTGCGCGGCGCCGGATTGGGCCACGAGCCGCACTTTCTCGTCAGTAATGTCCGGCGCATACAGCCAATTGAGCAGCGTCACGTCCTGTGGCAGACGTTCAAGGATTTCCGGCATTTCCACCGCAATATCACCCCAGAACATCGGTTCGCGACCTTGCTCAGACAAATGCACGCACAGCCGCGACACATAGTCGGCATACATGGCTGCGACTCCGCGCCTATCAGCCTCCGGTTTGGAGCGACCTTTGCCAAGGTCGAAGGTTTCGTCGCCGCAGATGTTGAATTTGCGACTGCGGAACAGCTGCAGATAGCCATCAATCAGCGTGCAGGACAGCGCAAAAGCGTCTGATTCGGTGATGTTGAGCGTGTGATGCTCCATGCGCTCGATCAGACTGTATGGGCGATCGGCCTGTTCGGGGAATTCGCCGAGATGGCGCAGTTCATGCGTGCGCAATGCCATGTACAGATGCCCGAAGGTAGACACCGATGGCACGAGCTCAATGCCGCGCGCCGCACAGTATGCGTCAAAAGCAATGATGTCGGCCGGCTTGAGCGGGCTGGCGCCACGCCAGGTTTCGCTCATATCGTCGAAGGCGAATGTGTGCTCAACATAGAGCTGGAGCTGATTGTATTTGTACAGGCACAGCTTGTCGGCCCAGCGCTTGAGCCAATCAAGGGTGGGCACACGGCCGCGCGTCACATCAAGATAGTAGCCGCGGGTTTGGTATGCGGGTTTGTCTTCGATGGTGAGCGCGGGCAGTGCTGGAGCGCATTGGCGGATGATCTGGCGCAATGTCTGGATGCCGTCGCGCAGGCCGGCGGCATCGCCACCAATAACAGTGATGCCATCGTGAGCGATGGTCAGGCGATATTCATCCGGCCCCAGAGCATCATCGGAGGCGATGGCGAGTGTGATGAACGACTGCCAACGCTCGCCTTTTGCTACGTCCCAGCGCAGACCGGTGGCTGACTCGATATCGTCAGCGACCTGGCCAGCCCACACATTGGCGATGTCAGCATCGCCAGCGTTTTCCACAATGCGACCCATATATGGCAATATGACTGCGGCATTGAGGCTGATGTCAATCGTGCGAGGCTCTGGAATCAGCTCGAATTCCTTTGTTTGCCCCTCAACGCAGTAATGCATGGCACACGCTCCTTTTCGCTCCGTCGCTTTCTTCCATTATTCCCAATCCACCGCACAGCAATACGACACGCCGAAGCGAGTGTCTGCGTTGACACTATTGCATTCAGTGGTATTGTAATCACTTGTGCGCTTTTGAAGCGTGCGGATCGGGCCCGTAGCTCAGCTGGTTAGAGCGCATCCCTGATAAGGATGAGGTCGGAGGTTCAAGTCCTCCCGGGCCCACGGAAAAATAAAGCGGCCAGCGTGCCGCTCTTTTTTTCAACACGGGGCTATAGCGCAGCTGGTAGCGCATCTGCTTTGCAAGCAGAGGGTCGCCGGTTCGAACCCGGCTAGCTCCACCATCAAACCCTTGGAATCAAGCCGATTCCAAGGGTTTTTGCGTTCTCTCTCCAACCAACAGTGCATATGGGATGCACAAGCGGCACGCGACTGCGCCGCTCCCAATGCAACATAGAATAATCCTCGAAGAGAGAATGTAGTTTGCAGAAAAGTGGTTCATCAATGACGAGTCCTCGCTCGGCGCGCATCGCATCATCGTCACAGCATCATTCCCAGAACAATCCCAAGCCAACCAGTACCCATTTCACCGCCATCGACGGCCTGCGCGCCCTAGCCATCCTCGGCGTCGTCTCCTATCACGCCCGCCCCTCGCTGCTGCGCGGCGGATTCCTCGGCGTCACCATCTTTTTCGTCATCAGCGGTTTTCTCATCACTCGCAGTGTCGCGACGGAAATCAACCACACCGGCACCTTCTCGTACGGCACATATGCGGCCAAGCGCCTCAAGCGACTTGTGCCTCCAGTGGTCGTGGTCATCGCACTTACCACGTTAGGAGCCTACCTCACCGCGCCAGGCCTGCTGCCCAAAGCACAATCCGATGCCCTGCCATCGCTGTTGTTCGTCGGCAACTGGGTGAATATCTTCCGCCATGTGTCCTATTTCGCCGCAGCCGGACTGCCGTCGCCGCTGACTCATCTGTGGTTTCTTGGCGTCCTGATGCAGTTCTATCTGCTGTGGCCGCTGGTGATGTTCGCGCTCTACCGAGCCAAGCTACCGCGCGGCATACGCATCAATATCGTCGCCATACTGACACTGGCATCCACTATCGCCATGGCGCTCCTCTTCAACCCGAACGCCACCGGCAGTCGTTCCTACTATGGCTTAGACACGCGTGCCGCAGAGCTGCTGACCGGCGCGCTGCTGGCGATGCTCATCACCGATCACCGGCAATCACCAAAAGGCAGCAACTCGGATAGTCACAGAATCCAGCCTCATCATCTCGACTTCGGCGACGCACTGGCGCTTATGCCCCTGACACTGCTCATCGTTGCTTTCATCGTCGCTCAATCAAGCTGGACTGTGCTCTATTTTGGCGGCTACCTCGTCGTGGCATTGCTCACAACACTGCTGCTTGCGGCGGCTATTGTGCCCGGCAATAGAGTGGGGCGTGCTCTGTCCGTTTGCCCGCTCAGATACATCGGTTCACGTTCGTTCTCGCTATATTTGGTGCACTATCCGATGCTGGAAATGATGAATCCGGCCACGCGTACCACCAAACTGGCGTGGTGGGAATGGATTGTGCAGGCATTGATGCTGTGGGCAGCCACTGAAATGTTCTATCAGTTGATTGAGCGCACAATTCGATTGGGTGCCTCGTCGACGCGGATCAAAGCCCGGGCCAAGCACGATGTGCGAGCAATTGCCCTGCGCTTTGTACAGGTATGCCGGCGCATCATTATCGTGCTATGCACGCTTGGCACTGTGCTGCTGTGCGTACTGCCACTTGACTGGGGTGCCATCGCACAAGCTCGTTCCGCGCAGCTGCGGCCGGCTACCGCCAAAGTCGAGGCAACGCCGGCGCAGAATCACTCGGCTCCGAAGCCTGCGGATAAACCAGCGCAGCAAGCTAATCAACAAACCTCAAATGCCGGCACATTGGTACCTGTGGCGGAAAAGGTACCGAATAATCTGGATACTTCCGGCTGGACCTATGACGCATCCACCGGCGTCTGCAGTGCCGATCCACTGATTATCAGCGATTCTGTAGAGATGGGCGCACAGCGCGTACTGGTGAATACCATGCCGAATGCAGTGCAGGACAATGAGATCGGCCGTAGTCTGACCGCTTTCCCGAGCACATATCAGCAGCATCTCGCCGCGGGCGACAATAAGCGTGTGGTGATTGCGGCGCTGGGCACCAACAGCGCCGGAGCAAATCCTGAGCAGTCGTTTGAGGATGCAGTGGGTGCGGTCAAGGGCAAGCCATTGTATTTCATCACCGTGCGCAATCCTGCGATGAATCAGGATGCGGTGAATGCAGCCATGCGCGCGGTGGCGGCGCGGCATAAGAACGTCGGCATTATGGATTGGTACGGGCTGAGCGAGGGGCACAGCGAATATTTCTACGATGACGGCGTGCACCTGACCATCGGCGCGGGATTAGGGCGTGAGGCCTATTCGCACATGATTATTCAGGCTCTGTGCGGTCAGTGATTGAACGACAAACACACATCAAACCCTTGGAATTACAACAATTCCAAGGGTTTTCATCTTCTCCCAACACCCTCTTTTGACATAGCGTCAAAAGAGGGTTTACAATATGCTGCGAGAGAAATTGACGCTTCGTCAACAATGCGTGTTCCGCAACGATTGCGGCATCACAGCACCTCGAGCCAAGCGCCAATAGCCCGGCCCGGCATCCAACGAGGGATGACGAACGCAGGGCACAGCAACTAGGACACTCGGAAAGGACCGTTATGCTGTTTCAGGTCTACGGCGACAATGCCGTCTACCAATGGATCGGATGGATTCTCGTCTTCTGCTGCCTTATTGGCGCCAATGAGCTCGCCCGCCGCACCAAAACCGGTGGCGTGGTGGCGTTCCTGGTCATCCCCGCAATCCTGACCGTCTACTTCATCACCATCTACACGGCCGCCGCCATGGGTGCCGAATGGGCCCTGAACAACCCCACCTACGTGCATATGACGTCGTGGTTCCACTATGCCAAGCTATACGCGGCCACCATCGGCTGCATCGGCTTCATGGCTCTCAAGTACAAGTGGGGATCCATCGGCAAGTCCCACTGGTTCAAGTGCTTCCCGTTCGTCATCGTGGCTATCAACATCCTGATCGCCGTGGTCTCCGACTTTGAGTCCGCCATCCGCGGCTGGGGCGGCACCTGGATCTCCACCGAAGGCGTGACCCTGTACGGCGGCTGGCACAATGTGTTCAACGGTCTGGCCGGCATCCTCAACATCTTCTGCATGACCGGCTGGTTCGGCATCTACGCCTCCAAGAAGAAGGACGATATGCTCTGGCCGGACATGACCTGGGTGTTCATCGTGGCCTACGATCTGTGGAACTTCTGCTACACCTACAACTGCCTGCCCACCCACTCCTGGTACTGCGGCCTCGCACTGCTGCTGGCCCCGACCGTGGCGAACTTCTTCTGGAACAAGGGCGGCTGGATCCAGAACCGCGCCTTCACGCTGGCGATCTGGTGCATGTTCGCCCAGGTGTTCCCGATGTTCCAGGATTACTCCGTGTTCTCCACCCAGTCCGTGAACAACCCGAACGTGAACCTTGTGGTTTCGCTGATCGCACTTGTGGCCAACGTGCTTGCTCTGGGCTACATCCTCATCCGTGCCAAGAAGCAGGGCGTCAACCCGTGGATGCAGGAAGTGTTCAAGGGCACCAAGGACTTCCAGCAGGCCATCGCCCGCGCTGCGTGAGGTTCCTTATGGATCGCTCGGCATTGCCGCGTAGCTACTGCGCAACCACTGCGTAAATGCAGCATAAATGCTACATGACACATGCGCTGACGTCTCATTCGTGGGACGTCAGCGCATTCTTGTCTGTTTCGTGGTGTTGTACCAACGCGACGCGGCACAACACCACGAAACTATGCAATACTCCGTATTGTGCCAAGCAAAATGGCTTATCACCGTCGCCGCGGAATGTGCGTTCCGCACCATAGATGGTACGTTTCCGCATATTCACCCATCGCGCAGTTTCGTACCACGTTTCATACTCCGCTCCCACTACCGCGGCCTGCGAGAGCTGTAATCCTTGCGAACATTGCCAAACACCTCAGCAGCAGTATCCTCAAGATCAGCAGCTCTGCGGACAGCTGCCGCCGCACACGACACAGCCGCAAACGACGCCTCCATGCCTCGACTGTCCGCGTGGAAATTAGCCGCGCATGAGGGGTCAATGCCGAAATCATCCGCTGTCTGCACCGCGTCGATATTGGCACCGAGGAACACGAACTCCCAATGATATTGCTCACGTTCATGCGCGATCATCGTACGCACCTTGCTCAACGAATACCGGCGGCTTGCGTTCTCATATCCATCGGTGATGATCACGAACAGCACATGGCTTGCGCGGTAGGGCGCTGCGGTATGACGTTGCCGGGAAACCACGCGATCAATGGTCGAGCCGATGGCATCCAGCAACGCAGTGCTGCCGCGAGCCCAATAGTCATCCTGTGTGAGATCTTTGACTGCACGCAAATCAATATGATCGTGCAATGTTGTGATGCGATGGTCGAAGAGTACAGTCGTCACCGCGCAATCACCGGGAATTGCACGCTGCTTGGCGAGCATGCTGTTGAATCCGCCAATCGTATCGGATTCCAAGCCGGACATCGATCCGCTGCGGTCCACAATAAACACGAGTTCCGTACGTTCGTCATTGGTGTTGTTCGTCATCGTCATGATGCATCCTTTCCTTTATTTCGGCGCTGCATGCGCCGAAGATGGAATCAGCATCGCATCACTGGGACTGGTATTGGTCGCTTTGCAAGCGACATTGCTCACAACGATTCAGCCGGCCGCACACAATCACTGTCCAAGCAGTGGCTGGTCATACCGGAATAGCGATTCATTGATTGCGAAAACGTCGAAAATACCGTGGGCAATGAAGAATTCCACGATGACGTCGAATTTCACACTATGCGAGAGCGCATATCCGGCACAAGCGAGCAGGTCTTCCGTTTCGTCAATGTCAAGCCGCAAGGCAATCGCCAGCGCAAGCACGGTTTTCTTGCTTGGCATATAGCCGTTGCCGCAACGGATTTTCGAGAACAGCTTCCGGCTGATATTCGCCCGCTTGTACACCTCCACATCGGAATAGCCTTTGGCATCGATGATTCGCATCAGAATCACATCAAAAGGTTCATCCAAATCAGCGAGGATCTCATCATCGAGGTAGCGTGAGGATTCCGATCCTAATGGTGTGGGTGCGGCAGAGGCTTGGCATGCGACTGGCGCGGATGCGGACATCGCGCGCGGAGGTTGGGGTCTTTCTTCCTCTGCATACGAATCCTGTTCGACGGTTATGCCGGGGTACCCGAGTTCGCGCATTTCTTGAGCGCGAGAACTGGGCCGACCTTCGTGTTCGGCTACATAGTGATCATCGATATATGACTGAATCTGCCGGTCGAGTTCTGTGCCGGCTTCGAAAGCGGCCCGATCGAATATGCAGAGATAGACATCGAGATCTGTGAGCGACCGTGCTAGGAAAACCCGGATTTCATCGATGGCCACATGCAAGGCTTCTGTTTTGGGATAGCCATAAATGCCACTGGAAATCAACGGGAAGGCGATGCTTTCACAGCCCAAATCGGATGCCAGCTCCAACGAGTTGCGGTAACAGGCGCGCAGTAATCGTTCTTCACCGCGATCTCCGCCTTGCCAAATCGGGCCGGCCGTATGAATCACATAACGCGCTGGTAGATCAAATCCCGGCGTAGCTACGGCATCACCGGTATGAATTGGTGCGAGCCGGTCGCACGTCGCTTGCAATCGGCTCGCACCGGCTGCGCGGAAAATAGCGCCGCACACGCCGCCGCCCATCAGCAGTCGGGTATTGGCGGCATTCACGATGGCTTCCACTTGCATCCGCGTAATATCCTGCCGAACCAATTGCAATGGCATAGGGTGTCTCCTTCGCGCAACGATCGTATGCCCGACTCCATGGTAGGGCGAGTAAGGCATCTCATTCGTGGGACGTCAGCGCATTTTCATTTGATTTGCAGTTGCATCCCACTGAGTTGCGGGACGCAACTGCATAATTGAGTAATTTGCAGTACCGTCCCACACAGCAATAACCACAATTGGCGGAATTCCGCCAATTTAAAAAATGAGCGAATAACGGCGAATGGGATGCTCGTGCATTTTCGCTCATTTTGCAGTTACATCCCGCGCACGGCATACGCCATAAGCACCTGCATGCGCTCCGCCCCACATCGCACCGACGCAAAGCCTCATAGTGTCCACCTAGTGAGGAATCTCGAAACCACCTCTTGAGCGTTTCCAGAGTTCACGCCTACAATCGGAAGCGTCTTATTTGATAGTCCAACCCAAAGGGGAGTTTCACTATGCTCACTAACGAGTACGTCAAGCGCGTCTACGACCAGGTGCAGAAGCGCGATGGCGATCAGCCCGAATTCCTGCAGGCCGTCTACGAGGTGCTGGATACGCTGCAGCCGGTCATCGCCAAGCATCCTGAATATGAGGCCAACGGCGTGCTGGAGCGCCTCGTCGAGCCGGAGCGCGTGGTGAAGTTCCGCGTGGCTTGGGTCGATGATGCCGGCAAGGTGCAGGTCAACCGCGGCTACCGCGTGCAATTCAACTCCGCAATTGGCCCGTACAAGGGCGGCCTGCGCTTCCACCCGACCGTGAACGAGGGCGTCATCAAGTTCCTCGGCTTCGAGCAGATCCTGAAGAACAGCCTGACCACGCTGCCGATGGGCGGCGGCAAGGGCGGCTCCGACTTCGACCCGAAGGGCAAGTCCGACGCCGAAGTCATGCGCTTCTGCCAGGCCTTCATGACCGAGCTGAGCCGCCACATCGGCCAGTTCACCGATGTTCCGGCCGGCGACATCAACGTCGGTGCCCGTGAAATCGGCTACCTGTTCGGCCAGTACAAGCGCATCCGCGACGAGTACTCCGGCGTGCTGACCGGCAAGGGTCTGGAATTCGGCGGCTCCCTGGCCCGCACCGAAGCCACCGGTTACGGCCTGTGCTACTACACCGCAGAGGCCCTGCGCGTGCTCAAGAACGATTCCTTCGAGGGCAAGACCGTGGTGATCTCCGGCTCCGGCAACGTGGCCATCTTCGCCACCGAAAAGGCTCAGGAACTGGGCGCCAAAGTCGTGACCGCTTCCGATTCCAACGGCTACGTCTACGATCCGGATGGTATCAAGCTGGATATCGTCAAGGACATCAAGCTTGGTCACCGCGGCCGCATCAAGGAATACGCCGAGCGAGTGCCGGGTGCCGAATACCACGAGGGTTGCGCTGGCGTGTGGACCGTGCCGTGTGACATCGCCCTGCCGTGCGCCACCCAGAACGAGATCGATGAGGCTTCCGCCGAAGCCCTGGTCAAGAACGGCTGCACGGTGGTGTGCGAGGGCGCTAACATGCCGTCCACTCCGGAGGCCATCGCCGTCTACCAGAAGAACGGACTGCTGTACGGCCCGGCCAAGGCTGCCAACGCCGGTGGCGTGGCGGTCTCCGGCCTGGAGATGAGCCAGAACAGCTACCGTCTGTCTTGGACCTTCGAGGAGACCGATGCCAAGCTGAAGTCCATCATGGAATCCATCGTCGCCGAGTCTCTGGCTGCCGCCAAGGAATACGGCGAGGAAGGCGATCTGATGGCCGGCGCCAACATCGCCGGCTTCGTCAAGGTGGCCAATGCCATGGTCGCCCAGGGCATCCTGTGACGCACTAGCGGCAAAACGCTGCGCTCAATACTTTTGGGGTGGTAATCCTCTCTACAGGGATTACCACCCCATTTTTGTGCTCACGGCCTCATCAGCGCAAATAATTCGGGAAGACAATGGCTTCGTCCCAAAATCTTTGCACTCACACATGCTCAGTGCAAGAAATTCCGGATGAAGCCACTGTCTTCCCGAATTTGTTGCACTGAGCGCCTCTCAGTGCAAGGAATTTGGGAAATACGTGCCCCTATAGCAGCTCCAGCGTCACATCGAGCTTCAGCGGCTTATCGGCGGGCAGCTGGAACTCCGGATGCACTGGAGCACCCCACGTGTCGTCGCCGCCAACGCCCATCTGGGCCGCCAACAGGCGCAAGAACGTGTGGCGCACCGGCGGCAATTCGTCCGGATGCAGTGCGTCTTCCAGCATCAGCGAGCTGTACGGCAGCAGACTCACCGCGAATGGCTGCGCGTCGGCACCTGCCGCAATCACGCGCATGCCATGGCCTTCGGCATCGGTGATTTCAGCCCAGCGCACGCCCTCATGATTGCCGGTTTCCTGCGGCACCAGATACGGCGCGAAGTCTTCGGCGGCCGTACGGGAGAACACGCCCAGCTTGGCGCCATGCAGACGGTCACGATAGGTTTCCTCGGGTCCCAGACCGTAGAAGCGCAGGTGATCGTATTCGGCCGGCAGCGCCCATTCAAGACCGAACGCCGGCAGGGTAGCCGCATCCGCCTCGCCGGGGAATTCGGCGGTCAGATGGATGCGCAAGGCGGCATCGATCTCATAACGCACCGTGACCGACGTATGCGCGGCATCGGCCAGCTCGTAGGTGTACGTCCCGGTCAAGCCGTCAACACTCTGCTCGATGGCGGTGCCAGTCACGCGCGCATAGCGGCCGGCCGCGAACCATTGCGCACGCTCGAAACCGGACTGGTTGCCGCGATCGTTATCCACCAATGCGCGGAATGTGGTCAAGGACGGCCGGCGAAGCACCATTTCGCGGTCGGCCTCGCCGTTCGTGCCGAAGTGCTTGAAGGAGACCAATCCGCCAGCGGTCTTGGAGAGCAGCGCTTCAGCGGCATCATTGTGGATGCCGGCGTTGAACGGATCCTCGGCGACCACAGCCAGTAAAGCGGCAGAATCAGCAGCCTTGTCAGAATCAGCCTCGCCAAAGTCCACGCTCGCCACATATTGCCCGAATGTCAGCTCATAGCCGGCCGGTGCCCAATCGGTGGCACGAGCCAGTCGCTGATCGACCTCATACACGACTTCCGCGCGCCCGCTCAACGGCACCAAATCAGTGACGCGCGGGAAAGCAATCGGTACACGCTGTGTATCGCCGGCAGGCACATCGAAGCGATAGTCCGCATGCCAACGCTCCTCGCCATTGACCAGCACGCGCGCGGTGAACACAGAGTCGGCCGTGGAGATGAACAGGTTGTCGTTGACGATGGTCACACCGGACTCGTCCGGAGTCAGGCGCACGTTGGCGTACAGCTGCTTGACCTCCTGCGCTTTGGGCGTAGGGGTGCGGTCGGCGAAGACGATGCCGTTGCCGCTGAATTCGTAGTCGGTCGGGCGATCGTAGAAATCACCACCGTAGGCGAGGCGCTCGGTACCGTCGCCAAGCTTCTGGAACAGTGCCTGATCCACGTAGTCCCAGATGAAGCCACCCTGGTACTTCGGGTACTGCTCGAGCGCGGTGTACAGGTGCAGGCCGCCGGTGGAATTGCCCATCGAATGCGAGTATTCGCAAGAGATGTACGGCTTCTGATCGTCGCCGAATAGGTACAGGTCCTTGATTTCGTCCGGCTTGGCATACATGCGGCTCATGATGTCGGTCACATCGCTGTACTCGGGCTCGTTGTACACGCTCTCGTAGTGCACCGGGCGCATCGGATCGCTGGCGTGCACGAAGTCGCGCATCGTGCGGAATACGTCGCCGCCGAACGATTCATTGCCCAGGGACCAGATCACCACGCTCGGATGGTTCCAATCGCGGCGCATCATGTTGTTGAGACGGTCCACGCAGGCCGCACGCCATTCGTCACGGCTACCCGGCACGGCGGTTTCCGGGTGGAAGGTACCGTCGCCGTAGGTCCAGGTGCCGTGGGTCTCCAGGTTGGTTTCGTCGATCATGTAGATGCCGTATTCGTCGCACAGCTCGTACCAGCGGGTCTGGTTCGGGTAGTGGCAAGTGCGCACGGCATTGATGTTCAAGCGTTTGAATTCGCGGATGTCCTGCAGCATCACGGCTTCGGAGACCGTGCGGCCGGTGCGCGCGTCGAACTCATGGCGGTTCACGCCCTTGAATACGATGCGCTTGCCGTTGATCTTCATCAGTCCGTCTTCAATGGCGAAATGACGGAAGCCAATGCGCTGTGGCACGACTTCAATCACCTGGCCGTCAGCACCCAGCACGGTGACAGTAAGCGTGTACAGGGTCGGCTCTTCCGCGCTCCACGGGTTGACATGGCCGACGTTCGCCTCCCAACTGAGGGCAATAGGGGAGTCGTCAAAGTTCTCGACAGCGGGCACGTCATCGATGGTCTTACGCCATGCTTCCGCACCGGAAGCATCCGTCAGCACAGCTTCGAGCGCATGGGCACCAGCGATATTGCGCACGAAAACATCAACGCTCAGGCCGCCCTCGCCGGCGGCAACATCGTAGTCGGCGGTGACGCGCAGATCCTGGACGTGGACCGCCGGCTGTGCGGTGAGCTCCACCGAACGGAAGATGCCGTGCATGCGCCAGAAGTCCTGATCCTCGAGCCAGCTGGCGGAGGTGTACTGGAAGCAGGCCACGGCAAGCACGTTCTCGCCCGGCTGCAATGCCGCGGTCACATCGAATTCGCTGGGGGTGTAGGAGTCTTCGGAATACCCGATGAACGTGCCGTTGAGCCACACGGCGATGGCGGTGGACGCGCCTTCAAAGGTCACGGTGATCGGAAATGCTGGATCCTCACCGGCTGCCATCGCACGCGCGTTCGCAGCTGCCGCAGCCGCCACTTTGTATTCCGGCGTGAACGCACGACGATAGAACGCCACATGATTATGCTCAGGGACGCCCGGTGCCTCAGGTGCCTCGTGGCCGGACCACGGGTACTGCTGATTCACATATTTGTACGGCAGGAATCCCTTGACTTCCAAGCAGGATGGCACATCAATCGACTCGAAGGCGGAGTCGTCGAAGTCCGGTTGAGCAAACTCGGCGGCAGTCAGCGCCTCGGTACCGTAATCAGCCAGGTCGGCAACGGCAACCGACCATTCGCCGTCCAGGCTCTGCTGCAAATCCATCGATTCGCCGGCAGCTGGAACGTGGTCATAGAAGCGATGGTTGGAGTGTGCGGCAACTCGATTCACCTCGAATACGCAAGAATCGGCAAGCCATGCCGGATCGAATTGCTGGGCCGTCGTCATTGAACTGGTCATGAATGCTTCTTTCTTTCGTATGCGCTACGCAGTGCTAACCTGCACGGAACCAGTTACCGAAGGAACATGCACCAACACACCACGCAAGCTGTTTCCGGAAACTACTATAGACTATTTGTAACCGGTCACATAGAGGTGACGCGCGCCGCCGAGCAACCGATTACGTGCAGTCGTGACGTAATCATGTACGACCATGCAGCGCATAGTATTGGAGGTTGGTATGACGTCGGCGAACAGCAAAGTAACCATTAGAGATGTGGCTCGTCTGGCCGGCGTATCGTATGGCACCGTATCCAGATATCTCAACGGCAATGAGCATGTTTCCACAGATGCCGCGCGTCGCATAGCCAAGGCCATAGAGGAGTCGCATTACACGCCCAATAAGGCGGCCCGCTCGCTGGCTCAGCAGCGTACCTTAACCGTTGCATTCATCGTGCAGGTTGAATCCATCGACACCTTGTTGCAGGCCAGTACCTCAGCTGCCATGGCGGAAGCCAATCAGATCTTGGGAGACGCCGGCTATCAGATGGTCACACTCATCGCCAATTCCGAGGATTCCACTCAGCGCATCGCCCAATTGGTGCAGAGTGACTTCGCCGACGGCTATCTGCTGTTCTCCTTAAGCGAGGATGATTCGCTTATCAATATCTTCCACACCGCCCACCGGCCGGTGGTGTTGTCCGAAGCCAGCGACCGCAACACAAGCGTTATTCATCCAACGGTGGATTTCGCCAATGCTGACGGCCAGTGCGATATCACGCGTTATCTGCTCGACCAGGGCAAAACCAGACTGGCTTATGTATGCGGCCCTGGCTACTCGCCTTCATCCAGCAAGCGACTGCATGGTTTCAAGCAGGCCATGGGAAAACATTTTGATGACAGCCATGTGTATTACGCCGATGACTGGGAAATCGCCAGCGGTGAGATGGCAGCCGTGGAATTTCAGCCGATACTGCACGAGCTCGATGGCATCGTATGCGCCAACGACAATATCGCCGTCGGTGTGATCAACCAGCTCCATCGATTCGGCTACCGCGTGCCCGAAGATATCGCGGTCACCGGCTTCGATGATTCGCCCATCGCCACGATGATGGACCCGAAACTCACCACCGTGCGGCAGGATTCATGGCTGCACGGCCGCGTGATGTCGCAGCTGTTGCTCCGTATGCTGCATGGCGAGGTCGTGGATCATCAGACCGTCAAGATACTGCCCACGGAGATTGTGACTCGGCAGTCGGCGTAGTTTACCGCCTGATTCGTTTGTATGTGCGCGCAATCCACGACCCCTGCGCGAACATACAAACGATTTGCCTGCCAATATCCTTTGTATGTTCGCGTGGCATCGCCGATAGAGCAAAAGGGTGCTGCGATTGAGGTTATCGCAGCACCCTTGAGGAAGGAAAGAGAGAACCGGGAGTATTACTCCTTGACGGCGCCTGCGGCGAGGCCGGACTGCCAATACTTCTGCAGACACAGGAAGGCGATGACCAGCGGGATGATCGTGATCAGGGAGCCCGTGATCACCAGGTTCTGGATGGCCTGGCCACCAGCGGTGGACGCCTGGTCCTTCCACTGGTTCAAACCGATGGTCAACGGGTACCAGTTGGAATCCTTCAACATGATCAACGGTAGGAAGTAGTTGTTCCACGTGGCCACGATCGTGAACAGGGCGGTCGTCACGATGCCGGGCGCGAGCAACGGCAGGGAGATCTGCCAGAAGGTGCGCCATTCAGATGCACCATCCACACGAGCCGCTTCAAGCAGCTCCTGCGGCACGGCCGGGCGTCATGCCGATACGGGAGCGCTGGTGATTCGCGTGGTGAATGCCACCGACCAGCCGCAGCAGATTGTTTTTGATTTCGATACTCCTGTACTGACTGGTGAGGGCCATGGTACGGCAACGGTGCTGACTGGAGCTTGGGACGCAGGCAAACCATTCGAACCGGCCCCAGTGCAACCTCGGACGGTAGATGTCACGGCAACCGACTTGTCCTCCTGGCAAGTCTCCCCGTATTCCTTCAACGTCTTCCAACTGCCAGCGTGAATTAACGATAAACCACCCTGTTTTGTATAGTTGGTGAACAGCAAAGGGGTTTCTATGGTCACCATGAAAGATGTTGGGCTCGAGGCTGGCGTCTCCGCAATGACGGTTTCCAATGTGCTGCGAGGCAACACCAATGTTGCTCCGGAAACGGCACAGCGCGTCCGCGAGGCCGCAGACAAGCTGCATTACCGCCTCAACACCACCAGCTTGTCCGCGCGCAGCCTGCGCGTCTCCACAAGCCGCCACGGACGCAATTTCAGTACCATCGGTCTGGCTATCTTCGAGTTGGATCGGCCATACCCATCACAGTTGGCCTCGCTGATTTCCCAGGCTGCGGAAAAGCGCGGCTATCAGACCGTCGTGCAGGAGACCCGCATCAATGCGGACAACGAACGCTCCATCATCGAACGCGTCTCCAATCAGTTCTGCGACGGCCTAATCTTCAGTTCCAGCCGCCTTTCCGCTGCGGAAATCGAACAGTTATCCAATCATCGACCGACTGTGCTGTTGGATGATGATCGGCCACAGCAGGATCTCGATACCATTCTCACGCCAAGCGAGGCTGGCGCACAGGCAGCCATCGAATATCTGTGGCATACCGGTAAACGCCATATCGGCATTATCGGCGGTCTCGGCGAGAGCCCTGACGAGCATGAGACCGATGAGTCGAACGACACTCGTCACCGTCGTCTCATGGGCTGCAGGAATGCGTTCGAATCGCTCGGCGTCGATTGGTACGGCGTGCCGATTATCGCAACGCCCTGGAATGATGCCGACGCACGCCAGGCAATCAATCAGAACGCCGATGTGGTTCGATCCTGTGATGCGCTGTTCTGCATGACCGATACCACCGCATTCGGCGTGATTCGCGGGCTCAAGGACATTGGCTTGAGCGTACCGGACGATATTGCGGTGATGGGCTTCGATGGCATCGAAATGGGAGCCGTTATGACACCATCGTTGACCACGATTGCCGTGGATATTCCGATGGTGGCGCAAAAGGCCGTGGACATGCTCATCGAGCGCATCGATGACGAATCCAACCGCGAACGTCAGCGCATCATAGCCGACTTCCACATCGCCCAGCGCGAATCCGCCTAAGGAATCAACTCCATCCCCTTGAACCCGCCAACCCATCCCTATATCTCACAAAACGTACGCTGAGCGACAGTCAGCGTACGTTTTGTGAGGTGGTAATAAAAAAGCGACTCCGAGGAGCCGCTTTTTTAGTGCATACAGTCAATCAGACGATCAGTCGTCGCCCAGGGTCAGGTGCACGCCACCGACCAGGGAGCTGACCACGTTGTAGATCAGCGCGATGATGGTGGTGAGCAGGGTGAAGAGCACCACTTCAACGATGGAGAAGATGGTCATGCCGGAGACCACGGTGGTCAGGGACAGCACGTTCTTCAAATCGAAATCGGCGTTCAGACCGGTGGCGGAGACAATCTGGGTGAGCTGGTTGAAGACACCAACGGCATCCAGCAGCAGCCACACGATAGCGGCAGCCACAATCTGAATAATGGCGCCGGCGATGGAAAGCATGAACGACACCTTGGCCACGGACCAAGCATCCACACGGGTCAGGGACAGGCTCATACGGCGGGCACGCGGGGTGCGGCGCACGTTCGGGCGCGTGGTGGTCGGAGTGCTGCCGTTCGGCAGAGCGGACTCTTCCGGATCGCTGGACACGGAACGGGCCACACGCGGAGCACCCTGACGAGAGCCGATCAGCGGCTCGGCAGGTTCGTTGGCTGGGGGTACGGCTGCGGGCTGAATAACCGGCTCGTTGCCTTCGAGATTCTCGCTCATCGTTTCTCCTTAAACAGGCTATTGGTAGCCTCTGCTGTTAGTGAGGCTACCAGCTTTTCCGGACGCTACTCAGGCCTCGTCCGTGTTGTTCACATTCTCACCGGATTGCGGGGTTCCCGCGGCTTCACCGGACTGTGCGGTGTCGCCGGACTCCTCTTCGGGCTCGTCTTTTTCCTCGTTGCGAGCGATGGAGAGGATTTCGTCGCCCCTATCCGGCTTGGCGAAGGTCACGCCCTGCGTGGTGCGGCCAGTGCGATTGACTTCGTTCACGTTGGAGCGAATCACCTTGCCGGACTTCATGATGGCCATCACCTGATCGTCTTCGGAGACCACCAGGGCACCCACCAGGGAGCCACGGCCTTCGACCAGCTGCACGGCCTTGACGCCGAGGCCGTTGCGGCCCTGCAGACGGTATTCCGAAATGGCGGTGCGCTTGGCGAAGCCCTCATTGGTGACCACGAACAGGTCCTTGTCGGAGTCGGCGGGAACCACGTCCATGGCCAGCAGTTCGTCGCCTTCGCGGAACTTCATGCCCTGCACGCCGGCGGTCTGGCGGCCCATCGGGCGCAGTTGATCATCATCGGCCTGGAACTTCAGGCTCATACCGAGCTTGGAGACCAGGATGATGTCGTCTTCGGCGTTGCACAGTGCGGCACCGATCAGCTCGTCGGCGTTCTCACCGTTTTCATCGGCCATCAGGCGCACGGCGATCAGACCGCCCTGACGCGGGGAGTCGTATTCGGCCAGCGGCGTCTTCTTGACCTTGCCGGAACGGGTGGCGAGCACCAGGTACTTGGCCACGTCGTAGTTCGGAATGGACAGCACGGCCTGAATCTGCTCGTCCGGAGCGAACTGCAGCAGGTTGGCCACATGCTGGCCCTTGGAGTCGCGCGAGCCTTCAGGCAACTCGTAGGCCTTGATGCGATATACGCGCCCCTTGTTGGTGAAGAACAGCAGCCAGTTGTGCGTAGAGGTCAGGAAGAAGTGATCGACCACGTCATCCTCGCGCAGCTTGGTGCCCTTGATACCCTTGCCGCCGCGGTGCTGTGCACGGTATTCGTCGGCCTTGGTGCGCTTGATGAAACCGGAGTGGGTCACGGTGACCACCACGTTTTCCTCGGCGATCAGGTCTTCGACGTTCATCTCGCCGGAGAACGGCAGGATCTTGGTGCGGCGCTCGTCGCCGTACTTGGCGACAATCTCGTCGAGCTCGTCGCCGATGATCTTGCGCTGGCGTTCCGGCTTGGCGAGAATGTCGATGTAATCGGCGATCTTGCGCTGCAGTTCCTCATGCTCGGCAACGATCTTGTCGCGGTTCATGCGGGTCAGCGTGCGCAGCTGCATGGCCAGAATGGCATCAGCCTGCACCTGATCGATGTCGAGCAGCTGCATCAAGCCGGTACGGGCGGCATCGGTATCCTCGGAGGCTCGAATCAAGGCAATGACCTCGTCGAGCATATCGAGGGCCTTCAGATAGCCCTGCAGGATATGATCGCGCTCTTCAGCCTCGCGCTTCAGGTAGGCGGTACGACGGGCGATCACGTCGAGCTGATGGCCCACCCAGTGACGGATGAACGCATCCAGAGACAGCGTGCGCGGCACACCATCGACCAGCGCCAGCATGTTGGCGCCGAAGGTCTGCTGCAGCTGGGAGTGCTTGTACAGGTTGTTCAGCACCACCTTCGGTACGGCGTCGCGCTTCAGCACGAGCACGAGGCGCTGGCCGGTACGGCCGGAGGTCTCGTCGCGCATGTCGGCGATGCCCTGGATCTTGCCGTCACGCACGGCTTCGCGAATGGAGACGACCAAGCGGTCCGGATTCACCTGATATGGCAGCTCGGTGACCACCAGGCACATGCGGCCGTTGATTTCCTCGGTGTTGACCACGGCGCGCATGGTGATCAGGCCGCGGCCGGTACGGTAGGCCTGTTCGATGCCCTTGTGGCCGAGAATGGTGGCGCCGGTGGGGAAGTCCGGTCCCTTGATGATGCGGATCAGGTTGTCGAGCAGCTCCTCGCGGCTGGCGTCCGGGTGCTCAAGAGCCCAGTGCACGCCTTCGGCCACTTCGCGCATGTTGTGCGGAGGGATATTGGTGGCCATACCGACGGCGATGCCGGCGGAACCGTTGACCAGGAGGTTCGGGAAGCGGGCCGGCAACACGGTCGGCTCCTGGGTCTTGCCATCGTAGTTCGGCACGAAATCGACGGTGTCCTTGTCGATGTCGCGCACCATCTCCATGGCGAGCGGCGCCATACGGCATTCGGTGTAACGCATGGCTGCCGCCGGATCATCGCCGGGGGAGCCAAAGTTGCCCTGGCCATCGACCAGCAGATAACGCATCGACCAGGATTGCGCCATGCGCACGAGGGTGTCGTAGATGGCGGCATCGCCGTGCGGATGGTACTTACCCATCACGTCGCCGACCACGCGGGAGCACTTGTTATAGCCGCGGTCCGGACGGTAGCCGCCGTCGTACATGGCATACACTACACGGCGGTGCACCGGCTTCATACCGTCGCGCACGTCCGGCAGGGCGCGTTCGACGATCACGGAAAGTGCGTAAGCCAGATAGGATTCGCGCATTTCCTGCTGCAAATCCTTGCGCTGGATGCGTTCGCCGGTCATCAGGCCGTAATCGGTGCTGTCGGCCTCCTGCGGGCTCAGCGGCTCCATCGAGCCGTCAGGCGTGAACTGCTCGTCGGCACCGTCGGTGTTGTCGTTGACACCGCCCGGGGTGTTATTCGTTTCGTCTGCCACTTATTACCATTCCTTTGGTGTTTTAAAAAGCTCAAACGTGGTCTCTCCCTCCGTCACCGCTTTGCGGTGACACCTCCCTCATTAGAGGGAGGCTGGGATCCGTCAGGCGTCAATCCAACGGACGTTCTTGGCGTTGCGTTGGATGAAGAGTCGGCGGGGTTCCACTTCGTCGCCCATCAGCATGGAGAAGGTCTCATCGGCCGCTGCGGCGTCTTCGATGTGCACCTGCTTCAGGATGCGGTGTTCGGGATCCATGGTGGTTTCCCACAGTTCCTGATAGCTCATCTCGCCCAGGCCCTTGTAACGCTGGATGCCTTCGCCCTTGGGCAGCTGGCGTCCTGCGGCCTTGCCCTCGGCGAGCACGCGGTCGCGTTCGGCGTCGGTATAGACGAAGTCGTGCGGCCCCTTGGTCCACTTCAGGCGGTACAGCGGCGGCATGGCCACGTACACGTAGCCGGCGGTAATCATCGGGCGCATGTAGCGGAAGAACAGGGTCAGGTTCAGGGTGGCGATATGGGCACCATCCACATCGGCATCGGCCATGATGATGACCTTGTGATAGCGGACCTTGGAGATGTCGAAATCCTCGCCGTAGCCGCCGCCGACCGCGGTGATCAGTGATTCGATGGTGTCGGACTTCATCATGCGGTCCAGGCTGGCGCGTTCGGTGTTGAGGATCTTGCCTCGCAGCGGCAGGATGGCCTGGGTGATCGGGTTGCGGCCCTGGATGGCGGAGCCGCCTGCGGAATCACCCTCCACGATGAACAGCTCGCACTCTTCCGGATTCGAGGACTGGCAGTCCTTGAGCTTGTCCGGCATGCCGGCGGATTCGAAGATGGACTTGCGGCGCGTGTTCTCGCGGGCCTTCTTGGCGGCCAAGCGGGCGCGGGAAGCCTCGATGGCCTTCTGAATGATGTTCTTGGCCTCGGCCGGGTGGGAATCGAACCAATCGCCGAGCTTGTCGGTCATCACGCGCTGCACGAAGGTCTTGGCTTCGGAGTTGCCGAGCTTGGTCTTGGTCTGGCCTTCGAACTGCGGGTTGGTGAGCTTGACGGAGATCACGGCGGTCAGGCCTTCGCGCACGTCGTCACCGGACAGGTTCTCGTCCTTGTCCTTCAGGATGCCCTTTTCGCGTGCGTAACGGTTGACCAGCGAAGTCAGGGCCGCGCGGAAGCCTTCCTCGTGGGTACCGCCTTCGGTGGTGGAAATCGTGTTGGCGAAGGTGTGCACGGCTTCGGAGTAGGCGGTGGTCCACTGCATGGCCAGTTCGGCGGAGATGCCGAGCTTCAAATCCTCGGCTTCGAAGCTGATGACTTCTTCCTCAACCGGGTTGGCCTTACGCACCTTGACCAGGTAATCCACGTAATCCTTGATGCCGTTCATGTACTGATAGGTCACGGTCTGGTGGGTTTCGCCGGCTTCCGGCGCATTATCTCCGGCCACTTCGTCGCCGGCCTGATCGGGTTCGCGCAGGTCGGTCAGGCTGATCTTCAGGCCCTTGTTCAGGAATGCCATCTGCTGGAAGCGGGAACGCAGCGTCTCGAAGTCATAGACGGTGGTCTCGAAGATCTTCGGGTCGGCCCAGAAGGTCACCGAGGTACCGGTGGACTCGCCCTCGGCCATCGGCTCGCCCTGCTTCAGCGGAGCGGTGGGGTGCTGGTCGATGTAGGTCTGGGTCCAGTGGAAGCCCTGGCGGCGCACTTCGATGTCCACGCGGGTGGAAAGGGCGTTCACCACGGAGATGCCCACGCCGTGCAAGCCGCCGGAGACCGCGTAGCCGCCGCCACCGAACTTGCCGCCGGCGTGCAGCTTGGTCATCACGGTCTCGACGCCGGAAACGCCTTCACCGGGCACTTCGTCGACCGGGATGCCTCGGCCGTCGTCCACCACACGAATGCCGTTGTCCGGCAGAATGGTGACTTCGATGTGGCTGGCGTATCCGGCCAATGCCTCATCGACCGAGTTGTCGACAATCTCATAGACCAAGTGGTGCAGGCCGCGCGGACCTGTGGAGCCGATGTACATACCCGGGCGGATACGCACGGCCTCCAGACCTTCCAACACCCTCAGATCAGAGGCCTCATAATGTTCGGGGGCCATGGATTCGTCGAGTTCGCCTTCGGTGAGTTCCGCATTGTTGATATGCTCCGCAGCCGCCTTCAGCTGCTCCTCTTTGCTGGTTTCGTCTGCCAACAGGCTTCCTTCCGTAACTACCAGGTCAGCCTTGCAAATCTCGTCTTTTGCAGGGGCGATATGGCTTAAGACGCCCGTAAAGGGCTCTTCTAGCCTTTTGACCATACTGCATGTGATTTTACTCGTTTAGCGCGACGAGCGCCATAGCGAGGCTTTTACAGCTTTTGCTACTTCCGCCTGGCCCATTTGCGCGAGTAGCCCACGGCAGGGCCGGTCACGCGAATCTCGTTGATGGCCAGTCCTGTGAGATTGCCTCGGATGGTGTCGGTCAGCTGCGGAATCAGATACGTCAGTTGCGTGGCCCAAATCGTCGATTCCGCACGAATCGTCAGCACGCCATCGGTGAAGTCCGCCACCGCCGTATGCGCGGCGATGCCGGCACCCACCACTTGGTCCCAATGATTGCGCAATTGCGCCAGCTTCAGGTTCGTGCTCCAGATGCCATTGCCGGCGATGGTGGACATCACATTGCCAAGCTCTGCAGGATCGCGCCCGGGCTTGCCGAAGTTCTCGATGGCCTCCTCGCTGCGACGGCGATGATCCTTGAGCAGCGCGCCACGGCGGGAGATTCGTTCGAATACTTCGGCGGCCAGCTTGGTCTGATCCAAATGCAGACTGAAGGCGATCGGCGGCTTCATTGCTGCTCCTGTTCCCGTGCAGCCTGAAGCGCCGCCAGCGACTGCGCGATTGATTCCCGATAGGCGTCACCGGCCGCCTTGAGCGCAGCCACATCGATGACGTGCACGGTCTCGGACTCGCCGCCATTCATCGCCTCGGCCGGCACGTCACCACGAGAGGCCACGGTGATCAGCACCTGATCCTGCTCTTTGGCGAACTCGAGGATCTGCGTGCGCCGGCTATCGTCCAGCTGGGCGAACACATCATCGAGAATCACAATCGGACGGATTCCGAGCCGTTCGCGAATCACTTGGAACAACGCCATCTTCAATGCCAGCGCCATCGTCCACATTTCGCCGTTCGAGGCGAACTCCCTGACCGGCACATCGAACAGTTCGAGGCTCAGGTCATCGCGCTGCGGGCCGATCAGGTTGACCCCTCGCGCCACCTCGCCCGGATAGATGCGCTGGAAGTGCTCGCTGATGGCCTGATGCGGCTCGTCATACAACAGCACTTCATCAAAGGACGGCACATACTGCAGCGTGACTTCCTCGGTCTCGCCGGCAAGGCCGCGATAGATGGCGGCGAATGGTTCGGCCAGGGCGTCGATGATACGCCGGCGCATATGAGTAAGGGTGATGCCAGCTTCGATGAACTGCCCGGTCCAGATCTCCAGACCGCTGAGCACCGCATCCACCGGCTGGCCCGCGCTTTGGTTGGCGTTGAGCTGTTTCAACAGGGTGGCTCGTTGTTTGCCGATGCGTGTGAATTGCTGCAATGCGGCGAGGTAGCCGGGTTCCAACAGCGCTCCGGCCTGATTG
Source organism: Bifidobacterium cebidarum (assembly GCF_009193305.1). GTDB lineage: Bacteria > Actinomycetota > Actinomycetes > Actinomycetales > Bifidobacteriaceae > Bifidobacterium > Bifidobacterium cebidarum. The sequence continues at coordinate 38,272 of NZ_WBVS01000002.1, read as the reverse complement.
AGCATGCCTCTGCGCGTCGCCGGGTCTCCGGACACCAGACGCTGATCCTCGGGGGTGAATGAGACTGAGGGTATCTGCCCGATAATGTCGCGCAGATAGAGCGATGATCCGGAGTTGATGCGGGCGCGATTGGCACCGCGCGCGTGGAGCGATGCTTCGTATGTGGTGACCTGCGCATGATCGCCTGACCCGTCCGGCACATTCGCGCCCACCACGTTGGCGCGGATCGTAGCGGTGGGTTGTCCGCGTTCGATCAGCGGCAGGGTGCTGGAGGCGCGATGGCTGGACCCGGTGGAGAGGATTTCCACAGCTTCGACCAGGTTGGTTTTACCCAGCCCATTTTTCCCCACTATGAGATTCACACCCGGTACGAAATCGACCACTACCTGGCTCCACGAGCGGTAGTGGTCGAGTGCGAGACGAGAAACGTACATCAGAATATGAACGATTTCTGCTTGTTATTCGGACTATTTGCCTCAGCTGTTGAAACGCATCGGCACGAGCAGGTAACGGTAATCCATCGACTCGTCGGAGTCGGCCTCCTGCTGGCCGTTGAATTCAACCGGCTTGACCGGGGTGGTCATCTTGATGCGCACGAACGGTTCGGCGATGGCGGAAAGGCCTTCCTTCAGGTAGGAGGGGTTGAACGCCACGGTGATGTCATCGCCGTCCATGTCGATGTCCAGGGTTTCGTTGGCCTGGGCTTCGTCGGCAGAACCGGCGGACAGCGCTACTTCCTGGCCGGTGAACGACATGCGAATCGGAGCGTTGCGTTCGGCGACCAGAGCCACACGGCTGATGGCGTCGAGCAGATCCTGCTTGTTCACCACGGCCTGAATCGGATATTCATCGGCGAACAGGCGGTCGACTGCCGGGAATTCGCCATCAATCAACTGGGAAGTGGAGACACGACCAGCGTTCTCAAAGCCCAACAGCGTCGGGTTCTCGGCATCGAAGTCGAGACGAATGTTCTGATGCTCGTCCAAAGAGCGGGCCACATCCTTGAGCAGGGAGCCGCGGACCAGCGTAGTGGTGTCGACGTCGGCGTTCTGCGGGGTCCACGTGAAGGTGGCGCGAGCCAGACGGAAGCGGTCGGTTGAGGTCATGACCACCTTGTCGCCTTGGAATTGCATGCGAACGCCAGTCAACACAGGGCGGTTCTCCTCGCGGGAGACCGCCACGGAAGCCTGGTTCACTGCTTGGACGAAAGTTGGGGCATCAACCTGGCCAAGTGCAGGAGGCACTGTGGGCAGGTCCGGGTACTCAGTGTCGGGCATGAGCTGCAGGGTGAATGTGGACTTGCCGGCGGTGATCGTCAGTGTGGAATCGGTGGTGGAGAGATAGGTTTTCTCGGAGCGCAGCGATTTGGTGATATCGGCCAACAGCTTGCCCAGCACCAGTACGGAGCCGGATTCGTCCACGCCGGCCTCGATGTGGTGACGGGCGGAAATCTCGTAGTTGAAGGCGGAGAACTGGAGCGTGCCATCGATGGCTTCCAGTCGGACGCCCGCCAAAATCGGATTGGAGGGTCGAGCGTCGATGACGCGAGAGGTCCAGGCTACGGCATCAGCCAAGGCTGCGGTATCGATTTCGACTTTCATGTGGGTTTTCCCTTCGTCTGAATTTGCTGAAGAACATTCTAGCTGTTGGTTGCCGAAGTCTTCTCGTTCCTTGGTGCGGCAGTTATTACGCTGATGGTGCTTTCTTAAGGTTCAAGTAAGTAATCGACATAATAAGCGCGGTGGATAGTGTGGATAAGTGAGGAGAGCGCTACTCCCGTAACGGATGACCCCTATCCACCGAATGTGGATAACTTCTGTATATTCGGTGGATAACTCGCCTGTTTATCCACCGCCATCGCGTCCGATTTTTGTTTTCCACATCGGGAATCGATTTATGCACGAGTTTTCCACAGAAAAAGAGTGGGTAATCCACGAGTTATCCGCAGCCTTTACCCACATTTGTGAATAACTATGTGGATAACTTTGATGCTTTTTCCGCGTGCGCACGGCGTGTTGCGCAGGGGTGTATCGAGGAGAATCGATTCTGGAGACCATTTTCGAGGGTTTTCGGAAGCGCTTGCAGAAAAGTGTCGAAAACGTTCCGTCAGATGGATTCTCCTGCATGAGTGGTTTTTGCCGTGTGCGCGTCGCCGAAGGTGGGATTGTGCAGTGCGAGATCAGCGGCAGCCGCACTTACAGGGGCAGCATGATACCCGTGTCTGGCACAATGCGTTTGAGCGACGGAAAATGGGCTTTTCGGTACAAGGATGCAGAAAAGTGTCGAAAATGGTCTGTGAAACGAATTCTCCCAGCCGTGAATATCAGCGATCTTTGTCGCTGTTTTGCTTCAGACGCACGGTGAGCTCCATAACGTAGTTATAAATTTCCTGCTTCTGCTGCATTTCGTCGCTCACACGGGTGTAGGCGTGCATCACCGTGGTGTGATCGCGACCGCCGAACACCTCGCCGATGTCCAACAGGCTCATGCTGGTCATTTCGCGTGCCAGATACATGGCAATCTGGCGGGCCAATGCCACGTTCTTGGTGCGGGAACGGCCGACCAGATCATCGAAAGTCAGATGGAAGTACTTGGCCACCTGACCGATGATGTCGGTGGGCTTGATTTCCACATCGGTGGTGAAGAAATCCTGCAACGTCTGCTCGGCCAGCGCACGGGTGACCGGCTGGTTGCTCAGCGACGCCACGGCGGTGACGCGCGTCAACGCACCTTCGAGTTCGCGGATGTTCTCCGTAAATCGTTCGGCGATCAGATCCAAGACATCGTTGGGAATCTTGGAGCCGTTGATCGAGGCGATCATGCGCAAAATGGCGATGCGCGTCTCCAGATCCGGTGGCTTGACGTCTACGGTCAGGCCGGATTCGAAGCGCGAGATCAGTCGGGCCTCGAAACCTTTCAGGTTCTTCGGTGCCACATCGGATGCGATGACGATGCGTTTGTTCGCCTGATGCAGGGAATTGAACGTATGGAAGAACTGGTCCAGCGTCGCTTCCTTGCCGCCCAAGAATTGGATATCGTCGATCAGCAGCACGTCGACCTGGCGGTACCGCCGGTTGAATGCCGCGATCTGACCTTGGCTTTGGTTCGGATTCTGCAGCGCGTCAATGAATTCGTTGGTGAATTCCTCACTGGTCACGTACCGAACCTTCAAGCTCGGGTCCTTGACCAACGCGTAGTTGCCGATGGCGTTGAGCAGATGGGTCTTGCCCAAACCTGATCCACCGTAGATACACAGCGGATTGAAATCCTGGCCCGATCCCTCGGCCACCGCCAACGCCACAGTGCGGGCGAAACGGTTGGAATCGCCGGGCACGAAGGAATCAAACGTAAAGTTCTTATTGAGATGAGTCTCCGGATCGCGGTTCATCTTCTGACCGCCCACCGGATACTGTGGCTCGTTCGCCGGCTGTGCCTGATACTTCGGCTCCGGCTCGGCATGCTTGCCGGCATAGGAATCCCGGCCGAACTGCTCGACAGTTGGTGCCGATTCCATTTGGTATGGCGACTTCACCTGCTTCGGGGCAGGCGCATTCACGGGCTTGCTGTTCTTCGGCGCAACCTTGAAGGCCGGAAACATGGTGATGCCGGTTACGGTTTGCAGGGTGTGCAGCAGCTGTTCGTTGAGATTGCCCTGAATGGCCTGCAACGTATCATTGGAATCCACGCACAGCACGATGGTCGAACCGAACACGGCTTCGGGAACCACGCCTTCGAGCCATCCCTTTTCCCTGGGGGACAGCACACTGCTGTGTTTGAGCATGGTGAGAGCATCCGACCAGATGCGGGCTGCTTCGACCGCGGGGTCGGCAGATGAACCAGCCATACAGACCCCTCTTCTTGCTCGAACGTACATGGATAACAATAGGTAATGTTTACTCCTATCCGCGGAAGTTATCCACCGTGTTGCGTGTTGGAAATGCTGGATTGTGAATAACATGAATGTAATTTGTGGATAACTTTGGCGGCGAAATGGTTGATATTACGCCACTTCTAGGGTTTTCGGCGTGTTGCGGCGACTGTGTCGAAATGTGAAAACTCATGATTCATTTTGACTTGTGACCAGGGTTGAGAGTACTTTGGTATAGCTTGACTCACGTGAGGGCAGCGCGAAGCGTTGCCAAATAGACCTAGGAGCATTGATATGAAGAGGACGTTCCAGCCGAACAACCGTCGTCGTCACATGAAGCACGGCTTCCGCCTGCGCATGCGCACCCGTTCCGGCCGCGCGGTGATCAACCGCCGTCGCGCCAAGGGCCGCAAGAGCCTGTCCGCCTGATCTGAGCGATCAGCGCCACAGGCATAGTACAGAGGTGGAACGGCTGAAAAGCCACCGTGACTTTGTCGGAGTATTGAAACGTCGACGCAAAGTCGGTGGCAAAGATATCGTCGTGCATTATCTGGTGCTCGACGAACAGCATGACGACCAGGCGAATCATCGTCGCCTGGGTTTGGCCGTATCCAAATCCGTGGGTAAGGCGGTTACCCGTAACACAGTGAAACGCAGGTTCCGAGTCCTGGCCAGGATGCATGAGCACCAACTCCCGGAACATTGCGATATCGTGTTGCGCGCCAAGCCAAGTGCGGCTTCAGCCTCGTTCGATGCTTTGGATCAGCAGATCGCAAAGTGTTTTGCCGCTGTGGCACATAAGGCGAAGTGACATGTCTACTTCCATCAAGGCGGTGATGATTCGCGGTGTGCGCTGGTACCAGCGCCATATTTCCGCGAACACACCGCCTTGTTGCAAGTATTATCCGTCATGCTCGAATTATGCCATTGAAGCTCTCGATCGGTATGGCGCCTTCAAAGGGGGAGTGCTCGCCGTATTGCGATTGCTTCGCTGCAGGCCGTGGAGTCGCGGGGGAATAGACGACGTGCCGCAGCAATACTCGATTTTTTATAGATTTTCTTGGTCGAAGGCTCATGAGGAACCTCGACTGACACCATTGGCCACGACCCAAGGAGAGGCCCATCGATGATCAACCAAAATCAGTTCCTTCTCGATAGTGGATTCTGGGGATTCTTCTATAAACTCCTGACCCCTGTCGAGTGGCTTCAGACGTGGATTCTGAAGCTTGTGCATGATTTCTTCGTTCTGCTCGGCATGAACGAGATCGGCGTTTCGTGGGTTCTCGCCATCATCTGCCTGGTGTTGGTGGTGCAGATCTGCATCTTCCCGTTGTTCTACAAGCAGATCAAGTCGATGCGCAAGATGCAGGCGCTTGCCCCGAAGATGCAGCGTATCCAGAACAAGTACAAGGGCAAGACGGATCAGGCCTCCAAGGAAGCCCAGAGCCGTGAGATGATGAAGCTCTATCAGGACAACAACGCCAACCCGGCCGGGTCCTGCCTGCCGATGCTGATTCAAGGCCCTGTGTTTATGGCCATGTTCTATACGTTGTCCGCCATTCCATACATCGCCAACGGTGTGCGTAAGGAACCGCTGGGTGCGTTCGATGTGGCTACCGCCAAGCAGTTCACCCAGACCGATGTGTTTGGTATCGTCAGCGTCACCGACAACTTTACCTCCGCCGCTTTCGCCGGCAAGATCGTCATCGGCATCTTCGTTGCCCTGATGTGCTTCTGCCTATGGTTCGTGCAGTATTTCAGCATGAAGCGCAACATGGCAGCCGCTTCGATGAACAAGCAGGCTGAATCCATGCAGAAGATGATGCTGTGGATTTTCCCGATTATGTACATCTTCTCCGGTGTAACCATGCCGTTCGCCGTGCTGGTCTACTGGCTGACCAACAACGTCTGCAACTTGCTGCGTACGTTCTGGCAGGTGACCTACTTCCCGACTCCGGGATCTCCGGCAGCCGAGGATAAGGAGAAGCGCGATCACCGCCGCGAGAACGCCCGCCGCGAAAAGGCCGGTCTGCCGTCTCTGGAGGAAGAGGAACTGCAGAAGGCCAAGGAGGCCGCTGAGCATAAGGACACCAAGGGCTATCAGCGAGTCCAGCCGCAGCGCAAGCGCAAGCGCAAGTAAGTAGCAAACCCGTGGTCTGAATGTGCTCCATGTTTCACGTGAAACATGGAGCACATTCGACACTTCGGACCTTGTTTCTTGGGAACAGGGCCTAGACTTGAAACTCAGAACCTGGTAGAAGGAGTACCGTATGGCACAGGATGACGAGAAGTCGATCGATCAGCTCAACGAAGAGGCTGATATCGCCGCCGATTATCTCGAGGGTCTGCTTGATATCGCCGACTATGAAGGCGATATTGAAATGGGGATTCGCAACAACCGACCGACCGTTCAGATTGTTGCGGACGATGACACTGATATCAAACATCTGATTGGTCGCAATGGAGAGGTGGTTGATGCATTGCAGCAGCTGACCCGTCTGGCTGTGCAACAGAAGACCGGCGAACGCTCTCATCTGATCGTGGATGTCGACGGCTTCCTCAAGCGCAAGCGTCAGCACTTGCGCGACATCGCTCTCGATGCCGTCGATGCCGTGAAGGAATCCGGCGAGCCATTCGACTTGAAGCCGATGAACTCATTCGAGCGCAAGGTTGTGCACGATGTGGTTCGTGAGGAAGGTCTGAAGTCTCGGTCCCATGGTGAAGAGCCTCATCGTTACGTGACTGTGTATGTAAAGAACAAGAGCGAGGAATCCGACGAAGTCGAGGATTTCGACGAGGAGTGATTCGGTCCTGAACCAAGGAATCGAACTTATTAACCGGTGAGGCGTCGCTCACGCGACGCCTCATTGCATGTGTGATGTTTCACGTGAAACACAGAAGAGGAGTGGTCATGGCAGACAAGTTGGAGGGTTCTCCAATTCTGGCTGAAGTCCTTGGTGATGCGTTGCCGCAGCTCGAGCTCTTCCATAAGAAACTGGAGGACGAGGGCGAGCCTCGCGGACTGATTGGTCCGCGTGATGTGGACATCATTTGGGAACGGCATATTCTCAATTCCGCCGCCATCGTGCCCTATGTTCGCGAGTCGACGGAAGGTGCTCGTTTTAAGACGGTAGCTGATGTCGGCAGTGGCGGTGGTTTCCCTGGATTGGTGGCAGCTGCTTGTCTTCCTGATCATCAATTCACGTTGATTGAGCCGATGGAACGTCGTATCGATTGGTTGACCGAATGCGTCGGGCTCATGGGTCTGAAGAACGTCACGCTGATTCGTGGTCGTTCCGATGAAGTCATTGCGCAAGTGCGCAAGCATAAGACCCATCCGTTTGCCGTAGTGACCTGTCGTGCCGTCGCTCCGATGACCAAACTTTCCGGATGGACGCTTCCGCTGTTGAAGTCCTCCGGTCAGCTGATTGCCCTCAAAGGGCGTTCCGCGCAAATCGAGTTGGATAAGGCAACCGATCAGATTACTCGTTTTGGGGGTCGTAACGCTCGGGTGGTGGAAGCCCCTGTCGGCCCGAATTTGGAATCCACTCATGTCGTGATTGTGGATAAGCGCTAGCGGTTCGGTTTGACTTATCCACATTTTCCACAAGGCGGATAAGTTATCCACAGTTTTACTGGTAAATAGTGGACAAACCTCAAAACCGTTGAAAAATCAAAGATTTAAGTGCATGACAACCGCTGTTTTTACGTGATTTGGCATTGACTTATCCACAGTTATCCACACTGATTGCAAAAACAGTGGATAACTCGGTAATCTGTCCACGTGAATGGCAAGACTTGAAATATTATCAGTGCAAGGAGGATCGATGGCCACGAAGGATCATCAAGAGGAGACGATTGAATCGGCTTCCGAAACCCTTCATCGTATTTTTGATGGGCAAGGGTCTAGCCTCGGCAATCAGATGGCCGATGAAAGTTCCCGATATGATGCTCTGCAAAAAGCCGTATTCCCCAAGCCAAAGCGCACACGTCTGATTGCCATTGCCAATCAGAAGGGCGGTGTCGGCAAGACCACCTCCACCGTGAACCTTGCTGCAGCGATGGCCAAGTATGGTGCTCAGGTTCTGGTCATCGACATGGATCCACAGGGTAATGCCTCCACCGCATTGGGGGTGCCGCATGCTTCCGGCGACCCCTCCACCTATGACGTCCTCGAAGGACGGTCCCCGATCGAAGATGTGATTTCGGTATGCCCTGACTTCCCGACATTGGATGTGGTGCCCGCTTCCATCGATTTAAGTGGTGCCGAACTTGAGGTCGCCGATATGCCGAATCGTAATACCCTGCTCAAGGAGGCTTTGGAGCAGTATCTTCGTCAGTCGGAAAAGCATTATGACTATGTCTTCATCGACTGTCCTCCAAGCCTGGGTCTGCTGGTCATCAATGCGATGTGTGCAGTGACGGAGATGCTGATTCCGATTCAGGCTGAGTATTACGCATTGGAGGGTTTGGGCCAGCTGATTAATACGATTGGCTTGGTGCAGGATCACTTCAACCCGGTATTGCTGGTCTCCACGATGCTGGTCACGATGTTTGACCGTCGCACCCTGCTCAGCAGGGAGGTGTTCAACGAGGTCAAGGGCCATTATCCGAACATCGTGCTGGATACCACGATTCCACGGTCCGTGAAAATCTCGGAGGCGCCAAGCTTCTCTCAGTCCGTCATCGCATACGATCCACGTGGTTTGGGTGCCATCGCTTACGGTGAAGCCGCACTGGAAATTGCTGGACGCTCCCAGCATGTACTCGACGCTCTTGATGCGAGGAGGAAATAATGTCATCGAAATCACGACTGGGCAAGGGCCTCGGCGCACTATTTCCTGATTTGCCGGGGGAGGAGACCGTCGAGAAGAAGGCGAAGTCTCCCGAAAACGCCAAGAAGGTCGCTGAGACCAAGTCCGCATCCAAGGTGTTGGCTTCGGCGGCAACCTCCGTGGCGACGCCAGGTAAAGCCTCGACCAATGTGAAGAAAAACATGGCCAAGCGTGCAGCCATGCCCGCTTTGGATGATATTGCTCACCCGAGTGATTTGTTCTTCGGTTCGGATGCCCCACAGCCTCAGCTGCCGGTATCGGACCTTCCGAAGGCGGCCGGCAAAAATGTTTCACGTGAAACATTAAAGGCCGCAAAGGCTTCCGCTTCCGATAAGGTCAAGAATGGTGAGAGCGAGCTGAAGCCGGTGCAGGGCGGCTATTTGGCGGAACTGAAGCTCAACGACATCGGTCCGAACGCACATCAGCCGCGTACCATCTTTGATGAGGATGAGCTCAACGAACTGGCCGCTTCCATCAAGGAAGTCGGTGTCTTGCAACCCATCGTGGTGCGTAAGCGCCCGGCTGAGCAGATTGCCGAGGCTAAGACCAAGAGCAAGGAGGCCTCCACCAATCCGTTCTCTGGTCATCTGGACAGCCCGTATGAGTTGATTATGGGCGAGCGTCGTTGGCGTGCGTCTCAGTTGGCTGGTTTGGAGACCATTCCAGCCATCGTCAAGACCACTGCTGACGATGACATGCTGCGCGACGCATTGCTGGAAAACCTGCATCGCGTGGCGTTGAATCCTCTTGAAGAGGCAGCCGCCTACCAGCAGATGATTGATGAGTTCGGCCTGACCCAAGCGCAGCTCTCCAAGTCGGTCTCCAAGTCCCGCCCACAAATCGCCAACATGCTGCGACTGCTGAACCTTCCTGCCGCAGTGCAGAAGAAGGTCGCCGCCGGTGTGCTATCGTCCGGTCATGCTCGTGCCCTGCTGGGCCTGAGCAATCCGGAGGAAATGGACAAGCTGGCTTCCCGCATTATCTCCGAAGGTCTGTCTGTGCGCAGCACAGAGGAGATCGTGGCGATGAAGATCGCCTCGGGGGAGCAGCCGAAGAAGCCGAAGAAGTCCAAGACCAATCCATGGGCCGGCTCCGCCGTGCAGCAAAGCCTGGAGAATCATTTCGATACCAAGGTCTCGATCAAAGGCAGCAGCAAGCATGGACGCATCGAAATCGTGTTCTCCTCCCCGGAAGACATGGATCGCATCCTGAAGTTGCTGGTACCGAATCAGTCGGGCAGTGATGACTCGAAGTCCCGGTGGGTGTGATTCGGCAGTACTGATTTGCGGCAATTGCCGGTTGAGTGAGCCTTCTGAAGCTTGCTCAACCGGTTTTTCGTCTGGAACAACTGATGGGTGATGCGGTGCCGCACGCCGGGAATCACCAATAGTATGTGTTTCGATCAGATGCAAAGCATCGTCTTCATGGAATTGAAGAGGTGTGGTTATGACTATGACGTTCATGTTGGCGACGTGGGAGATCATGAACGTCATCGATTGGTCGCTGGCCAAGGACTGAATGATACCGCGGCAAGTATGTTCGCAATACGGAAAGAGGCTGACTCCATGGAAAGTCAGCCTCTTAGTCTGCTATAGCGGCAGAGCGGTTACGTTACTCGCTCAGATACTCCTGCGCATCAAGGGCGGCACGGCAACCCATGCCGGCGGCGCTGATAGCTTGACGGTAGACGCGGTCCACGCAATCGCCCGCAGCGAAGATTCCTGGGGTGCTGGTGCGTGTGCTGGCACCATCCACGATAATGTACCCATCCTCATCGCGTGAGGCCACAGAGGCGGCAAAATCGGTGGCAGGCGTGTGACCAATGGCCACGAATACCGCAGCGGTTTCGAGTTCGGCGGTTTCACCAGTCACGGTGTTCTTCAGCGAAACGCCGCTCACGTTTACCTGCGGTTTGGGGTTGAGCGCCAAGCCTCCAAGGCTGAGGGCAGGTGCAGCCGGCGCGGTTTCCGTGCCATGAATTTCCGTGACCACGGTATTGGTCAGCAGCGTGAGCTTCGGATTCTCTTTGGCGCGATCCACCATGATCTGCGAGGCGCGGAATTCATCGCGACGGTGAATCAACGTCACAGAAGAGCCGAAACGGGTGAGGAACAGAGCCTCCTCGAACGCGGAATCACCGCCGCCGACCACCACAATTGGCTTATCACGGAAGAAGAAGCCATCGCAGGTGGCGCAGTAGGAGACACCGTGGCCGGAGAGTTCCACCTCGCCCGGCACGCCAAGCTTACGGAAATTGGAACCGGTCGCGATGATGACCGCGCGGGTTTCCAATGTCTCACCATCAGACAATGCCAAACGATACAGCGGTGCATCATCCGAACCTGCAGATTCGATGGCGGTCACGTCATCGGCAATGAATTCGGTACCGAATCGTTTGGCCTGGGCGCGCATGTTATCCATGAGCTCCGGACCCATGACGCCTTCCGGGAATCCGGGGAAGTTTTCGACCTCAGTCGTATTCACCAGCTGACCGCCCGGGGTCAGCGCACCGGTGACCATCACCGGGTCCAAGCCTGCACGGCCCAGGTAGATGGCCGCAGTATAGCCAGCCGGACCAGAGCCGATAATAATGACGTTGTGTGCCATGGTCTCTCCCCACATACGTTTGAGTTTTCAATATCCTAGGTTCACCATCATACGGGTGAGATGCGTCAGCCCCTCCACAATTTCGGCCCAAAGCAATAGCATGCTTGGTTGCTTCCTGTACAGGAGTTGGCCCCCCATATAGCAATTGCCCTCCACGAAGGGAGGGCAATTGCTGCGAATGCGTCGGTAAAGGTCAGAAGACTTCTACCTTGACGATGTAGAGCTGGTTCTGAGGCAGGCTGCCCATCGGCACCCAGAGCATCAGATCCTGTGTGGTGATGGACTTGCTGAACTTCACTTCGGTGGTGCCACCTTCGGCAAAGGTGAAGGACGCCATCTCCTCACCTTCGGATGGATTGCCAGTGGTGTTGGCACGGATATAACCCTTGCCGCCCGAGCTGCGGATGGTGATGATCATACGAGACACATCATGCGGCTGATCAAGATGCAGCGTGTACCCGTAGCCGGACTGGCCACCGGGGTTGGACACGAAGTTCGCGTTGGAAATCGTATAGGCCGTGGTATTGGTCACATGTGGCTTGGGCACGGACTTAACCGAACGGTCCTCCACAACCTTCTTGACGGTGGACTTTTTCTGAGACTTCTCAGTGCTGGTCGATGACGACGAATCCGACTTGTTCGTATTTGACGAAGACGACGAAGCGCCGTTGGAATCGCCGGATTGCGTAGCCTCAGAGGAGCCAGATGAATTCGTCGATGCGTCAGCGGAACTTGAGGAATCCGCATTGGAGGGGTTCTGATCGCCGAAAGGCACCTCGTTCATATTCACGTCCGGCCATTCGCCATTCGCGGATTTGGTTGTATCGGTGGCATCAGCGGGGTCGACGCCGCTCTTCTGGAACGCGCTCCATGCCCAGAATCCAGCGGCGACCACCACTACAAGGGCGACGATGAGTGCCACCACTTTGGTGGTGAAACTGCCGAACAGGTTCTCGTTGGGCAGATGGTCGTCTTCAGTGCCGCCCTTGACCGGTGGATTCTTCGGATCATAGCTTGGCGGCACTGCGGCCACTTCTGCAATGCGGGCCTGCTCCTCCTCCAAGGCGCGCAAGGACTCCTCACCGGGCTGGATTTCACGTCCGCCGGCATCGTATACCGGGATACGGCTTGTAGTTTCGCCGGCGGGATCGGCAATGGGCATGGTCGGGTGGGAATTGCCGGCAAATGCGCCTGCAACACCGGCGTTTAAATCATTGAACCAGTCGGCAGTATCGTCGCCGGAAAGATTTTCGGCATTCCAGGCGTCGGAGAATTTGAAGTCGAACAGATGACGGCCTTGGTCATCGGTGCCATCCTGGCCGGGCTTGTCCACTACCGGTCCGGCTTGCGTAATGGCCAACTCAGGCAGTTGCTTACTGGTGATGAGGGAATCCGGGACGGTGGCGAATTCAGCCTTGGTGTTGATATCGCCGAACTGCGCGCGGACGATGGAGCATTCTCCAGCGGTGATAGGCAATGCGATATCAGTATCCTCAAGCTCCTGCAGAGGCTTCCAATCGCCGAGAAGAGCATCGAGTTCGGCCAGAGAGGCCATCGGCAGGGTGAGTTCGTCGTTATCGAACAGTTCAAGGCCTCGCTTGCAGATGACCTGGAACTCGCCTGGAGTGTCCTGCGGCAATGCGGCAAGGCTGAATGTCGTGTTCTTATGGCTGCGTTCACGCAAGAGCATGGCATACAGCAATGCGGCAAGCTGGCGCACGGCATGGCGTTCTGAGCCGTCATCGTCAACGGTGGCGCCGGACGTATCGGCAAGCAGTGGGGAGAACGGTGCATCCGTAATCTCGATGCCCTTATTGGTGATGCGGACCGTATCGGTGTTCAGCACAATACGGTTGGTGACGCCGAACAGCATCGGACGAACCGCTTCCGCCAATTCGCCGATGATTGAACGCATTGCAGCGTAGCTCAGAGGAGCTGTGGCTTTGCCGGCCAGGTATTCGGTCAATGACTTGCCGCTGTCCACAGGAGTGATGACCAGCAGCACATCGTCCTGCCTGCGGTATTTCAGCACCGGGACGAAATGCTCGGGGCGCGTGGCGGTGATCGTTCCAGCGATCTCATTAATCGTGGTCAGTTGCTCTTGGTTGGAGACCAGATACAGCTGGCAGTCTTTGGCCAGAATTCGATCATTGGCCTTCCACACTTCGATGCCGGGTTCTTCGCGCAACAATGACACCAGTGTGTATCGATTGAGAATGGTATCGCCCAGTTGCGGTTTCATAGGTGTGTCCGACTCCATACGGTTGTTGCTTGGAATTGTCTTTGACATTCTATCTGTGGGGATGGCCTGAGAGAAGTCCTTCTCAGGAGTGATTTCCTGCGGTGTTTCATTAGGTGAAACACCATCTTCGGCATGAGGTGCAGCAGATGTGCGGCTTACGCCCCATCGCGCGAGTATCGGAGATACGAGATCCTTCAATTCCTTGGTGCGAAGCAGCCAAAGCATGGCCACGTATACTGCGGCCAGAACGATGGTCAGCACGATGCAGATGCCCAAGGCCGCCAGCCAAGGCATATGGCCGCCACCGGGATCGATCGACGGATCGTTGAGAGTCGGCCCATGGAAGAGGCCGCCATCCATATGCTTGGCCGGCTGAATATCAGCCTGGAACAGGCTCACAATAGGACTCTTCAGCAGCCAGACGATCACGCCCGCGATACCTGCTGCCGCCAGCGTCTTCAGCCCCATCACTCCATAGGTTTTCAGCCCAATGTAGCCATGGAACGTTTTACGCAGCATCAGCAACGTCAACGGGATCGCTATCGCCGATCCGAGCGGAACCGCAACGGCATTGGACAGGACCCAATACTGTGGCGGAAGCACAACCAGACCAATAACCATGACGACGATCATGCATCCTGAGTTAATGACATTGCACAGGAACGGATGCCAGCCATCTTCGAATGCATAGAACGTGCGCTGAATGAGCAAGTTGACGGAGACTATCGGCAACCCGATTGACAATATGATCAATGCGTACGAAATCAGCATCGTCTCGTTCATGGAAACCGATGGAAGCAGGGCGCGAATAATCGGCTCGGGATAGACGATCATGGCTACGGCGAAGAACATGACCAGTAAGGTGACGTTCTTCATGGCGTCGATGAGATCGTTGCGAGCTTCGCCCAGATCATGTTCGGCGATGGAACGCGAGATTTTCGGGAACATGGCGGTGGATACGGACACCGCAATCAACGAGTACGGCAGGATGAATAGCGTATACGCATTCTGATAGGTGGCGTTGCCGGCGATATCGAACAGGCTGGCGCCAGTTAGCTCATGCGCGCGAATCGGCGCCAACGTGGCGATACGGGTCTGAATAATACCGGCGATCTCAGTGACTACGACCACGCCCAGCGAACCCAATGCAACAGGTCCCATCGCCTTCAATCCGAAGCCGGTCAAACCGAACTGCGGGCGGTATTTGAATCCGAGACGCATCAGAGGAATAAACAGCACCAGCGCTTGGAACGCCACTCCTAGCGTCCAGGTGCCGGCGGTAAGCATGATCGTCCCACCTGTCCAAAAATCAAGTGGCTGCTCATTGGCTTTGCCGAACAGCAGGATGAAGACAGTGAAGCCTGCGCAGCTGATGACGTTGGCGCCGGTGGAACTCCACGCATATGCGGTGAAGTGATCTTTCGCCGCCAGAATCTGCCCAAGCACCGTATACAGTCCATAGAAGAAGATCTGCGGCATGCACCAGAGCGTGAACGCGGTGGTCAGCGCGATCATCTGAGCGTCATTGCCGCCAACGTACAGACGCGTCAGCAGGGGAGAGGCGGCTCCCATCAGAACCGTAACCGCCAACAGGATCACGATGGCCAGCGTAATCAGTCGGTTCAATCGTTCCTGGGCATCTTTTTCCTTGAGGGTGCGGACGATCTGCGGTACCAGCACGGCGTTGAAAATACCGCCGGTCACCAGCGTGAAGACGGCCTGCGGAATCATCGAACCGGCCTGATAGGCGTTTGCGGCAAGACCTGTGGTGCCCATGGCGGCGGCCAGCAGAATCGTTCGAATCTGACCGGTCACACGGGAGGCCGCAGTGCCGGAAGCCATGATCAGGGAATTACGGCCTACGGTAGAACTCATTCGTCCGGATCCTTCTTACGGTTGAACTGGCGCCACAATCCCACAAGTCCCAAGAGCACGGCGAAGCCGATGATGATGAAGCCGCTGGCATCGCTGATACGCAGCACGCTGGTGATGGTCGTGTCCTGCGTATTGCCGAACGCCACGTTTTGGCGATCGGACAATGACACATGAGCCACGGCGGAACCCGATGTGGAGACGCGGATGGTAAATGCCACCTGTGCCTCACCGTGGGCCGGGATTACCACATCGTTGGTGCGTGAGGTGACGATCTGCATCGAGTCGGTGATCGAATTGACCTTAACGCTTACGGCATAGGGCAATGTATTGCTGACGGTGATTGGCATTTTGGCGGATTCACTGAACACGGAAACCGGTTCGGACGGTGTGATGCTCACACTGCCCAGCAATGTATCGGACAAGTTTTGCGCAGCCTGGGCCATGCGCTGGTGACTCCCGGATGGCCCGGAACCGGTGAGTGCGCGCAACGCCATACCGTCGTGGACGGTAAGCAGGCTGCCGAGCCATTGCTTGGGGTCATTGCCATGATTGATGGTGCTGTCCGCGTCGCGTCGCGCCAGTGTCTGGGGATCGAGCGAGACGATGTCATCGGATTGGATGCGCTCCTTGAGAATCGAGCTGGCGAGCCGCAGAATGCCTTGACGGCTGGCGGTCAGCTGATTCAGCACCGTCTGCGTGGCGGAAGTGTCGGGGGAATCCGTGCTTTGGTTCACCGAATCGCTCACATGGTAGGGGTCGGTGTTCGCCATAGTGCTTAAATCCGTGAGATTCAACCAAGATGCCTGTTCGAGAGCGCTCATCACCTGATCGATCCATCCGGAGGAGTTGGTGCGGGTGAAGGTCATCAGCAGATTACGCGTGGTGTAAGGCTGTTCCATCTGATAGAAGGCGCTCTGCGCCATCAGGCGGGCCAGTCTGCCGGCATCACTGGTTTCGGCGGTGGCCTCCTTGCTGGTGGCCTGTCCATGCGCCAACGTGCCCAATTCGGACTGTTCCTTGAGCACTGTCACATCGCCGGCGGTGGTGTTGATTACATAGGTGCCGGTGTGCACGGTATCGGTTTGCTCGTTGTCGAATGAAGCACCGGCGATTACCGTGGAATAGCCTTGTGCGCGGGCTTTGGTCAGGGCGTCCATGGTCCAATCCGCAGAGCCCTGCCAGGCGTACGTGTCCGGTGCGTCGGTGGCGTTACCGGCCGCGGCATAGATGGTCTGGGCATTCTTGGCGGTCCACTGTGCATCGGTGACACCGGCGTTGGTATATGCCGAGGCGTTGTTGATCGCGGCATATGCAGTGATATCGAAGTCGGCCGGCTGCATCACACCAGCTATCGTCGGTTTGCTGCCGGATTCCTGCAGGTAGAGTGGATCGGCCACGATTTGCAGGCGTGGATGCTTGGCCACGGTCTGTTCCAGCGCCTTGGTCTGGGCGATGCTTTCGGCGCTCAGCAGCAAAGGCTCGCTGCTCTGCTCGGCTGACGTAGCGGCACCGCCGTTCTCGGTTTCCTCGCTCTTGGTATTCGAGGTGCCGTTCGACTCAGTGGACTCCTGGGCCTTGCCGGATGCCGGCGATGACGAGCTGGTCGAATCGGTTTCCTCGATGAGATTGGTGATCGCCGTCTCATTGGTCTGCCAATCCCCGGAAGTCAGCGGCATGGCCACCGTCAGGTTCATGGCAGGGGTTTGCGCAGTGCTTAATCCATCAGAGGAACGGGTGAGGAAGCTGTGCATGATGGACCGTGTATTGCCCGCAATATAAGCGATGGTCAGCGGTTTGGGACCCCAGTTGCGTATTGCGGCAAGCGCCTGTTGGTCGGCAGCCACGTCAAGTGTGACGGTTGTGCTGTTGCCGGCTGTGATGGCTGGCACATCCACCGAACCCAATGGATTTGGCGTGGGGATGTTCGTGCCGTTCTCGGCCCAGGATTGCATATCGGACCGAGATGCGAACGTGAACAATGCGTTGGTTGCCGCCGCAAGTGTGCCTGCAGGCGCGTCGACGTCGCTATTGTTCGTCACGATCACCTGTAGGTGGAAGCCGGAGGAAGCGGTGACGATGGGTGTGCTTTGCGCGATGGTCAGCGTCTCGGCGGGCTTGCCGCTTTTTGACTGCGAGCTTTGTGCCTGTTGGGTTTGCGCCGAGCTTGAATCATCGGTGGTATTGGACTCATCAGCCCAAGCGGCCGGCGCCAATAGCATCGCACCGGCCGCCAGCATTGCGACAATGGCATGTGCAAAACGCCCGCCATGATGCGGGCGATGTTTGATTGCGGGTAGGTTCACTCGTTTGCCTGCCTGTTCTTCTTTTTGGCGTACAACCACGCGATCTTACGTTCGTTCGGGTAGCTCAATACATCATCCAAATCGTCGAAACGCACCCAGATGGCATCCTCGGCCTCATGATCCGGGTCGCCTTCCACCGTGAGCTCACCGCCGGTCTGCCGCAATGCGAAATGATGCACCAGCTTATGCACACGCTGCGTGGTGCCCGTGAACCAGTAGTCGATGGTGGCGATGGAATCGATGACCTCGCCCAGAATGCCGGTTTCCTCATGTACCTCGCGCACTGCGGTCTGCTGCGGAGTCTCGCCTTTTTCGATGTGTCCCTTGGGCAGGCACCATTCGAGATGCCCGGAGCGGGAATGGCGGGCGATGATGGCCACGCGGTTCTGGTCGTCGAAAATAAGGCCGCCGGCCGAATATTCGCGCACTACGGGCAGTTCCTGCGCATCCAACGATGCGAACGTGGTGGGGCCTTCGGAGGTGCGTCGTTGCGGCATCATGGCCGGGGTCGGTCCGGTAGGAGCGATTCGTGCCGGTTGAGCCGTTTTGGTTTGCGGTGGTTCCACGTGCATAGTCGCAGCAGCGATAGCGCGCATTGCCGCCGCCGCGGATACGGTGGGAGACGGTGCCGGAGACTGTTGCCGAGGCGCAGTTGCCGTTGCAGGAGCATCGTGTTGAGCGGATTCATCGGCCGAGTCAGTAATCGGACGAGATATATCGGATGCTGGACTAGTTTCGGGTACGGCATTGGCCGGTGCATTGGCCTGAGGCGCAGCTTCGGATACTGGCTCTTCAACTGGCTGGATTGGCTTAGCCGGTGCTGTGGTCTTGCCTCCGAACACGGTGGCCGGAGTCGGCGTGGCGGCCGGTGCCGTTGTTGCAGGGGTTGCCGCTGCTGCGACGACGAGACCGGTCATGGTGTCCGTGCCGGCTTCAGCGGCGATGCCGTCGGTCTGTCCTGCGATGGTTTCGTTCGGCGTGGCGATGGTCACCGTGGCTTTCATGCCGAACACGGTGGCCGGAGTCGGCATGACGGACTGCTGCTCATCGTTGTTCGCAACCGGGCCGAAAACCTCGAAATCGGCGGAATTCTGCGGAGTTTGCGAGGTATACAGCAGCTGGTCTTGGGTATGGTTGCCCGCGGCATTGGGTGTTTGCCCAAGCATGTGGGCAAGGTCAGCGGGCGTAATCATGCTTTCCACCTTACTCAATCCCGTGTGCAGGTGGGGTAACGGTATGCTAGGAGGGCAGAAAAACGTCCACATAGGGGAAGGTGCCCATTGGATTTCGAAGTGTGGCCCGAGGCGATCGAACTTGGCCGACTGTTCAAGGAACAGGGGTATGAGCTGGCGCTGGTAGGCGGTCCGGTCAGGGACCTGCTGCTCCATAGGCGCAGTCATGACCTTGACTTCTGCTCGTCTGCCAAACCCGAGCAGTTCGAACCGATTCTGCGCCGCTGGGGGCATGACGGTTTTTGGGATATGGGTCGCAAATTCGGCACCTTGGGTGCCATGCGCCGGCGTGCCGACGGCACCGAAGTCAAGGTGGAGGTCACCACCTATCGTTCGGACACCTACGATCCTGATTCACGCAAGCCGGAAGTCAATTACGGCGACACGCTCGAAGGTGATCTTTCCCGTCGTGATTTCACCGTGAACGCCATGGCGCTGCGTGTGCCGGATCTGGAATTCGTGGATCCGTTCGGTGGTGCGAATGATCTGGCCAAAGGCGTATTGCGCACGCCGGTGGACCCACGTCAGTCATTCGATGATGATCCGTTGCGTATGATGCGTGCGGTGCGATTCGTGGCTCAGCTGGGCTTCAGCATTGCTCCGGATGCCGCCGATGCGATCACGTCGATGCGCGACCGCATCGAGATCGTCTCCGCCGAGCGTGTGCGTGACGAGCTGACCAAACTGCTGCTCTCCGACCGGCCTCGCGCAGGTCTTGAGGCATTGGTGGATTCCGGCTTGGCCGACATCGTGTTCCCGGAGATCCCGGCCCTGCAGCTGCAGATTGACGAACACCATCGTCATAAGGATGTGTTCGAACATACGATGATGGTGCTGGAGCGTGCGATCGCTCTGGAAACCGGACCAGACGGCCCGGTGCCAGCCCCTGATCTGACGCTGCGTCTGGCCGCGGTGATGCATGATATCGGCAAACCGAAGACCCGCCGATTCGAGCCGGGCGGCAAGGTGAGCTTCCATCATCATGATGCCGTAGGCGCCAAGATGACCCGCAAGCGTCTGAAGGCGCTGCGTTTCGACCACCATCTGGTGGAAGACGTCTCCGAGCTGGTCAACCTGCACTTGCGGTTCCACGGCTATGTGGATGAGCCGTGGACCGATTCAGCGGTCCGACGCTATGTGAAGGATTCAGGCCATCTGTATGAGCGCTTGAATCGCTTGACCCGTGCCGATGCCACCACGCAGAACAAACGTAAGGCCGCGATTTTCGCGCATGCGATGGATGAGATGGAAGAGCGTGTGCGCGAACTGAAGAAGAAGGAAGACTTCGACGCGATTCGCCCCGATGTGGATGGCAACGAGATCATGGCGCTGCTGGGCCTGGAGCCCGGTCCGATGATCGGCCGTGCCTACAAGCACATGCTGGAATACCGCTTGGATAACGGCCCGGTGGACCATGATGTGGCCGTGGCCGAACTCAAACGCTGGTACGCCGAAATCCAGCAATAACCAGCATCGATGCCGTTGAATTGCCTCCCTCTGATGAGGGAGGTGGCATCGCGAAGCGATGACGGAGGGAGAGAAGGGAGCAGGCATACGCCTGCGGAAAAATCTATCGGCCAAGGGCCGATTCCGATAATAGGGTCGGTAGCAAAAGAAGAGGCAGCCATAGGCTGCCTCTTTCTGGTCATATGACTAACGAATCACTGTGCCGGATACGCATTATGGTTGGTGTCGGCCGTGAGATTGGTCATCTTATCAGCGGCCTGGCAGCCTTCGATATCGGTGATCTCCTTACCCTCCTGCGGGGACTGCTTTTCATCTTTCAGATCGTTGAACGTAGCGCCGAGCACCACATCGACCAGCTGATCCTCGCGTGTGGTCATGATCATCGTGGCATCGGTGAAGTTGCCGGCCACCGTGTAGGCCTGATTGATGGCGTTCTTGCCGAAGTAGATCGTGGTTCGTTCCACATTGGTGGAGGAGAAGTTGCCGGCTTCCTGCATGTCGAATCCGCGCACGCCCAATGCGTTGCTCACAGCTGCGGCGAACTGGGAGTGGGAAGTACCGTTCAGCACGCGGACGCCGACGGTTGCGTTCGGCACATACTTGGCTTTGCCGTCCTCGCCTTTCACCGCGCACGGTGCCGGGTTGCCGAAGTTCGGCTCGGCCAGAGGCGTGGACACCAAGCCCAAGCCTCCCACATGGAAGTTGAACAGCAGGGCGATGACCAGTGCGACCGCCAGCACCACGCCACTGATGGAAAATACGACGGTTTGGCGGCGGCGTACATAACGTTTGCGGGCCTGGCGTTCGTCAATCTGTTGCGGCATCGTTTAACTTCCTTCACTCACAAGAGGCTTGTTGCTACATTAGCGTCACTGGGTGACGCCGATTATCGGTGTGACCGGGGCCTTGGCTCGAATGATGCGGTCGGCTGCATCCCTCCGCCTCCAAACATCGATGATGTGTTGGGCGGTTGCGTCATCCGGCGCAAAAGCCACCACCGACGGGCCAGAGCCGGAGACGAATGCGTGGCGTGCCCCGGCCTCGAGCGCCGCCTCGATGGCTTGGCCGCTGCGCGGATGCAGACTGATTGCCGCGGCCTGCAGATGATTGCGGTCGCCCTTGCCGGCGCCTACCGCATCAAAGGTGTGATACACCTCCGGAGTGCTGAGTTGCGCGTGATACGCGCCTACCAGTACTTCGCCCACGAATCCCTGCGCTTCGAGTTTGCGTGCGAGGTCGCTTCCGGCCTCGATGTCTTCAATCTGTTCGCCGAAACCAGTGCCATGGGCCAGTCCGCCGGTCAGGCAGAACGGCATATCAGCACCCAAAGTGGCCGCGATTGCACGCAGTCGATTCATCGGCCAATTCAGCTCCCACAGCCGATTGATGGCCAGAATCGCCGCTGCGGCGTCGGCGGAACCGCCGCCCAGGCCGGCGCCCACGGGGATGCGCTTGGTGATGGTGAGCGCCACATCCGGTTCGCGATGGGCGGCCCGTGCCATGGCGAACAATGCCAGAACAGCATGATTGCGCCGCATGTCGCTGCTTGAAGCGGCCAGATCGCCCAGATGGGCGCCTTCAAGGTCTAGGGAGAACCCGGTGCCGGGGGCCTTCGCCGTGGCGGTCACCGTGTCGTATACGCCTACCGCGCAATAGATTGTGTCCAAGGCATGGCGGCCACCCCATTCCGCGTGCGTGGATCCCACCTCAAGCGTGAGATTGGTTTTGGCCGGGCAGTCCACGCGAACGGTCAACGATTGCGCCTGTTCAAGACGCTGGATGTAGAACTCCTCCACTATCGGATCTGCTTCAATCGTGGTCATGCTCTATTTCGCCTCATCTTCGGGCCTGGCATTCTGGCTCTGCACCGCAGCGGCCAAAGCGGCGAACTCGGTGACCGTCAACGTTTCACCACGACGGGTCGGGTCGATGCCGGCGGCCTCGAAGGCCTGAGCGGGGACCAGATGCTTCAATGCCGCATGCAATGTTTTACGGCGCTGGCCGAATGCGGCGTCGATCAGCTGGAACACCAGCTCACGTTGCGGGGCATGCCCGCCTACCGCAGGATTGGCGGGGTCGTCGGCGGCGAATCGGGTGAATCTGACCAATGCGGAATCCACGTTCGGTGCAGGCCAGAACACATTACGGCCAATCGTGCCTACGCGTTCGGCCGTGCCATACCATGCGAGCTTCACGCTCGGAGTGCCGTAGATCTTCGAGCCGGGCTTGGCCGCAAGCCTATCGGCGACCTCCTTCTGCACCATGACCAGGAATGAGCCAAGGTTATCGAAACGCTCCAGCAAGGTGAGCAGAATCGGGGTCGCCACATTGTAAGGCAGATTAGCCACCAGCGTGAAGGATTCATCGCCATTGAAATCCGGCACATTGTCCGCAGTGACGGTCAATGCATCCCTATTGACCACCTTCAGTCGGTCCGCGGCCTCAGGCATGAATTCCGCAACGGTGCTGGGCAGCCGCTCGGCCAGCGGAGGGTCGATTTCCACCGCGGTCATCGCAGCGCCGGTTTCGAGAATCGCCAGCGTAAGCGAGCCCAAACCAGGGCCGACTTCCATCACATGATCGGTGCCGGTGACGCCGGCCTCGCGCACGATACGGCGCACCGTGCCCGGATCGATAACGAAATTCTGTCCGAACTTCTTGGTCGGGCTTACACCAGCCTCATCGGCGATACGGCGGATATCCGCTGCTCCCAGCAGATGGCCAGTGGTGATGTCGGTGTCAGTCATAAGAATCATTCCTTGCGATCGGTGCGGTGTTGAGTGCCTGTGCGGTCTGGGTGCCAGCCTTTAGTACCAGCCGGTTTCTTCGGAATGCTGCCATGCCGCGGAAGGGCTGCCATAGCGCTGCGCGATATACCATAGGCCCCAATCGATCTGCACAGCGCCGTCATCGCGATAATTATCTCCGAATACCGCCATTTTGCTGGCTGGCAATGACTGTGGAATGCCATAAGCGCCGGAGTACTTGTTTTCGGCATACCACTTCCATCCCGATTCACGGTTCCAGAGCTTCACCAGCGCATCCCAATCCGCTCCGGTCCACCCGCGCTGCGCCGCGGCGCCGGCCGCATAGGATTGCGCCTGTGCTACGGTCGGGTGCCAGAGGCGTCCGGATGGCGTGGTGTTGCTGGAGCCGCCGTTGTTGTCGGAGCTGTTGCTGTTGGAGTTGTTTCCCGAATTATTGGAATTATTGCCGGAATCATTCGTATTGCCATTGTTCCCGGAATTGTTCGAACCGCTGTTGCTATTCGAGTTGTTATTGCCAGGATTATCGCTGTCGGAATTCGAATTATTGCCGCTGTTGGAGTTATTGGAATTACCGTTGGATGAGGAATCGTCCTTGCCGGACTCATTCGAGCCGGAATCCGCATTGGTATCCGAATCCTTGGAACCATTGGAGTCTCCAGAGTTTCCTGAATCGGAAGAGGAGCTGTCGGAATTGTTGGAATTCTCATCGGTTTTCGGCTTGGCCGGGCCCACGGCGATGATCTGGTCGATGGCCATTTTGGTGATGGTTTCGGATTTCAGCGTCTCTGATTCGGCCACGCCATCCACATACGTGACGCTATACACCTGGGTTTTCTCGCCGTTTTCGCCTTGCTGGCGAACCTCGGTCTGGCCCTCGTCAAGATTCGGGTCGATGATGGTCTGGGTGTCGAACGGAATGGAAACCGTGCGGGTCTCCTCACCATGGGTCACGCGCTTGACGCGCAGAATGGTCTGATTGCCGTCCTTCTCCACACTGACGCGGTCTTCCTTACCCAGCACGATGCCCTTGGAATCAAGGATGGAGGCGGCCGGCAGCTTGCCGTTGGGGGCTTCGGAAGTTTTGCCGTCGGCGATAACCGTCACTGGGCCGGCCTGATTGATGACCAGGCCACCGGTGAGCTGGTTGTAGACGTTATTGATATCCACCGTGATTTTCTTGGCCTGGGCGTTGTTCTCCTTGAAAAAGCCCAGCAGCTGGTCGGCGCTGGTTGCCACGGTCCAGAAAGGGACCTCGGTGCCGTCGATATTGATCGTGGTCTGATAGGCGGAGCGTACGGTGACCACGGCGTGGTCGGCGAGGCGGTCACCGGATGACGTGGTCACAATGTCGTGGGATTTGACGTCGATGCCCTGTTCCTGCAGCAGACGCGTTGCGGTCATGGCGTAGGTGGTGACCTGCGTGGTTTTGCCGTTGACGTTGAGGGCCACCGATTTGCGTGCGGTGAAGGCGAACGATCCCACCATCGCCGCCGTGAGCGCTATGACGCAAGCGATTACGCGGATGCGACGCAGTGTAACAAACCGCTGCGGGGTCCAACGCCGTGCCATGTCCATCTCTTCCTGATTGTGAATAGTTACCGCCCACCATCGTAACGGCTGGCCTGGTTCGCTTGGCATGTTCACAAGCCACCGTTACCATACCTGCTCGGATGCTTGTTGAGTGATGCGCGGCGAGAGCATGATATATGCGCCGTGACGCGCTCAAGGCCGTTCGGTCAAGCTTACGGTCTCGGCACGCACATCATTCCCTCGCCGCTTTCGTTCCAGAAGCTTGAAGGCAAAAGAAAAAGGGGGGCGGGAGAGAAGGGGATGTCCCGCCCCCCTGGAAGGCGCGGAGCTGGTTGGGGGACGCTCCGCCCTCATTCCAGGAAGCCATAAGTTGGGGGAAGGCTCCTGGAGAACTTACTCAAAGTAAGACTTGCTATGCGCGGGAGCATCCGCGCATCCCCATTACCATGATACGCTTTTTTCCCGCGCAACGAGCCTCTTGTCGGGATCGAACCGACGACCTGCCGCTTACAAGGCGGCCGCTCTGGCCATCTGAGCTAAAGAGGCATGCTCAAAACACAACACTGTCCATGAAACGTTTTGAACAACTGACTAGCATACCAGCAGTTGCGGAACGCGTGGTACTTGTGTCGAAGCGGTTCGAAGAACACGCTCGCGGTATCCATATATGGCGAACCCCCTCCATTCGGCAATGCCGAATGGAGGGGGTTCGCCATATATGGATACCTGATCCGATAATCAGGCGGTGATATCGATCGGCTTCTTATCCGCGCCGATGGAAGGCAACTTGCCCTCCACACCCACCTGATCGGACTTCAGTCCAACGGCCTTCAGGAAGCCATCCACCATCGTGGTGTTCGCCAACGTGATGTTGTTCAGGCTCCAGTAGTTGTTGTTGATGGTCAGGGTCGGGGAGGAGAACGATCCGGACGACGAGAAGAGCTCCGGGCGGGAGATCGTGTAGTCGTTGGAGGCGGACAGCCATTCCACGTATTCGTTCTTGCCGCTGAATGCGGCCTTGGCCACATCCTCGCTCACGCCGGCCTTTACGGCCTGCTCCTCGAGCTGGCTGTTCTTCACGGACACATAGTTCGAAAGCTCACCCGGCTGGAAGCCGTCGGCGTAGATGTTGGACAGGTAGTTCATCAGGTGGTTCGGATCGCTATCGTGCTCGGCGATGTAGATGGCGCCGTTAAACGCACGGTTGGAGTAGTTGTCCGAGCTCTTGTTGTCCTGGAAGTTCAGGAAATGCAGCTCCAGATTGAGCTGGCCGGCGTTCATCATCTTGACCAGCGTGGGGTCGAGCTGGCGATTCACCGAAGCACAGCCCGGGCACAGAGGCTCCATATAGATGCCGACGGTTGGCACATCCGCCGTCTTCTTGCCATAACCGTCCTTGGAGAGCAGGAACCCGCCCTTATCGTCGGCCTTGGCGGGCTGGGTCTTCACGGACTGCATCTTGCTGTATGCCGCGTCCGCGTTCACACTGTCCTTGGTGACATTGCGGTAAATGACCACGCCGATCACCGCCACCAGCGCCACCACAATGGCCACCACGATGATGCCGATAATGGTCTGCTGCTTACGTTCCTTGGCCGCCTGGACTGCCTGAGCCTGAAGTGCGGCTTCCTCTGCGGCGCGGCGCTCGGCGCGAGTGGCGCGCTTGGCCTGGCGCTTGGAATCAACCATAACAATCCCCTCAACATGAACTTACGGATGCTGGGCCTAATAATAATGACCAGTGTTGAGCAGGACTGTGCTTAGAGCTTATTTGAGGTGAATTCCATGTGAAGGCCGTGATGTACCGGTGGCTGCCCACAAGCATGGCAACTGCTTAACCGATGAATGAGGCAGTGCTGATTATGGCTTATCGGCCCAGTCATACCAACGGAATCCAGCTGATTGGCATGCCTGCCAGCGGCAGTGCGGCGAGAGCGAGCGTAACAATCAGCCATATGGTGAACATCACAGTGCTGCGATGCCCGCGAACCGGTGCGGTGACTGGCTGTACAGGTTGACCGAAGGCGTTCAGCCCGATTGCGGGCCCCGGCCGCTCAGGTGCGCGTCCGCGCAGCGCTCCGGCTCCCAAACGCATCATCATGGCCTGCGGGCCGAATACGGTGATCAACCAGCCGACGGCCATGAATCCGCCGAGCGCCAAGCCTGAGGGGGAGTAGGGCACATCGATGAGCAGTGGTACTGGAACCGCCCAGTCGGCGGTGAAATTCCAGATGATCGGTGCTTCAATCGGCAAAGCCAGTGCTACTGCGGCCGCTGCTGTGCCGGCAATATCAATGATGAGGAGCAGTGCCAGGCGAGGCAATGACAGCAGCAGCCCCTTGACCAGATGCCAGGGGAGCGAAGCTGCGCGGATCAGGGTATCGGAACCTTTGCGCTCGCCGCCTCGTCGGCCTTCGCGCTCGAGCTGCGATTCCGTGTTGTATGCCAGTGTCAGTACCAGCCACAGCAGTATGGCCGCTGCGGCCATGGCAAGCAGCGGGAAACTCGCGGCAAGCAACGCCAGCGGTATGGTCATAAGCGCCAGCGGGAGTGTGCCGCGCTGCAAGTATTCGCCGCGTTTGACATCGGCTGGGTTGGGCGCGGCTGGATTCTGCACCAGGGCCTCGGTGGGGACTGCCTGAGCGGTTTGGTCGATCATGCGCTGGACTGCAGGGCGCACGGCTGGGTTCGCGGGCGGCTGGATCGCCGTTGGCTGTGCGTCGGCTGATGCGTATGGCACCGGGGACAGGAATGACGGGACCGCAGGCGGGAACGAGGGGGCTGGTGGCATCGGCGTAGTGGCACCGTTGAGCACCTGTGTGCCGGCATCAGCGGCGGATGCGTTGTCCGGAAGTACACGTGTGGCTTGAATGGAATCATCCACTTGTGGAAATACAGCGGTTGCCGCATCAGTATGGATGCTCGAGGCGATGGTGGGGGCATCCTCGGCTTGCAGTGTTCTGGTGCGAATCGCGTCGGCGGCGCGCCACAGCGTGCGCGGGTTGCTCTCGTCGGGCTCGGCAGTGTCAGCCGCCATGCCAGCGGTTGCGGTGTCGTTGCCGTCAGCGTT
Organism: Bifidobacterium cebidarum; assembly: GCF_009193305.1. Classification (GTDB taxonomy): domain Bacteria; phylum Actinomycetota; class Actinomycetes; order Actinomycetales; family Bifidobacteriaceae; genus Bifidobacterium; species Bifidobacterium cebidarum. The sequence continues at coordinate 10,475 of NZ_WBVS01000002.1, read as the reverse complement.
GGCTCCAAAAGGGGGCATCACCTCGGTTGCCTCAATAGGGGCGGCCACAATCGCAGTTGGTGCGCCGGCAATGGCACCGGCTCCAAACGGCCCGGCAGGAGCGCCCTGCCAGGCGAGTGGGTTCAATGCATCGAGGGCAATGGCATGCAGCAGCTCATCCGGAGAGCACCGCAGGGAGCGATCCGGGTTCAACGCCGAGCGGAATGCGGCCAACGTGCCGGCCGGCAGACCTGTGAGATTCGCATTGCCGGCCGCCGCGCGCTCGAGTACCGCCATCATCGGTTTGGTGCCGAACACAGGCGCTCCAGTAGCTGCAAAGGCCAGCACCGAAGCCACCGACCACCAATCGGTCATATCGTCGGCTTCGGCACCATCGATGATTTCCGGAGCTATAAAGCCCGGTGTGCCCATCACCAAGCCGGTACGCGTCACATGGCTTTCGCCCTCGCCCATGGCAATGCCGAAATCCACTAGCACCGGGCCGGTGGCGGACACCATCACATTCGTGGGTTTGATATCGCGGTGGATGATGCCGGCAGCATGCACGGCTTTCGTGGCTTCAATCAGCTTGCGAGCCAAACGTTCCAGATCATCGCCGATATAGCGGCCATTGATGGCCACGTCATCCTTAAGGTTCTTGCCTTCGATGAGTTCGGTGACGATGAATGCGAGCGAATCATCAAGTTCCATATCCACAATGCCGCAGACGCCGGGATGATTGACTTTCTTCAATGCCATGGCCTCCCGACGCAGGCGCTCGCGGGGAGTCACATCTTCCTTGAGATTCGGGTCGCGGACGGCCGAATTGCCGGAGTCGGATCCGGGCGTGCTCGCGTTGCCGGCAGTGGAATCATCGGCGAGCGAATCGCGCAGAATCTTCATCGCATATGTCTGACCGCCGTCATCACGCACGCGCCACACCGAGCCCATGGCGCCTGAGCCAAGGCGGTCTATCAATGTATAGCCGCCTACCACTTCGCCCGGTTCCAGATTCAACGCGTTCAAATCGCTCATGCTCCCCATCCTAGCTGTGGGTAGGTGAGAGCCGCGTGATGCTTGGCGGAACGGACGTTGAGCGTCGGCTCGGAAAAGAGCCATTCGCGGCATTTTGCAAGAGCGTCGTCTCTCTTTGCCGTTCGCGTGCTGAAAACTGCGGTTTACGTATTCCCGGTGTGTGATTTGGGCGGCGCATGCTAGCAGATTATGCATGCGAAATGACAGGATAGGTTGAACGGCAGTTGCGACGGAGGCGAATCTGCCACCCTAGAGTTATCGGCATCGAGGATGTGTCAGCATAGCAACCCAACGAAGCGAAACGAGCACTTCCCAAGCGGCCAACGTGGACAGGGCAGGTCCATAAGGCCGTGGCTTGGATTCGATAACGGTATCGGATCTGGCAGGCATGCCGCGCAAAGGTTAAGAATCAAGGAGGAGAACCCATGCTGCAGATCAACATGGCCGACGTTATGAACGTCATCGGTTCGCTGACGCCATACCTTATCGCTGTTGGCGTGCTGCTGGTGTTGGCCCTGATCATCACGTTCGCCGTCAACAAGAAGACGGTGAAGGTTGTGGCCAACCGCAAGCTTATTCATTCCGAGTCCTGGCTCGTGGCTCTCGTAGGCATCGTTGTGGCGATTTCCATGATGCTGTCCGGTCCGCTCGCCACGCTGCTCAACAACGCCACCATCACCAAGTACATGCTGTCCGACAGCACTGTTTCCGCAGCCAACAAGCTGGCCAAGGAAGTGCAGTCCGAGGCGGTCACCCTGCTGAAGAACGATGATTCCAACCTGCCGCTCGCCAACAAGAAGGTGAACGTGTTCGGCTGGGGCTCCACCAACCCGGTGTACGGCGGCACTGGCTCCGGTTCCATGTCCGACCAGTACAAGACCGTCTCCCTGCTCGACGGCATGAAGGAAGCCGGTTTCGAAACCAACGCCGATCTGACCAAGCTGTACACCGACTACCGTGCCGATCGCCCGGTGGTGGGTATGTTCCAGCAGGATTGGACCCTGCCCGAAGTGCCGGCTGCCCAGTACTCCGATTCCCTGATCTCCGACGCCAAGTCCTACTCCGACGAAGCTGTGGTGGTGATCACCCGTGTTGGCGGTGAAGGTGCCGATCTGCCGATGGACATGACCGCCGACGGCATCACCTACACCAACAATTCCAAGGATTACGACGACTTCCAGAAGGGTGAGAGCTTCTTGCAGCTCTCCAAGACCGAGCGCGACATGATCGACTTGGTCACCAAGAACTTCGACAAGGTGACGCTCGTCTACAACGGCGCCAACACCTTCCAGTTCGACTTCCTGGCCAACTACCCGCAGATCAAGTCCGTGGTGTGGTGCCCGCCGGCAGGCCAGACCGGCTTCTCCGCTCTCGGCGAAGTGCTCGCCGGCGACGTGAACCCGTCCGGCAAGACCTCCGACACCTTCCTCAAGGACCTCACCAAGTCCGTGTCCTACAACAACTTCGGCAACTTCGCCTACGACAACGCCGATGATCTGTCCGTCAGCTACACCGGCTTCACCGGCGATGTGACCGTTTCCCCGAACTTCGTGAACTATGTGGAAGGCATCTACGTGGGTTACAAGTTCTACGAGACCGCCGATGACGAAGGCCTGATCAACTACGACGATTACGTCCAGTACCCGTTCGGCTACGGCCTGAGCTACACCACCTTCGATCAGAAGATGGGCGATGTCTCCTACAAGGACGGCAAGGTGTCGTTCGATGTGACCGTGACCAACACCGGTGACAAGGCCGGCAAGGATGTGGTCGAGGCCTACTTCAACCCGCCGTACACCGATGGTGGCATCGAGAAGGCTTCCGTGAACCTGGCCGCGTTCGAGAAGACCAAAGAGCTGAAGCCGGGCGAGTCCGAGACCGTGAAGATCTCCTTCGACGACGATGACATGGCCTCCTACGATTCCAAGGATGCCAAGGCCTATGTGCTGGAATCCGGCGACTACGACATCTCCATCCAGTCCGACTCCCACACGGTGATCGATTCCGCCACCATTAATGTGCCGGAGACCATCACCTACAACACCGAAGACAACACCCACAACGGCGACAAGACCGTGGCCACCAACCAGTTCGACGATGCTGCAGGCGACGTGACCTACCTGTCCCGCGCCGACCACTTCGCCAACTTCGCCGAAGCCACCGCCGCTCCGACCAACTTCTCGATGTCCGACGAGCAGAAGGCCTCCTTCGTCAACAACGACAACTACAACCCGGCCGATCACAACGATTCCTCCGACGAGATGCCGACCACTGGCGCCAAGAACGGCGTCCGTCTGGCCGACCTGCACGGCAAGGATTACGACGACCCGCAGTGGGACAAGCTGCTCGACGAACTCACCTTCGACGATATGGACAACCTGATCGCCAACGCTGGCTATGGCTCCCAGGCCGTGACCTCCGTCGGTAAGATCCAGGTCACCGACGCCGACGGCCCGGCCTCCCTGAACAACAACTTCACCGGCGTGGGTTCCATCGGTTTCCCGGCCTCCACCGCGTTCGCCTGCACCTGGAACAAGGATCTCGCCAAGCAGTTCGGTGAGATGATCGGCCAGATGGCTCACGACATGCATGTGGCCGGCTGGTACGCACCGGCTATGAACATCCACCGCAACGCTTTCTCCGGCCGTACCTTCGAGTACTTCTCCGAAGACGGCCTGCTCTCCGGCGTGATGGCCTCCCAGCAGATTGCCGGCGCTCGCGAAAAGGGCGTGTACTCCTTCATGAAGCACTTCGCCCTGAACGATCAGGAAACCAACCGCAACAACATGCTGGCCACCTGGGCCAACGAGCAGTCCATCCGCGAGATCTACCTGAAGCCGTTCGAAATGTCGGTGAAGGAAGGCGGCGCACAGGCTGTGATGAGCGCCTTCAACTACATCGGCACCACCTACGCCGGCGCTTACGCTCCGCTCCAGCAGAACGTGCTGCGCGACGAATGGGGCTTCCGCGGCTTCGTGCTCACCGATTACTTCGGTGGCTACGGCTACCAGAACGCCGACCAGCTGATTCGCAACGGCAACGATGCGATGCTGGCAACCACCAAGATCACCAACCATGTGACCGACAAGTCCGCCACCTCCGTGAAGGCCATGCGTACCGCCGCCCACAACATTCTCTACACTGTGGCCAACGGCTGGCAGTACGCGAATGGTGAGCCTGAGGTGGATACCCCGGCTTGGAAGACCGCCATGTACGTGGTCTGGGGTGTGACCGCGGTCCTCGTGATCGGTCTCGAGGCTCTGACCATCATGAAGTACCTCAAGCGTCGCAAGGCCGCTTCTGTGACGGTTGAAGCAGCTCCGGCTACCGAAGCCTGAGAGCCCCTATAACTGAATACCGAAGTGGCTCGTTCTTGTACAAGAGCGAGCCACTTCTCGCATATGTGGGGTGCGTCGGTACTGCGGCCGCGTTGCCACGCCCCTAATTTCGTGTCCCGGTAGCCCAATCAATCGATTAATGAGAGAACCGGGACATAATTCACTGTCCCGGTTCTTCAAAACAGACTGAAATGCGCTACCGTGGCAGACAGGTGAAGGGAGACGAGGATGATCCGCATTGCCATCGTCGATGATGACGATACCGATGCCGCGCGTACCAACGAGATGATCGCGCGGTATTATGCCGAGCGCGAGGTCGCGAACGATAAGGCCGAATCGCGGCCGGACTACGCCATCACCCGCTTTGCGGACGGCGAATCCTTCCTGGACGACTACCAAGCCGAGTTCGATGCGATGTTCCTCGATGTCGAAATGCCCGGCATTGACGGCCTCGAAACCGCCCACCGCCTGCGTGAGATAGACAGCCACGTGGTGCTCGTCTTCACCACCAAAATGGCCCAATATGCAGCCGTCGGCTACGACGTGGACGCTGTCGGCTACCTCGTCAAACCGCTCGAATACTTCAGCTTCGCACTGAAAATGCGCAAAGTGGAGGATCTCGTGGCCAAGCGTCAAGGCGTCACCATTCCGCTCACCGTCGGCACCGGCACGCAATACCTCTCTTCGCATGACGTGCGTTACGTGGAAGTACTCGGTCACGAAGTCATCTACCACACTGAGAAGGTCGCCTACAAAGTCTGGTCCAGTCTCAAAGAAGCTGCCGCGCTGCTGGAACCTGTGCACTTCGCCGCCGCCAACCGATACTGCCTCGTCAATCTTGAATGGGTCAAAGCCATCACCAACGACAGTGTGATGGTGGACGGCCAAACCCTGCCCGTCTCCCGCTCCAAGCGCAAGCCCCTGATGCAGGCGCTTGCTGAATACTACGGAGGTTGACATGAGCCTGGTCACCATCGAACTGTTCTTTGGCATGCTGGTGTTCTGCGCTCAGGTCACCTGGCGCAAGCCATGGTACCTTCCGCTGGCCGCCGCAGCCGCGTTCGCCTACGATTGGATGTACTTTCCGCTTATCGGCACCATCGACAGCGGCCCGGTTTCTGCGCTCACCATCACCTGTAAATCGCTGTATTACTTGGGCAGCTTCGCACTGATGGTCGTTGCCTTGCGCTGCTGTGCGTACATAACCTGGCTGGAGGCATTGGTGATTGCGGTAGCCGGGTATGCTGTGCAGCACCTTTCATACAATGTGTTCGCATTGATGATGAATGTGCTCGATGTGCACCATGTTTCACTGCACATCAACTCCACCGTAGTGCATATTGCACTGTTCGCATTGGTGTGCTTAGCGATTTACGCGGTCATCGGCCGACGCATTGCCATCGATGAGCACAAGATTCGCGCACGCTATGGCTGGGTGGTGGCGTGCGTGGCCGCAATGGTGCTGATGGTGGTGTTCAGCATGGTATTTGTGCAGCGCAAGCCTATGGCGGTGCAAACCGTAGGCTTCCTTTATGATTCGCTTTGCATGACGCTGATGCTCATGCTGGTGCTGCTCGCTTCCACCAATGATCAGCTGCGCAGCGATCTGATTGCGATGCAGCAAGCCGACCGACTCAAGGCTCAGCATTACGAAATGGCCAAGGAAAACATCGAACAGATCAACATTCGCTGCCATGACATCCGCAAGCTGGTTGGTTCGCTGTACGCCGATGATGGCCGCATGCCCACGCCCGAAATGATTCGAGAAGTGGAAAACAACATTCGTATCTACGACTCCATGTTCCACACCGGCAACGATTCGCTGGACGTGCTGCTCACCGAAAAAGGCCTGTACTGCTCACGGCATGGCATCGCGTTCACCTGCATGGCGGACGGGCGCTCGCTGGACTTCATGGAACGCTCGGATCTCTACTCGCTGTTCGGCAACATTCTGGATAATGCGTTGGAAAGCGCCCAGCAGGTTGAGGATACCGGCAAACGCGTGGTGAATCTGTCCGTGCAGCGCGACGGCGGTCTGCTGGTGATTCATGAGGAGAACTATTACGCCGCCGAGCACGCGCCGATTTTCAAAAACGGCATGCCGATGACCACCAAATCAGATAAGGCCAACCACGGCCTGGGCACGCGTTCGATTGCGTGGCAGACACGCAAATACCATGGTGAGCTCACGATGAAGGCCACGGATGGCGTGTTCTCCTTGGGCATTGTGATTCCGATTCCAGCTTAGGCTCAGGGCTGATTCCGTCCAAGGGCTAGGGCGGGCCACGGTCTGGGTGCGGTTACATTGGCTTGTCGGTATGCCATTCATGCAATGAGCACGGCGGCTCATGCAATGCTCGCCGTGCGCAATCTCCTGTTCTTCTAGTTTGAAAGTGTTCAAAGCGCAGAGTCGTCCGGCGAAGCAGCCGGTCGGCAATGGTTCGCGAAGAAGCAAAAGAACAGGAGAATCCTCATGCTGGATATCAATATGTCCGACGTGATTGCCGTCCTCAAATCGCTGACGCCATATCTGGTGATGCTCGGCGTTGTACTGGTCGCGGCGATCATCATCACCGTTGCGGTGAACAGGAAAACCGTGCGCGATGTGAGCGTGCGCAAGCTGGTGCATTCCGAATCATGGCTGGCCGTGCTCGTCGCGGCTACCGTGGCCGTGGCTCTGATGCTCACCGGCCCAATGGCCACGCTGCTCAACAACGCCACCGCCAAGAAATACAAACTGAGCGATGAGACCATTGCCGCGGCGAATACCCAGGCGCAGAATCTGTACAGCGAAGCGGTCACGATGCTGCAGAACAATGACAATAACCTGCCGATCAGCGGTACCAAGAAGCTCAACGTGTTCGGTTGGGGTTCCACTCAGCCGATTCTCGGCGGTTCTGGTTCCGGTTCCATGTCCAACGAACACCCGATGGCATCGATTCTGAGCGGCCTGAAGCAGGCCGGTTTCGAGACCAACAGCAAGCTGACCGACCTGTACACCAAGTACCGCGCCGAGCGTCCGACGCTCAACATGTTCCAACAGGATTGGACCCTGCCCGAGGTGCCGGCCGACCAGTACCCGGATTCCCTGATCTCCGACGCCAAGTCCTTCTCCGATGAAGCCGTGGTGGTGATCACCCGCTTCGGCGGTGAGAACGCCGATCTTCCGCGCGATATGAAGGCCGAAGGCGTGGTCTACAACAACAACTCCAAGGATTACGAGGACTTCCAGCAGGGCGAAAGCATCCTGCAGCTGAGCCAGACCGAGAAGAACATGCTCGACCTGGTCTCCAAGAACTTCGATAAGGTGACGCTCGTCTACAACGGCTCGAATCCGCTGCAATTTGACTTCCTCGCCAACTACCCGCAGATCAAGTCCGTGCTGTGGTGCCCGCCCGCCGGCCAGACCGGCTTCAACGCCCTCGGTGACATTCTCGCCGGCAAGGTGAACCCGTCCGGCAAGACCTCCGACACCTTCCTCAAGAACGTGCGCAGCACCCCGACCCTGAACAACATCGGCAACTTCCCGTATGACAATGTGGAAGACCTGGCCGTCAAGGTGAACTTCGTGGGCAGCGAGTACACGTCCAGCCCGACCTTCGTGAACTACGTGGAAGGCATCTACGTGGGTTACAAGTTCTACGAGACCGCCGCAGACGAAGGTCTGATCAACTACGACGATACGGTGGCCTTCCCGTTCGGCTACGGCCTGTCCTACACCGACTTCGAGCAGAAGATGGGCGACGTGAAGTACGCGAACGGCAAGGTGTCGTTCGATGTGACTGTGACCAACACCGGTGACAAGGCCGGCAAGGATGTGGTCGAGGCCTACTACAACCCGCCGTACACCAACGGTGGCATCGAGAAATCCTCGGTGAACCTGGCCGCGTTTGAGAAGACCAAGGAATTGAAGCCCGGCGAGTCCGAGACCGTGAAGATCTCCTTCGACGACGATGACATGGCCTCCTACGATTCCAAGGGCGCCAAGGCCTACGTGCTGGAATCCGGCGACTACGAGGTGTCCATCCAGTCCGATTCGCATACGGTGATCGATTCCGCCACGGTGAACGTGCCGAAGACCATCACCTATGATTCCGACTCCAACACCCACGCCGGTGACAAGGTGGCCGCCACCAACGAATTCGACGATGCCGAAGGCGACGTGAACTACCTCTCCCGCGCTGACCACTTCGCCAACTACGAGGAGGCCGTTGCCGCCCCGGCCAGCACGTCCATGAGCGACGAGGCCAAGAAGACGTTCAGCAACAACGACATCTACAAGCCGGCCGAGCATGACAACGCCGACGACAAGATGCCAACCACCGGTGCGAAGAACGGCGTTCGTCTGGCCGATCTGCGCGGCAAGGATTACGACGATCCGCAGTGGGACAAGCTGCTCGACCAGCTCACCTTCGACGACATGGACAACATGATCGCCATGGCCGGCTACGGCACCGCCGCCATCAAGAACATCGGCAAGATCAAGACCACCGATCTTGACGGCCCGGCCGCCCTGATCAACAACTTCACTCACGTCAGCTCCATTGCCTTCCCCTCCGCAGTCGGCATTGCCAATACGTGGAACAAGAAGCTCGCCAACGAATTCGGCAAGACCCTGGGCAAGATGGCTCGCGAAATGCATGTGGATGGCTGGTACGCCCCGGGCATGAACATCCATCGATCCCCGTTCTCCGGCCGTAACTTCGAGTACTTCTCCGAAGACTCCCTGCTCTCCGGTGTGATGGCCGCAGGCGAGATTGCTGGCGCTCGCTCCCAGGGTGTGTACTCCTTCATGAAGCACTTCGCGCTGAACGATCAGGAAACCAACCGCACGGCCATGCTGGTCACCTGGGCCAACGAGCAGTCCATCCGCGAAATCTACCTGAAGCCGTTCGAGATGGCGGTGAAGGACGGTGGCGCACAGGCTGTGATGACCGCATACAACTACATCGGCACCACCTATGCCGGCGCCAACCCCGCGCTGCTCAACACCGTGCTGCGCGACGAGTGGGGCTTCCGCGGCTTCACCCTGACCGACTACTTCGCCGGCTTTGGCTACCAGAATGCCGATCAGGAAATCCGCAACGGTGGTGATGCAATGCTCGCCACGATGGAGGTGACCAACCATGTGACCAGCAAGTCTGCCACCTCCCTGAAGGCCATGCGCACCGCCTCCCACAACATCCTGTACACCGTGGTGAACAGCTGGCAGTACGAGAACGGTGAGCCGAAGACCGAGCTGCCGATTTGGCAGACCGGCATGTGGATCGGCATCGCAGTGGTGGCCGTGCTGTTCGCTGGGCTGGAGACGGTGACCATCCGCCGCTTCCGCGCCCGCCGCAAGCCTGCTGTGGAGGTGAGCGCTGACAACAAATAACTCGCTAGTGATGAATGACGGCCATGATTCAGCGCAGCAAAGCTGGTTGATGGGCTAATACATCGCCGGTTGCGTCGGAAGTGTTCCCCCTCCTCACTTCCGGTCGCTGACGTGTGCTGAATACGTATAGCAGCCGAATCCGTGTATGTCATCGCTGCCCATTGATGACATATACGGATTCGGCTGCTTCTTTCTGCGTTGTGTGGCGGTGTACGACTGGGTGGGCATGCGTTGGTGTGTGAATGAATTTATGGAAAACACGCCGATACGAAACAAATTTCGAGCAATTTGCGGTTGTGTTCGGCGTTATATTGACAGTAGCGAGGTTGAAAACGGCATTTTCGACACGCCGAGCGAAGCCTGTCTTTTCAACGATTCTAGCCTGTTTTGAAATACCCAATTTGCGTGGGTGGGCAGGTTCGTGTAAGTTATTCATTCGCTGCCGCTGAGCGGTTCGGACTTCTCCTCCTGAGGAAATAACGAGTTCGGACTGGTTTGTGTGTGGTGGTGGTTTGAGAACTCAAGAGCGTGTTTGTACTACTTCTTTATAGTCAATGATTGCCAGCTTGCTGCCAGCCTGGCCGGTTTGGTCGGGTGCCCTAGCGGGTTGAATGGCGGTGAGGTTTTTTGAGTGTGAGCGTCCTTTCCTTATTAGGACGTTCCTGTTGATTTCTTTTGGAAATTGTTTGAGAGTCATCTATGGTTCTCTTCGCTAATTTTTTTTGTGGAGGGTTCGATTCTGGCTC
>NZ_WBVS01000018.1 GCF_009193305.1 Bifidobacterium cebidarum | reverse complement strand
GACACCGCCGACCACGCTGTGGAACGCCGCGTGGTCGACGACCCGAAGGCCGAAGTGGAACGCTTCCGCACTGCCCGTGACACGACCGTAGCCCAGCTCAAGCAGCTGCGCGACAAAACGGCGGCTGAATTCGGCGAAGGTGAGGCCGAACTGTTCGATGCTTACCAACTCATGCTGCAGGATCCGGATTATGTGGAAAGCATCGAAGACCTGATTGCACAGAGCAAGGTGAACGCCGAGTATGCGGTCAACAGCACCGCCGAACAGTTCGCCGCCATGTTCGCCGCGATGGACAACTCCTACATGCAGGCGCGCGCCGCCGACGTCAAGGATGTCTCCCGCCGCGTAATCAACGTGCTCGAAGGACGGCGCGGCGGCACTGCGGCAGACACAGACGGCGATAGCCACATCATCCTCGCCGAGGACCTGGCCCCCAGCGAGACCGTACAGCTCGACCGTGCCAAGGTCCTGGGCTTCGTGACCGCCAAGGGCTCCGCAAACTCGCACACCGCGATCCTGGCCCGCACGATGGGTCTGCCCGCCATCATCGGCATCGGCGACGCGTTCAGTCCTGACGACGATGGTCATACCGCAGTGATCGACGGCACCAGCGGACTGGTGTTCGTCGACCCGGATGATGCCACCCTCGCCGAATACCGCGGCAAGAAGGCCAAGTACGAAGAGCATCTGCGCCTGCTGCAGGAGCTTAAGGGCAAGCCCACCGAAACCAAGAACGGCCAGCAGGTCCGCCTGTACGCCAACATCGGACGTCCCTCCGACGTGACCGCCGTGCTGGACAATGACGCCGAAGGCATCGGACTGTTCCGCAGCGAGTTCCTGTACCTGGAGAGCGAGGACTGGCCGACCGAGGAGTTCCAGTTCAATGCATACAAGGAAGTCGCGCAGAAGATGGGCGACCGCCTCGTCGTCATCCGTACGCTCGACATCGGCGCTGACAAGCAGGTCGGCTACTTCAACCTGGAGCACGAGGACAACCCCGCCCTCGGCTACCGTGCCATCCGCATCTGCCTGACCCGCCCGGAGATCTTCAAGGTGCAGCTGCGCGCCCTGCTTAGGGCCTCGGTATACGGCAACATCGCCATCATGCTGCCCATGATCACCTCCGTGCAGGAGGTGCGCGACGCCAAGAAGATCCTCGACGAGGTCAAGGAGGAGCTGCGCGGTGAGCACATCGACTTCAACGAGCACATCCAGGTCGGCATCATGATCGAGACGCCCGCCTCGGTGATCATGGCCGACGAACTGGCCGCCGAAGTCGACTTCTTCTCCATCGGCACCAACGACCTGACCCAGTACACGCTGGCCTGCGACCGTCAGAACCCGAACCTCGGCCGCTTCGCCGAC
>NZ_WBVS01000017.1 GCF_009193305.1 Bifidobacterium cebidarum | reverse complement strand
AACAAGCATAAGGCGGATTGGCGTGGGTGGAAGTTCATGTGGCCTTTTGCGGTGGTGTTCGTGTTCGTGTTCATCATTCCGATCGTGTATGCGGTCTATATCAGTTTCTTTAAGAAGCAGATGATTGGTGGCACGAGGTTCGTTGGGTTTGAGAACTATTCGCGTCTGCTGGTGGATCAGCAGTTCTGGAGCAGTGTGGGTCGTGTGGCCTTGTTCACGGTGGTGCAGGTGCCGATCATGCTGTTCCTTGCGGCGGCGATGGCGTTGGCGATCGATTCGATGAAGCTGCATGGCACGAAGTTCTTCCGTATCTCGACGTTCCTGCCGTACGCGGTGCCGGCCGTGGTGTCCACCCTGATCTGGGGTTTCGTGTATGGCGCGAAGTATGGTCTGGTCGGCTCGTTCAATGATTTCTTCGGCACGGACATCGATGTGTTGAAGCCTTCGGTGCTGTTGGCGGCGATCGGCAACATCAACACGTGGGAGTTCACGGGCTATAACATGCTGATCTTCTACAGCAGCCTGTCCACGATCCCGCACTCCCTGTATGAGGCCGCCTCGATCGACGGCGCGTCGGAGTGGCAGATCGTCAGGTCGATCAAGCTGCCTGAGTTGAAGGGTTCGCTGGCGATCACGGTGATCTTCTCGATCATCGGCTCGTTCCAGTTGTTCAACGAGCCTTCCATTTTGCAGAACATGGTGCCGGGCAACGCGATCACGACGTATTACACGCCGAACATGTACGCGTACAACCTGAGCTTCTCCGGCAACCAGAGCAATTACGCCGCCGCATTGGCGATCGTCATGGCCGTGATCACGATGGCCATCGCCTACGCGGTGCAGCTCAACAGCATGAAGGAGCAGATGAAGTGACGCGCCTGATGCCGTTTATGGAGATGAGTGGATCGACCGGGATTGTGTTTGTGAAGGAGCGTGCGTGATGAGTGCAGCGACGGGTGCCCGCCTGACCGAGGCGGAGTTGAGGGCCCAGGAGAGGGCCGCCAGGAAGGCCGAGAGGGAACGCCAGAAGCGCATCGCGCGCGACGAGGCCGCCGAGAGGAAACGTTCCGAGAAGGCGGGCTTCGCGAACGTGAACAACCCGCGCCGCTCGACCCTGATGACCGTCCTGTGCGCGATCTTCGCGGTCTACTGCCTGTTCCCGTTCGTGTACCTGGCGATCAACGCCACGAAGACCCAGGCCGACTTCACCTCGACGTTCGGCCTCGGCTTCGGCAAGACCTTCGCCCTGTGGGACAACATCGCCACGGTGTTCACCTACCAGGACGGCATCTTCGGCCGCTGGCTGGTCAACACGCTCCTCTACGTGGTGGTCGGCGCGGGCGGCGCGACCCTGCTCGCGATCATGGGCGGCTACGCGTTGGCGAAGTTCCGCTTCCCGGGCCGCAAGGCCGTGTTCGCCGTGATCATCGGCTCGATCAGCGTGCCGGGCATCGCCCTGGCGGTCCCGCAGTTCCTGCTGTTCGCCAAGCTGGGGCTCACCAACACGCCGTGGGCCATGATCATCCCGAGCCTGATCAGCCCGTTCGGCCTGTACCTGATGTGGATCTTCAGCGAGCAGGCCGTGCCGACCGAACTGCTCGAGGCCGCGCGCGTGGACGGGGCCAGCGAGTTCCGCACCTTCTGGACCATCAGCCTGCCATTGCTCGCCCCGGGCATCGTGACGACCGCCCTGTTCACGATCGTGGCCACGTGGAACAACTACTTCCTGCCGTTGATCATGCTGAAGGACGCCGACTGGTACCCGTTGACCATCGG
>NZ_WBVS01000016.1 GCF_009193305.1 Bifidobacterium cebidarum | reverse complement strand
ATTATTGTGACTGGTGGTTGTGGTTTCATCGGTTCGAATTTCGTTCATTACGTGTATAACAATCATCCGGACGTGCATGTGACGGTCCTGGATGCGTTGACGTATGCGGGCAATCTGGAGAACATCAAGGGTATTCTTGGTGATCGGGTGGAGTTCGTGCATGGCAACATCTGCGACGCGGAGCTGCTGGACAGGCTGGTTCCCGGTCATGACGCGATCGTGCACTACGCGGCGGAGTCTCATAACGACAACAGCATCGCGAACCCGGAGCCGTTCCTGAGGACGAACGTGGAGGGCACGTTCCGTCTCCTGGAGGCGGCCCGCAAGTACGATGTCCGCTACCATCACGTGTCCACGGACGAGGTGTATGGTGACCTGGCGTTGGATGATCCGGCGAAGTTCACGGAGGAGACCCCTTACCATCCCTCCAGCCCGTACAGCTCGACGAAGGCGTCGTCTGATCTGCTGGTGCGCGCCTGGCATCGCACGTTCGGCATCCGCGCCACGATCAGCAACTGCAGCAATAATTATGGTCCGTACCAGCATGTGGAGAAGTTCATCCCGCGTCAGATCACGAACATCCTGGACGGCATGCGTCCGAAGCTGTACGGCAGGGGCGAGAACGTGCGCGACTGGATCCACACGGACGACCACTCCACGGGCGTGTGGACCATCCTGACGAAGGGCCGCATCGGCGAGACGTACCTGATCGGCGCGAACGGGGAGAAGAACAACATCACCGTGCTGCGCATGATCCTCAAAATGATGGGCCAGGACGAGGACGCGTTCGACTGGGTCAAGGACCGTCCTGGCCACGACCGCCGCTACGCGATCGACTCGACCAAATTGCAGACCGAGTTGGGCTGGAGGCCGAAGCACACGGACTTCGAATCCGGCCTGGAGCGGACCATCGAATGGTATACGGAGAACCGCGCCTGGTGGGAGCCGGCGAAGGCCGCCACCGAGGCCAGGTACAAGCAGCAAGGACAGTGATTCCCGGGGAGGGGATGCCGGGTGTTTTCCCGGGTCCCCTCCCTTCGTGTTTTCGGCCGTGGCCGGTCGTGCTCGTATATGGGATCGTGTGAAAGGAAAGGATTGATTGATGTCGTTTGAGTTTGAGAAGGATTTGAAGGTCACGGAGACGAACATCCCGGGTTTGCTGGTGTTCGATCTGCCGGTGCATGGGGACAACCGTGGCTGGTTCAAGGAGAACTGGCAGCGCCAGAAGATGATGGCGTTGGGTCTGCCTGATTTCGGCCCGGTGCAGAACAACATCAGCTTCAACGCCACCAAGGGCGTGACGCGTGGCATCCACGCGGAGCCGTGGGACAAGTACATTTCGATCGCGGCGGGCGAGATCTTCGGCGCGTGGGTGGACCTCAGGCCGGGCGACTCGTTCGGCCAGGTGTTCACGACCCGCTTGGACCCGTCGAAGGCGATCTATGTGCCGCGTGGCGTGGGCAACAGCTTCCAGGCTTTGCAGGATGGGACGGTGTACACCTACTTGGTGAACGCGCATTGGAGCCTGGAACAGAAGAAGACCTACACGTTCGTGAACCTCGCCGACCCGGAGCTGGACATCCGGTGGCCGATCCCCCTGGAGGAGTCGGAGCGTTCCGAGGCTGATCTGCATCATCCGATGTTGAGGGATGCGAAGCCCATGAGCCCGAAGCGTACGTTGGTGACGGGTTGCAACGGCCAGCTGGGGCATGCGATCCGCGCGTATGCGGAGGCGCACCATTTGCAGGGCTTCGAGTACACGGATATCGACGAGTTCGATTTCTCCGACCCGGCCGCGTACGGCAAGTATGATTGGAGCCTGTACGGGACGATCATCAACGCGGGCGCCTTCACGGCGGTCGACAGGGCCGAGACCCGTGAGGGCCGTCCGATCGCGTGGAAGGCGAACGCCGAGGGCCCGGCATTGCTGGCCAGGGTGGCCAGGGACCATCACATCACGCTGGTGCACGTGTCGAGCGACTACGTGTTCGACGGCACTGCCGAGGAGCATACGGAGACGGAGGCGTTCGCCCCGTTGGGCGTGTACGGACAGACCAAGGCGGCGGGTGACATCGCGGTGTCGAACGCGCCGGAGCATTACATCCTGCGTTCCAGTTGGGTGATCGGCGAGGGGCACAACTTCGTGAAGACCATGATGACGCTCTCCAACCGTGTGGCCGACGAGAACGATGGCTTGAACGAGGTGACGGTGGTGGACGACCAGTACGGGCGTCTCACGTTCACCAGGGACATGGCGGAGGCGATCTTCCACCTGCTCGACTCGCACGCCCCGTACGGGACCTACAACCTGACCGGCTCCGGTGCGGTGAAGAGCTGGGCGGATATCGCCCGTGAGGTGTTCGACCTGACGAACGGCAACGGCGACAGGGTGAAGCCGATCAGCACCGCGGAGTACTTCGCGAACGCGAAGAACCCGGTGTCCCCGCGTCCGACCCATTCCGCCCTGGACCTGTCGAAGATCAGTGAATCCGGCTACATGCCCGCCGACTGGGAGGACAGCCTCAACGCATACGTCAAGAAGGAACTCGACAAGTAGAAACTGTTGATTCCCGTGTGAAAACCGCGCAGAAGACTCTGTGCGGTTTTCTGTTTTGGGGCGGTATTGGCTAAGCTGGATACGCTTGTATGAATATGGAGAAAGCAGGTCTCATGAAGGGCATTATCCTCGCTGGCGGTTCGGGCACTCGACTCTATCCGCTCACGACGGTGACGTCGAAGCAGTTGCTGCCGGTATATGACAAGCCGATGATCTACTACCCGCTGAGCGTGCTGATGATGGCCGGTATTCGTGACATTCTGATCATCTCCACGCCGAAGGACCTGCCCAACTTCGAGAAGCTCCTCGGCAATGGCGAGCAGTACGGCGTGCATTTCAGTTATAAGGTGCAGCCCAGTCCGGACGGCCTGGCCCAGGCGTTCATCCTCGGCGAGGAGTTCATCGCCGGCGAGCCCTGCGCCCTCGTGCTCGGCGACAACATCTTCTACGGCAACGGCCTCGG
>NZ_WBVS01000015.1 GCF_009193305.1 Bifidobacterium cebidarum | reverse complement strand
ATGCGGCGGTGTGCTACTCTCCCACACCCTGTCGGGTGCAGTACCATCGCCGTGCCAGGCCTTAGCTTCCGGG
This sequence comes from Bifidobacterium cebidarum, assembly GCF_009193305.1. GTDB lineage: Bacteria > Actinomycetota > Actinomycetes > Actinomycetales > Bifidobacteriaceae > Bifidobacterium > Bifidobacterium cebidarum. The sequence goes on along the minus strand of NZ_WBVS01000015.1, from coordinate 5,327 downwards.
TTCGGAATGGGACCGGGCGTCTCCCCTGGGCCATGACCGCCGCAAATCTTCAATTCTTTCGGTCAGACATGTCGTCTGCCGGCATTGTGGTGGTTTGGGGACCGGATGGTGGACGCTTCCAGGTTTCGTTGTTCCGTATCGTGCGACCCGAGACCGTAGTGTCTCCTTGTCGTCCGTGATGGAATCGCGCAGCACGGCCACCAACCATGGGTTGGTGTGAAGGTTCGCCTTCCCCCGTTAGTACCGGTCGGCTCCACCCCTCGCGGGGCTTCCACGTCCGGCCTATCGACCACGTGTTCTTCATGGGGGGTTCAGGACCCCGAAGGGTCCATGGAATGCTTATCTTGGAGCAGGCTTCCCGCTTAGATGCTTTCAGCGGTTATCCCTTCCGAACGTGGCCAACCGGCCGTGCCGCTGGCGCGACAACCGGCATACCAGAGGTTCGTCCACCCAGGTCCTCTCGTACTATGGGCAGGCCTCCTCAACATTCCAACGAGCGCAGAGGATAGAGACCAAACTGTCTCACGACGTTCTGAACCCAGCTCGCGTGCCGCTTTAATCGGCGAACAGCCGAACCCTTGGGACCTGCTCCAGCCCCAGGATGCGACGAGCCGACATCGAGGTGCCAAACCATCCCGTCGATATGGACTCTTGGGAATGATCAGCCTGTTATCCCCGGGGTACCTTTTATCCGTTGAGCGATGCCGCGTCCGTACACCGGCACCGGATCACTAGTTCCGACTTTCGTCCCTGCTCGACCCGTCAGTCTCGCAGTCAAGCTCCCTTGTGCACTTACACTCGCCACCCGATTGCCAACCGGGCTGAGGGAACCTTTGAGCGCCTCCGTTACTCTTTGGGAGGCAACCGCCCCAGTTAAACTACCCGCCAGGCACTGTCCCAGACCAGGATGACTGGTCGTGGTGAGACATCCAATGCGAACAGAGCGGTATTTCACCTTGCGACTCCACACGGGCTGGCGCCCATGTATCGTAGTCTCCCGCCTATGCTACACAATCCACACCGAATGCCAATACCAAGGTATAGTAAAGGTCCCGGGGTCTTTTCGTCCTTCTGCGCTTAACGAGCATCTTTACTCGTACTGCAATTTCGCCGAGCTCCTGGTCGAGACAGTGGGGAAGTCGTTACGCCATTCGTGCAGGTCGGAACTTACCCGACAAGGAATTTCGCTACCTTAGGATGGTTATAGTTACCACCGCCGTTTACCGGGGCTTGAATTCACCGCTTCACCGAAGTTGACGGATCCTCTTAACCTTCCGGCACCGGGCAGGCGTCAGTGCATATACAGCGGCTTGCGCCTTCGCATGCACCTGTGTTTTTGGTAAACAGTCGCTACCCCCTGGTCTGTGCCACCCCCAACGGCTCCCCAAGCGAGTTGGTTCACCATCGGGGGTCTCCCTTAAACCGAAGGAACGGGAGTGATTTGCCGAGTTCCTTGACCAGGATTCGCTCGATCGCCTTGGTATTCTCTACCTGACCACCAGTGTCGGTTTGGGGTACGGGCGGCAACCGCCCTCACGCCGAAGCTTTTCTCGACGGCCGGGATCACCGGATCCACGCAAAACGCGCGTCCCATCGCACCTCACCCTTGACGCCCCCCGGATTTGCCTGGGGGACGGGCTGCGTGCTTGGCCCGGGAAAACCACCTCCCGGGCCGGCTGCCCTTCCGTGTCACTCCTGCGCTCACCTACCGGGGCTACGCTCCCAGACGAACACGCGTCACCCACCCGAAGGAGGGATCCACGCGAACGCAAGGTTAGTACTCGCCCTTTCGGTCTGATCGGTCGCTTGCCGGTACGGGAATATCGACCCGTTCATCCATTCGACTACGCCTGTCGGCCTCGCCTTAGGACCCGACTCACCCAGGGACGATGAACGTGGCCCTGGAACCCTTGGTCATCCGGCGGACGGGATCTTCACCCGTCTCTCGCTACTCATGTCTGCATTCTCACTCCCACGCAGTCCACCGTAGGCTTACGCCACGGCTTCGACCCGCGTGGGACGCTCTCCTACCCAGTACAAAGTACTGCCGCGTCTTCGGTGGTGTGCTTGAGCCCCGCTACATTGTCGGCGCGGAACCACTAGACCAGTGAGCTGTTACGCACTCTTTCAAGGGTGGCTGCTTCTGAGCCAACCTCCTGGCTGTCTATGCGACTCCACATCCTTTCCCACTTAGCACACGCTTCGGGACCTTAGACGACGATCTGGGCTGTCTCCCTCTCGACGACGGAGCTTATCCCCCGCCGACTCACTGCCGGGATACGCATCACGGGTATTCGGAGTTTGGTTGCTGTCGGTACCCAGTACGGGCCCTCAAGCATCCAGTAGCTCTACCCCCCGGATGTACTCACCCGACGCTGCACCTAAATGCATTTCGGAGAGAACCAGCTATCACGGAATTTGATTGGCCTTTCACCCCTAGCCCCAGGTCATCCCCCCGGTTTTCAACCCAGGTGGGTGCGGTCCTCCACGCGGTCTTACCCGCGCTTCAACCTGCCCAGGGCTAGATCATCCCGCTTCGGGTCCAGGACGAGCGACTCAGGCGCCTTTTAAGACTCGCTTTCGCTACGCGTCCGCCACACGGCTTACGCTTGCCACCCGCCACTGACTCGCAGACTCATTTTTCGATAGGCACGCCGTCACCCCGAAAGGCTCCGACGGTTTGTAGGCGCACGGTTTCAGAGACTGTTTCACTCCCCTCCCGGGGTGCTTTTCACCTTTCCCTCACGGTACTAGTACGCTATCGGTCAGACAGGAATACTTAGGCTTACCTCACGGTCGAGGCGGATTCACACGGGGTTCCACGGGACCCGTGCTACTTGGGACACATGATCGACGGTCCATGCGCCTTCGGGTACGGGGCCATCACCCTCTACGGCCCGGTATCCAACCCGGTTCCCCTCGCACATGGATTTCTCACCGCCGGCCGGCCCGTCGGGGCCGGCGCACACGCTCCCGCAACACCCATGCCGCAACCCCCGACGGGTATCACACGACACGGGTTTGGCCTGATCCGCTTTCGCTCGCCACTACTCACGGAGTATCCTTTCCTGCAGGTACTGAGATGTTTCACTTCCCTGCGTACCCCCCGGCCAAAGCCGGTGACCGCCCATGACGGCGGCCGGGTTCCCCCATTCGGAAATCCTCGGATCAAAGCCCACTTGGCGGCTCCCCGAGGCATATCGCAGCCTGTAACGTCCTTCATCGGTCCTGTCTGCCAAGGCATCCACCATACGCCCTTGCGGGCGAACACACCCGCGCAACGCAACTACATGCCAGACGACAAATCATCAACACTACAATCAGATCACAAAACGATCGGAACGAACACCAAACAACAGTTTGGAGTCCGAACGAAATCAACAGCAAAAACAATCACTAGGATCGTTCTTGCTCGCGTCCACTATCCAGTTCTCAAACCACCACGCACCACCACGGCCAGCCACGACGGGACACACCCGACGGCAGGCCACGATGGGCATCGAATCGCACCGAGACCAACGTCTCGGGGTGGCGATCCGGGAGCCCAAAAGCGCATCCGCACCACCCCACGGCCATCCCACGACGGACAGGCCGAAAGCCAACGATCTCTTCCACACCAGCAACCGGAAACCAACCGGGACTGTCCCGGCCGTCCGGCCCACACCGGCCTCCAAGCAGAGGCCTGAATGACTCCGTAGAAAGGAGGTGATCCAGCCGCACCTTCCGGTACGGCTACCTTGTTACGACTTAGTCCCAATCACGAGCCTCACCTTAGACGGCTCCCCCCTCACAAGGAGGTTAGGCCACCGGCTTCGGGTGCTGCCCACTTTCATGACTTGACGGGCGGTGTGTACAAGGCCCGGGAACGCATTCACCGCGACGTTGCTGATTCGCGATTACTAGCGACTCCGCCTTCACGCAGTCGAGTTGCAGACTGCGATCCGAACTGAGACCGGTTTTCAGGGATCCGCTCCAAGTCGCCTTGTCGCATCCCGTTGTACCGGCCATTGTAGCATGCGTGAAGCCCTGGACGTAAGGGGCATGATGATCTGACGTCATCCCCACCTTCCTCCGAGTTAACCCCGGCGGTCCCCCGTGAGTTCCCGGCATAATCCGCTGGCAACACGGGGCGAGGGTTGCGCTCGTTGCGGGACTTAACCCAACATCTCACGACACGAGCTGACGACGACCATGCACCACCTGTGAACCCGCCCCGAAGGGAAACCCCATCTCTGGAGTCGTCGGGAACATGTCAAGCCCAGGTAAGGTTCTTCGCGTTGCATCGAATTAATCCGCATGCTCCGCCGCTTGTGCGGGCCCCCGTCAATTTCTTTGAGTTTTAGCCTTGCGGCCGTACTCCCCAGGCGGGATGCTTAACGCGTTGGCTCCGACACGGAACACGTGGAACGTGCCCCACATCCAGCATCCACCGTTTACGGCGTGGACTACCAGGGTATCTAATCCTGTTCGCTCCCCACGCTTTCGCTCCTCAGCGTCAGTAACGGCCCAGAGACCTGCCTTCGCCATTGGTGTTCTTCCCGATATCTACACATTCCACCGTTACACCGGGAATTCCAGTCTCCCCTACCGCACTCAAGCCCGCCCGTACCCGGCGCGGATCCACCGTTAAGCGATGGACTTTCACACCGGACGCGACGAACCGCCTACGAGCCCTTTACGCCCAATAATTCCGGATAACGCTTGCGCCCTACGTATTACCGCGGCTGCTGGCACGTAGTTAGCCGGCGCTTATTCAACGGGTACACTCACTCACGCTTGCTCCCCGATAAAAGAGGTTTACAACCCGAAGGCCTCCATCCCTCACGCGGCGTCGCTGCATCAGGCTTGCGCCCATTGTGCAATATTCCCCACTGCTGCCTCCCGTAGGAGTCTGGGCCGTATCTCAGTCCCAATGTGGCCGGTCGCCCTCTCAGGCCGGCTACCCGTCGAAGCCATGGTGGGCCGTTACCCCGCCATCAAGCTGATAGGACGCGACCCCATCCCATGCCGCGAAAGCTTTCCCAACAAACCATGCGATATGTTGGAGCATCCGGCATTACCACCCGTTTCCAGGAGCTATTCCGGAGCATGGGGCAGGTCGGTCACGCATTACTCACCCGTTCGCCACTCTCACCGGAGTGCAAGCACTCCGGATCCCGTTCGACTTGCATGTGTTAAGCACGCCGCCAGCGTTCATCCTGAGCCAGAATCGAACCCTCCACAAAAAAAATTAGCGAAGAGAACCATAGATGACTCTCAAACAATTTCCAAAAGAAATCAACAGGAACGTCCTAATAAGGAAAGGACGCTCACACTCAAAAAACCTC
>NZ_WBVS01000014.1 GCF_009193305.1 Bifidobacterium cebidarum | reverse complement strand
GACCAATCCATCGTCGCCATCGGCATGGCAGTGCCCGGCCCCTACCTACGCAACGAAGGTCGCACCGCCGTGGTCTCCAGCATGCAGGGCTGGCGCAAAATCAACTTCATTAACGAATTCGCCTCCGCCTTCGGCGTTCCACTGTTCATCGAGCAGGATGCACGCGCAGGCGCACTGGCCCACTATCTGTTCGACCCAGCCGTGCACACCAGCGACAATCTCGCCTACTATCTCGTCGGCGAAGGCGTCGGCCTTGGCGTCATCGAAAACGGCCGTCTCATCAACGGCTATCTTGGTGCCGCCACGGAAATCGGCCACATCTCCGTGGATGTTAACGGACGTCCATGCGACTGCGGCAACATCGGCTGTCTCGAGCGCTATTGCTCCACCCCCGCCATCCACGACATGCTTATCGACGATGGTGTGCTGGTCCCGGGGGCCGCAGATATGACCCACACTGAAGCCGCCCGCGCTTTGTTCCGCAAAGCACAGGAAGGCGACGGGCGGGCCATCGCCATGGTGCGCAACATCGCCCGCTATGTGGGCTACGGATGCGTCACCATCTTCAACGGCTTCAATCCCAAGCACATCATCATCGGTGACATCGTGTCCGAAGCCGGACCGATGTTCCTCGAAGAGGTGCTCAGCACGGTGGAGGAACGGTCCATCCCGGAAATCTACAACACCACATCCATCACGCTGTCCACGTTGTCCGCAGACGCTGCCGTTTCCGGTGCCGCGGCCGTGGCGGTCACGCAATTTTTGGAACATCCTTCGATGTTCTTCGATGTCTCCTGACTCACACGAATCAAGAACATCAATCAACTGTGAAGTTTCCCAGCGGAACATGCACAACCAAGAAAGATAAGGAAAGGAACCATCATGACTAACCCGATCGTCCTGAGCCTCGGTGAGCTGCTGTGGGATATGCTGCCTGGCGGCAAGCGCGCAGGCGGCGCCCCGGTGAACTTCGCCTACCATGCAATGAAGAATGGTGCCGAGGGCTGGGCCATCAGCGCCGTCGGCGAGGACGAGCTCGGTGATGAGCTGGTTGCCAAGGCCGACGAAGCCGGCATCAACACCGTCATCCAGCGCAACGCTTGGCCGACCTCCACCGTGGAAGTCGCCCTGAAGAACGGCATCCCGGAGTACACCATCGTCAAGGGCGTCGCCTGGGATCACATCCTGTACACCCGTCAGCTCATCGACGTGGTTGCCAAGGCCGACGCCATCTGCTTCGGCACCCTGGCCCTGCGCTCCCCCGAGACCCACGCCACCATTATGGAGCTTCTGAAGCACACCAAGCCGGGCGCCATGAAGTTCTTCGACATCAACCTGCGTGGTGACCACTACTCCAAGGAACTCATCGAGGAGCTGCTGAAGGCCGCCACCGTCTTCAAGATCAACGATGAAGAGCTGCTGCTCCTGCGCGACATGTTCGACATCCGCGGCACCTCCGGCGAGGACGCCTGCCGTTGGTTCCTCGACGAGTTCGATCTCGACTACGTGATCCTGACCGCAGGTTCCGCATACTCCACCGTGATTTCTCGCCGTGGCGAGTCCTCCACGCTGGACACCCCGCACGTCGAGGTCGTGGACACCGTTGGTGCCGGCGATTCCTTCTCCGGTACCTTCACCGCACGCACCCTGCTGGGCGACTCCCTGGCAGACGCTCACCGCAAGGCCGTCAACACCGCAGCCTTCGTGTGCACCCAGGCTGGCGCTTGGCCGGACTACCCGACCGAGATGCCCGACTACCTTGCCGAAGCCGGCAAGTGATCTCGTTTCAGCTCAGAAAGCACTGAGCTGAAACCGCTCTCCTTTCCTCTCGTTTTCGGGTGCAGCTCACGCCGGACAATGACGTCCGGGATTCCGCAAGAACCACCGTCTCCCGGCGTGAGCTGTACCTGCAGACGCGGAAACCATAACTGAAAATCAATCATTCATTGTCTCATTGCAGTTAAGAAAAAGGGAATTCAATAATGAGCAACGAAACCACTAAGACCGGCAACGCTGGATTCGCCAAGATCCTGCCGGTGATGTTCGCCTTCTTCGTCATGGGCTTCGTCGATCTGGTCGGCACCGCGACGAACTACGTCAAAGGCGAGTTCGCACTGGCCGATGGTACCGCCAACCTGTTCACCACGATGGTGTTCTTCTGGTTCCTGATCTTCTCCGTGCCGACCGGCATGCTGATGAACAAGATCGGCCGCCGCAAGACCGTGCTGTGGTCCATTCTCGTGACCCTCGTGGCCATGGCCCTGCCGATCATCGCCTACATGGCGCTTTCCGGCACCCCTCGTCTGGTTCTCATCGTCATCTCCTTCGCCTTCCTCGGCATCGGCAACACCTTGATGCAGGTCTCCCTGAACCCGCTGCTGACCGTGTTCGTCAAGGGCGACAAGCTCGCCTCCACCCTGACCACCGGTCAGTTCGTCAAGGCCTTCGCCTCCCTGTTCGCCCCGTACATCGCCATCTGGGGCGCCACCAAGCTCGGCATGTGGTGGATCCTGTTCGTGATCTACTTCGTCATCGGCATCATCGGCTACGTGCTGCTCGCCTTCGACAAGATCGAAGAGCCCGCTCCGGACGCCGGCACCACCACCATCGGCCGTTGCTTCAAGCTGCTGTTCTCCGATGGCATCGTCTTCCTGTGCTTCCTCGGCATCGTGGCCCACGTGGGCGTGGACGTCGGCATCAACGCCCAGGCTCCGCGAATCCTGACCGAGCACACCGGTGACCAGTTCACCGAGATCGCCGCAACCGCAACCATGGTCTACTTCATCGCCCGTATGATCGGCTGCTTCACCGGTGGCATCGTGCTGCAGAAGATTTCCAACAAGGTCGGCCTGCGCATCTGCGGTGTCATCATGACCCTGTCCGCCATCTGCTTCGCCATCTTCTCCCTGGTGCAGGATAACCCGCCGGTTTGGCTGTTCTGGGTCGCTGTCGCCCTGGTCGGCTTCGGTAACTCCAACGTGTTCTCCCTGTTCCTGTCCCACGCCCTCATGTACCGTCCGGACCGTCAGAACGAAATCTCCGGCCTCATGCTCATGGGCCTGATCGGTGGCGCTATCTTCCCGCCGATCATGGGTGTGGCCGCCGATGCCGCTGGCCAGTTCGGTGGCATCCTCGTGATGGCCGTCGGCTGCCTGTACGTCCTGGTCATGGGCTTTGCCTACAAGGTGCTCGAAGGCAAGAAGGCTGAGGCCTGATAGCCGCTTCTAGCGCCAACATTCAAGACGAGCCTGCGTGAATCTTCCCCTTCGATTCACGCAGGCTTTTTCATATCCAGCAGAGCTCTTGCGCATATCTCCATAAGCTGATTCGCAGTATTGATTTGCATTCCAGCAAAGGAAGGGATATATTGAAAAGTCCGGCCGAAAAACCGGAATGGTTTGATAATTCAATATTGGGGGCGATCGGTTTCGACGGTGACCTGTTCGCTGCAGGGAAGCGTGCCGAGAACGTCGGGTCCACTCGTGGATGACCCCGACAAAAGAATAAGTGCTAAATCTAACCGCACTGAGTTCGCTCTCGCTGCCTGAGCTTCGCGCCAGGATTAACCAGTGAGCAGCCGCTCCGTTCACTCCTCCTCGTCTTTGGGAGGATGCTGAGCGTCGTTAAGAAGACTTGCTGATGCAGTTGAGCCTCAGGGCTGCATCGGGACTTTAACTGCGGATATGCTCGCCATCGGTTGTCTGCGACACAGATGGGGGCAGAAAAACCGCCGCACGGCCAGCAGACTACGCACGTAGAAGACTGTGGGCTCGGTCATCGGACCGGGGTTCAATTCCCCGCGCCTCCACTCCTGAAAGGCCGCATAACCATTGGGTTATGCGGCCTTTACTGTTTGCCCGCATTATTCAACGAATCAACCGGCAAGCATGCATCGGCTTCACTTCAGAATCGGCCTGCTAGGCGCTGAAACATCAACCTGCTTGTAGTCGCCAATCACATTGGGATCGTTCAGGATTTTGTCAACTTCGGCCATCTTGAGCTTCAGCTGCGAGGAATCCCCCCACACCACCACATGCTCGCCATCATTGAGCGTAGTGGTCACCGAATCCTGCGTCGCAACGGTCACTTTGGTAATCTGCTTGCGCATCGATTCCGGCAACGCTCCAAGAATGGTCAACGCCCCCTTGATGGAACGATTCTTCAGACTGGTCTCAACATCCTTGACCTCGATTACGGGAATACCGTCAACGTCGGCATTCTTCACCGAATTGAGTACACGGGCCTGATCGTCCACAGCGGTCAATGTATCGCCGCTTTTGAGCATGGCAGTTGGCTTCTGCGATTTGATGGCGATGCTCATCGATTTGGGGAAATGCTTGGATACCTTGGCTTCGCTCACACCGGGAATGGATTTCAGCTGCCGTTCCACGTCACTGGATGACACGAGGAACAGCGACTTCCCCGATTGCTTATCCGCAATGGTGCGAATGGTGGCCGTGCTTACCCATTCGTTCGCCCCTGAAATTCTGATGGCTTCCGATTCCAGACGGAACACTGAGGAAAACAACAGCAGCCATACCAGAGCGGATGTCAGCAGCACCACAATCGCAGTCGCTGCCACACGCATGGCAATGACGCGAACATTCGCTTGTCTGCGTTCCTTGGCACGGGCGGTGAAATCCACCACTTTCGGCCGGGAGGCAACGCCCAGCGAACTCGTGGTCTGACGCAATGTCTCAGCGACATAATCCTCACTACGCAATGCCCGAGCATCGACAAACGCCCCTGCCTTGCCCTTGGCGACCGTAACATCCTGTTCTATGGGATACACGGTTTCCGGCTTCGACGCTGATGCCACGGCACGTCGCTTACGTGGATGCCGAGGCACACCCGCCTGATGGGACTCGACGACGCGCGCCTTGCGTTTGCCGCCCGAGGAGGAACCAGACGAGCTGACCGTACGGCCGGCCATTACTCGCAGCTCTCCCTGTGGGCTTCCAGCGCGGTCAGCAACACCTCATCCATATCGGTGATGTCGCCTGCACCAACGGTGAAAATCACATCGCCGTGATGGGCGCGCATCGCCATCATCTTGGCGGCGAGGCACATATCCTCCACCGATTGGATCCAAGTGCCTGCGGAATCGTCCTTCAGACCTTCAGCCGCGTCCACGATGGTGTCGGGACCGACATCCGGGAAATCCGCCTGCTTTTCCCGAGCCGGGAAGATGCCGGTGACGATCACGTCATCGGCCTTGGCCAGTGCCTCGGCGAACTCGCGCGCGAAGAACTTGGTGCGTGAGAACAGATGCGGCTGGAACAGCACGCGAATCACGGAACTCGGGTAACGGCGTCGTGCGGCATCCAAGAGGGCCGCAATTTCCGTGGGATGATGCGCGTAATCATCCACCACGGTGACCTGCTTGACCGTACCGCGCACCTGGAAACGGCGTGAGGCTCCGAGGAAGCCACCCGCAGCCTGTGCGGCATCAGCTGGCTTGACGCCCAACAGCACCGCAGCGGTGATGGCCGCGGCCGCATTACGTGCGTTATGGATTCCGGGGACCTTCAGCGTGACGCTCTGACAGATGGTTTCACCGCCGGTGACGCCACCAGGCAGCTCCAGCGTCAGCTGTTCCGTACCGCTTCCCGCCGTCTCGCTTTCCGAGGAGATGGCCACCAGAGACGCATCGCCCAATTCCGGCAGTTGATCCTTGGGGGTCGTACCGTACACGATGGTGTGTGCCTTCACCGCATCCGGCAACGCCTCGAACACGGCGAGCGCATCCTTGTCATCGGCGCAAATGATCACATGGCCAGTGGCGTGTTCGGCATGATTGACGAAAGCGGCCCGGTAATGGGCTTCATCGCCGTAATGATCGAGATGGTCGGCTTCGGCATTGGTGATGATGGCGATGGTCGGATGATATTTGGCGAAGCTGCCATCCGATTCATCGGCTTCGGCCACCAGGGCTGAGCCGTTTCCCGCGTGGCCTCCGTCCAAGGTGGTGCCGTCCTGCCCCTGAATCGAACCTCCGATGGCATAGCTGGGATCCGCTCCCACCTGCACCAGGATGTGGGCCAGCATGGAGCTGGTGGTGGTCTTGCCATGGGCTCCTGCCACAGTGACGGTCTGTTTGCCGTTCATCAGCAGAGCCAGGATGTCGCTGCGATGCACGATATGCTTGCCGGCGGCATGTGCGGCGATGATTTCCGGATTATCCGGCTTGATGGCGCTGGAGTACACCACTGTGGAGGCATTGGCCACGTTTTCGGCTTTCTGGCCAAATTCGACGGCGATACCGAGCGCTTCAAGCCGGTCCGTTTTGGCGCTGCGCTCACGATCCGACCCGTCTACGTTCACACCCTGCGCATGCAGCATCTCAGCCAGCACACTCATTCCCGCGCCGCCGATGCCGATGAAATGCGTGGGACCGAGATCAGCCGGGCTTGCCTGCGTATCGAACGCGGCATGGGTGGGATCAAGCACGATGGATTGTTCTTGAGACAATTGACACTCCTTTACAGGATTTTCCTGACCACATACTATGCCGTCCGAGACCGCACCAACAAATGAAACGTGGCAAATGGTATGTGGTCATGTCCGTTTGCCTTGTGCTGGATTTCGGTTGTTCTCGCGCCCGCGGACTTTCAGCGCGATTGCTTGCTGTGGGCCAGCGCCAAAACCTCCTTGGCCATCACGGCGGCCGCATCTCGAATGCCATACTGCCAAGCCTTGTTGCCGAATTCCGCAAGCGTATCGTGATCGGCCAGCAACTGTGGCACGTGGTCATGCACCCATGCGGGAGTCATATCCCTATCGGCGACCAGAATGCCACCGCCGGCCTGGACGACGGGCTCCGCATTGAAACGTTGCTCACCGTTGCCGATGGGAAGTGGCACATAGATGGCAGGCAGGCCCAGCGCAGCCAATTCGGACACCGAGCCCGCTCCGGCTCGGCAAATCACCAGATCGGCGCAGGCGAAGGCGAGATCGATGCGTTCGAGGTATTCAGCCACATGGTAGTCACCGGTTCCTTGAGCGTCCTCCCCCAGTTCGGCCAGTACCTGTGAACCTGCGGACCGGGAGACCAGGTCGCGCACCTCTTCAATCTTTCCCTTACCGGTCAGATGAATGATCTGAGCATGTGCCAGCAGATCAGCCGCCGAGGACGCGATAGCACGGTTGAGGCTTTGTGCACCCAGCGAACCTCCGGTGATCAACACCAGGGGACGGGTTGGATCGACGCCCAACTGTTGCGCGGCTTCACGGCGAACGGCTTGTCTATCCCGTTCGAAACGTTCAGCCAGTGCGGCGACGGCTGGGCGAAGCGGCAGTCCTACGCGTTGGATGCGCGTGTTGGAGCCGGGCTTCAGACCGGTGTTGTCATATACGGTGCCGATGAAGTCGGCCCAACGCGCCCCCAGCTTGTTGGCCATGCCTGCACGGGCGTTCTGCTCATGGATGGCAATAGGAATACCCATGCGGTGAGCGGTGGCATACACGGGAGCGGATGTGTACCCGCCGAAACCGGCCACCACATCGGCATGGCGGGCTTCAAGAATGCCACGTACCTTCGCGGTCTCGCGTTTCCATTTGAAGGGGAATTTCAACATGTACAGATTGGACCGACGAGGGAATGGCACTTTTTCGATGGTGTCAAGCTCATAGCCGGCGTTCGGGACCAGGTTCCTTTCCAGTCCGACGGCAGTGCCGATGACGCTGATCCGGGCATCGGGCTCGATATCGCGAATGGCGTCCGCCACGGCAAGCAAGGGATTGACGTGTCCGGCAGTTCCTCCACCGGACAGAACGATATGCGGTGTTCCTTGAGTCATGATTACTGAGTGTACTCTACACATTCTGCCGTGATTGTCTGATCTGCGGTTGGCATCGCATCAGCCCCACAACAAGACCTGCCGCAACCAGACACATCACCATGGAGGAACCGCCGGCGGAGACGAACGGCATGGGAACACCCAGCACCGGAAAGACACCGACCACCACTCCGATATTCACCATGGCCTGTCCCACGAGCCACATGGTCACGCACATCAGTACCATGGCCACGTAACGGTCGACAACCTGCAACGCCACCGCGATCATGCACCAAGCGAGAATCGCGAAGAACACGATGACGATGAGACACCCCACGAATCCGGTTTCCTCACCAATGATGGCGAAGATGAAATCGTTATGGGCGGCAGGCAGATAGTTCCATTTTTCGCGCGAATTGCCGATGCCCACGCCAAGGAATCCTCCGGAGGCTATCGCATATTTGGCATGCATGGACTGGTAGCAGACGGTCTGTGCGTCCGCAGCGGAGCAATCGCCATAAGTGGCTAGGATTCTGCGCATTCGGTTGGGGCTGGAGATGGCCAGCACCGCAACCATGATGACAGCTGCAGCTATGCCCACACCCATCCATCTGCCGGGGAATCCGGCAACCAGGAACGATACGAAACCAATGAACAATAGAATCATTCCAGTGCCGAGATCCTTGCCGCCGATGACGGTTGCCAATCCAGCTCCATAGATGAGCAATGGTTTGGCATAGGCCTTGAGCCCTTCTTTCACGTACCTTTTTTTGCATACGTACAGAGCGCCAGGCAGCCAGATGCACACAGCGAATTTCATAAATTCGGCCGGCTGAATCGTGGCGACTTTCAGATCCAGCCATCCCCTGTTACCGTATACGTCAATGCCCAACGGGGTGAAAGTGAGTGCTTGCACCAATATGGAGGCAATCATCAGTGGGCCGCACAAGCGTTTCCACGCCCGCACCGGAATCATCATGGCCACAGCCCCGATTATCAGGCCCAGCAAGCAGAACATGCCCTGGGTCAACAAGCGAATGAACGGGGACCTGCCCTGCGATGCCATTGACACCGTGGAACTGGAAAACACCATGATCACGCCGAAACAGGTCAGTCCCACAACCGCCATACGGAAACCGTGGTAGCACCATACCGGGTTCAGCAGGCTACGCCAACCCGTGTAGTCGTTAACTACTAAGGCAGGCTTGCCGGCGGATACACGAGTCCGTCTCGTGGAAGGATCAGTGGAGGCCATGCACCTCGCTCCAGGTCTTCGCGGCTTGAGCGAACTGGTTGCCGCGATCGGCATAGGACTTGAACTGGTCCATGGAGGCGCAGGCAGGTGCCATGAGCACTACATCGCCGGCGCTGGCGTATCCGCCGCACGCTTCAACGGCGCGCTTCATAACCGTCGCATTGTCTTCGGGGTCGATGAAGGTGATCGGGATATCCGGGGCCTGGCTGGCGAACGCTTCGCGCATCGGGGTCTGGTCCTTGCCGATGATCACCGCGGCCTTGATGGTCTTCGCCTGGTCACCGATCAGCTGTTCGAATCGGCTGCCCTTGGCAAGCCCACCTGCGATCCACACCACGGACTTCGTGGGGAAGCTGGAAAGCGAAGCGTTGGCGGCATGACCATTGGTGGCCTTGGAATCATCGACGAAACGAATAGCGCCGCCATCCACCTTGGCCTCGGCAACGGTTTCGATGCGGTGGCCACCTGGCTTGAACGCCTTCAACGCCTTGAGCGCGGTTTCAGCGTCAGCGCCAAGACCCAATACCAAGGCGAGTGCCGTCAGGGCGTCGGCCACCAGATGCGGATACAGAGTGCCGTCCGGTTCAGTCAGATGCGTGAAGTCCGCGATGGCGGAAAGTTTGACTGGTTCGCCTTCAACTCCGCCTGCGATTCCGCTTCGATCCACAATCCAGCCATTCTCGATACCGATCTGGCCGGCTTGTGGTGCGGCAAGGGTAAAGCCGACCTTACGGCATCCCGGAGCGGTCTGAGCAGCCTGGGCCAAAGCGGTGACCGTGGCATCCTGGGCATTGTAAACGATGACGCGTTTGGCATTATGGAACACCTTGGATTTATCGGCGGCATAATTCTCTCGTCCGCCATGCCAGTCCAGGTGATCATCGGCGATATTGGTAATCGCGGCGCAATCCAGTTCCAGCGAATCGGTGAAATGCAACTGGAAGGAGCTTAATTCCACGCACAACGCATCATGCTTGGGATTGGTGGCGCATCGCGACAGACTCATCGACATATCTCCGGAAGCGATGTTGCCTGCCGTGGGTGCGTCCATGCCGCATGCGGTCAGCATCTCGGAGGTCATCTCAGTGGTGGAGGTCTTGCCATTGGTGCCGGTGATGCCAATCCACGGTGCGGGCTTGCCGGTGCGCTCATTGTCGACGCGCAAACGCCAGGCGAATTCGACCTCGCTCATCACCGGGATGCCCCGACGCCTCGCTTCGAGAATGAACGGAGTGCGCGGATTGAACACCGGCGAGGACATCACGTAATCGACATGATCCCAATCAATCTGATCGAAGGAATGGAGATCGGCTTCCGGCTTGCGCTCATCCACGCCGATCACACGGGCGCCGCGTTCCTTAAGCACTTGTGCCAGCGAGGTGCCGGACACGCCAAGTCCGGCGATTACCACTGTTGTATTCGCTACTTGCATTATTCCTCCTGATGAAACAATCCCAGAGGCGAGAATAGGACACTGAGGTTTCCGTTAGCTGAAAAGCAAGCCAGACCTGGCGACCCAATCACCGTAGAAGATGGTAAGGGCCAACAGCACAAAGAGCAGTTCAATCATCCAGAAACGAACCACGACCTTGGTCTCAGTCCAACCGAGAAGCTCAAAATGATGGTGTATCGGGGCCATTTTGAACACACGCTTGTGGGTCATCTTGAAATAGCCCACCTGGATCACATCGCTCATGGCCTCCATGACGTACAGTCCGCCAAGAATAACGGCCAGGAACTCGGTATGTGTGGCGATGGAGAGCGCCGCGAACAGACCGCCCAGGGCCAGGGAACCGGTGTCTCCCATGAAGATGGATGCGGGATTCGAGTTGTACCACAGGAATCCGAAGCATGCCACGGCCGCGCAGATGGCGATAATCGTCAAGTCAAGCGGGTCGGACACCGCATAGGAATATCCCTGATGTCCGCCGCCCTTGATGTGATAGCTTTCCCAGAACGCGATGACGCCGAATCCGGTGAAGGAGATCATCGAGGAGCCTGCGGCCAAACCATCCAGGCCATCGGTGAGGTTCACGGCGTTGGTCCATGCGGTCATCAGGAAGTTCACCCAGATGACGAACAGGATGATGGCCACCGCACGGCCGGCGAAATCGAAGCTGAAGAACGGTTTTTCAATGAAGCTTATGCCGGCCTGCGCGCTGGGAAAACCGGTTTTGGTCGGAATGATCAGAGCGAGTACCGCGTAGATGGTTGCGAAGATGAACTGACCGATGAATTTACCGCCGACGGTAAGGCCCTCGTTCTGCTTCTTGCGCACCTTGGCGAAGTCGTCGATGAATCCGAGCGCGCCCATCGACAGCATGGCGAACAGTACCAGTACCGCCGACCAGGATGGCACATCTCCCGAATGCAGGTATCGGTACAGTGCGGACGAGCACCAGCCCAGCAGAATGGCAATATTGATGACCACGCCGCCCAGAGTCGGGGTACCGCGCTTCACCAAGTGGGATTTCGGCCCATCCTGGCGAATGTATTGGCCGTAATGCAGTTTGTGCACCAGCCGAATCAGCATCGGGGTGCCCACCATGGTGACAATCAGCGACACCAACATTCCAATAATCAGAGCAATCACGGGTGGTTCTTCTCCTCTTTATGAGTTACTGACGCCTAGTTCTTCGACCAGCGTTCCGCCAGTGCGCTCAGGCCTGAAGCATGAGAGCCTTTGAGCAGCACCACGGTGTCGGCATGGCTGGCGGCCATGCCGAGCACCAGCTGCTCGGCACGATTGATGTTCTCCACACAGTCTACCGACACCCCGGTCACGGTTGAGGCCCCATCGGCGAGGGCCTGAGCCATGTCATGCAAATGCGCATCGGCGTCGGAGCCGACCGCGATAATCGCGTCCAGCCCAAGTTCGGCGGCGAAACGGCCCACCTGGGCATGCAATTCGGTTTCGCTTGCCCCCAATTCCAACATGGCTCCCAGCAGGGCCACTCGGAACGGCTTGCCGCCATCCTGAGGCTCCCATGCCTTGAGGCCTTCCAGACCTGCCTTCATGGAATCGGGGTTGGCGTTGAAGGAATCGTCAATCAGGGTGAAGCTCACAGTTCCACGCTCCACGCGGGACAATGCCATGCGATGCGGGCTTATGGTGCGCTGGGCGGCCAATACCTGAGCGATATCCGGCAGAGCCATGCCATAGTGCAGCGCGACTGTGGCGGCCGCAATCGCGTTCATCACATTGTGCAGCCCGGGAATGCCCAGATGCACGCGAACGCTTGAGCCGTCACCTGCATTGAGCGTGAACTCGGCATGGTCGGCATTATCAGCGGTGATGTCAGTTGCGGTCACCTGATGCTCATGGTTGCCTTCCTTGCCGAACCACAGCACATCGGCCGGAGCAAGGGAGGCCATCGGCGCCACATGATCGTCGTCACCATTCAGCACGGCGATGCCGTCCTGCAGCAGGCCCGTGACGATTTCGCTTTTGGCCTGCGCGATGCGTTCACGCGAGCCGAATTCTCCCAGATGTGCCACTCCGACCTTCAGCACTATTGCCATGTTCGGCGGGGCGATACGCGTCAGGCGTGCGATCTCGCCCAAATGGTTCGCGCCCATTTCCGCCACGAAGAATCGCGTTCCGGCGTCGATCTTCAGCGCGGTGAGCGGCAGACCGATCTCATTGTTGAACGATCCGATGGGTGCGACCGTTGGGCCAAGGGTCGACATCAACGCAGACAACAGATCCTTGGTCGTGGTTTTGCCCACGGAACCGGTCAGACCGATGATGTCGAAGTCGCCGGGCAATTCACGGCGGCGCTCGATATTGTGTTTGGCGAGCTTGCCAAGCGCCTCGACCGTATCGTCCACCACGATCTGCACCAGTCCCTCGGCGGCCACCTCATGGTCCACAATGGCTGCAACGGCGCCCTGCTCACCTACCTTGGCCACGAAATCGTGACCATCCACGTGTTCGCCTTTGATGGCCACGAACACCGAGCCCGCGCCCACTTGGCGCGAATCACTGACCGCGCTGGTGGCCTGCGCATTCGGATCGCCGCCCGCGATCAGACGGCCCTCAACGGCCTGAGCGATTTCCTGTGCGCTCATTGGAACCATGTTTTCCCACTCCTTATTATCCGTGCGATTGGCTTGGTATCGCGGATGATCAACTCAGATTATTGGCCACGCGCAACGCGCTGCGCACATTGTTCCTACGAACTCCCGCGGCCAGCACCATGGCGATGGCCAACGACATATGGCCGGCGCGAACCCTGTCGTACCCCACCGGCGATTCTTTGGCGAGATCGTCCGATTCCCTTGTGGTGGTGGTAAGCGCAAGATCGCGGTCGGATACGAACGCGTACCGGGTTTTCAGCGTGGATACGTCCTGGTCCGGCATGTCATGTTCAACGCCCAGCACGTCGACGTTCACCGATTCCAGCGCATGATTGCTCACCGTTGCCGCATCAAGCGCGATAATCACCGCGGCAACGCCATCCTCGGCGCATACGGCCAACGTGCGCTGCATATCGAGCACGCCCAATGGATAGGTCAGATTCAGCGCACGGGTCATCGATGTCGAACCAGCTGCGCTGATCACCGCCACCGGGTTGCCGAGCATGTGCAGAAAGTCCGCGAGCTGGGTCACGTTGGCGTTGACTTCCGATTCATTGCTGCCTGTCACGGCGAATACCGCCATGGCATTGGTCGGCGAACCGGCGAGCGTCACCGCCATGTCGCCCAGCACATGGTCATTGATCTCTCCGAAGACCAGAGGAATATCGGCTTGCGGGCATTGATGCTGGAACGTGCGCGGCAGCAGAGCCGCATAGGCTCCGGCTTGTGCGGCATGCGCCAGCTCGGATACGCAGCTACCGCATACGAACAGCGATCCCGGTCCGACACTGTCGAGGGAATCACTCAATGCAGTGATGGTGACATTGGACGCGAATTCGGGGACAATGTCAAAACCGTACTTTTCAGCCAGCATTCCCAGCGTCATGCGCTGGGATATGGCTTCGCTCACCGCGCTCATGGGCTAACGCCTTTCTTCCATGGTCACCGTCATCTCATATCACCAAGTGACTGGGATAGCATCTGTACGCGGGCTCGACACGGGCACCTCGTATTTCTGCATAAGGAACTCACAAATCTGGGCGGAGACCGGACCTGCCGTAAGACCACCATAGGAGCCCTGCGGGTCCTTCATCACCACCGTGACCACAAAGCGTGGGTTATCGGCAGGAATCACCACCGAATAATCGGAAATGATGGAGCTCAAAGAACCGTTGGCCCCCGCCACTTCTGCGGTACCGGATTTGGCCGCCATACGGTAACCATCGACCTTAACGAATTTACTATAGTTTTCAGCCACGGATTCCATCGCATTGATCACATCGGCGGCCACCTGTTCATCGACGACACGCGTAGCCTCACCATGCTTCGCTTCAGTGGTCTTGCCATCGGAATTCGTCACCGATTTGATGATTGACTGCTGCTGACGCACACCTTTATTGGCAAGCGTGGCCACCACATTAGTCAGCTGCAGCGCGTTCACGGTATAGCCCTGACCGAACAGGACAGTGTTACGGGTACGCAAATCCCACGATGAAGGATTCGTCAGCACGCCATTGGACTCACCTGGCAGGTCAAGTCCGGTAGACTGACCGATGCCGAACTTGGTAAGGAATTCGTAACGCTGCTCGTCGGTATAGTTCTTGCCCGCGATGACCATGCCGTTGTTCGAGGACTGCTGCAGGATACCGGCAAGCGTCCAATGCTCATCACCATGAGAGAATGCGTCCTTGAATGTCTGACCATTCTCAGTCACGGAATTCGGCACGGTGAACCGATCCGTCATCTTATGCACGCCGGTCTGCAGATAGCCGGATGCTGAAATCACTTTGCCGATCGAACCTGGTTCAAAGGTCTCCGAGACAGCGCGCGATGCAGCCATTTTTGCCGCATCCGTTCCCGCCTCGATTTCGTCGCTGTCCGCGAGGGCTACGATCTCTCCGCTCTGAACGTCTTGCACCACGCCGATAGCCCATGCGGCTCCATAGGAGGATTTCGCCTCCTTCATGATCTTCTTGACGTACCACTGCACATCCCTGTTAATCGTCAGATGCACATCAGAACCATCCTTGGCCGCCACGGATTCGGTCATCGTGCCGGGGATTTCCTCTCCCCCGTAGTTACCGCGCTGGTATGTCTGGTGGCCATCGGTGCCGGTGAGCACCTTGTTCTCCATCTGCTCGATACCGGCGACGCCGGTGCCGTCATCGTTCACTCCGCCAAGCAGCGAACCCATCAAGTCGCCGTCGGAGTAGATACGTTCGCTGCTCAATTCTCCCCAGACAATGCCGCCGAGGTTCAGATTATCGATGCTGCGCTTGACCTGCGGGGTCACGTCTTTCTTCAACACCACATACTGGCCGCTGATGGAAAGATCAGCGCCCAATTCCATCGCGCTGACGCCCAGTTCCTTGGATAGCAACCGACCCACCGCCGCGGCTCCGGTGACGCCCACCGGCTTGCCGTCGATCTGATGGCAGTAATCCTGATTGTTCTTGTTGCATGTGATGGGCGTGAACTCCTGCGCGGCTTCGGGATTGGCCACAATGGTGTAGCGTTCCACGCTTTGGGCCAGCACGGTGCCATTGGCATCCAGAATGCGACCTCGTTTTGCGCTGAGCGTCACGCGGGAGGTGCGGGAGGCCGTGGCGGCCTGGGCCATCTGGCGACCATCAATGAGCTGGATGGAGGCGAGCTGCGCCACGCACATGGAGGCCACCAGGGCCAAAGCGGCTCCGATGGCGATGCATTTGAAGGCGAAAGTCTTCATTTTGGCGAATTTCAGTATTCGCGCAATGGTCTTCACTGTGTTCCGCCTTCCGAGTCCTTAGGCTGCTGATATCCCTGCAAATCGATGGTGGCCGCGCCGCCCTTGGAGACCATGCCCATCTCACTCGCCTTGTCGGGCAGCGATGCAACCAGCTGGTCGAGCTTGGCCTGGTCGTCTTCGATATCCTGGGTCAATACATTGATGTGCTGCTTGACCTCCGCCGCTTCGAAGGAATTCTGCACCATCTGCGTGCGCAGCATCAGTGCGCCCAGCAGTGTGGCGACGAGGAACACCACGGCTACGGCGACATGCACCATGGGCGCGGTTCGGTTTCTGGTCCATTCGAGGACCTTGCCGAATACGTTGCTCCTATCGTCGCCATGAGGATTGGAAATCAATCGCAGTTGGGGCCGCGAAGTCGCCTGGGGCTTGGCTTGAGGACGCTGCGATGCCGGAACCGAACCGGATCGAATGCTACGTGCCGTTGCCGCCATATTCAGTGTCTCCTCGAATTGTTGCGATTGGTGTTGTTACGTTTGGCGTGGTGCCGCTTAGCCTCATCGGAGCTCGGGTCCTGTGCCATTGCCATGTGTTCGAAGCGGCTGCGCCATCGGTCCGGGATGGGTCTGGTCAACTCGACCCCACGCAGCCTGACCGAGGCCGACCTCGGGTTGGATGCGATCTCCTGCTCATCGGCCTTGATCGCGCCGCGGGTGAGTTCCTTGAAGAACGGTTGCGCGTCTGGCGGAATAATCGGCAGATCGGCGGGGGCGTCGATTTTCAGACCATTGGCCATGAACGTCTTGACGGTCTTATCCTCCAGGGAATGGTAGGACTCCACCACCAAGCGTCCGCCGACGTTCAGGTGATTCGCAGCCTGAGGCAGCGTGGCAGCGAGTTTGGCCAGCTCTCCATTGACTTCGATGCGCAGCGCCTGGAACACACGTTTGGCAGGGTTGCCTGCCGGACGATGCGCCTTGGGAACCACACGTTCGACCAGCGCGTTGAGCTGTCCGGTGGTGGTCAATGGCTCCCTGTCCCTGTCTATGACGATGGCGCGTGCGATCTGCTTGGCGAAACGCTCCTCGCCGTATTCTTTGAAAATGTGAACCAACTGTGGCGCGTCATAGGTGGCGAGGATGCGCTGCGCGGTCAGTTCCTGACTCACGTCCATGCGCATATCCAACGGTGCGTCATGGGAGTAGGAGAAACCACGGTCGGTCTCGTCGATCTGCAGGCTGGAAAGTCCCAGATCCATGAACACGGCGTCCACGCGTTCCACTCCCTGGTCTTCGAGAACGCGCTCGAGCTCATCAAATGCCGCATGCACCGGGGTGAATCGGTCGGCAAGGCCCTCCTGCTCCATGCGCTTGGTGGCCAGGGCCAATGCCTCGCTGTCACGGTCGATGCCGATGAGCCTTGCCTTCGGCGACGATTTGAGGAAAGCGGTGGAATGGCCGGCGATTCCCAAGGTGCAGTCCACGGCGATGGCTCCCTCATGATCAAGTGCGGGAACCATCAGATCCACGCAATCCTGAAGCAGCACCGGCTGGTGAATAGCGGTCAGGTCAGTCATCAGAATTCCACCTCCGGCAGTACATCATCGGCGATTTCGGAGTAGTCCTCTTCCTTCTGAGCGAGGTAGGACTCCCATGCGGCCTTGTTCCAGATCTCAGCTCGCGTGCCCACGCCAATCACGACGATGTCCGAGCCCAGGTTGGCGTAGTCACGCAGCATCTGCGGCACCACCACGCGACCTTGCTTATCAGGCTCCTGGTCCACGGCACCGGAGAGGAACACGCGGAGGTATTCCCGGGCGGCCTTGTTGCCTACGGATGTGCGCTGAATCTGGGCGGCGATGCGTCGGAATTCGTCGAACGGAAGGAGATATACGCAACGTTCCTGGCCGCGAGCCATCACCAGACCGGCTCCGAGCTGAGAACGGAATTTCGCCGGAAGCGCCACGCGACCTTTGGCATCGATTTTCGGAGTGTATGTGCCGAGCAACAGCGGAGGCAGGCCAGTAAGCAGATCGGCAATTCCGGTGGAACCGGCCATAGATGTCTGTGCGCCGTTTGCAGCCTGCCCGTCAGCCATGATTCCACCTCCTTTTGCATGCATTTGGATACACTCCGACCAACTGGTTCACCACTCTACCCCACCACTCCCCATTTTTCCCCACTCATGCACAATTTGTGCACCGTTTTAGGGACTTTTCCCATCTCCGTGCGTGTCGACGTCATCTCGGCTCGTCGAATTCACGCGAAGTTCACCCGCATATTCATCTCGTCCGCCTGCCCGGTAGGGGGCGTGCGGTAAATTTGAGTGCCTTAAAGTGTTGACCCCGAAGAAATGGAAACGAAGAGTAGCATGTCGAGTTATGCCTCACAGCTGCATGAGGAACAGCAGGCCGTCGACCGGGCCTATGGTCGCCTCGATGACCTGCGCGCCGAAATGTGGCAACGTCTGGATACCGTGCGAGCAGCTGGTTCTCATGGCTCCCCCACGCAACGCACCGAACGAGACTCCTTTGCCACCATGTATGAGGACCGTCTCACCCAGTTGCGCAGCGTGGAAGATCGACTGGTGTTCGGCAGACTCGACGCCAGGAACGGCACACGTCACTACATCGGTCGCATCGGATTGTCGAGCACCGATCATGAGCCGATACTGACCGACTGGCGTGCCGAAGCGGCACGTCCCTTCTATGAGGCGACCCCCTCGAATCATGGCGACATCGTGATGCGCCGGCATATCACATTGAGCTTCCGTAACGTCGTGGGTGTCGAAGATGAAGTGCTGGACGTGCATTCCGACCAGGTGGGCGCAGCTTCATCGGCGGGAACTCTTACCGGCGAAGGCGCGCTGCTGGCCTCACTAAGCTCACGTCGCACAGGAAAGATGACCGATATCGTCGCCACGATTCAGGCGGAACAGGATCGCATCATCCGCTCGGCCCTCAATCGCGCCGTGGTGGTGCAAGGCGGTCCGGGAACCGGTAAAACCGCCGTGGCGCTTCACCGAGCCGCATATCTGCTGTACACGCATCGCCGTACGTTGGAGCGTTCCGGCGTACTCGTGGTGGGTCCGAGCTCCGCGTTCCTGCACTACATCGACCAGGTGCTTCCATCGCTGGGCGAGACCGGCGTGGTGTCCCGCACCATCAGCGATCTCATCCCCGGCATTACCGCTACCGCGGTCGACACCCCTTACGCGGCGAAGCTCAAAGGGGACCGTCGCATGGCCCAAGTGGTGGCGAATGCCATAGCCGCGCGCATCCGCGTTCCCGCCGACTTGCCGACGGTTACCATCAGCGGCATTCCGGTCCCGATGCTCGCCGTGGACATCGAGCAGGCGCAAACCGACGCCAAGCGCACACGTCAGGCGCATAACAAGGCCCGCGAAACTTTTATCCGATCCATGCTCGCCAGCATGCAGAACCGATATGCCGAGCAGCTGGATTACACTCCGGACCAGGCCGAGCTCAATCGCGCCATGCAATTGCTGCGTATGAACGACACGGTGCGCAAAACGCTCAACCTGTGCTGGCTGCCGATGACAGGCCCATGGCTGATCGATCAGTTGTTCGCTCATCCGGAACGGCTGAAATCGCTGGGTGGCTGGCTGAGTGATGATGACATTCGCGCATTGGCCCGCCCCAAGGGCTCCCCACTGACCCAATCCGATATCCCCTTGCTTGATGAGGCCATGGAACTGCTGGGTCCCGACCCAAAGGTCGTCGCCAGGAAGTCCGCCTCGGATGCGCGACGTGCAGCCGAGGAACAATATGCCAAAGACACATTGGCCGCAACCGGTCTCGGCCAGGGCATCGTCTCCAGCCAGATGCTGCTCGACCAGATGAACGGCAGCGATGCGGAACTCACTTCCCAACGAGCGGCGGCGGACCGCGAATGGACATACGGGCATATTGTGGTCGATGAAGCCCAAGAACTCACCGCCATGGACTGGCGCATGCTGATGCGCCGATGCCCTTCCCGCTCGTTCACCATCGTCGGCGATGTGGCTCAGACCTCATCCCTGGGAGGCACCCGCCGCTGGGATAAGACGATGAACCGACTGTTCGGTGCGGACCACTGGGATTTGAACGAGCTGACGATCAATTACCGCAACCCGCAGGCCGTCTCCGATCTCGCCTCCCAGTTCGCCCAAAACGAAGGTCTGTACATCTCCACCGTTCATGCGGTGCGAGACTTGACCGGTTCGGTATCCCGCCACATCGTGGACGATATGGATTCCCTGCTGCAGGCCGTCGCCAACCAGGCGGCGAAACTGGCCAATCATTTCGTTTCCGCGGACGGCACCGGCCGCATCGCCATCATATGCCCGGATTCACTGATTTCCCCAGTGCGTCAGGCCGTGCGTAAGCGTCTGTCCAGTCTGCTTGACCCCAAGGAATATCAGCGTCTGCTCGATCAACCCGAATGGGATGAACAGATCAGCATCTGCGGCACCCAGATGGTCAAAGGACTGGAATTCGATGCGGTGATCGTCGTGGAGCCCGGTCGTATCGAAGATGACGCCCCAAGCCGTTTGGTGGCTGCATCCGATTTGTATGTGGCGATGACCAGGCCTACGCAGAAACTGGTTATAGTTCGGACAACGTCGGACGCGAAGTCCCTAAGCATCTAAGGTGAAAGGCATGCCGAAAGCATTACTACTGGAAAATATCCATCCGGACGCGGCCCAATCGCTTCGCGATCGTGGCTTTGAAGTCGAAACCATGAAAGGCGCTTTGAACGAGGACGAGCTTATCGACGCACTTGATGGCGTCGATCTGGTTGGCGTACGTTCGAAGACCAGTGTCACCGCACGGGTGTTGGCCGCACGCCCGACACTCAGCGCTGTCGGATGTTTCTGTATCGGCACCAATCAGGTCGATCTGGAATACGCCGGCAAGCATGGCATCGCCGTGTTCAACGCGCCGTATTCCAACACCCGTTCCGTAGTGGAGCTGGTCATCTGCGACATCATCTGCCTGATGCGTCGCATCCCCGCACACACGCACCATATCAAGCACGGCGTTTGGGATAAGTCTGCAGCCGGCTCCCATGAGGTGCGCGGCAAGACCCTCGGCATCATCGGCTACGGCAACATCGGCTCCCAGCTTTCCGTGCTTGCCGAGGCATTGGGCATGCGCGTGGTTTTCTACGATATTGAGGAAAAGCTGGCCTTGGGCAATGCCCACCGTTGCGCCACCTTGAACGAGCTTCTGGAGCAATCCGACGCGGTGACGCTGCATGTCGATGGCCGCAAGTCCAACACCGGTTTCTTCGGCGAAGATCAGTTCGATCACATGAAGCAGGATGCCATCTTCATCAATCTGTCCCGTGGCTTCGTCGCCGACTTGGATGCCTTGAAGCAGCATCTTGACTCCGGCCATCTTGCCGGCGCGGCGGTCGATGTATTCCCCGTGGAACCGAAGAAGAGCGGGGACGCGTTCAACACCCCCCTCGCCGACGAAGACAATATGATCCTCACCCCTCACATCGGCGGTTCCACATTGGAGGCCCAGGAATCCATTGGGCACTTCGTCTCCCAACGTCTTGAGGATTACTGGTTCAATGGTTCCACGTCGCTTTCAGTGAATCTGCCGCAAATCAATCTCGGCGCCTGCAAAGGCGTTTGCCGCATCGCGCATCTGCATGACAATCTTCCGGGTGTGCTGGCCCGAGTCAATCATGTGCTGGGCGAGGAGAACATCAACATCTCGTTCCAGTCGCTGGCCACGGAAGGCGAACTTGGTTACGTGGTTACCGATGTGGCCACCAAACCAAGCGACGAGACCTTGAACGCACTACGCAACATCGAGGGTACAATTCGCATGCGTGTCACCAACTGACACCAATTGCATGTCAAACATACATATATGTATTGGGCCTCCCCTGTAATATCAGGGGAGGCCCAACTCATTCAAATCATCCGTTCATGCGGCACAGGCCGTTTCTACCTATCGCTGCGCAATTCGTCAATGGCGTGCTGGAAGTCCTCCAGTCCAGAGAAATCCTGATATACGCTTGCAAAACGTAGGTACGCCACCTCGTCCAAATCGCGCAATGGCTTCAAAATAGCTTTGCCCACCTCGTCAGAGGTAACCTCAGCAAGACCACGAGAGCGAAGATCCTCTTCGACTTTCTGCCCAAGCGCCTTCAGATCCTCCTCGCGCACAGGCCGCCCCTGACACGCTTTGCGCACGCCATTGATGACCTTGTCGCGGCTGAACGGTTCCGCTCCACCAGAACGCTTCGTCACCAGCAGCATACTGGTTTCCAGCGTGGTAAAACGACGGTTGCATTTCGGGCACACTCGCCGCCTGCGGATGGAATGGCCGTCTTCGCTAATACGCGTATCGATAACCTTGGTATCGGGATTCTGGCAAAAAGGACAATGCATGCCACCTAGAATAACTGGACCAGAGAAAAAATCCGAATAATGGTGGGTTGCCTCACTCATCAGGCACGACGATTCGTTGGCCTGCCCGTAATGCCCCGGACTCCAAACCGTTCAACTCGATCAATTCGTCAACCGTTTCAGACACATCTTGGCCTTGAGGCGTAATCGAAGATGCATACGCCCATAGCGTGTCCCCCGGCTTGACTGTATAGGTGGTCACATTCGTAGCGCTAACATCCGAATGCGCCGGCTCAACGGCCCACACACTCACAGCGAACCACGTCAGGACCACTGCAACAATCATTGCCATCACAACGCCACGATGACGTGCCTGCATGCGCTGCCCATTGTCGCGAACACGGTGAACACGCGTAGCGCTATCGAGGTTTCGCCTCACCGCCGCACGACGATGTGCGGCATTATCCATTGCCGAATCGCGAATAACAGCCATTGCGATTGAACCTGTCATCACAACCACCCTTCTCGAACAAACGTTCTATCGAACATTCGTTCTCATGATTGCACATATGTTCGAACTTGTCAAACAGACACTCGAACAGATGTTTGATTTATTGCGCATATCACGTTATGCTTGAGAAAGCATGAAAGGAGCCCGACGTGAGCACCATCCCCTTCTCTCCCAAACCAGGCGCAGATGAATCGTCCCTGTCTGACCGCCAGCGCAAAGTGCTGGACGCCATTAGGTCGCATATCGAGGAGCAGGGGTTCGCACCATCATTCCGAGAAATCGGTTCCGCAGCCGGATTGAAAAGTCCGTCATCGGTGAAACATCAGCTTCAGGTGCTCGAGGAAAAGGGGTTCATTCGGGTCAACGCCAACAAGGGTCGTGCCATAGAGGTAATAACCCCCTCGGCTCCTACAGCAGCAGCGGCCGATTCCATGGCGGAGAAACCAAGCGAACCGGCCGCAGAAATCTTCCGATTCCCCAGTGAACCGATCAGCGAGTCACGAGACGTGCCGTTGGTCGGCCGAATCGCTGCCGGAACCCCTATCACCGCCGAACAGCATATCGACGACGTCATGCGTCTCCCCGAACGGCTGACCGGATCAGGCAAGTTATTCATGCTTGAGGTCCACGGGGATTCCATGATCGACGCGGCAATCTGCGACGGTGATTTCGTTGTGGTCCGCGAGCAGCATTCCGCCACAAACGGCGATATTGTCGCGGCGCTTCTCGACGACGAAGCCACGGTGAAAACCTTCCGTAAGGAGAACGGTCATGTATGGCTTATGCCACACAATCCAGCCTATTCCCCCATCGACGGCACGCACGCCACCATCATGGGCAAAGTGGTCACAGTGCTGAGGAAACTGTAAGCCGCAACGTTCTTCTCACAGCACAGTGCCCATGCGTTCTTTCGGCATGCTACACTGTCAACCAGTTGAAGACCCCGGTGCAAACCGGGGTTTCTTCGTATATGGACCGTATCGCAAATGGTATTGAGAAACGATTTCATCTCGATGCCGATAGTAAAGGAGTCGCACACCAACCATGTCCCATACGCATGCATCCGTTTCGCCGTCACCAGGCGTCGGAGCCAAAGCACACCAGCGTCGACTCATCGCAACGTTATCCGTCACCAGCTCGGTGTTTCTCATCGAGGTGGTGTCCGCCTTTCTTACTGGCTCCCTAGCATTGCTAGTGGATGCGGGGCATATGCTCACTGATATGTCCGTATTGATTGCATCTACGGCGACCGCCATGTTGATGCAACGCAAGCCGAGCAACACGCGAACTTGGGGATGGGCGCGTCTGGAAGTGCTGACGGCGGCGGCCGGCGCATTGGTATTGCTGATCGTAGGCATCTATGCGTTGGTTGAGGCCGGAATGCGCCTATTCGGCGATTCACATAACCAGATCGACGATATCGGCCTACTGCTCTTTGTAGGCATCTTGGGCCTCAGCGCCAACATCATCTCCATCTTCATTCTGGCGTCTCAGCGCGAAGACAACATGAACATGAAGGCGGCGTTCCTGGAAGTCATGAATGATGCGCTCGGCTCGGTGGCTGTAGTCACATCAGCGTTGGTGATGATGTCCACCGGATGGAAGGGCTTCGACGCCGTAGCCGGCGCAATCATCGCGCTGATGATGATCCCACGCGCCATCAAACTCCTTCACAACGCAGTGAGGGTGCTGCTCGAGGAGACTCCGAAAGGCCTTGATTTGGATGCCGTGCGCACACATCTGGAGAGCGTGCCTCACGTGATCGCCGTGCATGACCTGCACGCCAGCACGGTATCCACTGGGATGCCGATACTGATGGCCCATGTGGTGGTGGATAGGAATCTTACGATGGAACAGGCGGCCCAAGTGCTCGCCCAACTCCAGGATTGTCTACGTGAGCATTTCCCCGTCTCGGTTCCCCACACCACATTCCAGCTCGAACCGGAAGGCTACACCACCCCTTCAGCCGGCGACCTGCATAAGTAACTGGCCATAACAATAATCGCCACGTGGCGTACCACGTGGCGATTATCTATAGCCGAACTAGCTATCAATAGTTGATTGATGTGTGCGGCTTCTAGGAGCGCAAGCGAAGGCGTACGAAGGTACGTCGAGCGAGCAGCGACAACGAAGACGCTCCATCAATCAGCTATTGATCAGAAGCCGAACTGGGCGGCGGTTTCCTTCAGCGTCTCAGCGGAACGCTTCAGGGCTGCGAGCTCCTTGTCGGACACCGGGGTGTTGATGGCGGTGTTGACGCCCTGACGGTTGAGCAGGGTCGGCACGGACATGCAGATGTCGGAAATGCCGTGGAAGTCCTTCAGCATGGAGGAGACAGGCAGGATGCGGTTGGTGTCGTGAAGAACGGCCTCAACGATGTCAACGCCGGACATGCCGATGGCGTAGTTGGTAGCGCCCTTGCCGTTAATGATCTTGTAGGCGGCGTTCTTGACTTCCTGGTGAATCTCTTCACGCTTGGCGGCATCGAGCGGATCATGACCCGGCAGCGGGGTCCAATCGCACATCGGAACGCCACCGATGGTGGCGGAGGACCACAGCGGCACTTCGGAATCGCCGTGCTCGCCAGCGATGTAGGCGTGAACGTTCTTGACGTTGACGCCGGTCTGCTGGGCGATCAGGAAGCGCAGACGAGCGGAATCCAGATTGGTGCCGGAACCGAAGACCTGGTTCTCAGGCAGACCGGTGAGCTTCTGGGCAACGTGGGTTGCGATATCAACCGGGTTGGTGATCAGCATGTAGATGGCGTTCGGAGCGACCTTGACGAGACCCGGCATAATGGCCTTGAGGATGTTGACGGTGGCGCCAACGAGCTCCAGACGGGACTGGCCCGGCTTCTGGCGAGGACCAGCGGTGATGACGATCATGTCGGCGTCGCGGCAGATCTCAGGATCGTCGGAACCGTCGATGGACACGGTCGGGTAGAAGCTGGAGCCGTGCTGCATATCGAGCACCTCGGCCTCCACACGCTCCTTAGCGATATCCTCAAGCACGATCTCACGGGCAACGCCACGCTGTGCGGCAGCGAAGGCGAGAGTGGAGCCAACAGCACCGGCACCGATGATTGCAAGCTTCGTGGGCTTAACGGTAGTTTCCGCCATGATGGATTAACCTCTCTTCAAAGGCGGTCTGCAGAATGGCAGGCCATGTAACTAACGGTTTCACTTTATAAACCCGTTAAGACGTTTGCGCTCCCAATAACGCACTGCAAAAAACATGGAATCCAGTAATCGCAACAGTTGTTAGCGCTCACAATCTATATGTGACTTTCATCACGTTAATCGATTGACCGCTCGATGACCTGGGCCGCCAAGTGCGAGTCCACATCCGCTTCCAACAGCACCCCGTCATCACGGTATTCCACCTTGCCCACCTTGCCGTATTCGCGTACACGAGATAGCAATGAGCCGGCCGTATAAGGCAACAGCGCGTTGACATGCACATGAGGCACAGGCAACAACGATTCCACGGCATCGCGCAATTCGTCTATCCCCTCACCGCTATATGCGGAGACGATGTACGCGTCGGGCTGCAGGGCGGCGAGACGTTCACGAGTCGCAGCATCGATCTGGTCAGCTTTATTGAACACGATGATGCGCGGAATAGAAGCCGTGCCCTCGATATCCGCCAGTACCTCGTTCACCGCATCGATCTGGGAGAACGGATCGGGATGAGAGCCATCCACCACATGCACGATCACATCGGATTCGGCGACTTCCTCCAGCGTCGATTTGAACGCCTCCACCAGCTGGGTGGGCAGGCGGCGCACGAACCCGACCGTATCCACGTAGGCGTAGAAACGTCCGTCACGGGTTTTCGCACGACGCACCGCAGTGTCCAGTGTGGCGAACAGTGCGTTCTCCACCAGTTCCGCGGATCCGGTCAAACGGTTGGTCAATGAGGATTTACCGGCGTTGGTGTACCCGACCACCGCCACGGTCGGCAGACCGAAACGACGGCGCGATCCACGCTTGACTTCTCGAGCCGGCGCCATCTCACGAATCTGTCGACGAAGACGGGCAATACGCGTACGGATCACACGGCGGTCCATTTCAATCTTGGTCTCACCCGGGCCTCGGGAACCGATACCGGCATCCGCACCGGCCGCGCGACCGCCGGCCTGGCGGGACAGCGAACCGCCCCAACCGCGAAGACGCGGCAGCATGTACTCCAACTGGGCTAGCTCAACCTGCGCTTTGCCTTCGCGGGACGTGGCGTGCTGAGCGAAGATATCCAGAATCACAGCCGTGCGATCCACCACCTTGACCTTGGCGGCATCCTCCAAAGCACGGCGCTGCGACGGCGGAAGATCATCATCGACGATGATGGTATCAGCCTCCTCACGCGCCACGATATCGGCGATCTCGCGAGCCTTGCCGGAACCGACATAGGTGGCGGCGTCCGGCTTCAATCGATGCTGCAGCAAACCATCGCACACCACGGCACCCGCCGTTTCGGCGAGCGCGGCAAGCTCGCGCAGGGATTCCTCCGCCTTGGCCTGTGTGGTCACGGCACTTGACCACACACCAACCAAAACCACGCGCTCCAGTCGCACCTTGCGGTACTCGACTTCGGTAACGTCTTCAAGCTCGCCGAGGCCGGCCACATGCTTGAGTTCGTTGCGGGCCTCTCGCTCCTCCCACTCCTGGTTGGTGTCCTCATGCCATCCAGCCGGGCGCTGGTTGTTGGCGAGCAGCACGTCCGACTGCGCGGAAAGCACGCCTTGAGAGGTTACGCTGGAGCTGCCGTGGTCAATATCGGTGTACTGGTTGTTGTCGCTCAAAGACACCTCTCATATTCAATGCACATCAATGGTTCACGATTCTTCTATGGCTCCTTATTATCATCAGGTGAGGTGACATGCCCGGCATACGGGTAGGAACAACACGATTACGCACACACACGATAAGTAATGGCATGCGGGAATCCCGCGGAAATGGAGCACATCATGGCAGAGCAGTATTTCTCCGCGGAGCCCTCATCCAAGGACGTGCGCCGCACGTTGCATGTGACGCTGCGTGACCATGACGCCCATGTGCAGGTATCGAATGGCGTTTTTTCTGGTTCCCGTCTTGATCTGGGCACATCGGTGCTGCTGCGCCAT
The DNA here is from genome assembly GCF_009193305.1 of Bifidobacterium cebidarum. Lineage (GTDB taxonomy): Bacteria > Actinomycetota > Actinomycetes > Actinomycetales > Bifidobacteriaceae > Bifidobacterium > Bifidobacterium cebidarum. The sequence continues at coordinate 20,309 of NZ_WBVS01000014.1, read as the reverse complement.
GCTCCTCAATTGCCCGAAGCGGGCGATTTCCTCGATTTGGGCTGCGGCTGGGGCCCCATCGCATTGTCCATGGCGTTTGAGTCCCCGAACGCCACCGTGTGGGCGGTGGATGTCAATGAGCGGGCGCTCGATTTGACGGCAACCAACGCAGCCGATAACGGATGCACGAATGTTCGCATCGCACAGGTCGATGAATCCAGCGTCCCCCTGCCTCAAGACCGTCAGCCGAAGAACGCCAGCCCCTTGCCCGAGGATATACAGTTCGACGTCATCTGGTCCAACCCTCCGATTCGCATCGGCAAGGAAGCGTTGCATACGCTGCTGATGGCTTGGCTGCCGAAACTGAAATCAGGCGCCGCCGCCTATCTTGTGGTGCAGAAGAATCTGGGTTCCGATTCGCTGATCAAATGGCTTGCCCAGGAATTGGGCGCCGAGTTCGCCGTGAGCAAGTATGCGAGCTCCAAGGGCTTCCGTATTATTGAAGTCCGTCATGAAATATGAGTATCCTACCGAACTTCCCGTTTCCGCTGCCCGTGACGAGATAGCCGAAGCGGTTCAACACCACCAAGTCGTCATCGTTTCCGGTCAGACCGGTTCCGGCAAAACCACGCAGCTGCCGAAGATTCTGCTCGAATTGGGCCGTGGCACGCATGGCAAGCAGATCGTGCATACGCAGCCGCGTCGTATCGCCGCCCGAACGGTGGCTGAGCGCATCGCATCCGAATTGGGTGTGAAGCTGGGCGACGAGGTGGGTTATCAGGTTCGTTTCACCGATGAAAGTTCACCGAGCACCAGGCTTCGCGTGGTGACTGACGGTATTTTGCTGGCGCAGATTCAACGCGACCCGAACCTGTCCAAATACGATACGATCATCATCGATGAGGCGCATGAGCGCAGCCTGAACATCGACTTCCTGCTTGGCTATCTGACGGCCCTGCTGCCGCGTCGTCATGATTTGAAGCTCATCATCACGTCCGCCACCATCGATTCGGTGAAGTTCAAGGAGCATTTCGAGCACGCACTGCACAGCACGGTACCGGTCATCGAAGTCTCCGGCCGCACCTTCCCCGTGCAGGTGGTGTACGAGCCGCTTGGCACTGCCCCGGCCTTGATGCGTGAAGTGCCCGGATTCGCCACGGGTGCGCGCCCGGGCGACGCGGATTACGAGGAGCTGGCGAGCGCCATCGCCGAATCGGATTCGGATCGTCCGCGATTCCGTCGCTCTGGTAACGCTTACGAGGATGACGGCATCACCGATATGCCCACTGCCGTGGCCCGTGCCTGCGCCGAACTGGTGATTCACTCCTCGCATGAACGTGGGGCCCGAGACATTCTGGTGTTTGCTTCCGGCGAGCGCGACATTCACGAGTTCGAAGCGGCGCTGCGCCACCATTACGGTCCGAGAGCCGATGATATGCGCCGGCCTGATGCCATCGAAATCATGCCGTTGTTCGCGCGTCTGTCTTCCGCCGACCAGCATAAGGTGTTCGAGCCGCATACGCATCAGCGTATCGTCATCGCCACCAACGTGGCCGAAACCTCGCTGACCGTGCCGGGCATCCGTTATGTGGTCGACCCGGGTACCGCCCGTATTTCCCGCTATTCAAAAACAGCCAAAGTGCAAAGGCTGCCAATCGAACCGATCAGCCAGGCCAGTGCCGACCAGCGTTCCGGCCGATGCGGCCGTGTGGCTGATGGCATTGCGATTCGTCTGTATTCGCGTGAGGATTACGAGACCCGTCCGCGTTTCACCGAACCGGAAATCCTGAGGACTTCCCTGGGCGCGGTGGTGTTGCACATGCTGTCCGTGGGCGTGGCTCGCACCGCCGAGGATGTGACCACGTTCGGATTCATCGATCCCCCGGATATGAAGGCCGTCTCCGATGGCTTCAACGAGCTCACCGAGCTCAAGGCCATTGGCCGCAAACGCGGCGAGGTGACGCTCACCCATATCGGTCGTCAGCTTTCCCGCATTCCCATTGATGTGCGCTTGGGCCGTATGGTCATCGAAGCGGCGAAATCCGGCTCACCGAATCTTCTGGCCCAGGTACTCGTGGTGGTCTCCTTCCTCAGTCTGCAGGATCCGCGTGAGCGCCCGGATGACAAACGCGAGGAGGCCGACCGCATCCATAATCGATACGCGGATGAGACTTCGGACTTCCTGACCGCGTTGAACATCTGGGATCGTGTATTCCAGGCGGACGGCGATCCGAGCAATAACGCATTGCGCCGCATCTGCAAAACCGAGTACTTCAGCTGGCTGCGCATGCGGCAGTGGAAGGATTTGGTCTCCCAGCTCAAGCAGATGTGCAAGGAGCTCAAGTTCAAGGTCGGCGATCCTCTGCCATCCACGCGCCCGGGTTTGGAGATTCGCCAACTGCCGTTGAACCAGCAGCCCGCGCATTCGCTATGCTGCGCGTGGGATGCGGAGGGCATCCATAAATCGATGCTCGCCGGTTTGCTGTCGATGATGGGCATGCAGGTGATTCGCGTGCCCAAGGCCTCCGATTTCGCCGGACTCACCGGTGCTGCACGCGCCCGCGCGATGAAACGTGCGCAAAAGCAGTCGAAGAATGATTATCAGGGCGCCCGCGGCACCCGTTTCGCCTTGTTCCCGGCCTCAGCAGTCGCCAAGACGACACCGTCTTGGGTGATGAGCACGGAACTGGTGGAGACCTCACGCCTGTGGGCGCGCTATTCGGCGGCCATCGACCCGGCATGGGCGGAACCGTTGGCTGGCCAATTGACGCGCACCACCTATGCCGAGCCGCACTGGTCAGGTTCGCGCGGCTCGGCCGCGGCCACGGCCCGCGTGCTTTTGTATGGTCTGCCCATCGTGCAGGATCGCACCGTGCAGTGGGGGCGCATCAATCCGCTGGAGGCGCGTGATTTCCTGCTGCGCCAGGGTCTGGTGGAAGGTGATATCCAGCAGCGCTTCAGCTATGACGATTTCGTTGGCGCCAACCGCGACATTCTTGAGGGTGCCGCCGAGGATGCCAGCCGCACCCGTCAATTGGCGGACACCGTATCCGATGAGGACCTGTTCGACTTCTACAATGCCGTGATTCCCGCTGATGTAACGTCAGTGGCCGATCTGGCGAAATGGTGGAAGGTCGAGCATAATGAGCATCCTGATTTGCTCACGTTCGACCCCTCCAAGGTGGAGCGGCTCTCCGACAGCGAGTCCGTGAGCCTGAGCGACTATCCCGATCATTGGCACACCATCGGTATCGATGGTCAACCCATCGATCTCAGGTTGAGCTATGTATATGATCCCAGCAATCCGCTTGATGGCGTCACTGTGCACGTGCCGTTGAAAGCGCTCTCGCGCATCACGCCGGCACAATTCACCTGGAATGTGCCGGGCTTGCTTGACGAGCTGATTCTGGCAATGATCAAGGCGCTGCCTAAGCAGCTGCGCGTGCAGTTCGTACCCGCCCCCGATGCGGCCCGCGCCATCCGCGCTTGGATTGATGAGCATTACCCCGATCTGCCTGGTTCCGGCTCGCAGCAGAAACCGAATCTCGCACCTGAAAATGAAGATGGGGAAACCGTCGGCTGGCCTGATCTGGCCCATGTATTCACCAAGGCGGCCATCGCCACGGTTGGCGCACAGATTCATCCGGAAGTGCTGGGTCCGGAGCTGATGGAGCGTCTGCAGTCGTACTTGAAGGTCACGTTCTCGGTGGAACAACAGATGCCGGCACCAAAGCAATCACATGGGCGCCGCCGTGCTCGTGGTGCGATGAAGGTACTGGATACGTCGAAGAACCTGATTGACTTGCAGCGCCAGTATGCCGCCCAAGCACAGGCTTCCGCCCGTCAGATGGTGAAGAAGCAGGCTGATCAGGCCGCCAAGCAAGGCAATCTGGTTTCTCAGGCGAACCTGTTGCATAAGGCTGGTGCCACCACGCAGTCTCGCGCTGACATGCTCTGGCATGGTGCATTGGAGGCATTGCGCCTGCCCGCGGAACGTATCTCCTCGCGTTGGCTTGGTGCTGAAGCGTTGATGTTGGCGGCAGCTCCATATAAGTCCACCAAGGATTTGGTGGAGGATCTGCAACTGGCCACAGTCAAGCGACTGCTGCCAAACGTGGACGCGCTACCTAACGATGAAGCACTAGCAAACGCCGTATTGGACGTGCGCGAGGTGTATGAGGATACCGTGTATCAGGTGGCGCATGATGTGATCGCCATCATCAAGGCATATGCCGAGGTGGATAAGGCCACATCCGGCAAGGCTGATTTGCCGATGCTGTCGGTATTGCAATCAATCCGCGACCATATCGCCACGCTCGTCTACCCCGGGTTCATAGGGCGCACTCCCCCGGATGCGTTGCAATCACTGCGACGCTATCTCAAAGCTGATGTGATGCGTCTGAACAAGGCGAAAAGCGATAAGAATCGTGACGTCAAATGGGCATGGCAGGCCGATGAGGCCAAGCAAGTGGTTGATAAAGCGTTGTCTCGGGCCAAGGCGGAACCGGCGGGTCCGAAGCATGAGGCGATGATGAAGCAGGCCGAACAGGCTCGGTGGATGCTTGAAGAGTTCTATGTGAGCCTGTGGGCTCAGGAACTTGGCACCCATGGCCCTGCATCCCTGAATCGCATCAAAAAGATTCTGGCCTAATTGGGTTGACGCTGATGGGTTTGGCATGTGCATCTCGACACACTCAAGGCCGTTCGGCCAAGCTTACGGTCGCGATGCACATGCCAAACCCATCAGCTACGCATCAGCAATAATCGTTAAGAGAGTTCACGGATTCTCCGCGAGCGTAATGGGCTCTTAATGTCGGCTATTACAATGTCGTGCGATGACACAAGCGAAGCAATCGAAACAGTCAAAAACGCAGGATAAGACACAGACCAAAGCATCATCCGCCAAGCGCGCCAACAGCGCAAAAAGTAGGGCTCGCGGAACAAAGGCCACAAACCGTAAGCCTTTGAATTGCAAGCAATGGTGGAAGCATGCGAGCCTTGGCAAGAAGATCAAGGCCGTGCTTATTTCCATCGTGGCTGCACTATGCGCGATGGCGCTTGCCATGGGTACCGTTCGCTTCGTTGAATGGCGTCTCGAAGTCAAGGAAGCGGAGGCTCGTCAGCTGCAGCTCACGCAGGAATATGACTTTGACCCTGGAGATATCATCTCTGATGGCCAGTTCTTCAATGGCAATGCGATGAGCGAATCCGAAGTGCAGGCATTCCTTGATGAAAAAGGGGCTGCATGCAACGGCACCGAGTGTCTGAAGTCGAAGACGTTCGATACCACCAATGAACCTGCGGACGAGTATTGCGACGCCTATAAAGGCGCCAAGGCAGAGACCGCGGCCGCCATCATCACCAAATCAGCCAAAGCTTGCGGCATCAGCCAAAAAGTATTGCTCACCGTGCTGCAAAAAGAGCAGCATTTGGTCAGCGCCACCGAAATCACCGATTTCCAGTACAAGTCGGCGATGGGCTTAAGCTGCCCGGATGATGCGAATTGCGACCCGGAGTATGCCGGTTTCTTCAAACAGGTATACGGTGCCGCCAAACGCTACCAGTATTACACCGCCCACGAAGACCGCTACGGATATCATGCGAACGCATTGAATTACGTGCAGTATCACCCGAATGCATCCTGCGGTGGCACCAATGTCTATATCAAGAACAAGGCCACCGCATTGTTGTACATCTACACGCCATACCAGCCGAATGAAGCTGCACTGGCAGCCGGCGTCGGGGAAGGCGATTCCTGCTCAAGTTATGGCAATCGCAATTTCTCCATCATCTACGAAGGCTGGTTCGGCTCGCCGCGCGGCTGACTGCTGGTTCAGCGTTCGATGCGCTTGCCCACGTATGGTCCAAGCATCATCGACATCACCATGGCGAGCAGAGCGAAGATAGCGCCCACCGGGCCAAGCCAAGTCAAGCCCAGGAAATCATTCGCGACGCCACCAACTGCGGAGCCAATGGCGATACCGATATTGAACGACATCGAGTTGAGCGAGGCGGCCAGATTCATCGAACCCGGGTGGGATTGCGCGGCCACATCCATGTACAGCACCTGCGAGGATGCGTTGAACAGATACATGAACATGCCCAGCACAATCAGTACGAACGCACCATACAAAGACACCACATGCGCCACCGCCAATGAAGCCAGCAATGCGGCATGCGCGAGGAACACCCAACGCAGATGGTAGAGCGGCTCCACTCCCCTGCCATGTTCGGCAAGCTTGCCGGCGTACAGGTTGCTCCACAGGCAGGCCACGCCGTACACCACAAGCCCCAAGCTGATGTACTGTTCAGGCATCTTCACTTCATCACGCAGGATTGGCGTCAGATAGGTGTAGAACACGTAGCTGGATGCGGCACCGCACACCACGGTAAGCACGCCCAGATGAATACGCCGGTCGAAGAACAGGCGGAACTGCGAGAGGAAGCCGACTCTGATGATGTGGCTATTGCGTGGAAGCACCACGAACATGAGCACCAGCAGCACGATCGTCAGTACCGAAATCAGATAGAACGTCACACGCCAACCAAACGTGTTCGCCACCCACGTGCCCACCGGCACGCCCACCACGGAGGCGATGGAGAAACCGGAGAACACCCAGGCGATGAACTTCGTACGGTACTTGTCCGTGGTCACGTCCGGGGCGAACGTCATGGAGATGGCCACCAAAGTTCCGGAGACCGAAGCAATAAGCAGTCGAGCAATCAACAGCACCGGATAATTCGGAGCGAACGCGCATAGAATGTTGCCGGCCAAGAACACACCCATCAGCGTCAGATATGTGGCAAAGCGCGGGAATCGGCCGGAGATCGCGGAGCCCAGAGGCGTGCAGGGTGCATACACGAACGCGAATATGGCCACGAGATTGCCCACGGTGACTTCGGAGACCTTCAGACCGGAGGCGATATCCGGCAGAATGCCGACCACCACGAATTCGCTCATGCCCAGCATGAAGCTGGCGAAAATCAAGATGTTGACCGGCAGGGTGAAGAAACGATCATTGCGTTGTTTTTCGCTCGTATTCTCTCCATTGTCGGATTGTGCGATCTGGGTCTTCTCAGTCATTACCATCTCCCCGCATTACTCTTCCGTGAAGATGGTATTGACGCACCCCTACATTGCGGGGCATGAGACACGCATAGACGCGATCATTCACATATTCTTCTCCCTTGTGTTCCTTCCTACTCACCGTAGAATGGTCTTCAACACGAAAAGCGCCAAAGGGGATGCCATGGGTTTTACGAATCATGATGATGACTACGTCTCCCCATTCGATGACGGATTGCCACCGTACATCGCCCCTTCCCGGCGCGCCGACTATCTTTCCGAAATCGTTGAGACCAAGCACCAGATGCATGAAGCGGCTGAGCAACGTGAGAAGCAATGGGCTATGGCCGCACGCAAATCGACCGAACAGCGTGCTGCCCAAGTCAAACGTGAAGCAGCCACGCAGCAGACTCGTGCACGTCAACGGAATAATCCCAAACGTGACGGTCGCCAACAACAGCGCACACAGAATGCACAACACCAAGAACACGGTACAATACGCCGGATGAATCCTGTCATCGCCCGGCAGAACGCACCGAAACACCGCAAAAAGCGCAACGCCTTCTTCTGGGTGATTATCGTGTGCGCCGTGGTCTGGGGCTTGGCTGATCCGCTGTTCGGCACCGCCAATGATTGGCTGGGATCACTCACGCATTCGCAAGCAAGCTCAAACACCAACGCATCAGAGCACAACGAATCCAATTACCATAGCGAAAGCAGCAATACTGCCGATCGCGATAGTCATGCCAAACGAACCACGGTGGAGAAAACCAGCGATGTGCTTGATGTTTCAGGCGAATCCCAAGGCGTGCTTACCATTGCGTCCGCTCAATCCGGTCCAAATGACTTCACTGGACAGCCTACGGTTATCGTGACGTTTACTTGGTCGAACACCAGTAAGAAAGCCATTACGTTCGATGCACTGACTCATCCCGAGGTATATCAGAACGGTTTGCAATTGAGAGAAATCACCTTCTCCAAAAACACTGAAGTGCCAGGATACAGCTATGAATCCGCGCAAACCGAGGTCAAACCCGGCAGCGAATTCAATACGACACTGGCATTTACATTACGAGATACATCCGCGCCAATATACGTGCAAAGCGATCGGTCCACGTGGTACCGGGAGAGCTATTTGATTGTCTCCGCGTTCACCCCGAATGGCGACGTCTCCTGGACACAGGTCGAATCCAACACGTTGGCGCCTGTCCCGCAAGCAACCAATGCTGATCGCAAAGATATGACAACTCTGGGGTCAACGGAATATGACACATTCTCCTATGCACTAGTCAGCGCACAGCGAGGCCCTGCAGACGCAATGGACAATCCCTCAGCCATTGTTTCGATTGATTGGATTAATGACACAGGCAACAATGCTTCGTTCAGCTATTTTGGCGAGGTATCTATTATGCAACATGGCGTGAAACTGGACAACGCCTACTACCTCACAAATCCTGAAGGGTTCGTGGACAACGGCAATATATTGAACAGCCAGCCCGGAGTGAAAGCCACTGTCCAATACGCTGTGGAGCTACGGGATGAAACATCCCCCATCACCGTGACGTTTACGCCTTACAACACTGGTAATAAAGCCGAGACCAAGACATTCCAGCTGGAGTAAGCAAAAAGGTCCTTGGATCTTATGACCAAGGACCTTCAGCGTGAATATCAATCGACGTTGCAATCGGCGTTACAGCTTCGGCAGATACTTCTTCAGCTCGTATGGAGTCACCTGATGGTTGTACTCCTCCCATTCCTGATGCTTGTTGTCCAGGAAGTAGCCGAATGCGTGTTCACCGAGCACGTCAGCCACGAAGTCGGATTTCTCCATGATCTTCAAGGCCTCGTCGAGCGAGCGCGGCAGCGGCTGGATGCCCATGGCCTGGCGCTCGCCATCGGTGAGCTCCCACACGTCATCGCTGGTGGGCTCGCCCAGCTGCATCTGCTTGTCTATGCCGTCAAGGCCTGCAGCCAGCAGCACCGAATAGGCCAGATACGGGTTGGCCACTGGGTCAAGCGCGCGGAACTCCATACGTGCGGAGTTGCCCTTGCCTGGCTTGTACTGCGGAATGCGCAGCAGCGCGGAACGGTTGTTGTGGCCCCAGCAAATGTAGCTCGGTGCCTCGTTGCCGCCCCACAGTCGCTTGTACGAGTTGACGTACTGATCGGTGACGGCGCAGATTTCCGCGGCATGGTAGAGGATACCGGCTGCGAACTGGCGGGCAGTCAGGGACATGTTGAATTCCTGACCAGCTTCGTAGAACGCGTTGGAATCACCTTCGAACAGGCTCAAGTGCGTATGCATGCCGGAGCCCGGAGCGTCGGCCAGAGGCTTCGGCATGAAGCTGGCATGGATGCCACGCTCCAGCGAAATCTCCTTGACCACCGTGCGGAAGGTCATGATGTTGTCTGCCGTGGTCAGTGCATCGGCGTAGCGCAGATCGATTTCGTTCTGGCCAGGACCAGCCTCATGGTGCGAGTACTCCACCGAGATGCCCATCTGCTCAAGCATGTTCACGGTGGCGCGACGGAAGTCCATGCCAGGGCTGCGCGGCACATGGTCGAAGTAGCCACCCTCGTCGATTGGGGTGGGAGCCTTGGACCAATCATCCTGGCTTTCGAACAGGTAGAATTCGATTTCCGGATGCACGTAGAACGTGAAGCCCTTGTCCTTGGCCTTGGCGAGCGCACGCTTCAGCACGTGACGCGGATCACCCAATGACGGCTCGCCGTCCGGGGTCAGAATATCGCAGAACATGCGCGCGGTACCCTGCGGGCCACCACGCCACGGCAGGATTTGGAAGGTGGAAGGATCGGGGTGAACGATCATATCGTCTTCGGAAACACGAGTCATGCCCTCGATTGCGGAACCATCGAAGCCAAGACCCTCTTCAAATGCGGCTTCGAGTTCGGCCGGAGCAATGGCCACGGATTTCAGTGTTCCCAGCACATCCGTAAACCAAAGACGAATAAAGCGCACGTCGCGTTCCTCGACTGTGCGCAGTGCAAACTCCTGCTGTTTATCCATAACGGCCAATAGTTCCATACCCGTGTTACGAGTCGCGTTAACATCCCAAGTTCTCTCTGAGTTAGAGTAGGAAACCATGAGCGAAGATCATCTGACCCCGTCTGTCAACCCGCCCGTGGATGTGACCAGTTGGAAGCAGGCCCGCGACCCTCGTGATCGTTCACGTGCCGGCATCAAAGCGCGCAATGCAGCACCGCTTGAATCACATGCCGTTTGGCAGGTTCGTTCCGGCAGGCGTGAAGCCATCAGCCTGTTAGAGGAACAGTCCGCGATCCGCGTTCCGGAGCTGATTCCACTGCGCTACAAGCGCATGAGCATAAGCCCGTTCACCTTCTACCGCGGCACTGTGCTCATCATGACCAATGATCTGGCGTCTACGCCGGTCACCGGCATTCCGGTGCAGTGCGTGGGCGATGCGCATATCGGCAACTTCGGTATCTTCCGCTCCCCTTCCGCCCGCTTAGTGTTCGATATCAACGATTTTGATGAGACCGCCATTGGCCCGTGGGAATGGGATTTGAAACGATTGGCCGTTTCCGTCGAGATTTGCGGGCGCGCCAATAAGCTCAAAACCAAGGATCGCCGTGCCGCGGTGCTGCAATGTGTGCGTACGTACCGCGAGCGCATGAAGTGGTTCTCCGAAATGGATTATCTGGATGCCTGGTATGAGCATCTGGATGTTGAGGAGACGCTGGATCGTTTTGAGACCAGTGGCTCCAAGCGCAATCCCGTGCTGCGTGAGGCTGCGATGAAGGCGCTGCTGAAGGATAACGATGCCGCAGCCGCGAAACTGTGTCGCTATGAAGGCGGCAAGCTGCGCTTCAAGTCCAATCCTCCGGAATTGGTACCGATTAATGAGCTCACTGATTACGCCGATCCCGAAGCGTTGCAGGCGCGTCTTGATACGCTGCTGGAAAGCTATCGGCATTCCCTGTATGACGATCGCCGTATGGTGTTCGACCATCTGCGCTATCAGGATTCTGCCCGCAAGGTGGTGGGCGTCGGCTCGGTTGGCCAGCGTGCTTGGACATCCGTATGGATCGCCCGCGATATCGACGATCCAATGATGCTGCAGATGAAGGAAGCCACCTATTCGGTGCTTGAGCATTACTGTGGCGCATCCCGTTACGCCACGCATGGCGAGCGCGTGGTGCAGGGGCAGAAGCTGATTCAGAGCACCGCTGATGTGCTGTTGGGTTGGTCGAGTTTCATGGCTGAGGATGGACGCAAACGTGATTACTATGTGCGCCAGCTGTGGAACGGCAAGGGATCGATCGACATCGATAATCTCAATGCTTCCGGTTTGAGCGATCTGTCACGTATGTGCGCATGGTCGTTGGCCCACGCACATGCCCGTACCGGCGACTCCATCGCCATTGCCAATTACATGGGCGGCACCGACGAATTCGATCAGGCCATCGCTTCATTCGCGGTGAGCTATGCCGAACAGAACGATGAGGATTACGCCGTGTTCAAGAAGCTCGTCAAGTCCGGCGATCTGCCGTGCGCCAAGTAATGATAGTGGCGGTTACCAATGCCATATGGTGACCGCCACTATCGAATTGGAACCGATCTATTTACTGCGCGACTTCCAATGCTTCCTGGAGTGTGAAGGCTCGCGCGTAGAGGGATTTGCCGAGGATTGCGGCGTCCACGCCCAAATCGGCCAGCGTCTTGATTGCACGCAGGTCGTCCAGCTTGGAAATGCCGCCGGATGCGGTCACCTTGGCGTTGGTGCGCTCGGCCACTTCGCGCAGCAGTTCGATGTTCGGGCCGGACATCATGCCGTCCTTGGCCACGTCGGTCACCACGTAGCGCGAGCAGCCCACGGAATCCAAGAACTTCATGGTTTCGAACAGGTCGCCGCCTTCACGGGTCCAACCGCGTGCAGCCAGCGTGTGACCACGCACATCGAGGCCAACCGCCACGCGGTCACCGTACTTCTTGATGACCGATGCGGTCCAATCCGGATTCTCCAGCGCCGCAGTGCCAATGTTCACGCGTGCGGCACCGGCTTCCAGAGCAGCATCCAGCGAATCATCGTCGCGCACACCACCGGAAAGTTCGATATTCACCTTATCGCCAAGTTCATGAACGATCTGGCGCAGCTGGTCACGGTTATTACCCGTACCAAAAGCGGCGTCCAAATCGACCAGATGAATCCATTCGGCACCGGCCTCGACCCACGTGCGGGCGGCCTCGAACGGGGAGCCGTAATCGGTTTCGGAACCGGATTCGCCTTGGCGCAGGCGCACGGCCTTACCGTCACGCACGTCAACGGCGGGGAGCAGAGTCAACGACATAGTAATAAACCTTTCTTCAATACTTGACGGCAAGTTATTGCAGCCCCAAGTTGTTACAACGTTGCAATCCAGTTCTTCAGCAGCTGGGCCCCAGCGGCACCGGACTTCTCCGGGTGGAACTGGGTGGCGAACAGTGGACCACGTTCGTAGGCGGCCACGAATCGGGAGCGGTCGTACTGGCACCAACTCACATGCTCAGTCTCTCCACTCAAATCAATCGAGAAGCGGGAGGTATCGGCCTCGCTTACCCCCATGGCGGCGTAGGAGTGCACGAAGTAGAAGCGCTCATGCTCCACGCCCTTCAGCAGCACGGAACCCTCAGCAGCCTCGACGGTGTCCCACCCCATGTGCGGTACCACATCGGCATCCAGTGGGTCCACGGAACCGCCGATCAAACCGACGCCATCAGCCTGCTCGCCATGTTCGGTACCGTGCTCGAACATGATCTGTTCGCCGACGCACACGCCAAGCACCGGGCGGCCGGCGCGAATACGGTCGTAGATGACGCGATCGCCGTCCACTTGCTTCAGGCCTTCCATGCATGCCGCGAACGCACCGACGCCGGGCACCACGAGGCCATCCGCTTCGAGCGCTTGACGGTAGTCGGATGTCAATGTCGTATCGACGCCCAGATTGGCGAGCGCGCGTACCATGGAGCGCACGTTGCCGAACCCATAATCAAAGACGACTGCCTTGGTCATAAGTCTCTCCCCTGCCTTGTGATTTCCGAATGATTATTCGATGCGCGAACCGCGACCAGCACGACCCTGCTTGGTGTGCTTGGCAATGATTTCCATTGCCTGATCATGGTCAAGTTCCGCAGAGTTCACGACTTCGAATCCTTGGCTTTTGAGCTGCATCAGCGTTACGATGCCGAGCATCAGATCCTCGACGAATCGTGGCGTGGAATTGAACAGCACCGGCGGCGCAAAGGTCTGGCCGGCTTCGCCCTGCATATACATCGTTGCTTCAAGCTTGTCGGCGCGATTCACCGCCAGCACCACGGCCATGCCGGATACCACGGTGGTCAAATCCTTGGCTGCCGCTTCCGGACCGTCGCCATCGAGGTTTTTCAGTACCGCAATGGCACCTTGATTGGATCCGATGCACTCAGCCGAGATATCGGAAAGCTGGCAGAATGCGGCCAATAGGTCGGCGGCGGCGATGCGGGTGACGATCAATGCGATCTTCGCCTTATTGCCGAGCAATCCGGCCAGTTCATTATCGAAGCCGACCGAGGGGTCGACCACGTCGGCCATCGCCTCATTGACGGCATCGGCTACGCTTGTCACATCGGCGGCATCAGCGGAATCAGCGTTGGCAGAGGCATCAGCCTTGTTCGCATCCTCATCGGCGAATTCCTTCTCGAATCCGGCAAGCGCCGCTTCCAGTTCCTCGTCCGAGAAGTGCGATTCGTTATCTGAGTCTGAATTCTGATTCAGATTCTTATCGTCGATATCGTCCGCCATCACAGGGCTCCCTTGGTGCTCGGAATCAGACCTTCGATACGCGGGTCGGGCTCGATGGCGAAACGCAGTGCACGGGCCAGTGCCTTGAATTCGGCTTCGGCGATATGATGCGGGTCACGGCCGGCCAGCACCTGCATGTGCAGGCAGATACCGGCGTGCAGGGCGATGGATTCCATCACGTGACGCACGAGGGAGCCGGTGAAGTGGCCACCCATCATGCAGTATTCGAATCCTTCGGGTTCGCCGGAGCACACGCAGTATGGGCGACCGGAAATATCGACCACGGCCTTGGCCAGAGCTTCGTCCAGCGGCACGGTGGCATCGGCGAATCGACGGATGCCGCGCTTGTCTCCCAATGCTTGCTTCAGCGCTTCACCGAACACGATGGCCGTGTCTTCCACGGTGTGGTGCACGTCGATATCGGTGTCGCCATGGGCGTGAATCTTCAGATCGATCAGCGAATGTTTGCCAAGCGCATTCATCATGTGATTGTAGAACGGCACCGAAGTGTCGATGTCGGTCTGACCGGTACCGTCGAGGTTCAGCTCAAGGTCGATGTGTGATTCGCTGGTTTCGCGAACAATGTGTGCGGTTCTTGCCATCATGTCTCCTGATTATTGTGCGAGCGGAACGGCTGCGGCAGGGTCCGGGATGTACCGGTGCCCTGCCGCAGTTCCGAAGTGTGTTTGCCTAAGCTGCCTCAACGATGCGGAGCACTTCGGTAAGGGCGGCACGGAAGGTTGCCATCTCCTCATCGGTGCCCATGCATACGCGTAGCCAGCCGTCCGGACCGACCACACGGATGAGGACTCCGCGCTTCAACAGTTCGTCGAAGATGGCGTCACGCTTGTCGAAATGGCCGCCGAAGAGCAGGAAGTTGGAGCCGGATTCGGCTACTTCGAGGTTCTGCCCCTTGTAGGTCTGCTGCTTCAACCATTCGGCGGTGGCTTCGCGGGTTTCACGCAGGTGTTCCACGCGGCTCAGCTGTTCGTCGATGTGTTCGAATGCGGCCAGCGCGGCGGCCTGGGTCACGGCGGACAGGTGGTATGGCATACGCACGATACGCACGCAGTCGATGATGCCCTTGCTGGCGGCCAGGTAGCCGACGCGTGCACCGGCGAATGCGAAGGCCTTGCTCATCGTGCGGCTGACGGCCAGATTCGGGTGATCCTTGATCAGACTGACGGCGCTCGGGGTACCGGGCTTGCGGAACTCCACATAGGCTTCGTCAATGACGAGAATCGGGTGTACGCCTTCACCGGCACCTGCCACTTCGGCGGTCTCGCAGGCGGCGAGGATACGCTCGATGTCTTCCATCGGCAGCGGGGTGCCGGTCGGATTGTTCGGGCTGGTCAGCAGCACCATCGAAGGCTTGACCTCGTTGATGGCTTCGATGACCTTCTCCACGTTCAGCGTGAAATCAGGGTTGCGATGTGCCAGCTTCCAGCCGGTGAACGTGTCTCGTGCGTATTCCGGGTACATGGAATATGTGGGATCGGCACCCAGAGCCGTGCGACCGGGACCGCCGAAGGCTTGGAACAGCTGGAGCATGATTTCGTTGGAGCCGTTCGCGCCCCAAAGCTCGTCCACGTCCAGTCGTGCACCGGATTCGCGGGCCAAGTAATCGCTGAACGCCTTGCGCAGCTCGATATGCTCGCGATCCGGGTAACGGTTGAGCGTTGGGGCGATCTCACGCACACGCTTGGCGATGGTGTCGCAGACGGCCGGGTCCGGAGCGTACGGGTTTTCGTTGACGTTCAGGCAGACCGGCACGTCGAGCTGCGGAGCGCCGTACGGCTCCTCGCCGATCAGGTCGTTGCGCAGCGGCAGGTTCGAGGGGATAGTGCTCACAGCAGACCAGCTTCCTTTTCCTGTTCGCGCAGGGTTTCCTTGTTGTACGGGTCTTCCACGAAGCGAGAGAGCACGCATTCGCCGTGTGCCGGCAAATCTTCGGAGACCGCGAACGCGTTGATACGGGCGGCCAGCTCCTTTAGGCCTTCCTCGTCATATTCGATGACTTCGACCGGCTTCATGAAGGTGTGCACGCCGAGGCCTGCGGCGAAACGGGCGGTGCCACCGGTGGGCAGCACGTGGTTGGAGCCGGACATGTAGTCGCCCAGCGGCACCGGGGAGTACGGGCCGCGGAAGATGGCGCCGGCGTTCTTGATGCGCTTGACCACGGCGTCCGCGTCCTTGGTCTGGATTTCCAAGTGCTCGGCGGCATAGGCGTTGGCGGCGTCGATGGACTGATCAAGACCGTCAGTCAGCACGATGGCGGACTGCGTGCCGGACAGCGAGGTGTGTACGCGCTCGGCGTGCTCGGTCTTCGGCACACGGTAGTTGAGGTTCTCCTGCACCTTGTCGGCCAGTTCAGGGGAATCGGTGAACAGCACGGAGCCGGCAAGCTCGTCATGCTCGGCCTGACCGATCAGATCGGCGGCGAGCAGGCTTGGGTTGGCGTCCTTATCGGCGATGATGCCGATTTCAGTCGGGCCGGCCACAGCGTCAATGCCCACGAAGGCGGAGACCAGTGACTTGGCGGTGGCCACGAAGATGTTGCCCGGGCCGGTGATCTTGTCGACCGGATCGCACAGCACGTCGCCGTCCTGGGGCTCGGAGCCCTTGGCGCCGTAAGCGAACATGGCGATGGCCTGTGCGCCACCGACCGCATACACTTCGTCAACGCCGAGGATGGCGCAAGTGGCGAGGATGGTCTTGTTCGGCAGACCTTCTGCATTGTCGCGGGCCGGCGGA
Organism: Bifidobacterium cebidarum; assembly: GCF_009193305.1. Classification (GTDB taxonomy): domain Bacteria; phylum Actinomycetota; class Actinomycetes; order Actinomycetales; family Bifidobacteriaceae; genus Bifidobacterium; species Bifidobacterium cebidarum. Next base: position 3,710 of record NZ_WBVS01000014.1, on the reverse strand, counting down.
GTGGCAATAGCCAAGGATTCAACGCCTGCGGCCTGTGCCGGCACGGCGTTCATAATCACGGAAGACGGGTAGACGGCCTTGCCGCCGGGCACATACAGTCCAACACGCTGAATCGGAATCCAGCGTTCCGCAACGCGTGCGCCAGGAGCCAGATCCGTGTGGAAGTCCTTCGGCACCTGGTTCTTGGCCACGGCGCGGGCACGACGGACGGACTCCTCGATGGCGGCACGAACCTCAGGGTCAAGCGTGGTGAGCGCATCCTTGATCGCTTCGGCCGGCACGCGCAGGTTCTTGGGGCGCACATGGTCGAACTTTTCCTCAAAGTCACGCAGGGCCGCAGCACCGCGCTCCTTGACGTCGTCAAGAATCGGGCGCACCAGATCGGTGGCTTCGGAAGTGCCCATTGCGGCACGCGGCATCGCGGCCAGCAGTTCGGCACGGGACAGTTTCTGACCACGCAGGTCGATGATTCGCATGATTTTCTCGCTCATAACGCCTCATCGTAGCAATGTAAAGCCACGAAGTGCCCGGAAACGTTCACTTTCACCCGTATCGTGAGATATCAGGCAGTTTCGTCAACCTGTTTCATCAATCGGCGCGAACTGAAAAACCGTATAGTATGCCGTCGTCTACTGCCAAGTCTGTTACCTTGACCTGCTGCACTTCAGCCCACCGTGGTCCCTGCCGTAAGGCTGATACAAAGGCGTCCACAGCTTCATCATCTCCTTGCGCATCGACCTCAACCGAACCGTCGCGACGATTGCGCACCCATCCGGCAATGCCGAGTCTGCGTGCCTGCATTACTGCAAAGTAACGGAAACCGACGCCCTGCACCAGACCAATGACGATAATATGTTGATGCACTGTGTTCATTAATATTGCCTCATACTATTACTCGTGCAAATGCTGCAATGCCGGGTAGAGCGCGGTGAAATGCGGATAAAGTCTGTCATATATATGCACGGTTGCCGAATCCGGCACATAGGTAGTGGTTTCGGCGATGGTCGCAGCAAGGTTGGGCTGATTAAAGACCAGTGACGCGAGCGCTACTGCTGGCAGGATATCGGCGTTGGCATATACATCGATTGCATGTCCCAACATATCGGCGATGATCTGGCACCATGCACGTTCGCGAGCGCCGCCGCCGATCAGGGAGATGGACACAGGCTCGGCGTCGAAACTTGCCATACCTTGGCGGATCGAGAACGCCACACCTTCCAAAGCGGCGCGAGCCATATCCGCTGCAGTAGTGTCTGGCGTAATGCCTACGTAGGCGCCGCGAATGGCCGGGTTCATGACCGGGAACCGTTCCCCCACCAAATACGGCAGGCACAGTACGCCATTGGCTCCAGGTGCCGATGATTCTATTAACTGATGCGCTTCGCCATAATCGCCGGCTGCGAATACGCCGGTCACCCATTTGTGCACATCTCCGGCGTTGAGGAACGGCACCGCGTTCACGAATCCCGGTTCCACGCCGAATGCGAGGTTCGCAGCACCGGGCTTATCGACGAATGGTTCCGGCGATACGGTGGCGATCCAGCCGGATGTGCCGATGTTGATGTTGTATTGGCCCGGTTTGGCCACACCGCTGGCGAATGTGGTGGCGCCAGCGTCTCCGATGCCGGCATACACCGGTGTGCCAGCCGCGAATCCGGTCAGCGCCGCAGCTGCCGGACAAACAGCGCCGATTGAATCCTGTGGCTTATGCAACTCGGGTAATACTGCGGCATTAATGCCAGCAGTCTCACACAGTTCCGTGTCCCACTGCCCTTCACAAATGTTCATGGCGCCTGCCGTGGAGCATGCGGCAATATCGCCGATGCACTGACCGGTCAGTTGCGCGATGAGATAATCCTTGGAACTAATCAGTACGTGACACACGCGTGCGAACAGGTCAGGCTCATGATCGCGCAGCCACATCAGTTTCGGCAGTGGCAGGCAGCCTTCCAAACGATTGCCCACGGTGTTGAGGAATCGTGATGCGCCACCTTGGTAGGCGTTGCCGAGTTGTTCGGCTTCAGCATCCGCGCGACCATCCGAATACAGGATCGCATTGCCAACCGGCTTGAGTTGCCCATCCAGCGCGATGACGTCCTGCATCTGCCCGCTGAAGATGATGCCGGCAATCTGCGTAGCATCGAATGCTGGAGCGCTCTCTTGCGCTTGGACAAACATCGACTGGGACACTGCGCAGAACGCCTGCCACCATTCTCGTGGGTTCTGCTCACGCTTATCGCCGTCGATGATCAGCGTCAAGTCACGGCTTGCGCTGGCGACAATCCGCCCGTCTTCGGCCACCAACGCGCCTTTCAACGCCGTGGTTCCCGCATCAAACACCGCTGCATATCGCATAAATCCGCTCCTTTCATTCCACTCATTCCGCGCCAGAGAATGGCACTTCTCGGCTCCCCTGACAGGAGAGCTGCCCGCGGAAGGCGAGCCGAGGGATGGTTACAACGGCAATAGCACCACGATGCATCGTGACCATCTCATCAGCTTTCCGCCGATATTGCTTTGTACGACCGTTCTGCTTCGTAGAATAACTCACGAAAGTATTGATTCGAGTAAGCGAGGCATTATGGCGATTCAATCGACGATTACCCTCAACAATGGCACGGTGATTCCTCAGGTCGGTTTGGGTGTATTCCAGACCCCGGATGGCGAAACCACCATCAATGCGGTGCAGACCGCGCTGGAGAACGGCTACCGCCATATCGATACAGCAATGATCTACCGCAATGAGGCTTCCGTGGGCGAAGGCATCCGCCGCGCTGGTGTGCCGCGTGAGGATTTCTTCCTGACTACCAAGCTGTGGAACGATGATATTCGCGCGCACCGCGGACTGGATGCATTCCAGGAAAGCCTCGACCGCCTGGGTCTTGATTATGTGGATCTATATCTGATTCATTGGCCGGCTGATGGCTGGCAGCAGGCGTGGGATGATCTGCAGAAGATTTACGCCTCCGGCCGCGCCAAGGCCATTGGCGTGAGCAACTTCCAGCAGCATCATATCGAGGAGCTGCTGCAGAACAGTGATGTGGTGCCCGCGGTGGATCAGATCGAATCCTCCCCGCAGTTCACCAATCAGGAATTGATTGACTTCCTTGCCGGCAAAGGCATTCACACCGAGGCATGGAGCCCGTTGGGCGGCACTGGCGGCAACCTGCTTGCCGAACCCGTGCTTGCTGAGATCGGTGCGAAGTATGGCAAGTCCGCGGCTCAGGTGGTGATTCGTTGGCACATTCAGCGCGGCATCATCGTACTGCCGAAGTCCACGCATACCGAGCGCATCAAGCAGAACTTCGATATCTTCGACTTCAACTTGACGAGCGAGGATATGGCCGCCGTCACCGCGCTCAACACCAATCGTCGAAACGGCGCCGACCCGGACAACTTCGATTTCTGATCAGCCTAATTCGCTAATGAAAAAGCCTCTCAGATTGTTGTTCTGAGAGGCTTTACCGTTGTGTTTGTATCGCTTATGCATGAATACGCTAACAGCGTTGTGGATTTTATTCAGCTTGGATATGAATTGACCTCCGGGAGCTGTTGCTCAACCGGAGGCCAATGATGAAAAATAATGCGGCGGTGTGCTACTCTCCCACACCCTGTCGGGTGCAGTACCATCGCCGTGCCAGGCCTTAGCTTCCGGGTTCGGAATGGGACCGGGCGTCTCCCCTGGGCCATGACCGCCGCAAATCTTCAAT
>NZ_WBVS01000013.1 GCF_009193305.1 Bifidobacterium cebidarum | reverse complement strand
CTCTTGAGTTCTCAAACCACCACCACACCAGCAAGCCAACCCCCGAACCATCAGGAACCGGAACCCGCCGTGCCGAGCGGCAACAGGTGAATAACTTACACGACAACCAAAACAAACGCAAATCAGGCATACTAAAATGCGCCAAAAACGTTGCAACGCCGGCGTTCCATCGGCGTGTCGAAAATCAGTAGAATCACGCCTTATCTGTCACATTACGCCCGTTTTCTGCGCCACCGTGGAGCATAATTCATCATTTACCGGCATGTCGCAATAATTCATTCCACGTTCAACTCGCTCCAGTCTGCTTATACTGACCATCCCTCTTCTATCTGGAAGGAATAAAGAAGCCAATCAGAACGTCAAACGCATCTGATGCCAAGCCACGTTGCCATGCGTGGAATCAGATATACCCTCGTCCTTGTATCCGAATCGCGCGTAGAAACCGACCAACCGATCCTTGCACGTGAGTACAAGCCCTTTACGTCCACGCGCACGTGAATCCTCAATGACTTGTTGCATCAGCATGCTGGCGTACCCATGATGCTGATATAACGGGGCAGTATCCACACCAAATATCATCTGCCATTCGCCATGAGGGTCGTGTTGCGAAGCATCCTCGTACATGTCATCGGTGAGATCGGCACGGTTGGTCGCGAAGCCATTGATAAAGGATGCAATGCGGTCCCCGTCCGTCAGAAGCCAGAAGCATTCCGGATATGACTGCAACCGCGCTTGGATTGCTGCGCGACTTGCCGCTTCTGCAGCAGGGAAGCATTCCGCCTCAATAGAGGCCAACGCATCAAGGTCTGCAATACCAGCGTGCCGAATCGTCCAAGTTCGCGGTGCAGTCATATTCGTGTAATGCCTTTCTGTTTGCGGGGTCTCTCCCTCAGTCAGCTGCCGCTGACAGCTCCCTCATCAGAGGGAGCCAATGAGATGGGCTGTTTGCTTCACGGCTCGGTCCCGTCAGAGGGATCCAAGGTAATGGCAACTCATCAGATGACGTGGTATTCCTTGAGCAGGGTGGCGATATCGGTGCCATCAAGCTTCTTCAATACCTTGCCAAGCACTGCCTTTTCGATGAAGTTGAGCTTCATTTCGGTCACCGGCTTGCCATCGCGCAGTTTGACTGTGGCGTTGAGCAGGTTGCGCACGTCGTAGACGCTGCCCCATACCTCCGGCACGCCGCGATCCACATCAAGTAAGGTGTACACAGCTTCCATGCCGGTGCGCATCGAGTACTCAGTGGTGAAAATCGTGTCACGCGGGGTTTCGGCGAACTGTCCGAGGAATGCGAAATTCACGGCACCGTCCGGCACCACATCCGGGCGATCGCCGGCCGCGCGCGGCATGAAGAACGCCGTGATGTACGGCATCATCACCGGAACCGTGTTCGCATGGTTCTTGGCGAGCGCCTCGATTTTGTCGGTCGGCACACCCATGTGGTAGAGCCATTCCTCACAGATTTCCTCACCGGTGCATTCAGTCATCGGCTTCTTCACATAATTGCCGGGCTTGTCCGGGAACAGACCATAAACCCATACGCACAGCTGATCCTTGGGCTGGTCACGGAACTGCTGTTGACGATTCAGCGTCCAGCTCAGCAGCCAGTTGGAATCGGTAACGGTTACGATGCCGCCAGTAACCACATGACCGGTGAACGGATCACGCTTGCAGATTTTTTGAATGTACGGAGGAATCTCCTTATCAAGCGTGGTGACAGTGGCGCTCATCCACTTGGTGGCCTGTGGATCTGAGCAGAACTTGTCCGGATGACCGAAGCTCGGATCCTGCTTGGCAATATTGCGCCACATATCCCAACCGCCACCTGGCTTCAAGTCCGGATTCCATGCGGCCGGCGAATTCTGGGAGCCCATGGTGGAGTTTTCCACGCAGCCGCCATTCGTAATGAACACCAGATCATCCGCGGTCAAATCAATCGAGGACTTCTCCCCTTCATGATCGATATCCAAGCGCACGGCAAGCTTCTTGGTAGGAGAGCTGTACGGATTGCGCTTGAAGACACCGGAGGTGGCTTGAATCTTCAGAATCGTGTCCTGCCCCACTCCGGTGTGCTCGCGCTTAGGACCGTCGCCACCGCCGATGGCGAATTCCACATTCTCCACCTTGGTGTTGTACTGGAATTGCACACCATGGCTTTCCAAATACTTGACCATCGGCAGAATCATTGACTCGTACTGGTTGTAACGGGTGAAGCGCAATGCCGAGAAATCAGGCAGGCCGCCGATGTGGTGGATGTAACGCTTGATGTACAGCTTCATCTCCAGCGCGGAATGCCAGTTCTCGAATGCGAACATCGTGCGCCAGTACAGCCAGAAGTTGGAATTCAGCACTTCATCATCGAAGAAATCGGTGATGGGCTTGTCGTACAACTCTTCGTCAGGCGTGAAGAACAGCTTCATGATTTCCTGCGAAGCCTTATCGCTCAGACCAAACTTGCCTTGGAACCCCGCATCCTTGCCGAGATCCTTGGTGGCACGGCACAGGGAATAGTTCGGGTCCTCCTTGTTGAGCCAATAGTATTCGTCCAGTACGCTTACACCCTCGGTTTCGATGGATGGAATCGAGCGGAACAAATCCCACATAACCTCAAAATGGTTATCCATTTCGCGTCCGCCGCGCATCACGTAGCCCAGCCCCGGAATATCCGCGCCATCACAAGCGCCGCCCGGCACCGGATCCTTTTCAAGGATATGAATATGATCGCCGGGCATTTGACCGTCGCGCACCAGATAGCATGCTGCAGATAACGCGGCGAGTCCGGTACCAATGATGTAGGCATGCTTATGATCAACTCCCGCAGGCTTCTTTGGACGGGCGAAGGCTTCGTAATTACCGTTGGAATAGTACATGGCACTCCTCCTTTGGAGAATTTATTGACATTACGTCAACCTTTTAACAGACATAATGTCGCATTACTGCCAAGTTTGCCATAGGCAACTCTCGGCGTTGTGCGGCATTATGCCTGTGCAATCATCAGCTCGCGCTGAGGAACAATGGAAAGCGTCTCAGATATTGCCGCGCACGTGCTGGTCGGCCCACGACTGGGAATGCGTGAACGTGGCCGGATTGGAACTCACATTGCCGTTCGGCTCATCCAATGCATCAATGGCGGCCAATTCGGCAGACGTCAGGTCGAAGCTCGCGCTGGCAAGGTTCTGACGCATACGCTCCACATGCTTCGACTTCGGAATGATGATGCGACCTTCCTGTGTATGCCAACGCAGCACCACTTCCGCGGGGGTCACGCCGTGCGCTTGCGCCGCAGCAACCACTGGAGCGGATTCGATATCCTTGCCGTGGCCAAGTGGGCTGTATGCCTCGACCACGATGCCATGCGCCTTGCAGAATGCAAGATTGCCCGGCTGGCTGAATCGCGGATGCACCTCGATCTGATTGACTGCGGGCACTTCGCCGGAATCCTCAATGATGGCACGTAGATGCTCAGGTAGGAAGTTGCTGACGGCAGGTACGCGAATGGCACCTTCATCGCGAAGTTTCAATAGCGCACGCCAGGTTTCCTTATAAAAACCGGCTGCCGGGAATGGCCAGTGAATCAGGTACATGTCGATGACATCGACCTTGAGCTTCCTGCGTGATTCCTCAAATGCCACCATCGCCGAATCATAGCCCTGATCGCAGTTACGCAGCTTGGTGGTCACCCAAACCTTATCTGCCATGCCGGTCGCTTTGAGCGCGTCGCCAACCTGTTCCTCGTTGTAGTAGGCGGCTGCGGTATCGATGTGTCGGTAACCGATTTCCAATGCTTCTTCTACGGCGCGCTGGGTATCTTCCGGAGGAATCTGGAACGTACCGAATCCGATTTGCGGAATGACGGATTTGCTCTTGTCCTGCAACATGATTGATGGCGATTCGAGTTGCTGGCTCATCAATATCGCTTCCCTTCAATGCGACCAATGTTCCTCGCCCATTGTAAGTTTGCGACGTTCTTCTGGCTAGTATCCTGTCCGACTACTGCACTGGATGGTGAGTCAAATCACGCTCGATCCATGCCATGACCAAATCCGCGAGTCTATTCACTTCCTCATCGCTCAGTTCACGACCTTGGACGATATGATGCCATTTTTCGATGCACCCTCGGCAACAGGTGGCGGTGGCATGCTGAGCGGTGAACACCGGGTGACCGCGCCACGGCGTCTGCTTGCCATCGTTTTTCGGTTCGGCGGCACCTACGCGATCGCGCAGCATCTCATGCGCATGGCGGTTGATGACTGTCTTGCCTTTTGCGCGCGCGTAGGCACGGTCCTTATCCGAGAGCACGAACCTGGCGCGGAACTTCGAATGAGACAATCGTTCCAAGGTCTCAGCTATCCAGCGTTGTTCGTCCTGTCCGTTTTGCTCGTCTCTTGTGTTGGCCACAGTTCGGTATGGTAGTCCCGAATCACGCAGCGGCGGGCAGGCAGCTCGGACCGAAGAGGATCTTGATTTCAGCGAAAAGCGACGTATCACGTTTCACACGGAATCGATCGCCAAACGTCAGCACTTGCGCATTGCCCTTCTCATCCATTACGGCAAGATGAACCTCGCTGTATCCAGGATGGCTGGCCAGCACCTGGCCAAGACGGGCCATGCGATCGCGTTCCAAAGCCATCGTAGGCAGCGTAATCACCAGCGGGCGCTCATCTTCGGCTTCCAAGGTAGGCACTTGCATTTCCGTGGCTCTCAAGGACACGGTTTCGTCGCGCAGTTCCACCTGTCCACGAATCTGCACCACAGCATCCACGGCAAGCTCGGCTGCAGCGGCCTCATACACCTTGCCGAAGAACATGCACTGGATGGAGCTTTCCATATCTTCGATGGTGACGATGGCCCAGGGATTGCCCTTCTTGGAGACGCGACGGTCCACGCCGGTCACCAAACCCGCCAAAGTGACCTGTTGGCCATCCGGCATGGTCTTGGCACGGTCAATCAAATGTGCGATCGACATCTCCCTGAGTCCCGCCAGCACTGCCTGCATGCCTGAGAGCGGATGGTCGGAGACATACAGGCCCAGCATTTCACGTTCGAAGTTGAGCTTCGTCTTCTTGTCCCACTCCTCAATGTCCGGCACGGTGACGGAGGCGTCGCCCATGGCCTCGGCTCCCCCATCCTCGTCGTCGGAGAACAGATCGAACTGTCCTTCGGCCTGCTTGCGTTTCAGGCTCACCACCGAATCGATGGCAGCCTCGTGCACGGTGAACAGAGCACGACGATTCGGGTCGATTGAGTCAAAGGCGCCGGCCTTGATCAGCGATTCCACCAGACGGCGGTTCAATGCGGTCAGAGGCACGCGGCGAATGAAGTCCATGAAGTTCACGAACTTGCCGCGTGGCCCTTCTCGTTCTGCAATGATGTCCGCCACGGCCTTCTCACCTACGTTGCGAATGGCACCCAGACCGAATCGAACCACGTCGCCGACTGCGGAGTACTCATACACTGATTCATTGACGTCCGGCGAGAGTACCTGAATGCCCATGCGACGTGCCTCGCCAAGGTACAAGGCGGTCTTGTCTTTGTTGGTGGCGGCGCCCTGCAGCAAAGCGGCCATGAACTCGACCGGGTAATGGGTTTTCAAATACGCGGTCCAGTATGAAATCAGACCGTAGGCGGCGGAGTGGGCCTTATTGAAGGCATAACCGGAGAACGGGACCAGGATGTCCCACACGGCGTTCGCAGCCTCCTCGGAGTAGCCGTGCTCCTTCATGCCGGCGAAGAACGGCACCTTCTCCTTGGCCAGTACCTCCGGCTTCTTCTTACCCATGGCTCGACGCAGCACGTCTGCCTTGCCCAACGAATAGCCGGCCAGGATACGGGCGGCGGACTGCACCTGCTCCTGGTAGATAATCAGGCCGTATGTCTCGTCGAGCACCTGCTTCAGCGGCTCCTCAAGCTCCGGGTGAATCGGCGTGATCTTCTGCAAACCGTTCTTACGCTTGGCATAGTTGGTGTGCGAGTCCATCGACATCGGGCCCGGTCGGTACAGGGCGATCAGTGCGGAGATATCGTTGAAGTTATCCGGCTTCAATGTCTTGAGCAGGGAGCGCATGCCATCGGAATCGAGCTGGAACACACCCAAGGTGTCACCGCGCGACAGCAGCTCGTACGTGGGCTTGTCGTCCAATGGAATCTTCGTGTAATCGATGGCCGGCTTGCCGTTCGCCTCAATGTTCCGGAGCGTGTCATGAATCACCGTCAAGTTGGAAAGACCAAGGAAATCCATCTTGACGAGTCCCAGCGTTTCGCACGTATGGTATTCGAACGTGGTAGTGATCGTACCATCCGTACGTTCCAGCAACGGCGATGTATCGGTAATCGGCGCACTACCCATGATTGTGGCGCATGCGTGCACACCCGTCTGGCGAATCAGCCCCTCGATGCCCTTGGCCTCGTCGGTGATACGGCGCGCATCCGGATCTGATTCGTACATCTCGCGGAACTCACGGGCCTCCGCATAGCGTTTCGCCGTCGGGTCGAAGATATCGTGCAGGCTGATATCCTTGCCACCCGTGGCGGCCGGAGGCAACGCTTTGGTGACCTTCTCGCCCACTGAGAACTCGTAGCCCATGATACGGGCGGAATCCTTCAACGCCTGCTTCGTCTTGATCGTGCCGTAGATCACGCACTGCGCGACCTTATCGGTGCCGTATTTCTCACCGCAATACTCGATCACACGGGCGCGGCCCTCAGGGTCAAAATCGACGTCGATATCCGGCAGGCTGACTCGCTCCGGATTCAGGAATCTCTCGAAGATCAGGCCATGTTTCAGCGGATCCAACTCGGTGATACCCATTGCGTAGGCGACCATTGCGCCTGCCGCCGAGCCACGGCCCGGCCCCACCATAATCCCATGGTCCTTGGCCCACTGGATGTAGTCCGCGACCACCAGGAAGTAGCCACAGAACTGCATCTGGCAAATCACGCCACACTCATAATCCGCCTGCTTCAAGACTTCAAGCGGAGGGTTGCCGTCATAGCGCTTCTCCAGCCCCTCCTCCACCTTCTTCAAAAACAGGGAGGTCTCATCCCACCCCTCGGGGCAGGGGAATTTCGGCATGAACGCACCGTCCTCATGGTCGTCGAACATCACATTGCAACGTTCGGCGATTCGAAGCGTATTGTCGCATGCCTCGGGGAATTCCTTGAACAGGGTGCGCATCTCCTCGGCGGTCTTGATGTAGTAGCCTGTACCATCGAACTTGAACCGGTCCGGATCATCCAGACGCGAACCTGAATTGATGCACAGCATCGCATCCTGGGCACCTGCATCCTCGGCATGCACGTAATGCGAATCATTCGTCGCCAAAATAGGGGCATTGAGCTTCTTCGCGATGGTCAGCAGATCCTTGGTCACCTGCGTCTCAATCGAAAGCCCGTGGTCCATCAGCTCAATGAAGAAATTATCCCGGCCAAAGATGTCCTGAAACTCACCGGCTGCGCGCAAGGCTTCATCGAACTGCCCCAAACGCAAACGCGTCTGGATGATGCCGGACGGGCATCCGGAGGACGCAATCACACCCTTGGAGTACGTGGCCAATACTTCCTTATCCATACGCGGGTAGCGCATCACGCGACCTTCGAGGTTGGCCACTGAGGAAGCTTTGATAAGGTTCACCAGACCTTCATCATTCTCGGCCCACATGGTCATGTGGGTAATCAAACCACCACCGGAGACGTCGTCGCGACGTTGGGCTTCGGTGCCCCAGTGCACGCGGGATTTATCCTGACGGGCGGTTTCCGGGGTCACATATGCCTCGATGCCGATGATCGGCTTGACCCCGTTGGAGACGCAATTGGTGTACATCTCATAGGCACCGTGCATGTTGCCATGATCGGTGATGGCGACGGCAGGCATGCCCAATTCGGCTACGCGCTTCGCCAATGCCGGAATCTTCGAGGCACCATCCAACAACGAATAGTGCGTGTGGTTGTGCAGATGTACGAAGTTCCCCATTTCAGCCATGCGTTCCACCATACCGCACACTGTGCTCAGTCCATGTTGACTGTAGGTTTTTGAACACTAACTGTAGGATTTCCAACGTTTTTTGTTCAAAAACCTACAGTGAACGTTCAAAAACCTACAGTCAGAGGATATTGGGAACAATACAGGCAAAAAACAATGATCAGGAAACGATAGGGACATCCACGTGACGGGCTCTCATGGTTTCGAGCGCTTGCGCCAAATCAGCTGGGTAATGGGATTCCACCGTGGTCCACATACGGGTACGCGGGTGGCGGAATTCAAGCTTCATGGCATGCAGCCACTGGCGATCCAGGCCAAGCGCCTCGGACAGCACAGGATTGGCGCCATACATCGGGTCCCCGCATAGCGGATGTCCAATCGAAGAAAAATGCACGCGAATCTGGTGGGTGCGTCCAGTCTCCAGGTTCACCGATACCAACGTGGCTTCATGCCCGAAACGCTCCATCACATCCCAATGAGTCACGGCAGGCTTGCCGGCAGGAGTCACACAAAATCGGAAATCGGAAACCTTGGCTCGTCCAATCGGCGCTTCGATAGTGGCTTTGTTCTGCTTCAATGATCCTTGGACCAGCGCATGATATGTCTTCTTGACCTCATGTTCGGCGAACTGCCTACGCATTTCGATATAGGCCAGGTCGGATTTGCAAACCAGCATCAGTCCCGACGTCCCCACATCCAGGCGGGAAACGATACCTTCACGCCCTGCCGCACCGAGAGCAGTGATGTGTACACCGCGATCGCGCAAAGAACCCAGCACCGTAGGCCCGGTCCAACCCACTGATGCGTGAGCGGCAACGCCAACAGGCTTGTCGACCACAACGACATCATCATCCTCATAGGCCACCGCCATATCGTTGGCGATAGGCTCAGGTTCCGCACGTTCCTCGACCAAATCGAATTCTACGGTTTCTCCCGCAACCAAGGTACTGGATCGAGCGACCTCTCGACCAAGCACACGAGCCTGACCGGAATCAATCAAATCCGCGGCCTTGGAACGGGAAATACCAAGCATTTTCGCCACGGCGATATCGAATCGTTTGCCGATGAGCGCATCAGGAGCAGGAACCATACGATTCATTACTCGGCGCCCACCTTTGCGTCAGTGTCGTCACCCTGTTGAGGTTGCAAATCCTTAGTGGAAAATGGCTCATTGAGCAGAATCAGAATCACAATGGCAACGCCGGCAACGACCAGATACACGTCGGCCACATTGCCAACCGACCACCCGTAGTTCAGGAAATCCACGACCTTGCCGTTAAGGAATCCATCGGCATACATGACACGGTCGATGAGGTTGCCGAATGCACCTGCAAACGCAAGGGACAGCACGGCGGTCCATTTCAACGACACCGTGAGCAACCCGCAATACAGCAACGCGCAGCATGCTGCGATAGCTAACAGGGAAATCACCCATGTTGCACCGGAGCCCATGCCCAGCGAAGCACCGGGGTTGCGGACCAAGGTAAAGGAAAGCAGCTTTGGAATCACCTCAATGGTCTGGCCATCGGATAACGCCGCCATGGCCCACGCTTTGGTGAGCTGATCAACGATCAAGGCGGCTGCAGCTACACATGCAAAGACGGCCGCGCGAATGCGCAGCCGTCCCTGTTGGTTCGTCATACGACCTAACCTACCTACGCTCAGTTAGCCTTGGACGAGGTCTGGTCCTGGTAGTTGTTCGACTCGGAAACCTGAGCTGCCAGCTGACCAAGGAACTCGGTGAGGCGTGCACGGTATTCGGTCTCGAACTGCTTGAGGCTCTGGATATTGCCCTCGATGACCTTGGACTGGTTCTGCAGGTTGTCGCGAACCTGCTGTGCATAGGTATCGGCGGCGGAACGAGTCTGCTTGTCGTATTCCGCTGCACGACGCTGCACATCTGCCTCGTACTCATCAGCATCGGTGTGCTGGGTCTTGGAGTACTTATCGGCATCCTGGCGGGTCTTCTCGGAGTAAGCGTCGGCGTCGGCGCGGGTGTTCTCGGAGTAGGTATCGGCATCGGAACGGGTGCTCTTGGAGTAAGCATCCGCATCGGCGTGCACGCGATCACGATAGGCGTCAGCCTCGGAGCGGGTGCGGTCGGAGTAGGTGTTGGCCTTCGTGACCAGATCGTTGTACTTGTTCTGGCTGGCTTCGGTGATTTCCTTAGCCTTGGTCTTGCCCTTCTCCACGTACTGATCATGCAGCTGCATAGCCAAAGTCAGCATTGCGGTGGCGCGCTCCGGCTCGCTGCCCGGCATGGAGGCGGCGCCAGCGATCTTCTGCAGAGAGCCGGTCTCGGTGCTCGGCTCGACCTTGGAAACCTGGGCACGCAGCTGGTTTTCACGCTGCTTGGCCTCTTCAAGCTGACGGGACAGCTCCTGAATCTGAGCAGCCTGCTGCTGAGCAACGCCGCCCTGCTGCTGAGCGGCAGCAAGCTGACGGGACAGCTCTTCATTGGCAGCGCGGAACTGATCGCGTTCCTTCTGGATGGCCGCAATCTGCTGGCCCACGGCCTCCTGATTGCCGGAAGCCTGAGCGGCCTGAGCGGTGAGCTGGTCGATCTGAGCATTGAGCTGATCAACCTGGCCCTTGAGCTGGTCGTTCTGAGCGGCGAGAGCACGGTTGGATTCTTCGGCTTCGCTCAGCTTCGTAGCTGCCAGCTGTGCAGCCTGCTCGCCTTCGGCGGAAGCCTGAGGACCTTGTGCAGCCGCCTTCTTCAGCTCGGCATTCTCCGCCTGGAGCTGCTGCACCTGACCGGTCAACTCGGAAATCTTGGCATTCAGATTGGTCACGTCGGGACCCAGAGCCTGAGTCGCCTGTCCGCCGGCTACAGCCTGGCGTCCCAGAGCCTCCACCGTCTCCGTGACCTGATCGAGGAAGTCGTCAACCTCGTCGACATCGTAGCCTTCCTTGAATCGCACGGTCTGGAAGGTGTGCTCCCTAATATCCTTCGGCGTCAACAGAGCCATAAATATTGCACCTCGCTTTGGGGCTTTGCCCTCGCTTACGTTGGTATCAAGTATTGATGCTATCACGACCCCATCGTTTCATGAGGGTTCTGTGCCAATTTTCAAGGCGCGACATGCCGTATTGCGCTGAAAATCGACTGATTTATGCATCAGAAAATCATGTACACCACGCTCTCGAGTATCACTAGGCCGAAATACAGCACCAAAAAGCTCATATCCAAGCTAATGGCTCCAAGCGGCAACGGCCTGATATATTGGCGCAGCCAACGCAACGGCGGCTCGGTGATCGTGTACACGATATTGATGAGCTGGGCCACGAGCCCACGTGGATACCAGTTGCGGGCCAGGATGGAAACCCAATCAAGCACCATACGGATTATGAGCACGGTGATATAGGCATTGATCAGACCGCCAAGCACACGGCCGATAAGTGCAAAACCAAAGGACAACATGGGCGTAAGCCTAACAAGCGGATCTGAAAAGTTTGCTGGGAGCACAATGACAATTGGCCGACCCCTTTGCGGGAATCGGCCAATATCAGCGAAAAGCGTTCAACTCAGTCAGATCAATCAGAAAACAGGTCACGGGCGGAAGCCGTATTTGCAGGTTCCTCAACCTTGATGTTGACCTGAGCCGGGCTGAGCAGGAACACACGCGGAGTCACACGTTCAAGAGATCCACGAACGCCAAACACCACACCGGCGGAGAAGTCGACGATACGATAGGCCACTGCCTCAGAGACACCGGTCAGGTTCAAGACCACCGGCACGCCATCGCGAAGAGCACGGCCAACCAGCTGTGCATCCTCATAGGACTTGGGATGAATCGTAGTAATGCGGTTCACTCGCCCGCCGCCTTGGAACGGCGTGGTCTTCGCCGACGGACTCGTGGTCGTGGACGTCTGAGCCATCGGAGTCACCGTGTGATCGGAATCAAACGTCGGTTTCGGCTGAGGCTTTTGCTGCTCCTCTTCTTCCTCGACGAACTCATCATCGTCATCGGCCACGTCGCTCATGCCCAGGTAGGACATCGCGTTCTTCATGAACCCAGCCATGGATTAGTCCTTTCAGCGCAGGAAATCAGGAATGTCGAGATCGCCTGCGGGATCGTTAAGAGAAATGGTCGGATGTTCGGAAGTCGGATCATCGAACGGCAACGACGCGGAATCCCCCGTGGTGGGCACAAACGTGGGCTGAGTCGTAGGCTGTGCGGTCGGAACAGGCTGTGCCACCGGAGCTGCAGGAGATGCGGCGGGCTTTGCAGCCTGGGCAGGCACCACCGGAGTCACCACTTCCTGGTCGTCGGCATCCTGAGCGGATACATGGTCGAATCCAGCGGCGATCACGGTGACGCGCACTTCATCGCCATAAGCATCATCCAAGGCAAGACCCCAAATGATCTGAGCTTCAGGGTGAATGGCCTTGCGCACCAGTTCGGTGGCAGCGGAGGCCTCCTGCAGCTTCAGATCGGTCGGGCCGGCAATGTTGATGAGTGCGCCATGAGCGCCTTCGATGCTTTCCTCCAGCAGCGGGGAGCTGATGGCGATTTCGGCGGCCTGGGTCGCGCGATCCTCACCCCGAGCCGAGCCAATGCCGAACAACGCGGTGCCGGCTCCGCGCAGAATGGAGTTCACGTCGGAGAAATCCACATGGATGTATGAATTCATGGAAATCAAATCGGTGATGCCCTGAACGCCGGCCAACAGTGCGGTATCGGCGGTCTTAAAGGCCTCGATGATGCCGATGGAGCGATCGGACAGCTCAAGCAGGCGATCGTTCGGGATGACGATAAGGGCATCGACTTCCTTACGCAGGTTCTCAATGCCGTAATCGGCGGATGCAGAACGCTGCGGACCTTCAAAGCTGAACGGACGCGTGACCACGGCGATGGTCAAGGCACCCTGCTGATGTGCGGCGCGGGCCACAATGGGGCTGGCACCGGTACCGGTACCGCCGCCCTCGCCACAGGTGACGAAGACCATATCGGCGCCCTTCAGGGATTCCTCGATATCCGACTGGTGGTCCTGCGCCGCCTTTGCTCCACGTTCAGGGTCGGCACCGGCGCCGAGACCACGGCTGGACTTATCAGACAGGGAGATCTTGACATCGGCGTCGGATCGCAGCAAATCCTTCGCGTCGGTGTTTACCGCCACAAATTCAACGTTCTGCAATCCTTCGGCGATCATACGGTTAACGGCATTGCCGCCGGCTCCGCCTACGCCGACGACCTTGATGTTGGTCTTGTCGTTGAACTCAGTCTGGGCGATCTCGCTCACGTTTGGCTCCTGTCACTTCACGGTTACACCCAAGAGTAGCGCAACTGGGCTACTCGTGGAGTCAATTCGCACATGGATTAGTGCGTGTTGTGCAATATTTTTTAATAACTGGCATCCATCGGGTCATCACCGAACAATGCTTCGCGCTCCGCATGGGAGGTGGTGCGGGATTCCAGCCAGCCATAGGGAAGGTGCACTTTCTTGGCAAAACGCACCCGGCCACGCGGTTTATCGATGACTCGCGGCGGATATTCAATGGTGGGATCAAGGCGAGCAATCTCGCGATCGACATCGGCCAGGTTCTCACATTCCATAAAGGCTTTTCGCGTAGAACCGCCTACAGGGAATCCTTTCAAGTACCAGGCGATATGCTTGCGCAAGTCATGTACGGCCATCATTTCATCGTCATCATAGAACTGGGTAAGCAATTCGGCATGGCGGTGGATTACCCGGCAGACCTCGCCAAGGTTCGGATTGAGGCGCTCCGGGTTGCCTTCAAAAGCGTTCTTGATATTGGCGAACAGCCATGGACGGCCTTGGCATCCGCGTCCAATCGCAACGCCGTCGCATCCGGTTTCACGCACCATTGCCAGCGCATCCTCGGCACCCCAAATATCGCCGTTGCCGAACACTGGAATATCGAGGCGTTCCTTCAGCTCGCCGATACGGGACCAATCGGAATGACCACCATAGTATTCTGCAGTGGTACGGGCATGAAGCGTTACCGCCTTGCAGCCCTCCTCCTGCGCGATATGTCCCGCTTCGAGGAAGGTCTCATGCTCATGGTCGATGCCGACACGGATTTTGGCGGTTACCGGAATGCCTGCCGGCTCGCATACGGCGACCACACGGGCAATCAAATCAGTGAACATGTCAGTTTTCCACGGCAGGGCCGAGCCGCCGCCTCGACGGGTCACCTTAGGTACCGGGCAACCGAAATTCAAATCCACATGGTCGGCCATACCTTCGTCGACCACGATTTTTGCGGCTTGTTCGGTGATGGAGGGGTTGACGCCATATAGTTGCAAGGAACGAATCTTCTCGCTCGGCGCAAAATGGCATAGTCTCAGGGCCTTGGGATTGCGAGCCACCAATGCACGGGCGGTAATCATTTCCGCAACGTACAAGCCGTCTGGACCATATTCCTCGCAAATCACGCGGAAGGGCCAGTTAGTCACTCCTGCCATGGGAGAAAGCACCACCGGCGTTGGCACGGTAATCTTGCCGAGCTGCACCGGAGCGATATGCACCGGCTCATTCGGACGTTCCTGCGCATCCGTACGCGGATCGAAGTTCTCGGTCTCGTGCGGCTCACTGATTATGGTTTCGGCGTTGTCTGTCACGTTGTTCCTACATAGTTCGGCTCCCCTCAGAGAGGAGAGCTGTCTTGCCTTGCAGAGCTGAGAGGATTTCGTGATTTATGAGGTTTCCTCTTAGCTGACTGGTGCGACAGCTCCTCTCATGGAGGGGAGCCAGAATCGGTATCTTTCTTGTCTGCCGATCAGTACAGGCCGCCGGCTTCCTGGATGCCGGAGGCAGGCCAGGGCTCCCCGCCCATTTCAACAGGCTTCAGCGGCACACGAGTGCGCTTTTCGCTGATGCGGGCTGCAACATAGTCGGCCACCTTGTCCAAGGAGACGCGCTCCTGGGCCATGGTGTCACGTTCGCGGATGGTCACGGCGTGATCCTCAAGCGTATCGAAGTCCACGGTGATGCACAGCGGGGTGCCGATTTCGTCTTGGCGACGGTAGCGACGTCCGATGGCTCCGGACTCGTCGTAATCGATCATCCACTCGTTGAAGCGCAGGTCGGCGGCCAGGTTATGGGCCACTTCCTGCAGCTCCGGCTTCTTGGACAGCGGCAACACTGCGGCCTTGATCGGGGCCAGACGCGGATCAAGACGCAGCACGGTGCGCTTATCGACGCCGCCCTTGGTGTTCGGGGCTTCGTCCACGTCGTAGGCGTCCACGAGGAAGCACATCAGGGAACGGGTCAGACCAGCAGCAGGCTCGATGACATACGGCACATACTTTTCGCCGGTGGCCTGGTTGAAGTAGCTCAGATCCTCGCCGGAATGCTTGGCGTGTGCGGACAGGTCGAAGTCGGTACGGTTGGCCACGCCTTCGAGCTCGCCCCAATCAGAACCCTGGAAACCGAACTTGTATTCGATGTCCACGGTGCGCTTGGAGTAGTGGGCCAGCTTTTCCTTCGGATGCTCATAGTGGCGCAGGTTCTCCGGCTTGACGCCGAGATCCAGATACCACTGGGTACGAGCGTCAATCCAGTACTGGTGCCATTCCTCATCGGTACCCGGCTTGACGAAGAACTCCATCTCCATCTGCTCGAACTCACGGGTGCGGAAGATGAAGTTGCCCGGGGTAATCTCGTTACGGAAGGACTTACCCATGTTCGCAATGCCGAACGGCGGCTTGGAACGGGAGGAGGTCATCACATTCTTGAAGTCCACGAAGATGCCCTGCGCGGTTTCCGGGCGCAGGTAGTGCAGGCTGTTCTCGTCCTCGACCGGGCCGAGATGCGTGCGCAGCATCATGTTGAAGTCACGAGGCTCGGTCCACTCACCGCGAGTGCCGCAGTTCGGGCAGACGATGTCCTTCATACCGTTCTCGGGCATCTTGTCGCCGTGCTTCTCGGCATAGGATTCCTCGAGTTTGTCGGCACGGTTGCGCTTGTGGCAGTTCAGGCACTCGACGAGCGGATCATTGAACACGCTCACATGGCCGGAAGCCACCCACACCTCGGGCGGCAGGATGATGGAGGTATCCACACCGACCACGTCGGGGCGGGTGACGACCATGGAACGCCACCATTCGCGCTTGATATTGTCCTTCAGCGCGACGCCGAGGGGACCGTAATCCCAAGCGGAACGAGTGCCGCCGTAGATTTCGCCGGCGGGGAATACAAAGCCGCGACGCTTCGCGAGGGATACGACTTCATCGAGTTTGGATTGAGCCACAATGCACCTTCTGGTTTGAACGGTTTGGGGACTTGCTTACAACCGCTTCAGGATAGCGGCACTCCCCTACATCTCTATATATGGAATATTCGGCATCAGCGGCAAGGGCGCGTAAGCGGTTCCCACGGTTCGAGTTCGACGGGCTCGGATTGCGCGATGGCCAGCGTTGCCTCGTCAAGCACGTCCTTGCGGATGATGAGCTCGGTGACGAACTGGTCGAACCATGCGTCGGAGGCCACATAGTAGCCATCCTTGCCGTTATCCTTGCCCCAGCTGTTTTCGATCTTCCAACGGTTCGGCTTGCCGTTGTCATCCAGATTCACACCGGTGAGCGTCATGGCATGGTTGCTCGGACGGTCGCCGTATTCGAGACCGTCCGCCTTGTCGAAGGTGAATTCGGTGCCGAACAGCTGATCCACGCGCACAGTGCCGCGATCGAAGACGCCTTCGCCGCGCAGCGCGAATTGCATGCAGTCGCAGGCGAACCAAATCGGGTGGCCGGCTGCGATCTGATCGACGGAGGCCTTCTTGAACACATCCAGCGGCACATTGACAAATTCCATGTCGCCGGCTTCGATCACGTTCGCGGTGTAGCGGATGCGGTAGCGCTTGCCGAACGGAGTGCGAGCCATCGGCGCGTTGGAGATGGTCACGAAATCGTTCACGTCCACCGGCACGTATTTTTTGTAGAACTGAAGCGGGGTGATGCCGGTTTCGCGAATTTGCTTGCGCTCGTCCTTGCCGGATTCCGACCTGGACTGTTCGGCCTTGTCGTTCTTACCCGACTTGTCACCGTCCTTGTCATCATCGTCGTCCTTGACTCGCGCCAGGAAATCGAACGTTGCCGGCGGCTCGCCGAGCGCGATGGCGCAGATGCGGTACACCGTGGCCATGTCCTGGTGCTTGACCTCGCGCAGTGCCTCCACCGATTCGCCGGAAGCATGGCGGCGACGCAATTCGGCGGCGAATTCACGCAGCTTGGTGTTGAGATACTGCTTGAACGCATCCGAGTCGCGAGAATTCGCGGATTCCGGATAGGCGGACTTTGGTACCAAACCATACTTATTGACCAGTGCGGCGAACATCTGCCACCAGCCGCCATCGTCGGATGGGCCATCATTGATGACCTCGAAGATGCGCGAGTCGGTAGGTTCGTCCAAGGTTTCCAGCACATGCTCAAGATAGGTGTTGGACTTTTCGATGGCATCCCAGAAGAACAGGTAGGTTTCGGAGAATTCGAAGTCCTCAAGGTTCCAGTGGTGCATGAGCTCATAGCGCAGCGTGTTCAATGACGCGAACATCCAGCAACGACCCGAACGCTCCTGATTGGTAATCGACCCCTGCTTCAGCTCGATGGAGAAGTCGCGAGGCAGATCGCGCAGGCCCCGGTAGTCGGTGGCTGCGGCAAGTACGCCGGTGGAAACGGCCGCATTGGCCGCCACGAGGTTGGCGCGATCGGCGTTGAACGCGTGCGAATATTCCTTAATCTGTTCAACGTCAACAGCAGATTGATGAGTCATCTTTCCTCCCGAACACTTACGATCTCACGCAAACGAGCTTTATCCTACACGCGCGCCGCAATCGAAACCCGTCTTAATACCACGCGGAGCGGCGACGCGCCAGAGCAATCACATAAAAATCAACGATTCTGTTCGTATTTGTAAAGAAGATGTCCGCATACACGCATAGCGTCATCACTGTAATGCAGGGGAACCCGCGTCAACGGCGGGTTGAGAATGGCACAACGCCTAACCCTTAGAACCTGTTGGTTAAGACCATCGTAGGGAGCAGTGATATGAGCGACGATTCGCGCGACCATTGTAGTACCAACACTCATCAGAACGTTTTGGCAGAACTGCGCGAAGCAATAGCGCAGGCAGTGCGAGACGTAAAAGACAAGACGCCATTGGCACAGTCATTCACCAATTTCGTCACCATCAATCTCGTAGCCAACGCACAGTTGGCCGCCGGCGGCACGGCAGCCATGAGCTTCCTGCCGGATGATGTAATCGAAACGGCGAAGATCGCAGGCGCGAATTACATCAACGTGGGCACATTGCTGCCGTTCTATAAGGATGCGTTGCCATCCATTGCGCAACGGCTCAATTACCTTGGCAAGCCGTGGGTGCTTGACCCTGTAGCCGCTGGTATCGGCAAGACTCGCACCGCGATCCTGCAATCCTTCAAGGCCGCTCCTCCAACGGTGATTCGCGCCAATGCTTCCGAAGTCATCGCCTTGGCTAATATGTGGGGGCTACTTGATGCGGATAACGCGAGCCGCCCGGCCGGCGTGGAGTCCGTGGATGAGGTGGATGCCGCCGCCCAGCCGGCGAAGCTGCTGGCTCAGTTCCTTGCCGCTTCGGCACCGAAGCATAAGGCCGCAGTGGCCGTATCCGGCAAAATCGACTTGGTGACCGACGGCGAACACACCTATCGTCTGCCCGGCGGCAGTGCGATGATGGCCAAGATCACCGGTGCAGGCTGCTCGCTGGGTGGCGTGACTGCCACCTATCTCGCCGTCGCCGAACCGCTCATTGCCACACTCGCCGCTTCCTTGCTCTACGACCGCGCAGCCGAAGTGGCCGAAGCCGAGTCCAAGGGACCGGGATCGTTCCAGGTGGCTTTTCTTGACGCCCTGTGGAATGTGACGGCCGAGCAGGTAGCCGGTAGCGACATTGTAGTGCAGTAGGCGATGCTCCTTAGTAACGGACTGAAGACTGCCTTTGTTTGAAATCTCTCCCTCAGTCAGCTTCGCTGGCGGCTCCCTCATCAGAGGGGGCCGAGGACAATGCAAGCGATTGCTGACAGCCCTTTCATATCCCTTTTCAGACTTCCTCAATAGCGACCAAAGGAACAATAATGAGCAACGAATATCCATACGCATCCATGCGTGACTCGTTCGACCTGACCGCATACTTTGTGGTGGGCCCCGACGATTGCAAAGGCCGACCGCTGACGGACGTCGTCGATCAGGCCCTGCGCGGCGGCGCCACGTTCATCCAGTTGCGCGCCAAGAAGGCTGATGCCTCCGAACTGACCGCCATGGCTCAGGACATCGCACAGATCATCGAGGACAACAACAAGTCCGATTCCGTGGCCTTTGTGATCGATGACCGCGCCGACGTGGTCTGGCAGGCCCGCCGCAAAGGCATCAAGGTGGACGGCGTGCACATCGGCCAGACCGATATGGAGCCGCGCGAAGCCCGAGCATTGCTCGGCGACGAGGCCATCGTGGGTCTTTCCGCTGAGACCGAAAGCCTGGTCAAGCTCATCAACGAACTGCCCGATGGCTGCATTGACTACATCGGCGCGGGTCCGTTGCATGTCTCCACCACCAAGCCCGAAGCCTCCGTGGGCGGCAACGACGGTTCCGGCAAGACGCTGGACGCCAAGCAGATCAACACCATTTGCGCCGCCTGCGATTTCCCGGTAGTGGTCGGTGGCGGCGTGACCATCAAGGACATGGCGATGCTCGCCGGCACCAAGGCAGCCGGCTGGTTCGTGGTGTCGGCCATCGCCGGCGCCGATGACCCGGAAGCCACCACCAGGGCCATGGTCGAGGCATGGAAGGCCGTTCGCGGCGATGCCAAGCATGGATACGCTCCACGCATCGTGACCCACACGCCGGCCGCCGACACCCAAGCCGCCCAGGAGGGTACCGCAGCTGCAGGCGCTGAGGCCGCCGAGAAGAAGTTCACCAACGCCAAGCAGGCCAAGGAAGCACAGAAACTCGCCAAGCAGCAACGTGTGGATATCGCCGCCCGCGGCTCCAAGCAGCGCGACAAGGCACACATCCGTAAGACCAAGTCGGTGCATTTCGAAAACCAGTTCGGCTCCTACGACCTTGAAGTGCCGTATACCGAAATCAAGCTCTCCGACACCCCCGGCGTGGGTCCGAACCCGCCATTCATCGACTACAACACCGAAGGCCCCAAGTGCGACCCGAAGGAAGGCCTCAAGCCGCTTCGTCTCGATTGGATTCGCGATCGCGGCGACATCGAAGAATACGAAGGCCGCCGCCGCAACCTCGGCGATGACGGCAAACGCGCCATCAAGCGCGGCCGCGCCACCAAGGAATGGCGTGGCCGCAAGCATCAGCCGATGCGAGCCAAGGACCATCCGGTGACCCAGATGTGGTACGCCCGTCACGGCATCATCACGCCGGAAATGAAGTACGTCGCCGAGCGCGAGAACTGTGACGTGGAGCTCGTACGCTCCGAACTGGCCGCCGGCCGCGCCGTGATGCCGTGCAACATCAACCATCCGGAGGCCGAGCCGATGATCATCGGATCCGCCTTCCTGACCAAGCTCAACGCCAACATGGGCAACTCCGCCGTGACCTCCTCCATCGACGAGGAGGTGGAGAAGCTCACCTGGGCCACCAAATGGGGCGCCGACACGGTGATGGATCTTTCCACCGGCAACGACATCCACACCACGCGTGAGTGGATCCTCAGGAACTCCCCCGTGCCGATCGGCACCGTGCCGATGTATCAGGCACTGGAGAAGGTGGAGGACGATGCTTCCAAGCTCAGCTGGGAGCTCTTCCGCGACACCGTGATCGAACAGTGCGAGCAGGGCGTGGACTACATGACCATCCACGCCGGCGTGCTGCTGCGCTTCGTGCCGCTGACCGCCAACCGTGTGACCGGCATCGTCTCCCGTGGCGGCTCCATCATGGCCGAATGGTGTCTGCAACACCACCAGGAAAGCTTCCTGTACACCCACTTCGATGAACTGTGCGATATCTTCGCCAAGTACGATGTGGCGTTCTCCCTGGGCGATGGACTGCGTCCGGGCTCGCTGGCCGATGCCAACGATGCCGCACAGCTCGCCGAGCTGATGACCTTGGGCGAGCTGACCCAGCGTGCTTGGGCCAAGGATGTCCAGGTGATGATCGAAGGCCCGGGCCATATTCCGTTCGACACCGTGCGTATGAACATCGAAATGGAGAAGGCCATCTGCAAGGATGCCCCGTTCTATACGCTTGGACCGTTGACCACCGATACCGCCCCCGGCTACGATCACATCACCTCCGCCATCGGCGGGGTGGAAATCGCCCGTTACGGCACCGCCATGCTGTGCTATGTGACGCCGAAGGAACACCTTGGCTTGCCGAACAAGGATGACGTGAAGCAGGGCGTGATCGCCTACAAAATCGCCTGCCACGCAGCCGACATCGCCAAGCATCACCCGCACGCGCAGGACCGCGATCTGGCGATTTCCAAGGCCCGCTTCGAGTTCCGCTGGCTCGACCAGTTCAACCTGAGCTACGATCCGGATACGGCCATCGCCTTCCATGACGATACGCTGCCGGCCGAGCCGGCCAAGATGGCGCATTTCTGCTCGATGTGCGGCCCGAAGTTCTGCTCGATGGCCATTTCCCAGAACATCCGTAAGCAGTTTGGCGGCGCGGCCGCTCAGGAACAGCTGGTTCAGGATACGCTGGCAGGCAAGATTCCATCCGCTCAGGAGGCCCGCGGCGCACTGGCGACCAGCGCCGCGCCGAGCACCAACGCGGATGATATCGCTCAAGGTATGGCCGAGATGAGCCGCAAGTTCCAGGAGGGCGGCTCGAAGCTGTACCAGAAGGCACAGTAAACGTACAGCCACCTCGCTACGCTCGTTACGTGTTACGAGTTTTGAAGGAGAAATTATGAGCACCACTTTGCCGGCAGTACTTGCGATTTCAGGTTCCGATTCATCCGGCGGCGCCGGTATGCAGGCCGATCTGAAAACCATGCTGGCATGTGGTGTGTTCGGCATGAGCGCCATCACCGCGCTCACCGCGCAGAACACCACCGGCGTGCGCTCCATCCAGGACACCGAGCCGAATATCCTGGCCGATGAGATCGACATGGTATTTGAGGACATTCCGCCGATCGCTGTCAAAATCGGCATGGTCTCCTCCGTGGACATCATCAACGTGATCGCCGACCGGCTGACCGCCCATCATGCCACCAACATCGTGCTCGACCCGGTGATGGTGGCCACCTCGGGCGCCAAGCTCATCAGCGATGACGCCATCGCCGCACTGACCGGCCGCCTGTTCGGCATGGCCACCGTGGTGACACCGAATATTCCGGAAGCCGAAGCCCTGACCGACACCCTGATCCACGATCAGGAGGATATGGAGACGGCGGCTCGCCGCATCAGCGAACAATACGGCTGCGCTGCGCTGGTCAAGGGCGGCCACGGCACCGAGGACGCCAACGACGTGCTCGCTGAAAACGACGGTACGGTTACTTGGTTCGATGGCGTGCGCATCAACAACCCGAACACCCACGGCACCGGCTGCACGCTGAGCTCCGCGATTGCCTCCTACCTGGCTCTGGGCGATACGCTGCCCAAGGCCATCAAGCACGCAAAGAAGTATCTGACCGGCGCGCTGAAGGCCCAGCTGGACCTGGGCCACGGCTCCGGTCCGATGGACCACTTCTGGAAGTACCGCTGAGAGGACGAATATGGTTCTTGACCGTAATGCCGTGAAACAGGAAGTGCCGATTGATCCTGAAACCGGCAAGCCATATCTCAACACCGTGGCAGCGATCCAAGTTTCCGCAGCCGGCGTGGGTTCCGAGGTGTCCCCCTATGTGTCCCAGGCTATTGAGGTGATCCGCGAATCCGGCTTGCCGCAGGAGACAAACGCCTTGTTCACCAATGTGGAGGGCAATCTCGACGATGTGCTCAAAGTGGCCGGCGAGGCGGCCAAGAAGCTTGCCGAGCAGGGCTACCGTACGTCTCTGGTGCTGCACATGGACATTCGCCCCGGTTTCACCGGCCAGCTGACTGAAAAGCCGAAGCTGGTGGATGAGATTCTGGCGGAAAAGCATCAGCGGTAAAACGCATATGAATGGAATGGGATGTCTCATAGTGAGACACCCCATTCCATATTCGTTCACAATGTGACCCGCTCCGGGAGCCGACAGGAAACGCTCCTATAGTTCTTTTCTGACGTACGTGAGCCAGCTCACAATGTTGGCTCGGTAGGTGAATTCAAGACGTAGGCTTGAAATCGATGCGCATCCCACACAATGGGAGGGCAAACGACGTCGAACCCGCGCTATGAGTTCGTTGCACGGCAATGTACCGTTGAGCGGTTGCCTTGCAACAGGATGTAAGAAGAGGCGCTCACTATGACTGCTGCTGAACAGCAGATTTCCCATGATTCCGTGATGAACACCACCAAAGCTCGCACCGCCGAGAATCATGCTCAGGTAGAAGAAATCGTTTCGCGCATGGATCGCGCGCATGAGACTCCGATGTTCTATCGCATCGTCGCCCTGGTGGCTGCCGGCATGCTGATGGACAGCATCGATGTGTACATCGGCAGTGCCGTGGCTTCCAGTGCACTGTCCACCCACTGGTCCACTGTGGCCCAGAATTCCACGTTCATGTCCGCTGGCTTCCTGGGTCTCCTGGTCGGCTCCCTGCTGGCTGGCTTCGTCGGCGATCTGAAGGGCCGCCGCGTGGCCTACCAAATCAACCTGCTGCTCTTCGGTGGCTTCACCTTCCTCGGCGCATTCGCCCCGAACATGGCTATTCTTTCCCTCTGCCGCCTGGGCGCAGGTCTCGGCCTTGGTGCTGAAATCGTCACCGGTTTCGCCATGGTCAATGAATTCGCCCCGATGAATCGCCGTGGCCATTGGTGCGCCATCGTTTCGCTCGTTGCCAACTGCGGCGTGCCAATCGCCATGCTGCTGTGCGCGTTCATCATTCCTCGTTGGAGCTGGCGTCCGCTATTCGTCGGCATCGGTCTTATTGCCGCTGTGATCTGGTGGCTGCGTCGCGATATTCCGGAATCCCCGCGTTGGCTTGCCGTGCACAACCGTTATGACGAGGCCGATGCCATCGTCAAGCAGCTTGAGGCCAATGGATCCGAACCGGCTGAGTCTGCCGCCAAGTCTGCCGCGGAATCGACTCGTAACGCCGGCGGCCGTTCGCTCGGCATCTGCCTGCTCGTGGCCATCGTGGCCGTGAGCGCCACCAACGTGTGCTCCTACGCCTTCACCTCCTGGGTGCCGACCATCCTGGTCAAGCGCGGCATCAACCTTTCCTCCTCGCTGACCACCTCCACGATGATGATGCTCGGCGCTCCGGTGGGCTGCCTCATCGGCTCCCTGCTGATCGACCGCATCGGCCGCAAGCGCACCATCGTTCCGGCGTTCCTCTTCACTGGTGTGTTCGGTATGCTCTACGCATTCCAGACCTCCACTGTCGGCGCCATCATCGTGGGCTTCCTGCTCATGATGTGCCTCTATGTGCTCATGGCTTCCGTGGTGGCCGTGTACGCCCCTGAACTGTTCGCCACCAAGGTTCGCTTCCGTTGCGTGGGTGTGGCTAACGCCATCGCCAAGCTGCTCAACGTGCTGATGCCTATGGTGGTGGGCTGGATGCTCATGAACCTCGGTGCCACGTCCATCTTCGTCTCCATCAGTGCCATCGCCATCGCCTCGATGCTTATCGTCGGCATCTTCGGCGTGGAGACCGCTCGCCGTTCGGTGAACTGAGCACAGTGAGGTTTCTGTAACCGCGAATAGCACCACCGCATAACGGGCTTGACTGCAACGATTCGTGTTGCCGTCAAGCCCGTTTTATTATGGAACTGTCAGCATGCCGTTTTCAATGGAGAGGAGACATGCCATGACCTCGCAATATAGTTCATCTCGTTCCTCACATCGCGAAGCCCGATTCATCGGCTGTATCGCCGCTGTAGCATTCGCATACGGTCTGTTGCTGATAACCATTCTCGTAGGCGGCGAGGCTAGAATGGGCGGCGCGCTGCTCATCAACTTCGTTATTCCACCGGTACTGTTGCTGGCGAATGCCATATACGCATCTCGCGCTACGGCATTCGCGCGCCCATGGCGAGCGCTGCTGTTCCCACTATTGTGTTCGGCGATTGCGTTGCCGCTGCTGTTCGCGCTGATCACTCCGTATGACGACTGTGCAGTTGATTCCGCCTGCACCAATATGGGTACGTGGTATATCAACTGGTCCACGATGGATCAAGTGTGGTATTTCCTGCTGGTGTTTACCATCGCCTCATTTGCGGGATTCGGAGTGGCTCTTTTCATCCGTTGGATCATCACACGGATTCGGCACGCTTAAGAGTCCATGATGGAAAACCACGGTATCGTCCACCACCGCACGCTGCAGCACAAATGTAAGCACAAGGTTCATATCGCCATTATTCTGGTGGTCGCGCTTATCGCTTGCGCATGCGGCGGCGTGTGGTGGACTGTTGGCGATGGTCGACTGCTCACCATGCAATTGTTCAAACCAGCGGCAAAATCCGCTACGCATTCCGCGGTTGACAGTTCCTCTGATTTTGCGTATCGGTCCGCTACGGCATTCCTACAGATGAATCCGTCTCAGAACGCTCAAGGCAATGTGAACTACTCCCCCGCCTCGATGTGGATGGCATTGGCGCTTGCCGCGCAAGGGGCGGATGGCGAGACCCGCTCGCAGATGGAAAAGGCCTTAGGCACCCAATCGTTGAACACCGCCGATTATCAATCGCTACTGAGCTCCATCAACGGACGCTATAGCGGCTCACAATCACAGATGAGCACGGCGAATTCAGTGTGGGTCGATAATCGATACACACTGAACGAGGATTTCAAAACAACTGTTGAGACTGTCTTTGATGCAGACGTGCAGTCGTTGCCATTGAATGATGCCGCGGCGCAGCGCATGAGCCGATGGATCAATCAGCATACCCAAGGTTCATTGGAACCGCGCATCACTTTGCAGAGCAACGAAGTCATCTCCATCATCAATACCGTGGTTGCGGATGGGCGATGGCAGGACCCGTTCGAGCCTGAACTCACCGATAGGCAGACCTTCCATGGCACCAACGGCGATCATGAAGTGCCGATGATGCATCAGACATTCCATGGCCTGGTCTGGGCGCACGATTCCAACAGCACATGGCAACGCATCTCCATACCATTCGACAATGGCGGTGCGCTGACTGTGCTGCTCCCCGCAGCCGGCAGCTTCGACGACATCATTCAGGACACCGAGAAGCTGCGCTGGGCTTTGAGCACCTGCCTGGGATCTTCATATCAGTATGGATGCATGACCGATGCTCCTGAAGGATGGGGAGTTGCCGCCGAACCGGCTTTGGTCAACGTTGGCCTGCCACGATTCACTATTGACAGTACTTTTGCTTCCGATGACACGACTGAGGCATTGAAGAAGCTTGGCATCAGCGACGTTTTTGCGCCCGACACCGCGGATCTGAGCAAGATGACCGACTCAGCCGACAGTGGACTGTTCATCGGATCGATTATCCAAGGCACTCGCATCGAGGTGAACGAGCAGGGGGCGAAAGCAGCCGCGTTCACTCAAGCGGGAGCAGAGGCCGCTGGAGCGCCAGCTCAGCAGCAGGTTGTGGAGTTCACGGCAGACAGGCCGTTCCTCTATATGTTGACCACGCCGGATGATGTGCCGTTGTTCATCGGAGCGGTCCGAAATCTGTAGTAGGTGTATCGTTTGACCTTATGGTTACGATGAAGGAGATTGCACAACAGGCAGGCGTATCCGTCTCTACCGTGTCGCTGGTGTTGAACAACCGCGACGAGGGGCGTGTGCGAGGCAATGTAGCGAATCAGGTGCGCGCCATCGCCTCACAACTCGGCTATCAATCCAATCCTCTCGCCAGCTCGTTGCGCACCGGGCGCACTCATATGCTTGGCTTCATCAGCGAAGACGTGGCCACAACCCCATATGCCGGCGGCATTATTCTGGGCGCGCAAACCGCGGCACGGGAACTCGGTTACATGTTGATCGTGGTAAGCACCGACGGAGCACAGAATGAAGCCGAGGAAATCGCAGCGCTCAAGCGCTACGGCACTGACGGTTTCCTATACGCGAAGATGTCGAACCGAATTACCGACGTACCGAAAGCACTCAAGGACACGCCACTGGTACTGGTGGACGCCACGGATGAGAAAGGCGTCATTCCCAGTGTGGAACCCGATGAATTCCATATCGGGTATGATGCCACCAAACGACTGATTGCCGCGGGTTGTGGACGCATCGCATATGTGGGCGCCGAAGATCCGATTATCGCCGAGCGAGGTCGTTTGGAAGGATATCGGGCAGCCCTTGCCGAAGCCGGACGAGATTTTGATGAGCATCGCATTGTGCATGTAGGCAATAACGAACCTGCGTTAGAAGCGGTCAACGCACTTTTCGACTCGGCACAACCAGATGGATTCTTCTGCTTCAACGATGCTCGTGCCTGGTACGTCTACGAATGCGCCGCGCGCCGAGGACTCACAGTAGGGCGCGACATCTCCGTGGTGGGTGTAGACAATCATCGCGTATTCGCCGACACACTTGTGCCACAGCTCACCACCGTGGAACTGCCTCATTTCGAGATGGGATATTGGGCCGCGTCCAAGCTGGTATCACTGATTGAAGAAAGCCCGCTGGCCGATATGGAATGGCCAAGCGCCACCGCTCTCCTGCCGCCGCTCAATACGCCGGTGCCAGCGAAAATCCACTGCGCGCTCATCGAAAAGGAATCCGTGCGTCAATAGCATAATCAGCGGCTACAACTCAGACACACTGAATTCGTCAATCGATTGACGTAAATCGATTGACGGCGCATAATGTCAACTGAATAACCCACAATCACACGCAACGGCGCTACTCACTGTGGAACACAGCAGCTCCAGTCAAACAAAGGATCGTTATGACCGATTTCACTCCGAAGTCTCCTCAGCTTCATCCGATTCTCGATCACAAGGCCGAGCTGGCCAAGGCCGAAGCAGGCCTTGCCGCATTGGAACCCAAGCGCAATGACCGCTGGTACCCGAAGTATCACATCGCATCCAACGCCGGCTGGATCAACGATCCGAACGGCCTGTGCTTCTACAAAGGCCGCTGGCATGTCTTCTACCAGTTGCACCCCTACAGCTCGCATTGGGGTCCGATGCACTGGGGTCACGTCTCCTCTCCGGACATGATTCATTGGAAACGCGAGCCAATCATGTTCACCCCCTCGCTCGAGGAAGACAAGCACGGCGTCTTCTCCGGCTCTGCAGCCATCGGCGATGACGGCCAGCTGCGCTTCTACTACACCGGCCACCGTTGGCGCAACCCCGCCGACCGTACCGACGACTGGCAGGTGCAGCTGCTCGCCACCCCGGACAACGACGAGCTGACATCCGCCACCAAGCAGGGCATGATCATCGACTGCCCGACCGATAAGGTCTGGCATCACTTCCGTGACCCGAAGGTGTGGAAGACGGGCGACACCTGGTATATGACCTTCGGCGTCTCCTCCGCCGAAAAGCGCGGCCAGATGTGGCTGTTCACCTCCGACGACATGGTGAGTTGGAAGTACGAGCGCGTGCTGTTCGAGCACCCGGATCCGAATGTGTTCATGCTCGAATGCCCGGACTTCTTCCCGCTCAAAGACAAGGACGGCAACGAGAAGTGGGTTATCGGCTTCTCCGCCATGGGGTCCAAGCCGAACGGCTTCGCGAACCGCAACGAGAGCAACGCCGGCTATATGATCGGCACGTGGGAACCGGGCGGCGAGTTCAAACCGGAAACCGAATTCCGCCCGTGGGATTGCGGGCATAATTACTATGCGCCGCAGTCGTTCAACGCCGGCGGCGAGGATGGCCGCCAAATCGTCTATGGGTGGATGGCGCCGTTCATGGACCCGGCTCCGATGATGGACGACGGCTGGTGCGGCCAGCTCACCCTGCCTCGCGAAATCACCTTGAGCGCGGACGGCGATGTGGTCACCGCTCCGGTGGCCGAGATGGAAGAGCTCCGTGAGGATACGTTCGACCATGGCTCTATTACGCTGGATGGTGATGGCGAGCGCATCATCTCCGATGATGCCGAGGCCGTGGAAATCGAACTGTCCATTGATTTGAAGCACACCACCGCCGAGCGCGCCGGCCTGAAGGTGCACGCCACCAATGACGGCGCCTACCTGTATGTCGCATACGACGACCAGCTGGGCCGTGTGGTGGTGGAT
Source organism: Bifidobacterium cebidarum (assembly GCF_009193305.1). GTDB lineage: Bacteria > Actinomycetota > Actinomycetes > Actinomycetales > Bifidobacteriaceae > Bifidobacterium > Bifidobacterium cebidarum. The sequence continues at coordinate 24,728 of NZ_WBVS01000013.1, read as the reverse complement.
CGTCAGACCATGAAGCACGGCGACCGTGGCTACCGTACGGCACCGCTCACGGAAGCCGAGCTTGCCGCCGACACGCTTGATCTGCGCGTGTTCGTGGACCGTGGCTCCGTGGAAGTCTATGTGAACGGTGGCCACCAGGTATTGAGCGAGTATTCGTTTGCTTCAGAAGGTCCACGAGCCATCAAGTTGTCCGCCGAATCCGGGTCACTGACTGTGAGCTCGCTGAAGCTGCACCATCTGAAATCGATTGGACTGGAGTAACAACCCCTCAATCCCGTTGGCCCAGGTCAGCGGGATTTTCTGTATCGCACGAGGCTTCCAAGCGTACGGCTATACTGGGAGCCGTTCGCGCGGTTGGTGGCAGCAACCGCGCCCACATCAGTTGAATAACACCCGCTCAACGCTGCTATCAGCGTATGAGTCATTCGGGTGTATGGTTTGATGTCTCGCGCGGGCTCCTCACCTTCCCGCGCATGAGCATCAGGCCGAAAGCGCAACATGCGCAGAAAGCAAGGTGAAAGAGAAGATGATGAATATCAAGAAGGGCCTGACCACGTTCGCGGCCGCCGCCGGAACACTTGCCCTGTCCCTGACCATGGCTGCATGCGGCAGCACCAATTCCGCCGATTCCAGCAATTCCAGCACTCCTACCGTGTCGTTCATGCTGGATTGGACGCCGAACACCAATCACATTGGCCTGTACGTGGCCCAGAAGCTCGGCTACTACAAGGATGCCGGCGTCAACGTGAAGATCCTGCCGACCGCTCAGGCCGGCGCGGAAACCAGCGTCGAGAACGGCGTGGCCAACGTGGGCTTCACCACACTGAGCAACGTGGCCGCCTTCAACTCCCAGGGCGCCAAGCTGAAGTTCGTCTTCGACCTGACCCAGAAGCCGGTGGCCCGCTGGTGCGCACTCGCCTCCCGCACCGATATCAAGACCCCGAAGGACCTCTCCGGTAAGACCTTCGTGAGCTTCGGTTCCGCCGAACAGACCGCTGTGGTGCAGCAGATGATCAAGTACGCCGGTGGCACCGGTGAGATCAAGACCGCCACCGCTGGCACCAACACCTTCGAGACCCTGACTTCCGGCAAAGGCGACTTCGGCGGCTTCTACGTGACCTGGGAAGGCGTGGAAAGCGAACTTAACGGCCCGGCCCTGAACTGCTTCGTGGCTTCCGACTGGGGTGTTCCGGGCAACCCGGATCAGCTTGGCTTCGCTGTCAATGATTCCTGGCTGAAGGACTCCAAGAACGCTGATGCCTTGAAGAAGTTCATCTCCGCCACCAAGAAGGGCTACGACTACGCGCTGGCCAACCCGGACAAGGCGGCTGATATCCTCGTGGCCCAGGCCAAGGAAGCCCAGCTTGATTCCAAGCTGACCCGCACCTCCATGGAAGAGATCGCCAAGAACGGTTACTGGACCACCGATGACGCCAAGAACCTGCCCGGTACTGTGAACTTCGATGATGCCCAACCGTATCTGGACTTCCAGTACAAGGCCGGCACCTATAAGGACAAGGACGGCAAGGACCCAGCCGAGGCCCCGCAGGCCAAGGAACTCGCCACCAACGATTACGTGGCCTGATTTCATTACTTTGGCTCCCCTCAGTGAGGGGAGCCAATCTATCTTGCAAAGACCTTGACTCCTATGAAGCAACTGAAATCCTGGCTCGCCCGCATCGTTCCGCCAGCAATCACCATTGGAGGATTACTGGTGATTTGGCAGGTAGCGGTTCAGGCCGGCCATATTTCCGAACGCGTACTCGCCTCCCCTACCCAAATCGTGGCCTCGATGATTGATACCTGGCCGGATTTGATGACCGCTGCGGCTATCACCACGTATGAGGGCGTCACCGGCTTCGCCATTGCGATTATTGTCGGCATGCTCATCGGCATTGGCCTGTACATCTCCAAAACGATGTACCGCGCGCTCTACCCACTCCTGGCTGCGGCGCAGACCATACCGCTTATCACGGTGGCACCGCTGTTTATGATCTGGTTCGGCTTCGAGCCATTGGGGAAAATCGTGATTGTGGCCGTCTTTGCCACGTTCCCCATTGCTGTGCAGACCGCACGCGGCCTTACCGCCGTGCCGGGATTCTACGAAGATGTGGCATTGACGTGCGGCGCCACACGCACATGGACGCTACTGCACGTCAAGCTGCGCGTGGCCGCACGCCAGATCTTCGGCGGTGTTCGCATTGCCGCGGCCTATATTTTCGGCACCGCCGCAACCGCCGAATATCTTGGTGCCATGAACGGCTTGGGCATCTGGCTGCAGGCCGCATTCAACTCATTCCGCACGCCGCTGATTTTCTCCGCGACCGTAGTCGTCATCGCCGAAACCGCAATCCTTTTGGCACTCATCTCTCTAGTCGAATGGCTCACTCTCGGCAACGGCAAGGACGAAGACCTGGATCAGTAACAAACCAAGCGCAGAGAAATTCACTGCATTGCGGAAAGCGGCTGGTGGGATATGCGTTGTTCGACACACTCAAGGCCGTTTGGCCTCGCTCCGGCGCATGCTCGCAGAGCATAGCACACGCCTGCGCTGCTTACAGTCGAACAACGCATATCCCACCAGCCGCTAAAAACACGACCATGCATTCATTTCATTTGGCATTGCCAAATCGGCGATCACGATGGATGTAATCGTCGATGGCGCGCCAGAGCACCTCACGGCCGCAATCGGGGAAGAGTTCCGGTACGAAATCAAGTTCGGCGTAGGCAGCCTCCCACGGCAGGAAGTTCGAGGTGCGCTGCTCGCCGGAGGTACGAATCACCAGATCGCAATCCGGAATATCCGGGTTGTAGAGATGATCGGCAATCATCTTTTCGGTGACGCGGTCACCGGAGATCTTGCCGTCGCGCACCTCGCGGGCGATGGCCGCACACGCATCGGCGATTTCCGCACGGCCACCATAGTTGATGCAGAACACCACATCGATGACCTTGTTGTTCTTCGTGCGCTCCATCGCCACTTCAAGCTCATCGATCACAGACTTCCACAGCTTCGGACGGCGGCCGGACCAGCGTACGCGCACGCCCCACTCATCCATCTGCGCCACACGACGGTGGATGATCTCACGGGAGAATCCCATCAGGAAGCGAACCTCCTGAGGCGAGCGCTTCCAATTCTCGGTGGAGAACGTATACAGACTCAGGTAACGCACACCGGCTTCGATGGCGCCGGCGATGGTATCGAAGACCACCGGCTCTGCGGCCTGATGACCGTTGGTGCGAATCATGCCACGCTGCTTGGCCCAACGGCCATTGCCATCCATGATCACGCCCACGTGGCGGGGCACTTTATTCTTCGGAAAATCAGGGATACGGGACGGATCGCTGAACGGTGCAGCGGGAATGTCCAATGACGTGTAATCAACGTTCTCAAAAGCCATAGTTATGAATCTATCAAGCGCAGCGAACGAATCGGGCGTTCCAGATAATACTCCGCCCAATCTTCAACCAACTCTTCGGTGACACGCTGGAGAGGCACGCCATCAAGCACTGTCCAGTCGCCTTGGACCAAGGCCTGGAATTCCTGCAATGCCCGTGGCGGAATCCGCCGCGCATCGGTGGTGTGATCAGCCTCGCACATCACGCCACCGGAGGCAATGGAAAAATAGGATCCCATGCGCTGCCCACACACTACACAGGTGCCCATACGCGGTGTCCATCCCGCCAAGGACAAGGCACGCATCACATACGATCCGCTGATTGCACGAGGTGCATGCGCGTGTTTGGCCAGCGCGTTCAATGCGCCGATGAGCAATTGATATTGTGCCGGCACGCATTCATGTTCTGAGCTGGCGAGCTTATCGATGGTTTCCACAATGACGTTCGCTGCCTCATACGCATTGTAATCAACGGCAATCACCGCACCATACGCGGCTATGGATTCCGCTTGGGAAACGGTATCCAACGCACGGCCTTCGGCGATGAGCAGATCAGCGCGCATAAACGGTTCAAGCCGCGCACCGAATCGTGACTTCGTACGGCGGACACCTTTGGCCACGGCACGGATCTTGCCGTGGCCACGGGTCAGTATCGTGATGATGCGATCGGCTTCACCGAGCTTGGCGGTGCGTAATATCACGCCCTCGTCTCGGTACAAGCCCATATGCTCATCCTCCCATTACTATCGCAGCGCCATCCATCATAGCGAATGGAGTTGCATGGCTAGAGGATGTTCATGGCGGTGATAATCGTGGTGACGGTCATCGCTATGGTAATCAGCCAGTCGAGCCATTTCGGCAGATCGATCCGAGCACCATCCAACGGGTCGACCGGCGTCAATGCCGAGCCTATTACCACCAGCGCAGTTGCGGAGGCCATGCGAATCATCGGCACGGAAGTAACCATGGCAACCACACACATGGCGATAGTCACGACGCCAAGCACACCCATGCCCCAACGCCCCTTACGGCAGGCCATTTCCTTGCCGTCAACCGACGCGTCAATCGGTGAGGGCGGCGCGAAGCCCAGCTGGAACGGCGTGAGTATCACAGTGATTACCGAAGCCGGCCAGAAGGAACGATGATGGTCGATATGGTCTTGGTTCTTGCCCACCCATGCTGCAGCGACAGCTGGCATAAGCAACAACGCCAGCGAAATCACACCAGCAAGCACATATTCGGCAACCGACGAAGCACCACTGATCCATACCAAGGATATGAACGACACGACCATGGTGAGCAATGGTCCGCTGATGATTTTGGCGGGAAACGAAGGGCCGGATTGCCGCGTGGCGGAACCCGTGGCCACAGCGGTTGCAGCTGCCGTCGAACTCGAAGACCCATCCGCTGAGACTCTTTCTGCGTTCATACCACCAAGTGGACGCAACAGCGCCATAATACGCTTGCGCGTCCTATCCAGCAGAGGCGTCACATCCTCACTGACCTTGCCGGTAATCCAATCTCCGGCAAGGGCCATGATGATGCGGCCGATTACCAGCAATCCCAAACTGGCAGTCAACATGCGTGGTGCGGAACGCAGGCTTTCGGCAAGCTGGAAGTTCTCAGGAATCGCTTTGGACACATCAATCTTCGAGCTGTATGTATTGTCATCAAACACGAATTCCCTATCGGCGTTCTTCAACTCCGAGTCAAGACTGCCCGCTTTGCCGAAAGCGCCTTGCGAGCGCAGGAACGACACCGGGTTGGCGCGCATGGATTCGGCGACAGCCAGATTGAACCAGCCCAGAGCATAGTCCGGTTTGGCGGCAACAGCCCTCTCGAACGAGTTGACAGCGGTATCCACATCGTTTTGCCGCGCCTGCAATACGCCAAGATTGTTCCATGAAGAGAACAACGAACCGTTGGATTGCAACGCATCGCGATAGTTTTCCATCAGCTCGTCCGCATTGGTGATGGACTCCTTCTCTTTGGATTGCTCATCACTGTCTCCGTCGGCGCTGGCATCGGTATCGGAAGACTCGGATGAACCGGTATCCGATGCATCATCCGATCCACCCGATGATGAATCCGATTCCTCCGCCAAAGCACGCTTTGCGTCGGCGAGCGCCTCCTGATACAGCGGGCTTTTGGGATCATAGACCAAGGCTTTGGTGGCCCAGACTTCCGCGGCCTGATAATGGCCAGCCGCGAACGCCGATACGGACGCAAGTTGTTCCATAGCGCCACGCACCGCTTTTTTCAAGGAATCAGCATCTGATGCGTCACGCAACGGAACAGCTTGCGTGGCCAAATCGAACGCCTCATCATACTGCTTTTGGTCGTAATAGTTCTGGGCTTGTTCCTGTTTGATATATGCCTGTTCGGCGGTACGCTCGTTCTCCTCGAAATTGGAGGTCACGGGGGATGCCAAGGCCGCAGAGCAAACGCCGATCAACGACTCGGCATCTGCCGCCGCAACGCGCGCGTCAGCCACATTGCCGGCCATGCGCAATGCCGTGGCCTGACGGAGTTTCGCCCACGCGGGGCTGGTCACCGACCCGCTGAGACCATAACAATAGGATTGATAGCCTTCCGCCGCTTGTTCAAACTGCTTTGCGGCAGCGGCATAATCCTCATCGAGGAAAAGAATCTCCCCTAAACGATCATTGAGTATTGCCGCCGAAACGCTTGTGGATCGCTCCAGTGTCTCCTTGGCTTTATCGCGCTGCCCGTAATATCGCCAGAGATTCTGCATCATGTCCACCAACGCGATGGTGGAATCACCGAACGGACCTTCAGGCGTCGTGTTGCTGCCACTATATGCCACAAGGCAAAACTTGCTGGAAGAGAACTCATCGCCCGGGCAATATTGCTTGGCAGTGTCATATTCGCCAGCCAACAGCAGGTAAATGATGTAATTTTCCGGCGCACGAGAAAGCTTCGGCAACCTCCAAGAGCCATCTCGAGCCAACTGGTACTGAGCATCCACAGCATCGTTCTCGTCGGAGTTCAGTGTTACATCCCTAATGTCGCGATACTCGGGAATATAGGTGAAATCCTGTACGACACTAGGAGCGCCGCAGTTCGGGGACAGCATGACATCGCGGACGTTATCCGTCTGGGTTACAGGCCATCCCAGGCCATTCGCGATTTCCGTTCGCACGGTATTGCTCTGTTCTTTGCCATAGGTCGACATGAACTTGGCTTCGACTTTCGCAGCCTGGCTGAATTTTCCGGTATGCGCCAGAGCATCTGCATATACGCTGCGAGTCGCATCAACGGCCAGCACTTTATCGTTGCCGTCGAGTAGTTTCACCACGTTCTCGTATTCTCCTGCGTTGGAATATGCAGTGGCCAGGGAACTTTCGATTTGCGGCAGCGTAGAGAGCTTCTGCGCATTCTCATATGCGGTGATTGCGTTCCTGCGTAAATATTGAATGAGGAAATTGCCATAACCTTCTGGACTGATATCATCCGCCACCGCGGTATAGACATCGCCTGCCACTGTATATGCGGCAGGTATTGTATTGTGATTCTTCATCAGAGTATCGAGCTGCTTGTCGATCTCATCCCATTGTCTATTGTTAGCCAGAACGTCATACCCAACCGTGTCATCCGTTGCGCAACCTACCTGCGACATGGCCATCAAGTATTGGATTTTGGCTACTTCGGGCGTGGCATCATCATTGCATAATGTGGCCGCTTTATCGTATGCGCTAATGACATCCGCTCCATGCGAGGGATAGAACAGATCCAATACTTTAGCGGATTGCAACTGCACATCACAGGTATTGAATGTGCGAGGAGCCTCATAGGCCAGAGACACGGCAATGACTATGTAGTCGGCGTTGGCCGCGCCATAGCCTGGCAAGTCACTATGTTCATCTGAGTTGTATGAAGCGTTGGCACGATAGTCGCCGAACGATGCCAGAAGTCCCATCAAATTGACTACATCATCGGTTTTGTTGGCGTCCATCGTCTGCAACGCATTAGCTATCTGCGATTGGGCGGCAGTATTGATGGATTGCAAATACCCGCCTGAATTTTGCTGGTACGCAGTCGTGACCACGAAATCCCAATCATCACCAAACACCGCTTTGCCGGCATCGGTCACAGCCTGCTCATTCTTATCTTTCACCGCCTGCGTTGCCGCATCATCGAGCAGCGGCAACGGCCTGGTGCCCATACCATTGATTTTCTTGGCGCCTTGGGGCACTGCCGCGATCTGCCGTGTATTGAGTACAGACGAATCAGGAATCGATTGTTCGGCATATAGCCGCGCGCCAAATGGAAATGCCAAACTGATTATTACAATCACAGCAATCGCAATGCTGAGCGCAAGACGATACATAGGCCACAATTGTGCTGCAGTGACGGTCTTTGACGGTTCGCCTCCGCCATTGCCGGACGATTCAGAAACGGTTGCATTGGAATTAGAGGTTGACATGAGATGCTTCTTTCCCTCATGCGAATCACCTCATGCATAACCACATTGTCATGCGACGATTCGATTGATCTTCTCAACCCCAAGTCTATCAGGCTCAGTATATGAACAGGCCCCAGAAGGCGAAGAACAGCAATACATAGAGCATGGTGAACGTGACCAGCCAGAACAGGATGCGACCGAATCTTGTGGAGGCGAGCACCGGCTCCTGGCCGGTGATGATGTCTTTGACCGCATCCTTGCGTGGCGGCCATTGAATAAGCCCGCGTTGCCAGGCCACTTCAATCAATCGCATGAATACGCGCGACCATGCCCACACCACCACGATGGACACCACTTGGATTACCGGCCAGCTCCAATACATCACCCCCGGTGTTTCCGTGGGGGCTCCACCCCAGGCGAGTTTGACCACACCCATAACCACCTGGCCGAGGCCAGCAAAGAAGATCGCCAATGTGGCGAGCGTGGAAAGCGTCAACGTGAGCAACGCATTGCCGAAGCCATGGGCGAATCCCAAGATCGCCGGTCTAGTGGGAACGGACATGCCCTGACGCAATGCCATACGACGCCGTCCGCGCCAGCGCACATCCGAAATCAGCTTGCGAATCAATGCCACGAGACCCATCACAGTCGAGGCCAGCAACAACAGCACCATGGTGGCATGCAGTATCACGCCATATATTGTCCCTGTCGGCCGCGCCTTCAACGCACCTGGCAGGCCAATGGACTGATACAGGTTCGTGCCGGCCACGCGTTCACTGGTTTGCGTCAAACCCTGCGTGGTGCCCACTGTCCAGTCGATGAGGTCATCCACGTAGGCATCCGCGAATGGTGTGCCTTCCTCGGCTTCATCTCCCAACCGCAGTACGTGGTTGGCCACCGGATAGCTGCGCACGGTCACATTCCAGTTGCCGGCTTCGTGCGCGTTGTATAAAATCGCGCGCACCCCCTCCACTTGGGCCGTCATCACATCCTTGGACCCGTATGCCACATAGGTGGGGATGGAGTAGGCGGTGGGATTGAGTGTGCTCAAATCCAGGTTGGTCAGGCCGAACAATGCCGCATCAACGCTGAACAGGCGCTGCACAATGGATTGGTACCCATCGTTCGCGCCGACCAACGTGAAATCCTGGGTGACGAAAAAACCCAATGATTGACGAGGCGAAAATACCATCGGGCTTAAGAGAATCTGGAATGCGATGTGATGGTCGAGTCCCAGCAGATACGAGGAGATCCAGGTTGATTCCGACGTGGCGTAGATGCCGACTTGGTTCGCGTTGACGGTATCAAGTCCACGCAAATAATCGATGACCTGATCGTAGGCTTTGGCTGATGCCGGATAGTCGCGGTTGATGTCGGTGGTGTTCCACACCGGCTTATCCAGCACTGCTGTCACGAAGCCGGCTGAAGCAAGATCGGATGCCACATCCCCGAAGGAGTTGTCGGCGGTACCATAGCCTGCGCCATGCATGAACACCACCGCCGGATGTGCGTCCGCAGCTCCCTGAGGCTCGCGGATCAGCACTTTGACCGCCTGCACGCCGTCGGCACCGGCAGTGTTCCTCTCGCCTTGCCGCTTGGCCAGCGAACCGTCCCGAGCGATGTTCAGCGTTACCGATCGTTCGGCGACCTTGTACGTCCCTTTGGCGGGCATTGTTCGCCCGTCCGGAACATCGAATGTCACATCGGTATCGCTGCTCAATGTGGCCATCGATTGGCCTGTGGGCTCGATGTTCCATGGCACCGTGGTGAGGTTTGAAATCGAGACCAGAATGCCGATCAGAATGATGAAAATGGGCAGGCTCACCATAAGCCGGTGGCCACGGGTCCACGGCTTTACTGCATGCTGTTGCTTCTGATCGGACACTCGAATGACGTCAGCGGCCGGGGTGTTGGATGGGTACGACCACCGGGCCGGTGGCGTTTGCGGGGACCTTTCCTTCAGCTTCCATCTGCGCGGCGATATCGTTGGCGATGGTAAGCAAGGTATCGACGATTTGGTCTTCCGGCACTGTCTTGATGACCTTGCCCTTGATGAAGATCTGTCCCTTGCCGTTGCCGGAGGCCACACCGAGGTCGGCTTCTCGAGCCTCGCCCGGACCGTTGACGATGCAGCCCATGACGGCCACGCGAATCGGTGCGGTGATGTCCTTGAGCCCCTCGGTCACCGCGGAGGCCAGCTGAATCACATCCACCTGGGCGCGGCCGCAACTCGGGCAGGAGATGATGTCGAACTTGCGTGGGCGCAATCCCATGTATTCCAACAGCTTGCAGCCAACCTTGACCTCTTCCACCGGCGGGGCGGAAAGGGATACACGAATCGTGTCGCCAATGCCCTCGGCCAGCAATGCGCCGAAGGCCAAGCAGGACTTGATGGTGCCTTGCCATGCCGGCCCTGCTTCGGTGACGCCGAGGTGCAGCGGCCAATCGCCCTTGGAAGCAAGCAGTCGATAGGTTTCCACCATGGTGATCACATCATGGTGTTTGACGGAAATCTTGAAATCATGGAAGCCGACATCCTCGAACATGTGGGCTTCCTTCAGCGCGGAGGCCACCAGCGCTTCAGGAGTCGGGCCGCCATATTTGGCATACAGTTCCTTATCGAGCGAACCGGCGTTCACACCGATACGCAGCGAAATGCCGGCATCGGTCGCCGCCTTGCAGATGGAGGGTCCCACCTCGTCGAATTTGCGAATATTGCCCGGGTTCACACGAACGGCCGCGCAACCGGCATCGATGGCCTGGAACACATACTTCGACTGGAAATGGATGTCGGCGATAACCGGAATCGGTGACTTCCTGCAGATCTCCGGCAACGCATCGGCATCGTCCTGGCTTGGTACGGCCACACGGACGATATCGCAACCGGCTGCGGTAAGCTCCGCGATCTGCTGCAAGGTGGCGCCCACGTTGGCGGTGAGCGTATTGGTCATCGACTGCACGGAGATGGGGGCTCCACCGCCGACCGGCACAGGTCCGACCATGATGCGGCGGGATTTACGCCTCGGGTGCAGCGGCGACTCGCTGGTGAGCGCAATCGGATCGCCGGTTTTACGGAACGGCTTCTCTACAGGATTCAAGCTGATGCCTTTCATGTTCTTGGATCTCCCGCACGCTGGCAAAGGAGGATACCGAGAAGAAACTGCTACTTGCTTATCAGAACATCCGCGCGTCTGCGGGCTTCAAGCTCCAGTTGGTTCATTTCCTCCACGTCGGCGAACAACGGGTTGCCGCGCAGTTCGGCGTCCATCTCGTTCAGAACCTCTTTGACCGTGTCCACAATGCCCAAGTATGGCAGCCGATGATCAAGGAACGCATGCACGGCCTGCTCATTGGCAGCATTGAGCACCGCCGTATGCTTTTCGGATGCGGCCAGGCAATGGCGGGCCAACTGCACGGCGGGGAACGCCTCATTGTCCAACGGCTCGAACGTCCATGTGGCGGCCTTGGTCCAATCACACGCCGCAGCAACATGATTCATGCGGTCCGGGGCGGAAAGTCCCAACGCGATGGGCAGGCGCATATCCGGCGGTGAGGCCTGGCTGATGGTGGCACCATCCACGAACTCAACCATGGAGTGGACGATGGACTGCGGATGGACCGTCACATCGATGCGCTCCGGAGGAATATCGAACAACCGGGAAGCCTCGATGACCTCAAGACCCTTGTTCATCAGCGTCGAGGAGTTGATGGTCACCACAGGGCCCATGTTCCACGTGGGGTGATGCAACGCCTGTTCGGGGGTGATATGTTGCATATCCGCGCGCTTCCAGCCTCGGAACGGGCCACCTGAAGCAGTGACCACCAGTTTGGAGACTTCGCCGTGGGTGCCGGAACGCAGGGACTGCCAGATCGCGGAATGCTCGGAATCGACCGGGTTAATCTGGTTGTCGCGAACCTGCGAGCCAAACAGCAAGTGACCACCTGCGACCACGGACTCCTTGTTGGCCAGAGCCAGTTGGGAGCCTGCCTGCAGCGCCGCGATTGACGGTTCGAGCCCGATTGATCCGGTGATGCCGTTCAACACCACGTCGGCTCCGGACGCGGCCAATGCGATCACCGCTTGCGGGCCACCGCTGACCTGTGTATGCGATGCACCGGCCTGGATCAGGGCTTCTTCTAGCGCCTTGACCTTGGAGGCATCGAACACGGCGACCTGGGGCACGTGAAATTGCGCCGCCTGCTGGGCCAGGAGCTCGATATGTGTGCCGCCCGCAGCCAAACCGGTTACGGTAAAACGTTCAGGATGGCGTTTGATGACATCCAGACCCTGGGTGCCGATGGAGCCTGTGGAGCCAAGGAGTACGACATTACGATGAGAGACTTCGCTCACTGTTCCTTCTTCATATCGTCATCGTTCAAAGTAGGGAATGAAAGGTCCGGAATCGATACGCCGAAATCATCGTCCAGGTTGGGGATAAGCGGGAAGAGGTTGCCGGGCTTGTTGGTTTCAGCATCCTTCTTCGGCTCAGCCGGTTCGTGTACCGACTGGGGCTGAGGCTGTGTTTGCGACTGTGCCGCCGGCGCGGGTTCCGGCTGTGCTGCCGCCGCCGCAGGATGCTGTGGCAGCGTTTCCGGAACAGGTGAAGGGGTGGCGTTCGTCATGCGCGCGGGCTTGCTTGCCGGAGCGAATGATGCGGGCATTACGGCCGGCGTATCGTTGAGCTTCAGCGCATTCGGGGTATCGAGGCTTGGCATCTTGGGCGTGAACGAGGAGACATCCACAGTCGGCAGCTCCTGGGAGACCTCAGCCATATGGGCCAGCGCGGCCAGGGACGAGTTGTTTTCGGTCGCGTCCACGATCACAGGTGCCGGTGCAGATGCGGCGGCAGTGGTCTCGCTCTCGGCCGCGGCATCGGAAGCCGAAACCGTAACCGGTGCCTCAGCCGTGGAAACCGGATGGGTTGAGGGTTGGAACGACGGCAAGGATTCAGCTTCCGGAGCCGGCTGGTATGCCGGAGCCTGCGGCGCAACGGCAGCAGGGGCCGTCAACGCGGTTTGCTCGGTCGCGGCCGTCGGCGCCGCAGCGGCGGGGGCATATGCCACAGGAGCGGGATTGACAGCGGCAGGGGCCACCGCTGCCTGAGGAGCAGCCGGGGCCACCGCTGCCTGAGGAGCAGCCGGGGCCGGGAACAGATTCTGTTCAGCCTTGCGCAACGCATCGAAGGACTCGCCGGAGGGAACCGCATCGACGGGCGCCTGTGCAGTGGCACGCTGGGCGCCTGTGGCAATCAATGGGGAGACACCGTCAGCGGCGACTACAGCAGTTGCGGCCGAATCGACGGGAGCGCTCTGCTCCGGAGATGCGGCGCCACCGGTCACATAGTCACCCACGCGGGCATAGGATTCCAGACGGCTGAGTAGCTGAACGCACACGTTGAGGAAATAATCGACCTGACGCTCGTCATAGCCTTTCTTGCCTTTGCGTTGGGTGAAAATCACATTGTTCACTGCGCTGGCGTTGAGGTCGGCCAGCCCCTTCACGTCATCTTGGGTGACGCCATCAACGCCGAGTGACGCTGCCGCCTTATCAACCACCTGGTCGGCGATACGGTCGACCTGCTTCCTGTCGTATGAGGGATGCTTAGGTTCACCGGGCTTGAATCGCTCGCGCGGAGCGCGCTCCACATGCGAGGCGACTTCCTGGTACAGCTTTTCCGTTTGCGCCTTCCACGCCACACGGCCCTGCTGCGCAATCTCCCATGCGGTCTGCTTATCGACCACCGCGCGCTCGAGGCGGTTCAACGTCGCATCGACTTGGCTGATCACATAACCGTCTTTGGCTAAATCAAACGAAACAGATTGAATGTCCTGCTGGGTGAGATTGATGCCTTCGCTGTCATATAAGGCATGCGCGCGCTCCAAAAAAGCGTCCACCTGCGCGGTATCGTACCCCAGCTTGCGCTTGCCGGCACGCGCGATTCCGGTCTTGCCGTCCCCTTCACGAACTTCCTTCGCCATCGGTTGGTCAACCTCCTGCTGGATAAAACACTCTGCCCACCACTCTACGTGACTGTTACGACTCAGCCTTTGCCACTTGATGGAATTTCACAGTTTATTGCACTCCACGCTGGACCGGTTATGTCGGCACGGGCATGATGCAAAAGGCATGGCCCACATTGGGGCATGTCTTGCCCACATTTTGCCCACATTTTTTCGAAATAATGCTCAATATCGGCAAATATTTATAAATACGAAAAAGCCGCTCAGCCCTACTCCCGTAAGGCAAAGCGGCTTGTTTCCAATGGTCTTCGATTGTGGGCAATGAGGGACTCGAACCCCCGACATCCACCGTGTAAAGGTGGCGCTCTAACCAACTGAGCTAATTGCCCGCGGGTGTCCACAATAGCGCATGGCAGGCACAGTCTGTCAACTTCCCCTGTTCGGGCGTGCCGCACGGAGCGCTGGCTTGCGGACTGAAGCGCTAAGGAAAATCAGCGGCCTTTGCCGAATGCGCGCAGGCGGATGCCGTTCCAATCCTTGCTGACGGTCAGCGGAGTGGCGGCATTCATGCCAGCGGTCTGGGCCGCGGATTGCACGGTGGAGGAGCTTGCAGCCCCCGGACGGCCCGGCTTGGGGGTCAGCACCCACAGCGGAGCATCATCATCCAGCACACCGCAGGCGTCGACGATGGTGTCGGACAATTCATCCTCATCATCGCCATCGCGCCACCACAGAATGACTCCATCCACGGCGGAGTTGTAATCCTCGTCCACGAGGTCTTCGCCCGTGAGGTCTTCGATCTTGGCGCGGATGGAATCATCCACGTCGTCGTCCCATAGCCATTCCTGGACGATGTCGCCAGGCTCAAACCCAAATTCTTCAGCGTTCTGTGATGCCGTTTGATTCACAGAGCACACATTAGCAAGCCTTAGCGAACAATCGCGTTAACTTTCATAAAAAATCTCGCTGATTGACCACGCAATCTGATGCACAGCCATCATGCGCTGCAGTGCGGCAACCGTTCGCCCTGCCCTTTTCCTATGGCCACCAGCGCCTGGTAGGCCTCATCCAACGTGGAGACGCGCACGTCCCTCACACCTTGCGGCACATGGCCTGCAACTTCACCGCAATTGCCCGCCGGCGCCAAAAACCACGTGGCGCCATCGCGCTTGGCGCCAAGCATCTTCAACCGTATACCACCGATTTTGCCGACCTTGCCTTTGGCGTTAATCGTGCCGGTGCCGGCAATAATCGCTCCACCACTTTCTTTGGCGGGCGTCAACTTGTCGATGAGCCCTAATGTGTACATCATGCCGGCTGAAGGGCCGCCGATTTTATCGACATGCATCTCAACATGCGCATTGGCAAGAGCCTCAGCATCTATACCGAGCTCATTCGCATGCTGCTTCGCATACTTCAGCCCCACTGCACTGGCCTTGTTCTGTGAGCCGGACATATCTTCATCGACTTTGCTCTGATACTCGTCCGCAGTCTGCCCGATAGGCACCACGGCTTCGCGTGGCATGACCTCCACATGTGGATTCGCCCATCCCCACACCGCCTGCGCATTGATGATCGGATACCCCGGCACGCCGGAAGCGCTCACAGTGACCAGCAGCAGCTTGCCCGAGTCCTTATAAGTGGCGACCGAGTCGCCTGAGATGGCGATGACATCACTGCCGTCTGCCTTGCCGAGCACATCCTGAGTAGGCCCAGGCATTTCGATAACATACGGGCTTGGCAGCAACAGCACCGCAATGGCCACAATCACGGCCAAGGCCCCTGCGAAATATTGCGGCGAGCGGGAGGCAACATACTTCCTGAATCGTGCGAACATATCCAATAGTGTAGGCAAGGGGTGGAAGCCGCGACCCTTATCGGCATCATCGGCGCTTGGCCCGCGGCGAACGGCGCGGGTACCGCCTACACTTGTGGTAATCACATCTTGGGGTACCCATACCGCGGTAAAGAAGGATACGCATGGACGAGAACGCGATTCACGAATGGCTGATCAAATGCTTCGGCCCGATTCAAGGCGAAATGGCATGGCAGCAGATCAGCCAATTGCCTGAAGAGATCCGCGAACAATTGATGAGCCAGGATCCGAGTCGTCTGCCCGATCCAAGCGAAGTGCAGCAGATGATGGCGGCGTTCACCGCAGGCGGGCTCAACACCATGTCCGACATGCAGCGAACGGTCGAGGAAGGGCCAATCAATGTGAAGCTGGCCAAATCCATCGCACTGCAGCAGGCCAATGCCTCCGGCTCCGATTCCAGTGTCTCCGCCGTGGACGGCGATGCGGCACGCCGCGCGATGAGCGAGGCGAACCTGTGGCTGGATACCGCCTGCGAATTCAATCCCGCTCCCGGCGAGCCGGATGTACTCACCCGCGCCGCCTGGGTGGAAGGCACCATCGATCAGTGGGCCAAGTTCGCCGCTCCAGTTGCCGAATCCATGAACGATGCCCTTGCTTCGGTGATTTCCGAACGGCTCGGCGGCATGTTGGGCGATGGTGAAGGCGAAATCGCCGGCATGTTCGCCGGCCCGGTGCCGATTCCGATCCCCGATGGCATGAAGGACCCTGCACAATTGATGAAGCTGCTGGGCAATACCTCGTTTGCCATGCAGCTGGGCCATGCCGCCGGCAATCTCAGCCATGAGGTGCACGGCAGCTTCGATCAGGGCATTGCACTGCTCAAAAACCCGGCGGGTGGGCTCATCGCCCAGAACGCCACCGAATACGCTGCAATGCTGAATGGCCAGGCACCCGGCGACGCGCGAGCCACGGATGCGTCTGATTCCGTCACCGGCAACCCGATTGGCTTTACCTCCGCACAGGCCCCGGCAGCGGGCGGCACGTCTGATTCCACCGATACCGCCAATGCGCAGGATGCCGAGCTGAACGCGCAGTTCGAGGCCGCGTTCGCCGACTTCAACGCCACCGAGAAGATTCCTGAGGCTGAGGTACTTTCCTTCCTGGCGCTGCAGGAGATGGCGCATGCGCGCCTATACGCTTCCGTGCCATGGCTGATGCCGCGATTCGAGGCATTGATCGGCAAATACGCCCGCGGCATTTCGATTGACTTGGATGCCATGGAAGAGCAGCTACGTGACGCCGCTTCCATGGATCCCGAGTCGATTTCAGGTGCGGTGAACCTTACCAAGGTGGGCATTCCAGATACGCCTGAGCAGCGCGAGGCATTGGCTTCGCTGGAATCCCTGCTGGCCATGGTGGAAGGTTGGGTCGATTGCGTGGTGTGGCGTGCCGGCATGGCGCATCT
The DNA here is from genome assembly GCF_009193305.1 of Bifidobacterium cebidarum. Taxonomy (GTDB): domain Bacteria; phylum Actinomycetota; class Actinomycetes; order Actinomycetales; family Bifidobacteriaceae; genus Bifidobacterium; species Bifidobacterium cebidarum. The sequence continues at coordinate 7,662 of NZ_WBVS01000013.1, read as the reverse complement.
GCCGCATATCGAACAGCTTCGTGAAATGATGCGTCGCGAACGTGCCATGGGCGGTCCTGCCGAACGCACATTCGAAAGCCTGCTTGGCCTGCAATTGCGCCCGAAGCGTATGCGCGAAGCCGCAGGACTATGGGAGATGATCACGGCTGCGGAAGGCGCCGAAGGCCGCGACGCCAAATGGTCGCACCCCGATCTGCTGCCGAGTTTGCCTTCGGACGCACCAGCTGGCCCGCAGTCTTCCAATACGACGGCCAGTGACGCCTCCGACGCTTCCCGTGACGCTCATCCCGGGCATCCGGCAGCGGACGGCAAGACCTCCGATATTGACTGGGACGCCGAATTGTCGAAGCTGCTTGACGAAGGCGACGATGGCAGCAGTGATGGCGGCACCTCCGACAACGACACGGGCAACGGCGCTCAATAGTCAAAGTCATCAATAGTCAACCGTGGCTCTGGGGTCACAGGAACCGGGACGGCTGGCGCTGCTGGGCGCCATAGCCGTCCTTGGTCCTGGCATATGAGACATGCAGCGAATCCTGGGCACGAGTGACGCCCACATACATCAGGCGACGTTCCTCTTCCAGCGCGTCGCCTGATCCCGGTGCGCCATACGGCAGCAGACCTTCGGAGCATCCGACAAGGAATACGTGATTGAATTCAAGACCTTTGGATGCATGAATCGTGGAAATGGTCACGCCCGGATCATCAGCGGACTCGATACCGTTGGCATTGAGTCCCATGGCTTCGAGCAAGGCCCGTTTCGATGCAGCATCATCGGTGAGCGCCGATGATTGCCACCCGGCGTCTCGACGTACGCGGAACTTCAATCCTGCTTGACGCAGTGCGACACCAAACACGGACTGTTGGGCGTTGATACGTGTCAGAACAGCGCATTCGGATGGTTTCACCCCTTGGCGAATCAGTCGCAGTATGCGTGCGGCCACTCCCTGCGCCTCCTCGAAATCGGTGTCGTATACCGTTCTGCTGATCCGAGGACCGGACGTCCGGGCGGAAACCAGTTTGAGGTAGTCCTCGCGGTTTGGCGACTTGTCGAGCACCGCATTGGCGAGCGATACGACTTCCGGCGTGGATCGATAATCGGTATTGAGATCGATGTCCGCGGCAAGCGGGCCGAATTCTTCGGAGAATCGCAGCAAATCCCAGCTTGAGGCGCCGGCGAAGGAATAGATGGTCTGCGCCGGGTCCCCCACCACACACACATTGCGATTCATCGCGGCTTTCCCATCCGGCCCTGCACCGAGCCACAGCATCATCAGACGGTGTTGCAGCGGGGAAATATCCTGGTATTCGTCCACGGTCAGCCAGCCGATGGAGGAACGGATTCGTGCGGCGGCTTCGGGAAAATCATCCATGATATGGCATACCAGCAGCAGGATGTCGTCGAAGTCGATTTCCCCGCGAGAGGTTTTCTCCTTCTCGTATTCGCCATAGATATCGGCGAATCGTGCGGGTTCCAATCCGGCGGGTGGCATATGATGCGCGGTTGCGCATACCCGGGCATAATCCTCAAGCGACACGAGAGAGACTTTGGCCCAGTTGATTTCGGCGAGTACGTCACGAACCATTAGTGGATCGGTATCGCCGACGGCGGTGACTCGCGTGACGGCGCGGGACACCACATCACGTTGGTCTTCGATCAGATGGGGGAAGGGGGCGTCGCACACGTCCGTCCAGACGCTGTTAAGCTGACGCAGCGCCGCGGAATGGAATGTGGCGGCGGTGACCGCCGCGGACGCAGCACCATGGCCCGCAGCCTTGGATGAGCCTTCTCTTGCACCCTCGGCGAGCCCCAGTTGCGCGAGTCGTGCACGCATTTCCGCGGCGGCCTTCACGGAGAAGGTTACGGCGAGCACACGCTCCGGTTTCCACGCTCCCGTGGCGCAGGCATAGGCGATGCGGCGGGTGACGGTGCGTGTTTTACCGGCGCCGGCACCGGCGATGATACGCACCGGCCCATTGAGCGTGGTGGCCGCGGCACGTTGCCGTTCGTCGAGCCCTTCAAGGATTTTCTGCGCCTGTTCCATGCCCTCCATTGTGGCACGTTGCCGTGCGAGACGCAGCGGCGTCCATTTCACGAACTTTTCGCCCCGCGTCATGCCCCTGAAGCGCAAGGCATGTATTAGTGTGGAAGGGTGATGAGACGAAGCAATTACATGTTGGCGGCATTGAGCTCGGCCGTTCTGCCGAACCTGGCCGTTGCCGGAGTGCGGGAGAGCACCCAGCAAAGCGCCACCGATCAGGCGAAAGGCATTGACCAGGCGGTTGTGCAGGACGCCTCCGGCAAACTGTACGACGTATACGCCACCGATACCAAGGAGGGCCGTGCCCGCCTGATTCGGCGCGTGCAGGCGGCCCAGACGCTGGATGCCGCTCGCGAGCCGGGCGGTCTCGGCTTCGGATTGGATCATGTCATTGCGTTCGCACCAGGCAATGTGCCGCAGCCGGGCGCGAGTTCAACGGCGCAGGCGTTGGACCAGTCCCCTGCCGCCGCTGCGACGAAGCCGAACCAGAAGCCAAGCCCCACCGGTGAGACGACGGTGATGATCGCCGCGCATAATGAGGGTCAGGTTCGCCCTCTTGATCTGCTCACGCTGGATGACTGCACCGCGGTGGGTACCGCGTTAGGTGCGATTCATCGGCTTCCCACCGCTTTTCTCAAGGCCGCCAAGTATCCCGTGTTCTCCACCGGGCAGATTCGCGCCCAGCTCATCGCCTGGATTCGCCGTCTGCGTTCGGCGGGCCATGTGCCTCAGGAGATTACGAACAGCTGGGCTCGCATCATTGAAACCGAAGGTTTATGGTCGTTCACCACCTGCACGGTGCATGGCGGTTTCTCCGATGGCGACCTGCTGTTCTCGGGCTCCACCATCACGGCGATCACCAATTGGCAGGATATGCAGGTCAATGATCCGGCTCGTGATCTGGCATGGATTTTCGGCAAACTGGATGAGTCTCACCGCAACGCCGTGCTTTCCGCCTATGGCCGCATGATGGGATCCCGTTTGGACGACCTCATCATGCTGCGCGCCAACCTCTGGCTGCAGATGGAACAGGTGGGCGAATTCATCCAGGCGTTGAACCGCGCCGATAACGACCGTATCGTGCAGTTCAAGGCGCAGGTGGAACGTCTCGCGCATCAGTTGGGTGTGATCAGTCATAAGTCGGCCACCACATCCTCGCAGTCGAGCTCTGCCAGCAAGCCCAGCAACAATCCGTCCACTATCACGGTCGGCACTCTGCTCAATGATGACGCGCGGAAAACCTCTGCCGCTTCAACTGCGGCGTCCGCACCCCAACAGGCCGGCGACGGCATCAAGGGCAACGACGACGCCGAGGATCCGGACCGCACCGGTTCCGCTGACATCGTTGCCGCCGGCAGTGTGGATGTGACGCCGAAGCTCACCACGGCGGCGGTGCGCAATGCCTCCCAAGTCGCTGCGGACAGCGACGACCAGACCGCCAATCGTCCGGTGACGGCTACAGGTTCCACCAAGCCACAGCCCGTAGACGGAGCACGCCCGAGCTCCTCGTCCACCATCACGTTGAGGGAACTGATCGACCTGAACGAACGTGAGAAAGCCTCCCGTAAGGCCATCAGCGATGCGCTTGCCGAGAGCCAGAGCATGAAGGCCCATCAGCAAAAGCCTGACGCAGATGTGGACGATGACGATACGGGCGAGCATGAGCCTCAGGCGTTCAATTCCGCGGAGACCACGGTGATTCCGTTGCTTGAGCGTGAGGAACGCGCTCTGCGCGACGCTCGGGCCGGGTTAAACGGTTACGACCATGAGGGCAATACCATCGCCAATCAACAGGTTTCCACGCCACAGGCGTAACCTGTGAGCGTACGGCACAATAGAGCAGAGAACCATTTCATATATCAAGGAGCATTATGGATATCGAACTGGGCATTGAGAATGTAGCTCGTCCGGTGAATTTCAGCACCGAGCAGTCCGCCGATGAGGTAAGCAGCGCCATCGCTCAGGCCGTTGCCGAGGGAACAACCATCGACCTGACCGACGACAAGGGTCGTCGCATCATCGTTCCCGCCAAGGCTCTGGGTTACGCCATCATCGGCTCCGACACCAAGCATGCCGTGGGCTTCGGCGCCCTGTGATCGGTATCGGACGAACAATAGAGCAGTGATCCCCCTGGCCGGCGGTCGGAGGGATCACTGCTATTCGCGGTTTGTTGGCGCTTTGCAGGTAGCAGAGAACGCAAGCGCAACGCATAACCAATCCCTGCATGTGCAAGCACACGCAATCTAGCGCGTCGTGGCTCGCGCAATCACCCTGGAGGAGCAGGTCAATAGTTCCGGCTGAGTAATCCCGCCTCGGATGCGGCCCAAAATACGCTCCACAGCGGTCGGCGCAGTCCATTCCAGGCGGGAGTCCATGGTGGTCAGCGGAATCTGCAGATATGGGGCTTCCTCGATGTTGTCGAAGCCGATCACCTGCACTTGTTCCGGCACGGCATACCCCGATATGCGCAGCGCCGTCAGCGCGCCGATGGCCAATTGATCGTTCAACGCCACTACCCCGTCGAACGGCACACCTGAGTCAATCAGTTTCTGGGTTACGCGGGCACCGGCGCCAATGGTCCAATCCTGATCGGTGGTGCCGACCAATCGCGCATCGATGGCCAGTCCCCTGCGATGCGCCTCTTCAATCACACCGCGCAATCGCAGCTGTGCGTTGCCTTCCACCGATTGCAATAATGCGGCCTCGTCATAGGCGTCACGAGCTCCGATAACCGCCAACCTATTCGATCCATGATCATACAGATAACCTGCTGCCTGAGCCGCGGCATTCACATCATCCGGGGTCACATGATCGGCGATACCCCATGTGGTGCGAGCACCGACCACCACCAGGGGGAAGTCAACGGCCAAATCCTTCTTGCTGATGTTCTCCACCTCGCTCATGGACAAAATCATGCCGTCGGACACGGTGGAATTGAATTTCTTCAGCAAATCCCGAGCGCCTTTGGCCGACCCTTCCGCATAGGTGGTCACATATACGGAGTAATCATGCTGGCGTGCGGCGTCAATGATGCGATTGGCAAGCTCAGCCAAGTATGGCGGAGTAAGCGAAGGCACTGCGAGCGTGATGAACCCGGTATGGTTGCGGCTCAAATTACGGGCTGCCACATTCACCTGATAACCGAGTTCCTTGATAACCACCTCTACCTTGGTTCTGGTTTCGCTGCTCATGCGCCCGGAGCCATTAATCACATTCGAGGCGGTTTTGAGTGAGACACCGGCCGTCTGAGCCACGTCGCGCAACGTTACGCGCTTTTTCGCCCCAGGATGCGCCTCGCTCACGTGAATCTCCTCGCTAGGTCATGCGTTGATTCGACAATAGCGTCATTCTACCCGTTTGGTGATGAGTATGGAATTTCTCTGAAGCACATATTCGCCGTGCGTCGAACCGTTCCCGCACCGGTAGGCGATGATGGGGTCACCGTCAATGTCCGTTACACTCACCGGCTGCGTATCGCGGTTGAGATAGCAATCGAATCTGACGCCATCCGCCGTGCGGCGAATAGTGTGCACGGCACGTGAGTCATCGGCTTCGATACCGAATGCGCCTACTAACAAGGCGATGTCATGCCGGTCCATATCACAACCAACGTAGATGGCGGTTCCTTTGCCGTATGGATGGCTGGTGATGGCCGGAACGGCATCCAATTCCCAGTCGGCGGCTTCGGTACCCGTATACGCGGCAACGACCGCAGTATCGGTGGCTATGAAGGTCACATCGTTCTGCCAGAGCCTTGACGTGATTCCGTTGGTGAGCCGTATCTCATGGGGCTCATCTTCCGCTTCGTCTCCAAGGATGTTGAATTCCTCGCTGCGAATGCCGAGCATGTCACGCAGAAGCCCTTGCCCGGCGCCTGGATAGCCGCCGAGACCAACATGGAACAAGTCGTCGATGATGCCTGTAGCGTAGCCGATGATCACCGTGCCGCCAGCTTGCGCGAAGGCCGCGATACGCTGGACGTCATTATCGGACAGCATCAGCACCGTGGGCAGAATGATGGTGCGATAGTCGCTCCAGTCATAGGCCAGCGGCACTACATCGGCTCGATGTCCGGCATCCAGCAGACCCCGATACCAGTCGCGCACATCATGCCAATGGTTGAGTTTCATACTCGGCAACGTCTGGCTGCGCGTGGCCCATTCCGATTCGGCGCTGAACAGAATCGCCGTATCCGACCGCTCGAGTTCACTGCCTTGTATGCCGGCTGCCGACAAGGTCTGCAACGCTTCACCGAGCTCGCATACGCCGCGGAAAATCTTGGAGTCCTCGCCGGCGTGCGGCAGCATCGCCGAGTGGAATGCTTCAGCACCGGATGCGGATTGCCTCCATTGGAAGAAATTGATGGCATCCGCACCCATGGCCACGTGCGCCAAGGCGTCACGCATAAGTTCGCCGTGGCGTTTGCGAGTATTGAGCGGCTTCCATTGCACGGCGGATGTGGAATGCTCCATCACATACCAAGGTTTGCCCAAGGCAAGCGAATCCATCAGCGCATCCGAACATAGCAGTTCGTCCAGGTGGGATTCACCCTCGTGGAAATAGTGGTCGTTGGACACGAAATCCACCTCACCCGCCCATTGGGCGTAATCCATGCAGCATTGATCGGTAGAGACCATGAAGTTCGTGGTGAATGGCTTGTCCGGGCAGATTTCGGCGATGGCGTCGCGCTCGGCCTTGTAGAAATCGAGCAGCATGTCATTGCCGAAACGCTCATAGTCGAGCTGTTGGGCGGGGTTGACCATCGCATCGCCGCCCATATGGCGCGGCAACAGCACTTCGCTGAAATCATTGACATGCTGGGACCAGAACGCGGTACCCCATGCCGCGTTCAGCGTTTCGATGTCGCCGTATTTTTTCTTGCACCATGAGCGGAACGCTTTGAGGGCGTTGTCTGAATAGTCGTACCGATTGTTCCAGCCGTATTCGTTGCCCATGTGCCAGGCGGTCACATAGGGATTGTCTTTGTAGCGCTCGGCGAGCTTGCGGCACAGTCGCAACGCGTATTCCCTGAATACCGGGCTTGTGGGTTGCCAGGATTGACGGGAACCGGGATTGACGGTATGCCCGTATTTATCGATGGGCAGTACTTCCGGATGCTTGACATACAGCCATATCGGAGCGGAAGCGGTGGCGGATGCAAGGTCGACGGCGATGCCGGCCTTGCCAAGCTTGGCGATGACGCGGTCAAGCCAATCAAAGGTGAACTCGCCTTCGCGTGGTTCAATCTTATCCCAGCTGAAAATCGCCAATGCCACGGTATTGACGTGTGCCAAGCGCATGAGCCGAATATCTTCATCGATGGCGCTATCCGGCCATTGATCGGGATTGTAATCACCGCCGTAAGCGATGCCTCGACCGTCGCTCGTCAACAGTGCCGGCCACTGAAACGGTCTACGTGCTGCCATGATGTTTCCTCGTATGTCGTTGTTGCCGGCTCCCCTCGCTATGCCAGGGGAGCCGATGGTGAATTATTCGGTTATTCTTTGACGGCGCCTGCGGCGAGGCCGGATTGCCAGTACTTCTGCAGGCACAGGAAGGCGATGACCAAGGGGATGATCGTGATCAGGGAGCCCGTGATCACCAGGTTCTGGATGGCCTG
>NZ_WBVS01000012.1 GCF_009193305.1 Bifidobacterium cebidarum | reverse complement strand
AAACCTCACCGCCATTCAACCCGCTAGGGCACCCGACCAAACCGGCCAGGCTGGCAGCAAGCTGGCAATCATTGACTATAAAGAAGTAGTACAAACACGCTCTTGAGTTCTCAAACCACCACCACACCAGCAAGCCAACCCCCGAACCATCAGGAACCGGAACCCGCCGTGCCGAGCGGCAACAGGTGAATAACTTACACGACAACCAAAACAAACGCAAATCAGGGCGCGAAAGACTCTGGGAAACGGCATCATAGCGCGCCTCCCTCGGCGTGTCGCACAGAGCCATTTTAATCTTCCAACGCTCTGCTACGCACAACATACGCCTTCAACGTGTCCTTGGATTGAACAAATCCAGAAATATGAGACACATTCTCGTCAATTCAGGAAGTATCGCGTCCGAATCCATCACCTCCCGTTCATCGAAACCGGGTATACCTGTAGTCATGACTAAGAAAATCGCAGTATTGACCGGCGCTGGCATCTCGACTTCTGCCGGCATTCCTGACTTCCGCGGACCGGATGGTGTTTGGACCAAGCACCCTGAGCAAACCAGCGTCTATGACATCGACTTGTTTATGGCCAACAAGGAGGATCGCGAATACTCCTGGCGTTGGCAGAAAGAGTCACCGGTATGGAATGCACAACCGGGCGCCGCACATAAGGCACTAGTCAAACTCGAGAAGGCCGGCATGCTCACCTTGCTGGCTACGCAGAATTTCGATGCATTGCACGAGAAGGCAGGCAATAGCCCAGACATCATTGTCAACCTGCACGGCACCATCGGTACTTCGCATTGCATGAAGTGCCACCAGAAGTACAACACCGCGGACATCATGGCGCGGCTGGATGAGGAACCTGATCCGCACTGCCATCGCAAGCTCAAGTACCACGGCGATATGCCATGCAACGGCATCATCAAAACGGATGTGGTGTATTTCGGCGAAGCGCTGCCGGACGGCGCGATGGAGAAGTCGTACGACCGTGCCACCAAGGCTGACGAACTGTGGGTTATCGGCTCCACATTGGAGGTGTACCCGGCGGCAAGCATCGTGCCGGTCGCCGCGCAGGCGGGCGTGCCAATCACCATCATGAACATGGGACGCACGCAGTATGACCGACTGGCCACGCGACTGATTCACGAAGACATCGCAGTGGCGCTGCCCAAACTGGTGGATGAGACGATTGCGGCAGCACAGTAATCGATAATCGCCTCGTATTGACACTACGCCGAACGTAGTATTCGCAGAACAGAGCGAAGGGCTGTGGCGTGATGTTTCCGACCGTAATCTCAGCCGAACGGCCTTGATTATGTCGGGAATATCGTGCCACAGCCTTTCGCGGCTATCACGCGCAAAATGAGTTATCAGTAAATGCGCTTGGGCTGGAAGCCGGCTTCCTTGAGCGCGGCAAGGATACGATCGATGTGGTCCGGGCCGTTGGTCTCGACCGTGACGCCGAGCGACACCGCGTTGGTGTAATGGCCGGATGCCTTGAACTGATCGTGATCAAGGGCAATCACGTTCGCACGTTCCTTGGCGAGCAGCGTAGCAACCTTAACCAGCTGGCCCGGCGTATCGGGAAGCTCGACCTCGAAGTTCATAATGCGGCCGCGGGCAATCATGCCCTTTTGAATCACGGCACCCATCGTGACCGTATCGATGTTGCCGCCGGACATAATCGGCACCACCACATGCGGGCCGGACGCGGCAGCAAACTTGCGGGAGCGCAGGTTCAAGTGCTCCAGCGCGGCCAGAGACACGGCACCGGCGGCCTCGACCACAAGCTTGTGCTTTTCGAGCATGAGCAGAATCATCTCGTTGATATCTCGCTCGGTAACAGTGACGAGATCATCAAGGAATTCATTGAGCAGCGCATACGGCAGGTCGCCCGGGTGCTTGACAGCGACGCCTTCCGCGGAGGTCACCACCTGATCGGCTTCGGTGACGCGGCCGGCAGCGAACGAGTTCTTCCAGGCAAGGCTGCCTTCCGGAATGGCGCCGATCACACGCACTTCCGGCTTGAACGTCTTGATGGCGAGCGCCACGCCGGCGCCGAGGCCGCCGCCGCCAAGCGGCACGACCACGTCGGTGACGTTCGGCACATCTTCGAGGATTTCCAAGCCAATGGTGCCCTGGCCGCAGATAACCTCGTAGTCATCGAACGGCGGCACGTAAATCATGCCTTCGGTTTTGGCGAGTTCGGCGGCATGGGCGGCGGCTTCATCGAACACATCACCGTAGAGCACCACGTCGGCGCCATAGGCCTTGGTGGCATCCACCTTGAGCGGCGGGGTGATCTGCGGCATGCAGATGGTGGCCTTGGCACCGCGTTCGCGAGCGGCATATGCCACACCTTGGGCGTGGTTGCCGGCGGAAGCGGTGACGATGCCGTGAGAAAGCTGCTCTTCGGTGAGGGATGCGATCTTGTTGTAGGCACCGCGAATCTTGAACGAACCGGTGACCTGGAGGTTTTCGGGCTTCAGGAGAATCTCATGGCCCGTCATTTCACTCAACGTTGGGGAGGGAATGATTTCCGTGTGGCGGGCGGTGCCCTTGAGTCGTTCGGCGGCGAGCTTCAGTTCCGCTGCGTGATCACGTTGCAGCGCTTTCAAAACGTCCTTTTGTTCCATAGTGGGTAATTGTAGGCGGCGGACCGCCGAAGAACGCTGGATATCTCGATATCTCGCTTATGAGGGGTTGATTTCAATGTTGAAAGACATCTATCTGCTTTACGAGGGGTTCCTATAGCGCAAAACCCTGAGTATGAACGCTGATATTGCAACATTCATACTCAGGGCTCACGCGATATACAACCCCTTGTAAAGGAGATAGACCTTCCGGTAGGCGGAAATCAACCCCTCGCAGGCGAGATACCTATCTGTTGGCCGGTTTACCGCTGGCCGCCAGCCAATTTACAGCTGGATGACGGCGGCCTCCCACGGGTCGAGCTCGTTGTTGGCGAGGGATACGACCGTGTGGCTAGCGTCATAGTTGCTGATCAGCACATCCGGCTCGGTGACGCCAGCTGCGGCCAGTTCGGCGGCATCGTGCGGCAAATCGACCGTACGGCCAGACAGGTTGACCACCACCAGCAAGCGATCCTTGCCCAGCGTACGGGTGAAGGCGTATACGTGCTCGTCGTCGGCGTCGATGAGGTTCCACTCGCCGGCGGCAATCACCGCCTTCTCGTGACGCAGTGCGATGAGCTGCTTGTAGAACGAGTAGACGGAGCTCGGGTCGTCGAATTCGCTGGCCGCGTTGATTTCCGCATGGTTCGGATTCACGGAAATCCATGGTTCAGTGGCGGCATCCGGCGAAGTGAAGCCGGCGTACTTCGAACCATCCCACTGCATCGGGGTACGGGCGTTATCGCGGCCGATGAGCTCGAGGGCGTCCATCATCGATTCAGGAGTTTGAATCTTGGCCTCTTCCACACGTTGACGGTAGGCGTTCAGAGCCTCCAGATCACGGTACTGATCGAGGCTCTTGAAGTGTGCGCCAGTCATACCGAGCTCTTCGCCCTGGTAGATGTATGGGGTGCCGCGGTGCATGTGGAGCAGCAGACCGAAGGCCTTGGCGGACAGCACACGGTTCTCCTCGGTGGTGTCATCGCCCCAACGGGAGACCACGCGTGGCTGATCATGGTTGCAGAAGAACAGGCTGGCCCAGCCGGCGTTCTTTACGGCCTCCTGCTGACCGGCCATCTTCTCGCGCAGGTTCTTGACTTCGAACGGCACAACGTCCCACTTGGAAGTCGGCTTCTGGTCCACACCAACGTGGTCGAAGAGGAACAGCATATCCAGTTCGCGGTTGGCTGGGTCAGTGATGTGCTCGTTGCGGGCCGGGACCACGCCCGGAGCCTCGCCCACGTTCATGTAGCCCTCGCGCTTCTCGAAGACTTCACGACGCATTTCAGCAAGGAACTCATCCACGCGCGGACCGTCCGAGCACCACGGGAACGGGGAAGAATAGCCCTCAGGACCAACCGGGTAATCCTCGATTTCAGAGCCCGGTTCGCCCGGCAGCTTGCCATTCTTATCGATGGTCTTAGAAATCTGGGTGATGACGTCCATGCGGAAGCCGTCGATGCCGCGATCCATCCACCAGTTCATCATGTCGTACACGGCGTGACGCACAGCCGGGTTCTCCCAGTTCAAATCAGGCTGCTTCTTGGAGTACTGGTGGAAGAAGTATTCGCCACGCTCCGGGCAGTATTCCCAAGCGGACCCACCGAAGTAGGAGCCCCACTGGTTCGGCTCAGCCCCCGGGGTGCCGGGTTCGAAGCCCGGACGGGCCGGACGCCACCAGTACCAGTCGGCATGTGGGTCGTTCTTGTCCTTGGAAGCCTGGAACCAGGCGTGCTCGTCGGAGGTGTGGTTCACGACCAGATCCATCACGATCTTCAGACCACGCTTGTGGGCTTCGGCCAGCAGCTCGTCCATGTCTTCGAGGGAGCCGAAGAGCGGATCGATGTCCTGATAATCGGAGATGTCGTAACCGTTGTCGTCCTGCGGGGACTTGTAGACCGGGGACAGCCAGACCACATCTACGCCGAGATCGGCCAAGTAATCGAGGCGCGAGGTGATGCCTTTGATATCGCCCAGGCCATCGCCATTAGTGTCCTGGAAGGAGCGCGGGTACACCTGATAGACCACGGCGTTGGACCACCATGGATTCGGGGTGGCGCCGTTGGTACGAACGGAATCGGGGATTTCGATGCGCTGTGCGTTAGTCATCGTTGTGGCCTTTCTGGTAAATCATCATTGATTATTACTGCTTGGTAATTATTGAAACAGCCCGATGGTTTTATTCCCATCGGGCTGTTTAACGGGCGTGCCGGAAAGTAATTACGGACGGGCTCCGCCCGCAATCTGATTTTTGGTCTCTCCCTCAGTCAGCTTCGCTGACAGCTCGTCCTGCAATTACGGATGGGCCTTGCCCATAGTTTTACGGCTTGACTACGTCAAGCACCTCACCTATAAACAGCCCACCGGGCTGTTTATTTAACGGCTCGGTCCCATCAGAGGGAGCCATCTTGTGCACTAACCTAGTTGCCTTTACTTAACGGCGCCTCTCATCACACCTCCAACAACCCACTTTTGGGCGAAGACGTAGACGACGAGGATTGGGGCCATGGCCATCAAGTAGCTGGAGAAGGCCATCGGATAGTTGGTGGCGAACTGGGAGCTGAAGACGTACTGGGCCAACGGAATCGTCTGGTTCGACTGGTCAGTCAAAACGATCAACGGCAGGAGGAAGTCGTTCCATGCCCACAGCGCGGTCAGGATGGCAATGGTGGCGTTGATCGGGCTCATCAGCGGGAAGATGATGGTCCAGAAAATACGCCAGGTGGAAGCGCCATCGATGCGCGCCGCCTCTTCCAAGGAGACCGGAATCGAACGAATGAATCCAGTCGCGATAAACAGGTTGGTGCCCAAACCGAGCACGGTGTACAGGATGATCAGACCAATCTGATTGTCCAAGTGCAGGGAGCCCATCTGCTTGGCGATCGGCAGCATGACGACCGGGAACGGCACGAACATGGCGGCGATGAAGAAGTAGTACAGGAAGCGGAAGAAACGCTTATCCATGTTTCGGGCCACAGCGTACGCCACGAAGGTGTTGGTCAGCAGCGTGAGCACCACGGCGGCAACCGTAATGATCGCGGAGTTGAGCGCAGCCTTTGGATAGTTGACTTTGGCGGAGGCGTCGGCGAAGTTGCCCCACTGCCATGAGGTAGGCAGGGCGAACGTGCCGGCTTCGGCCGGGGTCTTCAGCGCGGTGACGACGGTGAAGTACAGCGGCACCAGAATCGTCAGCGAGAGCACGGCCACGGCTGCGGTCAGCCACCAGTTGATGTTGTGGTCCTTGCGGAACCCGGACTTAGGAGACGAAGTAACGGTTGCAGTAGTCATAATGAATCCTCTCCCCGCGTGAATCAGATCTGTTCCTGGTTGCGGGAGATGCGCAGCTGTACGAAGGCGATAATGGCCAGAACGATGAAGAAGAGCACGGCGTTAGCGGTCTGGTAGGCATATTCGCCACCGGTCAGGCCGCCCTTCCAGATGAGGTAGGTGACCGTTTCCGTGGCCGAGTTCGGGCCGCCATCGGTCAATGCCACCACCTGGTCGAACGTGCCGAGCGCGTTCTTCATGGAGAGTACGAGGTTGATGGTGAAGAACGGTCCAATCAGCGGGAAGGTGATCTTCCAGAACTTCTGCCAAGCGTTGACGCCATCGATGGCGGCAGCCTCATAGATTTCGTCGTCAATGGTCTGCAAACCGGCGAGATAGATGAGCACGGAGTAGGCCACACCCTGCCACACGGCGAGGAAGACGATCGGAATCCAGCTCAGCTCCTCGTTGGTCAAGAGCGAGGTAGACAGCCATTCGATGCCAAGCGCCTTGCCGAGTTCAGGCAGCGGGTTCATGAAGATGTACTTGAACACGTAGCCGATGACCAGCACGGAGAGGGTGTAGGGCACGAAGAAGATCGCGCGGAAGCCGTTCTTGAAGGCAATCTTGGAGTTCAGCAGCACCGAGAGGAACAACGCGATGACGTTGATGAGCACGGTGATGGCCACTGCGATAAGCAGCGTGAACAGGTAGGCGTGGCCTACGCGATTATCTTGGAACAGGGCGATGTAGTTCTTGAAACCGATGAACTTGTAGTCGCCGTAGCCCTGGGAGTTGGTGAAGGAGTACTTCACACCGTCCACGAACGGCAGGTACAGGAAGAAGGCGAAGATGATGGCGGCGGGCACAGCCATCCAGTAGTAGGCCGGGTCAACCTTGCGCTTGGAGAAGGCATCCACCTTCTTTTTGGCGGGCTTATTTGCGTTAGACATGATTTACTCTCCTCTCCTACTCGTCACTCGAAGGTCCTGGCCTGGACCTTGTCCCATTCGGTCTGCATCTGGTTCAGGAATCGGTCGGTGTTGCCGGAGGTGACCATGGTCTGCAGGTAGCCGCCGATGTTGATGGATGAGGGGATGTAGTGGTCGCAGAAGTCGGCCAGACGGTTCTCCTCGAAGAACGGACGCACGGTCTCGAGCGCGGAGTTGCCGAAGTAGGTGTCCTTGAGCGGGGTGATGGCGGACTGGGCGTCGGCGTAGGAATCCAGCTGCTCCTTCTGCATCATGAATTCCACGAGCTTCATCGCCTCAGCCTTGTGCTTGGTGTTGGCACCGATGGTCAGCATCACGTCGTCGCCCGCGGTGAGGATCTGCTCGCTGGCATCATCGGTGGCCGGCATCTGCGCAAAGCCAAGGTTGATGTCTTTGTTGATCAGCAGAATCTGCGGAATCGCGTAAGTACCCAGCGGAATGATTGCTGCCTTGCCCTGCGCGAAGCTCTGCGTGCCCTGCTGATAGGTGACGCCGGTGTCTTCGGTGGAGTAGGTGAACAGTTCGGCTTCTTTCTCGACCGTGGTCTTCCATAGTTCCTGGAAGGTGGTCTTGCCTTGCTTCAGCTCGGTGTACTTGGTTTCAGGAACCAGGGTGCCGGCGAGCGAGGCGAGCGGAGCCTGCGTGGTCCAAGCATCGGCCACGGAACCTTGCAGCGGGTTGATGCCAGCGGCCTTGAACGTGTTGAGCATGTCAGTGAACTCACTCCAAGTGGTCGGCGGGTTCTCCGGATCGAGGCCGACCTGCTTGAAGAGGTCCTTGTTGTAGATGTAGCCGGAGGCGTTGCCGGCGAATGGCAGGCCGTACAGGCGCTTCTTGGCTGGGTCGGTGGTCTGCACCAGGTTCTTGGCGATGTTCACCATGCCGGGGTTGAGTTCGTCCACGATCGGCTCGTCGGTGAAATCGTAGAAGACGCCGGATGCGGCGAACATACCGAAGCTGATGTCGCCGTTGAAGGTGATGACGTCCGGCACACGGTTCTTGACGAAGCGGGTGCGCAGATCGGTCTGCGCGTTGGCGGAGTTGTTGATGTTGACCTTGATGGTCGGGTTCTGCTTCTCAAAGTCCTGCACGATGGCCTTGAACGTGTCTGCGGCCTCGGACTTGAACTGGAAGAAGTCGAGAGTGACGGTTCCTGCGGTGCTTGAACCGCAGCCTGCCAGGCCAAAGCCCACAGCGAGCGCGCACACCGTTGCGGCCACGCGCACGCCTAAACGCTTCAGTCTGGAAGTTGGGTACAGGGAATCTGACAGCATTGCTGACTCCTTTGTCTTTCCTTCCACCACTAGCTCCAATGCCAGTGGCAATTCCTCCACTCTCAAAGGTAACGATTTCGGGTTTTCATTCCCAGCGTGCGCGAGCCTGCTTGCGCACGAAAGTAAAAACGCGGTATTTTGTGATTAACGCAATTAATTCTTTCGCAAAGGGGCATGAGTTGGCTGATTCCAATGCGATTCCACAATGGTTTTCCGGTTCTGAACATACGCATCGCGTAGCTGCGGCTGTGGCACAGTATGGTCCGATTGCTCGCACCACGTTGGCGCAAATGCTGGGACTGAGCCAGGGGGCGCTCTCCCGCATTACCAGTGATCTGATTTACGCTGGGGTGATTGAAGAGCTGCCAGCGAGCGCAACCGCCGGTCGAGTCGGCAAATTGCCGGAACGTTTTATACCGAAGGAAAGCTCGGATAGGCGCGGCCGGCCGCAGACTTCGCTGGTACTGTGCTCCAATGCGCGCACATTCGTAGGCGTGAAGGTGCACGGCACGTCGATTGTGTCCGCCGCGGTGAACGCTCATGGCGAGGTGGTGTCCGATCGTCATGAACTGCCGATCGGCGAGGATCAGTCGCCGGAATATGTGGCGGATGCGATTGCCCAGCTGACTGCCGCCTGCTCGGATGATGTTGCCGCGGCCGGCCTGCCCTCTCCCACTGCGGTCGGCGTGGCTGTGGGCGGTCATGTGGTGGATGATTCCGTAGTGACGTTTGCGCCGTTCCTGCATTGGGACGGCCCGACGGATTTGGGCGCAATGGTCGGGAACGCTACCGGACTGCCCTGTGGGGTGTTCAATGATATTGATTCGCTCTTAGTGGACGCCTCCTGGTTTGGCCCAGGCGTCGGCCTGGATATGTTCGCCGTGGTGACAATCGGCGTAGGCGTGGGCTATTCATTGGCTGTGCATGGCGAGCCGGTGAGCTACCCGGATAAGAGCTATGGCCTGGTGGGTCATGTGCTGGTGGATCCGGAGGGGCCGCGCTGCGTGAGTGGACATATCGGCTGTTCGCAATGTCTGACTGACGATTCCATCGCCGAGCAATATTCCGCGATTGTGGGTAGGCCGGTGACGTTTGAGGATTTTGCCCGTGACGCTCGCGCCCGGGTGCCGCAGGCTAACCAGTTGGTGCATCGCACCTGCTTCCGATTGGGTGCTTTGGTAGCGATGGTGGCGAATATCGCCATGCCTGGGCATGTGATGATTGCCGGCGAATCCGCGTTTTTGGCCAAAATCGGCACTGATTCGCTGCGTGACGGTATTCGGTATTATCGCCATAGCCAGACCCAGCCTGTGAAATTCACGATAGTGAATCACGACTGGCAGCTATGGGCCAAGGCCGCTGCCAGCCGCGTCATCGTGAAGCATATTGGCTGATTTATCGGTGTATTAGCTGATTCACCGGCGTATTGGACGATTTATCAGTGCATTAGACGCGACATCGTCCATATATTCGCCCCTCCGCCTATTTCACTGTAGGTTTTTGAACACTGACTGTAGGTTTTTCAACGGTCACTGTAGGTTTTTGAACGAATTTCGTTCAAAAACCTACAGTCAGTGTTGGAAATCCTACAGTCTATAGAGCTACCGCTTTGAACAGGACGGCCTGCTGGGGGTGAAGGGACGGCGGACGGATGCCGTAACGCTGCAGGGCTTCGCCGGTCATCACCACACCATCTCCGTTCCACCAACCGAGCGGGCTCTGACCATTGGCTAAGCCGGTCAGGTCGAGGCTCGGGTCGAGCGGGCTCACACGGTAGCGGCGGTCAGGGTCAAGCCCGGGGAGCCGAACCGGAGCTGCCGGGTAGGTCTGCCCGGTGGTCAGCTGCGTGAAGCGGTAAATCGCGGCATCCCGGCTCGGCATCACCATGCCGTCCAAGCGCACGGCCGGATCGTTGGCGTCCGCATGCACGCAGGTGTCGATGGCGAACCAGTCGCGATGCTTCTTGAACTCGGCCACCCACACGGCGAGCTTGGCAAGCGCGTCCTCCGGCTCCTTGAGCAGGTTCCATTCGATGCCCATGTGGCCGAAGAACGCCATCGCCATGCGCAGCTCCTGGCTGGTGGCGCGTTGCGTGGAGTGGGCCGGGCTGGCACCCACATGTTCACCCATCATGGCAGGTGGCACCAGCAACGAGGTGTAGCGCTGGATGTCCGCACGCTCCACCGGGTCCACGCAGTCGGACGCCCAGATACGGTCGGCGTATTCCAGAATGCCGAGATCCACACGGCCGCCGCCGGACGAGCAGCTTTCGATTTCCAGACCCGGATGATTGAGCTTCAACCCTTTGAAGATCTCATATACGGCGAGCGTCTGCGCATGCACGGCCGGGCGGCCGGAGTAACGGGAACCGGGCTCGGTTACCAGCTTGTTGTGATCCCACTTGATGTAGTCGATCCTGAGCTCGCCGACCAACGAATCCATTGCATGGAATACGTAATCGAATGCTGTGGGATTGGTCAGGTCAAGCACCTGCTGGCTGCGGCCCTGCATCGGCAGGCGTCCGGCCGTGGGCGAAAGAATCCAATCAGGATGGGCACGCACCACATCGGAATCAATATTGACCATTTCCGGCTCGAACCACAGGCCGAACTGCATGCCCTTACCGTGCACATAATCGGCAAGCGACTTCAGCGACTTATCGCCGTCCGGCCAGACGTCCTGGGAAATCTGCCAATCGCCAAGGCCCGAGGTATCGTCGCGGCGGGAGCCGAACCAGCCATCATCCACCACGAATCGTTCCACGCCGGAGGCCGCGGCCTTGTCGGCGAGCGCGGCCAGCGTATCGAAGTTATGGTCGAAGTAGACGGCTTCCCACGTGTTCAAAATCACCGGGCGGCCCTTGGCGAACAGACGCGGGTGGCGGGAACGCACATAGGCGTGGAAGCGCGCGGCGATTTCGTTCAGGCCGTCTCCGAACGAGCCGAACAACCATGGCGTCGCATAAGAGCTCTCGCCCTCATCTTCACCCTGCGGGGTCAGGGTCACTTCTCCGCCAAACAGGAGCTCGCCACCGCCGATGATACCCTGCGTGTATGGCAGACGTTCGGCGGAAAGCACGGAGTTGCCGCTCCAGCCCACATGCACGGAGTAGGCCTCGCCATGTTCGAAGCCGAAACCGGGTACACCGGCGGTGAGCAGCAGGCTGGCATCGAAATCCGGGCGGCCGGCGAGCTGCGGCTTTTCGAATCGGCCGATGGTCAGCGGCTGACGCTGCGGGCTGCGTTCGCGCAGATGATGGCCGGTGGTCGTGAGGATTTCGCCGGCCAGCTCAGGCACCGGGAATCCAAGTTCGATTTTGCCGACTTCAAGGTTGGCGGCCACTGAATCCTCGGCATTTTCCGGTGTTCCAAGGTTGGTGACGGTCGCCTTCTGGCGAACCAGGCCACCGTCGAACAGCTCGAGTCGCCATGCGATGGCGATGCCGTTTTCCTTGTCTTCGGCAGCGACCACAACGCCCGGCACGTGAATCGGGCCGGTGGTGCGGGTGTGGCCGGTCACGTCGGTGTAGCCGTCGGCACTGGTGGCATCAAGCGATGCGTCGAGCACACCGTCGGTTTCGATATCGGTCACGGTGAACTTCGGGAACAATTCGATGCCGGCGCGGCGCAACACCACGCGCGGCTCGCCGATCCAGCTTTCAGCTTGCGTGGGCAGCACGGACGGCCATGCGGTGTTGTCGAGCGCACCGGAGACGCGCTGCGGTTTCAGCGCATCATAGGCATCAAGCAGGGTTTCGGGGTTGGCGAGCGGGCGGCCCCAGTGCACGATGCGCGGCAGCTCGCTTCCCGCGAAAATCAAGCCGATTGCCACATTGGCGGTGGGCTGGGCGAGGTAGACGGCGGTGAGCTGGGTGCCATCCGCCGCGGTACCGGTGAAGGTCAGCGTTTCGTTGTGAGCCATAGGTCTCGTGTCTCCTTTGACGTTGCTGGTTTGCGCGTTCTGTACTGCTGATTCGATGGTAGAAAGAATCGAATATGTTGACTCGATGCCGCGTGTTGGCTGAGTCAAGTAAGTATTTGGCTAACGGCGAGCTGCAAAGAAATCAGTGAGGAGAGTTTGGCATTCCCGCTCGAGTATGCCGCCGTGCACTTCGGGGGCATGACCGATGTGAGGGTCGCGCGGAATATCCCATACCGAACCGCATGCGCCAAGTTTGGCATCCCATGCGCCGAACACAATCGTGCCGATATGCGTTTGGATGCAGGCACCCGCGCACATCGGGCAGGGTTCCAGCGTCACCACCAATGTGCAGTCGGCGAGATTCCAGGCACGTGCGGGTGCGGCCTCCAAGCCCGTATGTGCTGCGGAGTCGCCATTATCGGCGTGCCGGGCGCGGGATTGCGCAGCCTCGCGCATCGCGAGAATTTCGGCGTGGGCCAGCGGATCGCCGTGGGTTTCGCGGGTGTTGCAGCCGCGGCCGATAATCCTGCCGGAAGCGTCCAGCACCACCGCGCCGACCGGCACGTCGCCTGCTGATGCAGCTTGTTGCGCCAGTCCCATCGCTTGCCGCATCGCTTCCTCATATGCCACGTTCAAAGCCATACTGCGAGTCTACGCGAGCGCCCATGCGAATCCGACATCCACTTCGGCGGACGGCGTAACGCGTTGTAGCAACAGGTTTTCTATACTGGGCGAAGCCGAGAGAGAAACGAGAGGACGGTCATGGCAGTATTCGAACTCATCCTATGCATTATCGCGGCTGTGGTAGTGAGTTCGTTCGCCAGTCGCTTTATTCCGAAGGTGTCCACACCGCTGGTGCAGATCGCGCTGGGCGTGCTGGTGGCCTACCTGCCGTTCTTCCCGAATGCGCGACTGAATCCTGAACTGTTCATGGTGCTGTTCATTGCACCGCTGCTGTATCTCGAGGCGCACGAAATCGATAAATCAGCCCTGCTGAAAACCTTGAAGCTGAGCCTTTCGCTGGCGATTGGCCTGGCGATTGCGACGATGGTGGCCGTGGGCTTTGTGCTGCATACCGTGTGGCCGGCGATCACGCTGGCGTCCGCGCTGGCATTGGGCGCGGCTCTGGGACCGACCGATGCGGTAGCTGTGAGTTCTCTGGGCAAAGAGGCCTCATTGACTCAGCGTCAACGAGGCGTGCTAAAAGGCGAATCACTGTTTAATGACGCATCCGGCATCGTGGGCTTCCAGTTCGCACTGGCCGCAGCGTTCACCGGTGAGTTCGCCGTGGGGCAGGCCGCCGGCGAGTTTGTGGTGTCGTTCTTCGGTGGCACGATCTTCGGCCTGGTGGTGGCGGCCCTCGCCAATTGGGTGTTTGAGACCGTGCGTTCGCTGGGTTGGGAGACCACGACCACGCGTATTCTGATGGAGCTGTTCCTGCCGTTCCTGCTGTATTTGGGGGCCGAGGAATTCAAGGTGTCCGGCATTCTGGCCGTGGTGGCAGCCGGTCTGTTCATCCGGTTCGATCGCAGCGGCGTAGGCCCGAATGTGGCGCGCACGAATATTGTGTCGTCGTCGGTGTGGGGCGTGCTGAGCTTCTCACTTAATGGCGCCGTGTTCATTCTGTTGGGTATGCAATTGCCGCAGGCGATGACGGCCAGCTGGTCTGACCCACGCATCAATAACACGCTGCTGATTGGCATTATTCTGCTGGTGACTGCCGTGGTGATTGCGCTGCGTTTCATCTGGGTGGCGGCCATGCTGCGCATCGCGCGCGATGTGAATACCGGCAAGCGCCGCAAGATGACCTTGGAGCGCTGGCGCTCTGCCGCAGTGATGACATTCGGAGGCCCGAAGGGCACGATTACGCTTTCGCTGATGTTCACCATCCCGTACTCCATTGCAGGCGGAGCTGATTTCCCGATGCGTGACGAATTGATTTTCATCGCATCCGGCGTGATTATCGTGACACTGCTTCTGGCGAACTTCCTGCTGCCGCTACTTGCTCCGAATCGCGGCAAAGATCCAAGCGCGGAAATGGTTCCGATTACGATTGAAGTGCTGCGCAATACCGTAGAAGAGCTGACCGGCCGTATTACGCCGGAGAACCGCCGCGCTGTGCTGATGGTGATTGATTTGTACACCAAGCGCATCAGCCGTTTGAAGCAGCGCAATGGCGACTCCGATCCGCAGGGATTGGAACGTCTGCAGATCGAAGCATTGCATTGGGAAAAGGAATTCGTGCGCGACCGCTTGGCGGATATCAAGGCCCACCCTGCAACCGACGCCGCCACGCAGGAGTTGAATGTGGAGGCCTGCGAGCGCATGCTCGATCAGATCATGAACACGCTTCGCCACACTTCCACTGACCCGACGTCTGGGCATGCGGTGTCGCAGATTCGCGGCCGTGCACGCATGCTGCAGCGTCGCGTGAACAACTATGCGAAGCGTACGATCTCCAAGATTCGCCACACCACGCCGTTGGTGAGCGAGGATCAGATTTTTGCGCGCACCCGCGAATTGCAGGTGGAAGCCATTCACCATGTGATTGACCGCTTGGTCGATGAGATGGGCAATAGCACCTATAACACCGAGCATTGCTCAGCACTGCTGTTGGATTATCGTCGTGCTGAGGCTTCCCTGCAGGCACGTCCGAATATGAGCGGCACGGCGGCCATGATTACGCAGGTCGAGGAAGTCAAGAAGGAAAGCTACGCCATCGAACTCGGTGTGATCCAGGACATGCTCGAAGCCGGCGACATCAACCGAGCCCAGGCCAAAACCCTGAGGCGCAACATCTATGTGATGCAGGTTGATGCCGATTCCGGCATCTAACCCACATCACCGTCGCGGCACAGCCGCTCCCCTCGGCTACAGACAGCCCACCGGGCTGTCCGCTACACGCCTCGGCAGGTTGATGCCGATTCCGGCATCTAACCCACATCACCGTCGCGTAGCCTTAAGCGCCACCCAGAAGGAACGCCCCAGCAGCACACATAGATATGCGGTGAACAGAATCGCTCCGGTACGCGGCGTCACGGCGGCAGCAATCCAGGTGCCCAAAGGCGCGGTCAGGGCGGCCACAATACCGATAATCAACGCGGCCTTCACATGCACCATGTGCCTGCGCGCATTGGCCACCGATGTGGTAATCGCGTTCGGAAACATGGCCAGCAGCGACGTGCCGCGCGCGATCAAATCACTGGCGCCGAACAGAATCGACAGCGCCGGCACGCAAATCGCGCCGCCGCCAATACCGAGCAGACCAGCCAGAATGCCAGCAATCACACCGAATGCAATCAGCCCAACAATCACACCGGGTGAAAGCATGATATGCGAATCACGCGAGGGATTCGACATCGCCTGATTCACAATCACAAACAAAAGAAACAGCACAAAGGCCCAGCGCAGCACCACTTCAGGCAGTTTGGACAGCAACCATGAGCCGATCTGTCCGCCCACCAGCATGCCGGCGAATACGATAGCGGCCACAATCCAATCCACATCGCCTTCCACAGCATAGGAAATCACGCCGGAAACCGCAGTGGGCACAATGGCCATCATCGATGTTGCGGCCGCATGCCGTTGCGTCAATCCGAGCCAGACGAGAGCCGGTACGATCACCGTGCCCCCGCCGATGCCGAACATGCCGGAAAGCACGCCAACAGCAACGCCGACCACGGCCATGATGATGAGACCGCGCGGCGATTCGTCCAGATGGTTCTGATCAAGATTCTGAGCTGCATCCCCTGTATCCACGGCCACCAGTCTATGACTAGAGCACACCGGAGGTGATGTCGTTGTCCAGCAACCACTGGCGCAAATCAGCGAATTCCTCAAGGCTCACGTTATGGTCAAGCCCGTGATAGCTCTTGGTTTTGAGCCAGGTATGCTCCTCGAGCCACGCGGAGGTGGCGAACAACTCATATTTGGGCACGACGCCGTCGTTTTTGCCATAGGTATAGAACACCGGAATATCCAATTCGGCAAGTCGATCGTCGGCGGGCGCAGTATCGGGCACCTGACCGGGTGCATGGAAACCGGACAGGCTGATCACCGCACGGTATCGCTCGGGATTGATGCGTAGCAGATGTATGGCGACCAATCCGCCTTGGGAGAATCCAAGCGGCACAATGGCACGATCAGCAGGAATATTCGCCGTCACCCATGCATCCACAGCTCGTGCGGCGGCGTAGGCGTCATAGTCAAGATCCTCGCCCACGGGCATTGAACCGTGCAGCCATGCGTAGTTGCCGGGTTCCCGGGAGCCTTCAGGCGCTTCAGCCAGGGTAAGCGGGCCACGCAACGCCGCAAAATCGTTATATGGAGCGATCAGGCGCATGATATCGGCCATCTCCGCTTCGTTGGAGCCCCATCCATGCAGGCAGAGGAACAACGGATGCGTGGGGTGCTGATCAATGCCGCCGCGCGAGGTCACACTACGTTCCACCGTCAACGGATCACCGAAATGGCCCGGCACTTCGCTGGATTCACGGCCAATCAACGGCTCGTATGCGGATTGCGCCAATCCGTTTGTATTCGCTTCGTTGCTCATACCAATCCAATATAAATGCCGACGTCGCAAGACCATGCCAATAGTCCCATGATTTCGCTCACATCAGCAGCCGGGGCTGCAATCACTGCCCGGAGTCGGAGCTCGTCGCGCCGGCGGCATCATCGGGCGCGGCGATGTTCTCGATATCGCCGCCCCACTGCTGCTGCAAGGCAGTCATCTTGTCGGCCTCACCAAACACCATCCAACGTTTGCCGGTGAGCAGCCGCCAATCGCCCTGCGCATTTTCATTGTCGGAGTATTGGTTCAGTAGTTCGGCAATTTTTACTTTGATCGGCGCCTTGCCCACGGCCGCCATGGATTCGGATTCAAACGAGACAAAGGCCACGCGAGGCTCCGCGCACATTTGCACAGTGCTCACACCGGGGATGCCGCCTGTATCCAAGCCCTGCCAGCCTGCCGCGCATTGCCCGGCCGCCTGCTCAATGCCCTGCTCCATTTGCGCAGCGCTTTCCACTGGCGCCTTGTCGTTATCCGGCAAAATCAGGCCTTGCGGGAACAGTACGCCTACGGCCACGCCGACCACCAGAAACGCACCGGCCAGCACAATGGTCACAATGCCGCCGCCGCCCACACCTCCATGCGTGGAATTGCGCGGCATAGTGGCACGCGCCCCAATAACGAACATCAGGGTCAGGCCAATGCACACCGCTGCGGTGAGGGCGATATAGCGCCCCGGCACCTCCACGAGGAACGAGATGGCGTATGGCGCGATTTCGTGTATGGCAGAGGCCGCCGAAGAAGCCACGGCGCACAAACCGGTGACCAACGCCAGTCGCCTCAATATTTTTGATGTTGGACTATCAAGTTTGATTTTGGCGGCACGACGACCGGAACTGTGCGGGCCGCTATGCCGTCGACTGCGCTGGGATTGAGGGGCGTCTTCATATTCAGCTCCCTCAAAGAAGTCGTATTCCTCGCTACTCTTCCCCATAAGAACGCCCTCTCTGCCGACTTGTCTGCCAGTATACCGCCGAGGAACTGGCGCAGCCGTCATTCCGGAGGATGAGCCTGCGAGGCGACAGCGGGTTTGGCGCAAAAAAGAACCCCGGCGGTGCGGGCCGCCGGGGAGAGAAAGGAGAGAGAGAAGAAGAAAGGGGTTCAATTATCGGGAACTGCTGCTGTTCCTGTTCAGCTTTTTGCTGACATGATTTATATAATCACCTGTTTCTGTGTCTAACTCTGGTGTTTTCTGAGAATAACCTGAGAGTTCTGTTTCGAGCCGGTCTCCCAGCCAATCGAGCTGTTTCCGCACTGGGCGCTAGACTTGGTGCCAATACTGTATTTCAAGGAGTTTCTATGCTGCTGTCCGACCGCGATATCATCGCCGCACAGTCCGCCGGCCATATTGCACTCGATCCGTGGACCCCTGAAATGGTACAGCCCGCTTCCATCGACGTGAGGCTGGATCGTTATTTCCGCTTGTTCAATAATCACGCCTATACCTACGTGGATCCGGCTGAAAACCAAGGTGCGCTGACCGAGCAATTCGAAGTGGGCCCTGATGAGCCATGGATTCTGCACCCCGGTGAATTCGCACTGGGCTCCACCTGGGAGTATGTGAAGCTGGACCCGACTATCGCCGCCCGACTCGAGGGCAAAAGCTCGCTGGGGCGTTTGGGCATTCTGACCCACTCCACCGCAGGCTTTATCGACCCTGGCTTCGAAGGGCATATCACGCTGGAGCTTTCCAACGTTTCTACGCTGCCGGTCAAGCTGTGGCCAGGCATGAAAATTGGCCAGATGTGCTTCTTCCAACTAAGCTCCCCCGCCGAGCATCCGTATGGATCCGCAGGTACCGGTTCGCATTATCAGGGTCAGCGTGGCCCGACCCCGAGCCGTTCTTACGAGAACTTCTATCGAGCTCATATCGACGACTGATATACATCACTCACTTGTTCATCCCAGTCAGATCGGATGCGATCCATCTGATGATTATTCGCCGGACCGCATGCCGGTGCTTTGTTCATACGTCAAGGAGATGCAATGACCAACAGCGATGGTGGTTTTCAATTTGATTTTCAAAACAACAGCGAGCCTATTCGGCCGGTAGTGCCGCCGCTGCAAACACCAACAGAGCCGCCGGCGCCAGCACCGGCAGCTGCGCCTACTCGCCCGGCACAATCCTCTGCCTCAACTGCAGCGGGTCAAGAGACGCAGGCGTTCAATCCGTTCCCGCAAACGCAGCCTGCACCTGCGGCGGCCCAGCCAATGGCCGCCGCCCCCGGCCAGCAGCAGTACGTATGGGATCAGGCCACGCAGAGCTTCCATCCGGTTGCCCCTGCCGCACCGGCTTCCACCGCTCCCGTGGTTCCAGCCGCACCGACTCAGGCGATGCCTTATACGCAGCCTGTGCAGCCCCAGCCGGCTAATCCGGCGGCATCTGAGGGCGCTACGCAGGTATTCCAGCCCGCGCAGACCGCTGCGGCAACTTCGCCATTCGTGGCTCCCACGCAGGCATACACCGCACTGAATCAGCCCCCCGCAGTACCGATTTCCGCAGAAGTTCCTGCCGGTGGGACTCCATCCGATGAAGAGGCCACGCAGGTATTCCAGCCGATCGCCAACGCTCCGGTGAAGCTTGCAGGACTTGAGGAGGAGCCGGCACAGCCACTACCGTCGGCCATCTCCCCGTTAGAGGAATTCGCCGACGACGATGAGTCCGGCGACGGGGACAAACCCGGGCGTCACAACGGCGGCGAGAACAAGAAAGACACCCGCAAGATTGCGATCATCGCAGCTGTGGTCGTAGTGGTCATTGCTCTGATTGGCGGCGGACTGTTCTGGTGGCATTCCAACAGCAGCAAGGTGAACCAGGCCGCCGCATTGGTGGAGTGCAAGGCCGCGGCCAAGCAATACGACGCCGCCAAAAAGAAGCTCGCAGCTGCAGTGACTAAGGGTCAGACCGCTATCCAGGTTTCCAAGGGTAAGGTCGCCGACAGCACCACCATCGATTCTTTGAATTCCGCGGTGGAAAAGGGACAGAATCCTGCAGATACCGCAAGCTGCGACGCCACACTTTCCGCTGATGCGCTTAAGCAGCAAGCCAAGGACATGCAGAGTCAAATCAGCACGGTGACTGACCAGACCGACGCCATCAACAGTGGCATCAAGGCGGTGAACGCCTCGGAACAAACCGCTGATACCGATGCGAAGAAGTCCAAGCTCAGCTCGGCAGTGGCTCAGGCGCAAAGCACGTTGAATAATTCCGCCGGTAACGTTGCGGATGAGAACACTCGAACCGCGCTGCAAACCGCTATTACCGACGCCAACACCATCGCGAACAGCTCCAATCCGTCTGATACGGATGTGGACAACGCGATTTCCGCACTGCAGAAGGCCGAGTCGGATGTAAACGCATCCATGCAGGCCAAGCAGAAGGCCGATGCCGATAAGCAGGCTCAGCAAGAGGCTGAAAAGAAGGCACAGGAGGAAGCTCAGAAGCAGTTGGAAGAGCAGCAGAAGCAACAGCAGAGCAATAATAACAATGGTAGTGACGCCGACAATGGCGGTGCTGGTCCAGCTAACTGAGTGATTGTTCGCGCCATATAGCAGAAGGGGCGGATGGGGATTATCCCCATCCGCCCCTTCTTATGTGCTGGCTTTACTACTTACTGCGTTACCGTACGCTTCGCTTTATTGACTACTTGGCCATGGCGCGAAGCACAACCTTGCGCAGCTCGGAGGCAATCAGCACAATCGCCGCCAGGCCGATGCACTCCACCCATGCCAAGGGGCCAAGCGGTGTGGTGCCGAACGCGGAGTTCAGGAACGGCACGTAAATCACCACGAGCTGCAGCGCCACGGACAGGCCGATGGCGCCCCACAGCCACTTGTTCGAGAACAGGCCCACGAACGCGGACTGCAGGTGGGAGCGGGAGGCCAGCGCATTGAAGAGCTGCGCGAACACCAGAATCGTGAAGCCCATGGTGCGGGCTTCGGTCATCTGCGCATCGTGGCCGATCGCCTCCACCGAGCGGTCGGTGAACAGACCGCCGGCCAGGTGCATATCCATGCCGATAAGCGTGACAATCGCCATGATGATGCCGATGTAGATGATGTCGCCCCACATGGAGGCGTCAATCACGCGATCGGTCACCTTGCGGGGCTTGCGACCCATCACGTCCTCGGTTTGCGGATCGACGCCCATGGCGAGCGCCGGCGCGGCGTCGGTCAGGAGGTTGATCCACAGCAGCTGCGTGGCGAGCAGCGGCACGGTGACGCCCACGGTTTCCGGCTGGCGGATGCCGAGGAATCCGGCCAGCACCACACCGAGGAACACGGTGAACACTTCGCCCACATTGGAGCTCAGCAGGTAACGCAGGAACTTGCGGATGTTGTCGAAGATCACACGGCCTTCACGCACAGCGGCCACGATGGTGGAGAAGTTGTCGTCTGCCAGAATCATCTTGGCGCTCTGCTTGGTCACTTCGGTGCCGGTGATGCCCATGGCCACGCCGATGTCCGCGGACTTGACGGCCGGGGCATCGTTCACGCCGTCGCCGGTCATAGCCACGATGTTGCCCTGGCGCTGCAGGGATTCGACGATCTTGAGCTTGTGCTCGGGGGCCACACGCGCGTAGACGGAGACTTCGGCGGTGGCCTTGTCGAGTTCGGCTTCGCTGCCCAGCTGGTCGAGCTGGTCGCCGGTCAGAGCCTTGCCATCCTTGGCGATGATGCCGAGGTCGGAGGCGATGCGGGCGGCGGTGAGCGGATGGTCGCCGGTGATCATCACCGTACGGATGCCGGCACGATGCGCTTCGGCCACGGAGTCGCGCACCTCGGTGCGTGGCGGGTCGATGATGCCGACCATGCCGTTCCAGATGAGATCGGTTTCGATGGCCTCGGCCTGGTCGGCGATATCCGCCACCTGACCGGCTGCGTTCACGGTAACGCCGGGCACATCGGCAAGCGAGCTGGTTTCGAGCGGGCGGGCCGCCTGACCGAGTGTGCGGTAGGCCTCGGAGGAAAGGCGTTCCACGGTGGCGAGGATGGTTTGGCGGTCGCCTTCGGTGAGCTTCCTGACCTGGCCACCCACGCGAATGCGGGTGCAGTAGCTCAGCAGCACATCCGGAGCTCCCTTGGCGAATACCGTGAGTTTCCCGGAGTCGGTGTCATCCTTGGCGATGATGGACATGCGCTTACGCTCGGAAGTGAACGGAATCTCACCCACGCGGGTGTAACGCTGCGCCTTGTGATCGGCCTTGACCTTGCGGGCCGCCACGATCAGCGAGACTTCGGTGGGGTCGCCCACGGTCTCCCAGCGACCGTTGGCGTCTTGGCGCAGTTCACCATCGTTGGCCAACGTGCCGGCAAGTAGTGTGGCCACAACCTCATCGGCCGCGGTCTTGGCCTGTTCGGAGTCAGGGCTCACACCGCCGGTCATTACCATGCGTCCTTCGGGCGCGTAACCGGTGCCGGTGATCTGCACTTCACCGCTCGGCGTCACGACGCGCTCCACGGTCATTTCGTTGCGGGTTAGGGTGCCGGTCTTATCCGAGCAGATCACGGATGCGGAGCCCAGCGTTTCCACCGAGTGCAGTTTCTTGACGATGGCGTTGTGGGCGGCCATGCGCTGCACGCCGAGCGCCAGTACCACCGTGAGGATCGCGGCCAAGCCTTCCGGCACGGCGGCCACGGCCAACGAAACAGCAAGCAGCAGGGAATCAATCACATCATGAATGTCATTGAAGCCTTCAAGCACGGCGAGCGCCACCAGCACCACGACGGCGATAATGCACACCGCAATGCCGAGAATCTTGGAGACGTAATCCATTTCCTTCTGCAACGGAGTCTTCTCATCTTCGGTGGCGGAAAGCATGTCCGCGATCTTGCCGACCTGCGTGTTCATACCGGTGCCGGTCACGATGGCGCGGCCGGTGCCCTGGGTCACGGAAGTACCGTTGAAAATCATGTTGGCGCGGTCGCCGAGCGCCTTGGCCGCAGCCAAGGTATCGGGCTTCTTGCCCACCGGCACCGATTCGCCGGTCAGCGACGCTTCTGCGATGCGCAGGCTGGCCGCGTTCACCAAACGACCATCGGCGGACACCGAATCGCCTTCGGCGAGCACGATAATGTCGCCGGGAACCACGTCGGCGGTGTTGATGCGCTGCACTTTGCCGCCGCGCAACACCGAGGTCTGCGGAGCAGTCATTTGGGCGAGCGCCTCGACTGCCGCCTCAGCTTTGGCTTCCTGCATATAGCCGAGCACAGCATTGACAATCAAAATCAATACGATGACCAGCGCATCGAACGGAAGCGCTTCTCCGCCTTCGGCACCGGGCACGGCATTGACTTTCTCAATGAACCATGCGATTACTGAGATCACAGTTGCCGCAAGCAGCAGGTAGACTAGCGGATCCTGGAACTGGGTCAGGAATTTCTTCCACTTCGGCACGGGCGGTGCGCCGGCGAGTTCGTTCGGCCCGAATTTGGCCAGTCGGCGCTTGGCTTCCTCATCACTCAGGCCCTGGCTCGGATCGACATTCAGGGCTTTGGCTACATCCTCAGCGCTCGTCAGGCTGGGATCGACATCCCCAAGTAATGCCTCTTGGGCGCGGACTTCTTCTGATTCCACGATCTCATTCGTTGCGGTCGCGGATGCGGATTGATCATTCTGGCGATCAACCATGGTGTTCTCCTTGGTATTGCCGCGGAGTAGTCAGTTCCGGTGGCGTTCGGGTTATCTCTCCCTCCCGGCGACAGAACTGCGCGGTTGTGGGCACCGACGCAACTGCTGCCGATGCATACCTTGCCATTATTGCATAGCGCGGTAGATTGCTCGTCGCACAGCGTAATGGCGTTTTGCCTAGTGGCGTTCGCTGCGCAGCCAATAAATCGCAACCGCTCCATGCACTTGTCTATGCCAGCGGCACAATCCGAAAAGCGAACTGCATTATTTTTGGTAGCGCTACCAGTAATAATGTTCAAAACCAAAATATATCCCCCAAAACATTGTAATTTCAACAAACACTCTCACCTGAAACTATTTTTGGTAGCGCTTTCAATTTTGTGTTATTATGCAATCACCTGACGCGGAAGGCTCAAGGCAGAGACTCGTAGCGTCCGGCTTTAGAAGAAAGACCAAAGGAGATCATGATGAAACGAACTTCGGCCATACGAGCAGCGGTAGCAATGACCTTGGTTGCCGGTCTATCTCTTGCCGGCTGCGGCAACCCGACCGCCGGCGGCACCGCCGATAATGTGGACACGACAGCGGCGGATTACTGGCCGGACGCCACCAAGAACCTTGACGGCGTGAACCTGACCTTCTGGGTAGGCCAATCCGACAGCAAGGTCCCGGTTAAGGTCATCTCCGATTTCGAGAAGGCCACCGGCGCCAAGGTCGATCTGCAAATCATTCCGGACAGCTACGAGAACAACGTTCAGACCAAGATCACCACAGGGGACATGCCTGATCTGGCCACGTGGGAACCCACCAACTCCATGCTCGCCGGTTTTGTCTCCACAGGCAAACTGCAGCAGCTCGACAACGCACCTTGGGTTGACAACTACATTGACGGCGTCGCCGATCTCGGCCAAACCAAGGGCCATCGCTATGCAGCACTGATTTCTCCGGTCAACGTGATGGGAGTCTGGTACAACAAGAAGGTCTTCGAGAAAGCCGGCATCACCGAAACCCCTAAGGGCTGGGATGAACTGGTTGCCGCAGCGAAGAAAATCAAGGATTCCAACGCCGCCGACTCCGCATTCTTTGAAATGGGCGGCTCCCAGTGGGGCACACAGTGGGCCGTTCAGGTGCAACTGGCCGAGGCCGCCAATGATGGCCTGTGGGATCGCGTCAATTCAGGCAAAGAGAAGTTCACCGACTCCACCATCATGACCGCCATCGAGAATTACAAGAAGCTTATCGACGACGGTTACTACAACTCCGATGCAGGTTCAGCCACACTGGACGATCAAGCAGCAGCCCTCTGGGAAGGCAAAACCGGCATGGTGATTGGAAATAATGCGCAATTCAATGTGGCCGCAGCCCTCGCGGACAACGACAAGACCGCCATCGATGAGAACCTCGGATTCTTCCCCATCTCCAGCAAGGGCAACATCTCTTCCCTCTCCCCTGGCGCCTCAAGTGCAGTGGTGGCCTTCAAGACCGGTGATTCCACCCGCGAAGCCGCAGCACGCCAGTTCCTCAGCTTCTGGATGTCCGACGGCTACGAGAACTTCGTGAATGACCGCGCCTTGGTCTCAGCGCTGAAGACCGTCGACTCCCCGGCAAGCGTGCCACAGGCCTTGCTCGATGCCGCATCCTCCATCGCGAACTCGGCACCTTCCATGCAGTCCGCAGCAATCGCCAATCCTGATCTGTACATCAACCTGGCCAATATGATCAATGGCACCGCGACCCCGGAACAGGTGGCGGAAACGACTCAAAACCAGTTCGCACAGATCGCCAAGGCACAAGGCGCCAAAGGCTTCTAACCAAACTTCTCCTCCTCCTACTCCTCCATCAAGATGTTTCGGGGGAATCCTCACCCCCGAAACATCTTCCATGCTTCGCTCCGGCCACGAGCCCTCAAACACTTTCCGCGCAAACTTCTGCACCCACACAGCACAACGGCAATATCGCGCTTCAAGGGAAATAACTATGAATCCTCATAAAGCTTTGATGAAACAAAACTATCCGCTGAGATTCCTTATCCCAGCAGGGGCGATGCTCGTAGTGTTCTTCATCGTGCCAACGGTGATGAACTTCGTATTCGCCTTCACCGATTGGTCGGCATTCAAAACCACCATTGATTTCAACGGAATAGACAACTTTGTTACCCTATTCCAAGACGGCACCCTGCTGCGAGATATCCGCACCACACTGATTTACGCCGTATGCATCGCCGTCTTCCAGAACACATTCGGCCTGCTCCTCGCCGTACTGCTCGAAGAAGACACCCGGCTCAATCGCTTTGCCCGCGTGATGTTCTTCATCCCGGTCATCATGTCCGCCCTAGCCGTAGGCTACATTTGGCAAGCCGTGCTGAAAACCGACGGAGCCCTGGACCAGATGCTCAGTGCGCTTATCGGGCATCACGTCACCACCGGGCTGCTTGGAAACACCACTTGGGCCATTGTCGTCATCTCCGCCATCCAAGGCTGGAAGTGGATGGGTCTGGCCATGCTGATTTTCCTGGCAGGCCTCAAAACCATCGACGCAGATGTTATAGAAGCCGCCCGCATCGATGGCGCCAACGGCCACCAGCTGTTCTGGACCATTAAATTCCCCCTGCTGGCACCCGCCTTCACGTTTAACGTGGCCACCTCGCTGCTCGGATCACTGAACGGATTCGACATGGTGCAGGCCATGACCAAAGGCGGACCGGGTGGCTCCACCGAAATCCTCAACATCTTCGTGTGGCGCACTTTCGGCCAAGGCCTCTATTCGCAATCCACCACAATGAGCATGATTCTGTTCATCCTCGTCGCCATCATCGCTTTGCCGGTCATCTACTTCCTGCGCCGCAGGGAAAGGAACATCTTCTGATGAGTAGCGTTACCGCACAATACAACGGCCATAAAGAGCAGCAAGCGTTCAAATCCAATGCTCCTCGTTGGCGGCGTATCCTTCATAATGCCATTGTCATCATCGCGATGCTGGCCCTGCTCGCAGTCCCCTTCTGGCTGCTCATCGTCACCGCCGGAAAAACTCAAGCCGAAGCCCTGAAACTGGACATGTCCCTGCCACGCAAATGGATGCTGTTGGAGAACTTCGCCACTGTCATCAAAGACGGCAAAATGGTGGCTGCACTATTCGGCTCCATCGCAGTCACTGTGCCAGCAGTGCTCATCGCCATTCTTTTCGGTTCCATGGCCTCCTGGATTCTGGCCCGACGGACCACCAAGCCAATGGCTTTCCTGTATGCACTCGGTATCTCCGGATTGATTCTTCCGCCAGCAGTGGTCACCGTAATGATGCTACTGAAAATGATCGGGCTTTCCGGCACTGCACTTGGCATGATTTGCGTGTATGTGGGCATTTATCTGTCAACCGTGATTTTCTTCGTGACTGGCTTCATCCGCACCATTCCACCATCCTTGGAGGAATCCATGCGAGTTGATGGCGCAAAACCAGCACGAATATTCTTCACCTTGATTCTGCCTCTGCTCAGTCCGACCATCGCCACCGCAACAATCCTGCTCATTCTTTACATCTGGAATGACGTGTTCTACGCATTGTTCATTCTCTCCGGCAAGATGAGCACGTTGCCGCTTAACCTCTACAATGTGGCAAGCGCCGGCCTGTACCTCAATAACTGGCATCTAATCTTCGCCTACATCATTTTGATGAGCCTTCCGCTGCTCATTATCTTCGCGGCGGCACAACGTAAAATCATCAGCGGCATCACAGGAGGCGCCGTGAAATGACCACATGTGCGAAGAAGGTCAATACCGGCCATAATAAGTGTAGTATTCACGCGTTGAAGCACTATGGTGTGCCAGCCAAACCGACCTAGGAGGAGATCGTGAACGAGAGCACGAGGCCAACAGCCAAGAAATCGCCGTCGATCAACGACGTTGCTCAATTGGCCGGGGTGTCCGTCTCCTCCGTCTCCAGATATCTGAACAACGGTGCCCACTTACGGGCCGACAAGAAAGAGCGCATAGCCCAGGCCATCGCAATGCTGGACTATCACCCCTCACTGTTGGCACGTGGATTGGCTGCGAGCCGCTCGAACACCATCTCCTTGTTCTCCGGCCAACGCCTGCTGTATGGTGTCACCGGCTGCATCCAAGGTGTGGAAGCCGCTGCGTCCGCCGCGGGGATCGTGGTAAACGTCGTACTGCTGGACGAACGGCAATCGCCGGATCAGCTTCGACAGACCATCAAATCCACACTCAGCGCCAACCCACTGGGAGTCATCATCGATCAGCCTCGCTACGGCACCGGCTGCGATGAGATTCTACGATCAGTCAATAAGGATGTGCCCGTTGTGCTGATTGGCGGCAATCGTCGCCAAGGGCAATGCCAGCTGTTCACATACGATGACCGTGGCGGATACGCCGTCACCCAACATCTGCTGCGGCTGGGGCACAAAACCGTGTTCCATGTGGCGGTTCCCGAGGAAGACGAAACCCAGACACGGCAATCCGGCTGGCGTAAAGCTTTGGAAGATGCAGGAGCACGCATTCCCGCTTTGTACCGCACCAGTTGGGATCCGAAAGACGCCGAAGCCATCGGCCGCAAACTGGGCCAGGATGATGAAGTGACCGCGATTTTCGCCGGCAACGACGAGATCGCATTGGGCATCATCCGCGGCCTGCATGCGGTTGGCAAGCGCGTACCGGACGATGTCAGCGTCGCCGGATTCGACGACAATCCCATCGCAAGCCTCTCGATTCCATCCCTCACCACTTGGAGACAAGATTTCGAACGCATTGGAGCTTTCGCCACGAATCTCATCCTGAATCGAATTCGCCAAGGCACTCCACTCGAATCCGAAATCCCGTATTACATCGGCGACGACGCCGATCAACTCATCGTGCGAGAATCCACTGCAGCACCGCGCAGCTAGTTCATCTAGCCCCGCTCGGTTTGCCCGAGTCCGTCGGCAATCGCGGACGGCTGCGTGTGGAGCATCGCATGCGCAAAGGAACCTACTATGCAGACCACCGAATACCCTGGGCTCACCGCGACCGATGCGATTACCGCAGCCGAGTCCACCACATCAGCATCCATCGCCAACACCACGATCCTGCGCACCGTTTCGCGCAATGGCATCACCGCTCAATATCGCAAGCATATCGATAGCGGAATCGTCGATCTTCTCCTAGTTCCGGAAGGTTCGCTGGCCCAGGTGATTCGCGGTGACTGCGCGCCTGAACCATTGATCCAAGCCAAAATCATCGGCGATGATTATGCGGGTGGATACGCCCAGGGGCGCACTATGCGAAACTCGCCAACCACTTATGCCATGCGATTCCAAAGTCAGGAAGAAACCGACACCAAACTGGGCGAGACGATTGTCACAACACGATTCGTCGATGAGCGAGGCCTCGAATACACACACAACCTGACGTTTGGCGCGCATAGCCATTCGGTCCGCATCGACACCGAGGTCGTGAATGTGTCACATGCCCCATTCACCTTCGAGATGCTTTCGAGTTTTACTTTGGGCTCGCTAAGCCCGTTTTCGGAGGGTATAGCCGAAAACACCCTTATGGTGCACCGCATGCGCAGCACATGGAGCGCAGAAGGTCGACTGGACTCGCGCAGCGTCGAAGATCTTCAACTGGAACCGGATTGGCAGGAACACGTGGCCAATTCATTGCGGTTCGGATGCGTCGGTTCGTTCCCCGTACGAGGTTGGGTGCCTTTTATCGCAGTGGAAGATCGCGCTCATGACATTACATGGGCCGCCGCAACCACGCACGCTTCCAGCTGGCAAATCGAGGCGTATCGCAAAGATAACGGGCTAGCCATCTCAGGAGGCATCGCAGACCGCGAGTTCGGACATTGGACCCACACCGTGCAACCAGGAGAGCGGTTCGTCGCACCCAGTGGCGTGCTCACTGTGGTACACGGCGGAGTGGATGAAGCTTCGCAGGCTTTAGCCGGGCATGTACGCGAACGTCTCGTACTACCGGCCTCTGAGCAGCAGCAGCCTGGCTCCGACGCCGGGCTACCTATCATCTTCAATGAATTCTGTTCCACTTGGGGACTTCCCACCGAACAAAGCGTGCTGGCACAGGTGGAACAGCTTAAAGGCCACGGCGTCGAATACGTGGTGATGGATGCCGGTTGGTTCGACAATAAGCCATTCTCAGAGGGAACCAGGTTCGGCGCATGGCAGGTCAGTAAGGAATCGTTCCCGCACGGCATTAAATATGTAGTTGACGCAATTCATCAAGCTGGCATGAAGGCCGGCGTATGGTTCGAATTCGAAGTCGTAGGCCGGCAGGAAACCGAGTGCTTCAATCGCGAGGAATGGCTGCTGAAACGCGACGGCATTCCGATCACCTCTGACCAGCGGAGATTCTGGGATATGCGCAACGCAGAGGTCCAGGCTTATCTGCACGAACGCGTCATCGATTTCCTTCGCGACAACGGATTCGATTACATCAAGGTCGACTATAACGAAACGTTGGGTATCGGATGCGAGACGCCGGGCAAGCCGGAAAGCACTCTGGGAGACGGACTCTATGACGTGATCCAGGCCTCGCAGGCGTTCTTCCGCCAAATCCGCCAGGAACTGCCGAATGTGGTAGTGGAGATATGTTCCTCAGGTGGGCATCGTCTGGTGCAGAGCTTCATGGAAATCGGTGCAATGGCCAGTTTCTCTGACGCTCATGAATGTGATGAGATTCCGCTCATCGCCGCCAATATGCACCGCATTATCGAACCGAGGCAATCACAAATCTGGGCCGTTATGAGAGCCGAACTGACAGAAGCGCAGCAACGATATCGTCTGGCATCCGGCTTCTTGGGACGACTGTGCCTGTCGGGGGATATGGGTCTGCTGTCTGCCGAACAATGGAGAACCATCGATGAGGCGCTTTCGCTCTATGGCACCGCATCAGCCGTCATCGATCACGGAGTCAGCGTTTTCTACGGCACGCCCATTACCAGCTATCGCAGGCCGCAGGGATGGCAAGCCATCGTGCGCCATGGTACGGATCGCGCTTCGGGACAAACATTGGTTGTCCTGCACACCTTTGCAGGCATGAACGAAGATGCATCCATTGAGCTGCCTCTTGCAGCCCCACAAGATTGGAATGCTGACGATGCAGCCTCCATGATGGCCTCTCATCGCTCTGACGGATCAATCCATATGTTCGCCCGCAACGGACTGGAAGCCACCGTTTCCGACGGCATACTGCGCATCAGCGGTTTGCGTAATTGGGATTCTGCAGTCATTGTCTGCGGAACAAACGCTCAATGAGGTCTTCGTCAATCAGAAGCAGGCGGGGTCGCATCGTCTCGCGCACTACGGCCTCGCCTGCTTCCCCGCCAATGATGATGCGTTTCCGCATAATCCATCAAATGCCCAACGCGACCTCATGAAAGATGGTGCTGGTGTCGTCCGCAATGCCGTTCTGAGTTTGCGCAGACAACTGATCCCGCTCAGGACGATATGCCGTCACCGGAACCGTGTATTCCATCTGATCGACCTCTTCACCTTCGATTTTGCGGATAAGCACATCAACAGCTTTTTCCGCTATCTTCGCATACGGCTGTATGACAGTCGGCAATGAGGGACTGGCGAACTTGTAGACATACGATCCGTCATATCCGAACAGAAAGAGGTCATCCGGAATCTTCCGCCCCATTTCGAGTGCGCGCTTTTGAATCGCGAGTGC
This sequence comes from Bifidobacterium cebidarum, assembly GCF_009193305.1. Lineage (GTDB taxonomy): Bacteria > Actinomycetota > Actinomycetes > Actinomycetales > Bifidobacteriaceae > Bifidobacterium > Bifidobacterium cebidarum. Next base: position 26,286 of record NZ_WBVS01000012.1, on the reverse strand, counting down.
AATCAGATCAGAGGCAAAGATGCCATCGATGTCCTGATTATCCGTGAGGAATGTATCGGCAATCCTGAGATACGGCTCTATCTCAAATTGGTTCAGTCCCAACTCGAAAGACACGCAACGAATGCCATGCTTGTGCATCTGCTCGGCAAACACTCGATAGCGTTCAAAAGAGGGGGACCGCACTTTGGAATAGCCAATAAACTGCGCCACATTAGTGCAGCCGTGTTCAATAACCGCACGAGCTGCGATCATGCCGCCCTGAACATGGTCGGCGCTCACCACGGGGATACTGCTGGCTAGATAACGATCGAGAGCAACTACAGGGGAGCTAATACCGGCATAGTTAATATCAAGCGAATGACTGCCGATAATCATGCCGTCCACTTTGTTGGCCATGAGTAAGTCGATGCACTCTTTCTCTTTCTCCTCAGAATGCATCGTGCTGCAAAGAATCATCTTATAACCGCGACGGTTGAGTTCATCTTCGATGTATGAGGTCATTGTAGAGAAGAATGGATGAGCGATCTCAGGAATCACGAAACCAATGAGTTGTGTCTTCTGCGAATACAGGCTTCGCGCGATTTGATTAGGCTGATAATGCAACAAATCAATCGTTTTCTGTATATTGTTTCGCGTTTGTTCGGAGATATATCCACGGTTGTTGAGATAGCGAGACACCGTATTTTTCGAGACACCGGCCACCCGGGCAACATCAGTTATCGTAACCATCATTTTTCCTTGCTGTAATGCCCAACCGTACGTCCACATTGCCGTAGGTCAAGTCTATTAGCCGCAAGACTAGCAGACTTGACCTGTAGCATACCCGGCTTGTATCTCATCATCCGGTTGGTTGTCTCATAGCTATCTTACGTAGGAGGATTTACCATCAGCGCCCAAGGCCTTATCCCTTGACCGATCCGGCCAGCATGCCGGAAACCAGATACCGTTGCAGGAAGAAGGAGATGACGATGACCGGCAGTGAGAACAATACTGCCGCTCCGGTCATCGGACCCAGATCAAGGCTGTATGAAGTCAGGAATTCCGACAGGGCCACCGGCACGGTTTTTGCTTCACTGCTGGTGAGCAGCAGCGCAACCAGGAAATCATTCCAGGCCAACAGGAAGGTAAAAATACCAGTGGAGATCAAGCTAGGAACCACTACGGGCAAAATCACCTTGATGAATGCGGTGAACGGACCTGCACCATCAACAGCTGCGGCCTCATCAAGATCCACGGGCACGTCTTTGAAGAAGGAGATCATCATCCACAGCACAAACGGCATATTCACACCCGCATACACAATGCAGAGCACCGGCAGGTAATCGTAAAACCCAAATTGCTGGACGAGACTATAAATCGGCACCACGATGCTGGACATCGGAATCATCTTGAGGCACAGCACTAGAATCAGCAGGAAGTTGCTAAACCGAGAGACCGCAGTGCGGGAAATCGCATACGAGGCCAAAGATCCCAGCAGCAGGCAGATCAGCGTACTTACCAGCGCGGCGATAAAGCTATTGCCAAAATACATGCCGATATCAGAAGTTTGGAACACCTTGATGTAGTTCTCCACCGACCAAGTCTTCGGGAAGAATGTGGGATGAACGGAAATCACATCCTGCGAAGGCTTGAATGAAGAAAACAGCATGTACAAGTAGGGGAAAATGAACAGCAGTAGGAAGACTACCGCCAACACGTACATGATAATAATCCACAGATTGTCGCTCCGATTGCGACCAAATTTCTCATGGAACATGTCGTCTACCTCTTGTCCTTCTTCAGCTGAGTCATAAGGGTGATAGCGATAAGCACTACGATGAAGATGACGGCCATGGCGCTGGCATAGCCGACATCGCCGTACCGCTGCAGCATCTTGTAAATATGCACGCTCAACAGCTCTGAAGACCCCTGCGGACCGCCCTGGGTCATGGCCCAGATGATGTCGAACGTTCTTGCAGCGTCAATGACACGAATGACCAAAGCGCTAAAGAGCACACCCCTGATATTAGGAATGATGATGTGGATGATAACCTGCCATTTGTTCGCACCTTCAACGGACGCCGACTCATACAGACTATCCGGAATCGATTGGATTCCCGCCAAAAACATCAGCATCATGAACGGCGTGGTCAGCCAAACATCGGCGATGATGCATGATATGAGGGCAAAACGCGAGTCCGAAAGCCACAAGATGCTGTCCGTGGACTGCAAAAGCCCGATTCGCACCAGCAGCACATTCACAATGCCGAACTGACCGCTCAGCATGAATTTCCATACCAGACCGGCCACCAACGGCGCAATCATCAACGGGGACAGGATGAACGTTCGAATGGCCTTGAACCCCTTGTATTTATTCGTCAGAATGACGGCGAGCGCCAAGCCAAGAATCGTTTCCACGCCGACTGCCACGACGACATAAACCAATGTGTTCCATGAATCCATCTGGAACTGATGTGACGTAAAAGCCTTGATATAGTTTTTCAGACCGACAAACGTTCTGCCGTCATAGCGGTCTCCGACATCGAAGAAGCTATCGTAAACGAGCTTCAATAGGGGGAACAGCAGGAACGCCGCCATGAACAATCCTGCCGGCAGGAAGAATAGGCACAGCGTCTTCTTGCTGAATGTGGAACTCAACATCTTTGTTTTGCGCATGTTACCCGAGGAGTATTGATTCAAGCGATCTCCCGATGTGACTGTTTTCTGTTCCATGTCACCTCCCGTGTGAGAACACGGTGATTGAGATTGGTTGTGATCGTCGCCCGTATACAGCGGCGATCACAACCAATCGTTTTTCTATTTCATCGAACGCAAACCGCAATTCGTTCCTGTTGATTCATGCGGTTTCCGGCAATCGTCTTTTTCGGCACATCAACGAAAGGATGCGGTTCAGCCCACGAGATCCTGAATGCTCTTCTGAGCAGTTGCCAATTCGTCTTTGGCATTAGCTCCCTTAAGCACGTTTTGCACCATTGGAGAAAGCACCTCGGTCTCGATTTGCGTCCACATCTTGGTTGCAGGACGATTCTGAGTCTGCTTGGCATCAAGAGTGGTTTCCAATGCCTTGACATGCGCATATTCGGGATTGTCTTCATACTTGGCAAACACACTCTTTCGGGCAGCCACGCCAAGGGCGGTCATGTATCCTTCGTTCTTGCCATACATGAACTTGAGATACTTCTTTGCGATATCCTGCTTCTTGGAGTTCTTCAGTACCACCTCATACCAAGGGCCGGGAATGGCACCGATACCTGCAGACCCGCCAATCATCGGGGCGGCACCGACTTTATCACCAAGCTCCTTCGCGGAGGAAAGATAGAAGTGTCCCCAAGTAAGCTGCATCGCCAGCTTGCCCTGATTGAACAAGTTGGAAATCTCACTGGTGCCCAGCGAGAGATAGTCGGATGGGATGGACCCGTCGTTGACCAAATCCTGCATATACTCAAGCGCGTCGCTATACGCCTTGTTCTCAAGATCCGGCTTACCATCTTCATCGAGAACGAGATTGTCGGCACCGGCCTGAGTAGCGAACTCCAGCCATCCGGTCACTGAATCGGCACCGGTCTGGCCGATCATCGCAGTACCGTACATATCATCTTTGGTGAAGAATTTCGCAGCATCGCGGTATTCATCCCAAGTGGTGGGAACCTTCAGATCATAGCCGTATTGCTCCTTGAAAGCCTTCTGATTATCAGCATTTTCAAAAAGATCCTTACGGTACAACAACACCTTGGAATTCGTCCAGGTAGGGATGCCCAACAGCTTGCCATCGATGGTGCCGCCTTCCTTAAGCTGGGGCATAAGATCATCTTCATCCGAGCTGGAAAGAACCCCATCCACTGAAGACAACCCCTTAGCCAAGGCGGGGAACCATAGCACATCAATTACGGCCAGATCATGCGTGGCTTTCCGGGAATCGGTTTCGGCTTTCAACTTGTCGTACAGGCCAGAATACGGAGACGTATCAATCTTGATTTTGTAACCGGTCTGCTTTTCGAATTCGGCAGCGGTATCTCGCGCCACTTGCTCAGCAGGTCCGCCCCCCTCGACCAGCAAGCTCAATGTCTTGTCGTCCTCGCTTGAACCTGCGGAGCCGCATGCCGCCATAGAGAGCATGGTGGCCATCGCGGCGATTACAGCTATGCCCTTGTTGTATGAACGATTCATCATCGAACCTTTCTCTTATCTTCAGAACTTCCTTATTGTGTCATCCTTGACAAGGTCAGGATACATTAACTCGGTTTATATGTCAACCGATTAACATATAGCCGACACGCTAGAAAAATAAATATTTTTGCCGATGAGTTTATTTTTATGTTTATCGGTTGAAATAAAAACGAATACTCGTTACTATGGGAACCAGTCTCGGACGGCGACCATAACGATGCGCAGCAGCACACATATTGGCACCACCGCTGATTTGAATTAATCAGTCACATAACCTCAAGGAGGATGTTATGGCGGGCAGCTACTACTACGACGTCACCACTTGGCCGGTAGGCAACCCTCATACCGATATAGGCGAAGTCATCAACAGCATTATCGCCGACGTAAAAGCTCACCAAATAGATACGGATAACAACGGCGAAGGCAAGCCTGGCGCAACCATCTACATCCCTTCCGGTGACTATCACCTCACCACGCAAGTACGCATCGATATCAGTTATCTACGCATAGTCGGCGCCGGGCACGGATTCGTTTCCTCCAGCATTCGGTTCAATACTCCCAAGGAAGACTGGGATAATCTCCATGAAATATGGCCCGGCGGCAGCCGAATCCTCGTCGACCTGCCAGCGACGAATCACAGCTCCGAGCAAGAAGGCGCGGCTTTTGTGGTTTCACGTAAGGGAAATCCTCGAATCAGCTCGGTGGAATTCGCTAACTTCTGCATTGACGGATTGCATTTCATCGATGACGATTCAGGCAACAGCGACCCTGAAAATACATATCTCAACGGCAAAACCGGCATCTACATCACTGATGCACAGGATTCGTTCCGCATCAATGGCATGGGATTCGTCTATCTCGAACATGGCATCGTGATTCACGACGCTGACGCGCTCAGCATCCATGACAACTTTATTGCCGAATGTGGCAACTGCATTGAACTACGTGGATCCGGGCAAGCGTCGAAAATCACCGACAATCTCATCGGTGCCGGATACCGCGGATATTCCATTTTTGCGGAAAACTTCGGCGGACTGCTGATTACCGCCAACAACGTATTTCCACGCGGAGCCAGCACTGTCTTCTTCAGGAACGTTTCCCGTTCATCCATTACCAGCAACCGATTCCACGCTTTCTATCCAGGCGTAATTGTTCTTGAGAAGGGTTGTTCGGAAAACCTCATCGCATCCAACCATATTTATCGCGCTTGCGAACCTTGGCCTCCAATGAAGCGATATGGCAATGGGCTCGATGATCTCTACGGCATCATCCGTATCGAAGGGAACGAGAACTCCGTAATCAGCAACCACATCTCCGATATCGTGGATGAAATCAACATTCGCCCAGAAGGTGCTGCCCCCGTCATTATTCGCCTTGTCCGCGGAACGGGAAACTACATTGCGAGCAATCACATTGTCGCCACCACCGAAGGCAACGACCACGATGAGGAGACCGATGAAGGGTCATGCTTCTCTACTCAAGTAGAGGCGGTCCTCGCGACGACGAAGACCCATAGCATTCCCGTAGTCGCCGTGCATATTGATTCAGGATCCTCTCGCAATACCGTGCTCGATTCCGGAACGGAATCGCAGGTGTCCTTGGATGTCACAGTCAATGCTTTCCGTCCAACGCCTTCAGCACCAGGAATTTGCTGAAACCACTGGATGAAGCACTTCGCACGATAACACTTGCCGGATGGGATTTCCCTTTTTCACCCATCCGGCATCCATATATCAACCCAGGGAGAACCCACAATGACCATGACCATCAACGCCGATGGCTACACCACAATTGAGATATTTGCTGAATATTCAGGAATAGACGGCGACCCGGGAACTATTCGTCTGACCCCTCTGAGCTCAGACACAAGTGCCGTTACAGTATGCATGTCTGCTGCAGAGCGCCGGTCACGACTCATTCTCGCAATCAATCCCGAAGAAAAATATGTGCTGGAATCCGACAATCTGAAAATAGATTTCGGCTACCTCACCGGCGGTAAAGACCTACTCGACCGAGGGATTCGCATCATTACCACGGATACGCGCATCTCTGGCCATAGGCCAAACGCGCATTTCGAACCAGCACAGCATTGGATGAACGACCCCAACGGACTATGCCGTTTCCAAGGGCGATACCACATGTTCTATCAGTTCAATCCATATGGATGGCAATGGGATGATATGCACTGGGGCCACGCAGTCAGCAAGGACCTTATCCATTGGATCGATCTGCCGATCGCACTACTTCCTCAACCTGAACTTTCACGGGACAAGGCACTCACAGGAGGCGCATTCTCCGGTTCTGCCATTACCACGGACAGCAAAGGGCACATTGTGCCAGGCGATGAGGCCGACGTCCTTCGCATTTATCTCACTCGGCACTGGGCACGACTTGGGCACCCTGAATCTGTTGTAGAAACACAAACCACTACCATCAGCACTGATGGCCTGACATTCGGCCCCGAAACCATCGTTATTGAACGGCCTTCAACGGAGACCGGACTAGATTTTCGTGACCCGAAAATCGATACCACGCTATTTGACGGCACTGCGGTTGCAGGCACTCCAGCAATCGTAGTGGCAACCAACATGCCATCTACCTGCGCACCTGAATTAGGAGCTCCAGGCACCACGCCACGCCCCCATGATGATAACTACTGGTTCGGAGCCGAACCGTTCTCCGCATCTCAACAGGAATCCGCGGATTTCAGCCGCACGCCGACCCTCGCATTGTTCCAGGCAACTGACGCCAATCTGAATAAAGCCCGCTGGGAATACACCGGGCCGCTACTGTTCGAAACCGGATTGGCCGAGTCATATACCTATGAGTGTCCAGATATATTCACACTTGACAGATCAGCAGTAGCCGTGGGGTCACTCATGCACCTGCATGATGACAGCGGCCGCTTTCAGCCAATCCGCTGGTACACCGGCACCCTCGAGACAACAAGTGTCCAAAATTCACCAAAACTCGTCGTATCCCACACTGGCTGGTGCGATTTCGGATCCTGCTATTATGCAGTGCAATCCTTCCGGGATCAGCATCGCGGCGCTGACGGCACTTTCATCAATCGCCGCATCGCGATTGGATGGTTATGCGACTGGTACGGCGTTCGCATCGAACGTGACGATTACGCCAATGGAGCAATGGGACTTCCAAGGGAGCTGCACGTAGTCGATGGGCATCTCACCTCACACCCCATTGATGAGGTGTATGAACTCCTACTCGGAGAAGAGATTCATCTCATTCCAATGTCGAACTCCCCCGTGCCGGAATATAGCGATTCTTGCAATCAGGACTTTGATGCTCACGCGCTCATACCATCGCATGCTTATTACGCAGATATCCGGCCGGATCCCGGCACTTCGTTTGAGACAATACTAGTTTCAGGACAGCGCAGGCAGCCAGATGGCACGACGGCAGACGCCTCGCTTCATCTAAGCAGCGACGGGTCAGCCGTTCATCTCACCACGACCGGGCTTCCTACAGACGGCTTCAATTACACGTCTAAAACGAATCGCATAGATCGTATCGAGGTTTTTTACGACCATGGAATAACGGAGGTATTCGTCAACAACGGAGAGGATGCCGGCAGCATTCTTTTCGATTGCGATGAGTTCGACAGTCCGGATTTTGCAACTGAATTCAGCGTGCGTGAACTTTCCGGTTCGATTGCGTTGCGTGGGCTCCGAAGCATCCGGTGACATCGCCCACCCACACCGCAGCGCATGATTCTCAATAAGAACCATGCGCTGCGGCAATGCTATGCCACATCAATGGCCAGCTTGCCGTCATGCTCCTCATCTTCAAGCGTCAAACGCGAAGAAATGGAAGATTCCATGCCGTTCATCACCGCGCACGAGGTGTACGCGGTGGAGGCCGGTGTTTCATTACCATTCCGAAGCATGTGCCGCACTGACATGCCCGTGACTCGTATTGCAGAACGAATCGGATATGCCAGCGTGAGCTATTTCTACAAGGTATTTTCCGAGCGTTACCATCAGACTCCGCTCGAATATCGCGCGATCTTCAACGATTCCCCTCAAGGCTCTTGAGCCAGCGCGCAGCCAAGTCGGGCCAGGATTGCACGGCTTCTACCAGATAATCCGAAGCTCCACGGTAAGCCGTCTCCTCATCCGCCAAAGACAGACCGTGCCGCCCCTCGGGGAATAGATGCGCTTCTATGCCCACACCAGCGGCACGGCATGCCTGAATAAGCATCAACGTGTTCTCCACTGGCACAGAGGGGTCCGTCATCGTGTGCCAGACGAACACCGGCGGAGTCTTGGCATCAATATGCTTTTCGATGGAAAGTTTGTCCCGCATTTGCTGATTCTGGACATGAGAGCCCAGCAGGTACTGGAAGCTGCCGCGATGGGCGTATTCGCCGGATGTGATCACCGGATAGGCGAGCATCAGCGCATCAGGGCGCACCTCATCCGGATCGTAACCATGCTCGCGCATGTCATCATCGCCGGTAGAAGTAGCCAGGTTCGCCGCCAAATGGCCGCCGGCCGAGAATCCAAGAACGGCGACTTGACGCGGATTCACATGCCATTCGTCAGCGTTCGAGCGGATGAGCCGCATCGCTTCGGCGGTTTCGATCAACGCCACCGGATAATGGCTAGCCCGCACCGAATACCGCAGCACAAATACATTGAATCCTTCGGCCAAAAAACGCAACGCCACCGGCTCAGCTTCACGGTCGGAAGTCATGGCATATCCACCGCCCGGCAGAATCAGAATCGACGTGCGCGTACGGTCGGGGTCTATTTCCGGGCTATTGTCCGCAATGTAACCGGTGAATCGCGCTTCGCTGCCATCAATACCGGTAATTATGCGTTCAACGTACTGCATGCTTTTTATTATGACCCCGCAGCGAATGGTTCTCAATAAGAAACGTGCGGGGAAAATGAACATTCGTGCACAATAGAACAAAGTATCGCAACTCCGAAAACTAGCCGATTTCTGGGGTTGCGAATCCTGATTATGTGCGATTGCCCGGCCGCAATCCTTGCATAGTTATTACTGCGCCTGATTCTGTGCAAGGCTGTTGCGCATCATGGCTCGGTCACGCGAAGTTTTGGTCATACGTAAACCAATGGTGACGGCAATCAGCACGATGGTGCAGGCAATCCAGAGCACGCGCCCGCCAAAATCACTGATCACCCAGCCGCCGACCATGGGCGCCAAGGCAATCGAGAGCGACCACAGTACGTTGTACACACCCTGATAAGTACCACGAGCGGAGGCCGGCGCCATTGCGGCGACCGTGGTGGTGGCGATCGGGAAGGTCCCTAGCTCGCCCAGCGTCCACAGCACTACGGCGAGCGCGAAGCCCGCCCACGAATCAGCCACAATCTGCACGGCATAGCCGATTACGGTCACGGCAAGGCCGGTGACGAGCACGCGCGAATTGCCCATGCGCGCGAAGAGTTTCATCGCCGGAATCTGCAACGCGCACAGCATGAATCCGTTGATGGTAAGCAGTACCGAATAATCGCCAAGGCCCAGACCAAGATTGGTCATGGCGATGGGCAGACCGGACGTGCTCTGGAAATAGACGAGGAAGTAGCCGAACATCAACATGGAGAAGCCGAGGAATGGCAGGTCGGTAAGCACGCGACGCCAGCTGTCGCGCATGGAAGGGGCATTAGTCCCAGCCGACGACGCATCGACTCGCACTTGACCGTCCTGTTCGCCATTGCCACTGCCGGCTACCGTCGCAGTCGTCTGCGCAACTGCGCCCGGCACAGCAATCCCCAAATGCTTGACTTCGCGGAAGAACACCACGAGCAAGCCGGTGACGCCGATCATCACAGCGGCCTCGACATAGAACATCAGCGAATACGAGACCTTGACCAGCTGATTCGCCACAATAGGGCCGATCGCATAACCGAAGTTGATGGCCCAGGATTGCAGCACATAGGCGCGCTGCTGGCGGGCAATCGGCACCACATCCGCAATGTAGGCGGCGATGGCCGGACTGGGCAGCGAGGCGAACGCGCCATACACAAACAGCGCTGCGCCAAGGGCTATCGGATGAACTAGTACCGACACTACGAACAGGGCCACGGCGGCACCGATTTCGCCGATGATGATCATCGATTGGCGTCCGAAGCGGTCGGATAACGTGCCGCCGAACAGGCAGCCGATGATGGAACCGAAACCGTACATGGAGACGACCGCGCCCACCACGCCCTCGTTGATGTGCAACGCGGAGACCAGGTAGATGGAGAGGAATGAGGTGACGAAGCGGCCCATCCACAGAATCAGGATGGCCAGCCAGAGACCCCAATACAGCGGGGATAATCCGAATATCTCGCGTTGCCGTTTCATTGGTAATACTGTACTCGCGGGCGCGGCAGGGCACGGCGGGCGCCACGTCCGGCATTTGGCGCGGGGTGCTGGGAGAATGGCACCTATGGCTATCAAAAAGGGACCGACCAAGGGGTCGGGTGGAAAACATCGTAATAAGTTGAAGGGATACGGCCCCACGCCGAAGGCCGAGGACCGTGTCTACCACAAGGCATACAAGGCTAAGAAGGCCGCCGAGCGCCGTCTGCGCTCCGATCCGCGACTGGCTGCCCGCCGCCGCGTGGACAAGTTCGCATCCGCGGATACGTCCGATCTGGTGTTCGGCCGCAATTCCGTGCTGGAGGCGCTGCGCGTGGGCGTGCCGTCCTCCACGCTGTACATCTTGTCTCGCATCGAGCATGATGATCGCACCCGCGAGATCGTGAAGATCGCCGGCGCGAATGGCCTGCACATGATGGAAGCCGACCGCTTGGAGATGGATCGCATCGCCCGTTCCGGCAACCATCAGGGCGTGATTCTGAAGGTGGAGCCGTACCAGTACTCCTCGCTGCACGAGCTGGTCGAGCGCGCGGAGAAGAAGGCGAAGGCCATGGAGGCCGCGAATTCCGCAGCCGCGCGCATCGCCGCACGCCCGCTGTTCATCGCTTTGGACGGCGTGACCGATCCGCAGAACCTCGGCGCCGTGATCCGTTCGGCTGCCGCGTTCGGCGCCAACGGCGTGATTCTGCCGGAACGTCGCTCCGCTTCGGTGAACGCCGCGGCCTGGAAGGTGTCTGCTGGCGCCGCCGCCCACATGCCGGTGGCTCGCGTGGTGAACTTGACCAAGGCGATTGAAGGCCTGAAGGAACGTGGCTACTACGTGGTGGGGCTCGACGGCGGCGGCGATAAGCTCGTCGGCGAAACCGGTTTCGAAACCGACCCGCTCGTCGTGGTGCTGGGTTCGGAAGGCAGCGGTCTGAGCCGACTGGTGCGTGAGGCTTGCGACGCCATCGCCGGCATCCCGATCAGCTCAACCGTCGAATCGCTCAACGCTTCGGTGGCTGCCGGCATCAGCCTGTACGCCGTGGCCAATGCCCGCCGTAAGGCCGGTGAGGCTGCGAAGTAAGCGTGCAGCATTGCTTACCGCACATGATTGAAGCCCTCTCATCTGAGAGGGCTTCTTGCGTATTGATGACTCAGTGGCTCCAGACCGCCGCATCCGGATCGTCGTCCGGGTTGTAGCCGTCGTCGTAGTCGCCGTAGGTGTATTCGTCGTCCACCACGCCGGAATCAGCTTCGGCGTTGAGCTCGTCGAGGTCCTTCTTATCGAGCTTGTACTTGGGCAGTACGTTGTCGATGTAGCTGGTCACAGCCTCGGCCATCGGCACATCATGGCCGGCCTTCTCGGCCAGGAACCAACGATGGTCGAGCACCTCATGGAAGAACTGGGCCGGCTCGATCTGCGAGCGGTAATCGCGCGGAATCATGCGTACGGTCGGCTCGTACACCTCACGCATCCAGTCGGTGGCCACAATCTCCAGTTCCTCGCCGTCACGCCAGGTGGAGGCACGGTAGGCATCGAGGTCGTTGAGCAGGCGGCGGGCCTGGTTTTCCTGCACATCGAGACCAGTCAGGCGCAGCAGCTTGCGGTTCGCATAGCCGGCGTCCACCACGCGCGGACGGACCAGCACACGCTTGCCATCCTCGGCGGTCTTCATCTCCAGCTCGTCCACATCGAAGCCAAGCTCATTGAGCTTATTGACACGCTGCTCGATCTTCCACATCTCATCCGGACCGAACTTGTCGGTATCGGTCAGGGCGCTCCACAGCGAGTGATAGCGGTCGACCAAACGGTTGCCGACCTCGATCTCGTCCACATCGCTGGGCAGCAGGCGGCCGGAAGCCAGATCCATCAGTTCGCCGATGATGTTCGTGCGGGCCAGATCGATATCGTATTCACGCTGGCCATCGGTCAGCTGCACCTGCAGATCACCGGTTTCGGCATCCACCAGGAAGGCGGAGAACGCGTCGGCATCGCGCAGGAACAGCACGTTCGATAGGGACACATCGCCCCAGTAGAAACCGGCCAGGTGCAGGCGGACCATCAGCACGGCGAGCGCGTCGATGAGTCGCTCGGCGGTGTCGTGCTGCAGGTTGCGGGCAAACAGCGCGCGGTACGGCAGGGAGAACTTCAGATGACGGGTCACCAGAATGGCCTCCAGCGGCTCGCCGTTCTTATCATGGCGGCCGGTGACCACGGCGATCGGGGTGACGGTCGGCAGTTCGAGCTTCTGCAGCCGGCGCAGAATCTCGTACTCTCGCTCGGCGACCTGACGTGTGATTTCCTTCATGGCGTAGACTTCATCGCCCACGTGCACGAAGCGCACCACGTGGCGGGAAATGCCTCGCGGCAGGTTGGCGAGCAAATCCTCAGGCCAGGTAGCCAGCGGCTTGTGCCACGGCAGTGTGAACATCTTCGGATTCGAGCTGGCGGCGGTAATCTTCAGCGCCTGCGGCTCTGCGGAGTTGGCGTGTTCGTCTTCGGCCTTCACGGATGTGGCCTTCAACGCGCGCGGATCCATCTGGGGCAGATTAGTTACTTCCATAGCACTCCATCGTACTGAATTCGTGGGAACGGCTAGTTGTCATTATAGAAGCGGCACAGCATAGGCAAAAAGAAAAGCCCCGCAGCTGTGCAGGGCTTTTCCAACGAGGTCATAAGAGAGGAAGAGAATAACCTCGTTTAATGGTTGACGAAGCGGTTAGACCTCGCCAAGTATCTACTAGTTCAGACGCAGCTCGGTCGACGGAGCGAACAGGTGCATCTTGGCCGGGTCGATCTTGATCTTCACGGTTGCACCGACCTTCGGAAGCGCACGCGGGTTCACACGAATCGTGGTGAGCTTGTTCTGGTCGGACATAACCTGGGAAGCCTCGGCGGCGGAGCCATCGGTGATGATGTTGCCGTAGATGTAACCGTCAGAGCCCAGATCCTCGACGTTCACAACCTTCAGAGAGAAGGCGTTCGGGTCGTCGGAAGCAGCCAGGCTTGCGTCCTCAGGACGGAAGCCGACCACGATCTGGCCGTTGTCTTCAGCGGTGAGCTTGTTGACAGCCTCAGCCGGCAGATCCACGGTGTCCTCGCCGATCTTTGCCTTGCCGTTGACCACCGGGTGGGTGTTCAGGTTCATCGACGGGGAGCCGATGAAGCCAGCGACGAAGACGTTGGCCGGACGATCGTACAGCTCGGTCGGAGCGCCGACCTGCTGCAGGATGCCGAGCTTGATGACGGCGATGCGATCGCCCATGGTCAGAGCCTCGGTCTGATCGTGGGTCACGTACAGGGTGGTGACACCCAGCTGGCGCTGCAGAGCGGCGATCTGGGTACGGGTCTGGACACGAAGCTTTGCATCGAGGTTGGAGAGCGGCTCATCCATGAGGAAGACCTTCGGCTCACGAACGATTGCACGGCCCATGGCAACACGCTGACGCTGACCACCGGACAGAGCCTTCGGCTTGCGGTCGAGGTACTCGGTCAGGTCGAGGATCTCAGCGGCCTTCTCGACGCGCTTGCGAATCTCTTCCTTCGGGGTGCCGGCGATCTTCAGGGCGAAGCCCATGTTGTCGGCGACGGTCATGTGCGGGTACAGAGCGTAGTTCTGGAACACCATTGCGATGTCGCGGTCCTTCGGCTGCATCGTGGTGACGTCCTTGCCACCGATGAGGATGCGGCCCTTGTTGACCTCTTCCAGGCCGGCGAGCATACGAAGGGTCGTAGACTTACCGCAGCCAGAAGGACCAACGAGGACGAGGAACTCGCCATCCTTGATATCAAGATTCAGATCATCCACAGAGGGCTTGTCGTTGCCCGGGTAGATACGAGTGACGTGGTCGAATACGACTTCTGCCATAATTTCAATCCTTTCAGAGGCAGGTACGTGCCTCACGATCCGTTGTAAAGGGATTTGTTTCCTTTTGCTTCTACCCACAACACCGACACACAACGTCGCTTCTCGGAACTGCAAGCTTCAGCGTTTACTTTTTCCGGTTCAGTGAAGGTTCTCTTCGTTGAGCCAAGAATCACTATACACGGGTCAGGTACAAAAACAAGGCCACAGGTGCGAAAGTTTTCGCAGCGCGTGTCGCGAATCTTGCGTTTCACAGTATGTTTCACAGCACGAAGCGATGCTACGACGAAAACCGGCGAGACCCGGCGTTAGGCTTGAGCCATGGAACATGAGCCGTTGGTCAGCATCATCATCCCGGTCTATAAGGTCGAGCAGTTCCTCGACGCCTGTGTGGCGAGCGTCACAGCGCAAACCTACCGCAATCTCGAAATCCTGCTCGTGGACGACGGATCGCCCGACGCCTGTCCCACCATGTGCGACGCATGGGCGGCGAAAGATCCACGCATAACCGTCATCCATAAGACCAACGGAGGTCTCTCGGATGCGCGTAACGCCGGCATCAAACAAGCCACCGGCTCCTATATCTACTTCGCTGACTCCGATGACACCGTTGCTCCCACATTGGTCGAGGATTGCCTCAACGCCATGAGCGAATACCATGCCGACCTCGTGATGTTCCAGTTCGACACTATCTCCGAAAGCGGCAGGCCCCTGCTCTCCAACTATCGCCACAACGACTTTGACGAAGTCCAGATTCTCACTCCAGTGGAAGCCATCAAAAAACAGGTCAAGGCCGAGATCGACGGTTACTTCTGGGCTTTCCTGGCCCCGGCCGCAACCTATCGCGACACTGGCTTCGCTTTCCCGGTGGGCCGCAAAATCGAGGATCTCTCCCGCATCTGCAATGTGATCGGCGAAGCCACACGAGTGGTGCGCATTCCGAAAGTGCTGTACCACTACCGGATGCGCGAAGGCTCGATCACCGCCAGCTGGGATCCGAAGCTTACCCGCGATTGGACCAAAGCCGCCGACGATCGCGAGGCATATATCATTGAGCGATTCCCCGAGCTCAAAGGCTTCATGACATTGCAGCAGCTCAACTTCTTCGCCAATCTCGACTATGAGACGATTCGCCAATCACTGATCGCCGGCCTCAACATCAACCCTGAAGATGCGGATGCGATTCGCCGCCGCATCGATCGACTGTCCAAAACCGCCAGCGAGAGCGACGAACCGATTCCGGATACGCTGCGCGAACTGCTGGGGTTGCTGAAGCTCGGCGTGGCCAAGTTCGCGGATAGCGCCGCGGACGCACTGGCGGCAGCGCCTGATGCCGAGCCGAGCGAATCCTCCATGTGGCTTCCACTCACCAAGGAGCAGATCGCCGAGCGATGGGCCAATACCGCTCACGACGGGCACGATGCTGCCGATAATGACATGACCTTGGCCGAACGATTCCGCGATATGCGCGAAGATTGGCGACAACTGCGCATCCAGCACATCGAGGCCGCCGAAGAGCGCAAGGCCGAGCGCCGCGCCGCCCGCAACGGCGTCACCTTCGAACAGGAGTGACCCCAGGCCGAGAGATGTTCCCATAAAGCCCCCGCTTCTCGATAGTCCGCCGAGAGCACCGGATAAGATGGCACGCAGAGGAACCATGACGGGAGGGTTTGGTCATGCGCGATATCAGGGTTGGGGTGGTCGAAGATGATCCGCAAGCCTGTCAGAGGGTGCTTGATTATCTGAATCAGTATCAGAGCGAAACCGGCACGCAGTTCACGATTTCCGTGTTCGATGATGGCGAGCAAATCGTAGAGAAATATACGCCAACGTACGACATTCTGCTGCTGGACATCGAAATGCAGCACATGGACGGCATGGCGGCGGCACGCAGGATTCGTGAGCGCGATAATTCGGTGGTCATCGTGTTCATCACCGGCGCCCCGCAATATGCCATCAATGGCTACGAGGTGCAGGCACTCTCCTATCTGCTGAAACCTGTCCCCTATTTCGCGTTCCGGCAGGAAATCAAGCGTTCGATTGATATGGTGCGCCGTCGCACCGATGAGGCGCTGCTCATCGAAGCCGGCGGCAAGCAGATGCGCGTGGAACTGGCCGATGTGCTGTACATCGAATCGATTCGTCACACAATCATCGTGCATACGCAGGGCGGCAAGCTTTCGGTGACCGGCACATTGAAGGACTTCGAGGAACGGCTGGCCGGTCAGAACTTCTTTCGCTCGAACTCCTGCTATCTGGTGAATCTGCGCCATGTGACCGGCGTGGATGGGCAGGATTGCGTGATGTCGAACGGTGAGGCGCTGCGCGTAAGCCGCCCGCGCAAGAAGGCGTTCCTCACCGCGCTGACCAACTACATGGGCATGGGTGCGCTCTAATGGACGGCACCATGATAACCAACGCGCTGCCTGATATTCCACGCCTTTACACCGCCTTGTGCGAATGGCTGGCCTGTATGGTGTACATCATGGCCATCTATCGCCGCGTGAGCTGGCAGCGCACAGCCACGGTCAGCGCAGCTGGCCTGGCGGGCATGATCGCCATCCAATACCTCGATGGTGTGATGCCTCTGTGGTTCTGGGTGATCGGCATGCTCTTGGCGTTCGGCGGCATGTGGGCGATCGTGCGATTCGCCGCAGGCACCGGCAATCGCGAAGGCCTGTATATTACCGCTCGCGCATTTGTGCTGGCGGAATTGGTCGCTTCACTGCATTGGCAGTTGGTGACATTCCTGCAATACGGGCTCAGCCTGCCACCGCGGGAGCCATTCACCACGTTGATACTCATCGGCACGTACGCAATCGCATTCGCCGCCGCATGGCTGGTGGAACGCGGCAATTTCGCGCATGATGCGCCGACCAGCACCACATGGCAGCTGTCGGTGGGCACCTTGGCCATTACCATCACGACGTTCGCCATGAGCAACCTGAGCTTCATCTCCACCAACACGCCATTTTCCGGCACTGTGGGCCAGGAGGTGTTCTACATCCGCACATTGGTGGATTTCTGCGGATTCGCGATTCTCTACGCGCAGCAGGAGCAGGCACGACGCATGGCCGCGAACGCGGAACTGGCCTCGATCAACGCGCAATTGGCAAGCCAGCATCAGGAATATCTGGCATCCAAGGAGAACATCGAATCCATTGGACGACTGGCTCACGATCTGAAGCATCAGATCGCAGCCTTGCGCGCGGAAGTGGACCCTGAGCATGCGGCAGCCGGATTCGAACAGTTGGAAGCTTCGGTTGCTGCGGCGAGCGCGCAGCAACACTCCGGCAATCCGGTATTGGATGTGATTCTGACCTCGAAGATGCGCACTTGTGCGGATCGGGGCATCACGCTCACCGCTGTGGCGGACGGCAAACTGTTGGATGGCATGTCGTCAATGGATATCGCCTCATTGTTCGGCAACGCGCTGGACAACGCGATTGAGGCGACCAGCAAACTACCGGACAAGCAGCAGCGCCTGATTCGCTTGGCCTTGTATGGTCAAGGGCGGTTCATGGTGATTCGCGTGGAGAATTACTATGATTCCACGCTGAAGAAGGACTCGACGGGCGCGCTGCGTACCACGAAGCGCGACGCCTCACGGCATGGGTTCGGTGTGAAGTCGATTCGTCACATCGCCGCACAGTACGGCGGCGAAGTGACGATTCGCACCGAGGATCACTGGTTCATTCTTACCGCATTAATCCCGCGTTGATCCCGTACTGATCCCGTAGGGTCTCGGATAATCCCGCCAATAACCTGACTGTAGGATTTCCAACACTGACTGTAGGAATTTGAACTAAGACTGTAGGTTTTTCTACAAAAAACGTTCAAAACCCTACAGTCAGCGTTGGAAATCCTACAGTCAGTGTTCAAAAACCGACAGTCAGAAGTCCCAATCGTCGTCGTCGGTTTCCTCGGCCTTGCCCATCACGTAGGAGGAGCCGGAGCCGGAGAAGAAGTCGTGGTTTTCGTCGGCGTTGGGGCTCAGGGCGGCGAGGATCGCGGGGTTCACGTCACAGATCTCAGCCGGGAAGAGCGCCGAGTAGCCGAGGTTCATCAGCGCCTTGTTGGCGTTGTAGTGCAGGAACTTCTCAACGTCCTCGACCAAGCCCACGCCGGAGTAGAGGGACTCGGTGTACCCCACTTCGTTGTCGTACAGCTCGTTGAGCAGATCGTAGGTGTAGTCCTGCAGATCGGCGCGCTCAGCATCGGTCAGCTGGGCGATGCCCTTCTGGTACTTGTAGCCGATGTAGTAGCCATGCACGGCCTCGTCACGGATGATGAGGCGGATCACGTCGGCGGTGTTGGTGAGCTTGGCGTGCGCGGAGAAGTACATCGGCAGGTAGAAGCCGGAGTAGAAGAGGAAGGATTCGAGCAGTGTGGAGGCCACCTTGCGCTTGTACGGATTATCGCCCTCGTAGTAGTCGAGTACGATCTCGGCCTTCTTCTGCAGGAACTCGTTCTGTTCGCTCCAGTCGAACGCGGCGTCGATCTGCTCGGTGGAGCACAGGGTGGAGAAGATCGAGGAGTAGGACTTGGCGTGCACGGATTCCATGAACGCGATGTTCGTGTACACGGCTTCCTCGTGCGGGGTGAGCGCATCCGGAATCAGGGAGACTGCGCCGACCGTGCCCTGGATGGTGTCGAGCAAGGTCAGGCCGGTGAACACGCGCATGGTGAGCGTGTGCTCCTCTTCGCTCATCTGCTGCCAGGATGGGATGTCGTTGGAAACCGGGACCTTCTCAGGCAGCCAGAAATTGCCGGTCAGACGGTCCCAGACCTCGAGGTCCTTCTCGTCTTCCAAACGGTTCCAGTTGATTGCGGAAACACGGTCAATAAGCTTCAACGGCTTACGCGGAATAGAAATCGGTGGCATGTTGTGTTCCTTTTTACGATGGGCGCGGTGGGTTGAAGGACGTGTTGTCCGACACGCTCCAGGCCGCTCTGGCCAAGTCTTTACGGTCTGACAACACGTCCTTCAACCCACCGCTTGCCGGTCATAGATGATTATCGAATGTACGTTGTAACAGACTCTGATGGTCTGATGCGTGTGTCCTCTAGGCGCACCGAGGGAAGGCGTACGAAGGTACGTCGACCGAGGAGCAACGCCGAGGACACTCCATCAGACTGTCAGAGCATGCAGGAGACGCAGCCCTGCACCTCAGTGCCTTCCAGCGCCTGCTGGCGGATGCGGATGTAGTAGAGGGTTTTGATGCCCTTGCGCCAGGCGTAGATCTGGGCCTTGTTGAGGTCGCGGGTGGTGGCGGTGTCCGGGAAGAACAGCGTCAGCGAGAGACCCTGATCGACGTGCTGGGTGGCTTCGGCATAGGTGTCGACGATGGCCTTCCAACCGATCTCGTAGGCATCCTTATAGTACTCAAGGTTGTCGTTGGTCATGTAGGCCGCCGGGTAATACACACGCCCGATCTTGCCTTCCTTGCGGATTTCGATCTTGGATGCGATCGGATGAATCGAGCTCGTGGAGTGGTTGATGTAGGAGATCGATCCGGTGGGCGGCACGGCCTGCAGATTCTGGTTGTAGATGCCGTCCTTGATGATGTCGGCCTGCAGCGCCTGCCAATCAGCCACGGTCGGGATGGCAATGCCGAACTTGGCGAACAGCTCGCGCACGCGGGCGGTACGCGGCTCAAGGGAACGGCGGCCATCGGTGTACTTGTCGAAATAGTTGCCCTGGCCGGCCGGCTTGGCGTAATCCGAGGTCGGGAAGCTCTTGAATGCCTGGCCGTGTTCCACGGCGAGCTTGTGGGAGGCTCGGTAGGCGTGGTAGGCCACGGTCATGAAATACATGTCGGTGAAGTCGAGGCCTTCCTCGGAACCGTACATGATGCCCTCGCGAGCCAGGAAGCCATGCAGGTTCATCTGGCCAAGGCCGATGGCATGGCCTTCCTCGTTGGCGCGGCGGATGGAGGGCACGGCGTTGATGCTCGTGTGCTCGGCCACCGAGGTAAGCGCGCGGATGGCGGTCTCCACAGTGTGTGCCAACCCGCCGTCCATCGCTTTGGCGATGTTGAGGGAGCCGAGATTGCAGGAGATGTCGCGACCGACGTACTTGTAGGTCAGGTCCTCGTTGAATTCGCTGGGCTCCTGCACCTGCAGGATTTCGGAGCATAGGTTCGACATGGTCACGCGGCCCTCGATCGGGTTTGCGCGGTTGACTGTGTCCTCGAACACGATGTATGGGTAGCCGGATTCGAACTGCAGTTCGGCGATGGTAGTGAAGAACTTGCGGGCGTCGATGTAGGTCTTCTTGATGCGATCGTCCGCCACCATCTCCTCGTAATGCTCGGAAATGGCGATGTCGGCGAACGGCTTGCCATAGACGCGTTCCACATCGTAGGGGCTGAACAGGGCCATCTGCTCCTTGCGCTTGGCCAGTTCGAAGGTGATGTCCGGAATCACCACACCGAGCGCCAGGGACTTGATGCGGATCTTCTCGTCCGCGTTCTCGCGCTTGGTGTCGAGGAATCGCAGGATATCCGGGTGATGGGCACTCAGGTAGACAGCGCCGGCACCTTGACGGGCACCCAGCTGGTTGGCGTAGGAGAATGCGTCTTCCAGCAGCTTCATGACCGGAATCACGCCGCTGGATTGGTTTTCGATGTGCTTGATCGGAGCGCCGAGCTCACGCAGGTTGCTCAACAGCAGGGCTACGCCACCACCACGCTTGGAGAGCTGCAAGGCCGCGTTGATGCCGCGGGAGATGGACTCCATGTTGTCTTCGATGCGCACCAGGAAGCAGCTGACCGGCTCGCCGCGCTGAGCCTTGCCGAGGTTCAGGAAGGTGGGGGTTGCGGGCTGGAAGCGGCCGGCGAGCATTTCGTCGGCGTATTCGATGGCCTGGGCTTCGTCGCCGGCGGCGAGTTCCAGCGCCACGGCGGCGCAGCGCTGCGGGAAATCCTCGAGGTAGCGCTTGCCATCGAAGGTCTTCAGCGCATACGAAGTGTAGAACTTGAAGGCACCGAGGAAGGTACCGAATTCGAAGCCGGCGGATTCCACGTGTGCGTAGAAACGGTCGAGGAATTCAGCCGAATACTGGGCGAACACCGCGGGGTTGTAGTACTGGTTGTCGATCAGGAACTGCAGTCGCTCCGCCGTTGATGGGAAGGCCACCGTGTTCGCGGCCACATGGTTGGTCACATAGGCACGCTCGGCGGCCTTGTCTTTGTCGAACTGGATTTGACCGTTGGCGTCATACAGGTTGAGCATCGCGTTCAGCGCATGGTAATCGTGCGCGGGATCGGTGGGCTCAGCGGCATGCGACGTGTTGTCGAGGGCCAGTTCGGTGTTGGTGAAATCGGTCATAGTTAGGTTGTGGTCCTTGCAATGTTGCGGAACGGTTGAGAACAACGATTACTTGGTCGTGAAGAATTTCACAAGGCCGTTTTTCACGGCGGCGGTGTCTTCCGGGGTGCCCATCAACTCAAATTTATAGAGGAACGGCACGTGGCATTTTGCAGAAATGATATCGCCCGCCGCGCAGTAGGCTTCACCGAAGTTCGTGTTACCAGATGCGATGACGCCGCGAATCCATGCACGATTCTCCGGGTCGTTGAGGAAGCGCTTAACTTGAATCGGTACGGCCTTCTTGATGACGCCACCACCGTACGTCGGCACCATGATGACGTACGGTTCGCGTACGTTCAGCGCTGGCTCGGAAGCCTTCAGCGGCACACGGTACACGTTGATGCCTTCGTCCTGGAATCGGCATCCTGCCACAAATCGTGCAGTGTTTTCGGAAGCTGAGGAGAAATAAACCAGCGCGCCTATCGGAGTGCCTTGTGCAGCATATTCTGGTGCGCTGGCGGTATGCTCACTCTCAGTCTGGCCGGAGGGCGCAACCACTGCGACTGCGTCACGCAGCGTCACGCGGCCACCGGAGCGGTCGCTGCAGCCTGCTTGGCGACTTCACGGATAAGATCCGGGCGGTAGCCGGTCCAGGAGTTGTCCGGCGTAATGACGACTGGAGCCTGCTGGAAGCCGGCGGCCTGCAGCTGCTCAAGGGTGGAGGGGTTTTCCGTCAGGTCCACGGTTTCAAACGGCACGCCCAACTTGGTGAACTGGCGCTTGGTGGCCTCGCACTGCGGGCAATGCGGCTTGGTGAACACGGTGACGGTCATGGCAACTCCCCTTTTGGCAGCAATGTGAATGAAAGCGAATGCCATCTTACAACCATGTGGTTTGCAATCAAGCCACTATGTGTAGTGGCGTGTTGCATACTGCATCACTAGATATAGTGTTTTACCTTGATTTTCCGCCATTTATTGACGGCCGGCCCCATGAATCGTTTTCCGCGATGTGGCGTGGCTCACATTTGCACTACTGCTCATCAGTTGCGCATCACAAAAATTGGCCGGCGACGTTCGAGGAGCAACGTCGCCGGCCAATCAGCGGAAGGAGTGGTCAGAAAGAATGATCGTAGATTATCGCCGTACGTACCTCACTTGTTCTTGGGCATAATCCAGAACTTGAGCAGCGGGTAGCTCACCACCACGGCCAGCAAGGTGTTCACCACGGAGGCGATGGTGCCGGCCACGCCGGCATTCATGCCCCAGCCCTGGCACAGAGAAGTCACGTAGCCCGGCAGCACAAGGTTCACCACCACGATGACCACGGCCAGAATGGCGTACTTCCAAGCGGCATCCTTGAAGCTGGAGTCGGACTTGAACACCCACTTCATCTGCACGAAGAAGTTCACCACCTGAGCGATGACCTCGGCGAAGAGGAAGGTGAGGAAGCCACCGAGGCCATTACCGGATTCCGGGTAGTTGAAGATGAGGAAGTGGAACGGCGTGGTGATGCCAAGGCCTGCCACGAAAATCGCGGTACCGATCCACGTGACCGCGAAACGTGAAATGGTGGAGATGTTCGAGAGCACGTTGAACAGGATGAATTCCCAAATGGTGGGGTGATCCTTGATCCACTGGCGGATAGGGCCGAGCTTCTTCTCTCCGGCAGCGGGAGTGGTGTTGGTATCAGTCATTGTTGAGCTCCTTTGCAGTGCGCTTGTTGACGGATTGGTTGCGGAAGAATCCGGCGATCAAGCCGCCGAGCCCGCGGAACGTGTGACCGTTGGCGATGGCGACGATGGCATCCACCATGGCCGAATCGACCATGCCCTGCGTCATCTTGCTCATCGCCCGCGGCGGCATATTGAGAATAAACAGGGTGTTGAGGTCCGGAGAGCCGGTCTTCTGCCGTACGGAAGCTTCACGCTTGGTCAGCGTTGCGGCGATGGTCCGTGCAGCGAAGCCTCGCGAATCCACCCAACTCGAGATGGGATCATTCACGCCGAACGTCGTGGGCCTGCCGGAAGCGATGACTTCACGACCGAAGAGTGCGGTCATCTCGGCATCGGTGACGTGCTTGACATCACCAGTCAGGTAGTGGCCCAGCGCCGGGTTGGCAGTGACCGCGTCCACATCGCCAGCGACGGCGAATGGGGTGCTCAGCGGCAAATCTTCAGCGTTTGTGCCCACAGACAAGGTCCAGATGCCGGATTCGGTGGCCCAGCGGTTCATCGTGACATCGAAATGACGGAAGGTGTACCGGTCGAATTCGATGTGCACGGTCTTCGATTCGTGTGCGCCAAGCTCAATTTTGGCAAAGCCCTTGAGCTCACGGACCGGGCGCAGCACACCCGCGGCGTCGGCTTCCGATCGTGATGGTCCGGCGACGTACAGCTGTGCGACAGTGGCGCCTGGCACATCGGAATCATTGGTGACGATGAACTGAACGCCGGTTTCGTCAGCGATGAGATCGCTGTAGGTGAAGCTGGAATAGCTCAGACCGTAGCCGAATGGGAAACGCACCGGCACCTGAGCGGTTTCGTAGTAACGGTAGCCGACGAACGGTCCCTCGCGATAAATGGCGTCACGGCCCACGGCCGGATACCAGCCGGCGGACGGGCAATCCTCATAGCGCATCGGCCAGGTTTCAGCCAAATGACCGGACGGGTTGATCTGACCAGTGAGCGCGCGCACGGTGGCGGAAGCTCCAGCCTGGCCAGAGAGACCTACGTATAGGATTGCCGCCACATCATCGAACCACGGCAGTTCCACCGGAGAGCCGGCCACCAGCACCACAATCACCGGTTTGCCTGTAGCGGTCAGGGCAGCAATCAAATCATTCTGTACCTGTGGAATGGCCATAGTGGAGCGATCCAAACCTTCGGATTCGCTGCGCTCGTCGAGGCCGATTACGGCAACTACGGCATCCGTACCAGGTTGCGATGCAAGAGCAACCGCTTCATTCAGCAACGCCTGGTTGGCAGCCCCTTGGCGGTCGTATCCCTGAGAGTAACCGGTTACCGTAACACCGGTGGATTCGGCGGCTGCGGTCAGTTCATCCACAATGTTTTCTTCACGGGTGGCGTTCACCTTGGAGGAGCCAGAGCCCTGGAATCGTGGGGTCTTGGCCATATCGCCCACCACAGCCACATGCATGCCGGGCTTCAGCGGCAGTGCGGCGTTGGTGTTCTTCAGCAATACGGATGAGCCTTCAGCCACCTTGCGGGCCACTTCATGGTGTGCGGCAGCGATGGCATCATCCAGCAGATCGTCACGGCCGACGCCCTCAGTACGGGTCAGACGGGCGATTTTGGCCACTTCCGCCGCACGAGCATTGAGATCAGCCTCAGACAGCGTGCCTGCCTTGACCGCGTCTTCGAGTTCGCGCACTGAGGTATAACCGGGACTTGGCATTTCCAGCGATCCGCCGGCCTTGACTGCGGCCACGGCGGAGTTGGAGCCACCCCAGTCGGAGACGACCATGCCGTTGAAGCCCCACTCATCGCGCAGAATATCCTGCAGCAAGTGCTTGTTTTCGTGCGCATAAACGCCATTGATCTCGTTGTACGAGGTCATGATGGTCATCGGCGCGGCCTCGCGCACGGCGATTTCGAAGCCAGTCAGGTAGATTTCGCGCATGGTGCGCTCGTCAATCACGCTGTTGGAGGCTTGACGGCGCAGCTCCTGGCTGTTGACGGCAAAATGCTTGGGGCATGCGGAAACGCCGTTGGACTGGATGCCTCGAATCAGGCCTGCGGCCATGCGGCCAGCCACGATTGGGTCTTCGGAATAGTATTCAAAGTTACGGCCGCACAACGGGTTGCGCTTGATGTTGAGGCCCGGGCCCAGCAGCACGTTCACATCGAGATCGTGGGCTTCCTTGCCCAACGCCTCACCCATTTCCTCTGCAAGTGCCGGATCCCAAGAATTGGCCACCGTTCCTGCGGTAGGGAAACAGGTGGCCGGCTTGGATGCGCCCAAACCGAGGTGATCACCTTCACCGAGCTGGCGGCGCACACCGTGGGGGCCATCGCTCATTACAAAGCTGGGGATGCCTGCACGCTCATTGCCGCGCGAATCCCATTCGGAGCCGCCGGAAAGCATCGCCGCTTTCTCGCCTACCGAAAGTTCTTCGAGTTCCATCTCGCACTCGTCCTTCCTTGCACTGTCGCCGCACTATTACCGCTGTGCACGACCATTGATTCATTAACGATGCATCTGATGTGACACCACTGTGACGTTCAGACTTCTCGCCGCTAGTCTGATTCAATCAGGTTCGCAAAACGCGTGCAGGCCCTATCACACAACCTGTCGTTTACCGCGCACAAACGGTAGAGATTCAGGCAGCTTCATCGCTTCGGTGATTGAGGGATAAGCGTAATTTTGTCTGCCAAATGGCGGCAATAACAAAAAGGGATTGTTCGGAGATGTTGTCTCCGAACAATCCCTAGTCATGTCTGTGCCGTTATAGCGGGAAGGCCCGGTACCTTCGTGGTATCGGGCTTTCCTCAACGTTAAATGCGGCGGTGTGCTACTCTCCCACACCCTGTCGGGTGCAGTACCATCGCCGTGCCAGGCCTTAGCTTCCGGGTTCGGAA
>NZ_WBVS01000011.1 GCF_009193305.1 Bifidobacterium cebidarum | reverse complement strand
CGCCTCGGTGATCATGGCCGACGAACTGGCCGCCGAAGTCGACTTCTTCTCCATCGGCACCAACGACCTGACCCAGTACACGCTGGCCTGCGACCGTCAGAACCCGAACCTCGGCCGCTTCGCCGACACGCACTCGCCCGCCGTGCTGCGCATGATCACAATGGCCACCGACGCCGCCCATCGTCACGGCATCTGGTGCGGCATCTGCGGCGAACTCGGCACGGACCTGAGCCTGACCGACAAGTTCTTGCGTATAGGACTCGATGAACTGTCCGTCTCGCCAACCAGCGTCCTGCCCCTACGCAACGCCATCCGCAACCACTGAGCGATACCAAGACAGTAGGTTCCGCCAAACTAAGATTGACGTATTCCTTATTTTGGCTCCCCTGTCAGGGGAGCTGTCGGTGAAGCCGACTGAGGGGTAGTTCAACAGAGTTAAAGAATAACTCCGACGGCCCGTACATCACGGTGTAATTCCCGTGGTGTACGGGCCGTTATCGTATCTGCGGTGATGTTGCATCATACGCAGTACTGCCCGCGTTATGTTCCATGAATTGGACAGAGTGCGCCGGATGAAGGCCGCATGTCAATATTCATGATTATGGTCAACAACTATGTGTTCTATGCGTTGCATGATGACGATGGCGCGATTCGCGCTGAAGCCCGCGATCTAACGGGTAGGCAGACCCGCTTTGGCTGGGTCTAGGCATGCCTGACTGTGCAGGTATGCCGATCTGTCATATTCAAATCAAGCAGATGCACTTATCGATATCGTGCGATGGCGAACAGGGTGACTGTATACACGCCTGAATATCGCACGCGAACGGAAAGATACGAACACATATATGTCTCAAGTTGCTTCTCAAGCATCAACCGCGCTTGAAACCGGATGGATGCGACGCGCTGCGCTGCTGCTCACTGGTCAAGCCTTCTCGCTGCTCGGCTCCAGCGTGGTGCAATTCGCCATCTGGTGGTGGATCGTGCTGCAGACCCGTACCGGTTCGGCTATGTTGCTGGCCACCTTGTTCGGCGTATTGCCGCAGTCGCTGGTCTCGATTTTCGGCGGCCCGATGGCGGACCGATACAATCGCAAGGTGCTGATCATCCTGCCGGACTTGATCATTGCCGGTGTCACTGTGCTGCTGTCCATCAGTTTTGCGTTGGACTGGGCAAGCCTGTCGCTGATTTTCGTCGTGCTGCTGATCCGCTCGGCAGGCGGTGGCATTCAGCAGCCGGCTGTGCAATCGTTCATTCCGGACGTCGTGCCGGAAAGCAAATTGCTGCGCATCAATGCGGTGTACGGCGTGATTGATTCCGCGAATCGCATCGCCGCTCCGGCGCTTGCCGCGGTGCTTGTCAATCTGGTGCCGTTGTGGGCGATCCTGCTGGTGGATGTGACCACTGCGGTTATCGGCGTGAGCTTCGTTGCGATGATTTGTGTGCCACGCGCGGCTGGGTGGAACAGTACAGTGGAAGCGCAGGGGAGTGCAGCAACTGAAGCCACCAACCCTATCGCAGTCTTGCAGCGCACGTTTGCCGATCTCAAGGTTGGATTGCAGTACGCCATGCGCCATGCGCATATCAAAGGCGTGATTCTGGGCGATGCGCTGACCTGCTTCGTGGCGGTCGCGCCAATGAATTTGACCTTGCTGCTGATGACCCGTGAATTTGACGGCATTGATCTCAACCTTGGATTCATCAACCTCACCACGGCATCCGACAAGCTTGCCGCCAATGAGCTTGGCATGAGCGTCGGCATGCTGCTTGGCGGCGCGGTGATGTCCGCTATCGGGCCGAAATTGCTGCGCAAAAGCGTCGCTCAGATGTATGCGGTCGCATTCGGCATCGCCATAGTAGGCATCACCGTCATTGGCCTTGGTGTTGTTCGCAACCTGCTGGTGTATCTCATCGTCGATGTGTTGAATGGCGTCGCGTCCGCGGTGTGCGTCGGGCCGATGCGCACGGTGATGCAGACCGAATCCGATGAATCAATGGTCGGCCGCGTATTCGGGCTCGATACCATGCTCTCCACGCTGGGCATGCCATTGGGCATGCTCATCTTCGCGCCGCTCGCCGACGTGATTCCGATCGCATGGGTGTTTATAGCCGGCGGTCTATTGACCTTGCCGGTCGCCTGGTATGTGCTGGCTCTATCGCGCAAGGGTGTACCGCAGCGCGGTTGATTGATTCTTATCTGCGGTCGCGCACGAAGAGCGAGAGCGCGAATGCCGCCACCGCCACGATGGTGGCGGCAAGGAACACCGCATCCACGCCATGGGCGAGACCGGCGGCCTCGGAGCCGGCAACGGATGTCGGCTGTGTGTTCATCGTCATGATGGTGAAGTTGATGGCAATGCCGATGGCCGCACATGTCTGACGCAGCGTGTTGTTCATCGCCGTGCCGTGAGGCAGCATCGGGCCGGTCAGTTGGTTGAGCGCCGTGGTGGTGAGCGGCATCAGGCAAAATGCCACGCCGGTCATCATGATGGTGAAGAACACGGCCGGATACCATGCCGGTGTACTGGCGGTCATGCGTGACAAGGCGAACGTGGCCACGGCGATCACGGCGATGGAAGGCGGGGCGATACGCCGGATGCCGATGCGGTCGAACAGACGGCCGGCAATCGGGTTGAACACGCCTTCAGCCACGCCGCCGCCCATCAGCAGCAAACCAGACTGCAAAGCAGTCATGCCCAGCGAATTCTGTATGAACATCGGCAGGATGTTCATCGTGGCGATGAAGGTGACAAACAACAGCACAATCACCAGCATCGACAAGGCGAACATCGGTCGAGCGAATACGCGGAAGTCAAGCATCGGGCGTTCGAGATGCAGCTGACGGTGAATGAACGCGCACGAGGCCACCGCGCCGACAGCGAGTGAGCCGAGCGTATCAGGGGAAGTCCAGCCTGACTGGCCGGCAAGACTGAAACCGAGTAGTAATCCGCCAAAACCAAGTGTGGAGAGTGCAATCGAAAGCACGTCAATCGTTGGATTGGTCTGCGTGGTCACATTCTTCACCGTCGGGATGGCAATGGCCAGCACGATGACGGCGATGGCAATCAGCGGCACAAAGAGGAATCGCCATGGTAGAAAATCGATGATCAGACCGGACAGGGTCGGGCCCAGCGCTGGAGCAAATGCAATGATCAAGCCGAACCATCCCATGGCCGTGCCTCGCTTGTCTGGCGGGAACGTAAGGAACAGCACGGTTTGCAGCAACGGCATTACAATGCCTGCCCCGGTGGCTTGCAGAATGCGGCCCAACAGTAGCACCCAGAATCCGGGTGCTACTGTGCAGACGATGGTGCCGAACAGGAACATGCCGATGGCATAGAAGAACAGCTGCCGTGTGGTGAACCGTTGAATCAAAAACGCAGTAACCGGAATCATGATGCCGTTGGTGAGCATAAAGCCAGTGCCCAACCATTGCACGGTGTTACTGGGCAGATTGAACTCGCGCATCAGATGCGGCAGTGCCGAAGTCATCAACGTCTGGTTCAGAATTGCGGTGAAGCTGCCGACCATCATCACAATGATCGGCACTAATGACTGCGCTTTGGTTGGTGCGTTCGCGGGCGCGACAGAATTCATGGAATACCTCGGTTGGTTGGAGACGAATCCAGCTGATTTCGGTCAACGCCACATGATTGCAGCGCCGTAGCCCCTGCCGGCGATGTCAGCGACCAGTGTAGCGGCCGGGCTGACATGGGTGGTCCGAGGTATGAATGATGTTCTGCCGATCACCACGGCAGCGGCTGGCCGTCGCGGAAGAATCCGCCGGTCGGGCCATCGTCAGGCAAGGTTGCCGCCCAAGTTACGCTTTTCGCGCTGACTTCGACCGGACGGCCGAACATGCCGGAACCAAACGTATCGGTGATATCCGGGCAGACCGCGTTGACAAGGATATGGTCTGCGGCGAGTTCTTTCGCGGTTTTGATGGTCAAGCCGTTGAGTGCGAGTTTGGAGATGCCGTAGCCGGAAGCGGGAATGCCCATTGCGCCATGCAGGAAGCCGTACTGCGGATCGCCGTAAGAGCCGGCGCCGCTGGAGACGTTGACGATGCGGCCATGCTCCGACTTGCGCAGCAGCGGAATGAATTTCTGTGTGACGTTCCATGTGCCGATCACGTTGGTGTCGAGCACCATGCGCATTTCGGCAAGGTTCTGCTGCTCGACCGAATCGCCGGCGCGCATGGATGCGGCATTGTTAATGAGTACGTCGAGCCGGCCGAATCGGCGATTGACTTCGGTCGCTGCCGCCTTGACGCTAGCCTCGTCGGTGGTGTCCATCACCACGTAGCTGGCGGAGATGCCTTGGTCGATGAGCTTCTGGGTGAGCTGCGCGAGCTCTGGGCGGCGTGCTGCGAGGATGACGTGATAGCCGGCTTCGCCAAGCTGACGTGCGGTTTCGTAGCCAAGGCCGCCTTTGCGGCCCGAGCCGGTGATGAGTGCGATCTGCATGATGATGGTTGTCCTTATACGGTGTGATTGATGCGTTTTATGTTGCGGGAGCGTGTCTCAGAATTCGCGGCCGAGCTCGCGGGCCTTCTCGAGATATGGGGTGCCGGCAACCTGTCCCGGCGCGAATACGCCGGCTGCAATCACCGAGCCTTTGATCTTCCAGCCGAGGCTTTCGCCGAAGCACATCTGGTAGTAGCCGAATACGTTCTTGGTGAGCACCTCTTCCGGGCTGGCGCCGGCGACCAGCAGTACGGATTCTTTGCCGGCCAGATCATCGTGCGCGTCGAACGGCAGACGATCCATCATCGCTTTGATCTGTGCGGAGAACTGCATCCAATAGGTTGGTGTGGCGATGACGATGCCGTCGGCGGACTTCATCTGCTCCATGACTTGGGCCATATCGTCGGCTGGCTGGTCGTAACCGGTGAATGGGGCAATGTTCATATCCGCAAGCGTGAGCTTGGTGGCTGTGTTGCCGGCCGCTTCGACACCTTCGATGAAGGCGTCAGCGAGCATATCGGCGTTGCCGCCTTTGGTGGGGCTGCCCTGGATGACGAGGATGTGCTTGCTCATGATGATTCCTGTTCCTTTCGGTGTCGTTGCGGTCGTGCCGCCGTGTTCTTGATAAGGACAGTATGCATCAGTACATATACTTTTCGTCCTTAGAATAAAAAACTGATTTTTGTGATATGGCAGCGATGTTGGTTAGGATGAGGAATTATGAGCGAACGCATAGTAACCGGTGAAACCAATGTAGAAGGCGCAGTCGCGGCATCATCGAAGGCAAAGGCCTCATCGACAGCTGGTCTCACCGCGCCCACCTGCGCAATGGGCTATGCCTTCAAAGCCATCGAAGGCAAGTGGAAGTTGCCGGTCATGTATGTGTTGAGTGAACGCGGTGCCGCACGATACAACGAAATCAAACGCGAACTCGGCATCACCAATATGATGCTTACCAATACGTTGCGCGACCTCGAGGAATACGGCCTCGTCAATCGCACCCAATATAACGAGGTGCCCCCGCGCGTCGAATACTCACTGACGGACAATGGCTACGCCATCATCCCCGCCCTCAAGGAATTCGAAAAGTGGGGGCAGTTCTTGCTTGACGCAAAGGATGGTGGTGCGCAGAGCTAAGTACTGCCTTTGCCGAATTGCTGTTCGGTAATATTGCTGCCGGACCAGCGGCTATTGCGCCCGCCAAATCATGCCGATGTGGGGGATGCCGTCCTCGAGGAATTCATCGGAAACCTGCGTGAAGCCGAGTTGCTCATATAGTTTGCGTGCGTAGGTCTGGGCTTCGATGTGCACGGTGTCGGTGTGCATACGCTCCTGTGCCACCTTGAGGCCTTCGCTCACGATTCTGGTGCCTAAGCCTTGCCTGCGGCGGGTGGCCAATACGCGGCCGATGGATGCTTCGGGGAAGGTGATACCCGGGTCGATGACACGGCAGTACGCGGCGATGCCGTTCTCATCATGCAGGAATACATGCCAGCAGTGACGG
Organism: Bifidobacterium cebidarum; assembly: GCF_009193305.1. Taxonomy (GTDB): domain Bacteria; phylum Actinomycetota; class Actinomycetes; order Actinomycetales; family Bifidobacteriaceae; genus Bifidobacterium; species Bifidobacterium cebidarum. Next base: position 55,385 of record NZ_WBVS01000011.1, on the reverse strand, counting down.
TCCGCCTCGTCCACTTCCTGATAGGCACAATGTTGCTCCACAACGAACACCGCCACGCGCACGCGGTAGATCTCGTACAATTCCGCTGCGCTGAGCTCCTCGAACCGTTTCACCGTCAACTGCATGCGGCTAGTGTATAAGCACATATGAATTTCATGCCTGGCATGCATGGCTGGGCATGAGATGGCTGAAATCATGGAAGGCATGAACGAGCCGCACCACGTCGACGGCGCAATCGATGCCATAGCTTTGAAACTCACGGATGAAGAGATCGCCTACCTGGAGAAGCCATACGTGCCGCACAAGCTCGTCGGCGTGATGGCCTTCAACCACTGATTGCTGACGGATGTCGTTTCGCAATTCTATTGCGCATACCACATCACCAGCAGAAAAACCAGTCTGTTGCATCGGTGATTGATTCCGTATGCTTGAGGCCTATGAACGAACGCAACAGTACTATGGCGGCAACGTCCATTGAACAATCGAAGCTACCTCAGGCTGATCGTGGCGCGGAACATATGCAGGGCCATTGGGTGCTGGCCCAGCTTGGTAAGCGCGTGCTCAGACCGGGTGGGGAGAAACTGACCAAGCGCATGCTGGCACACGTGACCATTGCGGGCAATCGTGTGGTGGAATTCGCACCGGGGCTCGGCCGTACTACTCGGCTGATTCTGAACGCTGGGCCTGCTGGTTACATCGGCGTTGACCGCGACGAACAGGTGGTGAAGATCATCGGCCCGTTGGCAGCTTCGGTGGGTGGTACATGCATCAATGCCGACGCTGCACAGACCGGTCTGCCGGACGAATCGGCAGACATGGTGATCGGCGAGGCGATGCTGACCATGCAGTCCGAGCGTGGCAAGCATGCGATCATCAGCGAAGCCCATCGCATCCTGAAGCCAGGTGGATTGTATGCAATCCATGAAATGGGTCTTGCGCCGGATGAATTGGACGACTCCATCAAGGATTCGATTCGTAAGGATTTGGCCCACGCCATCAAGGTCAACGCTCGTCCGCTGACCGCAGCCGAATGGCGAGCCGTACTGGAATCGGAAGGATTCGAAGTGTTGTGGAGCGGCGTGGAACCGATGGCATTGCTCAAAATGCGCCGCAATCTTGCGGACGAGGGTATTGGCGGCGTGCTGCGCATCATGCGCAATGTGTTGACTCACCCGGATCTGCGTGCGCGTGTGTTGGAAATGCGTCGCGTATTCAACAGGTATGGCGATGCGCTCACGGGCATCGCATTCGTTGTGCGACGCAAGGATTGATGCCAGCAATATCGCGGTTGCGAGACTAAGCTACTGTCTAAGTCTCGCAACCGTAGACATAAGCGGTGGCCGGCACTGAAGCCGGGCGCATGTGTTGGCGCCGCCACGTGTGCGATCTGTATATATATAAAGGAGTCTGATATGACTGACGAAACCGCATCCAAGAACACTGAGCCGATGGTCATGGAATTCATCGATGATCTGAATCCGCTGGTCGAGATTCAGCCGGAGGCCACCGTCTCCCGCACGGTGATGCAGGTGGAGGGTGCCAATGTGGTGCTGTTCTCCTTCGACAAAGGGCAGGAGCTCAGCGAACACACCGCCGCCATGCCGGTGCTGGTGCAGTGTCTCGAAGGCCACCTCAAGGTGACCGGCGGCGGCAAGACCGTGGACCTCAAGCCAGGCGGCATCCTGCACTTCCCGACCCGCCTGCCGCACGCGGTCTACGCCGAAGAAGCCTCCAAGATGATGCTCATCATGATGCGTCGTTGATTGGCATCACCGCAGTCATACGTGTCCGATTTCGCGGGCGGGGTTGCCGGCCACAATGGACTTGGCTGGCACATCATGGGTGACTACTGCTCCGGCACCTACGATGGCACCGTCGCCGATGGTCACGTTTTGCAGCACGATGGCTCCTGCTCCAATCCATACATGCTTGCCGATAGTGATGGGCAGGCTCATCGTGGTGGCGCGGTCCATCGGATTCTTGCTGTGATTGATGGTGATGAGCTGCACGTTCGGGCCGATGAACGTGCCGTCGCCGATGGTGATGCCACCGCGGTCCATCAGCGTGCAGCCCCAGTTGATGAACACGCCCCGGCCGATTTCGATGTTATGCCCGAAATCCGTGTAAAACGGCGGATTGAAGCGGAAGGATGGGTCGACTGGGTGGCCGACGATGCGCTCGAATAGCGTGTGCGCTTCGGCTGGTTTGTGGTATCCGGTGTTGAGCTCGGCGCAGAGTCGCTCGGTCTCGCCGATGATGGTGGCTATGGCGCAATAGCCAGGGTCGCATGGATTGACCGGCTTGCCGGTGCGGTCGCGCTCAAGAATATCTGCTGCTGTGGTGGTCATGATGGCTCCTTGGTCGTGTTCTGCCATCATTGAATCGCGTTGATGCGGCACTGTCTAATACTTATGGTTTATGCACGTGCATGCCGCTGGGGCATGCAACGCCAGCACTTGTCTTTTTGCTGCTCTCCCTCAGTCAGCTTCGCTGACAGCTCCCTCACCAGAGGGGAGCCAAAGTCGACGGAAAGCCATCATAGATGTTTACATGGCTTGTAGGAACTTGGCGAACGCAGCGGCCGCGGGGGAGGCAGCTCCTTGCTTTTTCCACACCAGAACCGAGCTGCTTTCCAACGGCGGCGCAAGGCGTATGCCGCGCACGCCCGGATATGTGGTGCCGTGGTCAAGGCACAAATACAGTCCGAGACCGCTGGACGCCATCGCCGCGCCATTGGCCGGCAGATTGCACGTACCGACGATATTGAGATGCGGGGCATAGGGGCCGAACCAGTTCATCACCACACGGCGTACCGGTTCTCGCGAGGGCAGGAGCAGCGCCTCGTTGGCCAGGTCAGCAGGGGAGAGCTGATCGTGGGTTTGCAGCGGGTGGCCGTTCGGTACCATCGCACACCAGTGTTCGGTGATATTGGTGCGGAGGAATTCGTATCGGCTCGTATCCACCGGGTCGGCGAGCAGACCGAAATCCAGTAGGCCTTGCTCAAGCTGATCCTGAATCACGTCCGCGGTGGTACTGACTACATGGAAACGCACGCCTGGGTGCAGTGTGCGGAACGCTGCCATGCGGTCGGCGAGGAATGACATGGCGCGCACTTCGCCGCAGCCGGCCATGATATCGCCGCTTAATTCGTAGCTGGACTGCTTGAGCTCGAATTCCGCCTTGTCTGCCAAGGAGACAATGGTTTGCGCGCGGTCGCGCAACAGTCGGCCTGCTTCAGTCAAAGTAATGGTATGACTGCCGCGTTCGAACAAGGTGACCCCGAGCTCTTCCTCCAGTTGCTTCAATTGCCGGGAAAGCGTCGGCTGGGAGATGCGCAGCAATTGCGCAGCCCATGTGATATTGCCTTCCTCGGCCACCGCCAGAAAATACCTGAGCACGCGCAGTTCCATGATGTATTGTCCCCTGTTCGCAACTGATGTGTTGCAACCATTGTAGAAGGTGGGGTTGTAGGAGCGTAACTGAAGGCTTGAGCGGCGCCTGCGCGCAGTTGCTGCCGGTTTTCCGGTCTATTCAGGCAGTAACTGCGCGTTCTGGCGACGCATATGCGCAGTTACTGCCGTATTTCTTGGTTCTACGGGCAGTAACTGCACGGCCTTGTCGGTACTCGGTTTCAATGAATTGATGAGCTGGGCAATGATATCCGGCAATATGGAATGACTCAGCCATTCGATATTCTCCCGTGTGAACAGTGCAGGTGCTTTGGCGAGAAGACCAAGCATGCCGCTTGAAGCGAATTCCAGTAGTATACGTTGGCCGGGATTCAATGTGTCCGGGTCGCATCCGAGCGTTGCCAACCAGATCTCGACGACGTGGGCTTTCAACTGCGTGGCAAGACCTGTGGAACCGTGAGGGCCGGCGATAAGCGAGAGCCTGTGAATGGCAATGAGACGTTGCGGCATTTGGATGCTTTGCAACGCGTATGCGCGAATGCCTTCCGTGGGTTCATCTTGCCGGATGATATGCGCGATGAACTCGGTGATATCCGGCTGTTCGTAAATCGCCGCGATGGCGTCATCGGCAAGTTCGGGAATATTGCCGTAATGGTAGTAGAACGCACTGCGATTGAGTCCGCTTGCCCGCGTGACATCGCTGATGGTGATTTGGGCGTATGGCTTTTGCTCGAGCAGTTGCCAGAACGCTTCCTGCATTTTCTCCGGTGCGCTGTGCTCGCTCGTCTTCGGTCGTGCCATACTGTCCTCTTTCTGGCTCCTCATCTGCAATCAATAACTCAACATCGTATCGTGTTTTCCGCATGTACTGCGGTTTCGTAGTATAAACCCAACACAATGTGGAATTGCGTGGATTTATTTACCCGACATGGTGATGTATTTCTTGGAGTCGCGACATCATAAAGGCATCGCAAGAGAGGACCGATTGATATGACCTTCCTTGAATTCCACGACGTGGTACGCCAATACGGCAGCGGTGAATCCGCGGTGCTGGCGTTGAATCATGCCAGTTTCGACATTGAACAGGGCGAGCTCGCCGTTATCCTCGGCGCATCCGGCGCAGGCAAATCCACGACGCTGAACATCCTGGGCGGCATGGATTGCGCCACCTCGGGCTCAGTGATCGTCGACGGTAACGACATCACCAAAGCCGATGAAGCGCAACTTACCGACTACCGCCGCTTCGACGTGGGCTTCGTCTTCCAGTTCTACAACCTCGTGCCCAATCTGACGGCGCTGGAAAACGTGGAGCTCGCCTCGCAAATCTGCCCGAACGCATTGGATGCCCGGGAAACCCTGAAGAAAGTCGGGCTCGGCAATCGTCTCGCCAACTTTCCTTCGCAACTCTCCGGCGGCGAACAGCAGCGCGTCTCCATCGCCCGCGCCCTCGCCAAGAATCCGAAACTGCTCTTATGCGACGAGCCGACCGGCGCGCTCGACTACAACACCGGCAAGGAAGTGCTCCAACTCCTGCAGGACTCCTGCCGGCAGCATGGCATCACCGTGGCACTCGTAACGCATAATTCCGCACTCGCCCCGATGGGCGACCGTCTGATTCGCTTCCGCTCAGGCAAGGTCACCGAAATCACGCGCAATTCGAATCCCACACCCATCGCGGATATCGAATGGTAGGGGAGCGGTAGGAACACCCATGAAGAAAACAGCACTCTGGAAAGACGCATGGCGCGCCATCGCCGACAACGGCAAACGCTTCACCGCCATGCTGGTGATCGTGGCGGTCGGCGTGATGATGCTCGGCGGTCTCAACACCATCGCCAAGGATATTCGCGCCGGCTTGGACGACTTCTTCGATTCAACCGGAATGCATGACATCGCCATCATCTCCACCCTCGCCTTCGATGATGACGATATTGCCGCATTGCGGCAGGTCGATGGTGTGGCCAAGGTTACAGGCGAACATTCGGCCAGTGTGACCACATCCGTTGATGGCAAGCAATCCTCAACAACAGTCACCACGCTGAACGATCAGGGCATCGAGCAGCTATATCTGAAGGATGGCAGGCTGCCGAAGACCGGTCATGAAATCGCCGTCACCGAGCAGTACCTGAACGATAGCGGCAAAGCACTGGGCGAAACCCTGACATTCAAACCTGATGATTCCAATACGTCCGGCACGTTTGCGGAAGGCAAGTACACCATCGTCGGCACGGTGATCGACCCGAACGACATCGTGAACCCGACCGGACCGCTGGCTTTGGTCTCCGGTGCAAAAACCGTCTATCCGATGTTCGTTGCCCAAGATTCCCTCAGCGACGACGATGCCCCCTATACTTCGGCGGTTATCACGGTAACCGGTGCGAAAGCGCTGAACACCTACGATGACGACTATCGCCACGCCGTTGATGATGCGATCGCCAATATCGAATCCATTCAGAAGGAACGCGAGCAGGCGCGCACCGATACCGTGCATCAAGCCGCGCTGGACAAGGCCATGGCATCCATCGAAGCGCAAAAGGCCAAAGTCACGGCGCTGCCGGAAGGGTTGCCGGCCAAAACGGCCGCCGAACAGAAGATTGCCGAAGCCGAAGCGCAAGCCAAAAGCACTGTGGATGCCATGCCGAAAGCCAAGTGGATCATCCGCGACCGCAGCGCCGTGACCAGCTATGAGGATGTGAAAACCCAAACCGAAATGATCGCGCGGTTGGGCACCATGTTTCCGGTGCTGTTCCTGGTGATCGCGTTGTTGGTGAGCCTGACCGCCATCACTCGTATGGTTGAAGAGGATCGCGGACTCATCGGCACCTATAAGGCGCTTGGCTACACACGCCACGAAATCATGCTCAAATACTTGGTGTATTCAGGTGCCGCATGTCTGCTCGGCGGCCTGCTCGGCGATGTGCTGGGATTGATTGGTCTGCCATACATGTTCATGCGAAACATCATCACCAATATGTATGTGTTGCCGAACTATCCGCTGCTGGTTGACTGGCGCCTTGCACTGGGCGGCGTGCTGCTGTTCGTGGCGGTGATTACTGGTGCCGCCACGATCGCATGCGCTGGCTCACTGCGGCTGGAGCCAGCTGAATTGATGCGACCGAAGGCGCCAAAAGCAGGTAAAACCATCGTGCTGCAGCGCATCGGATTCATCTGGAATCATTTGAGCTTCCTCGGCAAGGTGGCCGCGCGCAACCTGTTCCGCTACAAGTCCCGTGCGCTGATGGTCATCATCGGCGTGCTTGGTTGCACGGCTCTGATGACCGCAGGATTCGGTATGGGCAGCTCCGCTCTGACGCTGATGCCGCGTCAGCACAGTGAAATCGCGCCATACGATGTGATGGCCGTGACTTCAGCCGCTGACCATGACCAGGCACAGACGGCACTGGACCAGAATAGTGACGTGAAATCCACCTTGCCACTGCAGCTGGGCAGCGTCACCCTTGCCCCGGTGCAGCATTCCGATGCCTCCAATGCTTCCAGAGCGGCGGACGATGCCAAGCTCACCGCGCAGCTGATGGTCATTCCGGACGGCAAATCAACGGATGGTTACATCAATCTGCAAACGCCGGATGGATCGCCCATCGAGCTGGAATATGCGGATGGTGACATCATCGTCACTGCCAATGCCGCGCGCAAGTTGGCGCTCACCTCCGGCTCCAGCGTGAACCTTACCGATCAAATGGCCAATACGGCTGACGTCACCGTGCATGAAGTCGCCCAGTACTACACCGGTAACCTCGTTGTGATGAGCCGGTCCACGTATGAGAAAGTATTCGACACGGATTACGCACCGAACGCCGACCTGATCAATGTGAACGGAGACGACGATGCGCAAATCGCGTTTGCGGATGGTCTTGCCGAACACAGCGAATACCTATCGGTGACGAGCTCCGCCCAGCAGGAGCGTGACTTCTCCAAGAGCTTCCGACTGTTCTTCATCATGATCGGCTTCATCGTGGTCATGGCCGCGATCTTGGCCGTGGTGGTGCTCTATACGCTGGCCAGCACGAATATTTCCGAACGCGAACGCGAGCTGGCCACCATCAAGGTGCTCGGCTTCCGCAAGCGTGAAGTGCATGGCTATGTGAACAAGGAAATGCTGCTGATAAGCGCCATCGGCATTGCAATCGGCATGCCATGCGGACGCGCGCTGCTCGGCTTCCTCGTAAGCCAGCTGGATCTGCCGGGCATGAACATCGTGCCGAACGTGCTCTGGTTCTGCTATGCGGGCGCCGCAGCGCTGGCGCTCGCCTTCACGCTGCTGGTGAGCCTCGCCACCAACCGCTCGCTCGACCGCATCGACATGGTCGGCGCTCTGAAAAGCCCCGAGTGATCGGTTTGCTCGTGGGCGGGGCGGCATGACATACAACACCGTGCCGCCCTTCTGTATACCCGTTGTGGCATAATTGCCGAGGCAATTTTTGGGCATTGCCCTAGAAGTTTGATTTGAAAACAGGTGAATAACGTGGCACAGACTACCAATGACATCAAGAACGGTTCCGTCCTGAACCTGGACGGCCAGCTGTGGACCGTCATGAAGTTCCAGCACGTCAAGCCGGGCAAGGGCCCCGCTTTCGTGCGCACCACCATCAAGAACGTGCTCTCCGGCAAGATTGTTGACAAGACCTTCAACGCTGGCATGAAGATGGAATTCGAGACCGTGGACAACCGCACCCTCCAGTACTCCTACGAGGATGGCGACAACTTCGTGTTCATGGACATGACCACCTACGACCAGATCATGGTTCCGAAAACCCTCGTGGGCGACAAGGCCAAGTTCCTGCTCGAAGGCACCGACTGCCTCGTGTCCTTCCACGACGGCACCCCGCTGAACGTTGATCTGCCGGGCTCCGTGGTCCTGACCATCACCCACACCGAGCCGGGCCTGCAGGGCAACCGCTCCAACGCTGGCACCAAGCCGGCCACCGTTGAAACCGGTGCCGAGATCCAGGTGCCGCTGTTCATCAACGAGGGCGACCGCGTCAAGATCAACACCGAAGACGGCTCCTACACCGGCCGCGAGAACTGATTCTTTCCGCAGCACTGGAGGATTAGCAGCAGTATGGCACGTTCCACCGCGCGTAAGAGAGCTCTGAACACCCTGTATGAGGCAGATGAAAAGAGCCAGGATATCCTGTCTCTGCTCGATGAGCGTATCGCTCACCCGGGTGCTCAGACCCCGCTTCCTGACTACGCCATTGAAATCGTTCGTGGCGTGGCGGAACATCGCCGCCAGATCGATCGCACACTGGATGATTACTCCACGGGCTGGAAGGTCAGGCGCATGGGCGTGGTCGATCGCAATATTCTGCGTATCGCCACGTGGGAGATTCTGTTCAATGACGAGGTGCCGGACAAGGTAGCCATCGATGAGGCATTGGCCTTGGCCAAGACCTTGTGTGATGACGATGCCCCGGCGTTCATTCACGGATTGCTTTCCGCGATTTGCAATGCGAAGGACGCCGAACCGGCTGATGTCGCAGCGCAGGAGCCCGGCGATGGCGAGTCCGCCGACGCCGCTGATTCCGCAGTCCCGTCCGTTGATAATCAGCAGACGGAAGAATAGTTATTGATTAAGCCTCCCCATTGCGGGGAGGCTTTTTCATGGGCAAGTGGCAATTGCTTGCACCATGTGAACCGGTACCAACCGGATGCCTTCGCCAGCGAGGCATGGTTTGCATGCCGTATTCCAGTAAGGCGGCGTGTGAGTCTTAGCTGGCCGTTAACCTTGGTACGAATACCCGAAACAGCATAAGGGGGTTTTGGTGAGCCAGAACGAGTCCGGAACCATCGCTATTCCGATGTATGACAAGGACGATGCAGTCCTCGTTTTGGAAGACGGACAGGTGTATGTGGGAGAGCCGTATGGCGCCCTGGGCAAGACGACCGGTGAGATCGTCTTCGCCACCGGTATGACCGGATACCAGGAGACGCTCACCGATCCGAGCTACGATCGCCAGATCGTGGTGCAGACCTTCCCGCACATCGGCGATACCGGTGTGAACAGCGAAGATCCCGAATCCTCCCGCATCTGGGTCGCCGGCTACGTAGTGCGCGACCCTTCCCCGAACGTGAGCAACTGGCGTGCCGAGGGCAGCCTGGACGATGACCTCAGGAAGAACGGCATCGTGTCCCTGAGCCACATCGACACCCGCAAGCTCGTGCGTCACCTGCGTTCCGCCGGTGTGATGCGCGCCGGCATCTTCTCCGGTGAGGCGCTGCTCAATCCGGAGACCGGCAAGCTGCGCGACATCGACAGCATGCTGGAAGACGTGAAGAACACCCCGCAGATGCAGGGCCTGAGCCTCTATGACGAAGTCTCCACCAAGGAGATGTACACCATCGAGCCATGCGGTGAATATGAGGGCAAGGAGCCGCTCTACACCGTGGCCGCCGTGGATCTCGGCATCAAGGGCATGACCCCGCACCGCATGGCAGAACGCGGTTGCCGCGTGCACGTGGTGCCGTCCACCACCACGTTCGAGCAGATCGAAGCCCTGAACCCGGATGGCGTCTTCTTCTCCAACGGCCCGGGCGACCCGGAACAGGCCGGTCCGGAAATCGAACTGCTGAGGAAGGTGCTGGATGCCGGCTACCCGTTCTTCGGCATCTGCTTCGGCAACCAGCTGCTGGGCCGCTCGCTTGGCTTCGGCACCTACAAGCTGAAGTTCGGCCACCGTGGCATCAACCAGCCGGTCAAGGACCTGACCACCGGCAAGGTGGAGGTCACTGCCCACAACCATGGCTTCGCGGTCGATGCCCCGATCGGCGAGACGGTGGATGCCCCGTTCGAGAACGGCAAGTACGGCAAGGTGTTCGTCTCCCACATCGATCTGAACGATGACGTGGTCGAAGGCCTGCAGTGCGTGGATATCCCCGCATTCTCCGTGCAGTACCATCCGGAGGCCGCAGCAGGCCCACACGATGCGGCCTACCTGTTCGACCGTTTCTGCGAACTGATGAAGAACAATCCGCGCGACGCCCGCGCCAATAGCAAGGAAGGTAAGTGATATGCCGAAGCGCACCGACATCAAATCCGTGATGGTCATCGGCTCCGGCCCGATCGTAATCGGTCAGGCTGCGGAGTTCGATTACTCGGGCACCCAGGCATGCCGCGTCCTTCGTGAGGAAGGCATCCGCGTCATCCTCGTCAACTCGAACCCGGCCACCATCATGACCGATCCCGAGATGGCCGACGCCACCTACATCGAGCCGATTGCCACCCCGATCCTCGAACAGATCATCGCCAAGGAGCGCCCGGACGCGCTGCTGCCGACCCTTGGCGGCCAGACCGCGTTGAACGCCGCCATGGCACTGGGCGAGGCCGGCGTGCTCAAGAAGTACAACGTCGAGCTCATCGGCGCATCCCTCGAAGCCATCGACCGCGGCGAGGACCGTGAGCTGTTCAAGAAGGTCGTGGATGAGGCCGGTGCCGAATCCGCACGTTCCCGCATCGCCCACAGCCTTGAGGAATGCGACAAGATCGCTGAGGAACTCGGCTACCCGCTGGTCGTGCGCCCGAGCTTCACCATGGGCGGTCTGGGCTCCGGCATCGCCCATGATGAGGAGGAACTGCACCGCATCGCCGGCGCCGGCATCCACTACTCGCCGACCGACGAGGTGCTGATCGAAGAGGGCATCGAGGGCTGGAAGGAATTCGAGCTCGAGCTGATGCGCGATCGCAACGACAACGTCGTGGTCGTCTGCCCGATCGAAAACGTTGACCCGGTGGGCGTGCACACCGGCGACTCCATCACCGTGGCACCATGCTTCACCCTGACCGACCGCGAATACCAGAAGCTGCGTGATATCGGCATCGCCATCATCCGTGGCGTGGGCGTGGACACCGGCGGCTGCAACATCCAGTTCGCCATTCACCCGGACACCGGCCGCATCATCGTCATCGAGATGAACCCGCGCGTCTCCCGTTCCTCCGCTCTGGCTTCCAAGGCCACCGGCTTCCCTATCGCCAAGATCGCCACCAAGCTGGCTCTTGGCTACACGCTGGACGAGATTCGCAACGACATCACCCAGTCCACCCCGGCATCCTTCGAACCGACCATCGACTACGTGGTTACCAAGGTGCCGCGCTTCGCCTTCGAGAAGTTCCCGGGCGCCGACCCGACCCTCACCACCTCGATGAAGTCCGTGGGCGAGGCCATGGCATTGGCCGGCAACTTCCAGGAGTCCCTGGGCAAGGCCATGCGTTCCATCGACAAGCGCCACATGGGCTTCAACTGGGATGGCGCCAAGCCGTCCGCCGAGGAAGTCGCCGAACTGCTCGAACAGGTGCATGTGCCGACCGAGCACCGCTACCTGCAGCTGATGCGCGCCATCTGGGGCGGTGCCACCGTTGAGCAGCTGTACGCCGCCACCAAGATCGACCCGTGGTTCTTGAAGCAGATCACGCTGATCAACGACATGGCCATGACCGTTCGCGCAGCCGAAACCCTGACGCCGAAGCTGCTGAAGAAGGCCAAGCTCGCCGGTCTGTCCGACGTGCAGATCGCACATCTGCGCGGCTTGGGCGACGAGGGCGAGAACACCATTCGTGAGCTTCGCTGGAACTACGGCATCCGCCCGGTCTACAAGACCGTGGATACCTGCGCCGCCGAGTTCGATGCGGCAACGCCGTACTACTACTCCTGCTACGCCGACGAAACCGAACTGCGTCCGCGTGAACGCGAAGCCGTGATCATCCTCGGCTCCGGCCCGAACCGTATCGGCCAGGGCATCGAGTTCGACTACACCTGCGTGCACGCCGTGCAGGAGCTCGGCAAGGACTATGACACGATCATGGTCAACTGCAACCCGGAGACCGTATCCACCGATTACGACATGTCCGACCGCCTCTACTTCGAGCCGCTCACCTTCGAAGACGTGCTCGAAATCTACGAGGCCGAGAAGAAGATGGGCCCGGTCAAGGGCGTTATCGTGCAGCTCGGTGGTCAGACACCGCTGTCTCTGGCGGCACGTCTGAAGGCTGCCGGCGTGCCGATTCTGGGCACCACGCCGGAATCCATCGACTTGGCTGAGAACCGCGAGCTCTTCGGCGAAGTGCTGAAGAAGGCGGAGATGAACGCTCCGCGCTACGGCACCGCCCTGAGCCTCGAAGAGGCCATGGACGCCGCCCACCGCATCGGCTACCCGGTGCTGGTGCGCCCGAGCTACGTGCTCGGCGGCCGCGGCATGGAAATCGTCTACGACGACAAGCAGCTGACCAAGTACGTCGATCGCGCACTGGCCCAAGCTCAGGCCGATACCGTGGTCTCCGGCCGTCTGCCATCCCCGCTGCTCATCGACAAGTTCCTGCAGGACGCCATCGAAATCGACGTCGACGCCCTGTTCGACGGCGAGGAACTGTACATCGGCGGCATTATGGAACACGTCGAGGAAGCCGGCGTGCACTCCGGTGACGCCGCCTGCACCCTGCCGCCGTCCACCTTGTCCGACGACCAGATTCGTCGCCTGCGCGAAGGCACCTACGCCATCGCCAAGGGCTGCCACGTGCAGGGCCTAATCAACGTGCAGTACGCCTTCATGGCCAATACGCTGTATGTGATCGAAGCCAACCCGCGCGCCTCCCGCACCGTGCCGTTCGCATCCAAGGCCACCGGCGTGGCCTTGGCCAAGGCCGCGGCCCGCATCATGGCCGGCGAGACCATCGAAGACCAGCGCAAGAACGGCCTGCTGCTGCCCAAGGGCGACGGTGGCGTGATGCACCGCGGCCAGCAGGTGGCGGTCAAGGAATCCGTGATGCCGTTCAAGCGCTTCCGCACCCCGGTGGGCAAGACCGTGGATATCCTCCTCGGGCCTGAGATGCGCTCCACCGGCGAGGTCATGGGCTTCGACCGCGACTTCCCGCACGCATTCGCCAAGAGCCAGCTCGCAGCCTACGAAGGTGGCCTGCCGACCTCCGGCAATGTGTTCATCTCCGTGAACGACACCGATAAGCGCCAGTTGCCGCTGCTCGCCGTGCGTCTGGTGGAACTCGGCTTCAAGATCTGGGCCACCGAAGGCACCGCCTCCGTGCTGCGCCGTTATGGCATCGACTCCAACATCGTCGACAAGATCAGCACGCGTATGGACTCCGATCCGGAAGCGCCGGTGGTTGTGCATCACGCCGAAGGTTCCGTGGGCAAGAACGTGGTTCAGCTCATCGAGGACGGCAAGATCGACATGATCCTCAACACGCCGAACTCCCGTGGCTCCCGCTCCGATGGCTACTCCATTCGTGCGGCCGCTATTGCCGCCGATTTGCCGCAGTTCACCACCGTTACGGAATTCCAGGCAGCGCTGCTCGCCATCGAGGCCGTGAAGCATAATGATTACCAGATCATGAGCATCCAGGATCATTCGAAGCAGCTGTTCGAATTGGAGAGACAGGAGTTCTGATGGTTACCACCAGCGGCGAGGAGCTACAAGCTCAGCGTTCCGATTTCGGTTTACGATTGAGCAATTCGATGGCCAAGTACGGACCATTATGCGTAGGCATCGATCCGCATCGAAAGCTCCTCACCGACTGGGGGTACAACGTCGACGCCGAAGGCGCCGAACTCTTCTCCATGCGTATGCTGCAGGCAGCCAACGGCAGAGCGGCTGCAGTGAAATTCCAATCGTCCATGTTCGAGCGCTACGGATCCAAGGGATTCGAAGCGCTCGAGCGCGTGCTCTATGCAGCCCGTCAGATGGGCGTCATCACCATCGTGGACTGCCTGCACGGTGGCCTGTCCACCACCATTTCCGCCATCGCCGATGCCTACTTCAAGCCGGGCGCACCAATGCTGGCTGATGCCATCACCTTGCTGCCGTATTATGGCGCCCGTTCATTGAACGGACTGATTTCCGAAGCATTGGAAAACGGTCGCGGCGTCTTCATCGCATCGCTGACCTCGAATCCCGAAGGCATGAGCCTGCAAACGTCGATTCGTCAAAGCGGTGAATATAAGGGCCGCACGGTGGCATACGGCATCGCCTCCACCGCGCAGAAGCACAATGCCGGCATTGACGGCATGGGCTCTGTAGGCCTGATCATTGGCGCAACCATTGGTCAATGGATGCAGGATTCCGGCGTGGATCCTTCCAAGTTCACCGGTCCGATTTTGTCTCCGGGATACGGCTGGCAGGGTGCCGAGGCCAAGGATTTGAAGACCGTGTTCAAGGGTACCCGTGGCAACGTACTGGTCACCGTCTCCCGCTTTATCGCCTCGCACGGCCCGGATATCGCGGCCCTAAGCCAGGCCACCGAATCCATCGCCCTTGACGTGCGCCAGGCGTTGATGGAGGCCACCGCTGAAGGCGAGCAGACCAAGTAAGCCCTGAAGGACTTCCGGTCGTAAGCATGTGAGGAATTCACTGCTTGGCTAGTGATTGGGAAACGTACACATATATCGGCATTCAGCATACGAGTGCCGATATTTCGTTATTCATCAAGTTGGTATTGAGGAGAAACTATGAGCGAACATACGCCTGCAGGCCGTCTGATTGTGCTTACCGGCCCGACCGCTGTGGGCAAGGGAACCGTGGAAGCGAAGCTCCGCGCCGATCACCCTGAAGTATGGGTGTCCGTTTCCGCCACCACCCGTCAGCCCCGCCCGGGTGAGGTCAATGGCGTCAATTATTGGTTCCTCACGGAAGATGAATTCCTGGCCAAGGAGCAGGCCGGTGAATTCTTGGAGACCGCTGTAGTGCACGGCATGGCTCACTATGGCACCCTGCTCAAGCCGGTGGAGGAGCATCTGGCCCAGGGTGTGCCGACGATTCTCGAAATCGATCTGCAGGGTGCACGTCGCGTCAAGCAGCGTGCCACTGAACTCGGCCTCGAAGTGGTGTACGTGTTCATTGCGCCGCCGAGCTTCGAAGAGCTGAAGCGTCGCCTTATCGGCCGTGGTACCGAAACCCCCGAGCAGCAGGCTCGCCGATTGGAGACCGCGAAGGTGGAACTGGCTGCGGAAGGCGAATTCGACGTCACCATCGTCAACAACACCGTTGATCAGGCAGCCGAAGACCTTTGGCATGTCATCGCCAAGGAATACGGCCTATAATCGCACAGAATATAACCGTTCAATTATCGGCGGTTCCCGCTTAACAAATCGTTGGAATGCTCCTACCGTATGAAGTATGAGCATTCCAACCAAATATCCAATGAAGCAATATCTGGCTGGCATCGTTGAAGCTCTGAAGTCCGCTCCAGGCAATGGTGCCAACCCCAATGATGTGGAAACCATTCGTTTCTACTCCGAACTCGGCAATGACGCGCCCGACTCGCAATGGCCGAACGTGCTGGTGGCCATCGCGCACGTCACCAAAGCCGCTTCCTATGACCCGCAAGCCAAAAAGGCGTTTGCGGATGCCGGTGGCTTTGAATATGTGAAAAACGCACAGCATGCCATTATGGAATCGCTAACTGCGGATGCCGAAAAGCTGGTCGCCAAACGCGGCTGATTGCAGTCAGCCGTAGCACCGCTGGACGCGGTTGCACACATCAGCGGTCTGCCAAGCAATCAATGCTTCGATAGGAAGCCCCTCGATATGCGCAGGGGCTTCCTTCGTATTGGAAGACGATTAACGCAGTATAAGCTGCTGATGGATGATTTCGGTGCTGGTTTTCGCCGGCACCGAACGCCAGTCGATGGCTGCGGCGTCGCAGTGTTCAGCGGTGTACTGATGCATCCATTCGAGGCATTCCTGGGTTTGGATGGCATCGCTCAGCGCACGGTGCTCCTCGTTTTCCGCAATGCCAAAACGCACGATAAGATCAGCCAAGCGATGATGCTTATGCGCAGGGAAGAGCACACGGCTGATCTGCATGGTGTCATAATCCATGCATGCAAAAGGCACGCCGGCAATATGACGGGTGTTGTAGTCGAGAAAGCGCAAATCAAAGCTGACATTATGACCCACGATGGGCTCGGCAATGGAATCCGCCTGCGTATCAGCCAGCCAACTGATGAAGCGGGGGAGCACGTCATCAATCGGATCCAAATCCGCCACCATCGCATCACTGATACCGGTCAAGGCCGTGATTTGCCGCGGAATCGGACGAAGTGGATTCACCAACTCCTGGAACTGGTCGACAATATGCCCGTCACGCACACGAACGGCACCGATTTCCGTAATCGCACACCGATTCGGGTAGAAGCCGGTGGTCTCCAAATCAAGCGTCACATAGTTACGAGGGAAGCCTAATGCATCCGGCTCGGATGGAACCTCATACGCCGCCTGCGTTTGAGAGGGTCTTCCGAAAACGGTAATACCGGAATTAGTCACGATTGCTCCTCATGGTGCTTCAACATTCAGCATTGTTCGGCATTGTTGTGCATGCTCGCATGGTTATTGTAGCGGAATCGACATGGTACGACCCCGCTGGTGTGGTGGTGTCATGCCGAAGAATCAGCGGAACGCACGCCAACGGGGTCGGGCGATAGGGCCGGATTAGATGCGAGACTACTTCGCCCGTTCGGTGATGATGTCTTGCAGTTTGTCGGTCAGATCATTCAGCTCCTTGGACGGATCCGCGTTCTCTTCGGCATCCCTGAACTCATCGCTGAGCTTGGTCGACGCGTCATACGGGAACTGCACCTCATAGAACTTGTCGATCAGGTCAGACATCTGGGTGTACGCGTTGGTACCGTATTCGATGGTATCCGGGTTCCCCAATGCCTGCATTTGCTTGAGAATGTCGCTAACCGAGGTCAGATAGTCCTTGAGCGACTTCGCATATTCCGGAATACCGCTCACCTTGGAATCAGTGAGCTTATCCAAGGCGGCGGTGCAATCGGAGATATACGTATCGTACGAGGTGTAGAAATCACTGTCATACAAGGAGGAGGAAGGCGCCTGATCGCAAGCTTGCGTGGCCTCGCTCATCGGCACGGCGGTGTCGGCAAGATTATTCGCCCACGTGGAGAACTTCTTCGCCTTGGTCTGATACTTGTCGAACGCCTGCTTGACATCCTCGTCCTTCTGGTAGGCCTTCATCTGAGCGAACTGGGCGTTGGCGTCATCGAATGCCTTCACCTTGGTTTTGATCTTGGACGCGTCATCCTTGGTGAACTTGGATGTGGAACTGTATGCCGTAGACATGGCGTTCACCAGGCTGGAGGAAACCCTGCTGTACTTCGTGTACATCTCAGTGGTTTGCTTGTGCGCATCAATGTAATCGTCCTGAGCCAACGATCCTGGCTTCACCACAAATACCACGATAAGAATGATGGCAATAACAGCGGCAATAGCGCCGACGATGATGCCGATAAGGGCTTTGTGCGACAGCTTCTTGTTCGGTGCCGGCATACCGGGTTGCTGTGGATATCCGGGAACCGGTTGGCCTGGAGGCACCGGTGCTCCAGGACGAGCTGGCATAGGCTGTTGCCATGCTGGGGCATTCTGCCCGGCAAACTGCTGCCCGGGTTGACCCTGTGGCGTGTTCGGCGCAAATTGATGCTGACCAGGTACTTGTTGCCAGGGTGCTGGTTGCCCGGGCTGCCCCTGAGCGGGTTGTTGCGGATACAAGTATGGCTGACCTGGTTGTTGACTGAACTGCGGATAGTTGGCTTGGCCTGGCTGGTTCGGGATGGACTGCTGCCAGGGTGCCGGGGTCTGTTGCCAAGGTTGTGGTTGACCTTGAACAGGCTGCTGCCAAGGCTGCGGCTGGTTTGGTAACGGCTGTGTAGGGAATTGCTGATTTGGCGCAGAGGGCTGTGCTGGTTCATTGGCCGGCTGAGTATCAGGTGCCGGAGTGGAGGGCTGGTCAAATGGTATTTGCCCGTTGCCTTGAACTTCGTCGTTGGTGTGTTCGTCGCTCATGCTGTGAGTCCTTTCTCTCACCATTCGCCTTAGCCCAACACTGGACTCCCCACAGGCGAACGTGTACACAAAGCCTATCACCGTCAACAAATTCCAACAGACCATGACAAGCGATTCGGAGCGATAATCTCCGTGAATTCATGGAAACGATACGTTCGGGTTCGTCTTGCGTTCGTGAGCGACGCCATCGTATATATTGGTGTGGGTTGAGGCGGGCGAAAGCTGGTCGGAAAGCAGGGAGTATGAAGCGGATCGTAGCGGGCATTGTGGCACATGTGGACGCCGGCAAGACCACGTTGTCCGAAGCGCTGCTGTATCGATCCGGTGAGATTCGCAAGCTCGGCCGCGTGGACCATGGTGACGCGTTCCTGGATACGAATGCGCTGGAAAAGGCCCGAGGCATCACGATTTTCGCCCATCAGGCATTGGTGGAGCATGGCGACCTGAAACTCACGTTGCTGGATACGCCAGGCCACGTGGATTTCGCCGCGGAAACCGAGCGAGTGTTGAATGTGCTGGATTACGCGATCCTGGTCGTATCCGGCACCGATGGCGTGCAAGGCCATACGGGGACATTGTGGCGCTTGCTGGCCCGCTATCATGTGCCGACATTCATCTTCGTCAATAAATGCGATGCCGCAGGCTTCGATAGGGAAGCGGTGCTTGCCCAACTGCGCAAACGCCTCAGCGACGCGGTATCCCCATTCCCGTGCATCAAGGACCCCGCCAATGTTGATGCAACGAGTGCTGTGGATTTCGGCGATGATGCCGAGGATATCGCCACACTTGATGAACAAGCGATGAACGAGTATCTAGACCATGGGGAGCTGACTGTTGATCGGGTTGGCCGTATGATTCAGGCGCGCGAGCTGTTCCCTGCGTATTTCGGTTCGGCATTGAAGCTGGACGGAGTAGAGGAATTCCTCGACGGCATGGAGCTGTTCACCCGCGAACGTGTCTGGCCCGAGACATTTGGCGCAAAAGTCTTCAAGATCGCGCACGATGGTCAGCACAATCGCATGACATGGCTGCGAGTAACCGGTGGTGTGCTCAAAGCCAAGGAAGTGGTGCATGGTAACGCTTCTGCTTCGGCCGCGGACCCGGAAACGCAGCAGTGGAGCGAGAAAATCGATCAGGTTCGTGTCTATAACGGTGCCAAATTTGAGACCGTGACCGAAGTGCCGGCTGGTGGGGTATGCGCGGTAACCGGATTGACCCAGACCTTTCCTGGTGCAGGGCTCGGAGCAGAGCCGGATGCAGGGGCTCCTGCATTGCAGCCGGTGCTCACCTACACGGTATTGCCGGCAGGTGCTGAAGCATCAGCCGGCACCGGTGCGGGAGTGCGTGATACCACCACGGCTGAAGATGCATCTGAGGATGCTGGCGAGTCGCAGAAGGCGTCTGCGAACGAAGCCGCAGTTCCACGTCCGCAATTCGATGATCTGACCCTGCATAAGGTGCTTGCCGCCCTGCGTGAATTGGAGGATGAGGATCCACTGCTGCATGTGGTCTGGGTGGAACGTTTGCAGGAAATCCATGTGCAGTTGATGGGCGCGGTGCAACTGGAGATCATCCAACAGACCTTGGCTGAACGATTCGGCTTGGATGTGTCGTTTGGCACCGGTTCGATTCTCTACAGGGAGACGATTGCCGAGCCGATTGAAGGCGTTGGCCATTTTGAGCCGCTTCGCCATTATGCCGAAGCGCATATTCTCCTTGAACCCGGTGAGCCGGGCAGTGGTGTGCGCGTCGCCTCGGCGATGTCCGAAAACGATTTGGATCGCAATTGGCAGCGACTGGTTCTCACCCATCTGACCGAACGGGAGCATCTGGGTGTGCTGATCGGCGCGCCGCTGACCGATATCACGATGACCTTGGTGGCCGGCAAAGCACATTTGAAGCACACCGAGGGCGGTGATTTCCGCCAAGCCACATACCGGGCGATTCGTCAGGGCCTTATGGAGGCGCATGCCGGAGTCGACGGTCATCCGCAAACGCCGGTTGACGAACGTCCCGATACGAGCGAGCCTGGCAATTGCCGGATTCTGGAGCCGTGGTATCGGTTCAGGCTTGAGGTGCCGAGCGACATGATCGGTCGCGCGATGAGCGACATTCAACGGATGGCCGGCACGTTCGACCCGCCTGCCGACGATGGCGAGTACGCGGTGATCACCGGTTCTGCTCCGGTATCCGAAATGCGTGACTATGCGATGGAGGTCAGCCAGTACACGCATGGCCGTGGCCGATTCTCCGCCACATTCGGTGGATACCGGCCATGCCATAACGAGGATCAGGTGATTCGCGCAGCCGGGTATGACCCGGAATCAGATTTGGAGAACACCCCGGATTCGGTTTTCTGCGCGCATGGTGCCGGCTATCCGGTCAAATGGTACAAGGTGCCCGAGTTCAAACACCTCGACTACGCGAGCTGACCTACCAGATTTGCGGCCGTACGAAATCATTCGATTCCAGGAACCGCTGAATATCGCGCATTTCCGGCATATTGATGGAATGCGCCATGCCGGGATAGATTTGTTCGGTGAGTGCGCTGTGCTCAGCCCAGAAAGCGCTCATGGCCTGCACGTCGGCGGCGGGGAAGATGTCATCAACCGCACCGTGGCCATAGAACACCGGGCGTTGCAAAGTCTTCAGCTCCGCGTCACCCGGCATCGCGCCGGGAGCGAGCCAGCCTGAGCAGGAAACCGCAGCCGCATATCGTTCAGGATTGAATCGCAGCATATGGCAGGCCAATAGGCCGCCTTGCGAAAATCCCATCGTCACTACAGGACGGTCCGCAGGAATGTTGTCACTGACCCAGGCGTCGATGGCCTGAGCGGCTTCGAGCGCTTGACGTTCGAGCGAAGCGCCCTCCGGCACACCTTCGTGCGCCCAGTCGCCGAACCATGTGTATCCCATGCCATAGGCGATGGGAGCCTGAAGGCTCGCATAGTCAGCCGAGCCGGCACCGCAGTAGTTCAGCAGGTCAGGCAGATCGTATTCATTGGAACCCCAGCCATGCAGCAGCAGGAACACGGGGGAGGATTCAGAGCCCTTGAGCCGGGTCAGCGCCTTGGATATCTTCATGCCTCACAGTGTAGTCACCGAGCAAGCTATCGGCTCAAATCCGCGCAGCGCACAGGCCTGAGCGGGAGTGCGCATAACCATCTATAAGCAACCTATATAGCCACGCCGGTGACATTGCGGGCTTGCCGCGTTATCGTCGTAATCGTGCCGCGTGGGGAACGGCCCTACGCAATGGCTCGCGCTACGAAACACTTAAAGGGGGTGCGCAATGACCAGGTTCAACACTCAGCTCGTCCACGGACTGCCGGTTGACGACAACAACACCGGAGCCGTGAACCCGCCGATCTACAACTCAACGACATATGCCTTCGAGAGGGTCGACGCGATGCCCCGCTACGATTACGCGCGCAGCGGCAACCCGACCCGTGACTTTCTGGAACGCCAGATCGCCCAGCTTGAGGAAGGCGCGCGTGGTTTCGCGTTCGCTTCCGGCCTGGCTGCGATTCATGCCGTGCTGTCCATCTTCAAACCGGGCGACCGCATCGTGGTGGGAGACAACATCTATGGCGGCTCCTACTCGCAGTTCAATGAATTCTTTACCCGCTGGGGTCTCAAAGTCGTCTCCATCGACACCCAGGACCTGACCGCTCTCACGGCTGCCGTGCAGGGCGATCCCGCGAACGGCATCGCGCCAGCGCAAGCCGTCTACTTCGAAACCATCACCAACCCGCTGCTCAAGGTCAATGACGTGCGCGGCATTGCAGCAGTGGCCCACCGTTTCGGTGCGCTCGCCATCGTGGACAACACGTTCGTGACCCCATACCTGCAAAAGCCGCTGCAGCTCGGTGCCGATGTGGTGATTCACTCCGCCACCAAGTATTTGGCCGGGCATTCCGATGTGAACGCCGGTCTGGTGGTGGCCTCCAGCGAGGATGTGGCCAACCGCATCTACTTCGCGCAAAACCGTTTGGGCGGTGTTCTGGCACCGGCCGAATGCGATGCGGTTCGTCGCGGCATCCAGACGCTGGCACTGCGTATGGATCGTCAGCAGGAGAATGCGCTCGCCGTGGGCCGCTACCTGCTTGCCCATCCGCTTGTTAAATGCGTGCATTACCCGGGTCTGCCCGGCGCGGGCGACCAGCGCCTTGCCGCCAAGGGTCTGAAAGGCGCGGGCGGTGTGCTGAGCTTTGAAGTGGTGCCCGGCGTGGACCCTGCG
Organism: Bifidobacterium cebidarum; assembly: GCF_009193305.1. GTDB lineage: Bacteria > Actinomycetota > Actinomycetes > Actinomycetales > Bifidobacteriaceae > Bifidobacterium > Bifidobacterium cebidarum. Next base: position 32,912 of record NZ_WBVS01000011.1, on the reverse strand, counting down.
GATGTGCTCAACAACCTGCACGTGTTTCGTCTTGCGGTATCGCTGGGCGCGGTGGAGAGCCTCGCCGAACTACCGTGTCGCATGACGCATTTCGAACTGCCTCGTGAAGAGCGTCTCAAGGTCGGCATCACCGATGAACTGGTTCGTCTGTCCATCGGCATTGAAGACGCCGTCGACCTGATTGAAGATCTCGGTCAGGCGTTCGATATCGCTTTCGAACGCTATATCGAGCGTCACGCCCAGTCCGACGTTTTCAACCAGCTGACTTCCGGGGTATTTGCCTGATTGCTCGCATATGCTCGATATGGTGGTGGCCTCGGACCAGCCTGCTGCGAGGCAAGTCCGAGGCCATATCGAGCATGTATGTTGTTTGGCCTATGGTTCGCGAAATCATCCTCAGCGGGAACCGGTTCCTGCCGTCCTCCCCTGTGACGGCTGTCACCCTCCATTGAGCCAAAGTCGTTTGCTGATATGCCACATGCGTCATGCGTGTTATGCGTGTATGCGTATGTGCATATAAACGTGGCTTATGGACTTGCACATCAAACCGCGATAATAAGCCCAACGTGTTGCTGATGGGGATGCTTTAGATTGAGTCCGTTGCTGGTAATGGCATGTGAATGGTATTCGAATCCGCCAATAATACTGATGAGGACGATACAGTGACTGACGATAATAACCGGTATGGCTTTGTTGACGGCAAGGCATATCTTGCCCGTGATCCCGAAACGATTGAGGATTACCGTGATACGGCACTTGCCGCTGAACGCTACATCAGTAGGTTCCAGGTCTCGGATGCAGACGGCATCTATTGGAGGGTCCCTGGTGAGGATCGCATCGACGTGACGCTGCACCATGGTTCAGCCGGCGGCTACTACTTCTATATCAAGCTATATAAGGCTTTGGGTGATGAACGATACAAGAACATAGCCAAAGGCGCTGCGGATTACACGGCCGAACATTGGCATCTTGGCATTGAATCCCCGTCCAATCCACCGTTCCCTCTTTCGGAGCTGGGACTGCACTACGGCATTGCAGGGACCGGGTTGGGACTGCTTGATGCATACCAGGAATTTGATGACGAGCGGTATCTCCAGGCAGCGGAGCGGATTGCTGATTTCTATCGTGGCCAAGTGCATAGCCAGGCGACCGGATCGTACTGGACGGATAACGCCGTGTTGATGTTGGATGGTGGCGTATTGCTGTTTCTTGCGCAGCTATACCTCGCTAAGAAGCAGCACGACGAGACGTTGCGTGAACTTATCGAATCGGCGGCTCGCCATATATTGTCCAAGGGAATTCGCACTGATAGCGGAGCATTGCGTTTCGACGAATTCCGCGCATACAGTGATGCCACTATTCCCGGATTCATGGTAGGCAGTGCGGGCATCGGATATCTGTTCGCAGTCCTTGCTGACGTATTCGATAATGCAACGTATTTGAAGGCCGCCAAAGATGTGGCCTTGTATCTCGATGAGCAGGCGACGCCTGTTGGCGGCGGCGTGCTCAACGCCACTTCCTCCTCGCAGGAAGGGTCGACGTATTGGCTCGGCATTTGCTCCGGTGTGGCGGGCATTGCGCGATTGTTCTTCAAGCTGTACCAGCTCACCGGTGATGACGCTTATTTGCATGCCATCGGCAATCGTGTCGACGGGTTGGAGGCGTTGGGGGCTCCTGAGCATGAGTCTCTTGGCTTGTGGAACACGCTGTCGTATTGCTGCGGTGTTCCCGGGCTCCTGCAATTCTTCATCGGATTGTATGCGCATGACGGCGATCCGCGTTGGAAGGCTTTGGCTCGGCGGTCGGCACGAGTGCTTCTTGGCCAGGCTGAAGTTCAGGATGATGGCTCCGTAGTGTGGCCTCTAGCTTGGGAGCATGCGCACAAGGATGTCATTACCCGCCCGATTGGGTATTTCAATGGTGCACAGGGCATTGCCGCATCATTGATTCAGCTGTACCAATTGGAGCGCGGAGCATTCGCCTGGAGCCGGCTCATTAGCGACCCGCTACCTGCGAATCTTGAGTTTCAGGCTCAATGAGCATTGTTGATGCTTGGGCCAATCGCATTATTGCTATCGAATCAGAGAAAAGAAAGAAGAATAACCATGAACGCATTATCTACTGCCAAGCGTGTGGCCGGCATCTGTTTAGCCGCTGCAACCGTTTTTGGGCTTACCGCTTGCGGCGCGGCGGGGAGCGCGAGTGGAGAACAGACCACGACCGTTACCATTGGCGTGAACAATGCCTATAAGCCGTTTGATTATCTCAATGAGAATGGTGATCTGGACGGATATGAGATTGCCGTGCTGAAAGCGGTTGATGACGCGCTGCCTGATTACAAGTTCGATTACAAGCCGCTGGATTTCCAGAACATTATCGTTTCCTTGGACTCCGGCAAGGTGGATGTTGCATCATGCGTGTTCACCGTCAACGCGGAACGCAAGCAGAAGTACAACCTCACTGAGCCATACCACCTGTATCTTCCGGCGTATATCTATGTCAGCAACAACAGCAAGGCCTCCATCAAGGGCATTGAAGATCTTGCCGGCAAGAAAGTAGCAGCTACACAGGGCACGGATGTGGCCAACACGCTGGAAGAGTTCAATAAGAAGAATCCTGACAAGAAGATCGATCTGGTGTACGCGAACTGGTCTGGCGAGCAGCTCGCTACTGCTCTGGAAAGCGGTGCGGTGGATGCCACCTATTCCGATCCTGTTTCCTTCGATCTGGGGCAGCTGAAGGGCAAGGCCAAGAAGGTCGGCGAGCCGATTCAAGAGTCCGAGACGTCGTTCCTGGTCGGCAAGAAGGACACCAAACTGGCCAAGGCCCTTGATGAGGGTCTGAAGAAGATCTCTGACGACGGCACGCTGAGCAAGTTGTCTCAGCAGTATCTGGGGGATGACTACACCAAGTCGGTGGCCTGAGTATCTTCCATACGTTGCTGCGCACAAACGGGGAAACGAGGAATAGTGGGGGATTACTTTACTTGGAATGGTTTCATTCATTTCATTCCAAAGATCGCGGCGCAACTGCCTATGACATTGCTCATCGTCGGCGGTTCGTTGGCCATTGGCGTCCTATTGGGATTACTGCTGGCCTTCGTGCGGGTATTCTCCATTCCTGTTGCCAAGCAGATTGCCATTGTCTTCACCTCGTTTGTGCGCGGCACTCCTGAAATCGTCCAGGTATTCATCGTGTATTACGGCCTGCCGCTACTGGTGCAGTCGATTACCGGTGTGGACATCGACGCTTTATCCGCGTTGTATTTCGTCATTGTGGCATTCGGCATTAATACGGCCGGATATCTCGCGGAATTATTCCGTGGCGCTTTGGAATCGGTTCCTCGCGGGCAATATGAGGCTGGTGAGGCGGCAGGGCTGACTCGGGGAGCGATCTTCAGGCGAATTGTCATCCCCCAAGCCGCCAAGTTCGCATTGCCTGGATTCGGAGTCAATGTGGTGTATTTGTTCCAGTCCACTTCCATGGCAGCGGCTGTTGGTGTTATGGACATGATGGGCAAGGCCGCCAATCTCGGTAGCGCAACAGGGCGATTGCTGCAGTCATATGCGGCGGCGGCGGTGCTGTTCATCATCATCAGCATCGTATTGCAATGGGCTTTTACCCTGTTGGACAAACGCGTCACGTTTGGCAGGTGAGGATACGATATGGAATTCCATTGGGACTCGTTTCTTTCTGCACTCATCGCCGGATTGCACGCTATTCCTCAATCGTTGATCATGGTCATCGGACCGTTTTTCTTGTGCACCGTGATCGGATTGGCCATCGTGGCATTGCGCCTGTTCCAGGTTCCGGTACTGCCGCAAATCATCCAGATCGTGCTGACTGTTCAAAAAGGCATACCGCTCTACCTGTTTATCGTATTCGGCCATGTGCTCTACATGCTGTGCTTCAATCCAGTGGCGTCGGCTTTGCACCTGTCCGTGCGGGTCGGTGATGTCAATATCATGTACTTCGCCGTTTTTATTCTGAGTTGGGCCTTTATTCCGATGTTCACGGAAATGTATTGGGGTGCCGTGCTTTCCGTTCCGAAAGGCCAGTACGAGGCTGGATACGCGGCAGGACTTACCCGATGGCAGGTCATCCATCGTCTTGTCTTGCCGCAGATGGTTCCTGCCGTGATTCCGAATCTTACGAACATGCTGATTGGTTTGTTGAAAGCCTCGGCTCTGACCTATTTGGTCGGAGTCATGGATGTGATGAATTCGGCTCTGCAGCCGGTAATGCAGTCGTATAACCTTGTCGAGGCATATGTGGCGTCGGCTTTGATCTATTGGGGCATCGCGCTGATCATCGAATGGTGCATGGCGGGGTGCTTGCATGTTCTCGGACGATATCGTGCGTGATCTCGCATGAAACACGATATTCGGATTTCAGTGCACTGAATAACGTAAGGAAGATGGATATATGGCAGATGCTCAGGTGATCGTCTCTGGCGTGAAAAAATCGTTCGAAGACAATCTCGTGTTACGGGATGTCAGTCTTTCCCTGCAATCAGGCGACGTCGTGGCGATACTCGGCCCGAGCGGATCGGGCAAGAGCACGTTTCTGCGTTGCCTGGACTATTTGGAACGGGCTGATGCCGGCACGTTGCAGCTTGGCAATGATGTATACGATTTGCATGATGCCTCCAATAAGCAGATTCTTGAGGTTCGCAGACGAACAGGGTTTGTGTTCCAGAATTACAATCTCTTCATCAACAAGACGGCGCTGAAAAACGTTATGGAACCATTGGTTTGCGCGCATCGTGTGCCGAAAGAGGATGCGGAACGAATCGCAAAGGAAGCATTGGATAAAGTCGGTCTGTCGGATCGATACGACTACTATCCCTCCCAACTTTCCGGCGGTCAGCAGCAGCGTGTGTCGATTGCACGTGCGATTGCCGTTAAGCCCGAGGTCATTTTCTTCGATGAGCCGACCTCCGCTTTGGACCCTGAACTGATCGGTGAAGTGCTATCTGTAATGAAGAATCTGGCGAATCAAGGCATCACCATGATCGTAGTGACTCATGAGATGAGATTTGCCCGTAATGTCGCTACGCATGTGGTCTTCATGGAAGGCGGAGTCATTGTGGAGGAAGGATCTCCGGAGCAGATATTCGAGCATCCTCAACAATCTCGTACCAGGCAATTTCTTCAGCAGATTGCCGACGATGCCGCAATCGGCTGAATATGCGCACCTCCTGACTTTGCGAGCCATACCTCTAACAGCCCATAAGCAATGCGTATAACAACGCCGGGTTATAGGCATCGCAGGTGAAGTATGGTCATATCAAGCCCAAAAGCCTTCTGGACTATGGAGCACAACAAACAACTGATGCAGCTGACATGAGGAATGTCAATGCCTCGCGCGTTGACATGATCGCATCGACAACATGCTATCCGCATAACGAGGGGGAATATACGTTATGGCACGATTCAACACGCAACTCGTTCATGGCTTGCCAGTACACGACAACGATACGGGGGCTGTGAATCCGCCCATCTATAATTCCTCCACCTATACGTTCCCGTTCGTGGGTGCCTCACCACGTTATGACTATGCGCGTAGCGGCAATCCGACCCGTGATTTCCTGGAACAGCAGATCGCTCAGCTGGAACACGGTACGCGTGGTTTCGCGTTCGCTTCCGGTCTGGCTGCGATTCATGCTGTGCTGTCCATTTTCAAGCCGGGCGACCGCATCGTGGCCGGAGACAATGTATATGGAGGCAGCTATTCGCAGCTGAACGACCACTTCACCCGTTGGGGACTGCGATTGACCACGGTGAACACATCCGATGATTTCGAGCGTCTGGAGCGCGCCATCAGCGGCAATGGCGACACCGCGCCAGCCAAGGCCGTCTACTTCGAGACCATCACCAACCCATTGCTCCAGGTCAATGATGTGAATCGCATTGCGGCCATCGCCCATCGATACGGCGCATTGGTGATTGTGGACAATACGTTCGTGACCCCATACAACCAGCAGCCGCTGGATCTGGGCGCTGACGTGGTGCTCCACTCCGCCACCAAGTATCTTGCCGGCCATTCCGACGTGATTGCCGGTCTGGTGGTCACCTCCAGCGAGGATCTGGCGGAGCGCATCTATTTCGCGCAGAACCGTTTGGGCGGCATACTGCCCCCGGCCGAATGCGATGCGGTTCGTCGCGGCATCCAGACGCTGGCGCTGCGTATGGACCGCCAGCAGAAGAATGCCGCCGCCATCGCGCATTATCTGCTGAAGCATCCGCTGGTCAAGACGGTCCATTACCCGGGCCTGGGTGAGGGCGGTGATCGTGAACTTGCCGCCAAGGGGCTGAAAGGCGCCGGTGGTGTGCTGAGCTTCGAGGTCAAGGATAGTGTGGATCCGGCCGTGGTGCTTAACAACCTCAAGGTGTTCCGTCTCGCGGTGTCTCTGGGCGCAGTGGAAAGCCTGGCCGAGCTGCCGGCCCGCATGACGCATTTCGAGCTGCCTCGTGAGGAGCGTCTGAAGGTCGGCATCACCGACGAGCTGATTCGTCTGTCCGTCGGCATTGAGGATGTGGATGATTTGATTGAGGATCTTGGCCAAGCGTTGGAAAAGGCCTATGAGGCACTTGGTGATCAGCAGAGCGATATTGAAGGCCTCGATCAACAGATCGACAATCTGCTGTCATAAAATCAATCAGTGTGTTTGAATAAACGAATCATCGATAGCATACGATGATTCAAGCTTGCTATGCGCGGTACGTTGCACGACGTATCGCGCATATTTATATCCCGCATATAAGCGAATCATATACCGTGCTATCGGATATCCAGAACCCAAAAACGTTGAAATCTCGCGGTTTTACCGACGTTGCGAAGTAGTATGAAAGTACTTCGCAAGAACGTGGACTTGTTGGGTATAAGCCATGAGACAAGCGAGGGGCGAAAGCAATCAGCAATCGCGAATTATCAATGAGAACCATTTATGCAGAGCGGTATTTATTGATGCTCTACAAGTAGTGTGGAATGGCTCAGAGAGAGGGGTTGGGGAAATGCTTACTAAGCATCGTCTCATCATGCAAGGCACTGCCATTTTCGGCGTGCTGCTGACCGTACTGACATTTGGTGGCTGTGGAGTAAGCACCTCTGCACCAAGCAGCAGCACGGGTAGCTCCAGTTCCAATACCGCTAGTGCCGATTACAAATACGGCACAGTGGAATTCCCGAAGTCCAGCTCGCTGTGCAGCTCGCCGATCGGCATTGCACTGGCCAAGGGCTTCTTCAAGGAGGAGGGCATCAACGCCAAGCTGGTGACCGCCGATACCGAAACCCGTAAGGTCGGTCTTGATACCGGTCGTTTCGCCGTGACCAACGGCGACTTCCAGTTCTTCCCGTCCATCGAGAACGGCGTGAAGACCAAGGTTGTGGGCGCACTGAACAAGGGCTGCATCAAGATCGCAGTCAAGAAGGGCTCTTCGATCAAGACCGCTCAGGATCTGAAGGGCAAGACGATTGGCGTTGATGAGATTGGTGGCACGCCATATGAGGCCGCCAACCTGTGGCTCGGCGATGCGGGCCTCAACGTGGATCAGAAGAACGGTGATGTGAAGTATCTGCCGTTCGACGACGCCAACCTCGAGTTCGAAGCTCTGCAGAACGGCCAGATCGATGCCGCCGCCCTGTGGGATCCGCTGCCCACCATCCAGGAGCAGAAGGGCACTGTGGACATCATCTTCGATCTGGGCTCCGATCCGAAGTTCGCCAAGCGCTTCTGCTGCTTCCTCTACGGCTCCGAGAAGATCATCAAGGAGAAGCCTGACGAGATGGCCGCCATCATCCGCGCCCTCAACAAGGCTCGTGACTATATCGCCCAGCACCCTGAGGAATCCGCCGACATCGTGATGCAGAACAAGTACTCCACCATCAACGACAAGGCGTTGATCGTCAAGCTGTTCAAGGACTACGACTACGGCGTTCAGGACAACGAGGCCGCACAGATTCAGGACGATGTGCAGTTCTTCTCCGAAGGTCTGAAGAAGATCGGCTTCCTGAAGACCAACGATCCTGACGCCTTCGCCAAGGAGGCCTACCAGAAGATCGATCTGTGATCCGAAGGGCATATACACAACCAGCAATGACATGACGGTCGGCCCTGATGCTTCACGTTGAGCAGTGATTCGACGAGTGAAGGTTAATCAGGGCCCTCCGCCCTGGAATTGCGGGACTGGCGTTTCACGGGAACGCGGAACAATAATCAATCGTTATCGGAAGGAAACCCGAAAATGAGCAGTATCACAGCCGACGTAGTCAAGTCGCCGGCCTCAGCCGTCAAACTGGATGCGCGGGATGCGCAGCAGGCGGCATCCGCATTGAAGTCAGTTGCCGCTGCAGCTGAAGAAGTGGCTTCGGGTGTTGAAGCAAAGCGCAAGGAGCAGCGCGTGGTGCGGGCGGTACCGTATCCGCTTGTCGTGGCGTTCTCCGCTGCGGGATTCGTCATCGCGGCCATCATCAATCTGGTGTTCCCGCAGGTGGCTCCAGTTGAATTCAAGCAAGGGCAGATTTGGATTTTCCTGTTGAACGGTCAGGAAGCGTATCTGTTCCTGCTGGCGGCACTTACCGTGCTGTATGTGGTGATCGGCGTGGTTGACGGCCGCAATCCCAAGGATGCCGCACGATTCCGGTACCGTGCGCAGTTCCGTTTCGTCGCAGGTCTTGCCTTGGCGCTGTGGGATGTGACCGGCACCAAGCTGCAGGTGTTGCCGCAGCCGTTCTTCCCCGGCCCTTCCCAGGTGATGGAGCCGTTCGTCACCGATGGTGCCTACGTGGCCTTGAACACGTTCTATTCCGTACGCCTGTTCGCCGCCGGTTTCGCTTCCGGCGTGGTGTTGGGCGTACTGACCGGCGTGCTGATCGGCTGGTTCGCCCGCGCCTACTACTGGGTGTTCCCGGTGCTGAAGATCACCGGTGTGATCCCGGCAGTCGCCTGGATGCCGTTCGCTTTGACGCTGATGCCCACCCCGTTCATCGCCGCGGTGTTCCTGCTGTTGATCTGCTCCTGGTTCCCGGTGGCGTTCCTCACTGCCCAGGGCATTCAGAGCACACCGAAGATGCTGGTCGAAGCATCCCGTACGTTGGGCGCGAAGACCCCGTACATCCTCTTCCATGTGGCCATCCCTCACGCCATGCCCAGCATCTTCACCGGCATCGGCATGGCCAACAGCCTGTCCTTCCTGACCTTGGTCATCTCCGAGATGATGGGACAGCCCGGTGGCCTCGGCTACTACATCGATCAGGCCAAAGCCTGGTCCGCATACAATGAGATTCTCGCGGCCATTGTGGTGATGGCTGTGCTGTTCTCCCTGATCATGAAACTTCTTGAAATCGTGCGTGGCCGTGTGCTGCGTTGGCAGAAGGGATTGGTGAAATGAGCGCCGCAGTGGCAACCGAAACGCAGACTTCCTCCGCTTCCGTGGATTGGAACGTCAACGAGCTAATCATCTCCATCAAGCATATCGAGCGTGATTTCGTCGCTGATGACGGCAGCGTCACCCAGGCGTTGTCCGACGTGAACCTTGATATCCGCAAAGGCGAGCTCATCTCCATCATCGGGCCTTCCGGTTGTGGCAAAACCACGTTGCTTCGTCTGATTTCCGGATTGGACAAGCCGCAGCGCGGTGAAGTGACGTTCAAAGGCCATGAGATAGAAGGGCCGAATCCTGAACGTGGCTACGTGTTCCAACAAGGCAGTTTGTTCCCTTGGCTGACGGTGGAGGAGAACATTGCCTTCGGTTTGAAGGCGCAGGGCAAATACAAGGAACATAAGGATGAAGTCGGCGAATATCTCAATAAGGTGGGACTCGCCGGATTCGAAAAATCATATCCGCATCAGATTTCCGGTGGTATGGCGCAGCGCGTGGCCATCGCCCGCGCGTTGATCGATCATCCGGAAGTGCTGCTGCTCGACGAGCCGATGGGCGCTTTGGATTCCTTCACGCGTGCCGATTTGCAGGATCGTCTGTTGGATTTGTGGGAGAAATACCACATGACGATGATTCTGGTGACCCACGATGTGGATGAGGCAATCTACTTGGGCAATCGTGTGGTCATCATGACCCCGCGCCCAGGTCGCATCAAGGAAATCGTGCCGATTGACCTTGCACATCGCGATCGCGTCTCCGATGACTTTACCGCTTATCGTAAGGAGTTGCTGACCAAGCTGCACTTCAACGTGCACAATCACGACTGATTCATCGTAGTTTTCCTCCTATTCATGCGGCTTCCCTCGATTGAGGGAAGCCGTTTTTTGATTGGGAGAGGTATGCATGCCGGCTGAGGAAACCAATCGAGAACAATGAAAGGTATGCTTGGCTCATAAAGAAAGGGACGATCGCTGTGATCGTCCCCTTGTGTTTGCGCCTGATAGGTGGGATGTCAGTCGTACACCTTTTCGAACGCCTGTTGCAGATCGGCGATGATATCGTCCGGATTCTCCAGACCAATGGACAGTCGAATAGTGGTGGCGTCCACGCCGTTGATGCGGCGGGCCTCTTCGGTGAACTCACGATGCGTGGTGTTCACCGGGTCCACAATCAACGAACGCGCATCGCCGATATTCGCCAAATAGCTGAACAATTTCACGCTATTGATGAACGCGGCGGTCTGCTCGGCCCCGCCTTCCAGTTCAAACGACAGTACCGAGCCGATGCCCAGCGGGTAGTGCTTGGCCACCAAATCGGCTTGTTTGCTGCCGGGAAGTCCGGAATAATTGACGGCGGTGACATGTGGCTGATTGGACAGGTACGCGGCCACCTTGCCAGCCGAGGATGTCTCCTTGGATACGCGCTCGCTCAGCGTCTCCAAACCGATAAGCTGCAGATACGCCTCGAACGGGCCAAGCACGGCACCGGTCAGGCGCAGATACTTCAAGCGCAGGCGGCGGATGAACGCCAACGGGCCGGCGGCCTCAACAAAGCTGCGTGGTTTACGGCCGGCCGCCTCGCCCAAGATGAACTCAGGCTTGGTGAACTGCGGGTACCGGCCATTGCTCCAATCAAAGGAGTCGCCGGAGGTCACCACACCGCCGATGGCATTGCCGTGGCCGCTCAAGGCTTTGGTGGTGGAATACACGACGATATCCGCGCCATGCTCCAATGGACGATAGAGATACGGGGTAGGCAGCGTGTTATCGATGATCAGCGGAATGCCATGACGATGGGCCAGCTCAGCCAGAGCCTCGACATCGGTGATCACCGTGGTCGGGTTGGAAACCGATTCGGCGAAGATCGCCTTCACGTCGGTCTCGCCCTTGCCGTCCGGGTCGCCGATCAACGATGCGATGTGGTCAAGGTCGTTGATGTCTTCCACGAAATCCGTATGCACGCCGAACTGGGGCAGCAGCGTACGCAGCGAATCGAAAGTGCCGCCATATACGTCATAGGGGGCGATGATGCGGCCGCCGCCTTCCGCCGCATTAAGCAGGGCATAGGTGATCGCCGCCATGCCGGACGCGACCGCAACGGCTTCCTTGGCGCCATCCAGTTCCGCGATGCGCTTCTCCAGGAACGATACGGTGGGATTGGACACACGCGAATACAGGAATCCCGGAGTATCACCATTGGCCACATCATGGCCTCGTTGTGAGTTCTCAAGCCAGAATGCCGCATTCGAATAGATGACAGGCGTCACCGAATCGGCGTTGGCGCCGGGATCGAATCCGGCATGCACTTGTGAGGTATCGAATTGATGGTCAGACATGAAACCCCTTCTTGGTAGTGATTCATTGGCGATAACCAATGGAAATCGACGTTCCCCGGCATCCCCGGCCGGGGTCTTTGGCACACAATCTATCAGCTTCGGCATTCAGGCGTTCCGGGCTACTCATCGGTAAAATTTATGGTCTCGTCAATGTGTGGATTATGGTCGCAGCCGGCCGGCGAACTCCTCTATATCCATTGCTTATACCCGTCTCAGTGTTCCCGTTATAGCGGTCGGTGAACCAGGCTCGTTGAGACGCGCAAAACCGCCATATGCGAACGGGCTCAATATTCGGCTTATACCGCGAATGGCTGAAACACGGCTTTTTCGACGGTTGACGTGCCATGCCGACATCCATACGATTGCCAGCAATTCAACATTGCAAGCTTTGCGAATCGGGGGATTCCACTATTTGTGGCTGGCAAAGATCGAGGGGTTCCATTGACTACCAACGCACATGACGCACTCGCGAACGAGGCTCAAGCTGCCGGCGATGAGGCTGTTGCCTTTCTTCGACGGCTGATTCGCTTTGATACGCGCAACAATGGCGATGGCACCTGCAATGAGCGTCCCGCAGCCGATTGGGTGCGCGAGCAGCTGAGCGAAGTCGGTATCAATGCCACCATTGAGGAGAGCGAGCCGGGCCGCGCGATTCTCGCAGCGGAAATCACCGGCATCGACCCGACGCTGCCGACCTTGCTCGTGCACGGCCATCTCGATACCGTGCCTGCCAATGCATCCGATTGGTCCGTGGACCCATTGTCCGGTGCAATTGCAACCGACCCAGACGGCATCGAATGCGTCTGGGGACGTGGCGCGGTGGACATGAAGGACATGGTCGCCATGGCGCTTGCCGCGATTCGTTCGCTGGCCAGGCGAGGCGTCCGCCCGCGGCGCAATGTTCGATTCGTGCTGTTGCCGGATGAGGAGGCCGGTGGCCATATCGGCTCGGACTGGGTTACCAAACACCACCCTGAGCTGTTCGCCGATATCGGCTATGTGATCAGCGAAACCGGCGGATTCTCCGACTACGTGGAAGGCAGACGCGTCTACTACGTGCAGGTGGGGGAGAAAGGCACGCAATGGTTCAGGCTGGAAGCCTCCGGTACGCAATCGCACGGCTCGCAAATCAACCACAACAATGCGGTGGTGCGCGTCGCTGAAGCGGCGGTACGCATCGCGCACTATCCATGGCCGGTGGAATTGAGCCCGGTGACACGGGCGCTGCTTAACGGACTGAGCGCAGTGGTCGATCGTACAGAGAGTCGCACAGCGGCATCAGACGCACAGCGGTATGATGCCCAGACGATTCAACGGCTCATCCAGTCGGCGGGATCCACCTCGCCATGGGTGGCATCATCCTTGCGCAACACGTTCAACGTTAGCTCAATCGATGCGGGCAGCACAGTGAACATCGTGCCCGCCAAAGCCACCGCCTTGGTGGATGGGCGCGCACTGCCCGGCCAGGAAGACCACCTCTTCGAGACGCTCGCCTCATTGGCGGGCCCCGACATCAGCGTGAGCCCGATTCACCGCAGCAACGGTTACCTGACCGATCCCGACTCCGAACTCTTCACCAGCATTGCGGCGGTGCTGCATGCCCTCGATCCCGAGGCCGAAGTGCTGCCTTTCCTATCATCCGGTGGAACCGACAGCAAGGAGGTGAAGCAGATCAGCCCGAATGCCGAGGCCTGCGGATTCATGCCGCTCAAAGTGCCTCAGGGGTTCAGCTATATCGCCCAGTTCCACGGCATCGACGAGCGCGTGCCGGTCGAAGCCTTGCGCTTCGGTGAACAGGCGTTGGAACGGTTCATCGCCACGTTCTAACGGCCGGCAGCCTTCACTGCATTACCCATATCTACCGTCAACCCAATCATCAACCAACCCAATATCAACCACAGAAGGGAAACCGCCAATGACCAGACTACTCACCTCGGAATCCGTGACCGAAGGCCACCCGGATAAGGTCTGCGACATCATCTCCGATTCGATCCTCGACGCCTATCTCGCCCTCGACCCGGATTCACGCGTGGCCGTGGAAACCTCCGCCAAAGACGGTCTGGTCGTCGTGGAAGGCGAAGTATCGGCGCCGCGCACGCTCGATCATGTGGCCATTGTGCGCAAGGCCATCGCCGATATCGGCTATACGGACGCCGCAAGCGGTTTGGATCCTGAAGGCGCCGGCGTGATTAACAACATCCGTCCGCGTGAATTCGACAGCAACGACGGTGGTGCCTGGGGCAACTACGGCGACGATAAGCAGGTTAGCAAGGAGGAAGCCTACAACACGTTCGGCGGTGACCAGGGCCTTATGGTGGGGTATGCCGCGGACGATACCAAGGCGCTGCTGCCGTTGCCGATCTACGCGGCCAGCCGTCTTGCCGAACGTCTCGCCTACGTGCGTAAAAATGGCATCATTCCGCTCCTGCGCCCAGACGGCAAAACCTTGGTCTCCGTGGAATACGCGAACGACAACATCACTTCGCCCAAGGCCATACGCCATATCCTGATCTCCACTCAGCACTCCGACAAGATCGCCGTGGAGGACGTGCGCGAACAGGTGCGCAAGGAAGTGCTTGAGCCGGTGCTCGCCACATTGGACGTGGACGCGAACGAGGCCGAAGTGGTGATCAACCGTTCGGCGTTCATCAATGGCGGCCCGAAGGCGGATGCCGGCCTGACCGGTCGCAAGATCATCGTCGACACCTATGGCGGCATCGCCGGACACGGCGGCGGCGCATTCTCCGGCAAGGATCCGCGCAAGCCCGACCGTTCCGCCGCCTACGCCGCACGCTGGGCCGCCAAGAACATCGTCGCCGCCGGCCTCGCCCGCCGTGCGCAGGTGCAGCTCGGCTACTTCAACCGTGTGGCCAAGCCCATCACCATCGACGTGGAGACCTTCGGCACTGAAACCGTCGATCGTGAAAAGATCCAGCGCGCGGTGGCTGCAACCTTTGATTTCCGTCAGCTGGCTATCATCGATGAGCTTGACCTGCGCCGACCGATCTATCGCAAGACGGCCGCCTACGGTCACTTCGGCCGCGATGACGCCGATTTCACTTGGGAGCGTACCGACAAGGTCGACGAGCTTTTGAGGAACGTCAAATGACCGATGTGTTCCGCCACGAGTACTTCGATGACTTCGAGCGCGAGCATGCGAACATCTTCGCTTCGAAGCTCGCGCTTGTGAAAACAGCCATCACTCTGGGTGCCACGCGGCAGAGCGGATACACGGTGTCCGTGGGCGCAGGCACCGGCTCATATGAAGACGCGTTGCGACGCGATGGCTATACTGTGCATCGCATCATCGAACCTTCGGCCAATCTGGCGGCCGAGGCTCGGGCACGTGGCTTTGAAGTCACTGAGGCATTGATTCAGGATGTGCCGTTCGAGGAATTATCGATAGATACGATCTTCTACAACGGCAGCGCCTTCGGATTCATCAATGAGCATGATCTTCGGGATATATTCCAGGCGCATTATCGCCAATTGAAGCCTGGCGGTGTTCTGGCGCTGCTTGATGTGCCGCCTGCCAGCGCATTGGGGCTGGCGGTGCAGGCATCATTCCGAATCGACGGTGAATCCTATATCTCCCAGGTATTGCGCGCCAGTTGGTACAGTGCCGAAACGCCGCACAAGGAATACTGGCGGACCACCGAGGATTACCAGGCATTGCTCGAAGATGGTGGATTCTCGCGGTTCCTCACTTGGCAGACGTTGCGCAGACATCTGATCTATCAGAACGAGAGCGTAGAACCTGTGGTGCCGGGTTATCAGGAAGGCAGTTACGTGGCGCTCGTCGCGGTCAAATAACCACAGGGAATCATAACGAGAAGGGGAAAGAACACTATGGCAATCAATTCTTGGAGCAAAGCGGCGTTCGGCGTGCTGTGCGCGGCATTGCTGACCGTGGGGCTGGCCGCCTGCGGCAATACGACCAGCACTGATGCAACGCAATCATCCAGCACTTCCAGCACGGTCAGCGATCATGCCGACCACGCTGACCACAGCGCCCATCAGGCTGCCGACCCGGTAACGGATAAGCTCACCAATCAGACCGGCACAACCACCACTGAAGACGCTGACGCTGCGGCTTCCGGCGGCTCCGGTTGCTGCAACGAAGAATAAGGAGATCGCTGATGAGCGAACCATACATCGACCGATATCAGGACAACGGTGCGATTCTTGACGAGACGTGGAAGGCGCGCCCCAACATCTATGAATCCCGCTTGCGGCTGCTGCACCGGGCGTTGACGACGAAAGACCCCGGCAAAATCCTGTCCATCGGTATCGGGTCGGGCATTTTCGAGACGTTGCTGCGCGAACGGTATGGCATCGAAGTGGCGGAAGCCGTGGAGCCTTCGGCCGCTTTGGGCGCCGAAGCCCGAAGAAAAGGGCTTCATGTCACGCAAAGCACCGCGCAGGACTACGACTATGCGGGAGCGCCGTACGACACCATCGTCTATAACGGGTCCAGTTTCGGCTTCATCCCGGATGATGAGATCGAGGAGACCTTCGCCCGCAATCGTGACGTGTTGGCGGAAGGCGGGCGTCTGGTACTGACGGATGTGCCTGAGGAAAGCGCGCTGGGCATTATCCTGCAGCTGGCGCAGAAATACGACATCGACCGCAATGATATCGATGATCTTCTGGCCGGCACGACGTTCTTCAATCTCAATACGCATGCCTACAAGCCGAACTGGCATACCATCAGTTGGTATGCGGCGTTGCTTGAACGTATCGGATACCGTGACCTTAAGTTCTTCCAGACGGTGCTTGCCAATCCTCCGTACCAGAAGGATGCCGTTGAAGACCCGATCGAGGGGTATACCAAAGGCAATTACGTGGCCATCGTGGCCAGCAAGTAGTCGCAAGGGGCTTTCGGAAGTGGCGAAAGCCCCTTAACTGTGGCGAATTGTTCGTATGTTCGCGCAACTGATGACATGTGCGCGAACATACGAACAATTTAGCCTGTCAAAGCCTTTGTATGTTCGCGCAGGTTCCGTATTGTGCGCGAACATACAAAGAATCAGAGATTGTGATCGAAGTAGATCACATCAGGACGGGTGTTCCAGCCCTGCTTCTTCCAGAATTCCTGGCCCTCGACATTGTCGGCCACCACCAGAATGCCGATTTTGACGATGCCGACGGCCTTGAACACGTCGTAGATGCGGTTGATCAGCGTGGTGCCGATGCCATGCCCGCGCCACTGCTCAGCCACCGCCACATGGTAGAGGTAGCCTTTACGGCCGTCCGTGGCGCCAAGCGCGGTGGCAACGACCCTGCCGTCGGCGTCCACCGCTACGAAGCAGGAATTCGGGTTCTTGGTCAACAGCAGCGCAATGCCGCCATACGTGTTGTTCAGCGATTGCAGATGCATGCCGGGCGTGCGCTCCCACAGTGCATATGCCTCCTCATAATCCTCGGGCACCATGCGGCGGATGCGAATGCCTTCGTCTTGCCAAGTGGTCATGTTGATGTTCCTTTCTCATTCCTGCCGCCGTATGCGTTCCTAGGAAGAGCGCATACGGCAATGAAGACGCAAATATTCAACTGTTATGCGATTGATTGTCATACGGGGCAATTTCATGGGGGCTTGAGCCGCCGGTGATGAGCGCAAGGGCATCATCCAGGGATTGCCACACCATGTTCTTGACCGCGATATCGGTGAAGAAGGCGATATGCGGCGTGATCACCACATTGTCCATCGCGTGAAGCGCGTTGTAATAGGGGTTGTCAATGGGGGCATCGGCATCCAGCTTGTTGCCGAACAGTGTCGCCTCGCCCTCGAGCACATCGATGGCCGCCCCGGCGATCTCGTGGTTGTTGAGCGCGTCAATCAGCGCCGGGGTATCGACCACGCCGCCGCGGGAGTTGTTGACGAAGTAAGCGGTCGGCTTCATCTGCGCGAAGCGATGGGCATCCATCAGATGCCGGGTGGTGGCATCGAGATAGGTGTGCATCGTCACCACATCCGCGCGGGCGAGCAGCTCATCCTTGCTCACCCAGGTAAGCATATCGTCCAGCTCATGATTCGGGGCAATGTCATTGCCCAGCACCGTGGCCCCCAAGGCGTGGAAGATGCGCGCCACGGTGGAGCCGATGCGGCCCACGCCGATGATGCCGATCGTCAGCTCGCTGATTTCGCGCGAAATCAGACCATATACGGAGAAGTCGTGGCGCTTGGCGCGGTCATCGAACTGCGGCACATGGCGAATCAGACGCATGATATGCGATAACGTCAGTTCAGCCACCGCGGAAGGGGAGTAGGAGGGCACGTTGGTGACGCGGATGTTATTGCGCGCGGCTTCCATCAGATCGATGGTGTCATAGCCGGCCGAGCGCAGGGCGATCTGCTTGATGCCGTAGGCGCTCAATCGTTGGTAGAAGTCCGGGCGATTGCTTGGCGCGCTGCGCTGCTTGTAGGAGACGCCGTCGAACCCCTCAATGGTGTGGAGCGTGTCCTCATGCAGTTCGAACGGGAAGCATGCCACATGAATGCCGTGGTCCGCCGCCCATTGTTCGGCGAACGGCTGCTCCTCCTCGATGCAGTGGTACAAGGCGATGGAAGTCATGATGCTGGGGTCTTTCTTTGCTATCAGGGTATGGGTTGAACTGACGGGATTGGTTGAACGGGCTAGCCGGCGCGGTGACCGGATGCAATGAACTCGCGGATTCGATGCACGGCTTCATGCAACGTATCGAGGCTTGCCGCGTAACTGAATCGCACATAGCGGGAGGATCCGGGGGCAAATGCCTCGCCGGGGATGCCTGCCACGCGCGCCTGCTGCGCAAGTAGCCGCGCATAGTCATATCCAGTACCGGAAAACTCGGCAGGCACATTGACATACACGTAGAACGCTCCGGACGGGCGCGCCATCGAAAAACCAAGCTCTCGAAGCGCGTTCACCAGATAATCGCGACGCTCGCGGTATTGCCCCACCATAAGGCCGATGGACTCGTCCCCATGCTCGTAGGCGACCTGAGCTGCATCCATCGTGAACGTCGCCGCCGTGGAGACATGGATTTGATGGACCTTGCCTATCTGCAGGGCCAGCGCATGCGGGGCGGCAAGAAAACCAAGACGCCAGCCCGTCATCGCATAGCTTTTCGATGTGCTATCCACCACGATGGTGCGATCAGGCGCAAACTGCGCAATGGAAGGAGCCGGGCGCACATCATAGCTGATTTCCGCATATACCTCGTCACTCAATACCGTGACGTCATACCGTTGCACAACCTGAGCCAGCGCCTGCAATTGATCGGCGGTGAAGGTGACGCCGGTCGGATTGTTCGGAGAATTAAGCACCAATACCGTATTACGCCCCTGCGTTGATTGCAGTGCGCGTTCCAAAGCGCTTGGAGTGAGCACGAAATCGGTGTCTGTGGTGTCGATCGGGATGCTGGTGGCTCCAGTAAGCTTCGCCATGCTGGCATACAGGCCGAATGCGGGAGTCGGATACACCAAGACCGCATCCGGATCCAGCAGTGCCGTCAATGCGCTGCTTAGCGCCTCGCTCGCGCCTTCGGTGACGATGATGTCTTCTGCCGAATAATTGAGATGGCGGCGGCGGTGCAGATAGTCGGCGATGGTCTGCCGCAGACCGGGCGTGCCGGCATTCGGCGAATAATGCGTGCGATGCCGGGCAAGACTGGCCACAGCCGCATCGGTAATGAACTGAGGGGTGTCGAAATCGGGTTCGCCAAGTGTGAGCTTGAGAATACCGGGAATGGAGGAGGCCTCACGGTCGAACGCACGAATCACCGAGGCCGTGAGATTGCCCAGTTGCGGAATGACGGCTTGGGGTGGATCGAAATGCTGATTCACCGGATTGGGGTCGCGATGACGTGCCGGAGCATCGCGTTGTACAGATTGCTGATTCATGGGTTACTGTGCGGGACCTTCGTATTGATTGCTATGCCATGTTTGTGGAACACTGACGTTTGCGCGCTCGCCGATGGTGATGAGTTGGCGGAACGTCGCGGCATCAACGGGTATGGAATCCTCATTGTTTTGTGCTGCTTCTCGCTCCTTGTCGCCGGCCACCAGCACGGGATGTCCGTCGACTGAGGGCAGGGCGCGTAGTCGGGCGGATAATTCGGCGACGCGCTCGCCAATCAACTGGGCCCCGCCGAACGCCTCCAAGT
This sequence comes from Bifidobacterium cebidarum, assembly GCF_009193305.1. GTDB lineage: Bacteria > Actinomycetota > Actinomycetes > Actinomycetales > Bifidobacteriaceae > Bifidobacterium > Bifidobacterium cebidarum. The sequence continues at coordinate 13,046 of NZ_WBVS01000011.1, read as the reverse complement.
CGATTGCGGCGAAGCAATGACAGATATGCTGCCCTTTCATATCCCAGGACAGCACGCCTCCGGAGAGTATGCCAGTGAGGATTTCCACAATCATGTTGAGCCCATAGCCTTTATAGCCGGCGTTCATCTCGCCGGATCCGCCGAGTGGAGTCAGGCCGCCAATACGTGGCGAGGCACTGATTTTGCCCATCATGCGGGCACTGTCATGCTCGGCGGCACCATGCTCATCCACCGCCCAATCACCGGCGATGGGTTCGCCGAGTTTCACCAGCACTTCGATTTTGCCTAACGACACCGTGCTGGTTGCCGCATCATAGACGAATTGATCGTCTCCTTGCCCCACGGCGAAGGCGATGGGATTGCTGCCCAATGCCGGCAGACCGGCGTGAGTGGGCGCGGTCAACGGATTGCTGTTGGTCATGGCGACGCCGATCAATCCCTGATTGGCGGCCATACGCGCCCAATAGCCGGCGGTGCCGAAATGATTGGAATCACGCACCGAGACGACGCCGATGCCATGTTCCTGGGCCTTGGTGATGGCCAGTTTCATCGCGTCGCGGGAGATCAGCTGTCCCATGCCGCTATGCCCATCCAACACGGCGCATGCTTTGATATCGCTTACTACGCTGACCTGTGCGGCTGGGTCGATCATGCCGTGGCGCAGTTTGTGATCATACATGGCCATGCGTTGCATGCCATGGGAGGCGATGCCCCGCCGGTCGGCGTCGATCAGCGTCTCGGCAATGAAGCCGGCATCCGGCGCGCTAAAGCCACGGCGCTCGAAAACAGCAGAAAGAAAGCCCTGCAATGCTTCGATGCCGACGCGGACATACTGCGACATGCTATGACTCCCCAAACCGACGAATACGATCGATTACGTTGGCGGGTGCGAGCCGATGGCTCTCTCCCATACCGATTTTGAACCTAGCACGGCAATGGCGGGAAGCGTAGGGCGTGGCAATCGGGAAAACCGATAACAGGTTACAAGTCGATTGTCTACCAGTGCGGGCGGTGCATGGCTGTCAACGGGTATCGCTGTGAGCTGATGGAATCATGGCTGGGATACGATATTGCCATTGTGATCTCCAATAGCTGCCTATAGGTAATGCATATAGCCACGCCGTAGCGTGGAAAAATCGGCATGGCTATAGTAAGGCGAATATGCGGGATCAACTATGCCTTGCGGATGTATGTATGAGAGGAAGCCAATGATTCGGATCAGGGGAGTGAGCAAAAGCTTTGCGGGCACGAAGGTGCTTGACGGGCTTGACCTTGACATCCCGCGCAAAAGCGTGGTCACCGTCATTGGCCCCTCTGGCTCGGGCAAATCCACGCTGCTGCGCATTCTCGATTTTCTTGAGCATGCGGATGCCGGCACGGTTGATTTCGGCGATGGACCGGTGGATCTGACCACCACGAAGTCGGCGGAAATCCGGAAAGTTCGTTCGAAAATAGGATTCGTGTTCCAGAATTACAATCTGTTTTTGAACAAAACCGCATTGCAGAATGTGACTGAGCCGCTGATCTATTCCAAAGGAATCAAACCGGAGGAAGCCCGCAAGATCGCAGCCGAGCAGCTCGATCGCGTGGGTTTGGCTGATTTTCATGATCGGTATCCAAGCACATTGTCCGGTGGCCAGCAACAGCGTGTGGGCATTGCCCGCGCCGTGGCGTTGAACCCGGAACTGCTGGTGCTGGATGAACCTACTTCGGCATTGGATCCGGAGATGGTCAACGGCGTGCTGGAAGTCATCAAACAGCTCGGCGAAGAAGGCATGACCATGCTGATGGTCACCCATGAGATGCGGTTCGCCTATGAGGCATCGGATCAAGTGGTATTCATCGAAGGCGGTCATGTGATTGAACAGGGTAATCCCAAGCAGATCTTCGAACATCCGAAAGAGCAGCGAACCGCGGAATTCCTTTCATCCACCAACAATGTGCTGATGATTCCAGCGGCTCAAGCCTGATGTGCAAAGGGTATAAAACCCATACGTATGCAGTTGTGCACACTATGACAATTATGAGAGAGGATTTTGTCATGTCTAAGAATCATGTAATCCGCAAGGCCGTCGCCTTGCTGTCCGGCGTTGCCGTGCTGTTCTCTTTGGCTGCCTGCGGTTCTTCCTCCGCTGGTTCCAGCTCTGATGCTGCTTCCTCCAGCGCGCTGGAGCAGGTCAAGAAGGCCGGCAAGATCGTGTTCGCAACTGAAGGCACCTATGCGCCGTTCAGCTACCATGATTCCAAGACCAACGAGCTGACCGGTTACGATGTTGAAGTGGCCACCGCCATCGCCAAGGAAGTCGGCGTCAAGGCCGAGTTCGCCGAAGGCAGCTTCGATTCCCTGCTCGCCGGCGTGGATGCCAAGAAGTACGATACGGTCGCCGACCAGATCTCCGCCACCGATGAGCGCAAGGCCAAGTACGACTTCTCCGATCCATACACCTACTCCTACGGCGTGGTCATCACCACCAAGGAGAACCCGAAGGGCGTGAAGTCCTTCGACGACGTCAAGGGCCTCAATGCCGCCGAAACCGGCACCTCCAACTGGAACAAGACCGCCCAGGAGAAGGGCGCCACCATCGTGCAGGTCAACGACTTCGGGCAGGCCGTCGACGCACTGACCACCGGCCGTGCCGACGTGACCCTGAACGACGGTCTTGCCGCCCTCGACTACCTGAAGCAGAAGCCGGACGCGGACATCAAGATCGCAGCCAAGTCCGAGAAGACCCCGGCCGCCTACCTGCCATTCCGCAAGGGCAGCGACGATCTGGTCAAGGAAGTCAACAAGGCCATCGCCAAGCTGCAGAAGGATGGCACGCTGACCAAGATCTCCGAGAAGTACTTCGGCGAGGACTTCTCCCAGAAGTGATCGCTCAGGGCCGATAGCCTGAGATCTATCGGCCGCAATCATATATGACTCCCCTCATCGCGAGGGGAGTCGCCGTTGTCTCAGGCCCACAACAAAGGAAGACCCAATGGATGCACGAGTATGGGGAATCGTTGTAGATTCCTTTACCAAACTGCTGATTCCCGGTATTACCGTGACCATCCCGCTGACGTTGATTTCCTTCGCCATCGGTTTGGTGCTGGCGATCGTCGTGGCACTGGTCCGCGTGGCCAAAGTGCCCGTCGCCTCGCAGATCGCATGGTTCTATGTATGGGTGTTCCGCGGCACGCCGCTGCTGGTGCAGCTGTTCGTCATCTTCTTCGGCCTGCCGTCGGTGGGCATCACCATCCCGGCCTTGCCCTCCGCGGTGATTGCATTCTCGCTCAATGTGGGCGCCTACGCTTCCGAAACGCTGCGTGGTGCGATCCTAGCCGTGCCGAAAGGCCAGCTGGAGGCCGGTCTTGCCGCGAACATGCCGTATGTGACGATTATGCGCCGCATCATTCTGCCGCAATCGTTCCGTTCGGCGTTCCCCGCACTGTTCAATTCGTTCATCGCATTGGTCAAGGACACGTCCCTGGCCGCCAACATCACCGTGGTCGAGATGTTCATGTCCGCCCAGCGTGTTGTGGCCATCTACTATGAGCCGTTGGCGCTGTACATCGAAGTCGGCCTGATCTACCTGCTCTTCTGCACGGTGCTTGGATGGCTGCAGGACTACTGCGAGAAGAAACTCAACGAACACTTCTGATACGTTCGATATGGCGTTCAACGTATCAATCAACGACCATCACAGGAGTTAAGGAGAAACCGGTATGGCTATTGATGTTTATGGTGCAAGCTGGTGCGGCGATTGTCACCGCGCCAAAGCCGCTCTGAACGAGTACGGTGCGTCGTTCACCTGGCATGACATCGAGACCGAGGAAGGTGCCGCGGATAAGGCCGTGGCCATTAGCGGCCAGAAGCATATCCCGGTCGTCGTGTACTCCGATGGAGCATTCCAGGTGGAGCCTTCCGCGCTTGACATCAAGCACAAGCTCGAAGAACTCGGCGAACTCAAGTAGTTCGCGGATGTAATTCATCAGTAGCGTGTGATGGGCTCCCCTATGGGGAGCCTTTTGCATAATCGATTACCGACATATGGTCGAAGAAGGGGAGTGCATCATGGCCGATACCGCATTGCAGCAGGAACTGGAAACCTATTACACCTGGTTTCACCAGCATCCGGAACCGAGCTATCAGGAACACGAAACCACGAAGCGCATTGCCGAAATCCTTGAGGAGCACGGCATCACCATCCTTGCATCCGGGCTGACCACCGGCTTGATCGCGAGTATTACCGGCGAAGCAGCGGACCATGAAGGTGCCGGGCATATCGTGGCGATACGAGGGGATATCGACGCACTGCCGATTCACGAAGCGACAGGATTGCCTTATGCATCCGTAAATCCGGGATATCTGCACGGTTGCGGACACGATTACAACCTGACGGTGGCATTGGGCGCGGCGTTGCTGCTGCACGAGCGCCGCCATGATTTCTCCGGGGAAGTCAAGGTCATATTCCAGCCGGCCGAGGAGGTAGCCGCCACCAAGGAGACGCCTACCGGTGCGGTAACGGTACTCAATACCGGTGCGCTGGATGATGTTGAGGCGTTCTTCGGCACCCATGACACCAATGCCGGTGAGCCGGGTACCGCATTCATTTCCGCCGGACCAGACAGTGGTGCCGTGGATAAATTCCGCATCACCGTGCATGGTCGCGGCACGCATGCGGCTCGCCCGAATGGCGGGGCCAATCCGATCCGCGTGGCCGCCGCTTTGATTGACGGCATTCAATCGATTAGCGGGCAGGATGTGGACCCGGTGCATCCGCGCGTAGTGACCGTGACGAATATCGAAGCGGGCAACACCTGGAATGTGGTGCCGGACACCGCGTTCCTGCAGGGCACGGCACGCACCGCATATCCAGAGGATCGCACAATCATCCATGATCGAATCGAAGCTTTGGTGCAGGGCGTATGCGCGGCCTATGGCGTAAGCGGTGATTTCGCATGGGAATATGGTTCGCCGTCGGTGGTGAACGATGCGAGCTGGGCGCGATTGGCGGCGGATACCGCTGCAGCGATCGGATTTGATGTTCAGCCTTCCGTTCCTTCGCTCGGTGGCGAGGATTTCTCATATTATCTGCAGAAAGCGCCTGGTGCGTTCATTCATCTTGGTGTGGGCAATGGCGACCGCCCGATGCATGGACCTACGTTTTTCGCCAACACCGATGCCATCGCCGATGGGGCGGATCTGTTGGCCACGCTGGCTCAGCACGCGTTGGCGCGCCTATCGGAACGCGCATGAAACAACTGCAACGCGGCAAGACTTTGATTGCGGGTCCTTCGATTCCAATCCCCACACTGGTAGCATGGAAGCTGTTGGGTCACGGCACAACGATATGCCGTGCTTAGCCCTTGGAAAGGGGGGCTTCAATGACCATTGCAGCCATGTTGGGAGGAACCATGCTGTTGCTGCTGATTGTGTTGATCATTATTATTCTGCTGCTGTTCGCCGCGATTTTCGTGGTTCCGCAGCAGCAGGCGTACATCATCGAACGATTCGGCAAGTTCTTGAAGGTGCAATTTGCGGGCATTCATATGCGTATCCCGTTCGTTGATCGCATCGCCATGAAGACCAATATGCGCGTGAACCAATTGAACGTGCAGTTGGAGACCAAGACGTTGGATAACGTGTTCGTCACCGTGGTGGCATCCACGCAGTTCCGTGTGAACCCGAACGATGTGGCCACTGCCTACTACGAGTTGCGCGACCCGGCCGGCCAGCTGAGGAGTTACATGGAGGATGCCCTCCGTTCCGCCATCCCGGCCCTGAGCCTTGATGACGCATTCGCCCGCAAGGACGATGTGGCCTCCGATGTGCAGAAGACCGTGGGCAACGAGATGAGCCGCTTCGGTTTCACCGTAGTCAAGACCCTGATCACCGCCATCGATCCGAGCCCGCAGGTCAAGAACGCGATGGATTCCATCAACGCCGCCCAGCGTGAGAAGGAGGCCACCCGCCAGCGTGCCGAAGCCCAGCGTATCCAGATTGAGACCCAGGCAGCCGCAGAAGCCGAGAAGACCCGCTTGCAGGGTGAAGGTCAGGCCAACTACCGTCGTGAAATCGCCAACGGTATCGTCGACCAGATCAAGAGCTTGCAAGCCGTGGGCATGAACATCAACGACGTGAACAATGTGGTGCTGTTCAACCAGTATCTCGATGTGATGCGTTCGCTGTCCGAATCCAGCAACGCCAAGACCGTCGTGCTGCCGGCATCCACGCCGGGAGGGTATCAAGATCTCTACGAGCAGGTCACCAAGGCCATGCTCACTGCATCCGAAACCAAGTAGGCGTTTCATCAGGTCATCGTTTCGGCCTGATTATCCTTTTCATGCGCCTTACTGTCATACTGTCTGTAAGGCGCATGCATTGTCCCCATTGACTGTAGGTTTTTGAACACTGACTGTAGGATATTTGACACTGACTGTAGGTTTTTGAACGTAATTCGTTCGATTTCCTACAGTCAGTGTTCAAAAACCTACAGTCAATGTTGGATATCCTACAGTCGCAGTCGGGGTGAGCGGCTTGAATACATGGAGGCGAAGGGATTTTCTATTTGCCGAGAAACTCCGGAATGGCTTCAGCAGCCGCGTATCCCTTGCGATACATCATCTCCAGGCCTTCGAAGTTCTTCTTCAGAGTATTGAGACCGTAGAGATCTTCAGGGGCGAGAATCAGCACCTTGCCCTCTTCCTCATACCGCTTGGCGAGTTCGATTTCGCCGTTATAGGTCTTATAGCGCTCGCGTAGACGTTCTGCGGCAGCTGGATATGAGCGTTCAAGAATGCGGGCCGGCGGAAGATCCTTGCGCTGCTGGCGCACCTCATCGCGCAGTCGGGACAGAATAAGAATCACACGTTCGTATCCATCGTCCAAAGCCTTCTGTACCGGTACCGGGTCGGCAATGCCGCCATCGAAATACGGCACACCATCCACCACATACGGTTCACAGGCAACCGGCACAGCCGATGAGGCTTTAACGACATCGAAATCATCAAAACGAATACGCGACTTATCGAAATACTTCGCCGAACCATCCTCGGCATTGCAAGCCACCACGGTGAAGCCGGTGGAATTGGTCTCGAATGCCTCGAAATCAACCGGATATTCGCCGTCGTGATTGCTCAATGTGCCGTAGATGTAATCCAGATTGGCGAAATTATGGTTCTTGAAGAAGCTTTCCGCGCTGGCGTATTCCTTGCGGAACGCGTACTTGGTGTAGAACGTATGGTTGCGGCCGTGCTGACGGGCAATGAATGAGGTCATATTGGCCGCACCGGCCGAAACGCCGTAGCACATATCCACATCGATGCCGTCTTCAAGCATGCGATCCATTACGCCGCAGCCGAAAATCGCGCGGAATCCGCCGCCTACATCGATCATTGCAGTTTTGTATGCCATGGATTACCCCTTCTTAGCCAATAGTCTGTTGCCGAGCTTACGCGCGTTCGCTGGACAACGGAATAGACAGTATTCACCCCATCGTGGGGTTCTAACGGTTCAGTAGCTCGCGGGAGAGCGCGGCAATACGCTCCGATGGATCGGAATTGGCAAGTTCCACGCTGCCAGCCGAACCTTCTGGCGCTAATTTGCCCAAGGACTCCAATACCACGCCCAGATGCCGTACAGTACCTTCATTGCCGTCGATAATGGCCGCACGTTCCGGTAGCAGTTCACGGAAGTAATCGCGGTAGAACACGAAGTGCGTGCACCCCAGCACCACTGAATCAATGCGGTTCAAGTCGTATTGATCGAAATACCTGTGCAGTGTGTCCATCACCAGATCATGATCGCCCAGTCTGCCGGATTCCACGATTTCCACCAAATCAGGGCATGGCTCCTTGTAAATCTCATTATCTGAGTCGAAGCGCTCCATGAGTTTCGCGAATTTCTGCTCGCGCAAGGTCAAGGGGGTGGCGGCGACGATGACCCGTTGCGGAATATGATGCGGATCGGAAGGCACGTCCCCGCGGTCGCATGCCACTTTCAGCGCCGGCTCCATGCCGATGATTGGGATATCGTACTGTTCGCGTAGATCGTTCACGGCAGCGGAAGTGGCGGTATTGCAGGCAATCACCACTGCTTTGACGCCTTGCTTCATGAAACGTTCCACGATGGCGAAGCTCAGTGCTTTGACCTGCTCCGGCGTTTTCGTGCCATAGGGCGCGTTGGCGGAATCGCCGAAATACAACACATGCTCAGCCGGCATATCCTTGGCGATCTGCCGGGCTACGGAAATGCCGCCAAGACCAGAATCGAACACGCCGATGGGCGCTGTTGAGCTCATGCCTGATTCCTCCCTGTTGTTGTGTCGATTACTAGAGTACTCTTACAAGGCATGAGCCTTCCGAAACAAGTAACCAAAGCACATGGCACCGGCAATGATTTCGTGGTGTATCTCGACCGTTCGGGCAAGTATGAGCCCACGGCGGATGAAGTGCGGTTTTTGTGCGACCGTCATTTCGGCATTGGCGCCGATGGGCTGATTCGTCTGACCCGTCCTGATTTCGTCTCCGATTTGAACGACGATCAGATTGCGGCCATGCTTGCCGGCGGTGCACGCTGGTTTATGGATTACCGCAATGCGGATGGTTCCTTGGCTGAGATGTGCGGCAACGGCACTCGCGCCATTACCTTGTTCGCGCAGCGCGAAGGCGTGGCGGATTCCACTGAGCCGTTCCGCTTGGGCACACGCGCCGGTGTGAAGATCTTGACCCCGCGCGGCAATATGAAGCCGTATGGCGCCGACGTGTTCCAAGTGGAGATGGGCGCATGGAAAATCGGCGAACTTGATGCCTATGAGGTGACGATACCCGGCACTGAGGGGTCCGCTCGCGGCACGTTCGTTGACATGGGCAATCCGCATGTGGTGGCGGTGATTGAGGATGCGTTCGCATCATTGCCGGTGGTCGAGGATCTTGATCTGGTGACCAAGCCGGTGGTGGCGCCGAAGATCGAATCCGACCAGAACGTGGAATTCGTGCGCGTAGACGATATCGATGAGGCTGCCGGTTCAGGAGAGGCCACGATGCGTGTAAATGAACGCGGTTGTGGAGAGACGCTGTCGTGCGGTACCGGCCTCTGCGCCACTGGTATCGTGCTTCGCGCCAAGACCGGCATCGATCATTGGGATATCACCGTGCGCGGCGGCACCTTGCGCGTGGATGTGACCGATAAGGATGTGAAGCTCACCGGTGCCGCCACCTTGGTGGCCGATATCACGCTGCTGTAGCGGCAAAGCATTGGCTCCCCTCTATGAGGAGGGGAGCCAATGCTTTGCATCGATAATCATCGAATGCGTATCGAATATATGCTGTGATTATGCCGCAAATAATGCGGCGCCTTCAGTCACGAAAATCAGAGCCACAATGGCCACGATCCACAGCACGTCAATCATCAGGTCGAAGTTGAGTCGATAGTACTTGTTGAGTCCTGACGGTACTTCGCCGCTGTTCTTGCGGCTGCCCGGCAGTGCCTGTACCGCTACGGTGGCATGGCTCAACGCCATGAACTGAATCGTGGTGGAGAACATCAGCGTCAAGCACCACGGGCACAGTGCATGAATCACGAACAAAGACTGCGTGCTCAGCCAATACGAGTAAGCGAGGGCAGCCAAGCCTCCGAACCAGGTGCATGCGGCGAACCAGCGCGGCACACGCACGCGAGCCAAACCAATCACCGCAATGGTCACGAATACGGATTCCGCGGCGATACCGAAGAATGCATTCGGGTAGCTCAGCCCACCGAACTTCACGATTTCCGCCTGCCAGGATTGCGCCACGGTGGTACAGGAGATCACGGAGTTCACATCGCAACCGAGCTGGGCATCGGGATGACGGGCCAGCTGCAAGGTCTCTGCAGACAGAATGAACGATGTGCCAAGTGCCACCACTGAGGCAATCAGCATGATGAGATATGTCCACGTGGCACTATGGCGCCAGCCCGTGAGTGGCGTCGTCGCGGTGATGATTCCGGCCTCATTGATATCGTGTTCGTTTTCGGTGTTGCGAGCCATGAACTCCCCTTACATTCGACTGTGCTCTACCATAGCCGCGCCCCTCGCCGGATTATCGGTATGCATTGCCGATGAATATTGACATAGCGGCCAGGCGGTCAACACTTGGGAATTGTACGGCATGATGTTGTGCTCCTAGAGGAACGTATCAACGCTGAAGTCTTGTTGTGATTGGCGCGGACGCGTCATACATGAGGTTACGATGGAACGTATGACTGGATATGAGATGCCTGTGGCCCCACCGCAAATCGGGTGGGATATTCACTGCCACACCGTGTTTTCCGATGGCACGGAAACGCCTGCCGTGCTCGCTGAGCAGTGCAAGGTGCGGGGGCTGAAGGGTGTCGCCATTTCCGATCATGACACCACGGCCGGTTGGTCGGATGCCGAGGTAGGGGCTCGTGAAGTGGGATTGCCGTTGCTGCGTGGCACGGAGATTACCGCCACGGATCAAGGCGTTTCCGTGCACATGCTTGGGTTCCAGTATGATCCCGAAAGCCCTCATATCGTCGACTTATTCGCCTCGACCCGAGCTGCTCGATTGCGGCGTACGCAGCGGATGGTCGAATTGATGTCCCGGGATTATCCGATTTCCTGGGAGTCGGTTCTGGCTCAAGTCAAAGAGGGTGGGAAGACCACGATTGGACGGCCTCATATCGCCGATGCGTTGGTGAGCGCCGGCGTGTACCGGAACCGGTCCGAAGCGTTCTCCGATGCGGTCAATTCCTCGTCCAAGTATTATATTCCAACTCCTTCGCCTACCACGCATGAGGTGGTGGCTGCCGTCAAGGAGGCCGGAGGCGTGATTCTGGTGGCGCATGCCGCGGATTTGAGCCGCAATCGCCGGTTGCTGTCCGATGAACAGATCGCCGCGCTGGCAAATGAGGGGCTGGACGGTTTGGAAGTTTGGCATCGCGGCAATCCGCCGGAGCAACGCAAACGGCTGCTGGGGCTGTGTCGTCGATTCCGCCTGCTGGTGACGGGAGGATCGGACTGGCATGGCAAGGGAAAGCCGAACTTGTTAGGCGAGAACTTGACTGACGAAGCCACGGTTGCCGAGATCGTGCGTCGTGGCGTGCTGCCGCTATACCGATAGTCCCATCAATGGATTGATTCTGTTTGCCTAATACTAGGCAAATCGTTGCGTGTCGTGCAGTTTGACATTTTGGTACACAGGTGTATCATCATAGGTATTGGTACACAGTTGTACCAAAGAAACATCCCGAACAATGGGGTAGGAGGAGAATCATCATGCGCAACTCTCAGAAGGTCATCGCGGCAACCGCGGCCGTAGCTACGCTCGTCGGTCTTGCGGCTTGCGGCAATAGCAGCGGCGATGCCAGCGCCAACAAAGGTGACGCCGACAAGGCCGAACTGGTGTTCTGGGGCTGGGATTCCGGTAATTCGATGAAAGACATCATCGCCAAGTTCGAAAAGGCCAACCCTGGCATCACTGTGAAGTTCAACAACACCGGTACTGCCGAGAAGACCTCCACTGCGCTTTCCAACGCCATCGCCGCAGGCAACGGCGCTCCGGATGTGGTGATGCTCGAAGACCCGACCGTCACCCAGTTCGCCGTCACCGATGGCCTCGTGGACCTGAGTGAATTCGGTGCCGACAAGCTCGCTGATGATTTCGCAGCCGGTCCATGGAACAAGCTTCAGTACAACAACAAGCCGTACGCACTGCCGATTGATTCCGGTCCGGAAATGTTCTTCTACAACAAGGCCGTGTTCGATAAGGCTGGCGTTGACGGCGAATCCATCAAGACCTGGGATGACTACTACGAGGCAGCCAAGAAGATTCGCGCCACCGGCTCCTACATCACCAACCTGGCCGGTACGTCCGGCGACTACCAGCCGTTCACCGCGCAGATCTGGCAGGCTGGAGCCCAGCCTTGGAAGGTTGATGGCGAGAAGATCACCATCAACATGACCAAGGACGAAGGCATGCAGCGCTACATCAAGTTCGTCCAGAAGCTCATCGACGAAGACCTCGTGGACACCAAGACCCCGAACTGGTCCGATGATTGGAACCGCGAGCTCAACGACGGCACCATCGCATCCCTGACCATTGGCGCTTGGATGCCGATCAACCTGATGACCGGTGCTCCCGACCAGGCCGGCAACTGGCGCGTCGCCCAGCTGCCGCAGTGGGAGGAAGGTAAGGAAGTTTCCGCTGAAGACGGTGGTTCCGCGCTTGCCGTGGTCAAGCTGTCCAAGAACCAGGCCGCGGCCTACAAGTTCATCGAATACATGACCCACGGTGATGGTGCACAGACCATGGCCGACACTGGTACCTTCCCGTCCCTGAAGAAGATCCTCACCTCTGACTCCTTCACCGATCCGACCACTGAAGCCAACAAGAAGACCAACGACTACTTCGGCGGCCAGAACGTTAACGAAGTGCTCTCCGAGGCGGCACAACGCCCGACTGAGAAGTTCCAGTACCTGCCGTACAACCCGTTCGCCCAGTCCGCTTACGGTGACGAGGTCTCCAAGGCCTACACGGGCGAAATCACTCTGGAACAGGCGCTCGAGAACTACGGCAAGAAGCTGGCCGAGCAGGGCGAGCAGCAGGGCTACACCGTCACCATCAAGTAATCCATAACCCGAGGCCACGTCGTTTACTCCTTCGGGCGAGGCCGATTATCCCAAGGCGGGGATGCTCCCCAAAGTATCCCCGCCTTTGTCATGTCTTGTTCCATGCCCGTAATTGTTTGAAGCTTTCCCGATACCGAATATGTGATGACCGGGATTGAAGGCAGCGGCCTTCCATAAGGCATGGATTCCGTTGAATCAGCAAGAAATCATTATTCATCATGTCAGTACACACAACAACTGCGTCTGCGCAGAACGTGGGCATTCTGCCCGAATGGGCGGGGCGGCATACGCCCGAAGCCCGAATCAACAAGCATAAGGCGGATTGGCGTGGGTGGAAGTTCATGTGGCCTTTTGCGGTGGTGTTCGTGTTCGTGTTCATCATTCCGATCGTGTATGCGGTCTATATCAGTTTCTTTAAGAAGCAGATGATTG
>NZ_WBVS01000010.1 GCF_009193305.1 Bifidobacterium cebidarum | reverse complement strand
TGATGTTCTCCAGATTGCCCGCATACGTCAACGCATCCAGGACCGTCACATGCACGTCCGGATGATTGTTATACACGTAATGAACGAAATTCGAACCGATGAAACCACAACCACCAGTCACAATAATATTATGAGGAGTAAATTCTTCAGACATACAATCATGTTATGTCAACGACAAGAAAACATGAATTCTGCCTAGATGATTCTCTCATAAACTAATTCCTGTGGGCAAAACTCTTTAGATATCATCACATTCGTCTGATGGCAAACAATCAATGCATGGCTTCATGCTAATCACACGGTTGAATGCCATTTCTTTTTACAAATCGATTCCGCGCAATCCAAAACAGATGCCTTAAGCCAGTCTTAAAGTAATTCTGCTTTGTCTCTCCATAACGCATTTTCTGCGTAATCTTCAGTTCCTTAAATTTTGTTCCTAAAGCTTCGTAAGCATTTAACTTGATTTGCGGAGATAAATTCCAATCACCTTCGGTCAAATGAAGCTGCGCCACAACATCCTTAGTGAAAATCCACATGCCGGAAAGCGAATCATGAATTCGCAAACCGTACAGCAAGGCAATTTCGATATTCAACGCCCTAACACCGAGCTGCAGTTTCGCTGGAATCTGCTTGTCAGGATAGCGTGTACAAGAAACAAAAGATATGTCCTTGTCTTGCATCATGCGCCATAAGCGAGGGACATCCTCAACTGGATACGTACCATCAGAATCAGCACATACAATAATGTCGCTTTCCGCGGCATCGATACCCGTCATATGCGCATAACCATAGCCAATACCATTAACAGTGCGATTATCCTGCAACATCTTGAACCGAGGAACACGTCCTTGTATGCGAGTTCCTACCTCAACAGTATCGTCAGTGGATTTATTGCTCACACAGATTATTTCATCAAAGAAATCTGGAATCTCATCAATAAGTACCTCAAGAAACGAAGCCTCGTTACGACAAGGCATAACGAGAGAAACGGTTCTACCATCCAGCATGACTTCTCTTTCCTCAATGACATTTTCTCTCATTTTAATATACAACCAATGCCATAAGAACCGTTCCAGTAGCTATACGGCCACCATGGCGGCAATTTTCATACAAGCATCCCATGGCGAAGAACCTAATAAACGCTATCGGGAAGAAACCCGCACCAGCAGTGCTCTAGACGGAGTAATTCAACGTATTAGACAGGGATATGGTCTAATCTTAGTTACATCACGACTAGGCCCTATACTACATAAATGCGAATCGGGACGAGTATTAAGCCAGAACGCTACTCCTTTTCAATTCTCCAATGCTGGTTGCCTTGTCCATTGTTCCGATAAGTGATGATATGGCCACCTGGCGTGGTTTGCATACCATATATGTCGAGAGCCTTGTCATTCATCGAGCTGAGGATGGTGTATGACCCATCAGCATGACCCTGCAAATACCACAGTTGATTTCTGTTACCACCGGTCCACGGATATTGAATAACCGTAGCCCCATCTGCATCAGCCATCGCACGTATATCCAATAGCAATCCCGAATGACGTGCTTTTATAGCATACAGTCCATTCCCCTTAGAGACAAAGGAGAACCTCTGATTCCTGCCCTTCGTTGGGGTCCAAGTGTCAACCTCCGCGCCTGGATAAGGACTCATCGCTTTGATATCCAATCGATTACCTCGAGCAAAATCACTAGAAATCACACGAGTGCCATCAAGCTTGACCTGTTGTAATAAACGAAAACGCTGCTGGGATCCGCCATTGATTCCCCACAAATCTAGCTCAGTACCATCCTTCGTATTCATTGCAGGCACATCCAGAACCTTGCCATTTGACTCAGAAAGAACCGGAGTAATGTAGTACAAACCATTTGATGTTTTGTACATATGCCACTGCTGATGCGAGTCAGAAGCATTAACATCCTGCCATATAGGGGAATCTCCATTTACGACATTTGTAGAGGATACTGCCAGTGCTTTGCCGTTTGATCTGGAAATCAACGTATATGTATCGTTTGAATTTTTCTTTATTTGATACAGTTGATTCGCATTGTTTTTCGCTCGGCCAATGACCACTTTATTACCCATCGTAGAAACATAATGTCCGGTCAACGCAGATTCCAAGAAATAATCGCCATCAACGACATCTGCTGACTTCTTACCATAACGGGACCAGTTAATGGAAGCAGGGCGGGAAGTGCTCTGTTTAATTGACCATTTTTGGTTCTCTTGCCCCTTATACCGATAAGTAATAACCGCTGCGCCCGCGTCCTTACTCATTCCTTTGATATCAAGAGCTTTATTACTCAGCAAACTAAGAATAGCGTAATCGCCTTTGCGATCTCCTTGTAGATACCATAGTTGGTTTGAAGCACCAGTCCACCGATATTGAATAACTCGTCCTCCATCTCCAGCATCGGCACCATAGATATCCAAATATTTGTTTGAATGCACAGCCTTAATCGCAAATAGTCCATTACCTTTGTCTTCAAACAAAAAGCTCTGGTTCAAGCCACCCGATGAAGTCCATACATCGATGTCCGCTGCGTCCCATACACTCGCTGCTTTCACATCTAGAGTCTTTCCCGAGGAGTAAACACTAGACACAGACTGATTTCCTGATAGCTGCACCTTCTGCATCAAACGAAATTGTTGTTGCAAACCGCCGTTCACCGTCCATAATTCCAGACGTGTTCCTTCAGCAGTATTACCAGCTGCAACGTCTAATACCTTGTTGTGCACGTCACCATAGGCAGAGACGATATACACGTATCCATCAGAATTCCGATAGAAAAACCATTTCTGATTATCCCCACCATTGGAATCGAATTGGATGATTGAAGCGCCATCTTTCATCGATGCGGCTTCAATGTCTATAGCCTTCCCCGATGCCTTAGAGACGATTGTATACGCACCTTTTCCAACAGGTTTGATATGGAACAACTGGTTGGATCCATTTGTCGGTTTTCCAATAACTACATTCGCAAGATTATCGGTACTTCCTCCAGCAATTTCGATATACTTGCCAGCCAACGCAGAACCGAGATAATAGTCCCCTTCTGCAATGTCATCTACACGCGTCAATGTCTTAATGACATCGTCGCGCTTAGAATCGTATTGCCAAGTGCCAAACGCATTCAAATCCACGCGTCCGCTGATGCCGGCGATGGAGCCGCCGCTGGTGTATTGCCAGCCGCGGTCGTTGGTGGACCAGTTGGTGAAGCCCATCGTGCCGCCGTATTGCGCTACCCAGCGGGTCTTGGCGTGGATGCTCGCCTTGTTCAGGGCCGAATTGAGATATGACGTGTACGAATACACGCCAAGATTGGTGTAGCCGGCCGCCTTCAACTTGCTGTACCACGTGTTGACGATGCCCTCGTACACATTCGGATCGGTGGGCACGGAGTGACCGGTCCAAGTCCAATGTTCCAAATCGTAGAAGACCGGGTAGCTTAAATCACCAGGATTTACGCCAGCCTGGCGCAGCAGGCTCACGATATCATTGCCTTCATCGGCGGCAAGAGCGGAATCATAGGCATATGAATAGGTGTAGATGCCGAACGGGATGCCCAGGCGCTTGCACTCGTTGATGTTGCGCAACGCTTGCCCATCCAGACCATTGCCCGAGCCATAACTGATGCGGATGATCGCGCCTTCCACACCGGCGTTCTTCGCGGCCTGCCAGTCAATGGTGCCCTGATGCACGGAAACATCAATCACACCCTTGGCCTGCTGCACAAACAGACTGTTATTCGCATTAAAGAAAGCCGCAGTGTCGTTATAGGTGCCCCAGTGCGCGCCATAATCATTGTTCTGCAGCGAAGCGAGCTTCACGGTTGACTGCGCGGATTTGCTGGACTGTGCAGACCGCTTATCGCTCACGGTTCCGGCGGTGCCGGCTACGGCATCATCGGCGGTGTCATCTTCACCGTCAGTGGCTCCATTCGAACCATCGGCACCGGCTACGTCGTTCGGTGAATCAGTCGAAGACGAATCAGTCATCGTATCCCCGCCAACGGCGTCAGCACCCTTGACTTTCTCAACCTTCTGCTTCACTTCCTCCGCAGGCACAGGAATGAACGACTCGCCATCCGTCTTGGCCAATGGATCAGGCTGCTGGCTCTCAGTGCCCACCAGCTTCGTATCGGTGACCGTTTCACCGGTTTCGATGTTCTTCAGCTCTCCGCTGTCGTTAACCGCATAATCCTCCGACACTACGGTGTCGTCGTCGGTGATGCTGGCAGCCACCTTGTCCGGCAACGCGGCATTCGGATTGTCCGGCATGGCATCCGCAACGGTATCGTCAACGGCCTGTGTGGCGAACGGGCCCGCAGCGGCCTCCGTGACGTCGGCGTTCACGTCATTCACCGCATTCGCCGGCACGATACTTACCGCGCCAAGCATCGCCATGCTTGCGGCAGTAGCGACAAGGCCAGCCCAGCCTTTATTCATATGCTTCTTCACAGCCATCAGATACACGTCTTTCTGCAATCTCTCTTCAGTCCCCGCAATATGCTCTACCCCGTCAGTCTAGCGAGCGCCCCCAACTGGCTTCCTGCAAAGCTATTGATACGGCTACAGTCTCGTGCTTCTCTGACCTCATTACTACCATAATTTCAGTGAGCAATACTGTGGGAACAAGAATCACGCATACCGGTCGCCAACGCCTTGCCTTATCGCTGAGCAGTCTGATGGGAATCTGCATCGCGGCGGTGATCGTCTACGCATGGATGCCGAGCAGCGTATGGTCCATGCCATTGCAAAGTTCGGATGCGCCTGCACATTATTATTTCATCGAGAAACTATCCGAACAGGGTCTTGGCGCCGCCATGCATCTATGGCCCCATGGCGGATTCTATCCACCGCTGTTCCATATGCTTGCCTCATCCATAGCCGCTGTCGCTTCCCTGTTCGGTGCGCATATCAGCGTCTATGCCGCATTCAGCACCGCCTGGCTGATTTCTTCCGGCATGCTGTTCCCGCTTGGCATGCTGCTGCTGGCCTCGTATTTTCTGCATGATCTTGATTTGCCCATCGTGGCGCGCGCGGCCTTGGCCATTATCGTCCCCGTGCTCTCGGTGTCGTCGGCATGCCATCCCTACACACTGCTGGATGCGGGCCCGCTCATCGCCTATGGATTCGCCACTTCGCTGCTTCCCTATCTGATGTATGCATCGCTGCGGCTTATCGACGCAATTATGGCGAACCCCTTCAACATCAAAAGCCTGGTCATACAACTTTGCGTCACCGCGGCAACCGGCCTGGTCCTGATGCTTGCCCATCCGCGCATCGCATTCACGTACGCATTGCTCATACTGCCGTTCATCGTGCTGCGGCTCCCATGGAAATTCATTATTTCGGCATTCGCCGTCATCGTCTGCGGAGGCGGCGCATTCGCGGCGTTTATGCTCATCACCTTTAAATCCGAGCGCTATCTGCACCCGGAGACGTGGTTCCATTCGCATCAACCTTCAAAAACCTTGGGCCAGGCACTGCTGTTCGTCTTCCAGGACGGGTTGGAAGGTTGGGTAGGTATCGTCTGCTGTGCACTGCTGTTGATCTGCGCCGCGGCCAGTGTGGCGCTCACCAAACAATCAGCCCGTCGCAACGCCATAGCACTTATCATCGCCCTGCTGTTGGTGGCACTTGTGTACGTGCTGACCGTGACTTTCGTGGGAGCGCTGCCCAACATTATTTCCGCACCATGGTACCGGGACGAAAACCGCATCATGACGATGATTCCGCTGGCTATCGTTCCACTCCTTACCTATGGCATTGGCACGCTGTTGGCCGGTGCATCCCAAACACTGCGCGAAGCGGCATCATCCGCCGATCATTGGGCGCAGTCCGCACGCGCGCGAATCATCATCGGCTTGGCTGCACTCTGCATCGCGCTGGTCGCCGTCACCATCAGCGCCCAGTATGTCAATCCAGCACGCGAAACAGTCGCCGCCCACGTGCTGGAGAAAACCACCATCGCCGAATCCAATGGCTCGGAAATCAGGCAGCTTACCCAAGAGAAGCTGACGGTGCTGAAAAGCGCGGTCACTCGCACCGGCACAGACGCCACGATCATCTCCGATCCGATGAACGGCTCGATGTATGCCACTTCGTTGTACGACGCAACCATGCTGTACCCGATTATGAATCCACAAAGCAGCGGTCAAGGCCATATTTTCGCCGACGTCGAGCAGGCATTCGCCTCCGGCGATTCTCAACGACTGCTTACGACGGTATGTCCTATCAATCCGAAGGAACCAGAGTACTTCCTGGCCATGGGAGGTCAGGCCGACAGTCTTCAGTCCTTCCCATACAAGGCTCAATACGATACGTTCCATGACGCCGCCACCATCAACGGGTACGTAAGCAACGGCACACTCACCAAGGTCAAGGACTATAGCTCGGTGGGCGCGGACACCAAAGATTGGGCCCTGTACCAGTTCAACTGCGGCGACTGAGGATTTAAAGGAGAAGCAGCATGGAACAGCAGCATCGCAAGGCAGCACCTGGACGCATCACCTCACTGGATGGGTTGCGCGGCGTCGCAGCATTGTCCGTGGTGTGTTTCCATGTCTCAGGCATTCCGGCGGCGCGTAATCTCTTCCCGGGCATACCTTCCGTGATGATGTTCTTCATCCTCTCGGGCGTAGTGCTCAGCGTCGTGCCGCTCACCGACCCCGCATATTCGTGGACGAAATACTATCCTCGCCGCGTGCTGCGACTCGGCATCCCCACGGCTGCGGCAACACTGCTTTCGGTGCTCGTCGGCATTGTCGTGGCCAATACGGTCGGGCAGAACAACCCGACCTATGCCGGTCTGCGCTTCTCCCAAGACGGCAACAGCCCGGCGCAGTGGCTGTACACCGTGCTATCCCAATTTGATTTCATCTTCAACGCGTCCGACGGCGTCACCACTGTGGGCGGCTCGCCGTCCAACCGCATCGATTACCCCGTCTGGTCGATGACATGGGAGTTCTTCTTCAGCCTGATACTGCCGCTCGTCATTGTTCTCGCACTGCATATCACGCGGGATTGGCTGGCATGCGTATTGGTGACGACCTGCATTTTCGTTTCGTTCATTTCCGGGTATTTCCCATTGCGATTCGTCACCGTCTTCTTCTTTGGTATGATCATCGCCAAGCATCTTGGGACCATCCGCAATCGGCAACGTTCATTCATCACAGTAACCGGTCTGCTGCTGCTGGCCTTGCTGGCCATTGAGCTGCCGGCGATAGTGGGCTCGTTCCAAGATCTTGCACAGCATCAGCTGCTCAATGCCACCACCAATACCCTGATGTGCCTCGGCGGGGCATTGCTGGTCATCACGGCGGCAATGCCGGGCTGGTTTTCCACGTTCCTGTCCACGCGACCTATTGATTATCTCGGCCGGATTTCATTCAGCCTGTATCTGACCCATTTCCTCTGCATTTCAGCAATGCGCATGATCACCGGCAAGCTTGGCATCGCATTCTCGCTGGCTCCCATGATGATCGCGGTCGCGGGATCAATCGCATTCGCGGCAGTGTTCTATGCACTTGTAGAACGTCCAAGCATCCGTTTCGCCAAACGTGCGGCGAATGCTTTGCTTGCATAGTTAGCCGATGCATAGCCGGCTAACTATGCGAAATGCCGATCCCGCAACCTACGCTCACGCTATGGATGCGATGGACTTGATATCCACCGGGCAGGAAAGCTGGCCACGAATCTTATCCAGCGAATCCAAGCTACCGGTGAGGTCCTTGCTCGTGGTACCGCCCTCCGTTGAATTCTGCTGGTTAGCGCCGGATTGGCCGGATTGATCCGTGGAGTCAGAGGAGCTGGACTGATCTTGGCCCGCGTTCGCGTCAGTATTCGCGGAATCATCGCCGGCGGAATTGCTTTGGGCCGGGCATTCGTCGGTGACGTTCCCATTCGAACCGTTTTCAATGCCGTCCTTGTTCACGACCGGCGTGGTGATCACGTTCAGTGGCTGCGTAGCCGTGTTCTTGACGCGAACGGTGAACGCTATTGTTTTCTCTTCACCAGGCTCAATCCAATCCTGATCGAACGAAATGTACTGGCGATCATACAACACCTTGGAGCGGGTGTTCCAGAGCGTCGCATCCGCCTGCACGGCGGTGATCTCGCCGCCGTAAGGCGCGGTGAGCACAATACGATACAGCTGCCCGCCGGGGACTTCGGCATCACCTTCGCCGGTGACGAAACTCGGCAACGACTTGGCCTCTTCCTTGGTCATCGTGTTCTTCATGGTGAAAGTCACCGTGTACTCATCACCCATCTCATCGGTGGTCAGCGTGCCGATTCTGGTTCCGATCGCGGCCGACTTGATACGGTCATCCAAAGAGCCGGTCAGCGTGGCCTTGGTCGCGGCTGACGTATCACCGCAAGTCTTGGTCACAGTGGTGGAAGTTTTCAGATACCAATCCTGCTTGCCCTGCTGCAATTCGGAAAGATAGATGCCGGACTGCGGCACCGTCTCGTCAGCGGAGAGCTCGCCGCCGGCCTTATCATCGATCAGTCCGGTGGAAATAAGGGCTTCCTGCTCCGACTTATCCTTCATCCACAACTTGAAATTGCCATCGGCGGATGTCTGGCGGATAGCCTTGAGCAATGAGCCGGCATTCGAACCGTTGGCGTTATCAAGCACATGGGTCATGATTTCATGCGCGGCTTCGGACACATAATTGTTTTGGTCGACGAAATTGGGGTGCTCGACGTATAGGTCATGCAGCAGGAACGGCACCACGGTCGAGCCGTTCATTACCTTGCCGTCCGAAAGTTTCACCTCGCCGGTCGCCCCCAGCAACGACTGCAGGAACACCGGATCCAGGCCAATGACGCCGGCGACGTTCTTCCCGCCATTGCCCTTCTGATACGACCACAGATACTTGTTCAGCAAAGCGACGCGCTGGAACTCCGGATCGATAGTGGTCGTTGCGGGGTACTGATCGAACGTGGCACCGAACACATCACGTTCCTCCAGTACTGTGTCGTCCATGGCCTCGGGAGTGTCCCAACCATACGTGGATTCAAAATCACCGATCGTCACCTTGCCCTTATCGGCGGTGACCGCGGCGATCGTACCTACCATGCCGCCGGCGGAACGAAGCTCAGCCGGGTTTTGCACCAGTACGAGATACGTACGCTTCTCATTCTTTCCCAACAGCTGGGGCAACAGCTGAATCAACGCATCATATTCAGACAGCATGGAATCTAGCGTGTTCAGAGCGGATTTCTCGGCATTAAGCGCCAGCGCCACCTTGCCGATGCTCGGCTGCGGAATCTTATCCAGCTTGGCGATCTGCGCCTTGAGGCTCTGATGAGTGGACTTCATGATCTTCGGCATGCTCATCAGAGCACTGACATCCACCGTATTGTCTTTCATGGAAAGACCCTGAAGCTGGTTTGCCAGGTTCGTCAAATCCGTGAACGGCCCGTTGACCAGTGTATCCACCGAAGCGAGCATTTCACGCGCCGCAGTAATGTCACTGCCATAACGGGTATGGTCCTGGATGAAATCCCAATGCGGGGAGCTCAGTTCCTCATTCAGATCATTGGTGCCCTTCACCAGATTTTTGGCGGCGTCCGAAAGACTCTCATCACTGCCGCAGCCAAGGGCCGCGTTGGCAAGATTTTGCGTGGAAGTCATCACCAGCCGCGCACCATTGACCAGACGAGCCGCGGATGCCGCATACAGCGTAGTCACGCAAGTCACCGATGCGAATAACACCAGAAGCACCACTATGAGAACACGCGACCAAACCGGCTTCACAGTGAGCAGCAAGCGACCTTTGCGATTGACATGTTGGGCTCCCTTGGAAGCCTTGTCAGGTACGCCGCCCAGCTGACCATCGGTAACGGAAGAACTGCTGTCACGACGCCCATGACGCCCTGAATTAGGTCGCATGCTCACCTACTTCCCAGATTGAAGACATGCCTCTGCCATTGCAATGCACTAACTTAGCTAATGTCGCAGTATACCTAAGTTCGCAGAATTCAGGCCGGTTCTTCCTCTGATTGAGGTAAATCCGCTCACATTCGCCATCGCATTCCCAGAATACTTTCAGACTTCATTGAGAGGTATAACAGTAATGCGCAAGACAACGGTCACGAAGCGCAATAATAGTGGAGCCGTATTGATTAGTTTCGAGAAGTTCGAATGATTCGGTCCCGCGGCGCAGGTCGCCGCGAACCAGAGAGTTTCGGCTTAGGAGAACGGGAGAGGTACACACATGTTCGTCCTCAGCAACGCTTGGCGGGCTTTGACGCGCTCGAAGGGGCGCACGGTCCTGACCGCGCTTATCACACTGGTGGTCACTTTCGGCACTGTTGCCGGGCTGGCTATCGTGCAGGAGAATCACACCGCGCACACCGATGATTATGACGTGCAGAAGGCCACCTTGGCCGTGCGGCCGAGCGCCGCTTCCTGGAAGAAGGTCTCCCCCACCGATTCGGCGTCCACCAAGCATTACATGACGTGGACCGATTACACCGAGTACGCCACGATCATTCAGCAGGCTGGCGTGACGCTGGACTTCACGGTCACCGAAACCGTGCCGGCGCGTGTTTCCGGGGACCTCAAGGCCGTGAGCGGCGATTCGCTTGGTTCGGCCTCTGATGACAAGACCGGCGGCCAGCTCATCTGGCGCGCGTTCTGGACCAAGGATGCGGCCTCCGCCAGCGATCTGGGCACGTTCAAGATCGTGAGCGGCAAGAATCTGAGCTACGACAACCAGTCCTCCGACCCCGACACGACGAGCGCGTTGGTCTCCTCCGCGTTCGCCAAGGCCAACAACCTGAAGGTCGGCGATAAGTTCAAGGTAGCCACCGCTTCCGACGCTTCCACCACCTACGAGCTCACCGTGCGCGGCATCTACGAATACACCGCCGGTTCCACCGCCGACAACCCGGTGGTGACCGCCCGCAACCGCGAGAACGCGATCTTCACCAACTATCAGACCTTCGCCGAGGCCGGTCTCGATCCGCAAACCGGCGACTCTTCGGTCTCCGGCTGGAAGGTGCCCGATCTGAACGTGGTGTTCAACGCCTCGGATGCCGCCGGTTACAAGAAGCTCGTCAACACGTTCAAGAAGTCCAAGCTGCCGGCATCCGGCTACACGGTGTCTTCTCCCTCGCTTGAGGCCTATAACAAGTCCCTTGAGCCGCTCGACGCGGTGGCCGGCAATGTGAAGACCGGCACGATCGTGCTGCTCGCGGTGGGTGGCGTGCTGCTGCTCGCACTGGTGCTCGTTGGCGTGTGGGGACCGAAGCGCGACGATGAAATCGGCATGGCGCTGGTTTCCGGTGTTTCGCGTGGCCGTCTTGGCTGGCAGCTCATGCTGGAAGTGTTCTTCACTACGCTGCCGTTCTATGTAATCGGACTGGTGGCTGGCGTGTTCAGCACCAAGCCGTTAGCTGCCGCCATCGCTTCTGGCCATGAAGTCACCGCTTCCTCCTCACTGATCTGGCAGATGGTCTGGGGTGGCCTCGGCACCATTGTGGTACTCGCCATTCTGGCTGCGCTGCGACTGGCCTTCTACCGCGCCGATAAGCTTTTCGCCGCTGATGGCGACTGGGGTTCGGTGAGCGAAACCGAAACAATCGAGTCCGAATCCAACCACGATGATGCGGAGGCACAGGCATGAGCGAGAAGAACATCAAGGATCAGGAGAACCTGGACGACAAGTCCGAGGAGCTGGATGCCAAGACCGCAGAATCCACTTCGGATACGGAGTCTGCAACGGACGCCATCGATAAGGCTCCGGCTGATTCCATCCAGTTCAGCGTCATGTTTGATGATGACGACGCTGATGCGGACGAAACGGACTCCGATACCGCAGCCGGCACGGCAGACAGCATCTACAGCAGTCTGGCAGCCGCCGAAGCATCCGCCGCAACCGATGACATCAACAATGATTCGGACGATGCCGAAAGCAGCGCCAACGCAGCAGAATCAGCATCCAGCGAAACCGAGGCACAACCCAACGAAGCGGAGGCTGATGCGCTTGCGTCCGCCGACGCTTCCGCTGCGGTCACCGCTCGCAATGCCGAGCGTGTGAACGCAACCTTGGGTCTGGCGAAGACCGAGTCCAAGGATGATCTGGCTGCGCGCGAGGACAGGTCGCACAAAGCCGAACCTGCCATGACGCTGGCGTCGCGCATCGATCGCGTGCTCGTCGGAGGCGGCGCGGACGATGTGCTGCTCAAGACTTACCCGACCTTTGCACTGAACAAGGTCACGCTGGCTGGAGCCAAGGGCAAGGCACCCGTGCTCGATAGCGTGGAATTCGCTTGCTACGCCGGCCATTCGTACGCGCTGCTTCTAAGCGACGATGAGGACTCCGGCCTGACCGCGGACGTCAAGCGTCGTGCGCTGATGGGCGTGATGACCGGTCTGGTACAACCGACCTCCGGCTCCGTGATGAATAAGAGCGCGAATATCGCCGAACTTGAACCGGTGGAATTACGCGGACATC
The DNA here is from genome assembly GCF_009193305.1 of Bifidobacterium cebidarum. Taxonomy (GTDB): domain Bacteria; phylum Actinomycetota; class Actinomycetes; order Actinomycetales; family Bifidobacteriaceae; genus Bifidobacterium; species Bifidobacterium cebidarum. Next base: position 60,032 of record NZ_WBVS01000010.1, on the reverse strand, counting down.
GCTTGGGCATCGTGCCGCAGCAGCATGCCCTGCAGCCGTATTTGGACGCCGAGCACAACGTGCTGTACGCCATGGAGGCCTCGAACCGTAACTTCCTGAAGCCGAAGCCGGTGATCGCACGCGAATTGCTGGCCAAGGTCGGCTTCGCGGAGGCCACGACGGGTGTGGCCGTGGGCAAGCTGCCGCTGGTGCAGCAGCGCTTGGTGGCCATCGCCCGCGCCATCAGCACGGAGGCCGAAGTGCTGATTCTGGACGAGCCCACGCGCGGCCTGAACGATGACGACACGGTCACCGTGTTCGCCGCGCTGGCCAAACTGGCGCACAACGGCGATCCGAAGCATTGCGTGATCGTGCTGACCGCCTCGCGCGAAATCGCCGAAGCGGCGGATACGTTGTTCGAAATCTGATTCGCTCAGCAATAGATAAAGCGGCGGGGAACGGCAATTCATCGTTTCCCCGCCGCTATCTGCTTTGCGAGGGGTACATCAGACACTTCGCGTATGTCTATCTGCTTTGCAAGGGGTATCCAAACCGTGATATCGCATCTAGCCGCGTTGATATTCCGCCACGTGTACCCGCCTTTACGCGTTGCAGATACCCCTCGCAAAGCAGATAGACATACGCAGATGTCTTCAAGTACCCCTTGCAAAGCAGATAGGCGCGTCTGACCGTATTAAACAAGCGGCATCGGAGTCCGAGCCGCGATATTCTTAGTGTGAATGCGACTACGATGACTGGAGCTGCGAGCTATGAGCGGATATATTCCCACGCTGGAGCAGATTGACGAGCTGCATAAGAAGATCGCCCCTTCTCAAGAGGCCTATGATCTCGTGCACACGCATTGCGTGATTGTGGCGACCATCGGCTGCCAAATCGTGCGCCGGCAGAATGCACTGTTTACGCGCCGCTGCACGTTGCCGGAAGGCGGAGAGCCCCTCGTCCCCTCCCCGGATGGTGTAACGGGTGGTCAGGTGCCGCCACGCCTGCTCGACGAGCATCTCGTGTTCATCGGCGGTCTGCTGCACGACATCGGCACCTATAAGGTGTTCAAGCATGACGGCACCGATGGCGAACCGCTGAAGTTCAGTGGCAAGAAATACATCCTGCATGGGCTCAAGGGTTACGAGTACCTGCTGAGCGAAGGCGTGGATGAGTCGATCGCCCAGTTCGCGCGCAACCATACCGGTGTTGGTCTGAATCGTGAAGCCGTCATTAAGCAGGGCCTGCCACTGCCTTCGGATGATTACGTGCCGGTGAATCTGGAGCAGGAAGTGGTGATGTACGCCGACAAGTTCCATAGCAAGTCCACGCCGCCGAAGTTCCTGCAAGTCGATGCCTACAGCGCCAAGGCCGCCCGTTATGGCGAGGAGAATAAGCAGCGCTGGCTGGAGCTGGTGGCCAAGTATGGCGTGCCGGACATCCCCGCGCTGGCCGAAAAATATCACATGCGCATGATCTGAACCCTGCGTCAGATGGAGCGCAGACGGAAGGTGCCGTTGCGGTTGGAGGCCACAATCATCTGATCGTTTTCCAGCTCGTTCCAGCCGTCCTGGTCGTAGCCGGACGAGGACACCACCACGCCGGCCTGATGGCCGTCCTTGTCGGTGAGCGCACGGTAGCGCATCACACGGTAGTCGCCGGCCTGCTGGCCACGGCCGTATTCGTCGTAGATTTCCACGATGCGCGGGCTGGTCTTCTCGCGTCCGGCCGCGCACAGTGCCACCATCTGGTCCTCTGACTGGATGATGCAGTTGTAGCTGGACTTCGGGTAGGCCTGGCGCAGTTCGCGCACCGCCTGGGCGACGGCCTCATCGAGCGGGAAGCCGAAGCCGATGTATTCCAGAATAACAGCGAAGAAAATGGCGGAATCCGAGCGGCCACCGGTGGAGAGCAGCACGCTGTGATCCACCGGGTAGGAACGGTTGGTCACGATATTGCGGCCGTTGGCATCGGAGATATCACCGTTGTGCACGAAGCTCAGACCGTTGGCATAGAACGGGTGCTGATTCTCCATGATGAGCGGCAGGTTGGAGCTGGCCAGGCGCAGGTGCCAGATGGCACCGCGAGCCGGTTCGTTGGCCAGCGCTTCAAACGTGGTATCAAAGCGTGCGGCGACCGTGGACTTGTAGATCTTCACACCGGTTTCCGGAGAGGGGGCGCCGCCATCGCGCACATACGGGGTTTCGGCCGGATTCGCAAGCTGGGCCACACCCCAGCCATCGTTGTGGATTTCCGAGAGTTCGCGGAAGTCCTCGACGTTCTTGGCGCCGAGGATGTCGTTGAGACTCAGGTCTGCACCTGCCGTCGCGTATCCCAGTAATCTGCACATAGTATGACAATCTACCGGCGCGATTCAGCGACGTGCGGTCTGGGTTATAGAGATTGTTTATAGAGCGCTTATTCGCGGCGCTTCTGGGTAAGATGCGCCACGGCAGTGGCATCGGCGCGCGTGAAATCGGATTTCGTTCTGGACTTTGGCACCGGTCGCTTTTCCGGGGAATCCATTGATGATTCCACCGCCTTCACCAATTCGCCGAGGCCGGTGGTGGTGTCCAATGGGTCCGGAATGGCTGCGGGGTCGGCTTTCTGGCGCGAAGGCATCGGCACTGGATGATTGCTTGCGTCCATGCGCTTCAGGCGCGGAGGCCGGCGTGTGGAAACGAAGAGCGGCTGCACTTCGACCAGCGGGTTATATGGCGCCAAACCAAACCATTTCACCGGAGAGCCGACCATATGGCGGATTGCGTACTTGGCTTGCAGCGAGAACGCGCCACGGGCGGAGACCTTGGATTCCGGCATCAGCGCCTTGTGTATCAGCACGTAGCGAATCGTGCCGATGTCCGGGTCCGCGTCGACTTTCGGATAAATTGACTTCTGCTTGGGCAGTTCGCCGGTTTTCGACAGATCATGCATGATTTGGTGGATGTACGCCGGAATGGATTGGGAGACTTTGAATCCCAAGCGGAAGCGCACGCGGAACAGGAAGTTGGTGCCGAAGTTCTCCACCGAGTATTCGCGGGTGAACGGTTCATCCGTGGTCTCCACGCTTACCGCCCACCAAGCGCGCGCACGCTTGGGGTGGTCGGCGAAGATGGAGAAGAAGATATCGGTATCGAGTCGCTTGGTTTCCGAATCGGAAGTCAGGTAGACGATGTTGTCCGCGAAATATGGGATGCGGAAGTCGCCGTGCAGCTTGTCAAGTGCGGGCAGGAAGTCAGCCGGCCGCATATGGCGGCGTTGCGCGCGCTCAAGCTTGGTGCCTTCGTTCCATGTGTACATCACGAAGAGGATGCCGAGCGTGAGCAGCATCGTGAACCAGCCGCCATGCAGGAATTTGGCCATCGATGCGATGAAGAACATGATTTGGATGGCCAGGAACACCACGGTGAACACCACTGCGCCCAAGCGGTGGCCATCATGCCAGATGTAGACGGCGAGCAGCACGGTGGTGGTGATCATCGTGATGGTGAGCGCCAAACCATAGGCTGCGGAGATGTGTTCGGAATCCTTGAAGATTGCTAGCACGATCAGCGTGGAGGCGCACAGCACACCGTTGACCACGGGGATGTACAGCTGGCCGCGCGTGCGGGCCGGGTACCGCACCTGCAGATGAGGCATCCAATTCAAGCGCGTGGCTTCGGAGACCATCGTGAACGCGCCGGTGATCAAGGCCTGGGATGCGATCACGCCTGCGGTGACGGAAAGTACCACGGCGATGTAGCGCACGTTCGGCGTCATCATTTGGAAGAACGGGTTGAGCGTTTTCAGCGTGGTGTATTCGGGGTTGCGGCTGTTGGCGAGCATCCATGCGCCTTGGCCGAAGTAGTTGCACACGAGCGCCACCTTGATGAACGGCCAGGTGAAGTAGATGTTGCCGCGGCCCACATGGCCCATATCGGAGTAGAGGGCTTCGGCGCCCGTGGTGGAGAGGAACACCGTGCCCATCAGCGCGATGCCGGCCTCATTGTGCGGGCTGAAGAGGAATTGCACACCATAGACCGGGTTCAGCGCCTCGAATACGGACCAGTCGGCGGAAAGGTTGAACAGCCCCACAATGGCGAGGAAGCTGAACCAGACCAGCACAATCGAGCCGAATACGCGGCCGATGGATTCCGTGCCGCGCGACTGCACCGAGAACAGCACCACGATGATGACCACGGTGATCATCAGGGTCAGACTGGGATTGTCGTCAAACAGCTGCTCAAGCGGCGGCAAGGTTTGCAGGCCTTCGACAGCGGAGCTGATGGAGACGGCCGGGGTGAGCACCGAATCGGCGAGGAACGCCGCGCCGCCGAGCATGGCCGGTATGGCGAGCCATGCGCCATACCGGCGAATCAGCGAATAGAGCGCGAAAATGCCGCCTTCACCGTTGTTGTCGATGCGCATGGCGATAAGCACGTATTTGACGGTGGTGATCAAGGTGATGGACCAGAACACGAGCGAAAGCATGCCGAGCACGGCGTCGCGCTGCACGTTGCCAAGCCCGCCTTGGCCGGAGAGGAAGGTCTGCGCGGTGTAGAGGGGCGAAGTGCCGATGTCGCCGTACACCACACCGAGCGCCACGATGGCCATGCTCCATGTGATTTTGTTCGGGCCGGACTGCAGGCGAGCCCACCATCGGCCTATGCGTCCTTTTGCCGCGGTGGAGGCAAGCTTCTCGGCTTCCTTGTTTTCGGCCTCGCGCTGTTTGGCGAGCGCTTCACGCTCCTCGCGGGTCAAGGTGCGGCGGGAGACCTTGGGGGCGTTGGTGTAGGTGTCGGCCCTGAGCAGTGCGGCCTCTTCCTTTTTGAGCGCTATGGCCGTCTGTTCAGCTTGGATCGCAGCCGCCCGCTTGGAATTATTCTGTTTTCGGGCGCGCGAAGATTGCCTGTCTGACTCAACCATACGTTCAGTCCTCCATGCGGGTCCCAACCACATCCCGCGAATCCAGATTCATCCCGTTCTCTATCGAATGATATCGTAGCCCCGTGACGAAACCTTCACAACTCGCAAAAACAAGGCAAATTGTCTAATTAATTTCGCGGCACCCCCAATGCGCCGCTTTTAGACAAACAGGAACGCTTCAGATGCCGTATACCTCGCGAGTGGTGGCTCTTGTGCCACGTGTCACCTCAGCTATCGGCTTATCCAACGCGTCAGCCATGGCCCGCAACGTATAGGGAATCATATAGGGCGCGTTGGTCCGTCCGCGATATGGCATCGGCGTCAGATACGGCGCATCGGTCTCCACCATCGCATGGTCGAGTCCCACAATGCGCAACGATCCGCGAATGCCGTCGTTGCCCTTGTAGCTCACCGTGCCGGAGAAGCTCAGGTACCAGCCTTGCTCGCGTGCGATTTGGGCCATTTCGGCGTCGCCGGAATATGAATGGAATACGGTCCGCTCCGGGGACCCATCCGCCAATAGAGTCTCGATGACTTCGCGATGCGAGTCACGGTCATGAATCTGCATCGGCAGTCCCAGCTCCTTGGCCAAGGCAATATGCGCGCGGAAGGCTTCGCGCTGCAGCTCCTTGGCCCCCTCGCCGGTGCGGAACAAGTCCATGCCGGTCTCGCCAATCGCCACTACCTGCTTCGGGTATTGCGCGGCCAGACGGTGCACTTCGGCGAGCGCATCCTCAAAGCTGGTGTCATGGTAGGGCTTGTATTTCAGTGGCAGTCCATCTGGGCCGGGGACCCCGCGATGCCCGTGGAGCACGGCCTCATTGGGATGTATTGCGAGCGCCGCGTGCACATTACCTGGATGATCGAGGGCCATCTGCACGGCGGTCATCAGGTGCGGCAGCTCGCAACCGCAGTCGATAATACCCCCAACGCCGACCTCCTGCGCCTGTACAAGCAACTGGTCCACATCGTAGACAGGTACGGGCGCCTGGCCTTTGGCTTGCGCCTCATGGTCCATGGCACGCGCGAATGGCACGACGGATGCCACATGCGTGTGGTCATCGATGACTTGAATACCTTCGGGCAACGGCTCAGGTGCGGGCGCCCAACTACGATCGCGATGATGCTTGCTCATGATGTTTCAGTGTATGCGCCCGTATTCCCTATGGGCCACCATCTGACTTTTCCCGAATTTCTTGCACTGAGTCATAGTCAGTGCAAGAAATTCGGGAAAGAGAGGCAGCAAGTTACCGCCAGCACTGCTCGTATGGCAAACCGGTCAGGCGTTCGACCACATGGCGGGTCTCCGCATCAACATCCGCTTTCGCGCCGCCGTTGCGCAGCCGCGTAATCTCGGCCAGCACCATCGAATCAGTACGCTTGTTGATCATCAGGTGCGCGGACACAATCCAACAGATAATCATCGCGAAGGCGAACCACCCGAGCAATACGGCGCCCAGACCGGCCTTGGCGGAGAAACTCTGATGCTGCAATGTGGCGTCAAAGCCGACCGCCCCCAGCACAAGACCAACGCAGATCGTGCCGAGTCCTGACCCAAGCTGGCGGAAGGAGGCTTGAATGCCGGCGAACGTGGCCGAACGGTAGCGACGAGTGACGACCTGATCGATGTCCGCGATATAGGGGAACACGGCCCATGGCAAGTATCCGCACAGGGATTTGAAGGCGAAGAACCAGAGCGCGCCGATGACGGCGAATGCAGTCCAAGCGGCCGGAGGCATCGAATCGGCCAACATCCATGCGGCAAACATCCATGCCACGCCAGTCAGGCAGCCGATGAAGTTGATGGCATAGAGGCGCTTGGGCCCGATGCGCGTCATCGCCCAGCCGAATACCGGCATCAGCGGCATGGAGACGGCCGTGCAGCCGAGCAGCAGCGAGGCGAACGCGGCGGTGCGATTCCAGTCGTAGACCACGAAGAACACGAACGTCTGGCCGAAGACATCCATCGAGACCTGCACAAGCAGGTAGATCGCCAAGTGCTTGCGGAATTCCTTGACCCGCAGCGTGGTGGCGTATTCGCGCATGACTTTCCCGGCACGCTTGAGCCAACCGGCCCAGCCGATACGCCCTTCATGCTTCTCTCCACGCGCATAGGCGCCGAAACCGGCTTCCTCAGGGCTCATCTCCCATGTGCTGCGCCAGCAGGCGAACACCGCCAGCGCGAACAACACGGTCGTGGCAATCGTAAATATCATGTATCCGGTCGGCGTACGTTCGCCGAAGATCGCGAGCACCGCACTGCCGGCGAGCGGAATCACCGTCGCCGCACTCGTGGAGATGAACATGCGCACGGTCGAGAGTTTGGTGCGACTATTGAAGTCGGGCGTCATTTCGCCGGGCAGTGGGTTGTACGCGGTCTGGAACAGCTGGGCGAGCACCACCCAGAACACATAGGCAGCGGCATACGCGGCGAGCGGCAGCCCTGGAATCCACAGGAAGACGCCGAGCAGCAGCAACGGGCCGATTATCATCAGCAGGAAACGACGCCGGCCGAAGCGGAGGCCGATGCTGTAACGGTAGAGATTATCGTCGAATACGCCGAACAGCAGGGCCGCAGCCGCGCTGATCAACGCGCTCAGACCAATCACCGACTGCGCGGTGGCGATGGACATGCCGCAGAACGTAGTCCAGAACAGGGAGAGATAGGCGGCGATGATGGTGAGCTGCCCGCCGCCGTAGAAGTCGCCGATGCCGAAACCGATGGCATTGCGCAGGGTGATCTTGCGCACGCCAGGGTCGCGCAGGGCTTGGTTCAACGCTTGGCTACCTGATTCCGATGCCGTTTCACGCGATGTTTCACGGCTGATTCTCCCGACCTCGGCTTCACGATCGCTCCCACTCATGCCGCACGCCTTTCCCCCACAGATCTGCGCACAATAATAGACGTGTCCACCAAAGTAACATTGGCCGACTGCTCATCTTCATTGCGTACGCCAAGTTCCTTGAGTTGATCCATCAGCTGAGCGTCCGCAGGGTTGCGCACTGCGCCGGATTCGCGCCCGAGCAGCAGTCGCACTGCGGCTTGACCAAGCAGGTCACGCGGAATGCGAATCGAAGTAATCGGCGGCGTGACCACCGGGGCGATCAGCGTATTGTCAAAGCCGATAACCGACACATCTTCCGGCACGCGCACACCGTCCGCAGTCAGGCGCAGCACAATGCCGGCCGCAATCAAATCGTTATAGGTGATGACGGCGGTGGGCTTGGAGTTTTCGAGGGCGAGCGCGGCCTGATAGCCTCCCTCCACGCTCGGGCGTACCGGACCGATGTGGTTCATGCGCAGCCCCATGCGCTGTCCGATGTCGTGCAGGCAGGACCAGCGGGATTGATTGGCCCATGATGTGGAGCCGGACACATAGGTGACGGCCGTGTGATGGTAGCGACGCAGCATGCTGAGCGCGCGGACTACGCCGATGCGCGGGTCAGGCACCACGCTGGGCACACTGTCCACCGGGCGATTGAGCACGACGAGCGGCACGCGCTTGGCATAGTCGCGAATAAAGTCGATGCCGGGCGAGTCGGTGGCTAGGATGACGCCGTCGACTTTGCCGATAAGATGCATGAGCAACTGCTGGGTTCGCTGCTGGGATTGGCCGGGTTCAATCAGGCCCACCGCGCTGCCGGATTCCATAGCGGTAATCTGCGCGCCTTTCAAGATCTGCGACGAGACGCCGTCGGTGGTGTCTTTGACCACGAGTGCGATGACCCCGCCGTTGGTGGTCACGCGGCTCTGGGCGGCTGGATCGGAAGCATACGTCGGTTGCAATGAATGTACCGGCTGCACCGATGGCGATGCAGCCACATCACGATGCACGAATTGATTAGGCTGCGACTGTGCGGTCTCTCCGCGGCGCTTTCGCGGATTCGGCCGGTAGCCAAGCCGCTCGGCGACTTCGCGCACCTGCTCCACGGTTTGGAAGTTCACGCGGTCAGGATTGCTGAACACGCGGGAGACGGTGGAGATGGCCACGCCGGCAGCGTCCGCCACGTCCGCCAGACGTACGCGATCGGTTGCCTTGCGCTGTTGTTCTGCCATCTCAACCCCCTGATGTATTGCCTTCCACTATATATAGAAAAAGGCTCCCTCTGGCGAGGGAGCCAATCAGCGTGAATCACGCCTCTGCAGCGGAACGACGCTCGGCGAGCTCGGCCTTGATCTGGGCGAACTTCTTCTCGGTGACCGGGTAGAAGAACATGATGGCGGCGGAGATCACGAAGCCGATCAACGGCACGAGGCCGGCGGCCAGACGCAGGTTCTCGGCGACGGTCGGATCCTGGGCCACGTTCATGCCGGACTTGTAACCGGTGAAGGCAAGGATGGCCGGGCCAAGCCAGGAGGTCAGGGCGCCGAACATCTGGCGGAAGAAGCTCAGGCCAGCCATGGCGGCACCATCGGTGCGCTTGCCGGTCTTCCACTCGTAGTACTCGACGGTGTCGCCTTCCATGCCCCACACGTAGTTGCCGCAGAACTGGGCACCGATGGCGTTCAGAGCCATGCCCACGAGGGACAGCCACACGTTGGAGACGAAGATGAACATCACACCACCGATGATGCCGAGTGCGCAGCCGAGGTACCAGCCGCCCTTCTTGCCGAGGTGGCGGGCGATGACCGGGCCGAACGGGGAGGCGACCACGCCGATGGAGGCGTTGATCAGGGTGACAATCGTGGTGATGAGGGCCAGCGTGCCGGCGTCAGCACCGTTGGCGAGCACTTCCTTGGCGATGATCGGTCCGATGGAGCCGACGCAGGTGGCGATCAGGTAGAAGCCGGTGGCGAAGCACAGGATGAGCAGGGCCGGGTTCATGACGATGGCCTTCAGGGTGTCGATGAAGGAGATCTTCGGCTGGGTCGGCACGTCGATCTGCTCGATGGTGGTCTTGTACAGGAAGACGTAGATCAGAGCGCCGACCAAGCAGAAGATGCACACGATCGGGAGCATCAGCTTGGCGAGAGCGGCCTGGTCCTTGACGGTGTTGATGGCCGGAGCCAGGGTGAAGGTGACGATGAGGCCGAACAGGGCGCCGCCGACCATACGGGCGGAGGAGAGGCGCTGGCGTTCGTTCTGGTCCTGGGTCATGGCGCCAAGCAGTGCGCCGTACGGCACGCCGCCCAGAGCGCCGAGCAGCTGGTAGAGCAGGTAGGTGACGATGGCCCATGCCACCTTGACGCTCATGTTCGCATCGGCAGGAATGGTGTACATCAGGGCGATGGCCACCATCATCGGCACACCGAACATCACGACTAGGCGACGGAACTTGCCGTTCTTGTTCGGCTTGACGCGGTCGGCGTAGTTGCCGGCGAGCAGGTACACAACAGCCTGGAAGAAGCGGGCGAACAGGAAGATGTTGGCGGTGGTCACCGGGTCGATGCCCATGTAGATGTAGTAGGTGGCCAGGAACATCGACATCATGCGCCAGCCGATGTTGTTGGCAAGATCGCCGGAACCATAGCCGACGATGTTCAGCCAAGTCAGCTTCTTTGGCGTCTTCTTGACTGACTGCGCTGTTGCAGTGCTCATATCTCAGAACTCCTTAGTTCTTTCTTTATGTTCCACGGTGCGGCGCAAGCCTTCTCTTACACCACACCGCTCGCCGCTGCCGAGGTAGCGGCAAATCTTTGATTATCGGTGCGCGATGCGCGCGGCCTACTTGATGAGGCAGGGCAAGGACGGGCTGGACTCGGCGGACATGCCGATCGCGTTGACCGCGATCACGGATGCCGTGTAGTTGCCGGCGGTGAGCCCGAACACGCTCTTGGCCTCTTCGCCGGCCTCGGCCTTGACCACCTTGACGGTGTTCTCGGTGAGGTTGCGCAAGGTCAGCACGTAGGAGGTGATGGCGGTGCCGCCATCGGCCGGAGCCTTCCAGGTCACGTTCATCGTGTCGGCGGTGGAGGTGACGCCCGGCTTGTTCGGCTTGGCGGGCACGGCTGCCACGATGATCGGTTCGCTGGGTTCGCTGGCCGGGGAGACCTTGTCTTCGCCACTGGTGGCTTCGATGGTCACCTGATAGGTGCCGCGGGCCACATCGGTGAAGGTGTAGGCGGTGGTGCCGGTCGGGGTCCAGGCCACGCGCTTGGGGGCGGAGTCGGTGGAGGCATCGACCGGGGTCAGGTGGATGTTGGTGCCGCCCTTGCCGAAGCCGGAGCGGGTGTCCACATCGTTCCAGGAGACGGCCACGGCACCGGATTCCACGAGCAGTTCGGCGACCGGAGCCTTGGGCTGCGGCAGCTGGCCGTCAACTTCGTTGGCGTTTTCGCGACCGACCTTGAAGGCTGCGCTCGTGGCGCTTTCGCCTTCGCCGATTTCGTTGCGGCCCTGCACGGTGACGGTCCATTCGCCGGCCGGTACGTCGCTGATGAGCGCGTAGGTGTCGGTTCCGGTGACTTCGGCCGGGATGATTTCGCCGGCCGCGTTGGTCAGGGTGAGCTTGGTGCCGAGAATCGGCGAGCGGCCGTCGGAAGCGAACTTCCAGCTGACCTGCACGTCGTGGGACTGCACGGAAGCGGTCACATCGGTGGACTCGGATGGGATGGCCGGCATGTGGGCGTCGGCGTAGACGGCGATTTCCACGAGCTGCAGCGCATACTCGTCATGCTCGTTCGGGTTGGCGCGCAGCTTGGAGGCTTCCACCTTGACGAAGCGAACATCGTCTACCGGAGCGAAGTCGAAAGCGCGCGGTTTGCCGTTGGCGGGCAGCGCGTAATCGTGCTTATCGACGACCTTGGTCCATGCGTTGCCGTCTGCGGACACGGAGATGGTGAAATCGACCGGGAAGCCTTGGCCCTGGTTCGGGTCGAAGGCGCGGTGGCCTGCGGCGAACTCCTGCACGCCGCCGACGCCTTCGCCTTCGCCATGGAAGGCTTCGGCAACGGTACCGCCGGGGTTTTCGCCACGGGGGGCGAGCACAACTTGGGCCACGGTGATCGGATGGGCGAGCTTCAGGGAGACCCATTCGCTGTGGTTCTCCTTGGTCGGTTCGCTGGACCAGCCGAAGTGGTTGTAGTCGGCGTTGAATTCACCGTCGACCAGGGAGGCTGCGGTCCAGCCGTAGCGCTCGGAGGAGGAGCTGACACGAACCGTGGCGCCCAGGGCCTTGTTGGCGGCCTGGCACTCGCATGGCATCGTGCCGGCCGTGAACTTTACGGTCACGGTGACGGTGTCGCCGTTTTCGCCGGTGTATTCGATTTGGCCGGTGTAGTCCTTGCCGGATTCGAGGCCGGCCACGTTCACGGTGTAGAACAGCTCCTGCTCGTGGCGCAGGTTGCCGGCGAGACGTTCGAAGCTGATGGAGCCGTTGGCGTCATCCACCACGCGGGCGGTCCACTTTTCGCTCAAGGCGCCGCCTTCCTGCTTCAGGTGCAGGCAGTGCTTGACGTTGCGGGACACCCAGTCCACAGTGCCAAGGTCGATGACTTCGCGGCTGGCGCCGATCTTGGCGGGAGCCGGGCGGCCGATCCAACCGAGGAAGTTGTCTTCGGTGAACTTGAGCTTGCCCTGCTTGACCACGCTCAGGGTTTCGATAAGCTTGGATTCGTAGGTCTCCACCTCGCCCGGCACATGGATGGTGATGGGCAGTTCGGTGAATTCACCGTGATCCACAGTGATGGTCTTGGAACCGGATTCGACTTCGCGAACCGTACCGTCCTGCGTATTCACGGCGGAAACGGTCCAGCGAACCTCGAGTTCGGTGCCATCGATTTCCTCGTCGTTGTAGACGAGCAGCGTGCGCTGGGAGGCTGTGCCGAGCTGGTAGATGTGGTGCGGCAGGCCGAGGCGCGGTTCCTTGTCGAAGTCCTTGTCAAATGCGGCGACATCGGCGTAGGAGTTGGCGAAGTAGCGGTAGCCGTCGCCTTCGATCCAGCGGGCGTCGCCTTCGGCGGTCGGGTCGAACTGCGGGCGCAGCAGGGCCTTCGGGTTGAGGCCATGCTTGGTGTGCTCCTGGTCGAGCTCGATGACCTTTTCGATGTTGTCGTAGATGAACATCGACAGGCAGAACGGCTTCCAGTTGGCCATGCGCGTGGTGCGCACGCCGCGGGTCACGCGGCCCACTTCGCGGCCGAAATCGGCGCGGGAGATGGTGTCCGGATTGCCATTCAAACGGCCATGGTAGATGTCCTTGATCGTGCCGTCTTCGGCGTACTGCGGAATGCCTGCGGTGGAGACGGAGAACTCTTCGCCTGCGCCGAGCGGCAAATCACCGTCGATCTGGTAGAGATCGTAGATGTCGGGCGCGGAGGTCATGCCGGAGGGGTAACCGCCGAAGTAGTGGCGGGAGTCCTCGTTGGTGATTGGCTTGTTGAAGCCGTCGTTCATCACCATACGGGTCGGATCCTCGCGGTTGGCGGCCGCTTCCAGCGGCGGGATGAGGATTTCGGCGTCGTTCGGGTTCCAGGCCTCGTTGGTGGTGGACCACAGCACGATGGACGGGTGGTTGCGGTATTCGCGCACCCAACGCTCAACCCACTCGGTGTAGTAGCCGATGGCCTCGTCGGAGTAGTTGAGGTAATACGGCGGGTCGAGGGAGACGTTGGAGGTGGAGCCCGGGTTCCAGAACGCGGTTTCCTCTTCGAGCAGCATGCCGGTTTCGTCCGCGTGGTCCATCAGCACGTGGGACGGTACGGAGCGAATGTGGTTACGGATGATGTTGCAGTTGGCGTGGCGGTAGGCGTCGAGCCAGGCCTTGGCCATTTCATCCATGGCGTGGTTGTCGTCCAAGATCACGCCGTAGGAGTCGCCGATCTCGTTGATCAGGTCACGATCGCCCTGGTTGAGCAGGCACAGGGAGTCGCCGCGCAGACGGATCTTGACACCGTTGATGATGTACTTATCGCCTTCGCGCCAGAACTGGCGGAAGCCGAAACGGTCGGAGAATTCGTGCACCGGCTTGGCATCGTCTGCGGCCTTGGCGTCCGCGATGGCGGCATCCACGGTGTAGAGGAACGGGTCGGTGCGGGACCAGTAATGGGCGTTCGGCCAGCCCTTGGCGAGCTTGACGACCGTGCTTTCGCCAGCGGCGACGTGCACGTCGGCAGGATCGAACGTGAGCGCGGCGATGTCGGTATCGCCCTTGAACGGGTGCACGGCGGCGGTGAGCTTCAGGTCGGCGTCGGCTGCGGTGTGGTTGATGATGGTCACATTGACGGCGAGCTCATCATCGGAAGGATCGGCGTTCTTCTTGAGGTCAGGCATGATCTGAAGGTCGTCGATGCGAAGCTTCGGCTTGGTGACGATTTCGACGTCCTCGCCGACGCCTACGCGGCCGACGATGTTTTCCACGCCGAACGGGAAGAGCAGACGGTCCGGGCCGCCTTCAGTGGCCAATGCGTCTTCCGGCAGAGCCTTGACGGACCAGACTTCAATGCGAATCTCGTTGGCGCCGGGCTTGACCACGTCGTTGATATCGAGGTCATACGGCAGCAGGGTCATCAGGTAGCCCTTGGTGCTGAGCGGTCCAACGGATTGGCCGTTGACGAACACCTTGCCGAGCGTGGCGAGCGCGCCGACGTGGAGGAACACGTCTTCATCGGTGATGTTCTCCGGCAGTTCCACGGTCTTGACGTACACACCGTGGTGCAGGCCCTTTTCCCAGTCAGCCGGGTAGCCGGTGGTGGCGGGCAACGAGTCCCACCAAGTCGGCACGACGATGTCAAAACGCTCCTGCCCACCATTCGGGTAGAAGTCCCACACACCATTGAGGTTGAGCCTCATTGCAATCCCTTTCGATTCCTCATCGATTCTTGCGTTCTTGCTCGGCCAGACACCTGAGCGAACCGGAACCTTCTTCGGTTGCATCGGAGCGCCGTGCCGAATCACGGGACTTACGATAGGGCCGGCACTTGGTTTGCCGTTTTTTGCCATGCGACATTTGCTTATCTTTGCCAATTTTTGCCATTTCTTGCCATTCGGCTTCCGGCGGTTTCCGCCCAGGAATTGCCGCCCTTTGCCATTTGCCGGCAAAATGCCTATTCCGGCCGCTTTCACGAATGCAACGTGGGTAAACTCTGCCTTCGGAAGTTCTGAATATTGTCCAGTTCAACATCGGAGTGTCTGCACATGTCTCGTCTGCTTTGCCGCGTTGCTCAATCATCGAGGATTCGCACGGCCGCCGCCGGCGCCGTAGCGCTCAGCCTGGTTGCCGTCACAGTCGGATGCGGAAGCACGTCGAGCGCGAACGGCGGGCAGAACAGTTCCGACACCACCGAAATCACGTTGTGGACCTGGCAGTCCACCATCAACGATTTCGTCACCGCATTCGAGAGGACCCACCCGAACATCACAGTCAAGGTGACCAACGCCGGCGCGAACGAGGACGAATACATGCAGTTGACCAATGCGATCAACGCGGGCCGGGGCATTCCGGATGTGGTCTACCTCGACTACAACGCCGTGCATCAGTTCGCCATCTCCGACCAGCTGCGCAACATGAACGACTACGGATTTGGCGAGATCCGCAACGACTTCACCAAGGCGGCGCAGAACAACGTTTCCGTAAGCGGTTCACCTTACGGACTGCCAATCTCCTCCGGCCCGATGGTGATGTTCTACAACCAGGACGTGCTCGCCAAAGCCGGTGTGGCCTCCGCGCCGACCACGTGGGATGAGTACCGCGCCGCCGCGGAAAAAGTCGCCGCAATGCCCGGCGACGCGCACATCACCAACGACACCGGCGACGGCGGCTTCATCACTTCGATGCTCTGGCAGGCCGGGGCGCAGCCGTTCAGCGTGGATGGCACCAACGTGAGCGTGAACTTCGACGGCAAGAACGTGAAGAAGTTCACCGGCATGTGGCAGTCGATGCTGGACGACAAGCTCATCGATACTTCGACCACCGGCTGGACCGATGAATGGTGGCGCAAACTGGATGACGGCTCCATCGCCACATTGTTGACCGGCGCATGGATGGTCTCTTCCATGCAGAAGAACCTCTCACAGACCAAGGGTTCATGGCGCGTGGCATCGATGCCGCAATACGCAGCCGGCGAACATGAGAACGGCGAGAACGGCGGCGGCGCGCTGGCACTGCCCAAGGGCACCGACGACGCCAAGGCGAAGGCGGCGTATGAATTTGCCGAATGGTTCGCGCACGGCGATGGCGTCAAGGTCAATCTTGCACAGGGCGGATTGCCACCGCTCAACTCCGTGCTCTCCGACAGCGATTGGCTGAACGAGAAAGATCCGTTCTTCGGCGGTCAGGCCACGCATCAGGTGATCGCCTCGGCCTCGAACAACGTGAGCACCAAGTTCGAATACCTGCCATACATGGCATATGCGAATTCCATCGCCGTCGATTCGATCGGCCAGGCATATCACGGCAAAATCACCTTGCAGAGCGCGTTGGCGCAGTGGGGCGAATCGCTCAAGACCTACGGCGAGCAGGAAGGCTTCACGGTTAAGTAGGCACTCAATCCTGCACCTATATCAATAAGCCCGCATCCAGCGCATATCTCATTGATTGCGCCAGACACGGGCTTTTATTGTACGCAATCGGCTATCACATAAAACGGTTCTTGATATAACGGGCCACGGCATCAATCACAGCGCCGCCAATGCCGACCACGACCATCACAATCGCAGCCTTGCCCAGCGTGCCGCCTGTGGAGACCAGCGCATTCTGCCAATCCACAGCTATGGTCGCGCCTGCCACAACAATCTGATCCACCATGATCATGTCCTTTCCACACGGCTTTGCCATGTTTTCGCAATATCAAAATCGCCGCCTCACTTGCGGTGTTCATGAATCGATTTTCAGCTTATTGCCGTGCGCAATTGCCAAAATTTGCCATGCGCCACCAATCCAGCCTTTGCCATTATTTGCCAAATGGCATACCTCAGTTATCCGCAGAAGCTCGAACCACATAGGCCGATTCCGGTGGCGCACAAATTCACTCTTCGCTAGCGTGGCATCATGAACAGCACGATGAGCATCAACAGTACCGATACTTCAGTGGCTCCAGGCATAACCTTCAGCAATGGCTCACCGATAACGTTGGATTGGGCTTGGCCTGAGTTCCACGTCGCAATCGAATACGACGGCGATCAGCATCCGATTAACGAGACAACCGGGACACTTGTTACTGTCCCGGTTCGCGATTACGGCCTTTTACGAGCAACCGAGACAACAAGCACGTATCTCAACAGACCGCCTATATCCATAAAACATGGGACCGCTTTTCCTGAAGGATATCGAGGACCATGCGGCGGGCTACGCGACAAACATCTTTTGCATAGCGGGGTGTTCACAGCGCAAAAAGAAACCCGGCGTTGGGGCGCCGGGTGAGAGAGAAGAGAGAAGAAGGGTTCAGTTATGGGGTTCGGAAAACCTCGCCATCGGTATGAACTTCATCCGTTGACATGTTCTAGTTAACCGCCTGTTCCTTGGCGATACGATGTGCTTTTCTGGGAGTTTTCTTGGCAAACTGTGTTGACTTTGTGACGCTAACCGTCACAGCAACGCCAATTGTCTAATCCCGGACCTGTCGCGTAGCGCAAATACGGCAGCAAAAATGCCGTGGAGCTTTATAGGCATCCACGGCATTCTCAATCCTCGGGGAGGTTACTCGGCCTTTTCGGCAGCCAGCTTGGCCTTCTCAGCAGCCAGACGCTCGGCTTCGGCGGCACGGCGAGCAGCCAGCGCCTCATCGAAGCGAGCCAGCTCCTCTTCCACGGCCTCGGTCGGAATCTTGGCGAAGATCGGCTTCGGCTTCGGCACTGCAGCGCCGACCTCAATCGGCTCGCTCTTCCACGGGTGCACGTTCACACCAAGCTTGTAGTCGCCGGTGATGATCGGGTACTTGAAACCGGGCTTGTCGAGATCCTCGACTTCGCGCAGCTCGGGCAGTGGCGAGAAGGTACCGGTGCCACCGAGCGCCTCCCACACCTTTTGTGCGGAATGCGGCAGGAACGGGGCGAGCAGATGGTTCGCATCGGAGACGGCCTGGGCGGCCACGTGCAGCACAGTGCCGAGGCGAGCCGAATCGTCCTTAATCTTCCACGGCTCGGTGGCGGAGATGTACTTGTTGATGTCGCCAACCACGCGCATGGCTTCCGCCAACGCATGCTTCTGGTGATGGGTCTCGATGGAGGAGCCGACAACGTCGAATGCGGCGGCGGTTTCTTCCAGAAGACCGCGATCCTCGTCGGTCATGGAATCCTCATCGAGCGCCGGAATCTCACCGAAGTTCTTGTTGATGAGGTTGGCCACACGGTTCACCAGATTGCCCCAGGAGGAGGCGAGTTCCTCGTTGTTGTGGCGCACGAATTCAGCCCAAGTGAAGTCGGAATCGGAGGATTCCGGGCCGGCCACGGAGATGTAGTAGCGTACGGCGTCCACAGGGTAGCGGGCAAGGATGTCCTTCACGTAGATCACGATGCCGCGGGAGGAGCTGAACTTCTTGCCTTCCATGGTCATGAACTCGGAGGCCACGACCTGCTCCGGCATGTTCAGCGGACCCATCGGGCCGGTTTCGCCGCCCTTGGAGCCCTGGCCGTTGTAGGCCAGCATTTCGGACGGCCAGATCTGGGAATGGAAGGTGATGTTGTCCTTACCCATGAAGTAGTAGGCCGGGCAGCTCGGGTCGTTCCACCATTCGCGCCACTTCTCCGGGTCGCCCTGGCGGCGGGCCCATTCGATGGACGCGGACAGGTAGCCGATCACGGCATCGAACCACACGTAGAGCTTCTTGTTCGGATTGTCGATCCAGTCCTTGACCGGCACCGGAATACCCCAGTCGATATCGCGGGTGATGGCACGCGGCTTGACTTCCTTGAACAGGCCGAGGGAGAAGTTGATGACGTTGGTACGCCAGCCCTTGCGGGTCTCCAGCCATGCCTTGTTGGCTTCGGCGAGCGCCGGCAGGTCGAGGAAGAAGTGCTCGGTCTGCTCGAAGCGCGGGGTTTCGCCGTTGATCTTGGAGACCGGGTTGATCAGCTCATCCGGATCGAGCTCGTTGCCGCAGGCATCGCACTGGTCACCGCGGGCGCCTTCGGCGTGGCAGATCGGGCATTCACCTTCGATGTAGCGGTCCGGCAGGGTACGGCCGGTGGACGGGGAGATGGCCACCTGCTGGGTGCCCTTGTAGATGTAACCGTTCTTCAGGCACTGCTTGAACATCTCCTGCACCACGTGCTCGTGGTTGCCGGTGGTGGTGCGGGTGAACAGGTCGTAGCTCAGGCCGAGATCGCACAGATCCTTGGCGATCACTCGGTTGTAGCGGTTGGCGAGCTCCTGCGCGGAGAGGCCTTCCTTCTCGGCTTCCACGAGGATCGGGGTGCCGTGCTCATCGGTACCGGAGACCATCAGCACATCATTGCCCTTCATGCGCTCGTAGCGTGCGTAAACGTCGGACGGCACACCAAAGCCGGCGACGTGGCCAATATGACGGGGGCCGTTTGCATACGGCCAAGCAACATTCACCAAAACATGACTCATAAACCCCGATTATCCGGCGGACATGGGACACGTTGGGCGTAAAGAACGCGCGAGCGTTCGCCCAACGTGTGCTCGACGATATCCACCGACTTATCCACAACCCCCACCTGCCAGCCAAAGTTATCCACTTATCCACCGTTTTCACAATTCGGGTGGCGGCGGCAACCGAATTGTGCCACGGTAAAAGCCATGAGCATCTCACACCGTTCAACGATGAACACCACCGACCGATCACGCCCCGTCGTACCCCCGCTGCTGCATACAGATGACCTTCCCGGACCGCTGAGCCTCAATAGACTGAGCGAATTCGGCACCGTCAGCAAACTCGACGAGTTTTCCGGTTATTGGTCCGAACATGCCACCACATTGTATGGCCGAGCATCAATCGTGGCCGCGATAGCGCCATTCGGCACAGTGGCCTGCACGCAGACCGCAGCCTGGGTATGGTTGGGAGGCCCTCATTTCCCCGCCACCATCGATGTTATTTCCACGTCTCACTTTCGATCGTCTTCCGCAGGGCGACGTATTCGCGTCTTCAAACGGCTGACATTACCCGAACAAATCATGAAACTCGGCACATTGGCCATCACCACGCCCGCCAGAACCGCCTGCGATTTGGTCATGACGCCTGACAATGGCGGAGACCCGTCCGCCATCAATAATCTGGTGTGCCAATTGATGTCCGCCTACGAATTCAGACCGAATGATTGCCTGCAAATCATCAAGGAACATCGGCATCATAAGTATGCAGCAAAGGCAAAGGACTTCTTCAATGCCGTACAGCGGGAAATCAACGAGGTCACATGGAGCAGCGGCGATGCGTAGCTGGAGACAACGTATCCGCGCTCTTGGCCGAGGCTCTTCCGCCCGCCGATTGCGGCATCTGAGGCGAACCCATAGACTGCCGGACACCGCGCAGCATCAGGCGCCCGAGGTAATTCAGGATCTTACGACTCCCCCGGCTCCACCAATCGCATTAACACCTCAGGTGGCCTGCTCACCGGACACTGACATGGACGTGCTCTGGCATATCGCACTGCATCTGCCCGAGCTGCGCAAGTGGATTGTGGCGAATCCCCAAGCCGATGCCGCCATCCTGGAATTCATCTCTCAGGCAGGAGGACCGGGCGTGAAGCCGGCGCTTGAAGTGCTGCTGGAGTCGTTGGAAACCGAAAAGTCGCGCTAGCCCTTGATCTCCAGCACAGCAGCATAGACCTGCTTGCGATTGGCCAACGAACCATCCGGCAGAGGGTGCTCCTGCACCACCTGAGCGATCGCGTCTTTGATACGCAGACCATCCTCAAGCGCACGGTCGATGGCGAGCACCGCCAAATCTTCAATGCTGAGCGAATTGGGTGCCGCCGCTTCGGCCTCCTCGCTGGAGGCGCCACCAATCACCAATACCATTTCACCGCGCGGCGGATCGTTGATCACGCTCTGGTGAATCTCGCCAATGGTGCCGCGTCGGATCTGCTCATAGTCCTTGGTGAGTTCTCGACATAGTGCCATTGCACGATTCGGGCCGAACGCGTCCAGCAAATCATCCATCGAATCGGCGATGCGATGCGGCGTCTCATAAAACACGATGGTGCGACGCTCGGGCAGCAGTGCGCGCAACGCCTGCACGCGCTCGGAATGCTTTCGCGGCAGGAATCCTTCATAGCAGAAACGGTCGGTGGGAAGTCCAGACAGGGCAAGCGCATCCAACACCGCAGAGGGGCCAGGCGCGCACGTCACCGGTAGGCCGCGCTCGATGGCGCGGCGCACGATGGCGAGGCCGGGATCGTTGATAGTCGGCATGCCGGCGTCAGATACCACGAGCACGGTTGCGCCGGTCTCCACTTGGTCAAGCAGACCGTCTGCCTTGCTGCGTTCATTGTGATCGTGATAAGCCACCACGCGGCCGGATACGTAGACACCGAGGCGGCGGGCCAGATCGTAGAGACGGCGGGTATCTTCCGCGGCAACGATATCCGCACGCTCCAGCAATGCGACCAGGCGCGCAGAGGCATCACCGATATTGCCAATCGGCGTGGCAGCGAGCACCACGGTGCCGGCCGGAATATCTACCGCCGCAGATCGGGCGTCGCTTCCCCTCAAAGTATTCGGCTCAGGCTGTCCAACAATATCGTCTGCCATATTCTCTGCGCTTGTCATATCTCCAGTATTCCCCATCCCACGGAGTTCGTCGCTATACCAGCAATCGCAATCGAGGAATCAAAACCAAAAAAGAAAAGGGCCGCTCGCGGTGGAATGAATGCAAGCGGCCCAAGTGGAGCTGACGGTAGTCGAAACCGCGACCTCTTCGATGCGAACGAAGCGCTCTACCAACTGAGCTACAGCCCCTTGGATTGTTGCCCTGCTTCGCAAAGCAACTCGCCTTAATATAGTACGAGGTGCCGTCAAACGCAATTCGGCTTAGTGCAGATCGACGCGGAACAGGGCAATGAACCGAAACGGGCCACTACCCCAGCACAGCCAATACCTTCTTCTCGTTGTAGAAAGCGAATACGATACCGCCCAAACCGCACAACACGGCGGCGCACACGGCGGCAATGCGGTAGCCAGCACCGGATGCCACGCCAATGGTGGAGACGCCGGTGAACAACAGCATGGCCACGGACTGGCCCATTTTCATCGCAAAGGTACGGGCCGCATAGAACATGCCCTGGCGGTCCTGGCCGGTGGTCTTCGAACTGGCATCCGCGATGTTCGCCACAATGGCTTGCGGCAGAATGCCGAATGCAGCCATCGGAATCGCGCCCACCACCGAGAGAATCAGGCCCTGCGTCATTGCCGGCAGGAAGCCAAGAGCGCCCGAGCCGAGCGCGCCGGCAAAGGCGAACGCGCACGTAAAGATCACGAACGCTACCAACAGCAGACGCTTCTTGCCCACACGATTGGCCAGAATATTGACCGGCACATAGAACAGCACGGAAACGCCGGTCATCAGCACGAAGTAGATGGTTGTGGTGGTTTCCGGCAGCTTCAGCAGACTCGTGACGAAGAACGGCAATCCGGTTTGGAAGGTGGTGATGGCCACCCAGTAGACCACATCGGAGCAGACGAATTTGCGGAATTCGCCGTCGCCAAAGGTCTGTTTCAGGGACTCGATGGTGGACTCTGACGTGGGCTGCGAGTTGACATAATCCTTTTCGCGGATGGCGAGCGGTGGCACCAGCATGCAGACAAACGCTACGGCTGCCATGATGGTGAAGGTCACGCGAATGGCGGTAATGCGGCCGAGGCCGGGCACCAAGCCGCCCCAAATCACTGGCGCGACGTAGGCGATGGCAGTGCCGGCGACCCAGGTGAACGAAATGGCGGTGGAGATGGTGAGCTGTTGTTTGGAGTCGTGACCGAGCTCGGCGATCAGCGCGTTGTATGGCGTGCAGTAGAACGTGAGCGCGATGTAGTAGCCGATCACGGTGACGAACAGGAAGGCTCCGTTGATCCAGCTCGTACCATTGATCGGACTCCAGAACACGAGCACGGTGATGATGGCCAGTGGCGCGGCGGCATATTTCAGGAATGGCATACGGCGGCCGGCTTTGGCGTTGCACCGGTCGGAAAGCGAGGCTACGGCCGGGTCCACGAATGCGTCGAAGAAGCGCGCGAATGCAGTGATGCCGCCCACTACGGTCACGATGCCGAGCACCACCAGGCCCTGCGGCACGAATACGGTTTGGCCTTGCGAAATGGTTTCCTGATCGGGCTGGTAGAAGTACACGAGCCAATTGGAAATGATGCCGGAAAGCAGTGCCCATCCGAACTGGCCTACGGCAAACGCCCCTACTTTGGCGAGCGGCAGGTCTTTGATAGCCAAGAGCGCCGATGCGCCGGATGCTTCAGCGTTTCCCGCGGCAGCGCCAGACTGCGTATCAATGGAAATCCGATCAGAACCGCTCATAGCCAAACCTCCTTGTTGACACTATGTCAATAGCAGTGTATCACCTCACACGCCGCACAGTGCCGCCACAGCGCCGTTCAATATTTGCATCTTCTTCTATCTCACCAAACGTACACCGACGACCAGTGAGCGCACGTTTGGCGAGGCAGGGGAGGTAAAACCGCGAAAAACGTACGCCGAGCGCGCCGAATGCAATAAACAGCACTGGAATAAGATAATCGCATGACCTCTCTCGCCGAACAGCTCCCGTACACGATGGCATTCCCGCACGCCCTCGGTACGGGGTTGATAGTGCAATCCACAGCTCCAGCGGAAACCCCCATCACGGTGCCTCCGCTGCTGTCCGGCGACAGCGATGTTTCCGCATCTTCCCCCCACACTCAAATCATCGCACTATACGATGCCATCGACGCTTTTATCGACGTCTACGAATCCACGCTCTCCCGCTTCCGCGCGAATTCACTGGTCTCTCAGATGCGCAGCGCCCAACATGGTGGCACATTCGATTTCCCTGTTTGGTGCGTTGGTCTATTCGATTTGTATGACCAATTATTTGAAGCCACAGCAGGAGCCATTGACCCATGCGTCGGCGAGGACCTGATCCGACTGGGTTATGACGCTACATATTCATTCAGTGTTGCGCCGGATGCGTTTGGGCATGCAGACGATGCGCAAGACCCAGGCCATCTCGGTGCGATTCACGGCCGGCCAACATGGCGCAATGATGTGGAGCGGCAAGGCGCCACATTGATTACGCACCTCCCCGTTTCCTTGGATTTTGGCGCATGCGGCAAAGGGTATTTGGTTGATTTGATTGCAAGGATGCTGGCACCACATACCGATGCGTTCGTGATTGACGCGGGCGGTGATTTGCTGATTCACACGACTGAGCCCGTCACCATCGCGCTTGAGGACCCGGAGGACACGAACCGTGCAGTGGGCACCGCGACCGTGAGCAACGGCGCATTCTGCGCGAGTGCGCCAAGCCGCCGTCATTGGGGTGAGGTGGCCGGCCATCAATTGCACCATCTGCTCAATGCCATTGACGGCTTGCCCGTTGATGATGTTGCGGCGACATGGGTTACGACGCCAAACACGAACGGAGTCAGCTACCTTGCCGCTCAGACTGATGGCCTTGCCACCGCGCTCTTCACCACGTCCGCCAATCAGCTGCACCGACATTTTGATTTCGATTGCGCAATCCTCAACACCGACCGCACCGCAGCCCAGTCCCCCAACTTCCCAGGACGGTTTTTCACGGCATAAATGCGGGACGCAATCGCAAATTCGGCAATAACGCGATTGCATCCCACTCGCCCACTGGCGCACACCCTGTGAAACCATTAAAAATGGCGTATTTTCGAGGGATGCAAATGCAAAAACTCGTGATTTGCAGTTATGTCCCGTAAGCCAGTGGGACGCAACCGCAAACCAACTCAATCAGCAGATCCGTCCCCTAAACACCTCTCACCCGGCGAGCGAGAACTGACTGTTATACAAACCGGCATAGAACCCGCCCGCTGCGAGCAGCTCGTCATGCGTGCCGCGCTCGATCACGTCGCCGTGGTCCATGACGAGAATCATGTCGGCGTCGCGAATGGTGGAGAGTCGGTGCGCGATCACGAACGACGTACGGCCTACGGTCAGGGCGTCCATCGCCTTCTGAATCAGCTCTTCGGTGCGGGTGTCCACGGAAGAAGTAGCCTCGTCGAGAATCAAGATCGGGGCGTCCTGCACCATGGCGCGGGCGATTGTGAGCAGCTGCTTCTGCCCCGCCGACAGTGAGGATTTGTCATCCAGAACCGTGTCATACCCCTGCGGCAGGGAGCGGATGAAATGATCCAATCCCACAGCCTTGCAAGCCGCGACAATCTGCTTATCGGTCACGCCAGGCTTCGCATAGGCGATGTTTTCACGCACTGTTCCACGGAACACCCAAGTGTCCTGCAACACCATCGAGAACTGGTCATGCACATTCCAGCGCGGCACGCTTGCCGTATCCACGCCGTCAATGGAAATCGAGCCGCCGGAGATCTCATAGAAGCGCATCAGCAGGTTCACCATCGTGGTCTTGCCGGCACCGGTCGGGCCCACGATGGCCACCTTCTGTCCGGCCTCCACGGAGGCGGAGAAATCATGGATGATCGGCTTGTCCGGCTCGTAACCGAATTGCACATGGCTGAATTCCACATCGCCGCGAACCTTATGCCCATCCGAGCCCAGCAGCGCCGGCTTGGCGGACTCATCTGCCATTTCCGGCTCCTCGAGGAAGCCGAACACGCGCTCGGCCGCCGCCGCGCAACGCTGCAGGTTCTGGAATGCCTGAGCGAACTGCGAGAGCGGCTGGGTGAACAAGCGGATGTACATCATGAACGCCACGATCACGCCGAATTCGATCTGCCCGTCCATGGCGAGCGCCGCGCCCACCACGCACACCACCACGTAGCCGAAGTTGCCCACGAAGTTCATCAACGGCATCATCAGGCCGGAGAGGAACTGCGACTTCCAGCCGGATTCGTACAGATCATTGTTGTACTGTTCGAAACGGCGAATCGAATCAGTCTCGCCGTTGTATGCCTTCACAATCACGTGCCCGGCGTACATCTCCTCCACGTGGCCATTCACATCGCCCAGCGCGGCCTGCTGCTGCGCGAAGTACTTCTGGGAGACTTTCATAATCGCCATCATCAGCACCATGCCGAGCAGGCTGGCTCCGATGGCGCACAGGGTCATGATCACGTTGTTGTAGAACATCATGACCAGCGCGCCCACGAACAGCGTCACCGAGGTGATCAGCGAGCCGAGGCTCTGCCCCAGCGTCTGGCCGATGGCGTCCACATCGTTGGTGATGCGGGAGAGCACGTCGCCGTAGCTGACTTTGTCGAAGTACTTAAGCGGCAGTTTGTTGATTTTGATGGAGATGGATTCGCGCAGGCGCTGGGCTGTGCGCTGGGTGACATTGGCCATCATCCAGCTTTGGACGTAGCTGAGCACGGCGTAACCCACGTACAGCGCGACCAGCAGCCAGGCGATGCGCCCGACTTCGCCCAGGTCGATGGCATTGATGACTGGGAGACCATGCACGACAGCCGGCAGACCAGCCACGATGGCGTTGGTCATGTCCTTGAGCTTGTCTGGGCCGATGATCTGGAAGATGGTGCCGGCTGCGCCCAGGATGAGCGCGATGATGATGACGGGAATATAGTTACGGCAGTAGGCAACGAGTTTGCCCATGACCTTGCCGAAATCGTTAGGCTTTTCGATCGTGCGCCCTGCGCCCGGCCCGTGCCCCATAGGTCCTCTTGGCATTGGTAAGTCCTTTCGTCAACGCTTTTGGTCAGGCCATCAGCTCGGCTTTGCTGAGCTGGGATTCGGCGATCTGCTGGTAAACCTCGCAGCTTTCCATCAGTTCTTTGTGGGTGCCTTGGCCGACGATCTTGCCGTCGTCCAGCACCACGATCAGATCGGCGTTCATGATGGTGCCAATGCGCTGCGCCACGATGAGCTTGGTAGAATCCTTGGCCTCGCGTGCAAGCGCCTCGCGCACTTCGCGGTCGGTTCTGAAGTCCAACGCGGAGAATGAATCATCGAAAATCAGGATTTCCGGATGACGATAGACCGCGCGCGCGATGGATAGACGCTGCTTTTGGCCACCGGACACATTGGAACCGCCCTGTGCGATGGCTGCTTCGAATCCGCCATCCATCCGGTTGACGAATTCGCTGGCCTGTGCCACGTCGGCTGCTGCCTTGACGCGACTCATCCGCGCTGCGGATATGCTGGCACTCGCTGCGGCTTTATCCGCAGCAAGCAGATCGGCTTCATGTTTGCGACCGGCCGCAGTCGAGGTATCAGCAAGCTCCACGACAGTCGAATCGCCCGGCTTATCGCCGTAGCTCACATTGGAGGCCACGGTACCTTTGAACAACACCGACTGCTGCGGCACGTAACCGATTTTGTCGCGCAGCGTGGTGAGGTCATAGTCGCGCACATCCACGCCGTCGACCAGCACCTGGCCTTGGGTGGCGTCATAGAAACGCGGCACCAGATTGATCAGCGAGGATTTGCCGGAACCGGTGGAGCCGATGAAGGCCACCGTCTGCCCGGCCTTGGCGCTGAAGCTGATGTTCTCCAGCATGGCTTCGCGCGAATCCGGGTAGGTGAAGCTCACGCTCTTGAATTCCACCGTGCCGCGTTCGCCAGTTTTGGCGATGTCGGCGGCGGTTTTGGTGCCATTCTCCACCATCGGCTCGGTGTCGAGCACTTCAAGCACGCGCTGGGCGGAGACGTCGGCGCGCGGCCAGAGCACGAACACCATGCTCATGAGCAGGAAGCTCATGATAACCTGCACGGAGTAGTTGGAGAAGACCACCATATTGGAGAACAGGGTGAGTTTGTCGGTGAGTTCGGCGGCATCGATGAGGTACGCGCCTATCCAGTAGACGGCGAGCATCAGGCCGTTCATGATGGTGTTCATCAGCGGCATCATGAACGCCATGGTCCGGTTGGTGAACAGCTGGGTTTCGGTGAGTTCCTTGTTCGCCTTGGTGAACTTGGACTCCTGATAGTCCTCGGCATTGTAGGCGCGCACGACTTTAAGGCCGGTGAGGTTCTCTCGGGCAACCAGGTTGATGTTGTCGGTGAGCTGCTGCATGGCCTTGAACTTGGGCATGACCATGGTCATCATCACGGCGATGGCAGCCAGCAGAATCACGACGGCGACGCCGGTGGCCAGCGTCCATTCGAAGCCTTCGCCGGCGATTTTGGCCACGGCCCAGACCGCCATAATCGGCGACTTGACAATGAGCTGCAGACCGGTGGTGATGAACATCTGGATCTGCGTGATGTCGTTGGTGGAGCGGGTGATGAGGCTGGCGGTGGAGAATCGGTTCATTTCCGCCGGGCCGAACGATTCGACTTGGCGGAATTCCAGAGAGCGCAAGCGCTGGGTGAACGAGGAACCGACACGTGCGGCGAGATAGCCGGTGATAACCGCGCAGGCCACGGAACCGAGGGATATGAGCAGCATCTTGCCGCCGGCGATCCAGATGTCCTGCATGGCGCTGCCCGGCGTTTCGACCAGCGTGGTGATGTCGGACATGTAGTCCGGCAGTTTCAGGTCGAAGAAGACCTGGCCCACGATGGTCACCAGTGCGAGCAGCATCTGCCCTATCTCCGCTTTGGAGAGATATTTCATGATGCGAAGCATGGTTTCCCCTTGTATGTGATTGTTGAGATTGCGTATCGGACTAAGCAATCAAAAGTACTTAATTATTTCTAGTGTTTATTACTTACACTGTAAGATATTAGGCGCAATGCTGTGCGTTTCCTGAGAGCGAACATGCGATGAGCTGAAAAACGACCCGTCAGGATTGCTCAAAAGCCTTGCGAACCTCCTCAGCCGTAGGCCGCGGCTTTCCAGGCTTGCAAATCGACATATAGGTGGAGAACTCGCGGACCAACTCCACGAATTCGCGCGTGCGCCGCTCCCCCATTTGCGAGAAAATCCAGCACACGGCATCCCGTATCTCCTGCATATCCTTGCGACCGCGTTCCCGACCGGCATCGGTAAGCTCCACGCGTACCGCACGGCGGTCTTCAGGGTCTGCGGACCGCACAATCTGGCCTTTTTTCTCCAGCGCGGAGAGCACTGCGGAAATACGCCCGGTGGTTACGTGCATGGCATCGGCAAGCTGCGAGGGAGACATCGTGCCCTGATGGGCCAGCATGCGAATCACAAACGATTCGCCTGCGCCATGGTTGAGATCACGCTGCACTTGTGACCGATGGCACCACACATCGCGCCACAGCTCGTCCACCGCTTCTTCCTCGTACCCCACGGCACGCCTCCTTTGCCATTCCTAATCTGCGATACATGACTTCGCAGATCGCAACTTGGCGCACAAGCACAACCGACATTGTCCTCCGTGCAGCATCACCCGCGCAACCGTCGCTAATAATACCTCACACTATTAACAATTTAATGCCATGGCATATCAGCTTTCGACTTCACTCGGTACGGTTTGCTATCCTGAACAACTACCACATAGATTCCACTGTGGAGCGTCGTCCAAAAAGAGATAGTTAGCTAATCAGCAACAATCGTTGATATTCGTGCTCCATGAGGTATCTGGTCGAAAAGGCGGACGAAGGTAGACCAGAACAGCAAAGCATGCTTGTGCCTCAAACCTCTTACAATCATTGGCTTTGATCATTTTTCCGAAGCCGGAAAAATGATCATCGGGAAGGACTTATATCATGGACCGCACGACTATCGAACGATATGCCTCCGAACTCGACTCTCACTCACAAAAAGCCGGAGACACTGAGTACTGGTACGCACGCGACATCATGCCATACCTCGGATACCAACAATGGAAGAACTTCATCAAAGTTGTTGACAAAGCACGATTGGCCTGTCGAAACTCCGACGTGCCTGTCGAAGCTCATTTCCGCGATACCAGTCGTGAAGTTCCCCTCGCAAAAGGAGCCATCCGTTCCATCGCCGATGTCAAGCTCACTCGATACGCCTGCTATCTCATCGCACAAAATGGTGACCCAAAGAAGGAAGAAGTCGCTCTTCTACAGAGCTACTTCGCAGTTCAGACCCGTAAGACGGAAATCATCGAGCAACGTATGGGTGAAATCAGCCGGCTCGCCGGCCGAGAAGCTCTTGCCACAGCAGAGAAAAAGCTCTCGCAGAATCTCTATGAGCGAGGAGTCGATGACGCCGGCTTTGCCCGCATCCGGTCAAAAGGTGACACGGCTTTATTCGGCACCACCACTAGAGCCATGAAAGAAAAGCTGGGTCAAAAGCCCAACAAGCCGCTCGCTGACGTACTACACCCGGTCAATGTAGCCGCTAAGCAGCTCGCTACCGAAATGACCAATCTTGGCGTTGAGACTAAAGATCTGCACGGCGAATCACCTATCACCGAGGAGCACATTGGCAATAATTCCCGTGTACGAGGCATGCTGATCGAAAGCAGTATCATCCCCGAAGAATTGCCCGCAGCCGAAGACATTAAGAAAGTCCAGCGACGAGCTCGCACTGACGAACGTCGCATAGAGCGCAGAGGTTTTGCCGACAATAACTCATGACAGTAAGCGATCCAGTTCGGATTAGCTCAGCTAGCAATTAATGGCATAACAACAGTGGCTCTGCATGATTGTTGCAACCATGCAGAGCCACTGTTCTAGGAGCAGTCAACTCGACTAACGACTCACCAATCTCTAGCGATCAGCGATTGGAATGACGGGCACCACCCTTGCGCTGCGCGGTAATCAGGGTACCGACCGCGGCCAGCACAATCGCCGCTATAGCAATCGCACTTACTGCAACACCCGTATTGCCGAGCACATTGCCGGAACCCTTGCCTTCCGCAGTGGCGTTGTCGTCCTTGCCTGCACCGGGCTGACCAATCTGACCACCCTGGTTCTGATTGGCGTCCTTGGTCTTCACAGTGACCGTGCGTTTCACCGTGGCCTTGGCACCTGCGGAATCAGTAACCGTGTAGGTCAGCTCATACGAGCCAGCCTTCTTGACATCCACGGCACCTTCAACCTGAATCTTATCGGTCAGATCGCCATCCTCAGCGTCAGAAGCGGTCACTCCGGTCTTGGCGTCAAACGCATCACCTTCGTTGATGGTCACGTCGTCAGCGCCCTTGATTTGAGGAGCAGCATTCATGGACTGCTGCGGCACAGACGTCTGCACGGCAGTACGACCCACCTGCAAGTAGTCGAAGTTCGGCGCCCAACCTTGCTTGGCCGAAGCAGTGGTCACAGTCACCGTGTTGCTGCCCTTCTTCAGATTGGCGCGAATCGATGTGGTCCAATAGTTATGCCAGTTGCGGGTGTTGGCGAACACTACCTGCTGCGTGGAGGAGGCATCGCCATTGACGGTGACATCAGCCCAACGGTTCACGATCTGGAACGGCGTATTATCCGTGTATTCCCACTGCGCGTAGGAGAACGTCAGCGTATAGTCGCCATCTTCCGGCACGTCAGTCACCGTGAAGGCCACAGTACCGTTCTTGGAACCGCCAACATTGTTGATTGCCTTGCCGCCGGAAGCAGTGGAATCATCAAAGACTCCAACGCCATTGGAGACTTCGCCCGATTCGGCTTCGCTCTTCTGTGCAGCAGTATCGGTGTCATCAGTGAGCTTAATATCATC
The DNA here is from genome assembly GCF_009193305.1 of Bifidobacterium cebidarum. Lineage (GTDB taxonomy): Bacteria > Actinomycetota > Actinomycetes > Actinomycetales > Bifidobacteriaceae > Bifidobacterium > Bifidobacterium cebidarum. Next base: position 28,608 of record NZ_WBVS01000010.1, on the reverse strand, counting down.
AAGCTTCACGCCAGCGGCATCGGCCGCATTGTCGGGAGCGGTGAAATCAAGCTCGTTGATGCCCAACGGTAGGTATGTGCGCACGGTAGTCTCAGCCCATTTGCCATTGGTGGCGGGCAAGGTCAGCGTGATGGCATTGCCACGGTTTACCTTCAAAGCAAGCTTGCTGTCCTTATCCGCCTGGTAGCGTACCGCGATGTTGGCATAGCCATCCTTTTCGGATGTGACGAAGAACTTGTTGGCATCACCCGCCTCAGCACTTGCCTTGTCGAAACCAGTCACGTAACCGGCACCGTTCGCGCCTTCGCCATAACCAGTGGTCAGATTTGCGGAAACATTGTTGTTCGCATCAGCAACATGAGTGTATTCAGCCTCATACGCACCATCGGACTGGTTGCCGGTCTGGCCGTCAACAGCTCCAGGAGTGATGACCGCGAAGTATGCAGAATCCGGGTTGAGCCCCGCCAGCGTCAGGCCATCCGCCAATTGCCGCGCAGTAGCGTTGCCCTGCCACTGCACATACGTGCCCTTGGATGCTTCAGGAACCTTAAGTGTCTTGTCTCCCGGAGCTGTGGCGTCCACACCGAACACAGTCACATGGGCACCATTCGGATACTTATCTGCTGCACCGGCAATCTTCAGGGAGTCGGTAGCCGAAGTAGCACCATTTTCAGCACCGCCAAAGAGAATCTTGGTCTGATTCGTCTTCTGATCGTAGGATGCCACGGCCTGTGTACGCTGGTTCTCGTCTTGCAGACCGATTTTGACGGTATTGCCAGACAGCTGACCATACCAGTTGTACAGCCACCAACCACTGGTGGCTTGATTGTTATGCGTGGCCAACCAATCGAGATCGCCGGCCGGATACCAGTATGCCAGCGCACCGGAGACCTTGTGGTTTTCGAATTGGCTGATGTACTGCACCAGATTGCCCGGACGCGTCTGCTGTTTCAGATCAGCGCTGACATATTCGTTGATGGAGACCGGAATGTTCGAATCAGCACCAAGATACTTGGTCTCAATGCTCCTCCAATGCTCATAATGAGGCAAGAAGGAAGTCGCTTCCACGCCCTTATTTTGCAATTCGTGCCAAGTTACCACATCCGGCACCGTCTGCTGCTCGGCAACATGTTTGAGGAAAGCATCATAGGCGTCCGGATAGTATGCGGTGTAATTCGGACCACCCACCTTGAACTTGGTGCTATTGGCGGTGTTGTAATCCTGAATGTACCGGTACACCAAATCCCAATCGTTCACTAAGGTGTTGAAACCATCGGTACCCGGTTTTTCCGACTGACGGTAATTGGCATCACCGTTGCTCGGCTCGTTGAACGGAATGAGTACAACTTTGCTGGTATCGAGACCAGCTGCCTTGGCGGTGTCCATTTCCTTTTTGATCTTCGGAAGGAAATCTTCTGTGATGTTCGGATCATACTTACGGTATGGCCATGGCAGCTCATAGGCGTCCTTCAGATAAACCTGAATATATTGGCCACCGTTGCGGAACCACTGATTGGAAGTCTGAATGGAATCACCATTCGGATGCTGTTTGCCATCAGTAGGACGGCCCACTTGCGTATGCAGATGGCCAAGGCCCTGCAGCATGGTGTCAGTCGGGACACCATCATCGGCAAGACCATAGAGAAAACCGGTTGCACCGTATTCCACGGGGCCGGTGGATTGATTCAAATCGATGGTGATGTCAGTAGACCGTATATCGTCCGCATTGGCAGTTGCCGAGATGGTCACCGCGCCTGCACCGAGAGTCGCCACCGCAAGCAGTGACGCCAGAGATTTTCGTAACCTCATTATTCTCCTTCTGGTTGATGAATGCATATGCCATCAACTGAAGGGAGCAAGTCAGCAAAGCCGCTAAGCCGGCTCCCTTGCCGACACATATGCTGTTGTTTCCCGTCTTCACTACCATCAGGAGACGGGACGCCTTCGCAGCATGCGAGCCTTCATTCAAGCCTGCTGCGAAGGAGTGTCCTTTTTTTATTCGGCGAACCGGAACATTCCGGGCACGTCAGCGCACGGTTTCGCGCACCCAGACCTGCATTTGGCCTTCAGTGCGGTTGCACCAGGCGTAATACGGGATCATCGTGAGTTCCGCGGCACGGCGCTCAACAGGCTTATCCACGGCTATATACAGGCCTGTGTTCTCCTGTACATCGCGCACACCGCCGAATTTCAACACCTCGACACCATCCAGCAATTTGGCATCGTAGTGTTCGCTCACCTGCGCATTCACCGGCATGCTGTATGTCCACAAATCATGTGGATTGTCCACTTCTTCCATGCAGTAGACGATCGGCCCGCGAGCGACAGCGAGTTTGCCGGCATCCGCCTTGACATTCAGCGAAGCGCGCAAACACCGTACCGACATGTCGAGCACCAGCTTGATGTGCGTTTCCGGCTTGGAAACATCAATAGCAATAAACCCATCACGCGGTTGCACATATGTGCGGCGTCCGTCAATATCCAGCGTCCACTTGGCGCTCCATGCAGGGATGCGCACGGCAAGGCTGCGCTGCAGTCCTTCAGGATTGGAGATCTGGAATTCAATGTCGCCGCTCCACGGGTATCCCTCGCCTGGCTGCGACTGTTCAATCACCAAACCATTGCCGAAATCAGTTTTGTTGGCAATGTACTGATGTGCATAGATGGTATTGCCCTTGACGGTATACAGGTAGCGATCCAGCGATGCAATCAGTCGCACGATGTTCGCCGGGCAACAGGCGCAGTCGAACCAACCTGCGCGGCGAGTCAGCACGTGCGCTTTGGTGGGGTTGCCGTTGGACGCGGCCGGATCAGCCTCCAACGGATTCACGTAGAAGTACCGCGTACCATCAAGCTGAATACCGGCAAGCATGCCGTTGAATAATTCCAGCTCCATCACATCGGCCACGGCACCAGTCGGATGAGTCTCCATCAGCGCTTTGCCGAAGAACAGCATGGCCACCGAAGCACAAGTTTCACCATAGCCAAGATCATTGGGAAGATCGTCGTCATAGCTGAACGATTCACCGATCTGGCAGGAGCCGACATTGCCGGTCACATACATGCGATGACGCACGATGTTCGTCCACAACCGCTCGGCTGCGGCCAGCATACGCGCATCATCGAGCAGCTGCCCGACTTCCGCGATGGCCGTGGCCATGTAGAGCAGCCGAACCGCGTGTCCCTCGGCTTTGTCGAGGTCCAGCACCGGCTTCTGCATAATGAAGTAGCTCAGCGGCATATGCAGGTCTTTGTAGAACTGTGGCCCGCCGGCATGATCCTGCTCGTCGAAGAATTCCGGATCCATGCCGCGCACGCGAATAAACCATGCAGCCAGGTCAAGCCAACGACGTTCGCCGGTCGCCTTATACAGGCGGGCCAGTGCGAGCTCGATTTCAGGATGGCCGTCCGGTCCATGCACTTTGCCTTCGCCATCGCCGAAATGCTGATCGATGCATGACGCCGCGCGTCGCGCCACGTTCAACGCCTTGGTACTGCCAGTGGATTCCCAGTTGGCCACGGCCGCTTCAATGAGGTGGCCCATCGTATAGAGTTCGTGACTCCAACGCAGTCCGCGGAATCGTTGATCAGCCGGCAGATCGATCTCGAATTTGGTGTCGATATAGCCGTCCTTGTCTTGAGCATCAGCGAACAAATCGACTACCTCATTGACCTGTTGTTCGAGTTCGTCAATGTTGATATCCGGATTCTCTCCGGCGAAGCCCAAGGCATAGCTGGCCGCTTCCAACCATTTGGACACATCCGTGTCTTGGAACGGTTGCCCACTGAATGAGCCCGGCTCTCGCCCTGCCGCAATGCGCAGGTTACGCATCGAATGGCTGAATTGGCTGCCATTCTCGCCCCAGGCTGTGCCATCCGGCACGTCAACAGGCACCTCATCGTTCAATGCGCGCCACTGATACGGCAGGGCATTGTTCACCGTCATCGAGCGGTAGCGCCCCCAGAATTTCGAGGTGATGGATACCTGAGGTTCGGCCGGCTTGCGAGTGCCCGCAATATGCGCAGACTTCGATGCTTTGCCAGTCATAAGTCATTCCTTCCTTCCCGCATCTAGCGGAATATCAATCCTTCATACCGCTGGTCTTGATGCCTTCGGTGATGTACTTCGAGCAGAAGATGTACAAGATTGCCGGAGGAATAATCATCAGCATGGAGAAAGCCATCTGCAGAGGCCAGTTGGTCTGGTTGCCGCCGCCGGCGAGCTGGAAGGAAGTCAGCGCACCCACGGTCAAAGGCTTCAGATTATCGGAGTCGATAAAGATCAGCGGAGTGAACAGTTCGTTCCACCAGAAGCTGGCGGACATGATGCCAACCGTGATAAAGATCGGCTTGCCGAGCGGCACGATGACCCTCCAGAAGGCCTGCCAACGGTTGCAGCCGTCCAACATGGCGGCCTCATCGATGGATTCCGGGATGGATACGAAGAACTGGCGGAACAGGAACACGTTGTACGGCTGGGCGAAGAAGGCCGGCAGAATCAGCGGCCAGAAGGAGTCCAGCATGCCGAAGGCGCGGAACAGCAGGTACTGCGGAATCACCAGGGTGGCGGTCGGCACCATCATCGTGGCGATGATGATGGCGAAGATCACGCTGCGGCCCTTGAAGTGCATACGGGCCAGCGGGTAGGCCACGATGGAGCTGGAGAGCAGGGTACCGATTGTGTTGCCGATGCACAGAATCAATGTGTTACGCAGATACAGCAGCGTGGATGGGTTGCTCAGCACCGTAGCGTAGTTGCTCCATTGCGGATTGCTGGGGAACAACTGCGGCGGGAATGCGGAGATGCCGGTCAGGGTCTTCAGCGAGTTGCAGAAGATCCAGTAGATCGGGAAGAACATGAACAGTGCGACGATGATCATCACCACGTACTGCAGTACGGTGAACCACTTAGGAGCTTTAAACATGATTGTCTCTTTTCGTCTTTACCAGCGTGGAATCACTTGCGGTCCATGAGCTTGAATTGCAGGGCGCCGATGATGGCCACGATGATGAACAGCACTACGGCGAGTGCGGAAGCCTGGCCCATGTTGAAGCTCTTGAATGCCTTGTCGTAAATGAGCAGACCAAGCACCTTGGTGGCGTCGCCCGGGCCGCCGCCGGTCAATGGGTAGAGCAGGGTGAATGCGCCGTTGAAGGAGTTCACGGTGCAGCTGACCACGTTGAACAGCATCATCGGAGCGATGCCTGGAATGGTCACGTGGCAGAACTTCTGCCATCCGTTGGCACCGTCCAAGGAGGCGGCCTCATACAGTTCGGTGGGCACATCCTTCAGGGCTGCAGAGAAGACGAGCATCTGCTGGCCGGTGGCGAAGGTGAACACGGAGGCATAGGCGACAACCACCCACACCAAAGAATTGCTGCCGGTCCAGTTCGGCGGATTGGTGACGCCGATAAGCTTCAGCACATAGTTGACGATGCCGAGCTGCGGATTGAACATCAGCGTCATGCAGCCGGCCATAACCACGGACGGCATGATGGTGGGCACGTAGTAGAAGAACTGGAACAGCCCTTTGAAACGAACCTTGCTGTTGAGCAGCATGGCAAGAATCAGGGAAAACAGGATGGAAACACCCACATTGATGATCGTGAACACGAACGTGACCAGCAAGGTCTTGCCCAGCTCGGAATCACCGGACATCAGGTCGACGTAGTTCTGCAGCCCTACAAATTGCGGCTTACCCAGCAGATTCCATTTGGTGAGGCTCAGGTAGAAGCTAAAAAGAATCGGGAAGCCGCTGAACAGCAGGAAACCGATGATCCAAGGGCTCAGGAAGCCCCAACCCGCAGCGGCATCCGAACGCCGCTTGGGCTTCTTCGCATCCTTGCGCGATGCGGACACAGCAGCGGTAGACATGGTGCATTTTCCTTTCCGATAGACGCTGGGGATTGATGACGCAGCGTGTAAGGAACTTGGTGGTGTGGAGTGCGGACTTCCGGCGGAAGCCGCATGGTAATCAGAACAGTCAGTAAACCCTGTGCCGCCCGCCGACCTTGATCGGCTGGCGGCACAGGTAGGAGAAGGAGGAAGAAGAAGAAAGAAGCGAGGAGCAACGCGGGCAGTGCGCCCTGGCTTCAGGCGCGTTTCACGCACCGCCCGTATAGGTTTGTTCAGATATTCAGATCAGGCTCGAATCACACCCCAATCACTGGGCGGATTCGATGTCCTTATTGGCCTTGTCCACAGCGGTCTTGAGCACATCGTTCTCAGAGGTCTGGCCGAGGATGTAGGCGTTGATCTGGTTGTACAGGTCGAAGGTCGGGGTGGAGGCCACCGTGGTGTAGCCGAACTTGCCCTGCTCGGCGGCTTCGGTGAAGGCATCCCAGTTGCTCGGGCCATGCTTGCCCTGGATCTGGTAGTCACCCTTGTCGCCAACAGACTTGAACGGGGAAATGTTGGCGTTGGCCTTCTCGAGGGCGACCTGGCCCTTCTCGCTCATCATCCACTTGAGGAACTTGTAGGCAGCGGTCTTGTGCTTGGAAGAAGAGGAAATGGCGAAGAAGGAGGTGTGCAGGGAGTCGTAGTCCTGGCCATTCGGAGCGGCCGGCATCGGGGCAATATCCCAGTTGAAGTCGACATCCTTGTAGGTGTTGGCGATTAGCCAGCTGCCGCCGAGGGTCATGGCGGCCTGTCCTGCGGCGAACAGGTCGGAGACCTTGGATCCGGAGGAAGGAGCCGGCTGCACCTTGAGTTCATTGGTCATCTTGTTCTGGTACTCAAGAGCGGCCTTCAGACCCTTGCCCAAGGAAAGTTTTCCGTCCTTGACCACAGCGTCACCGCCCTGGCCTGCCAGCGAATACCACACGCCGTTGAAGCTCGGCGCGTCAGAACCCCACTGCGTGGTCTGGCCGCCTTCGGTCTTCGTGAGCTTTTGCGCTGCGGCCGCGTAATCATCCCACGTCCAATCGGAAGTCGGGTAAGCCACGCCAGCGGCATCGAACATATCCTTGTTGTAGTACATGATCTCGGTGGCCATACCTTGGGAGAGGCCGTAGTAACCGTCTACGTCATCGGCGATGCCCTTGATGGCAGGCAGGAAGTCATCGGTCTTGACGCCCATATCGGCCAGCTTGTCATCCAGCTTGTCAATCACGCCGTTCTTGGCGTAGCGCACGTAATCGGCTTCCTGCAGCAGCATCACATCAGGGGCGTTGTTGCCAAGGATCATCTGGTTGATCTTGGTGTTGTAGGAGTCGCCAGGGACCTTGACTTCCTTGAGCTGGATGTCCGGATTGTCCTTCTTGAACTCCGAAAGCACCGGGAAGGTGTCCCAGTAGGAGAAGGTCAGGGTATTGTCGTCCGACTGAGAAGCCGTGCTGCTACCGCATGCCGCCATTGCACCAAGGGAGGCGATTGCGGCCACCGCGGCCACGATCTTCTTGGCACCATTGCGCAAACGAACGTTCATGATGTTTCCTTTCTGTGTTCGGCCCGCTCTCTCGACCTTGAGTTTCACTCTGCGTTGAGGGTTTGGAAAGCAAGTACCTTCAGCATAAAAATGCGGTTTTTGGATTTGACCTGATTTGCACGGTTAGGAAAGTTTTCCTACAATGGCCGCGTGACAACCCGTGTTACTTTGCAAGATGTGGCCGATGCCGCCCACGTTTCTCTGGCTTCGGCCTCGAAAGCGCTCAATGGCACCGGGCATATTTCAGCCCACACCAGACGATTAGTGCAGACCACCGCCCAAGAGCTGGGCTATAAGCAGAGAACAGCTGCGGAAAAACGAACCGCGCACCAACAATCAGGACTTATCGGTCTGGTATCCGCCGATCTGGAGGGTCGTTTCTCCATGCCGGCCCTTGCCGGAGCGGAAGATACGCTCGGGGTGGCGAATCACGCGGTATTGCTGACGAATTCACGCGGCGACCCGCAAATCGAGCGAGACCATATCGATCAAATGGCCGCACGTGGCGTCGACGGTTTGCTGATTCTCGGCGGAGAAACCGATGCCCGCCCACCGATTAAGCCCAATACGGCATTGGGCATTCCCATCGTGTATGTATATGCGCCTTCCACAAATCCCAATGACAGCTCAATCACCGTGGATAATGTGCAGGCCGGGCAGGCCGCCATCAATCATTTACTTGGCCAAGGCCGCACGCATATCGCCATACTGGCCGGACCTGAATATTATGCGGCGACAAAAGATCGTGTCAACGGCGCCGAACAGGCGATGGCTGCGGCAGGCTTGCGATTCTCGGCACCCACACGATACGGCAACTGGCACGAATCATGGGGACGTGTGGCCACCAACCTGCTCATTGAGTCCGGGGAACAGGTGGATGGCCTCTACTGTTTGAACGATATGCTGGCCCGTGGCGCAATCGAATCATTCTTGGAACATGGCATTCGGGTGCCTGAGGATGTGGCGGTCATTGGCCACGATAATTGGTCCGTCACCGCTACGGAATGCCGTATTCCCATCACCACATTCGACAACAACATGCGCGAAATGGGGCGTAAGGCCGCGCGCATGCTGTTGTCAGCCATCAAAGGTCATCCGCAGCGCGGTATGACCTTGATGGATTGTTCACTGATTATCCGCGAATCAAGCGTTTCCAAGCGGTAAGGCAAGCGGTCAGCGAGCGCTTACCGCGAACGTGCGGGAGGCATATTTGCCGACCGGCACATCGACGAGCAATGTGCCATCCGTAGCGTTCCATACGGTCGCCCAATCCTCGAATCCGTCCGCTTGGGTCGGGAATACTGGGGTCACGGATACGTCATGCCCCTGGAATTGCGGCAATTGCAGCGTGCTGTGCGAGCAGGACGAGCCACGATCCCAGAGGGTGACCAACGCGCTGCCCTGCGCCGTCTTGAGGCCCAATGACACAATCTCGTCATTCCACTCCGGCAATCCAAGTGGCCAGAACGGCGTGGATTCACCGATTACCGGCTGCACATGCTCCTTGTAGGCCGTGATGCCGGATTCCACCAACGTATGCTGCGCCTCGCCCATGCGGTTCAAATAGCCGGATAGGAAGAAGCGTCCCAGGAACGTGGTGTTGATGTTGAACGCGGTGGTTTCCGCATCCATATCGGATTGCGGATATGCCCAGCTGGCCGCCTGTTCGGGCAGCATCATCATGGGGGCGGCCGCGGCTATGGCCGGGTAGAGCTTCCAATCCTGCTGGTCCGAGGTGGATTGCACTTGGAAGCGGCTCAACTGAGCAAAGTCCTCGCGCATGCCGCCGGACGAGCAGTTCTCGATGATGAGGTCCGGGTAGCGCCGGTACAACGAGTCAATCCAAGCACTGTAGGCGCGATTATGGCCGAGCAAGCCATCGCCGTCGCTGTCCGCCTGATAATCGGTGCCGGCACCTGGGGACACGTTGTAATCGAACTTGAAATAGCCAATGCCATATTCGTTGACCAGGCGGTCGACTACCGAATCAAGGTGCGCGCGGGCGGCATCGTCGCGCAGATCGAGCAGGTAGCGGTCCTGTTCCACCACGCGCTGCCCATGGCGCTGGAAGAACGCGGAATCCGGCAGCCTGTCAGCCATTGGGCTCTGCACACCAATGACTTCCGGCTCGATCCAGATGCCTGGAATCATGCCTTCAGCGCGAATAGCGTCTATGACTTCGGTAATGCCGTTCGGGAAGCGCTTCTTCGAGGGCAGCCACTCGCCCACCGAAGGCCACCAATTGCCGGTATCGTCGTACCAGCCGCAATCAATCACAAAGATTTGGATGCCCACTTCGGCGGCCGCCTTGATCAGCGGCAGTTCCTTTGCCGTGGTCGGGTCACCGTAAATTGTGTTCATGTAGTCGTTGAACACCACGCTCGGGCGCGCATTGTCCCTGTGCGGCAATCGGAAAGCTCGACGATATTTGGTCAGAGCGCCAACTGCCTCCTCGAATGTACCGGCGAGCGCGAAGGAAGCGGGAACCGATGTGAACGTCTCGCCCGGCTGCAGTACTTTCTCCCAACCATGATTCTCGCTGGTCGGTCCGGAGAGGGCCACGCCACCGTCCGCGGTGTCATCGTGGATTTCCCAACGCCATGCGCCGTTATGTTCGATTTGGAACAGCCAGGTCAGACCCAATCGCTGCGATTCCAATATGCCGAGCGGCGCGGCCATGCCCGTGGACCATGTGCCGGTGGAAATCTTCGCGTATTCCTGGCGGGAATCGACCGCGGTGATCTCCTGACTGAATTTTGGCAGCAAATCGCGTACCGTATTGCTGTGCCAGCGCCCTTCGGCGAGCCAGTCGAAGCGGCTTTCCCGCAGCTGCCATGCGCCCAGATCGGATTGTTGCCCGGCCGGCGTACCGAATTCGCTGGTCCAGCTGGTTACCGAATCGAGGATTACCGGCTGCTCATGGCCGCTGTTGGTCACGTCCGCCCAAGTGCGCACCATCGGGGCGGAATCGGCGACCTGGTAGTGCACAACGACATCAAGATGATGCGTGGAATCGGTAAGTGCGATAGTCAGCGTATGCCACCCGTGCTCATCAGTCGTTGCGGTATGTGCACGGTACCGCAGCGCCGATCCAATGACCGTATGCGTCAACTTGTTGCAGGCTATGCGATGGCCGGTGCCTGCGGTCAGTACATCCACAATCGGAATGCGCTGTTCGAATACGGCTTCCGACTGCCCCATACGAGCGGATCGCATCGCTACGAAATCGTTATCGTCATAATCAAACACCAGCGTCACATCGCCGGCGTTCCAAGTCACTGTTTGAGACATCATTGTGCTCCTGTTGTCGGTTGATTATCGCGCATTGACATTGCACACCTCACATGCACACAGGCTATCCGCCCAACCGCGGACGCAATCATTTCTACCACTGGTAGGAAAACTTTCCTCATAGCCCGGGTATCGCTTCATCGCCATCGCCGCATATACGCATATGAATCATCGGCAGCAACAACCATGCACTCAGAGCAGAAACGCCTTATTTTCTAGCGTTTGTAACGAATTACGTCTATGCTGAAAGCTACACGATGGCGCTGAAGCCATCTCCAATGAAGGGGGAACATGATGAATCGTACTCATAAGGTGCTGCTCTGCAGCATAGCGGGATGTACACATGAGGCAGAAGAAGCGGGCATGTGCAATATGCATTTCACATCTGCACTGGTGCATGGCGCATTGAATTACGCAGCAATCAGCGCACGTCCGGTACATAGCTGAATAATCGCATAACCATAACAAAATCGACCCCACGAATGAACGTGAGGTCGATTTTTTATGTATGCAACGCTATGCTCAGCGAGCCGTTCAGATCGGTTACGTCTATCGGCCCAGCGCTTCCTTCAAATCGCGGTTCTGGAAGCGGTCATGCAGCAGGCAGTAGCCGCCAAACACCGCCAGCCAAATCAGGCCGGCAATGGCGGAGCCACGCGTATCGTCCGCGAGGAACAGCGTGCAGTAGACGAATACGAAGAACACAATCGCCAGAGTATTGAGCACCTTCCACACCGGCATCACGAAACCGTCGGCAATGAAGTCGGCGGAGCGACGGTACTTGCGGTGCGCCACCATCGTGAGCACGTAAATGAACACGATCACCGCGCTGGAGGCGGAAGCGAACAGCACGAACGCACTGGAGATGCCAGGAATCGAATTAATCACCGGAGACAGCAGAATCAGTGCGGCGGACACCAAAATCGCGCGGGCCGGAACCTGGCGCTTGGAGACCACGCCGATCTTCTGGAACGTCGGCGATTCGGAGTCGGCGGCCAGCTGGTACAGGTGGCGGCCGGCGGAGTAGAGCAGCGAGTTCAAAGCGGACGACGCCGCGGTGATCACCACGAAGAACACGAGCGCGGCAGCCCACTTCAGGCCGGCGTACTGGAACACCATGATGAACGGGGACGCGAAGGAGCCGTCCTTGTTCGGCTTGAACGTGGTCCACGGCACGATCGCCATAATGGCCAGCAATGCACCCACATAGAAGATGAGCACGCGGATGATGATCTCGTTCACGGCCTTCGGCAAAACCTTGCGTGGGTTCTGCGTCTCGGAGACGGTCACGCCCACGAATTCGATCATTTCGTAGGCGTAGAACACCATCTGGAAGCTCATCAGGAAGCTCAGCCAGCCGTTCGGTGCGATCGAGAAGTTATTGGTGATGTTGTCGATTCCGGCATGGCCCGCGGGCGAGACGCCATCCTGCCCGGTGATTTGCACGGCATCGTAATGGTAGCCAATCACCACCATCACCACGGCGGTGGCGATCATCGCGCAAATCAGTGTGATCTTGATCATCGAGAACCAGAATTCCGCCTCACCGAACGCTTTGACGGCAATGAGGTTGATGGTCACAAGAGCCGCAAGGAAGCATAACTCGATCAGCCATTTCCAATGGCTGAGGTCCATACCGAACGTGTCGAAGAATGTGATGAAATACGTGGAGACAGCCGTGATCTCGCTCATGCCGATGAGTACGAGCACGATCCAGTACGACCAGCCGGCGAACTTGCCCCACCCGTTGCCGAGGTAGCGGGTGATGAAGTTGATAAACGTGTGCTGGCTGGGGTCGCGGTACATGAGTTCGCCGATGGCTCGCATCAGCAGGAACATGATGATGCCCACGCCGATGTACACGAACACGATGCTCGGGCCGGTCAATGCGATGGACTTGCCGGAACCCAGGAACAGGCCTGTGCCGATGGTGCCGCCGATGGCGATGAATTGTACGTGGCGATTGTTCAGGCCACGAGCCATCTCATTGTTGTGGTCCAAGCTCTCCACAGACTTGAGCTCACCAGAACCGCTGCCCGGAGCGTTTGCCGCGCTAGTACTACCGCTGCTGGCGGCTGTTTTCGATTCGACCATGCCGTTCATTTCTCTTCCTGGCGTCTGGCCCTACGGCCTCGCCCGCTTGTTCAATGCAAGTTCAAACTGTAGCACCAGGCTGTTTACTCAGGCGATACACGAGTTCAAACAGCGATATTGACACTTATCGGCGATTCATAAAAAGTTCAATTTCCAACTTCGCAAATTGAACTTTTGGCATCAACAACGTCTCCGTTGTCCACAACGAACTGTGATGGCGCGCAATCGTAATCAAACCGGCTTACAATGGCCCGCATTGTGTATTTTGGCGTAACAACCGAGTACGCGAATATGAGAACTGAGAGAAACAGAGAATCATCATGAGTACGAATGAAGCGCCCAGCACCAAGCCGCGCGAAACCGACGATGTGCCAGTGCCGGCCACGTTGCGCAAATCCTTGAAAAACCGCCATATTCAGCTGATTGCCCTCGGCGGCGCAATCGGCACGGGCCTGTTCTATGGATCCAGCGAATCCATCGCACTGGCTGGACCGTCCATCCTGCTGGCCTACCTAATCGGCGGTCTCGCAATCTTCATGATCGTGCGCGCACTTTCCGAAATGTCCGTGGAGGACCCGAAGGCCGGCGCTTTCAGCTACTACGCCACCCGCTACTGGTCCAAGCGTGCCGGCTTCATCTCTGGCTGGAACTACTGGTTCAACTACATCCTGGTTTCCATGGTGGAGCTCGCGGTGGTGGGCAGCTTTGTGAATTACTGGTTCCCGGCTATTCCGACGTGGGTGTCGGCAGCCGTGTTCCTCGTGCTCATCACCGCCGCGAACCTGTTGGGCGTCTCCAAGTTCGGTGAATTTGAGTTCTGGTTCGCCATCATCAAAATCGTTGCTGTGATTGCGATGATTATCGGCGGTTTGGCTGTGATTGTGTTCGCACTGCCTACCGCTTCCGGCATCAAGGCCAGCTTCGCCAATTGGTTCACCGTAGGCGGCGGCTTCTTCCCGAACGGTTTGATGGGCCGCGCTTCCGACGGCTCCTGGACCGGTCTGCTGATGGCTCTGGTCGTGGTGATGTTCAGCTTCGGCGGCACCGAGCTCATCGGCATCACCGCAGGCGAGACCGAGGACCCGCGCACCACGATTCCGCGCGCCACCAATGACATCATCTGGCGAATCCTCGTCTTCTACATCGGTGCTCTGGGCGTAATCATGGCCGTGGTGCCGTGGAACACCATCGACGGCGAGTCCAGCCCGTTCGTGCAGATCTTCGACTCCGTGGGCATTCACGCAGCCGCCGGCATTCTGAACTTCGTGTGCCTCACCGCTGTGATGAGCGTCTACAATTCCGGCCTGTATGCCAACTCCCGCATGTTGTATTCGCTGGCCAAGCAGGGCAATGCTCCGGCGTATCTGGGCCGCTTGAACTCCAAGGGCGTGCCGGTCTCTGGCGTGCTGACTTCCGCCGTGATCACCGCTATTGCCGTGGTCGTGGTGTTCGTCTGGCCTGAGTTCGCGTTCAATTATTTGATGTCAATTGCTACCATCGCCGGCATTATCAACTGGACGATGATCATGTTCACCGAAATGAAGTTCCGCAAGGTGGTTGCGGCCGGAGACTCTCCCGAAGATTCCGCTCTGGCCGGTCTTTCCGGACAGCAGGCATTGGACGCCATTCATTTCAAGCTGCCGTTCGCCAAGGTGACCCCGTGGGTGGTGTTGGCGTTCCTGGCGCTGGTAGTAGTGCTGATGTGCTTCTCCGCCAGCTACCGTGTGGCTGTGATCGCCGGCGTGATTTGGTTGGCCATCCTGTTCGTGGCCTATCAGCTGACGCAGGCTAAGAAGTAACGGCTCAACGCGTTACTTTTCCTGGATAAGGCTGTACTTCGTGAAAAAGTCACACTGAGTGGCAGTGAACGTTACCTTTTCACGAAGTACGACCTTATTTCGTGAAAAGGTAACGAGAAGGCTTACCGCAGATACGGCTTGAACACGCGTTCGGTGATGGGCACATGAATCATCAGCATTGAACCGTAGCCCAGCACCACCAGCAGGAACAGTCCGCCAGGCATATAGAACCAGCTGGCGATAAGCAACGCCACGAATATCGCGTCTATCGACACAAGAATCAGCGTGGCGATGATATGGGAGATACCGAAAATAAACGCATTCTTCAACGTGCCGCCCACAGTGTTTTCGAATCGGGCTTGAAGTGCGAACACCCATTCAAAACCGATAATCCATAGGATGCTCAGCGCGAATTTGGGAATCAGTAGCGGTGTGATCTGCAATACGACCCACGAATAGGCAAGGCCGATAAGCATCACAAGAAACGGCAGCCATAGCACCGTGGCCTTGGTAAAGTTCGATTTGAACGCTTTGCAGTAATTGACGGCAACGCCTTTGCCTTCGCCTTCCAACGCTTTACGACCTGCATCCTGCCCGGCGGCGAGCGCCGCGCCAATGGTGACAACCGGGATGGAGGTAATCAGCATCAGGAGATTGATGAGCACGCCATCAACCAGATTGCCCCACGCACGCATGAATTTGGAGTCAGGCGCAAGCCAGTTCATCTGAGCCTCCTTGTGGCCGTTATGAGATACGTACCTTTTTGCATTATGACGCTACACGCCAGCGCTGCATCATCAACGCGCAAGAAATTCCGGAAACTATCGGCTTACACCCGAATTTCTTGCACTGACTGCTGCTCACTGCAAGGAATTCGGGAAAGAAACCTTGTTCTCCCGAATTCCTTGCATTTACGAGTCCCCAGTGCAAGAAATTTGGGCCGATGCCTCTCTTTACCCGAATTCCTTGCGCCAGACAATGCGAAATGAGAGCGAGACGGCTCGTCTCCTATACGGGACAATAAGAAGTCCCTCGGGGATTACCGAGGGACTTCGCACTTTTACTTAACGCCAGTCGCCATACCTTTACGGCGCCAGTCCTGCAATTACGGACTCACCTACGGCGAGGCTCAACATTACCTTCGCTCGGCTACCGCCCTTGCTCAGCCCTTGACCGCGCCCGCCATAACCCCGCTCACGATGTACTTTTGGCAGACGAGGTAGAAGACGATGATCGGGATGATGGCGAGCACCAGGCAGGCCATCATGGCGCCCATATCCACGGAGCCGTAGCCGCCCTTCAGGTACTGCACGGCCACGGAGATGGTCTTGTACTTGCCGAGGTCGAGGGTCAGATATGGCAGCAGGTAGTCGTTCCAGATCCACATGGCTTCGAGGATGGCCACGGATACGATCGACGGCTTCATAATCGGCACCACGATCTGGAAGAAGATACGTGGCACGGAAGCGCCATCGATCATGGCGGATTCCTCAAGTTCGGCCGGGATGCCCTTGATCACACCGGTGAAGATGAACACAGCCAAACCGGCGCCAAAGCCGAGGTAGACGACGCACAGGCCCCACGGGGTGTTGAGCTTCAGCATGTCGGCGATCTTGGAGAGGGTGAACATCACCATCTGGAACGGCACGATCATGTTGAACAGGAACAGGGTGTAGAGCAGCTTGGCGGCCCAGTTGTTCACACGTACGATCCACCATGCGCACATCGAGGTGCACACCAGAATCAGCACTACGGAACCCACGGTGATCAGCAAGGTCCAACCGAAGGATGCGAAGAACTGCGTGGTCTCGACACCGCGTGTATAGTTCTCGAATCCCACGAACGCCTTGCCGGTCGGTAGGGAGAACGCGTTCTTGGAGATATATGCCTTCTGCTTGAAGGAGTTGATCAACACCAAAACGATTGGGAAGATCCAGAAGAGGGAGACGATGGCGAACAGCGCAGTCCAGACCGGACCGTGCTTCACGGGCTTGTTCTCGTTCATCAGGCTGCCACCTCCTTGCTCGTGGTGAGCTTGTTCTGAATAAGTGCGATGATCGCCACCAGGATGAAGAACAGCACGGCCTTTGCCTGGCCGACGCCTTCCCAACCCATGCGGCCGTAGAAGGTACGGGTGATGTTCAACGCCAAGCCTTCGGACATGTTGCTTGGCGCGCCGTTGGTCAAAGCGAGGTTCTGATCGTAGAGCTTGAAGCCATTGGTCACGGTCAGGAAGGAGCACACGGTGATGGACGGCATCATCAGCGGGATGATGATGCGGAACATGGTCTGAGTGCCGTTCGCGCCGTCCACTGCAGCGGCCTCCAGCACGTCGGTCGGCAGCGCCTGCAGGCCGGCGATGTAGATGATCATCATGTAGCCGATTTGCTGCCAGCACACCAGGATGACCAAGCCCCAGAAGCCATATGCGGCCTTGTAGGTCAGGGCACGGCCCCAGTGGGCAAGCACGCCGTTCAGGAGCAGCAGCCAGATGTAGCCCAGAATGATGCCGCCGATGAGGTTCGGCATGAAGAACACCGAGCGGAAGAGCGTGGAGCCCTTGATGGCTTTGGTCAGCATGTAGGCGATGGCGAATGCGACCACGTTAATCACGATGGTGGTCACGATGGTGAACGCGGTGGAGAACCCAAGCGCATGCAGGAATTCCGGATCCTTCAGCGCTTTGGTATAGTTCTTCAGCCCTACAAATTCGCCATCGGTCACCGTGGTGAACTCGCAGAAGCTCAGGTACACGCCCATGATGAACGGCACCAAAAACCCGATGATGAATGCGGCGAACGTCGGCAGCGCGAACAGCGCCCACCATCTGCGTATCGCCTTACCAGCCATGCTAATCATGACTTTTCCTCCTCCTTGAGCCCGCTGCACTACGTCGTGCGTCGATGCGGCACTTTTCTCAATACCAGCCCGTTGACCGAGACGAGGACCACTTTCGCACCCTTGCCTTGTTCAAGCCTATGAACATAGTAAAGGCCATTCGCCCACATGTCAAACGTTGTCATTTACAGCGTTTCCTTACATTATCAACCATCACCAACAGCCTGCTTTTCAATCTTTAAATTGGCTTATTTCCGCCATTTTGTGCATCAGTACACAGTATTGCAAACGTTTGTAATACAATCGTTGTCATCTTCGCTCCTCATTGCAATCGCATGTACACTGGAAATCATCGATTCACACCAAGCCGCATTACGCAAAGGGGCCCACATGTCCACGAGCATTCAAGACGTCGCGCGCAAAGCCGGAGTTTCCATCTCCACCGTCTCCCGCTCGTTTACCAGGCCCGATCTGGTCTCGGCCAAAACCCGCGAGCGCGTGCTCGCCATCGCCGGCGAACTCAACTTCTCCCTGTCACGCTCCGCAGCGGCGCTCAAGTCCGGCCGTTCGCTGCGTATCGCCGTGCTGATGAGCGGCCATATCCGCCTATGGTTCACCGCTTCGGTCATCGAGGGGCTGAACGAAGTGCTGCACGCCGAGGGCTATGATATTTCGATCTTCCAGATCTCCAGCATCGAGGAGCGCAAGGAATTCTTCGACATGCTGCCCGTGCGCCGCAATGCCGACGCCGTCATCGTGGTGTCGTTCGACATCGACAACAACGAGATCGCGCAGCTGGCCTCGGTAGATGTACCGATTGTGGGCATCAACTCGGTCGAGGCACAGGCCCGCGGATTCACCGCCGCGGTCAATATCGACGACGCGCAGGGCTCCACGCTGGCCGCACGCCATCTGATCAATCTCGGACATCGCCGCATCGCCTATATCAGCACCGACCGTGAGATCTCGCTGAGCTTCTCGGTGCAGAGTCGATTCGACGCTTTCACCGAACATTGCCGCAAGGAAGGTGTGGAACCGCAGGTCATCGTCTGCAAGGTCAATGCCGACGGCCGCTACGAAATCAGCGATGTGGTCACACAGCTGATGAGCCTGGACGAAATGCCCACCGCCATCGCCTGTCAGGAGGACGGCATAGCCCTGCCGCTGCTGTTCCAGCTGGAGCGCAACGGATTCTCCGTGCCCGGCGACGTGTCGCTGATCGGCTATGACGACAGCTTCTACACCGATGATATTGGACTGACTACCATCCGCCAGGATCCGGTGGCCATGGCGCGCAAGGCCGCACACATGACGCTCGACCTTATCGAGGAAAAGCCCATCGAGCAGCCGTTCGTCATCTGTCCGGCGCATCTTATAGTCCGCGCGTCGACGTCACGCGTTAAGTGAGCGCACAAGACGAGAACCGCCATCTCTACGACTGACGGTTTTGAACACTGGCTGTAGGACTTTCAACACTGACTGTAGGATTCCTAACGTTGACTGTAGGTTTTTGGACAAAAAACGTTGAAAAACCTACAGTCAGTGTTCAAAAACCTACAGTCAGTGTTAGGAATCCTACAGTCTTCTGTCTGACTTCTCCGTCTGGCAACGCCAACAACACCAACGCGTGTGGGCCCGCCGTTCATTATCGAGCGACGGGCCCACACGCGTTAAGGAGAAGGAGACACATGAAGTGGAGTAAGAGAATGGCGCGGCACCCTATGCGAAGGAGGGAAAGCATCAGGTGCCGCACCTGTTCAGTTATGGATGTTCAGTTATGGATTGAGCGACTCAGTGGGAGGCTGCGTACTCGGAAGCCCAACCGTCCACGAAGGCGGTCTTCACAGCATCCCAGTTGCCGGTGCCCTGAGCGTACTCGAGCAGGGCCTGGCCGACCTTGTTCTTCCACTCTTCGGAAGGCATCATCGTGAAGTTCCAGGAGACCTGGGTCTTGCCGGACTTCTGATCCTCGACGGCGGCCTCGGTCAGCGGGTTGTCGGACTTGACGTCATCGAAGGTCTTGAACGGGGTGGTGAAGCCCATGTCCTGAGAGAGGGCCTTCTTGCCGGCGTCGGAGGTAATCACCCAGGAGAGGAAGTCCTCGGTGGCCTTCTTGTCGGCGTCGGAAGCCTTGTCGTTGATGCACCAGTAGTTCTCGGAACCGGTGGCGAGCCCCTGCTTCTCTTCGCCCTTGACGCCGATGTAGATCGGCATCATGCCTACGGATTCGGCCTTCATGCCGGCCTTCTGCAGGTCGGTCCACGCCCAAGTGCCGTTCTGGTAGAAGGCGGCCTCGCCGAGCGCGAACTCGGAGTTGGCGTCATCGCCGGTCTTGGCGCTCAGCTGCGTGCGGTCGGTGGTGGAATCGGTGATGTACAGGTCGAAGATCTTCTTGTAGTTCGGCAGATAGGTGCCCTTGATGGTGGCCGGCTGCTCGGTGACCTTGTCCTTCTGGAACTCGTAGTAGAGCGGCAGGTTGGCCAGGTGGGTCTTGAAGCGCCAGTCGGAGCTGGAGTCGAAGCCGGCGGAGGTGAATGCACCTTGGATGCCGAGCTCGTCCTTACGGGCCTGCATATCGTCGGCCACAGCCTTCAGCGTATCGAAGTTGTCGATCTCGTCAATGGACTTGGCCTTGGCACCGTCCAGCGCGAAGTACTTGTTGAGGATGTCCTTGTTGTAAATCAGGCCGTAGGTCTCCATCACATACGGCACGCCGACCACCTTGTCGCCATCCTTCAGGGCGACATTCTGGTTAGTCAGTTCCTTGTAGATGTCGGTGTTCGAAAGATCAGCGGTGTAGCGCTTCCAGTTCTGGTAGCCAACCGGACCATTGACCTGGAACAGGGTCGGAGCCTCAGTCTTGGCGATCTCAGACTTCAGGGTCTGCTCATAGGTGCCGGACGCTGCGGTCTGCACCTTGACCTCGACGCCCTTTTCCTTGGTGTATTCCTTGGCCAGGGCGACCCACTGATCGGCGGCCTCCGGCTTGAAGTTCAGATAGTAGACCTTGCCTTTGGCGTCATCGCCGGAAGTGGAGCTTCCGCAGGCGGCCAGAGTACCCAGAGACATTGCAGCAATAGCCGCCACTGCAACCGCAGACTTGATAGTGCGATTCATCTTCGAACCTTTCTCTTTCATCGTGACCTCCAATCGGTTCCCGATTGGAGGCAATGCCGTTAGCAGCACCTTCACAACTATCGACATGCACTATTGTGCAACGGTTTGCCCCTTTTTGCAAACGATGGCATTACCGGCGCGCCTCAATCAACGTTACCGACAAAAATAATCGCCCAATTACCACAAAATACTAATTTTCCAAGGGTTTGCCACAAAGCTCGGTAATGCAAGCGTTCGCAATAGATGGGAGCGCAAACATAGACAAATCAGCTAAAACTGACTACAGAAACGAACGATTCACGCCTCCATCGCCATCGTTTGCAATTCGCCGGGCGATAAGCCTCGCCAAACCGCCCCCCATGCCATATGCCCGCCACGCCCTCCTTCTGCATAGACAGGGGCATACAACAAGAGCCCGCCTTGACGACGGGCTCCGAGCTCACACTCCTACACTACGAGCACGCTATGCACGCAGCGCATGCAACAGCCGCGACTCATCAGCCAGCGACCAGCTGATGCCAACACAATCAGGCATTCCACCGTTCAATCACATGGTCGCCCTTGTAGACGCTCAAAATCGAATAATGAGCGGTGTCGAGGCGCAGCAGACGCGCGAAGTGCGGGTCCACGCCCAGCCATTGCGAGGTCAGGATGCGCAGAATATGCGCGTGCGCCACCAGCAGCACGTTGTTCCCGGAACGCAACAGCGGCAGCACCTCATCGATGGCGCCTTTCGCTCGGGTGGCCGCCTCCTCCAAGGTCTCACCCTCACCGTTGTGCACAGGCACCTTCTCGCCGGAGGGCAACGTCTCCACCCAGTCGCCCTCCAGATCGGTACTCAGCGAACGCGGGCCGTCACGCCAGATGTCCCAGTCGAATCCGCTGGCCTTGCTCACCTGCTGGCGGGTGCGGCCCTCGGCGCGACCATAATCCCATTCGGCAATGCCGTTCAGCACGCCGCAGTGTTCGAATCCAGCCAGTTCGGCCGTCTGACGCGCACGCTTCAACGGGCTGGAAAACACACAATCCGGCGCGAATCCCGCCGGGAAGATCTCACGCAGACGTCGGCCGGCATCAACCGCCTGTTGACGGCCCGTTTCAGTCAAAGGAATGTCCGTACGACCGGTATGCTGACCGGATTCGCTCCAAACGGTCTGCCCATGGCGAAGCAATACCAGAAAACCTGCCCCACCACGAGACGAATCAACAGCGACTGTGCTATTTCCATTGTGTTCGCTCATGCCTCCACTGTAGTCTGCGAAAGGCTCAGACTCCACCCACGCCACACGCCTTTTATGATTCTGTGATTTAGACTGATAGTCATGAGCGATGAAACGAACTCCGCATTGTCCGGCGAAGCCGATCAGATGATTGAGGGACTGCATCATATCGATGATGCGGTCAACGCCGCACGCGAACGCAGGCTGAACGATCCGGATTCCCTGGGTGACAAGGTGATCAAGTCGGCGGTACCGGCGCTCACCGGTCTGATTGCGGGCAGGGTATTCCAAACCGTATGGAATCGCGGTGTGGCACATCGCAATCTTCGCAAAGGGCTGGCCGCCGATGCACCACAGGGATTGCTCCTGAGCTTGGCTTTTGCGGCTGTTTCCGCGGCGTTCGGCGCCGTAGTCTCCCAACTGTCCGACCGCGGATCCCAGGCGTTCGTCGAACGCAGGCATCGCAGCAAAGCCAAGAATAAGTAGCCGACCCGGCACGGTCAGGCCAGTTCGCCCTGAGAACACCGGCATTCTGCCTGCAGCGATGTCATGCAAGACATACAGGTATGGCTACTAACTCCACTATTGAAACGCTGCTGAACCGCCGCTCCATCCGCAAGTTCAAGGATGAGGCCATCGATGCCGATACCATCGCCACTCTTGAAACCGTCGCCCAGCATGCCGCATCCAGCCAGTTCCTGAACGACTGGTCCGCCCTTCGCATCACCGATCCGGCCATCAAGGCCAAGATGGCTGAATTCGGCCATCAGCCGTATATCGCCACCGCTCCGCTGCTGTATGTGTTCATCATCGACGAGCACCGCAACGCGCGCATCGCCCAGCGCAAGGGCATCGACCCCGATTCCGAGGAATTCCACCTGAAATACAGCTATCGCTATACCCAGGCGCAGAATGATGCCGTGCTGGCATTGCATGCCATGGAGACCGCGGCATATTCGCTGGGTCTCGGTTGCGTGATTCTCGGTTCGATTTTGAACGATATTCCGGGTGTGATTGATGCGCTGAAGCTGCCGAAGTACACATATCCGGTACTTGGCTTGGCTATCGGCAAGCCTGATCAGAAGCCGGCGCTGAAGCCTCGCATGCCGCGTGAGATGCAGTTCTTCGAGAACACCTATCCCGCGGATGATGCAGCCGCCGACACCCTCACCGCGCTCGATGATTTTGACGCCGAAGTGCATCAGTACTATGACCTGCGGAACACCGATCGCCCGGTAGACGCGTTCAGCGACCAGATCGCCACGGTCAGCGGTCAGGATGTCAGCAATAAGACGCTGCTCGACAAGGCCGCCGCCCAAGGATTCGAACTGGATAAGTAAAGCGAACCAACGCGCATGAGGACGGTTTGGCGCATATTCCTGCGCGATGCAATGCGCATCCTGCGCAACCCCGTGGCCGTCGTGGTCACATTGGGCGTCGCCATCATCCCCTCACTGTATGCCTGGTTCAACATCCTGGCCAATTGGGATCCGTATTCCGCCACCGGCAATCTGCAGGTGGCGGTGGCCAATGAGGATCGCGGCACCTCCAGCGAATTCGTCGGCAAGCTCAATGCCGGCAAACAGGTAGTGGCCAAACTGAAGACCAACCATCAGCTTGGCTGGCGCTTCGTCGGCAATGAGGACGAAGCCATACGCGGTGTGGAAACCGGTCAGTATTATGCGGCCATCGTACTGCCCAAGGACTTCAGCGAGAGCCTGGTCGATTCCATCACCGGAGCCAGCAAACGTCCACAATTGCGCTACTACGTGAACGAGAAGAAAAACGCAATCGCCCCGAAAATCACCGATACCGGCGCCACCACCATCGACGAGCAGATCAATGCCACATTCGTGACCACTGTGGGCAATACCGTGGCAGCTGCCGTTTCCAAAGCAGGCAGCGAACTGGGCACCGCCACCAACGCCACCCAGCAGGACACCATCGGCGATTTGAACACCGTGCTCAGCACACTCGACGGCGTCAACCATGCGCTCACCGATCTTGCGTCCACGCTTGACCAGGCGGATGGCACCATCGCCGACGCCACACAGACCGCAGCCTCCCTCAAGAGCGCCATCGCCAGCGCGCGCAAGGCCTCGCAGCAGTCGGGCACGCTGCTCGGCGAAGCGCAAAACGGTTCCCAAGCCTTTTCCACCACGCTGGTGGGGGCGCTTGACACCAGTTCAGCGCAGCTTTCCGGGCTGGCCGTCGATGTGAACACGGCGTCCGGCACCATCATCGGCTCGTTCAACTCCGCCCAGAATTCCGTGGATTCCGTCACCAACGCGTTGAACGCGCCGCTTGACCGCACACAAACCTCATTGGACAACGTCAAAGACGCGCTGCGCCAGGCCGGCCTCGACGAACACACCACCGATCCGCTCGGGCAGCGCATCTGGCAACAAATCAACACGTTGGATGGGGTCATCGGTCATCAGCAGTCGCAAATCAAGGATTTCCACACCAACGCGTCGAAATTCATCGGCTCCGGCAAAGACGCGGCCGGGCAGCTTTCCGGCGCAATGGGCACCGCGGCCACCGGAGGCCTTGCCGCATTAAGCCAAGCGCGGCAGTCCCTGACCGGCACCATCATGCCGAATCTCAACACGTCGCTGAATAATTTCGCCGCGTTGAACGGCACATTGGATGGCACACTGGTCTCGCTCACCGGCACCCTGAATCAGGCGGACGGCCTGTTTGATCAGCTCTCCAGCACCATCGACCAGACCAAAACCACCATCGATGGCACCAAGCAATCGTTGACGCAGCTTACCGAGGATGTGCGCACCGTGCGCACGGATATCGGAGCGTTGGATAGTTCCGCCGCCTACCGCAAAATCGCGGACACCCTGCATCTGGACGACAAGGAATTCGGCAAATTCATGGGGCAGCCGGTCAATCTCGTGACCAAAGTGGTGTATCCAACCGATAATTACGGTTCGGCCGTGACCCCGTTCTACACGAACCTGGCGTTATGGGTGGGCGGATTCGTGCTCATCGCCATTTACAAACTCGAGGTGGACCGCGAATCCATCAAACATCTGACCACGACGAAAGCGTATCTTGGCCGTTGGCTGCTGCTGATCGCCGTCGGTTTCCTGCAGGCGATCATCGCCACCATCGGCGATCTGGTGTTGGGCATCCAATGCGAACATCCGCTGCTCTTCGTGCTGGCGGGCGTGTTCTGTTCGTTCGTCTACATCAACATCATCTATGCGCTGGCCGTGGCCTTCCGCCATATCGGCAAGGCGGTCGCCGTGATTCTGGTCATCGTGCAGATTCCGGGCGCATCAGGCCTGTATCCGATTGAAATGATGCCTGAGTTCTTCCGCGACCTGCACCCCTGGTTGCCGTTCACCTATGGCATCAATGCCATGCGAGGGCCGATCGCCGGCACGTATGCGAATCATTATTGGCTCGATATGATGCATCTGTCCTGGTATGTGCCCGTCGCATTGTTCGTCGGCATTGTCGTGCGCCGGTACGTCATCAATCTCAACGCATTGTTCGATCGACGCTTGGGAGACACGGATCTGATGATCACCGAGCGCAACAGCATGGTCAACGAACATGTGAGTCTGACCGCCATGTTCCACACGGCATCGGACAGCAAGGAACTGCGCGCATTCATCACTCGGCGAGCGCATCGGTTCTTCGCCCGTTACCCGCTGATGATCATGGCCGGCCTGGTCCTGCTCACCATACTGCCATTCGTATTCCTGATTCTGCTGTTCGTCACGCGCGCGAAAATCGCGATGCTGACCTGCTGGATTCTGTCGATCATTCTCATCGACGCGTATCTGATCGTGGTGGAATACACGCGCGAAAGCTTTGCGATGCAGATTGGCGTCAGCGCGATGAGCGCCGACGAATTCCGCGATGTGATGCTGAATGGATATGTCTGGCGGCGTTTCCGCGAGCACGGCAAGCATGCGCAAACCGATTCCAATCAGGACCTCGCCGAAACCACGCAGCAGCTTACGCCTCTCTCGGCTCCTGACCGCGATGGCGAAAGGAGCGCACGATGAAACTGATTTGGAGGCTCTTCACCCGCGATCTGCGCCAAGCCACACGCAATGTGATCGCAGTCGTGGTGACTGTGGGCCTGGTGATCGTGCCGGCGCTCTACGCGTGGTACAACATCGCTGCCAGCTGGAACCCATACGGCAATACCAAAGCGTTGAAGGTGGCTGTGGCCAACACGGATAAGGGATACAAGTCCGACCTTGTTCCGCTGCCGATCAATGTGGGCGAGACGGTGACCAACGCGCTTCGGGCCAATCATGACCTGGATTGGCAGTTCGTGGACCGCAGCAGAGCCATCGATGGCGTGAATTCCGGCGAATACTATGCCGCGCTGGTGATCCCGACAAGCTTCAGCGCGGACATGATGACACTGTTCTCACCAAAGATCACCCATGCGAAGCTGGAATACTATCTCAACGAGAAAATCAATCCGATCGCCCCGCATATCACGGATGAAGGTGCCAGCACCGTGGCCACCACCATCGACCACACCTTCGTGAAAACGCTGTCGAGCGTGGCGTTGAACATGGCCTCCAATATGGCCAAATACGCGCAAAGTCCAGAGATGGCACAGTACGTCGGCAATGCCACCACACATCTGACGGCCATGTCGTCCAAGCTCAATAGTGCGGCCTCGCAAATCGACTCGTATTCCGGCCTGCTGGGGGCAGCGGACGGCATCATCGTATCGACCGATCAACTGTTAGGCTCCACCGGTTCGGCCGCCGCTGCCGCCAAGAAAGCCATGAAACAGGCCGAATCCGGCGTCAGCAGTCTCAGCGATGCCTTATCCGGTACGGCAACCGGGGTAAGCGCCGCATTGAAGCAAGCCGATGCGGCATACGGTTCGATAAGCACACGCATCGATACCTCGTTCCAGGACGCCAATGCGCAGTCCTCGCAAGTGGCAGCGACCCTGACCGACATGCAATCGCATGTGCAAAGCCAAGCCGACGCATTCGGCAAGTATGCGGACGCATTGCAATCATTAGCGGATTCCAGCAGCCTCCAGGCGGTCAAGAACGCGCTGACCAAGGCGGCAGCACAAGCCCGGCAGACGCAAGACAAATTGCAGACCGCGGCCAACGACCTTGGCACTGCCGCGAACGCCATTACTGATGGCACCGCTTCCGTCACCGATACGAAAAACAGGCTCAATGACGAAATCGATCAGGCCCGCCAATCCATTGCCCAAGCTTCCGAGACCTACCAGCGCACACTACAGCCTCAACTCAATTCACTGACCGCGTCCATCGATGATGTGGCCTCGCAAACCGGTACGGTCATCGACGGGCTCACGACTACCGTGCACAGCGTTTCCGGTCTATCCGGCGGCATATCCGGCAGTATCACGGACATTCGCACGTCCCTGGGCACTGCTTCAGCCGCGCTCAAGCATTCGGCGGCAAAATTGGACGCGCTCACGGACAAGCTCAATTCCCTGGCCAAGGATGGCGCCACCGACCTCTCCGGTCTGGTTTCGGCAAATCCAGACACCATCGCTTCGATGCTGTCCGCGCCGGTGTCGGTCGAGCGCATTCCGCTGTATCCGATGGCCAACTATGGCTCGGCGATGGCACTGTTCTATACGATTCTGTCCATTTGGGTGGGCGCGATCATTTTGGTGGCCATGCTGAAGGTTTCCATTTCCGATCATGAGAAGGCCAAAATTCTCGGCCTTGGCAATGACTTGCCGCTGGGCACGGCCGTGGGCATCCGCGAGGCGGTCATCGCCGGCCGCGAAGCCGGGCCGGGTGCCGCTTTGGATGTGCTGAAGAAGCCTCGCGCTGAATCCCCCGGCAATGCCCGGCAATTCGGCATGCGTCTACATCATGAGTATTTCGGCCGCTATATGATCTTCTGCTTCCTCGCACTGCTACAGGGCACGTTGGTATGCTTGGGCGACCTGTTCTATCTTGGTGTGCAATGCGAGCATCCAATCCAGTTCCTGATGGTCGGATGGCTGTCTGCGCTTGTGTTCTCGAATATCGTGTATACGCTGACCGTTTCCTTTGGGGATATCGGCAAGGCCATCGCCGTGGTGCTGTTGGTGATGCAGGTGGCCGGCTCGGGCGGCACGTTCCCCATTGAGACGTTGCCTCCATTCTTCCAAGTGGTGTCACGCTGGCTGCTGTTCCCCTATGGTGTGGACGCTATGCATTCGGCTATGGCTGGTTCCTACGGCTGGGAATACTGGGTTGATATGATCAAGCTTGCGCTGTTCCTGATTCCGTCGCTGTTGCTTGGTCTGATGCTGCGCAAGCCGGTGATTCGGCTCAATGATTGGATCATTCGCAATCTGGAAAGCACGAAGGTGATGTGAGGCGGCAACTAGCGACGACGAGGCTTATAGCCGCGTTTGCGACTATGCGGTTTTAATTCCTGGTTGAGCGGCACATGCCGATAACTGAGCTGTGGATCGCGATGCGTCAGATGCCAGCAATTGCAGTATTCACAGCGATACACCCAAAGCTCAGCCCCACGCTCGATGAAGCTCTGATCGGCGGCACGCTGAGCCTGTACCTTGTCGTGGTACATGATTTTGTTCGAGGTCGCACAGCGCTTAGGTGTGAAGTAATGCATAGCAATCTCTTAGTGTAAAGAACGCGTTGACATATGAAAAGAGCCTTCATGGATTACTCCATGAAGGCTCTTTGTAAGTGTGGATGCGGCGGTGTGCTACTCTCCCACACCCTGTCGGGTGCAGTACCATCGCCGTGCCAGGCCTTAGCTTCCGGGTTCGGAATGGGACCGGGCGTCTCCCCTGGGCCATGACCGCCGCAAATCTTCAAT
>NZ_WBVS01000001.1 GCF_009193305.1 Bifidobacterium cebidarum | reverse complement strand
CGCCTCGGTGATCATGGCCGACGAACTGGCCGCCGAAGTCGACTTCTTCTCCATCGGCACCAACGACCTGACCCAGTACACGCTGGCCTGCGACCGTCAGAACCCGAACCTCGGCCGCTTCGCCGACCCGCACTCGCCCGCCGTGCTGCGCATGATCACAATGGCCGCCGAGGCCGCGCATCGTCATGGCATCTGGTGCGGCATCTGCGGCGAACTCGGCACGGACCTGAGCCTGACCGACAAGTTCCTCGAAATTGGACTCGATGAACTGTCCGTCTCGCCAACCAGCGTCCTGCCCCTACGCAACGCCATTCGCAACCACGGATTTCCAAGCAGCCGCTGATCTCGCAAACGCATGCTGAGAGGGAGTTGGCATACGTTTTGCGAGTGTTTCCACGTTCAGCCCTCGGCGTACACTTATCCCGTTTGCGTGACTTGGCCATTCGGCCGCTGCAGGTCACATCATTCACTAGAACGAGAAAAGAAGAAGCAGTGGAATACTCCCTCTTTACCAAGCTGGCTGCCGAATTCTTCGGCACCGCCATTCTGATGATTTTCGGCAACGGTTCTGTGGCCAACGTCGAACTCAAGAACACCAAGGGCCATCATGCCGGCTGGCTGAACATCGCCATGGGCTACGGCTTCGGTGTGATGTTCCCGGTGCTGATGTTCGGCGCCGTCTCCGGTGCCCACATCAACCCGGCAATGACTATCGCTCAGGCCGTTACCGGCATGTTCCCGTGGAACGAAGTGCTGCCGTACATCATCGCGCAGCTGCTCGGTGCCGCTCTGGGCCAGTTCATCGTCTACCTGACCTACTACCCGCATTACAAGGAGACCGAGGACGCCGACGCCATCCTCGCCACCTTCTGCACCACCGATGCGGACAACAAGAAGCTCAACTACTTCATCAACGAGATGTTCGGCACCCTCGTGCTCGTGTTCGGCGCACTGTGCTGCCTGATGGATCCATGGGGCGAAAAGGATCCGGCCGCTGCCGCTATCGTCGTCGGCTTCATCGTGTGGGGCTTGGTCACCTCCATGGGCGGTCCGACCGGTCCTGGCCTGAACCCGGCTCGTGATCTCATGCCGCGTATTCTGCACGCCATCCTGCCTATTCCGTCCAAGGGCACTTCCCGCTGGAACGAGGCTTGGATTCCGGTCGTGGCCCCGATTGTCGGCGCCATCATCGGTGCTTGGATGTTCGTGGTCTTCTTCGCCGCCTGATTGCCTGGATTCCGGCACATATGCAATGGCCTCCATCGCAATGATGGAGGCCATTTTTGTAGGACGAGACTGGATTACTTCTCCAGGAAGATCTGCGGCGCCTTGGCGAAGTTGTTGGCGCAATGCTCGCCGCAGAAGTAATAGGTCTTGCCCTCGAACTCACGCGTGATGGCGTCGGCATTCACGCTGACGGTCATGCCGCATACCGGATCGGTTGCGGTCTCGCCATCCATCGGGGCGTTGTGATGCATGTGCATGTTCATATCCATAGGATTCTCCTTGGTGTTGTGTGATTGACCGGACAGGTGTGTGAGCTCGGTGCGATCATCGACGATGATAGTGGGTTCATGGCCCTCTGATACCGAGTTGTTCGCGTTGGGAGCGGATGGTGGGTTCGCGGCGCTGGTATTGATGCCGCCGCCGATATTCGCCATATGCAGACGATTGGCGTTCAGCACAAGGCATACGGAGCTCAATGCCATGGCAAGTCCCGCGATCATCGGGCTCAACAACCAGCCGGTGAACGGGAACAGCACGCCTGCTGCAATCGGGATGCCGATGACGTTGTATCCAAATGCCCAACCGAGATTTTCTCGGATATTGCGCATGGTGGCTTCAGAAAGATTGATGGTCTTGAGTACGCCGCGCAAATCGCCGCTCATCAACGTCACATCAGCGGATTGCATGGCCACATCCGTGCCGGTGCCGATGGCGATGCCAAGATCGGCTTGAGCTAGTGCAGGCGCATCATTGATACCGTCGCCCACCATGGCGATAAGATTGGCTTCCGGCTTTGATGACGGCGTGAATCCGTTGTGCTGATCGGCTTTGCCCGACGAATTGCCGCGCTCGAGCTGCTTTCCGGCATATTGAGCGTCACGTTCGCGTTGCAGTTGTTGTATCCAATGGGCCTTACCATCCGGCTTGACTTCGCAGATTACGGTATCGATGCCGACCTCCCGCGCGATTCGGCCGGCGACTTCCGCTTTGTCTCCGGACAGCATCACCGTGCGAATGCCGCGTGCGCGCAATGCCGCAATCGCCTCGAGAGAACCGTCTTTGACGGTGTCCCGCTCATAGCTGGGCTTATTCCAGTCGGCGTTGTCGTCCACCACGCCACGGGTGATAGTACCGGTCTTATCGAATACCACAGTGCCGATATGCCTCGCCTGCTCCAAAGCCTTTGCGGATGTGACCAGAACGCCATTCGTGGCACCGAGGCCAAGCGCCACTGTTACGGAAAGCGGTGTGGCAAGCCCCAAAGCGCATGGGCAGGCAATGATTAGCACACTGACCGCGGTCACCAGCGCATGGGCCAATTGTGGGCTTGGCCCAATCGATACCCAGATCGCGAACGTCCATACGGCGATGATCATCACCGCTGGTACGAAATACCGGGCAATGCGATCGGCCAGTTGCTGCACCGGTGCTTTGGTGGCCTGCGCCCGTGCAACCATCGTCGTGATTTGTGAGAGCACCGTATTCGCGCCAACCTGAGTTGCGCGCATGACACAATCGCCCTTCAACACGACGGTTGCGCCGGTGAGCAGCATATCCTTGGCTTTGGTTACTGGCTTGGATTCGCCGGTGATCATCGATTCGTCCACCGTGACTTCGCCGGCTACAACAACGCCATCGGTGGGCACGCGCTCGCCATTGCGCACAACGAGCAGGTCGCCGGTCGCGATTGCATCAGCGTCAATATCCACACTGTTCTCCGGATTGAGCCATTGCGCGTTGGTGGGTTCATCATCCGTGGTGAACGTCGTCACGTTGTTCGTATCCGCAATCGTCTCACGAAGCTTGTGCGCGGTGCGCGGACGCAGCTTAATTAACGACTGAACGGCTTTGCCGGTGCCTTCGCGGGCTTTGTTCTCCAGTAGGCGTCCGACCAGCACCAGCGTGATGACCACGCCCACTGATTCGAAGTATGGCTCGCGGGAACCCTCTGGAAATACCCATGGGGCGATGCAGGTGACCAAACTATACAGATATGCGGCACCAGTGCCTAATGAGACCAACGAGTTCATATCCGGTGAGCGGTGCGCCAACGCGGGAAAACCTACGTTGTGAATGGGATGCCCGCAATAGAACATCACCGGCGTGATCAGTATGGCCTGAAGCCAGGGGTTGACCATCCAGTGCGGCACGAGCGATGGGTCCGCCATATGCAGCATCGTCGCGGCGAACACCGGGATGGTAAGCACTGCGCCGATAACCACCAGCTTGGTAAGTGTCTTGATTTCCCTGCGGCGTTCCTGGGCCTCGCGTTGCTCGGCGTGCGCCGCATCTGTTGGTTCGCTCGGTGTCCGCGCCAGAATGTCGGTACGGGTGATGGACGTGTCGGAATCGCCTTCCACACGCAGTAAGCCGTGCACCATGTTCATGCCGCAGGCGAATGGGTATTCGCCTGCCGGTAGCGCAGGCAATTTCACCTCCGTGCTGGTGTTGCCGGGAAGCATGGCGTCAAGGCCCAGGTCGCCGAAGACCACATGGGAGGTACATTCGCCGGTCTCCTGACGGTCAAATGTCAAGGTGATGGGCACGCCGGCCTTCATGTTCACCACGGCGGGGGAGTAGCCTCCTCTGACGGTGATGGTCGCCTGCTGTTGGCCATTGCTGATGGTGCCGTCGGTTCCTTGCTGCGATGCGAAGAAGAACCGCAAAATACCCCATGTGGCAGCGGCTGCGAGTAGCAAGGCCGCGACGAATAAGAATATGTTGAACCCCATGCTCACTCCTTCCTCTTGCTAGTCTACTCATCCTACAGTGTATACCCAATACCCCTATAGGGTATATAATCGATAGTGTTCAGCTCTTGGAAAAGTAAGGGGTTCGCAGCCATGCATGGTTACAGCGGTGATAAAGCAAAGATCGCGGCCCGCCTTCGCCGCGTCGAAGGGCAGGTTCGCGCCATCGAGCAGATGGTGGAGGAGGACAAATACTGCATCGATATCCTCACGCAGATCTCTGCGGCGAATTCGGCGCTGAAGTCCGTTGCGTTGTTGTTGCTGGATGATCATCTTGGTCACTGCATTCGTCAGGCGTCGGTTGAGGGCGGAGCGGTGGCTGACGAGAAGCTCAAAGAGGCTTCGGCGGCCATCGCGAGGTTGGTCAAGTCGTAAGACCATCGGTGAAGGCTCTTCCATCATGCACCATAAAAATGGGAAGGGAAAAATTATTCCCTCTCGAAAAAGTGATGCGATACTGGGACCATGCTTGAACAAACGGGAAGTGCAATCCTCGTGATTGCCGTATTAGTGGTTGGCGCAGGGCTCGGGCTTCTTGCGGGTCTACTGCTGGGGCGTCATCAGGGGCAGGAAATGGCTCGTGGTGCTCGATCGCAGGAATTGGAAGAAGCCAGGGCGCTGCTGCAGAATGCTCGAGGTGACATTGCCGAGCTCAGCGCGTCTCACGCAGCCGCCCAAGCGCAGGTGGAAGGTCTCAATCAACAACTGGCGTTCGTCAAATCACAATTGGCTCAGGCGCAACAGGCCGAGCAGATTCGCATCCAACGCGAGCGCGAACGTGCGGCGACCGAAGCCGAAGAACGCCGCCAAGCCGAGGCCAAAGCCGCCGAGGCCAAGCGTCAAGAGCGGGAAGCGCGTCTGAAGGAGCAGAGCAAGGTATTGGAGGCCTTGGCTCCGGTGGCCAAGAATCTCGACGCATTGCAGAACAAGGTCACACAGATCGAAGAAGGCCGCAAGCAGGAGATGGGTGCCTTGGGCGCTCAGCTCAAAGGACTGAATGACCAGCAGACCCGGCTGGACAAGGAAACCAGCTCGCTATCCGCTGCACTGCGCAATAACAAGGTGCGTGGCGCGTGGGGTGAGGCGCAGCTGAAGAACATCGTCGAATCGGCGGGACTGCTGGAACATGTGGACTTCGATACACAGGTGGTGGTCAATGGTGCGGACGGCCGGGTGCTGCGCCCGGATATGATCGTCCATTTGCCGGGGGGCAAAACCATTCCAATCGACGCCAAGGTGCCGTATGCCGATTATCAGCGGGCGTGCGAGATTCCTGAAACGGCAAGTCCCGAAGAACTGGCGCGTCGCGATGACCTACTGCGTTCGCATGCCAAGGCATTGCGCGAGCATGTGCGTGCTCTTGGAGAGAAGGCATACTGGAACGCGTTCGCAACCGCTCCTGATTTCGTCGTGGCGTTCATTCCGAATGAGGCGTTGCTGCAGGCCGCTCTGGAGGCTGATCCCACATTGATGGACGATGCGTTCTCCCGCAAGGTGGCGCTCACCTCTCCGGTCACACTATGGGCGGTATTGAAGTCAGTGGCATACGCGTGGCAGCAACAATCGTTGACGGATGATGCGAAGCAGCTCTTTGACTTGTCTCGCGAGCTGTATGACCGTTTTGCGGTATTGGGCGATTACGCCACCAAACTAGGAGCCCAAATTTCCAAGACGGTTGGTGCCTACAACAAGTTTGCGGCAAGCTTGGAGCGCCGCGTGCTGCCTACGGCACGAAAGCTGCAGAAGATTGAACCGACCAAGGTGATCGAGGAAGTGCCGCTTATCGAATCCGATAAAGGCAACGTCAACGAACTCTCCGCGCCTGAAGTCGTTCCATCAGATGCCGAGACCGATGAACCGGCATGAAACCAGCTGCAAGAAATGCACGGGAGCGGGAGACCGCTTCTGGACTTCGACAATCTGACCCCCTCAGGCGATAGGCTTGCACCATGACTGAATCTGGATTCCGCCCAACAGGTACGCCGGACCTTGCCGGCGCGAAGAATACGGCCGACTTTGCGATGATGGAACCTCGTGAGCAACTGGCCTCTTTGCTCAAAGAGCATGTGGTGGGACGCCCGTTCTCCGAACTCGCCTCGGTGACGTTTGATCATCATGCCGCCCCGATTATGGGCCATGTGCTGATCGATGCGCTGGAGGATGCCGGTTATTCGGTCGATGATTTTGACGCCGTAGGGGCGTTGACCGCTGCCGCCGTGCCGATGGTCTCCGCAATGATTCAGGCGGCCGCCTCGCGCGGCGAGGATCTGGACGGCTTCGTGATGGACTTCGTGTATCCCTCCATCAAAGGACCATCCATCGAAGGCCGCCGAGTGGTGCTGTTGGATGCGTGGCTGTCCGAAAAATCGTATGTGCAGACCAGTTCGCTGGTCACCTTGCGCAACGGTAATGAGCTCAGCCTTGACTTCGGCATCGTGGAGCAGTTAGGCGCCCAGGTGGTGGCCATCGCATCCCTCGTGGGCGGCGGGGCGAAGGATATCAACGTGGTCAACCCGGCAACGGGAGATAGCCAGGTTCTGCCATTCGTCCAGGTCTTCGACGAATCCGAGCTCCGCTAACGTTGTATTCGCTGTCCTCGTTCTGGGCGGGGACAGTTGATGTAGGCCATATTACGCAGGTCGTTTGCGAGACCCAATGGAGTCTGTCCGCGCGACGATGATGTTTGCAGAGGAGCAATTGTGCACGCACCTAACCAGGTTTCTTTAGCCGCCAAAGCTTCAGGTGAGCCAGAATTCCGTGAAATCGGTGTGGGGCCGTGGGAAGAAACCCATCCCGGAGAACCGCGACCGGATAATCCCGCCGCTGCGGACTACGATGCGCGTTTCGACACCGAATTGCTGAATGATGGTGATCGTCGCAATGTGCTTGATCGCTACCGCTACTGGTCGGTGCAGGCCATCAAAGACGATTTGGATGCGCGCGGGCGCCATGATTTCGAAGTCGCAGTGGAAAACTGGACGCATGATTTCAACATCGGTTCCATGGTGCGCACGGCAAACGCATTCCAAGCCAAGCGTGTGCACATCGTCGGGCCACATAAGTGGAACCGTAAAGGTGCCTTGATGACCGAGCTCTACCAGCATGTGGAGCATCATCCATCCATTGCCGAGCTGGTGGAATGCTGGCGCAACCGCATTGCCGGAGAAATCGCTGCCGAGCGTGCCCGCGCCGCCGCAGCCGCAATACATATACACGAATATGGTGCGAATGCTTCAGCGACTGGCGGGCAGCCGTTGATTCCCAACCCGTTCGGCACGAGCGGTACCGATGGCATTTCCCCCGTACAAAGCGCAATGGCGGAGCTCGCCGATGCGGATAATCGTATCAAAGAACTGCAGTCCGCACGCATCATCGCGCTGGACATCATCCCAGGGGCAGTGCCGATGGAAACCTACCGGTTCCCCAAGCGCTGCCTGCTGCTGTTCGGTGCAGAAGGACCGGGACTTAGCCGGAAAGCCCTCGACCTTGCCGATGACGTGGTCTATATCTCCCAGTTCGGCTCCGTACGCTCCATCAACGCCGGTGCTGCGGCGGCCGTAGCCATGCACGCCTGGATTGCCCAACATGCCACCATCGTCTAAAACCCAAGCTTGCAGGATAACCAGAGATGAACGGGGAAGTAACATTCCCCGGTAACATCCGGCATCATCAGCCTTACAGCTGGCGGTGCGTTGAAACGTCGCGTAGAGTTGAATCATGATTGAGGTTGAGGGGCTCAGCAAACGATTCAAGTCCAAACAAGCGCTGAACAATGTGACTTTTACGGCCGAGGACGGCAAGGTCACAGGTTTTCTGGGACCCAACGGGGCAGGTAAATCCACCACCATGCGTGCGATGCTCGGTCTCATCGCCCCGGACAGCGGCCAAGCGCTGATCGATGGCAAGCCCTTCACCGCCCTCCGTGCTCCCATGCGCGCAGTAGGCGCGGTACTCGATGCGAAATCCGCACATCGATCGCGGTCGGCTCGCGACCATCTGCTGGCTCTGGCCTATGCCAATAACATTCCCAAACGCCGGGTGGACGAGGTCATTGACATGACCGGCTTGACCAGTGCGGCCAAAGGCAAAACAGGGCGCTTCTCACTCGGTATGAGCCAGCGCCTGTCTATCGCCGCGGCCCTGCTGGGAGACCCCCATAATCTGGTGTTGGACGAGCCCATCAACGGGCTCGATCCGGAAGGCGTCAAATGGGTGCGCGAATTATGCCGCTACTACGCCTCGCAAGGACGCGCTGTTTTGCTGAGCTCGCATCTCATGAGCGAGGTGGCGCTCACTGCCGACGATCTCGTAATCATAGGCCAAGGCCACATTCTGGAAACCACCACGGTCGGCAGGTTCGTGGCCGAACACTCCACGCGCTCCATCCGCGTGGTCACGCCCGAACCAGACAAGCTCAAGGCGATTTTCGCCTCCGCGCAAGAGGTGCGGGTCGTATCGAATCAACGCACGCCGGCGGACCCGCCCGTCGGCGAGGTATTCCGCATCACCGGAGCCAACTTGATGGCCGCAGCACATGTATTCGCCCAAGCCGGACTCATCACCTATGAGCTCATCGAGGAACACGGATCGTTGGAAGAGGCATACATGGCATTGACCCATAGCCAAGTCGAATACCAGGCCAAGGCGGTTACGGAGGCGACGAGATGAGCGCAAATGCCGCAAATGCGAATGCCATGAATGGCCAGACTGCACAAGCCACTAAGCGGCACCCTGCCAGTCGTCGCGCCAGCCGATGGAGTCGCCGTATCCGATTGTCCTTCCCCGGCTCGCTCAAGGCCGAGCTGCTCAAGCTCAAATCATTGAGATCCACTTGGATTCTCCTGGGCCTGGCCGCCGCGCTTATGGTGGGCATGGCCGCGCTGAGCGCCTGGACCACCACGTTCATGGCCGCCATCGACATCACCACCGGCAAAACGCTCGCCCAGCCCAAACCGCTGGCCGCCGTTGACCTTTGGGCGGTACTGGCTTCATCCGGCAGTACCGCCGCACTCGTAATCGGTATCTTCGGTGTTATGGCCATCACCAGCGAATACACCACGTCCGCCATCCAATCCAGCCTGACCGCCAATCCCAGACGAGCCATGTTCTACATCAGCAAGTCAGTCGCCGTGGCGCTCTATGCGCTCGCCTCAGGCGTCGTAGGCATTCTGCTGGCTTCCGGCGTACTCTGGCTGTTCGTCCAAGGGCATGATGTCACTGCGCTCAGCGATGACCAATGGCGCATCATTCCCATCACTGTGATCGGATTCCCGGTGATTATCATGCTTATCGCGTTGATGGCGGTAGGACTGGGCGGTCTGACCCGTTCCACGGTGGGCGGGGTCAGTGCGGTGGTCGTGCTGCTTATGGTGCTCTCATCCATATTGGCCATCGTTTCCATGGCGGTTAGTCAGGTCTCCTGGCTGGGCACATTGGCCTATCTCACGCCTGATATGGCGATGAACAACTTCCTTGGCGCCAGCATCAGCAGCGATGCCGTCTCCTCGGTCACCACGCAGCAGCATTACTGGATTCCCGAATGGTGGCAGTCCGGGCTGATGCTGCTTGCCTGGGTCGCCGCGGCTTGGATCGGCGGTCTTGCCGTTACAGCAAAAGCTGATATCAAATAATAGGTGCGCATGTTACATGCGCGGTGGCGTAGTACCTGTATTAGCTTGCATCTGCTGTCGGCACCATCATTGATTTGGCATTTGGTATGCCCGCTGCTCTGAGTTTATTGATTACGGGATGTCGAGCCAACGCATCTTCATAAGTAAAACGAACTATCGTGTCGATTTTGGCTCGATATAGTCCGGTTTCCCGCTCTTTCTCCGAGTGAACCGCACCGCGAATGCCTCTCCGATTATTCATATCCGGATTTACATATTTTCCGTAACCATCGAATTCGCCTACGACAATGCGGCCTGCAGGTAGCCGCCAAAGATAATCCACCCGGTATACGGCTCCGGTCTGCGGATCGATGATTTCCTGTTGCAGTTCAGGGACCATTAATCCACCTTCGATGATGGTTCCGAGTCCCAATGATTCGCCACCGTTTTCGCACGCTGGGTTGGCATAATGCAACAAACGGAATATCGGTGTGCAATCGCGGTGCATAGAGGCGCAGATGTTGAGGATCTCTGAGACGGTGACCCCAACGCGTAATGCCGAATTGATAATCGGCAGCGCAAAACGAAACTCAGTAGATAATCCGCAATCCACTACTGTTCTGGCTTTGCCGGTGACAGGAAGACCTTTGACATATTCCGGTGCGCAATCCGGCGCGAATATACGTTTCACCTGTGAACTGCTGGCATTGGAACTTTGCGTTGTTGTAGCGATGGCGATGGAGCCGTCATGAAGATGCCACTGATGTTCAAGCTCATGAATGGCGGCTGCGGTGACGCCAGCGAATATCCAATGCGGATGTTTGAGATGGAGGGTTCGGGCCAAATGCCTCGTGCGTTCGTCGGGCGGCAGCGATTTCCAATATTCTGGCGTGACATACATATTGGGGAATACGCGTTTGAGTTCAAGCGCTTGCGCTCGTCGTGCGAGTGCTGAGCGGTGCGCTTTGGTCAATCCAAATAC
Source organism: Bifidobacterium cebidarum (assembly GCF_009193305.1). Lineage (GTDB taxonomy): Bacteria > Actinomycetota > Actinomycetes > Actinomycetales > Bifidobacteriaceae > Bifidobacterium > Bifidobacterium cebidarum. Next base: position 514,248 of record NZ_WBVS01000001.1, on the reverse strand, counting down.
GCACCGCCGCTCCATTTCGGCTTGCGCGATCATGGCATCCACTTCTTTGTGATGTTTCATGATTCGACGGTAAGCCAGTGGCGGTTTTGAGGTCCAGCTGTTCGGCACAATGTGGTTCCAGCCGCGGTGGCCCATAGGATTTATGGCTGATTATGTTGAATTCCGAACGATTGCGGCCGGTTATGCAGATGAGGGGAATTATGCCGCCTATATCCGAAAATGTGGATAACTGACGAAAGACGTGTGATACTTGTCGTTCATACGTTCGATTGACTGCCGGTGACCGAACGGGGTGCTCTGAGCGAGGTGTTCCTATGACTTGGTCGAGATAGTTCTTCGCTGAGTCGTTGTAAGTGGGGCGTTTTGTTGAGTAGGCCGAGATTTCGCCTGGATGGTGCGCTTTATCGGTAATTCCGCGGATTTGTCTCGATAACAGCGGCTCATCGGGACCTTCTTTTGTGTGATTCGAGGATTTGCCTCGCTGAGAGGATATTAGTGAGGTGAATTATTGAGCGCCTCATGGTTTTGTCACGTTGAACGGTGTTTGGCAGAGTATTCCGTCGGCCGTCTCAATGGTTTGCCTCGCTGGGGAATAGGCGTGTGGAATAGATATTTGGTTTGGTGAGACTTTTGCCCTGTTGGAGGATGGGCGTGTGGGATGAATACTTGGCTGAGTCGAGGTGTTACCATGCTAGGCGGCGGTGAGTGGGGTCGGTACTCGGCTCAGTCGAGAAATTGCCCCGCCAAGAGTGGGTGGAATGAGCCGTTGCGATAACCGCGTGTCACAAACCGCTCGTATAGTAAGGCGCATGCCAACATTTTCACGCGAAGAAATCGTGCATTTGGGCGATCTTGCCCGAATCGCGCTCACCGATGAGGAAATCACCCGTCTGCAGGGCGAACTGAACGTCATCGCAGACTCCATCAACAAGGTCCAGGAAGTCGCGTCCGACGATGTCGAACCCACTGCCAACCCGGTTCCGCTCGAAGCCTACCTGCGCCCGGATGTCGCCGAAACCCCGCTCACGCAGGAAGAGGCGCTCGCCGGCGGTCCGAAGACCGAGGCGGGTATGTTCGTGGCACCGCGAATCCTGGGAAGCGAGGAGTGAACCCGATGAGCAACGAAACCGCAACTCTCGTTAAGCTGTCCGCAGCCGAGCAGGCCGCAGCCATCAAGAAGGGCGACGTCACCTCCCGCGAGCTGGTCGAAGCTCACCTGAAGGTCATCGAAGCCGCCGAGCCGTCCATCAAGGCCTTCCTGAAGGTCTCCGGCGATGTGGCTCTTGAGCAGGCCGACGCCTTCGACAAGAAGTCCGCCGAAGACAAGGCGGCCCTGCCCGAGCTCGCCGGTGTGCCGATCGCCATCAAGGACATGATTGTCACCAAGGGCATCGAAACCACTGCTGCATCCAAGATTCTCGAAGGCTGGGTGCCGCCGTACGATGCCACCGTCATCGAAAAGCTCAAGGCCGCCGGCATGCCGCTGCTCGGCAAGACCAACCTGGATGAGTTCGCGCAGGGCTCCTCCACCGAGCATTCCGCCTACCAGACCACCCATAACCCGTGGGATACCGAGCGTGTGCCCGGTGGCTCCGGCGGTGGTTCCGCTTCCGCCGTCGCCGCATTCGAGGCTCCGCTGGCCCTCGGTACCGATACCGGTGGCTCCATCCGTCAGCCGGGTGCCCTGACCGGCACCGTCGGCGTCAAGCCCACCTACGGTGGCGTCTCCCGTTTCGGCGCTATCGCCATGGCCTCCTCTCTGGACCAGATCGGCCCGGTCTCCCGCACCGTGCTCGACTCCGCCCTGCTGCAGGAAGTCATCGGTGGCCATGATCGCCGTGATTCCACCTCCATTCCTGAAGGTCCGCGACCGATGGTCGCCGCCGCACGCGAAGGCGCCAAGCGCGATCTGAAGGGTCTCAAGGTCGGCCTGATCAAGGAACTCGGCGGCGACGGTTTCCAGCCCGGCGTCGAGGCCCGCTTCAACGAGGCCGTCGACAAGCTCAAGGACATGGGTGCCGAAGTCGTTGAGGTCTCCGTGCCTCATATCGGCTACTCCCTGGGCGCCTACTACATCATCATGCCGTCCGAGGTGAGCTCCAACCTGGCCCGTTACGATGGCATGCGTTACGGCTTGCGCGTCATGCCGCCGGCCGGCGTGCCGCAGACCGCCGCCAACATGATGGCCTACACCCGTGAGGCCGGCTTCGGCGACGAGGTCAAGCGTCGTATCATCCTCGGCACCTACGCACTGTCCGCAGGCTACTACGATGCTTGGTACGGCTCGGCTCAGAAGGTCCGTACCCTGATCATCCAGGACTTCAAGAAGGCCTTCGAACAGGCCGACGTGCTGGTCTCCCCGACCTCTCCGTCCACCGCCTTCAAGTTCGGCGAGAAGATGGATGACCCGCTGGCCATGTACATGAACGACATCGCCACCATTCCGGCCAACCTCGCCGGCGTGCCGGCCATGTCCATCCCGGCCGGCCTGTCCGACGACGGCCTGCCTGTCGGCTTCCAGTTCATCGCCCCGCAGCAGCGCGACGAAGTCATGTACAAGCCGGCAGCCGCACTCGAGGCGGCGCTTGAGGAAAGCTGGGGCGGCCCGATTTGGAACAGCCTCAAGACCCCGTGGCTTGACGGCCTCGCCAAGTAAGCAGCATCGGAAGGAAAGATAGCAACATCATGGCTGAAAAACTGATGAAGTACGCCGATGCCACCAAGAAATACGATGTGGTCTTCGGTCTGGAAACCCACGTTGAGCTGAGCACGAACACCAAGCTGTTCTGCCCGGCCCATATCGAGTTCGGCGGCGAACCGAACACCCAGCTGACCCCGGTCTCCCTGGGCCTGCCCGGCAGCCTGCCGGTGGTCAACAAGGCCGCCGTCGATTACGCCATCAAGCTGGGTCTCGCCCTGCACTGCGAAATCAACGAGTGGAGCCAGTTCGCCCGTAAGAACTACTTCTACCCGGATATGCCGCGCGACTACCAGATCTCCCAGTATGACAAGCCGACCAACGGCAATGGTTACCTGGATGTGGAACTGGAAGACGGCACTGTGTTTCGCGTGCCGATCGAGCGTGCGCACATCGAGGATGACGCCGGCAAGAACACCCACGTTGGCGGTGCCGACGGCCGTATCGAAGGCGCCGACCACTCCCTCGTGGACTACAACCGTGCCGGTGTGCCGCTGATCGAGATCGTGACCAAGCCGATCGAAGGCGCGGGCGACCGCGCGCCGGAAATCGCAGGCGCTTACATGCGTGCCATCCGCGACATTGTCCGTGCGCTGAACATCAGCCACGCCCGTATGGAACAGGGCAACATGCGCGCCGACGTGAACGTCTCCCTGCGCCCGTCCGCCGACGCCCCGTACGGCACCCGTTCCGAAACCAAGAACGTGAACTCCTTCCGTGGCATCGAAAAGACCATCCAGTATGAGATTCGTCGTCAGGCCGCCCGCCTGGACGAAGGCAAGGAGATCCTGCAGGAGACCCGCCACTGGGATGAGGCCACGCAGACCACCGCAGGCGGCCGCGTGAAGTCCGATGCCGACGATTACCGTTACTTCCCGGATCCGGATTTGGTGATGCTGCACATCACCAAGGAGCACATCGAGGAGATCAAGGCCCAGATGCCGGAGATGCCGCGCGAGCGCCGCAACCGTCTCAAGGCCGAATGGGGCTTGAGCGATCTGCAGATGCGCGACATTCTCAACGCCGACGCCCTCGACCTGATCGAGGACACCGTCAAGGCCGGTGCCAAGGCCGCCGGTGCCCGCAAGTGGTGGCTGGGTGAGCTGTCCCGCGCCGCCAACGCCCAGGGCATCTCCCTTGAGGAGCTGCCGATCACCCCGGCCGATGTGGCCGAGGTCGAGAAGCTCATCGCCGACGGCAAGCTCAACGACAAGCTCGCCAAGCAGACCGTCGAAGGTGTGCTGAAGAGCGAGGGCACCCCGGATGAGGTTGTCAAGAAGCACGGCTACAAGATCGTCGAGGACAACGGCGCTATCGAAGCCGCCGTCGACGCGGCATTCGAGGCCAACCCCGACGTGGTCGAGAAGCTCAAGAGCGGCAACATGAAGCCGATGGGCGTGATCATCGGTGCTGTGATGAAGGCCACCCGCGGCCAGGCCGACGCCAAGGCCGTCACCAAGGTGGTCATGAGCAAGATCAAGGGCTGACACTACAGACAGCCCGGTGGGCTGTCTGTAGTGTCAGCCTGAGCGAGGCGGTAGCCGAGCGAAGGTCGGATTGGGTCTTGCCGGAAGCGAGTCCGAAATTGCTGGGCCGGAGGCGACCGTTAGGCAGCCAGCCCGAATGATAGGCCGTAACTGCGCGAAGCTATTGTTCCTTCGCGCAGTTACGGCCTGTTTTGTTACGTGAAGAGACTTTTTCTGCGCGAGGGCGTGGTTGATACGCGCAGTTACTGCCTATTCAAGGCATTAAAAAGGCAGTAACTGCGCTGATACCGCTGATACTTGTGTGTGTGGCTACGCGGGCGCCTGAAGAAGAGAGGACACTCGCGTTACGCCTACGCCAAGCCTTGCGAAGTGAGCGGGATGGTTCGCTCCATAGCCGCTTTCCAGCGTTCACCCAGCAGAGTAAGATATGTTCGGCACTGATCGTGAGCGAATCATGAGCCATGAGCCATTGTGAGCCAAAATAGGGGACGAACATCAAATGACCGAGACCAACGAGACGTTGAGCATGCCAGCGGACGCGCAGGTCAAGCGTGACTTGCCGCAGAGCATCGTCATTCCGCCGATTCAAGGCGAAATGGTGCATCTGCGCCCCGCTACCGTGGAGGATCTTCCTTGCCTGGACAAGCTCGACGCCTTCTATGGCGCATCGAAAATCACCGGCAAGGACGCAGCCACCGAACGCTCGATGATTCACACGTGGGTACGTCGCTCCCAAGCTTGGGAGGCCGGATTGGCGCCGGGCGAGTCCGGTGTGGGCGATCCGGAATCCCGTCGCACGATCGCATGGGCAGTGGTTACCGACGCCGACCACGACGATGACGGCAAAGCCGATGCCGCTTCCACCGGCAACGTGATCGGCATGATCTTCCTCATCGATATCGATGGATGGTCGCGCTCGGCCCGTATCCAGATTGTGCTTGGCCGGGACTACCGGGGCCGTGGCTATTCGCGTGACGCGATGCCACGCGTGATGACGTATGGTTTCGCGTCCGAACCGGCTGGCCTTGGCATGCATCGCATCTGGGTGGCGGTTCCCGAGAAGAACACGCGCTCGATTTCCGTGTACCAGTCGCTCGGTTTTGTGCCGTCCGGTACCTCCCGCGATGCCCTGTGGGACGCGGAAAACAGCAAGTATCAGGATTTGATTGTGATGGATACGTTGGTGGACGAATACGATCCGATTCGTTCGCTTGACGCGTTCGGCATGCACTTGATCGAAAACAATCCGGGCGTGCAGGAGGCTTTGGCGGCACGCGAGCACTCGGTGGCTTTGCGTCAGAAGACCACAGACGGCGATACGGATGCAGCGCAGGGATCCAAGTGGTCGGCCGCGGCCGAAACGGCTTCCGATGCCAAGCCGATGGTCGATGCACGTACTGCGCATTTGGAGGCATCGCAATCGGCCGAGAATCAGACCAAACACGAAAAGTCCCGCCTGAGCGCGGACGAAGAAAGCAACTGGCCATACGGGCAGAGCGAACGTAAGACCTCCAAGGAAGCTTGGTGGCGCACGCTGGGCCGTGGCCGCAAGCGTGATACGGAAAGCGAGAAGTGAACTAAGCATGAGCGCCGAGGACCTCGACAATTACGAAACCGATGCCGAGCTCGCCCTGTACAAGGAATATCGTGACGTTATCAAGCTGTTCACCTACGTTGTGGAAACCGAACGACGTTTCTACTTGGCGAACAAGGTTGATTTCAACGTTCGTTCTGCGGGACAGGACGTATATTTCGATGTGCAGTTGACTGACGCATGGGTATGGGATGTGTACCGTTCCAGCCGATTCGTCAAGTCCGTGCGCATCGTGACCTTCAAGGATGTCAACGTTGAGGAAGTGCAGAAAACCGACATCGACATCCCCGATGACATTCATTAAGCGCTTTAGGCACTCTGGAGTGCGGGCGATTGCCGAAGAGAAATCGTGATGAAATGCACAATCAAAGCGTGCGTTTCCAAGGCTTAGGGTAAGCTATCGCTGATTTTGTTGTAAGGAGATGCAAGTGAGCGAAAAGCAATCTGTGGTGATTATCGGCGGTGGCCCCGCTGGTTTGACTGCCGCATGGGAGCTCGTCAAGGATGGCGGCTCTGATAAGTACGACGTGACCGTGCTCGAGGAAACCCGCGAATTCGGCGGTATCTCGCGCACTGTAAGGCACAACGGCAACCGCATGGACATCGGCGGCCACCGTTTCTTCTCCAAGGACGACCGCATCATGGAATGGTGGAAGACCGTTCTGCCGTTGCAGGGCGCTCCTTCCTACGACGACAAGAAGCTCGGCCGTGAACACGATATGGAGCCGGGCGGCCCGGACCCCGAGGTCGAAGACAAGGTCATGCTCAAGCGTCACCGCGTCTCCCGCATCTACTGGAACCGTCGCTTCTTCGATTACCCGATTTCGCTGAGTCCCAACACCTTCAAGGCCATGGGCTTCAAGCTCACCCTGGTGGCCGGCTTCAGCTACCTGAAGTCCATGTTCCACAAGCTGCCGGAAGACAACTTGGAGAACTTCTACATCAACCGTTTCGGCCGCAAGCTGTACTCGATGTTCTTCGAGGGCTACACCGAGAAGCTGTGGGGCCGTCATCCCTCCCAGATCTCCGCCGATTGGGGCGCCCAGCGCGTCAAGGGTCTGAGCATCATGGGCGTGCTGAAGAACGCCTTCCAGAAGCTGCTGCCGAAGAAGCGCTCCAACGCCGAAGTCGAGACCTCCCTGATCGAGGAGTTCTGGTACCCGAAGTATGGTCCGGGCCAGCTGTGGGAGACCATGGAATCCAATTGCGAGGCCGCCGGCGTCAAGGTTCTGACTGACGCCAAGGTGGTCGAGGTGCGCCAGACCAACGGTGCCATCTCCTCCGTGGTCTATGAGGATTCCGAAGGCAACCGTACCGAGCTTGCCGGCGACCAGTTCATCTCCTCCATGCCGGTCAAGGACCTGGTCAACGCCATCGACGCTGCCGGTGCCGATCCTGAGGCCACCGGTTCCAAGGCCGCCCCGGATGATATGACCGCCGTGGCCAATGGCCTGCCATACCGCGACTTCGTGACCGTGGGCCTCCTGGTCAAGCACCTGAAGCTCAAGAACACCACCGACATCCCGACCCTCGGCAATCCGCCGATTGTGCCGGACTGCTGGATTTACGTACAGGATCCGGGCTACAAGGTCGGCCGCCTCCAGATCTTCAACAACTGGAGCCCGTACCTGGTCAAGGACGTCGACAACACCGTTTGGATTGGTCTCGAATACTTCTGCGAGGAAGGCGACTCCTTCTGGAACATGTCCGAAGAGGACGTGACCAAGTTCGCCATCTCCGAGCTCACTCGTATGCGCGTGATCAACGGTCCGGAAGAGGTTCTCGACTCCCATCGTGAGCGCGTCAAGAAGGCCTACCCCGCCTACTTCGACACCTACGAGCACATGGACGAGCTCATCGAATACCTCGATGGTTTCGGCAACCTTTACTGCGTTGGCCGCAACGGCCAGCACCGTTACAACAACATGGACCACTCCATGGCCACCGCCATGGAAGCCGTCAGCAACATCAAGACCGGCAAGACCTCCAAGAAGAACGTGTGGTCTGTCAATACCGAAAAGTCCTACCACGAAGCAAAGTAAATAATGGGGTGTCAGCGGCTTTGCTTCAGCTTGCTTCAGCATTCGCCGTCGTGCCTGCCTCTTTTCCGGCTTCCTCTGATGAAGGAACCGGCAGCGGCAGCTGACTGAGGGAGGGAAGCGCAGCTTGCTGCGTAGCAAAGATGTTGGCTGAAGCCGACTTCGCATTACCTGCAAACGGCCTATCGCATTGTGCGGTAGGCCGTTTTGCGTTGGTCGGTGATGCGTTGTAGAGTATTCGAAGTTCGCAAGGGCGCTTAAGACGCAGCGAGCATTCATGAGCGGGTGAACCCGCAAATCACTCTTAACTCCGTAAGTAGGCATGCGCCTGTTCGGTATGGAAAGGGCAACCAGTGGCAAATAGCCAGAATCTAGAAGATATGAAGCTTCCTGAGCTCAAGGAACTCGCCAAGCAGATGGGATTGCGTGGCACTTCGACCATGCGTAAGCCTGAGCTCCTTGCCACTTTGCAGGCCGCACGCAACGGTGGCGAAGCCCCCGCAGGCGTCACCGTGCGTGTGCCCAAGACCGCTAAAGTTGCCAACACCGTGACCGATACGGCACCTGCCGCCTCCGATGAACAAAAGCCGGCGGAACAGCCTGCGAATGATGCGCAGCCTGTTGCTGCGGAGCAGACCGCTTCCGAGCCAAAGATTGATTTCCCCGAGCCGGTTGCCGGCGAATCCGAACATGCCGGCGGTCGTCATTCTCGCCGCAAGAAGATTGATAACGAGATTGATGCCGAACCTCGCGCCCGCCGCAAGCCGCGCAAGCATGCGGAAGCGGCAGCTGCGCCTGCAGCCGATGACCTGCTGGCCAGCCTTGACCTCGACGGTGCGGCTCCGGCGCAAAATGAACGACGTCGCCGTCACGATGATGAGGAAGCACCGCTGATTCGCCGTGTGCGCGACGATGAAGACAATCAGCCGCGTCGCCGTCGTCGTGCCGAGCAGGATGAGGAGAACGTGCGCGATCTCGATGACATTCTCGCCACGTTGCCTACGCAGAAGCATGACGAGCCGCTCGACGAAGACGAGCAGGACGAGGATCGCGGTGAATTCACCCGCCGCAATCGAAGCCGTGGAGATCGCTCCGAACGCGGTGAACGTGGCAATGAGCGCGCGGATCGCGGCGAACGGCAGGATCGCAACGATCGCCGTAGCCGCCGCATGCGCGGCCGCGATCGCGACACTGTGACCGATGACGACAGCCGCCGCGAAGAGCCGCAGGAAGACCTGGTCCCGGTGGCCGGCATCATCGACGTGCTCGATTCCTATGCGTTCGTACGCACCTCCGGCTATCTGCCTGGCCCGAACGACGTCTACGTCTCCATGGGCCAGGTCAAGAAGTACGGCCTGAGGAAGGGCGACGCCGTGCATGGTTCCATCCGTGCCCCGCGCGAGGGCGACCGCCGCAACCAGCGCCAGAAGTTCGTACCGCTGCAGTCCATCGATTCCATCAACGGCCAGAGCGTCGAGGAATCGCTGAACCGCCCGCAGTTCTCCAAGCTGACCCCGCTGTACCCGCAGGAGCGTCTGAAGCAGGAGACCACGCCGAACAAGCTCACCGGCCGCATCATGGATATCGTGGCCCCGATCGGCAAGGGCCAGCGTGGTCTGATCGTCTCCCCGCCGAAGGCCGGCAAGACCATCACGCTGCAGAACATCGCCAACGCCATCACCACCAATAATCCTGAGGTGCATCTGATGGTGGTGCTCGTGGATGAGCGACCGGAAGAGGTCACCGACATGGAGCGCACGGTGCAGGGCGAGGTCATCTCCTCCACCTTCGACCGCCCGGCTTCCGACCACACCACGGTTGCCGAGCTCGCCATCGAACGCGCCAAGCGCCTCGTGGAGCTCGGTCAGGACGTGGTCGTGCTGCTCGATTCCATGACCCGACTGGCCCGCGCCTACAACATCGCGGCTCCGGCTTCCGGCCGAATCCTCTCCGGTGGTGTGGATGCCCAGGCGCTCTACCCGCCGAAGAAGTTCTTCGGTGCCGCCCGCAACATCGAAAACGGTGGCTCCCTGACCATCATCTCCTCGGCTCTGGTGGGAACCGGCTCCAAGATGGACGAGGTGATCTTCGAAGAGTTCAAGGGCACCGGCAACATGGAACTGCGCCTGTCCCGCGAGCTTGCGGACAAGCGCCTGTTCCCGGCCATCGACATCAACGCCTCCGGCACCCGCCGTGAGGAGCTCATCACCGAGCCCAAGGAACTGCCGATCATCTACCGTCTGCGTCGTCTGCTGGGCGGCATGGAGCCTGAGCAGGCCTACCAGACGCTGGTGCCCCGCTTGAAGAAGACCGCAACCAACCGCGACTTCCTTGCCGCCATCGTGCAGCAGGCCAACAACGGCAATGCCGTAAACGGCAATGCCGTAAACGGCAACTGATCGAGCTGCATTGCCGCAGATTTGATGTTGAGGGGTGAATACCGGCTTCGGTATTCACCCCTTTGCGTAACGTGGAATGAAGCGGTTCTGGTGGAAATACAGGCACAGAAAAGAGGTTCCACGATGGGCTCAATCGTATTGGGAATGGTCAATGGTGCATTGATGTTCGGGAATGAGGATGTCAGCAATGTGCCGGATAGTGACCTCATTGCACTGGTTGATCCCGAGTCCGCCAACATTAACGCCTTCGATTTGAGCGTATTGCGCGGTGACGGCATTTTCGAAGCCACAACAGTGTGGAAGGGCTTCCCCGTCTCTTTGGAGAACCATCTGCGCAGGTTGGCGCATTCCGCGGCACTGATGGATTTGCCAAAGCCGAACATCACGGCGCTCACGCGCGCCGTCAAACAGCTGATAGCCGCCTATGATGATCCGGAACCTGGTCCGTTGCTGCGTATTATCGTGTCGCGCGGACTTGACCAGGAAACGGGCATAGGCAGAGCTGCCGCCGCCGCGGGCGATAACCAGCCGACGGTGTTCATGTTTATTGACGCCAAAGGCGCATTGCATGAGACAGACCCTATTTCGATGGCATCGATGACCCGCGGATATCCTTCTGATATCACCGCTCGTGCACCGTGGCTGCTCAATGGGGCGAAAACATTGAGCTATGCGTTCAACTGCGCCGTGCATCGCGAATGCGCCCGCCGTGGCGTCGGCGATGCGGTGCTGTATACGGAAGACGGATACACATTGGAATGCCCGAATTCCTCGATTGTGGCACGCTATGGAGATAGGCTGATCACTCCTGATCCGCGTATCGGCATCCTTCACGGCACTTCGCAGCGCGAGCTGTTCGCATGGGCCTTGCAGGAAGGGCAGCATGCGCACTATAAGAAGTTGCCAATTGCCGAACTGCGTGAAGCTGACCGGCTTTACATGGTGCACGGTGGCTGGGTGATTCCGGTGAATGCGCTGGATGGTAAGGCTTACGACTATGATTCGGCGGAAATACAGACAATCAATGCCGCGATTCATGATGGCCGTACGCACGATGACGCTCTCGCCATCGGCCCTCGCGGGGATTATGAGTGATTGCTGAGGAGAAGTGCGATTCGTTTGGACATGAAATCTGTGGTATCTGCTTTGTAAGGGGTACATTTGCACGTTTGCAGAAGCCTATCTGCTTTGCAAGGGGGTACCTATCCGAGTATCAAGGGCCATACATTGGCGAAATGCTGGTACGCGTGGGCGGTTAAATCTCACAGGGTGCCCCTTGCAAAGCAGATAGATGTTTTCACTGTGTTCAATGTACCCCTTGCAAAGCAGATAGTTTCGATTTGACATTGGCGGACCATGGAGAATGGCGCTTCGGGGGAGTATCCTCGGGACTATGAGCGAAACGAGCAGTGACTGGCAGCGAACGACCATCGATTCCGCCCAGGCGGCGGCCCATCCGGAAACCGCGCAGGCGGTGGCGCGTATCAAGGCGCTTCGTCAATCCATTGACAATATCGATTCCGCGGTGATCTCCCTGCTTGCCGAGCGGTTCAAGACCACCTCACAGGTGGGCGTGCTCAAAGCCAATGCCGGGTTCGCTCCCGAGGATATGAAGCGCGAGGATTACCAGATCGAGCGTCTTCACCGCATTGCCATCGATGCCGGCTTGGATCCGGAAATCGCCGAAAAATATCGTGAATTCGTGGTGACCGAGGCCAAGAAGCGTCATCAGCGCATCGCCGATGCCGGTGGCGATCCGGGCGTTCTGGATGTGTTCGCTTAGACAGGCGTCGGCTCGCTGATTGCCGGTCGCATTGCGAAATTCCGTTGCGGCAACTTCCATGCGGAAGGGTTTGGCCGCAGGCTCCTATTATTTACTGGTTATTCGCAAACGGATTGCCTATATGGTGATGCGATGATGTCGGCTAGATTGGTATGCGGCCTGATTAATGGCGCATGATGGTTCACGCGAAAGAATTGGAATACGGATATGAAGCTCACCGCTGCAGTGCTCAGCTGCGCCTTGTGCGTGGCGGGTTCCGCAGGCGGTGCGTGGCTTTCCCGGCCTGAAGAGCCCGATTATGCTGCCGTGCTGAATGCGGCTGCCGATGTGTATGCGGTGGCCGATTCCAAGGGCGAGCCCACACGGCTGTATGTGTCAACGGCTTCCACGCAGGGTTCATCCGCCGCCGTGCAGCGCGTTCCCGCGTCTGCCGCGCAATTGCCGTGGAATATCAGCGTCAGTTATTCGTTGGATGGTCCTAACGTTTCCGCCGCTAAGATCGCCAACGCATCCGGACTCGTGGGCGTGCACGTCACGGTTCGGCCGGCGCATGGAGATGCTGGAAAAAGCGCGAACCGCACCGTGCCTGTTGCGGCGTTCACCATTCCGGCCCAAGTCGCCGGCGATGTTTCCGCAGACAGCAACGTATCCGTCAGCGCGCAAGGCTCCAATACGCTGGTTGCGGCGATTGGTGGTCAGCCCGGTTCATCCCTGGAATTCAGCTGTTACATGAATGCCAAGCATTTCACGATGAGTTCCATCGCGCTGGCGGCATTACCGGCTGATGCCGATGGCGATGTCACTCGGTTGACATCCACCGCATCCACTTTGGTCGATTCGCTGACCGACGCTGGTTCCGGCGAGCACCAGCAGTTGGTCGACCAGCTCAAGGCCTTGCGCGCCAACGAGCAACAACTGGCGCAAACGGTGACCTCTGAACGTGCAGCCGCGCACAAGCAAACGTTCCAGAACTACATGGCCGCGTATGTGGGCTCGTACACCACGCATCTCTCCGGTTCCATCGGCACCTCCACGCAGCTGCCCGCGCTGGTGGGCACTGCTGGTGAGCTGTCCGGCGATACGCCGCTTGCCCAGGCGGTGCTCGATCTGGCCGACGCGGTGAACAATGTCAGCGCCGCGCATATGCATGACGGTGCCGTGGACGCGTTGGATGAGGTGATTCGTCGCATCCAACAGCAGGGCACCACGGGTCTGGTCGATGACCTGACCAAGGAGGCCGCCGAGGAGGCCACCAAGGGTTCCAAACAGTATTCGGTGGGCCAGAGCCAGCTTTCCGCCGCGATGATTCCCTATTCGATGAAGTACACGGATGTGTACACGGCCAGGCTCAGTGCGCTGACCGGCGGGTCCTCCGCGAATGCCGTGGCTTATGCGCGGCAGGCCATCGACGAGACCAACAGCAGCGATGAGCTTAAGGATTCGCAGACCAAAGTGGATGCCGCAATGGCTGCGCTCGCCACCGCATGTGAGCACACGGGCAAGGCTCAGGCACTGAAGCAGATTCTGCTGCGATTCTCTGATCAGTTCGAGGGCGGAAGCACGCCTGCGGAGACAACACAGGATACTGCGTCCGATTCCGCTGTGCGCTTGCTTTCCCAAGGTTTGGCGGACATGCAATCCCAATCGTTCTATGGGAAAACCAAGGCGGCTCAAGCCAGGCGCAAGGCCGCCACCGCACGTAGGCAAGCACAAGCCGCTAGGCAGCAGCAATCCCAGGATTCCAATGCTTCATTGGTGGATGACACGATGTCGATGTCCGCCAGCGATGTGATGAGCTATGCCAGTGGTTTGACTTCCGCGCTCGGTGGCGGCAAAACGAACAGCTCTGCCGGCGCAGGCGCTGAAAGTTCTGAAAACTCCACCGACGCGAATGCAGAGGATGGTTCCGCGGCAACGCAGGCTAAGGAGAAGGATACGGCGGACGCGGCTCCGATTCTCTTCGGTTTCAGCCAAAACGGTACCGGCGGCACATTGCTGACCCATGATATGAGCACGCTGATTGCCGAGACGGTGGAGATCGGTGACGCGGGGCAGCTCATCGCCCAGGCGGTACTTCAGCTAGGCCCAGCTGCGGCTCTGCAGCAGTCGCCATCGACCCAGGCCCCCGCCTATCTTCTGGTCATCCCCACCGTGTGAATACGATTATTTCGTATGCGCCCAATCGTCGGAGCGCCGGTTCAGATATGGCTGCAGCCCGTTGATTGCCCACAATGGCAGGTTCGCTAGCCGTGACTGCCTCAATTACCCCCGCCAAAATGTGTGTGGCTCCCACATATTAGGGTCCAAAAATGTATGCGGGTATTTGTGAGGGAGTGTGGGAAAGCATCCGTTGCTGGGGCCTGTATCTCGTTCTCTGCGACGAAGTGAGCACATTACGTATCATATATTGGACTCAATAGCACCCCTTGATCTTGACAACGGGGGTATCTGTAGTAATTAACGGGGCGTTGTCCTAAACTGCCAAGCAGAGTGCCGATAGGGTTGCAAGGGTTGTGAGCGGCTCTGTCAGCGTACTGTTTGAGAGATTGAGGAGGACGCTATGCGAAAGAGTGGAAAACTCGTGGGGGGGGGTAGCCTCCAAGCTGTTTTCTAGGGTTGCCGGAGCCTTGGTGGCTGTTGCGACGATGGTGTCGTGTGCGGCTGTGGCATACGGAGAATCCAATGATGCCAATGGTGGCGCGACGGTCAAGTCTACGGATTCCGAATCATGTTTTGCGGATGGCTGCTCATGGGACCAGACGGGTTTGACGGATTCCAATGTGGCCACGTATGTGGGTGGCGATTTATGGGTGGGCGTGCCAGCTCCGAATACATATAATCACTCTGATTTCAAGTTGAATGGTACGGGCATGCCCACAAACTCTTACTCTAAATCCGGATATCCTGGTCGTCCGGGCATGACGGTCGAGCTTGAAGGGCGTACCGTCGTTCAGGGTAATGTCATGGGCAACTTGGGCCGTTGGATGAGCCTGGGTGGTAAGGCATGGGGCGCTGGCTTTCCCGCGAAAGGCACCGTTTTGGCTGTGGGTGGTGATGTAGGTGCCTTTAACGCAGATGAGTATAAATATGACTATAACCAGCGTTTCTTCCTGAATTCCACCGATGAAAACGACAACGCGAAAATTGGTGGAAGTAATCAGTCGCTATATGGCGAGTTGGACGAAAAGAATCCCCATAGCGAACTCAAAAAATTCCTACGGTCGCTTGCCCTCAATAACGGTTACGGCGTCAATGACAATCTGGGTAAGAGCGTTGCCTTGAGCAAGGTCACGGATCAAAATGGTGCGCTCGTGGACTACAGTAACTATACGTCCACGTTGAAAGGCATGTCGGATTCGTTTGATTCGACGACCCCTCATGAGGGTGTGGTGTACGCCAATGTGAACTTCGGCGATACGTCCATTGCTCCGTACAAACAGGCGTATCAGTTCTGGCTCAAAGGTAACGATTCTGCGTTGGATGGCGCCATTGAGGTGAAAGACGTTACCGGCAATGGGACGGAGAATGCTCAGGCGACCGCTCAAAATGGCAACCAGACGGCGCAATTGAACGAATCCGGCAACGGCAAATACTGGGACTCGTTGTTTAATGGTCAGCCGGCCACCTGGTTGCGGTATACGAAAATTTCCGTGCGTGCGGCGAGCGACGACCCCAATGTCAAGGGTGGCGAGGGATTGGTCACGTTCACCGGAGACGGCGACGCGGACCATACGCTGCAGGTGTTCACTCTGAATTACGCCGATGTCGAAAAGGCGTATCAGGAGCATGGGTGGACCGGTGTCAGCTTTGACTTCGAGAAGATCCCGAAGGGGGCTTCCGTGCTGGTCAATGTGGTGAACAAGGACGCATCCGGCAACGACATCCAAGGCGACATCAACTTCCGTACGGGTTGGCGGTTCAAGTGGAACGGCCAGGAGATAGCGCATGAGTATCGCGGTACGGAAGAACAGCAAAAGCTGTTGACGACGGCGGCGAGCTCCGTCATGTGGAACTTCTCCAGTGTGGGCGCGAACAACACGCTGAAGATCGCGAACTTCGATGGATGGACAAACCAGACGGCAGCTGTGAAGCCAACTGGTGACACTTTGAAGCATTCCCAAACTCCCGAAAATGAAAAAGCGGGTGTGACAGGTGCTGATGCGGAGGCCGGTGTGATTGGAAGCATCATGGCGGCGAACGCCGGTCGCACGGAGGTGTGGACCTCCACGAACGGCAAGCTTCTCGTAGGTGGTGACTTGTGGCTGTCTCAGGCATATACAGGGATGGCATCGACAGTTAGTGCGGCGTTCGCCAAGGCATACGGCACTGGCTTCTCCATAGAACGTCACAACTTCCCCTGGCGCGGCAACGCACAAACCTCGTACCCGACCAGCGGCGGTGTGGAGTGGTCGAAGGTCGACTCCGCCGATTCCACGAAGCTGCCTGGTTCCGAGTGGACCATCAAGAAGAGCGATGGGGCCGTTGTGGGCGTCGTGGCGGATAACGGCGATGCTGACGATTCCGCCAACCCGAAGAAATTGAAGGACATGAACAGTGTGCCTGGCGCTCTGCAGGTGACCGGTTTGGATGTCGGTGCGACATACACACTTGAAGAGACGAAGGCTCCGAACGGCTACCAGTCGTCGACTGCGACGTACACGTTCACGGTACCCAAGACGGGTGGAATCGTCACGTTGTCCGGTAACGGTGTTGGCGCAGGCGGTACGGTGTCGAATACGGCGTATGCGGGTTCGGTGAAGTGGCGGAAGATCGATGCCGAGAATACTTCAGGCGACCCGTTGTCCGGTTCGGAGTGGCAGCTCACCTGTGCATATGGCGATTGTCTTAAGGCGGATGGTGGAAGTCCGTTCAAACGCAAGATCGTCGATAAGGTCTCGAAGGATGATTTGCGCAACGAGGCCCAGTACGACGCGAATAGTGATCCGGGTGTGATTCAGGTGAACAACTTGCCGTCCGGTCATTACGATCTTGTGGAGACGAAGGCCCCGGATGGGTACGAGATCACAAAGTACGAGAACGGCAACCCGGTCACATACAAGTTCACAATCGACGATACGACCACGGTGGACAACCCCGCCAAGGTGTTGGTGGACGGTACGTCGAAGGATTCTATCGGCAACAAGCCGATAGGCATTGATATCACGTGGACGAAGGTCGACGCGAACGACAAGTCCAAGAAGCTGCCCGGTTCTGAGTGGGATATCATCAAGGGTTCGGACGGCAAGGGCAATACGCTCAAGACCGTAAAGGACCGGTATACAACGGATGACAACCAGCTGGTCCAAGGCGAGAACGATGAGGATGACGCTCCGGGTGCCTTCAAGACGTCGTTCACACTCAACGAGCTCAAGGATGCTGGTCTGACACAGCCCTCGAACTGTATGACCCATCTGGGCCAGCAGGCAGGTGTAACCCAGTTCAGTCTCAAGGAGACGAAGGCCCCGGACCATTACGCAGGTAGTGCGGTGGTGAACTTCTCGATTACGTGGTCGTGCTCGAACGAGTTGAAGGTGGTTTGGAACAATCTGAACTTTGACGGCACGGTGACGAACTTGCCGGAGCCGGGCTTGCTGAAATGGTCGAAGGTCGATGCGAACACATCGAAGCCGATTGGCGGCTCCCAGTGGACTCTCAAGCCGAAGGCTGGTGAAGTCTCACAGCAGGTGTCCGGCACGGTGTCCGATTGCTCCAAAGAATCTGGGTGCACGGTGTCCGATCGCTACACGCCTGATGGCAGCACGACGGAGATTGCCGGCAAGAATGACTCGGATAAAGATGCCGGCAAGTTTAAGGTGGAGAATCTCGCTCCAGGCACGTATGAGTTGACCGAGACGAATCCACCGGCCGGTTACGTCCTACCCTCCGACGTAAGCCGGCGCACGTTCACCGTCACCATCACCCCTGGCGGCGAGGCGACCGTGAATGGCGGCAAGCCCGTGACGAACGCGAAATCCATATCCACATTGCCTCTGACAGGTGGTATCGGAACCGCGCGTGGATTGCTTGCCATTGGCGGCGGACTGGCGTTGCTCATCGTTGCTGCCGGTGCCATCTGGCACGAGTGGCGCAAGCGCAAGGGTTTCATAACCGAATAGCAATTTAGGACTTCCCGCTGCAAGAGGTGTGCTTTGCGGCGGGGCGCATGAGGACCGGGCGTCGGCGTGGTTCACGCCAATGATTCGACGCCGTCGCCCGGGGTGATTGCAGTTGGTATTAACCACAATCAGCCTCCAGTCTACCGGTGTAGGAAGCCGGCCAAGGGGGCGGAGAAAGGAATGATCTCTGATGAAGGGTTCATTGTTGAAGAAGGGGTTCGCCGCCCTTGCCGCCTTCGCGGTCGGCATCAGCGGCCTGGCCCTGGGCGTCACCACCGCCAATGCGGCGGCGGTAATGCCGACGACCAAGACCATCACGTTGAACGCCGAGGACGCGGCCCAGTTCACGGGTCATACGTTCAAGGCCGTGAAGATTGCAGCTTACAGCGTTGACAACGGTGTCGCCGGCGTGAAGACCGTGGATGCGTACAAGAGCGAAGTGACCGCCGCTTTGAAGGACGCTGGCGCGACCGTGCCGGACGGCAAGGATCCGCTGCAGTGGGCTTTGGAGACGCCCGGCACCCTGGACCAGTCCGGTAACAGCGCCTCGAAGTACACGGGCAAGACCCGTCTATTCGCGGATTACCTGGCCAAGGACCCCACGGTTGTCGCTGGCTTGGAGGCCGTGACTCTTCAGGACGTGCAGGGCAACGACAAGCAGAAGACCATCACCCTGCCTGACGTGGGCCTGTATCTGATCGTGGATGACGCTGCCGTGGATTCCACCACGACGGTCAAGGGCTCCACCCGTTCACTGGCCATCGTCGTGGGCACCCCGTGGACCACCACCGAGGATACAACCCAGACGGTCCTGTCCGATGGTGTAGTTGACATGAAGAACACGTTGCCCACCATCGGCAAGGTGATCGTGAAAGACGGTCAGGAGACCGATACCGACAAGGTTTCTGTGGGCGATAAGGTCCCCTATCGACTCAAGGGCAACGTGCCGAACTACACGGGCTACACCACCTACACGTACAAGATGATTGATACCTTGTCCAAGGGTTTGACCTTCATTAATGAGACTGATGACAAGCCCGTCGTGAAGATCGGTACGAAGATCCTCACGGAGAACAAGGACTACACCGTAACTGTGAAGGACCGTGACGCCGCTACAGGCAAGCAGGTCGTTGAGATTGACTTCACTGACTTCGTCAACACCAAGCCGACCATCGGCGATTCCATCACCGTCGAATACCACGCGCTGCTTAACGACGACGCCGTGATCCGCAACAACGGCAACCCGAACGACGTGAAGCTCGAGTACTCCAATAACCCGTACGACGACAGCAAGCACGACACTACCCCGCCGTATGATCCGGTCGTCTACACCTACGACTTCAACTTCAAGAAGGTCGACAAGGAAGGCAACGGCATCAACAACGCCAGCTTCAAGGTGTACGAGGGCGCCAACGCTGATCCGAACAAGGCCACCGCGCTGAAGTTCACCGGCTCCAACGGTGTATGGACGAAGGCCACTGCCTCCGCCGCGAACATCAAGGAAGAGCTGGCCTCCGACGCTTCGGGCTACTTCACCCTGAAGGGCTTCGGCCCCGGTAAGTACACCGTGTACGAGTATGGCATCCCGACCGGCTACGCCCAGGTGCGTGCGAAGTTCACCGTCACCATCGATGAGAACGGTGATGCCTCCTTCGCCGATAACAGCGGTCTCGGCCTGGTCAAGGCGAACGACACCGTCAAGGACAACGGCGTAACGTACCAGAAGGTTCTCAACGTGAAGAACCTGACCGAGCTGCCGTTGACCGGTGCCGCGGGCACTGCGCTGTTCACTGTGATTGCTGTGCTCCTCGCGGGTGCAGCCGCCACGGTGTTCGCCAAGAGCCGCCGCACCAGCAAGGCCCTCCAGGCCTGAGCTGACCGCTGAAAGCGAGTTGGGTTCCAGTTCGCTTCCAACTAGCTAATCAGGAGGCTCGTGGCAAACACCGCGAGCCTCCTTTTCATATCTAATTACTACCTTCTTTCGGCCAGGCTTCCAGCTGACAGTTCCTCTCACAAAGGGGAGCCAGAGGTTTTCTAGGAGTAAGTTGTATGACTCACGGGAAAGTATTGTTTGATGAGGGACAGGTGCGGTATCTGAATACGTTGCCGGCAGTGAGGCACGCAACGCATAACCGCATCACCTATGAGCAGGAGTTCAAAGTGGAATGCCTGCGTCGCGACCGTGTTGGGGAATCTCCCACGGAAATGTTCAAACAGGCTGGCTTGCCGCCCGCATTAGTGGGTTCCAAGCGCATAGAGCGCAGCTTCTCGCGTTGGCGCAGCGATCCGAACTTGAACAAAATCGTGGACGCCACCATGGGCGAGCATCGCGATTTCACGCCCGTTGCGGCCGACGCCGACCCACGGGACGCGCTCATCCGGGAGCAAGCATTACGCATCATGAATCTTGAGCAGGAGCTGCGTCATCTGCGCATTCGCACTGGTCAGTCTGCAGAGTAGAGCGGCCGATTAGGTGGGAACGGTTCCGTCGAACGGTATGATTTCGAAAAAATAAGCCGCTGAACTGACATCACATCAGTTCAGCGGCTTGGAACCTCTCAGTCAGCTAGTGCTGATGGCTCCCCTACAGAGAGTTGAGATGAATCACTTCTTCTTAACAGGCCGAGCCGTGTAGCGGGAAGCCCAGTGGGGTTCCCGCAGGCGAGGTGAGCGGCTGCACTATAAGCAGCCGCGAAGGCCTCCTGTTAAGAAGAGTGGAATCACTTCTTCTTAACAGGAGGCTCGCCGAGCTCGCTGGAGGCCACGGACACCTCGGTCTCGGAAGCGCCTTCGGCAGCGTCTTCAGCGGCGGATTCCTCCGCGTGCTTGGCGACCAGGTCGAACTTGCCCACCACGCGGCCGGCCTGGGCGATATCACCCAGAGCGGCATGAATGGCGTCCACACCCTCCTGTGCGGCGGTCAGCGCCACGGAGAGGATCGGGGTCTTCATGGAGACCTTGGCCTCGGACTTGATCTTGCGCAGCTGCTCCACAGCCTTGCCGGCCCAGGTCAGCAGCTCCGGGGAGGCACCGGTTGCAGCCTCAACGTACGGTTCCGGAGTCGGCCATGCGGCGCGGTGCACGGAGCCGGAGCCGGCGTGCATCCAGCTCCACACCTCTTCGGTGGCGTACGGCAGGTATGGGGCCAACAGACGAGCGAAGGCGTCAAGGCCCAGGCCCAGAGCGGTGCGGGCGGAGAGCACAGCCTTCTCGGAAGGAGCAATGCCCTTCTCGTCCGGAGTGCCATAGGCGCGGTTCTTCACGAGCTCGATGTAGTCGTCGCAGAACTGCCAGAAGTAGCTTTCGATGACTTCCAGAGCCTTGGAATGCTCGTAGGCCTCCAGTGCATCGGTGGCCTGACGGACCACCAGGGCCAGCTTGGCCATGGCGGCGCGGTCCAGCGGCTCGGTCACGTCTGCTGGGTTCCAGGCAGCCACAGCGGCATCGCCCACGTGATGGTTCTCGTCCTCGCGGCCGATGGCCAGCGCGAACTTGGTGGCGTTCAGCAGCTTGATGGCCAGGCGACGGCCGATCTTCATCTGGCCGACGTCGTAGGTGGCGTCGAGGCCCAGACGGGCGGCGGCGGCCCAGTAGCGCACGGCATCGGCGCCGAACTTCTCGATCGGCTCGTTCGGCACCACGACGTTGCCCTTGGACTTCGACATCTTCTTGTGGTCCGGATCGAGGATCCAGCCGGACAGCGTGGCATGAGCCCACGGCAGGCACTTGTTCTCGAGATGGGCGCGGTCCACGGTGGAGAACAGCCAGGTGCGGATGATGTCCTGGCCCTGCGGGCGCAGATCCATCGGGAAGGTGGCCTTGAACAGCGCCTGGGAGGCCTCATCCGGCTCGGCCCAGTGGGTCACGATCTGCGGGGTGAGCGAAGAGGTGGCCCAGGTGTCCATGATGTCCTTCTCGGCGGTGAAGCCACCGGGCACATCGCGCTGGGACTCGTCGTAGCCTTCCGGCACGTCGATGGTCGGATCGATCGGCAGACGGTCCTCGGACGGGGTCAGCGGGTGATCGTAATCGGCGGAACCGTCGGCCTTCACCGGGTACCACAGCGGGAACGGCACACCGAAGAAGCGCTGGCGGGAGATCAGCCAGTCGCCGTTCAGGCCGTGCACCCAGTTCTCATAACGCACGCGCATGAAGTCCGGGTGGAAGTTCAGCTCCTTGCCGCGCTCGATGAGCTGTGCGTTCAAAGCTGGATCGGTGCCGCCGTTCTTCAGGTACCACTGGCGGGAGGTGACGATTTCGAGCGGCTTGTCGCCCTTCTCGTAGAAGTTCGTCATACGCTTGGTCGGCGTCGGCTCGCCATCCATATCGCCGGATTCGCGCAGCTCGTCGACGATGATCTTGCGGGCGGAGAACGTGGTCTTGCCGGCGGTTTCGGCGAAGATCTCACGGCCGGCCGGATCGGTGATCCAATCCGGGGTATCCATCACGATGCGGCCATTGCGCTGGATGATGGAACGGGTCGGCAGCTTCAGATCACGCCACCACTGCACATCGGTCACATCACCGAACGTACAGCACATGGCGATGCCGGCACCCTTGTCCATTTCGGCGGCCGGGTGAGCCAGAATCGGCACCTTGACCTTGAACAGCGGGGAGTAGACCTCCTGGCCGAAGTACTTCTTGTAACGGTCATCATCCGGGTTGGCGATCAGCGAGGTGCAGGCGGCCAGCAGTTCCGGACGGGTGGTCTCGATGTAGATCGGGGTGCCATCCTCGAAGCGGAAGGCAATCTTGTGGTAGAAGCCCGGGTATTCGCGGGATTCCAGCTCGGCCTGGGCCACTGCGGTCTGGAAGGTCACGTCCCACAGGCCGGGGGCATCCTGCTGGTAGGCCTCGCCGCGGGCGAGGTTGCGCAGGAAGGCCTTCTGGGCCACGCGCTGCGGGTGCTCGCCGATGGTGTGGTAGGTCTGGGACCAGTCGATGGAAAGGCCCAGCTTACGCCACAGCGCCTCGAACAGCTTCTCGTCCTGGGCGGTCAGCTTCTCGCACAGCTCGATGAAGTTCTTACGGGAAATCGGCACCTGGTCCTTGGCCTGGATCTTCTTGCCGTCGGTGCCCTCGTACGGCGGCTTGAAGTTCGGATCGTACGGCAGGGAGACGTCCACGCGCACGCCGTAGTAGTTCTGCACACGGCGTTCGGTCGGCAGGCCGTTATCATCCCAACCCATCGGGTAGAACACGTCAAAGCCGCGCATACGCTTGTAACGCGCGATCACGTCGGTGTGCGTGTAGGAGAACACATGACCCACGTGCAGGGAGCCGGAGACGGTGGGCGGCGGGGTATCGATGGAATACACGGCCTTGCGGTCACGAGTGTTGTTGAACTTGTAGGTGCCGTTCTCATCCCAAACGGCGCGCCACTTGTCCTCAAGACCGTCCACACCGACCTTGTCGGGCAGCGGGGTGAGGTTGGCGTTGATGATGGAATTGCCTTCAGTCATAAGGCCAAAGTTTATGCATGTTGCATGACAAGGAATAGCCAGCGGAATAACGGGTGGAAGCGCTATTGTTTATCCAATGCTCCCAGCGGCATGCGCGTATCGATCAGCGAAGTCGGGTAGCCGGACACCTTGATGCTGGCCACGGTGAAGCATTTGCGCGTATACAGCCAATCGCTGGCCGCATCCTCGCTGACGATCTTCGCATAGGCCTTCATCCGTTCGGCATAGTCCTGATCGTTGGTGGCTGCTCGCGCGGAGGCATACGCCTGTTCGGCCTCCGAATGGTCGTAATGGAACAGGGAACCAGGGTCGGCGAACGCGCCCGCGTCGTCGGTGCCGTTCATGCTCATGATGGTGAGCTCCCAGGAACCATCCTGAATACGCTTGGCATAATCCTCGGCGGAAACCACCTCAAGATTGACTTTCGGCAGCGATACCTGGCCGATCTGCTGAGCTATGGTCTCCGCTATCGGACGATACTGTTCGGTGACCACGATATCGACCGAGGGAATGAACTGCGGGGCGAAATAGCCCAACATCGTTTGGGCCTGATTCAAGTCATACGGGAACAGCCCGGTGAGATCCTCATATCCCGGCTCCAGCGGGCTGATTGGCCCGCCCAATGCGCCTGCGGAATCCGGCTGGGAAGACGCGATCGAAGACGCGTCGACGAGATGGCGCATGGCTTTTCTGATTTGTTCGTCCGACATCAACGAATCGGTACTGTTATTGAATGCCAGCAGTACTTTGTCTGTGGTGGCGCCCTCGCTCACCTTGAGATCGTGCTGCTTGTTCGATGCGGCGGCCACGGTTGCGGTGGCGGGCATGGCCAAGTCCACATCGCCGTCGGCCAGGGCCTTGGCAAGCGCGTTCTCATCGGAATACTGCTTGAAGGCAATGGACCCGACCTTGGCTTTGGTGCCATGGTACGAACCGTTGTATTGCAGTGTGAGCGATTGCGCGGCATTGAACGCGCCGACGGTGAACGGTCCGGAGCCTACGGCACTGTTCGCGTAATCCGTATTGCCGGCTTCGGAGTCATACACAATGCCCAATCTGCCGGAAAGCGCACGCAGCAGCGTGGGATTCGGCTTCGTCAAAGCGATGACCACGGTGGTGGAATCCGGATTGGTGATGGACTGCATATCCCCGAGCGCATCCACGCCGGCGTACTTCTGGGTGACCGCTTGCTGCAGCGACCACACCACATCCGCGGAGTCCAGCGCATGCCTATTGGAGAACGTGACGTTTGAGGCAATGGTGAACGTGTACTTCAGCGCATCGCCGGATACTTTCCAGCTGGTGGCGAGACCAGACTTGAGCTGATTCTGCTGATCCACGGTGATCAGGGTTTCGTAGACATTGTCGATGAGCAGTCGCTCGGCGGCAGAGGAACCGTTCGAACGGATATCCAGCGATTGCGGAACATCGCCGATGCCGACAGTGACCGATGACTGCGGCGCGCCATGCATCAATGCGGAAAGTGAAATCGAACGATGCTGAACGAGCACTGACCAGCCGGCCCAAACCAGGGCGCTGAGCGCCAGCGCCACCCCTAGAAAGACTCCCCAGCTGATAAGTCCGTTATATTGCTTTCGCTGTTGCTCGCTGCGCATGCCCATCAGTCTAACGATGCCGCACTACCGCTTGGCGGTGGGCTCGAAACTCGGGCAGGATTCGGCCAGCGGGCAGTGCTCGCAGTCGGGTCTGCGGGCGTGGCATGTCGAGCGGCCGAACAGGATCAGCCGGTGACTGAGATCGGTCCACTCCTCGGGAGGAAAGCAGGCGGTGATTTCCTTTTCGATTTTGACCGGGTCGGGATGTGCGGAGCGCCAATCCGTCCGCCAGCGCAGGCGGCCGGTCACGCGCATCACATGGGTGTCGACGGGGAAGCCGGGGATATCGAAGGCGTTGCCCAGCACCACGTTCGCGGTTTTGCGGCCCACGCCGGGTAGAGAAGTCAGCTCTTCCATCGTGCTGGGCACAACGCCGGCGAATCGTTCGTCCAAGGCTGTGGCCAGGCCGATAAGATGCTGGGTCTTCGAGCGATAAAAACCGAGTGGATGAATGATTTCCTCAACCTGAGCTGGATTGGCTGCAGCCAATGCCGCCGCCGTCGGATAGGTGGCGAATAGTTCAGGTGTGACGGTATTGACACGCTTATCCGTGGTTTGCGCGCTCAGCACCGTGGCAATAAGCAGTTGCAGCGGGGAAGTGAAGTTCAGCGCGCACTTCGGTGCGGGAATCACCTGGCACAGTACATCGTATTCCTGATGCATGCGAGCGATGCGAGCGGATTTACTTTCGCGCATACGAACGGCCTTATGAATGCTGGATTGGAGGATTTACTCAGTGGCGTTCAACGGCGGTCAGTTCGCGAGGCCGTCGGCTTCGTCGGCGCTGTGCGCGCTGGCTTTGGCGGCTTCCTGGGCGGCGGCGTCGCCCTTGTCGCTTTCAGGCGGGTCGAAGCGGTAGCCCACGTTGCGCACCGTGCCGATGAGATGTTCGTATTCGCCGCCGAGCTTGGCGCGCAGGCGACGGATATGCACATCCACGGTTCGTGTGCCGCCGTAGTAGTCGTAGCCCCACACCTCCTGCAGCAACTGGGCGCGCGTGAACACGCGGCCAGGATGCTGGACCAGATATTTGAGCAGCTCGAATTCCTTATAAGCCAAGTCGATCGGGCGACCATGCAGGGAAGCAGTGTATCCGTTGGTGTCCACGATGAGGTCGCCGGAACGAATCTGGCCGTCCTCCACCGTGGTGGTCGGTTCGGCGGCCGATCCGGTGGCGGAGGCTGCGGGAGCGTTGCCACGCTCGGAAACCAAGCGGAGTCGGCCTTCGACCTCGGCGGGGGAGGCGGTGGTCACCACGACGTCGGCGATGCCCCATTGGGAGTTCACTACGGTGAAGCCGCCTTCGGTCAATACCAATACGATCGGGGTGGAAAGGCCGGAGGCGTGAATCAGGCGGCACAGGGTTTTGGCCGTGGCCAAATCATCGCGGGCGTCAAGGAACAGAATGGTGTTTTCCGGCATCTTGACCAGGCTGGCCGCATCCATGGGCAGCACGCGCACGCGATGGGAGAGCAGGGCGAGGGATGGCAACACGGTGGCGGGGTCGCTGGCGAATGTCATCAACGTAAGATCCGTCACGCTAATTCCCCCTCATTCATGGACTCGCAGCATGTGTGCGAATCGTTGCATGTGATTCGTGAGCCGAACGTTCACACCGCTGCCGTCACGTTGCCCTTTATTGTACGCGCGTGCATGGGACACATCGGTGTTACATGCACGGAATATGAACGTGCACCGCCTGCGACATAACTCACAGACCCAGGCGGGACAAAATCAGCACCGCTGCGGCAATGGTGACGCCCATGAACATTACCGGCAGCAGACCGGTGCCAATCCACGGATGGCGAATTGCCGGATCGGGATCGGCGTCACGCACCCACAATGTGGAAGCGGCGGCGAGGGCCAGCGCCAGAATCACCAGCACGATAACGGTGATGGTGCCCTCGGTGGTGCCTTTGAGCAGCATGGAGCCCAGTGCCGGCAGGAAGCACCAGCCGGCCACGGCGATGGCGGCCACGCCGGAGGTCACGGCATGGGAGAGCGCGCGGATGAGATGAGAGCGGTTCTCGCGAGCCATTTGACGGCCGAACGAGAAGATGATGAGTACCACGAGCAGCAGGCCGGCGGCAACGGCCCAGGAATACCACGGATATGCGTCTCCGTTTTTGGAGATCTGCTCAGGGGGGATTTCGTCGGAAGGGAATGGCACTGCTACGAAAATCAGTGATACCACGCCAAAGGCAATGGTGACCGCACGATCCAACGTAGAGCCGCGGAATGGCCAGAACAGCACGAACTCGCCCAGGACCAGCGCCGCGATGATCAGAGGAATCGCTGGAAACATGCTGCGGGTGGGTATGGCCGTAGCGGCAATCAGCAGCACATAAGCAGTCAGCTGAGTCAACAGCATGCTCAGTGCCTTGTGCTTCCAATTCTTCTGAGTGATTTCGGTCATGTGAACCTCTTGTGCGGACGCGTCAATTTCTGCATCAATCCTACGCTGCGCGGTGGAATGCCGGCGCTATGTATGCGCGCTGACCATGGGCCCGCATACATAGTGAGGATTGGAGTTGCTGAACCGGCGCTATGTATGCGACTGGTTGGTTGTGCCGCATACATAGTGAGGGTTTGGCGTGTGATGCGGTCAGAAAGTGATGATGCCGAGATGTTCGAGCAGCACTTTCAGACCGATGAGAATCAGCACCACGCCGCCTGCGATCTGCGAGGGCTGCTGCCAGCGGGATCCGAATGCCCGGCCGATATACAGGCCCGCCGCGGAGAAGAGGCCGGTGACCACGCCGATGCAGGTGACGGCGAAAATGACGTTGATTTTCATGAACGCCAGGCTCACACCGACAGCGAATGCGTCGATGCTGCAGGCCACGGCAAGAGGCAGCATGTGCTTCCAGTCGAATTGCGGGGTTTCCTTGGCGTTCTCCTCAGGTTCCTCGAATGCCTCATGCACCATATTGCCGCCGATGAATACCAGCAGGCCGAAGATGATCCAATGATCGAATTCAGCGACATACGAACTGAATGCGGATGCGGCGAAATAGCCGAGCAGCGGGAAAAGCGCCTGGAATCCGCCGAACCAGAGGGCGGTTTTGATGGCATCCAGGGTGCGGACTTTATGAACGGTGAGGCCTTTGCCAATGGATACCGCGAACGCATCCATGGAGACGGAAAGGGAAATCAACAAGGTTTGAATGATGATTGCAATCATGAATATGCAGAAGGTTCATCGCCGCTGTGCCGCGCGATGGGCCTCGACCAGCGCTCCCACACGCCGCCTACGCCTAGTTGAAAAGACAAAACACCACTATACAACAAAAGGCTCCCGAAGGAGCCTTTTGTCATGCTGCATTACGCTGCAGCCCAGCTGAAATCACTTCTGAGAAGCGGCGAGGCGCTCGCGTGCCTCCTTGATTTCCTTCTCGGCTACGTCAGCGCCGGTCCAGTAGTCGCCGGGCTTGACTTCCTTGCCGGGCTCCAGGGCCTTGTACTGCTCGAAGAAGTGCTTGATCTCGGCGAGGTGGTACTCGTTGACGTCCTTGACGTCCTTGACGCCGTCGTAGCGAACATCGGCCGGCACGCACAGCACCTTGTCGTCGCCGCCCTCTTCGTCTTCCATGTGGTACAGGCCAACGGCGCGGCACTCGATGACGCAGCCCGGGAACACGGAGTTGGTGACCATCACGAGGGCGTCCAGCGGATCGCCGTCCTCGCCCAGGGTGCCCTCGATGTAGCCGTAGTCATCCGGGTAGCCCATGGCGGTGAAGAGCTCACGGTCCAGGAACACGCGACCGGTCTCCTGGTCGACTTCGTACTTGTTCTTGGAGCCGCGCGGGATTTCGACCACAACGTTGAAGGTTTCTGCCATTGTTTATCTCCTTGTTTGGAAACTATTCGTTACACACACTACTACCGACTGTGCGAGCAGTCATCACTGCACGGACAGAATATGAGCCACATCGGCCCACGGCGCGAGCGAGACGTAGTTGTCCCAGCCCCACTGGAATTCGCGGCCGGTCAGCTCATCGCGCACGGCAAGCGGACGGTCGGTGGGCAGCCCCAGCTTATCGAGGTCCACGTGCACCATCGACTGATGCGCGTTGTGGCCGTCGAGGTTGACCACCACAATCAGCGTATCCGCCTGGCCGGTTCCGGTTAGTTCGGCCGGCGTATGGCGGGCGAACGCCAGGATGTTCGGGTCGGATGTGGGCAGCACGGTGAGGTTGTGGTAGCTCAGTGCGGCCGGATGGGTGCGGCGGATCTTGTTGAGTGCCGTCAGCATCTTGGCCACGCCATAGCGCTTGGCCTTGGACCAATCGCGGACCTTGACCTCGTATTTCTCGTTGTCGATCTGCTCCTCGAAACCGGGGCGCTGCTTGTTCTCGATGAGCTCGAAGCCGTTGTAGATGCCCCAGCTCGGCGAACCCATGGCGGCGAGCACCGCGCGCACGCAATGGCCGGCGATGCCGTTGTCACGCACGTAGGCGGTGAGGATGTCCGGGGTGGTGGGCCAGAAGGTGTTGTGCTGGTAGTAGCCGTCGTCGCCGTTGGTGACCGGCAGGTACTCCTCCAGCTCCTCCTTGGTGTTACGCCACGGGAAGTAGCAGTGGGACTGGGTGAAGCCCACGTAGCTCAGCGCGCGCATCATGCCCGGGCGGGTGAACGCCTCGGCCAGGAACAGGATCTCCGGATGCTTCTTGGTGATGGCCGCGATCACATCCTGCCAGAAGCGGACCGGCTTGGTGTGCGGGTTGTCGATGCGGAAGATCGTGACGCCCGCGTCGATCCACAGGTTCAGTACACGCTCGACCTCCTTCTCGATGCCGGGCATATCGGCGTTGAAGTCGATCGGGTAGATGTCCTGATACTTCTTCGGCGGGTTCTCGGCGAAGGCGATGGTGCCGTCCGGCTTGTGGCGGAACCAATCCGGGTGCTGCTTGACCCAAGGATGGTCGGGGGAGCACTGCAGGGCGAAATCAAGGGCGATTTCGAGACCCAGCTCGTGGGCGCGGGCGGTCAGGGCCTTGAAATCGTCCATCGTGCCAAGCAGCGGGTCGACGGTGTCGTGGCCACCGAGCTCGGAGCCGATGCCGAACGGGGAGCCCGGATCGTCGGGGCCCGCCACCAGCGAGTTGTTGCGGCCCTTGCGGTTGGTCACGCCAATCGGGAAGATCGGCGGCAGATAGACGATGTCGAAGCCTTCCTCCTTGGCGCGCTCGAGGCCGGCGATGGAGGTCTTCAGCGTGCCCTGGATAATTTTGCCGGTGTTCGGGTCGATCGTGGCGCCTTCGGAACGCGGGAAGAACTGGTACCAGGCGGCGAAGCTGGACTTCGGGCGCTCCACCTTGAAGCGCTGCGGCTGGCTGGGGGAGATGCCGTCGCGCAGCGGGTTGGTCTCATGCAGGGCGGCGATATGCGGGTTGTCGCCTGCGGCCAGACGCTCCTCGGCGTTCAGGGATTCGTCGGCCATCGTCTCGGCGGCCTGCTGCAAGGCCTTGCGCTCGCGGGCGGGAAGCCCGGCGTCCGGGGTCACGGCCCAACGGGCCAGAAGTTCGGCGCCGGAGTTCAGCGCGTTGTCCACATCGTCCTGAACCTTCACCTTGATGCGGGCGTCGTGCAGCCAGGACTTATAGGTGTCTTCCCAGCCTTCGATGGTCACTGTCCACTCGCCAAGCTGACGCTTGACGGCGGCGTAGCCATCTTCCCAAGGCTTTAGATCGCTGTGCTCGCCGCACTTCAGGGTTACTTCCCAGCGGTCGAGGCCGGGGTTGGTGCAGGTCATGGCGCGACGCAGCGTTTCCTTGCCGCGCGCATTGCGCACGATGGCCGTGGCGCCCACCTTGGTGCGGCCTTCGATGAATACCTGGGCGGTCACCTTGAACGGTTCGCCAAGCTCCACGCGGGCCGGATAGATGCCGCGTTCCTCGTTCGGCGTGATGTCCATGACGTTGATGCGGCCGAACTGGCCGGGCTCGTCAGCGGGAATGGACGGGGCCGGAGCTTCGCCGGTCAGGCTCTTGAGCGCTGCATTGGCGCGGGCGGTTTCAGCGTCGACGCGCTTGCGTGTGGTCTTGGTGGTTTTGGATCGGGTGGTCGCCTTTGACTTCGCCGACTTGGAGGACTTGGAAACCTTAGTGGTTTGGGCGGCCTTGACGGCCTCGAGGGAATCTGTTTCAGATGTGCGCGAATCCGCGCTATGTTGTACTGCCATACGGCCCATTCTAAGGGGAATCCGACATTTGGCGTGCATTGTGGACAACTTTTGGATGAACGTTCGATAAATGGCTTGAAGTGGATAACTTCAGCGTCAAGTTGTCCACAACTCGCCGGTACACGGCAAGCTCGGACCACATTGCCTGGAAAGCCGTCGATGCAGGCCGCAAATCTGCCATGCTCAAGGTCTATACGCTCGCAATGACGCGGGTGAATCCATACCACGGAAAGGATTGGAACATGGCGGCATCATGGTGGAGGAAACGCGTGATCGCTCTTGGGGCCATGCTGACAGGTTTGGCGATGATGCTGGGCGTGCTTATGGGAACGCCCACGGATGCGCACGCGGCATCATTGTCTCCCTCGCAGATCGACCAGAGAATCGTCTATATGTTTGAAGGGGAAGAACTGGAGCTCGGCGTGGCGGCCAATAGCTCGGACGGCACCAAGTACTACTGTATCGAGGCCTCCAATCTTACGGATTACGTGATCGGGCCCACGAGTCTGGTTACCGATAGTCCCCAAGCGCGACTTATGGCTTGGATTTTGGAGAAGTATCAGACGGCGTCCACCCAGGATTATGTGGCGATTGCCTCATTGGTGCAAGACAAGTTCGGCAATCAGGACCAATGGCGGCCGCAGAGAGCCTATTTGGTGGGAAGATACCCCGAGATATTCGGTCGTGCCGAGGAGATCTGGGCCGAGGCCGAGTCGAAGGCGCCCAAGGAAGCCGTCATCGAGAGCACATATGCGCAGGGATTGCGCCGCGGCGAAATCACCGTATCGGTGAAGAGCGTGTCAGGGCGGTTTGTGGCTGGTGTGCCGTTCACCGTTACCTTGAAGGGGCCGGCGGTATTTACTTCGAACGGCGGGAAAACCGTGACCGATACATCCGGCGGCAAACCGAAGACCTATGCGTGGAAGGCCACGGGGCTGGGCGAGGTGACGGCCGAAACCACCTATCAGATTCCTCAGATGAACCATATGGATGCCCGGCAGGATATGCGTGCGTTCGATTCCATGACGTACATTCCGGGTGGAGCGGTGACGTTCAAAGTGCGCAAGGATTTCACGCCGTCGGTGACCACCAAGGTTTCGGACAAGGTGCTGGATGCCGGCTCTGCGATCTTCGATGAAGTGACCAGCGGGGTGGCGGATCCGGAAAGCCGTTGGGTGCCGGACCTGCTGCTTGAAGCGCAAGGCTATTATTTCGATGGCCTTGGCGCAGAGGATCTGGGCGACATGATGGCTCCGGGAGCCGATGCGAACGCCGATGCGTATTTGGCCAGTCTGGAGAAAGAAGGGTATAAGCCGGCTGCATACGGGAGCGCTTCGTTCACGAAGCCCGGCCAAACCGTTCGGGTGCAGGCCATGACCACGCCTGATGGCGGCAAACCGTATTTGACTCATGCGTCGGGCGGATTCGGAACATGGGTGTGGGCGTTCCGCAGATCGCAGCAAAGCGATAAGGCTCAGGAATACCTGAGCGGCGATTGGATCAGCGCTTTTCTGGAACCTGAGGAGAGCAGTTCGAATCGCAGCAAGGTGAATGTGGAATCAACGGTTACCGAGCACTCCGCTGAAGTGGGCGCTGAATTGAGCGACACCATCACGGTCTCCGGTTTCCCTGATGATCATGGTGATTTCGCCGGTGATGGTGATTATGGTTTCGAGGCTGATAGGCCTTATGCGCAGGTCAGCGTGTGGTGGTCGGGCGATCCCGGCGACCCCTCCAATGATGATGCATATAAGCCGAGTGGTGCCCAGGTGCCCCAAGCGGATGAACATCATCGGAAGTTGATTACTTGGAACATCCCTGCACGCAACGGAACATTCAAAATCGGTGCAGGAATTCCCAGTGCTGATGGCGAGCCGATGACCATCACGGCCGAGCGGCATGGCTGGTACGTGTTCGTGTGGGAATTCAAAGGCGATGACCGTGTGATGCCGGCGGCAAGCCGTTATGACGATGCACGGGAGCGTACGCGAGTGACCGAGTGCGATGAGCCCTGCGAGCCAGAGGAGCCTTGCGAACCCGAAGAGCCATGTGCGCCTGAGGAACCGCAGGAGCCGGAAGAGCCGCTGCCGACCACAGGCGTCAATATGGTCCCTCCTCTTGGGCTGGTCGCTGCGGCTGTAACGCTCGGTGTGATTGTGTTGTTCATCGCCAACAGACGCCGGATTTAGCATTGCGGTAAACGAAAAGCCGGAACCCATTCGGATTCCGGCTTTCATTGGTAGCGGGGCATGGATTTGAACCATGTTCCTCTGGCAACATGGTGTGCCAGAGGAACATGGTTCAAATCCATGACACCCGATTATCGGCGTTTATTCTAGCGGCGTAAGCGGTTCGGTGGTGCGATGGTGTGCCATGAGCATGAAACAAACGCCACCGCCGGCGTCATGGGCGGACGATATCAATGATTGGCTCGAATCCCTGAAGGCGGCCGGTCTCAGCGACGAGACGGTGCGCTGCCGTAGATGCAAGATGACCAAGGCTGCGAGGGACCTGGCAAAGACGCCGAAAGAGGTCACCGGCGACGATCTGGTGCACTGGATGGCCTCGCAGAATTGGAAGCCCGAGAGCCGCAAGGCATACCGCAACACAGTTCACGGCTTCTTCTCATGGATGCGCGCCACCGGGCGCCGTTCGGACGACCCCAGCGACGAACTGCCGAAAATCAGACGGCCGAAGCCGAAGCCACGGCCGTGCCCCGACCGGTACATCATCGCGGCACTGCGGAAGGCCACGACGGTGGAGCGCATCATGCTGCGGCTGGCGGCCGAATGCGGCTTGCGCCGCGCCGAGATTGCCCGAGTCCACAGCCGCGACGTGATGGACGACCTCGTGGGCAAGTCCCTGATAATCACCGGCAAGGGCGACAAGCAGCGCATAGTTCCATTGCCTGACGATCTGGCCGAATATATCGAACGTTGCGGCGGTTGGCTGCTGCCCGGCCGGTGGAACGGCCACGTCGAACAGTCCTACGTGAACCGTCATATATCACGGCTGCTGCCTGACGGTTGGGGCTGCCACTCATTGCGTCACCGGTACGCCACGAAGACGTACGAGCAGACGCACGACCTGTTCCTGGTCGCGCGTCTGCTCGGCCACTCGTCGGTGGAGACCACGCAAATCTACGTGGCCATGCCCGACAGCAGACTTCGCAGCGCGATGAATGCCGTCAGGCTGGCCGTATAATTCGGGGTCTGTGGTTCAGCGCTTCAGATAGCTGGTGGTGCCGGCAGGTCCCAGGGCGATGTAGCGGTGCTTGCCGCTGCTGGACCCGATGTAGCGGCCCCAGTCGTATCCGTCCGCGCGCGTGGTCCAGCCGTCAAGGATGACGGTCTGGCCGGCCTTGTACTGGGCCACGACGTTGCCGCGTGTGGTGGGCTGGTCACGCACGTTGAGCGCCTGCACGTTGATGCGCCATGTGCCGGCGATGCCGGATGGCATCGAGGCCGTGGCGGTCTTGGGTCGCAGATAGCCCAGCAGTCCGTTCTTGGTGATGCTTCCCTGGTGCGTGGCGCCGGGGTTCTGCGTCAGGCACAAGAGGCTGCCGCCCTGGTCTGCGAGGACGATGGCCACGTGCGTGGACGGGGTGGCGGGGGCGTTGCCCCAGAAGGCCACGTCGCCCTTGCGCGGCGTTGCGCTGGCCGGGAGACGGTCGAATTTGGCGCGTAGCGCGGGCTGACGGTCGTAGGTGGTCGTGTAGACGCTTCCCGCCCAGCCGTTGCTGGTGTTGGTGGCTGACTGGGGCACTCCGGCCACGTCCTGCGCGTACCGGCTCCATAAATCCCAGCACTGGCCGCCATAGGCCCTGTCCACGTCCACGGTCTTGCCGTTGTACGTGCTGACGAACTGGTCGATGTTCATGATGGTTCCTTTCCTTTGAGGGGTTTATCGTCTGGGGTCGCTGCCGTGCACGAACAGGAGCACGACGGCGACGCCGATGATCCATAGCAGGGCCGGCACGAGGCAGCTCATGACATGGCTCCCGGGTCCTGTTTGCTGCGGAACAATTGCAATAGGGGCGATGCCTTGATTTCGGGGTTGATCTCGCCCAGGTTCTCAAGGATGCTGCTGATCTCGGTGATGCTGATGTACACGGCGGCGGGCACGATCAACGGCAATGTGAAGCCGAGGTCGATATAGGCCTGGGCGCGCTCCACGACCTCGGCCAAGACCATGACGAGGATCAGGCCGCTTTTATGCCAGAGCCCCAGTCGCATCTTCTCGCTGCTGATGTCGTGCTGCATGGCGGCCTTCATCAGGCCGGTCGCGTAGTCCAATACGATCAATACGCCGACGACGCAGAGCGCGGCGATTTCGGTCTGCTGCATTGCTACGTCCTTTCCTTATTTCTTCATCTCGATGTCGATATATCCGTCAAGTTGGAATTCGTGGGTATTTCCGGGGATGAGGTAGACGCCTCCGGGGTTGATGGCGATTCTGATCTGTATCCACCCGTTCTCCTGCACCTCGCATTGCACGCTGCGCTGATAGCCTCGTTCGGGCATGGTCAAGGTCGCCGGACTGGCCAAGCCCACGCGGTACTCGTCCGACCATCCGACCACGCCCGTGTTGACCATGTCGATTGCACTGAGCCCGCGAACACTCTGGGTCAAACCGTTCCACCAACGGTTATGAAGACGCGGCAGATAGAACGCCGCCAATGATTCCTTGGCCATGCTGGAATCGATGGTCTTGTCGTCAAGTGGGATCGCGACGGTCACTGGCATCTGATTGATGTGCAGGCGTAACAAATGGTCGGAGGCCCAGTGGAACGAAAGCCGGTCGGCTACGTCTACGGATTCGGGCTCGCTCAGATTATGCCCGTTGATGCGACTGATGTACTTGGACAACGGGTAGAGGCTGATGGTGCCGCTGGTAACATGCGCGATCCCGTCCTCAAGCATCTGGGTGTCGTTTTTGTCCTGCAAGTAGGCGAGATAGAGGTCGGGTTGCGGCGAACCGTGCCATGCGGCCAGGAACTGGCTGGCCATGATCCTGTGGCCGCCGTATCCGGGGTGAATGTTGTCGGCCGTGTCGCTGACCGCCGCAGGAAGACCCCACATGCGCCACATGGGTATCGTCTCCACGCGCGGGTCGGCTGCGGCCGCCATCTGCAACTGACGTAAAACGTTGCTGTTCGTGTACACGCCCGTGGCCATGCTGCCATAGGCGTTGATCACTCCGGCCGTCGGCATGATTCCGCACAGGATACGCGCGTTCGGATATTCCGCAGCCAACGATTCAAACAGCTGCGTCGCGGCCGAGCGGATCATGCCGGCGTTCTCCTCTTGGTCGTTGATGCCGGCCGCCACGCACACCAACGATACCTTGGCGTGATCATACGTTAAATCCGTTTTCGCGGTCGCTAGCTGAGCGGACAACAGTTTGCCGTCCACGGCGAATCCGGCCCCTCGCACCGCGTAATTGTGCCGTTCCAAACCGAGTTCGGCGCACACAAGCGACGCCCAGCCCCGTTCGCTGTCGTCCAGCTTAAAGTTCGCCGTGATGCTATCGCCGAAAAACACCGCATGTATACGATCTTTTCCCGTATACGTTGCGAGGGATGCCACCGTAGCTGATTTGGAATCCCCGATGAGGGAGGAAACCGCGGAATCCTGCAAGGCCTGCGCCTGGCCTCCGAATTTTTCGGACTGAGCCGCCGCGTTCTCCGCCGCCTGCTGCGCGGCGGTCACCTTCGCCGTGATGGTGTCCGGCAGGTCGTCGATGTTGTCGTCGATGCTCTGGGCCATGGCCTCGAACTGCGCCGACGCGTTACGTACCAGGTCGGTGCCCTCCGGGTACTTGATTTTGTGTTTGACTGTCTGTTTCATGCCTCCAGCTCCTGTTCGGTGGTGATGATGTCTATCTGGCCCCATTCGGCCCACGTCATTTCCGGCAGCCGCTCCCACTTGCACGTCAACGGCCGCAAATCCCTCCAACGCAACGCCGCCAGGGTCGGGTCACGCGCCAGCGGGTGCAAATCCAGTTCGTTCGACCACGTGGCCTCACCGGCACGATGCCGGTAGGTAAGCGTGCCGCCGACCGGCAGCCACGCGCCGGCCGTGGCCGGTGTGCCATCACGCGCCACCAACGGCGTGTAACGGTTATGGATGAACGTCAACGGCAGACCGGGCCACGCATGGAATTGGTCGGCGTGCTCCACATCGTCCACCTTCCGTGACTCCACGCGCAACGACTGCGGACGAAGACGGGTGCTGTTCGCCAATATGACGGCAGCGCGCCGCAGCCGGTCGGAATCCGACGGCGAGTAGATGCCGGCCGTCCAATGGCCGCCGGTGTCGTCCTTCAGCACGGCGTCGGAATCCACCGAAACGCTTTTCTGCGATTCCGTGAGATTGTCCGGCACGAGACCACGATCCGAGAACGTGAGTTCGGAATCCTCGAAGCCGAACACGGACTTTTCCCCGTCCCATGTGACACGCTTGCCCTTGAGCGTGACCTGGGTAATCGGATCGGGCAACCCCAGCGTGGTCTCGTCCACCATGACCAGTTCGGCCGGAATCGTGGGCGTGACATGGCCCTGCCACGCGGTGGCAATCGTACCGTCAGGCAGCATGGCGATGATGGCCGGCGCGCCAGGCAAGCCCACCGTCATGCTTCCGGGCGTCGCGCGCCCGCGTTCGCATGTTTCGTATACCAGCGGCCAGTCGGGAGAACCGGAAGCGAGATTGCGCACGAGCGTGATCAGATCGGGATGAGAGTCGTCCCCATAGGGCGCCAATGACGGCGGTAGGTGACGGCGAAGCCACTCTAGCGCGTCGGCCGTGAACGGCACGCCCAGCATGGTCAACCGTGATTGCAGCACGTCCAGACGCTCCACAGGGTCCACCGGCCAGTGATGGCCAGCGAGAGTCCCCGACTGTTCCGGTCCCTGCGTGGCCTGACGCTGCGTGAGCACACTCATGCCAGACGCGTACAGGCTCACGAGCCAATCGCCGCGCTTGCGCTGCGTGACCTCGCCACCCACGGTGACACGCCCATAGAATACGGATTCAAGACCAGTATCAGGCACGGACGGAATCGTGGATGGCTTCAGGTCCTCCAGCTCCGCCCATGAAACACTCGCGGCCACCTGCTGCCACTGGCCGGCGATATCGAACCGTTGCCAGGCTACGGCATCCGTCTTCTGCACCCACACCTTGGCGCCGGCCAGATACAGCACGTCGCCGGCCAGCGAACCGGTGCGGTCTCGGATGGTGAACCTCAGCACCGGAGCGTCGGGCTGCGAGTCGATGGAATCCGTGCCCCAATCGATAGACAAAGACTCAAGCGCGGCCTGGTCCTTATCATGCGGGGTCAGGCACTCCCAGCCATTGCCACGGTCGAGGTAGAGCAATGCTAGGCGGCCGCTCATGAGAGTGTCCCCTTATATGTTTTGATGTATTTGACTATTTCCTTGCCTATCTCGTATTTGTCGCCCACGCCGGTCTGCACCGTGATGTTGTAAGTGTCGCCTACCGTCTGTGTCCCGGTTGCGGTCGGTGTTTCGAAGGCGAGCCGTCCCATGCCGGTGTTGATGCGTTTGACGGCGCGGCGAACGTCGGTGTCGAAGCCCGAGTCCATGCCTGCGGCGAGGCCCTTCATGATGAGCCGGCCGTTTTTCACGAGCAGTTTCTTGTCGTAGCTGGCCGGGCCTTTGTGCTCCGCGATCCAGTCGGCGATGCCTCCCACGAAGTCGGTCACGCCGTTCCAGGCGCTTTTCAGGCCGTTCAGGAAACCGTTGATTATGGACGAGCCGGCGTTCCATAAAAGGCTTCCGACGTTGCCGATGGCTCCAAGGATGCGGCCAGGCAGACCGGAGAACCAGCTGACCACGTTGTTCCATGTGTCCGTGGCCCCCTGTGCCGCGTTGCTGAAGAACTCGCGTATGCGGCCGGGCAGCGCCTGGAAGAAGCCGATGATGTTGTTTACGCAGGTGCCGAGCCAGTTGGTGAAGCTCGACCATATCCGCCGGCCGGTCTCGGTCTGGGTGAAGAAGTAGACAAGCGCGGCCACCAATGCGGCTATGGCGGTGATGACGAGCATGATGGGATTGGCGTTCATCACGAGGTTGAACGCGGTCTGTACTCCGGTGGCGATCCGGGTCGCGGTCTGCCATACGGCTATCGCGGTCTGCCATGCCTGATAGGCGGCCACGGCTCCGCCGATGCCGACCACGAGAGCGCCGAGCCATTGGCTGTTCTGCTGCAACCATGTGCCGGCCGTCTGGAGCGTGTCGGAGATGAAGCCGAGCATATCCCCGAACGTCTGCGAGGCCGTGGCCCCGGCGTCCAGATTGTTGGTCAATCCGAGCGAGTCGGTGGCGAACTGGATCACGGGGCCCAATACCGCACCGATGCCCTGCGTGAGGGAGTCGAACCCCGTCTTGAGCGAATCGGCCCGTGACTTTACCGCGTCGAACACTCCCACGGCGGTGTCCCTTAGCGTGAAGAGGAAATCCACCACCGGCGAGTCCTCGGTGACGTTGAACGCCTGCGCGAACTCGCTGGTGAAGTCCCCGTCCCGGACGAACGAGATAACGCCCTTGATGGCCGTGGTGGCCTTGCCGGAGAACTCGGTGACCTTTTCGGCGGCCGTGCCCATCGCCGATGTGATGGTGGGCTTCAGCAGGTCGAAGGCATCCGTGAGACCGCCGGTCACGGCGGCCTCCAGATTGCCCATCGCGCCTTCCATGGTCTGCGTGCTGGTGGCGGCCTGTCTGGCCACGTCGGTCATGCCGAGCTGGAGCAGCGCCTGGTTGAACTCTTCGGCGGTTATCTCGCCGTTCGCCATGGCGTCGCGGAAGTTGCCGGTATAGGCTCCTGCCTTGCGCATGGCTTCCTGGAGCTTGCCGCTGGCGCCCGGTATCGCGTCGGTGAGCTGGTTCCAGTTCTCCGTGGTGAGTTTGCCCGCGCCGGCGGTCTGGGTGAGCATCATGGCCACGCTCTTGAACGTCTCCGCATTACCGCCCGCCACCGCGTTGAGGTTGCCGGCGGCCTGGGTCAGGCCGGTATAGTCGCCGATGCCGTTGGCCGCGAGCTGGGCGGTGGTGTTCTGTACGGTGGAAAGGTCGTAAACGGTTTCGTCGGCGTATTTGCGCGCCGCCTTGGACGCCTTGTCGATTGCGGTGGTGTCGAAGCCGGCGAAGCTCATCGTGTTCTTGAACTTGTCGGTCGAATCGCTCATGGCCATCACGTCCGACGTGAAGCCCTTGAGCGTGTCCCAGAGAGCGCTCACGCCCTTGAGGGCCGCGCCGCCCATGAACGAGCCGAACGCGGCGGCCTTGCCCGTCACCCTGGAGAGCGCCTTCACGGCGTCGTCCGAGTTGCCGGTGATGCGTACCGACATGATCGCGCTCTTAGCCATGGTCCACCTCCTCCATGCGTTCCATTTCCTCCATGAGCAGTTCGATGCCCGTTCCCCAGTCGAGTTCGCTGGCCTTCTGCCGCCATTCCCACGGGGTGCCGCCGAACCGGGCGGCGAGGATCAGCGAGAGACGGCCCAGCGAACCGTCGTCCCACGCCTCTATTCGGTAGGGTTTCCCGGCGTCTCCACCTCGATTTCATCCACGGCGTCGAGCCATTTCTCATAGGGAATCTGCGTGTTGCCCGCGTACCGCTGCGCGAGATACGCCATGTAGTAGGACTGCCGAAGCTTGCTGCCTTCGCCCGGCGTCCAGCCTTCCTTCTGCGCGTGCTCCTCCATGCCGGTGACGACTCGGGGAGAGATCGGCGCCTCTTCCGTATGGCCGTCCGTATAGGTGACCTTCGCGGTCGGTCGTTTGCTCATGTCATGCTCCTTGCACTTGGTTCAATGTCTTCCTGATGAATTGCTCGTAAAGCCGTGTCCATTCGGGTTCGGTGGCGGCCACTGCGTCGTTCACGAACGTTCTCGGTCTGATGTGCCGTTTGGGCCACCCGTAATTGATAACGCCCGCGTAAGGCACGGACTTGCGGCCGGCGCGCACAACGCCGGCCTTCTGCGTGGCTCCCGCGCGGATGCTGGCGGCGAGTTTCCCGCTCTTGCCGTGCGGCGCACGGCTCCGGACGGCCGGGGCCGCGAGGTCGGCGGCCTGACGGTTCACCGATTTGAGTTCCTTCATGTCGGCGCCGGCCTTGCGCATCGTGGCCACGAATCGTTTCTGCCCGACCACGTACAGGGCCCGGTCGGCCATCAGGCTCCCTCGGCGGCCGTCGTGTATGCGGAGGCCTTCACGTTGGTGGCGGCAAACTCGAAGTCCTTCTTGTTGCGGGTCTTCACATCGCCGCCGAACGCGATGGGCGCGATGGTCACGTCCAGGTCCAATTGGAGCGAGCCCTTGGTGTTCGGGATGAACTTGGCGTGCTTCAGTTCGCCGGCGTGGTCCAGGCAATACACCTGGGCGCCGGTCATGGAATAGTCTTCGCCGATGCTGCCGGAAAGCTTCCATGATGTGGTCAGCGCGCCGCCTTCCTCGTGTCCGTCGAGGAAGTTGTCAGGATCCTCGCTGGAGTTGTCCGGCGCAAGCTCCACGCTCGTGCAGTCCACATCGAGCTTGTATGCGTCCGCGTCGGCCCCGATGACGAGGCTTCCGGGGCCAAGGGTGCGAATCTTGTCGGCCATTCTTGTTCCTTTCTATAGGTCCGATGGGTTGATGGTCAGCTGGTAGGCGGAGAGGTCCCCCACGCCGGAGAGCGTGAAGGTGACGGCCCTCGCCTGGATGACGCACAGGTCGGTTCCTGCGATGAGGTCGAGCGCCTTGCCGATGGTTTCGAGGCTTCTGGCCTGGGTGGCCATGGTTCCGGCGATGAGGTCCACACGCCATGTGGTCTCGGGGTCGTTGCCCCATGTCGGATAGTCGATGTCCGGCCATTCGATGAGCACGGCGATGCGGTCGGCCTGAGGCCTGGCCTTCTGCGCGTCGTCGGTGACGACGGCCGCCATGCCGCCCAGGGTCTCCCGCAGTCTCATTGCGAGACGGTCGCGTTGTTCCACGATCAGGCTGCTCATGCGATCACCATTCCCCCGGTGGGCACGCCGGCGGCGTTGAGTTTCTGCCAGACGCTGCGCAGCGGGTCGCTGGATATCCTGAACGGTTCCAGGGTGCCGTCCGCCACGTTCATCACGCCCAGGCGCGCGTCCCTCATGTTGTACAGGTCGGCGGCGCACGCGGCCACGCAATCCGCACGCACCGTATCCGACACCGTGTAGCCGCCTATCGCTCCCGTCACGTAAGCCATGGCGGATGCGATGGCGCGTCTGATGCGCTCTTCGTCACCGGCTGGCACGCCGATTTCATCGCGGACCGCCGCCTCGTAGTCGGACCAATCGGGTTCGGCCATGATCACGCACCCGCGTTGGCCGCGAACTTGACGGGGATCAGGCCCAGAGGCTGCGTGGCGGCCACGGCGAGATAGCCATAGACCGAATAGTTCTCGGTGAGTTTGGTCGGGTCGCCGTCGCTCAGCTGGGTGGGGCCACCCGACTCCCATACGGTGACGGCTTCGGGGTCGATGAAGCAGGCGGTTCCGGTCGGGGCCTTCGGCAGCATCTGCACGGGGACTCGCAGGAAGCGGCCGGCGATGCCGGTAAGGTCGAAGCTGCCGATGGTGTCGCTGCCGTCGCCGGAAAGGTCGAAGAAGCGGCTGCCGGTGTCCTTCAGTTTGATGAGAGCGGCCATCACGTCCTTGCTGACGCCCAAGCGGGTGAGGTTGACGTTGCGATCGTCGGCGAGTTCGGCGGCGTCCATGATGAGCGCGGCCCACTGGTCGATGGTCATAGCGGCCAGGGCGGCGGGCGCGTCGATCTTGTTCGCTCCGGTGGTGGCGTCGCGCTGGGTGGCGATGGTGTCGTACAGGTAGGTGCGCACGGCGGTTTCGGTTGCCTTCGCATACGCGTTGCGCAGCGCGGCCAGGGCGGTGTTGAGCATTGGCGTGGTGCTGCGTTCGATGGTCTGACGGCTCAGCGTGGTGTAGCCGCCGTAAGTGTCGATGCCGACGCTCTTGGTGCCGAACGTGACCTTGCCGAACGGCAGCGCGTCACCTTCCTTCGCCTGCTTGCCGGTGGTCGTGGTGTCGGTGGCCACCACGTTGTACTCCATGGTCATGCCCTTGGCCGGCAGCGTGTCATGGGTCAGGAGGTTCGTGACCTTGCGGCGCATCTGGATCAGTCGCAGGTCGTCCGCGATCCAGGTGGACGTGTTGCCGGTGTCGCCGGTGACGATCAGGTCGCGGCATTCGTGCATGAGGTTCACGGCGGCTTCCTCACCTCGGTAGAGGGCCTGGAGGTAATCGCCGGCTGTACGGTATTCCGCGCCCAGCGGCTTCGGTTTCTCCGGCGCGCCGGCGTGGGCCAGCGCGGCCTTCATGCTGCGCTGCTCGTCCTTGATGCCGTTCAGCAGTTCTTCCAGTTCCTTGTCCATTCGGGTTTCCTCGCTTTCCTTCGATGGATCGTGTTTTTCGATTTCCGGGGTGTTCGTTTCGGCGGCGCTGCGTTGGCCGGTGATTTTCGCCGCCTCATAGGCGGGCCAGCTGACCACGCTTGTTTCCAACAGGCGGACACGCTTGCGGTGGGTGATGCCCTGCTTGTCGGTTTCGTCCTGCACTGGGATGAAGCCGACAGACAGGGAGTCGAGAGCGCCGTCTCGAAGGAGGGCCACCACGTCGCGGCCTCGCTGCGTGTCCGAGATTCTGGCGGTGATGTGCAGACCGTCGTCGCGGCTTTCC
The DNA here is from genome assembly GCF_009193305.1 of Bifidobacterium cebidarum. Classification (GTDB taxonomy): domain Bacteria; phylum Actinomycetota; class Actinomycetes; order Actinomycetales; family Bifidobacteriaceae; genus Bifidobacterium; species Bifidobacterium cebidarum. The sequence continues at coordinate 470,148 of NZ_WBVS01000001.1, read as the reverse complement.
GCTCCCGTGATGCGGCCGATGAGTTCGCCGTGCTGGTAGCAGAGCTTGGCGTTGTCCACGTCATCGAAACGGCAGTCGGGGTCGAAGGTCTCGGCTCCCTCCCAGGTGTCGATGATGCTGCCGAAGGGCACGGCGATGCCTTCCAATGTGCGGCCGTCGCCTTCCTCAGCAGCACGTAGGCATATGCCTTTGAATCCGATTTCATGACGGTTCACTGGTTCACCTCTTCCGGTTGCGGCGCGTTGATGAGCGGGGGCAGGGCCTCGCGTGCGCGCACCTCGTTGATTTCCATCCACCCTGATTCGAGGGCGGTCTTGTATGCGTTGAAACGGTCGCTCATGTCGGCGCGGCGACTTGAATCCCAGTCGAACGCGGCCGTTCTCCCGCGCGGCAGCAGCCGGTTGAACAGTTCCTCTATCTCGCCCGCGTAGGCGGCCAGCGTGTAGTCGGCGAACTCAATCCAGCTTTGCTCGATGTTCGAATAGGTGAGATTGCTGCCATCGACTGCGGCGAGCATGATGGACGCGGGAATGCCCAACAGTCGCGCGATCTGCGTGGTGTCGAACTTCTGGGTTTCCAAAAACTGCAAGTCGGCCGGCTTCATGTCCAGCGGCACGTATTTCAGCTTGCTGCCCAGCACCTTGATGTCGCCCGCGGTTCCGGTGGCCTTCCATGCCTCTTTCGCGTTCCTGGCGATGTTGGGCGTCACCTTGTCCTCGGTGGACAGGTAGCCCTTGAGGTTGCTGGAATCGGTGTAGAAGCGGGCCTTGTAGTCCCGCGCCTGCTGCGCGCTTTCGACTTCCTCGCGTGCCGCGCTGATGGGGCCGAGGCCTCGCAGTCGACCGGGCACGTTTAAAAACTTGCAGTGCACGATCTGGTCGGCCGTGTAGTCCACACCGAGATACGAGTAACGGAGCTTCGGCGCTGCTGGGTCCTTGCCGTCGTCCGAGACGGTCACGAGCGAGGGCGGCAGCACCTCGCAGGTCACGACTTCGCCGGTGTATCGCACGAGTCGAACGAAAGCGTTGCCGTCCAATACCATGCTGGCCACCATGTCGGCGAGGAAGTCGCGGCGGCTTCGGTTCACGTCGGGTTGGAGGATCAGCGAGCTCACGGTGTCGAGCTTCAACCCGCCGCGCATCTCGTGGATCGGCAGACCGGTTATCGCGGTCTGCAACACCTGCACTCCGCGGAACACGGTGGACAGGCTCAACGGGTCGCACACCGGCTCACGACTGGGCGGCCTGACTCCATCGGGCATATCATCCGCATCACTGCGGGTCAGGATACGCCCGGCGAGCTTCATACGATCCCAGAGACTCAGACGGTTGTTCATGCCGCCGATTATGCGAGTCTGATTCGGTTTCCGTCCACCACCGTGCCGCCAAGTACCGCCAAGTACCGCCAAGTACCGCCAAGTACCGCCAAGTACCGCCAAACGGTCAGTAGATTTGCAGGGGTCCGGAGTCTTCGGGACGGTGCACGGCGCCCCACGCGGCCAACATGCATGATTCAAGCGGCGAGGTCAGGCCCGTGCTTCCGCGTCTGGTTATGCGCCATGCGTCGCCCGACCATGTGCGTGCGCTCATGGCCACGCTCATGTCAAGTTCCCCGTCGATGGCATGGAGCACGGTATGATTCTGCAATCCGCTCACATAGGACTGGCCTACGGTCAGGTAGTCGCCGGCGCTCATCTCCACGAAACGGATGAGTGGATCGCCGTAACTGTCGGTGAGTTGGGTGAGTCGGTCGTACAGGTCGCCGTTGGGCCCCTTCGAGTCCATGACCAGCGGGGCCGCGTAGTCGGTGCACAGTCTGGTGATTTCCTCCGGGGCGTCGCCGGTGCCTGGCATGGTCTTCAGCAATTGCGTGGTTATGGTGCCGTCAGGGTTGACGATGCCGACGCTGACGCTGGTGGTGGTGGCGTCCACGTCCACGGCGGCGGCGAACACGAGCGGCCGGCCGTTGATGTCCTCCACCCTCACCGGTGCGGTCGCGCTCGACTCCCACAGGTCTGGGTCTATCACCCTGTCGGAAACACCCATGTCGCGCCGGTTGCCGAACGCTCGCGCCCAGCCGGCCGTGTTGTCGCCGAAGCTTTCCCGGAAGTCCCGCAACTGGGGCTTGTACCACAGATAACCGGCCGCAGGATGATAGCGCATGACCACATCGAGGTCCTCGGGGTCCGCGTCGGAGGGAATGCCGAAATCGAACCAGCAGGTGCGTTGCGGTACGTCACCGGAGCGCAGCCCGTCCAGCAGCGGGTTGAAATACGTAGATTCTGAATTGCCCTCGGTCGAGGTTATCCACCGTTGCGCCGTGATGCCGGTGTGTTTCAGCCGGGTGTTCATGGTCGGAATGATGGCGTCCATGATGGTGTCGCCGGCCTCCTTCGTCAAGGAGAAGGCCTCATCGATGGTCACCTTGTCCATCTGCTTGCCGTGACCGGCCACCTTCGTCATGGCCATGGGCGTTATCGTGCTGCCGTTCGTGAAGGTCACGTTCATGCCGCCGTTGCTGAACCTGAACTTGTCTATCTTCTGGTTCAGACGCGTGCCCTGGATAAGTTCGGCGTATTCCTTGAAGTGATCCTCCGCATCCTTGCCTGTCTGCGCCGCGTAGGCAATGCGCCGGCGTCGGCCAAGTGAAGCGTTGAACGTGTCGGACGCGTCCACGAGAGCGGATTTGCCGCACTGGCGGGGAGTGGATATCACCACGGTGTCGTAGAAGAACGTTCCGGTCTCCGGGTCGATTTCACAGGCCACGTCGGCCACGTGCCGCTGCCATGGAATCAGCGGCGTGCCCATCATCCTGGCGATGCCGGCCAGACGCCAGCCCAGGGTCTCCCGTTCCTGGTTCCGTTCCGTGCCACCCCTAATCAGCATCGGACGGCTCCCCGCTCCACGCCGCCTCCACGTCCTCGTCGGCCATCTGCTCGGTTGGGAACATATCGCGTATCTTCCACAAGGCATCGATGTACTGCGCCATGTTCCTTGAAATCTCGCGGCCTCGGGAGTTCTGCCGGTCGATGTTCTCGCCCAGGGAAAGCAGCGACTGGCACAGGCCGTCAAGCACCGGGTCATATTCCGGGTGCGATGCCCCTAGATAATCGACTATGCGGCGCGCGGCCTTTTCCTGGCGTCCGATATCACGACCGGTGTCCTCATCGAATCCTTCCAGCATCATCATTATTTGCCCCTCATCGCAATAAAGTGATATATTCTCATTCCGAAGGTGAATGGTCGGGAATCCTTGGTTTTCCAAGGTTTTCCGACTTTTTTATTCCGAACTGGGGGGAGAAAAAACTGGGCGCGGGGTATCGGTCGGGCCGTATCGCTTAAAAAAGCGGCTACCACACCGGCCGGCTCGGCGACTCGTCCGCCACCGCACGCAATCCAAGGGCCGCGAGCCTCGCACGCCGCGCCTGCTGCCTCGCATCGATGAGCGCCTGCGAGAGATGCAGCCCATACCATTGACGTACCAGCTTGCGTTCCTCGATGTTCGCGGCCCTGCCGAACGCTTCCGCGAAGCCGGGGTCCACCACACGAACGTCATAGTCCAACGCCAGCCATTCATCCAACATGCGTGGATGTCGCCTGCTGCTGGGCATGACACGCACCAGCCATACATCGATGGGCGCGCCGCACGTGGCGAACTGTCTGTAAGCGCCGCTCCACGCCATGCCCACGGCCTTGCCCACCGCGCTGCTACGTCGCTCCACGCCCATCGACTCGGCCAGGCGGGAAGCGCACACCACCGGGTCGTCCTGGCTTCGACGAGCCTCGATGTACTCCAAAGCATCGGACTCGCAGCAGGGCGGCACGAGCACCACATGCAGCCTGGCGCCGTACCCGTACAGCACGCGATCCTGACGGCTTGAGTTGCAGTGCTTGCACGCACGGCGGATATTCGCCACGGTATCCCTGCCGCCATGCGAATACGGCACGATATGGTCGTCCTCCGCCCCAACCTGCGTGCATCCCGGCAATCCAAGCCAACAGGTATTGCCATACGTCTCAATGACCTCGGTACGCACACGAGGATCAATGACATGCCTTCTTGCCACCTACCTCACCTTCCCCTTCCGCGTCCTCACCCACAGGTCAAGATCGGCTAGCTCGTACATGCACGGACTATTGACCGCATCGCCGGCCTTGAACCAAGTGGGACCAGTGCCATCGCACCTCATGCGCTCCAACTGCCGCTTGCTCATGCCCACATACATCGCCGCCTGAGCGGTGGTCAGCTTCGCACGTGGATTCATGCCCTTCCCACCCATGCCTTCAACGACGCCAGCAGGTCCGCACGGTCGAACACCTGTTCGCCAGCTCTGCGGGTCGGACGATTCAAAACTCCCTCGCTGATCAGCTGCTGCAACAAATGGTCCCCGGTAGGATCGGCGGCCGGCGCCACCTTGCCCAACCTCAACAGCAAGCACACCATGGAACGACTGACCGAATCCGTGCCAGTGGTATCGTGCTCCAACCTCCCCAGATTCCACTTCACCGCGTTCCTGATGTCCCTTTTCCGCTGTTCCCTGTTCTGCGGCACCTGACGTTTCGCACGCTTGCGAGTCGGCCTGTAATCAACTGCGTAACCCATCCTGCTTGACCTCGATTCCGTGATTGACTGAATAATTGAAATTGATGTTTCATGAACCTTCGGGTGGAGAGGGCTCAGAGCGGGGAACCCAAGCACGCGAAACAAGAAAGCGCAAGGCTCCATCGTTTCGCATGGGGGTTCGCCAATGCTTCGTAACGGAGCCGGGACGTCGCATCAGGTCAGCGGCACGAAGGCCGCGCGGAAGGTCTCGAAGCAAGCCCCCGACAAGGGTCAAAGACGCCAGTTCCGCCCGAACACGCCGACCTGCAACGATCTGTAAACCCGCATACGACCCCCGCCGCGTGGTAACCACGCCCCCACAGGGCGTGTGTTTGTAACGCGCTGGGCAAGGCGCGGCCGGGTACTTTCGACGCGCTAGGGCCCACCGACTGTCGCAACCCATCACAGCGCATGAAATTATCGAAAAAGCAGAAACGAACTCACTCGCGCAACCGCTTGCGCACCATCGCGTCGTTCGCCAAAGCATCATTGATCGACGCACGCAACAACTCGACCTGCGTCGAAGTCAGCACCATACGCGCGCTCACATCGCCCGAATCACACCGAAGCGAGAAAATGCCCGGATACTGCGGCATGTTCTCCACCCACACACGACTCGTCACCATTCCACCTTCAACCTCACAGGACCCCTACCATCCCACGCGATCCACGACGCCAGTTTCGCCAGCAACGTCGCAACGAACATCAACCCGAACGCCAACAAGCCGAACGGAGCAGCCAGCACGACCCTAAGAATCCTCACGGCTTCGTCTCCCGCCTGCTCGAATCCGGCGTGTGGAAACCGAGCTGGCGCTGGGCAAGACGCAACTCGTCAATCCACTGCTGTAGATCCTCGGCCGAGACCAGTCGCGAATACGCGCTGCCGTCATCACCGACGACGCACACCACGACCTCGTCCTTATGTCGGTCATGCACGATCACACTGATCTGAGCACTCATAACACCACCTCCATTAGCGCATCTGCTTTGCAAGCAGAGGGATTATTACGGTTAAGGTCCTTCCTCCATCGGCGTAGGCTGTCAATCGCAACAAAACCAACCAACGACAACAAGGGAAGGAAGAATCAATGGGCGTGGACCTTACGCAAATAACGTTTCTCGGACTCACTGCGCAAACATGGATAACCGTCGGCATAGCCGTCTTCGGGCTCATGGTTTCGCTGTTGACGTTCGCGCGCGGTTGGAGATGGAGAGCCGAAGCCGCGCCGCTCTTCGCCATGCTCGACGGCGACAAGCTCCTGTGGCCGGATTTCAGCAAGGCCGGCATCGACCCGCCGGTCATCGGATACCTTGCGAACTGCGGCGACGGCAGAGCCTTCAACGTCAAAGTGATCGGCGTGAACTGCGATGCCGGACTATGGGACTGCCGGCAAATCGGCGAAACAGTTCTAGGCAAGCAGAGCGAGTGGATCATGAACGACTGCGGCAGATTGCCGGAGCTGACCGGCGAGACCATGCGGTTCTTCATCACGATCACACCCCCGAGGAATCCCCGCCCGGAACAGTCGGGCGATCTGACGAAGCTAGAAATTGGAGTGCATTGGGTATCTTCTCCAACGCGTCTCCGCCGGTGTCGATATACGCAGTTCCCGATCTGGGGCATAGAACCAATGAAGTGCGGACCCTTTGAACGCCTGCGTAGGCGGTATAGGGACATGATGGGTCATCGCAGGTTCCATGCTCTCGACAGAAAACGGGCTTCAGAACAGAAAAAGCTCCTGAGTTAGGAACGATCCGATACGTCCCGTCCGAGAACATCTCAAAAGCGTCATCGGAATCGACCACGCCGTCGGAATCCTTGCGACGGTTCCAATCATCCTTGATCTGCGGATTAAAGCCGAACCGTGTGCAGGTCTCCCACTTGTCAACGATCCCGTGGTCGTAGGGGAGCCCCACATGCTTGCGTGAGGACTCCAAAGCGTAACGGCTACGCTCCACGGCCCCGTCGGCCTCGTTCCCTGCCACACGGGACCGGTGAAGCGCGATGCAGGAAACGACCAAGGACGAAAAAGAAACACCCAACGAAACGAAGCCAAACATCACGCCACCTCCAATGGCTTGAGGCCAAGAAGACCGTCACTGGGGACGCCAAGCCAATAGGCGAGACTGGCAATTTCCTCAGCTCTGAACTTGATCTTGCCGGTTATCTTGTTTGACAAGGTTGCTTCAGAGATGCCAAGAACTCCGGCTGCGTCCTTCTGTGTATAGCCGTGCGCCACAAGTTGGGTTTTGATTCTCAACCCAAGATTAGGCATTTGCAAATCTGTTTCGCACATAGCCAACGTTTATACACGATTACTCTTGAATTTGCAAATTCCTAATTGTAAAGTTGAAACCAAATTTATATATTGCTAATCTAGTTCACATGACTACAGTAATGGCCTCGCCGGCGTTAAAGGCTCGGGAACAAGGCGTAAGCCTTCAGGATCGTGTCACGTATAACGTGAAAGTTCTCATTGCTATTCGGCAGACTTCACAAAAGGATTTAGCGCAGGCTATGGGGATTGCTGCCCCGACTTTGTCGCAGAAGTTCAGCGGTCGCACCCGTTGGAACATGGATGATATAGAAAAAGCCTCAGGTTTCTTCAATGTGAAACCTGAGGCGTTGGTAGCGGGGCATGGATTTGAACCATGGACCTCTGGGTTATGAGCCCAGCGAGCTACCGAGCTGCTCCACCCCGCGTCGGCTTGTCTTTCAGACAGCTCTATCTACAATACTGTGGAATCGAATAATGTCAACATGGCTGTCTTGGTCGGCGTGTCGTGCTGGGGCCGAACGATGTGGGCATAACCGGTCATAAGCGGAATCTATGTGGCCTGCAGTGCAAATCGACGCATGCAAGGTGCGACATATCCGCTTCGCGGCCATAATGAGAACATGCCTATCAAGATTCCCAGTGGCCTGCCGGCCCGTGACATCCTCGATTCGGAGCGTATTTTCGCCCTCGAGAAGCCTGAAGCTGAGCGTCAGCGTGTGCGCCCGCTCAAACTGGTGATTCTGAACCTGATGCCCAAGAAGATCGAGACCGAAACGCAGTTGCTTCGCCTCATCTCCAAAAGCCCGCTGCAGGTCGAGGTGGATTTCATGAAGACCTCCACCCATGAGGCCACGCATGTCTCCGCTGACCATCTGGTGAAGTTCTATGAGACGCTGGATGCATTCAAAGACAATTATTACGACGGCTTCGTGGTGACCGGTGCCCCGGTGGAGCATCTGCCGTTCGAGGAAGTGGACTACTGGGAGGAATTCAAGACCATTCTCGACTGGGCCTCCACCCATGTGTTCTCCACCATGTATCTGTGCTGGGGTGCGATGGGCGCACTGTATTACCGCTACGGTGTGCGCAAAGTGGATTATCCGCAGAAGATCTTCGGCGTCTTCCCGCAATATCTGCAGGATGAGTATTGCTTCCTGACCAACGGCTTCGATGAGATCGCCCTGCAGCCGCATTCGCGTCTGGCCGGTGTGAACGAGGCTGATCTGGAGTTGAAGAAGCAGGAGCTGCAGGTGCTGACCTGGGGCCCTCAGTCCGGCCCGGGGCTGGTGGCCACGCGCGACTTCTCCGAAGTGTTCGCGCTGGGACATTGGGAGTATGGCAAGTACACGCTTGCTGAGGAATATGAGCGCGATATGGCCAAGGGGCTTACCAACGTGCCGTTCCCGAAGAACTACTTCCCTCATGATGACCCGTCGCTGGAGCCGTTGTTCAGCTGGCGCGCCCACGGCAATCTGTTGTGGCGCAACTGGCTGAACTGGGTGTATCAGACCACGCCATATGATTTGACCGAGGTGCCGGAGCTGCGCAAGGAGAAGAAGCTCGGCACCGATCGTTCGATTCGCCATCTGCCGGGAGGTCCGCGCAAGGATGACTTTGAGCCGTTCCTGCATGACGGCTATGGCGTGATTCATCAAAACTGATTTGCCGCTTCCGTTGCTCTATGGCAATGCAACGGTGCGCCATGTGCTGCTGTCCGCACATCGGACAGCAGCATTTTCATTATGTGGACGTTGTAATGAGCAAAATGCACCACATTCGATGTGTCCGTCTAATAGATAAGACATATTGATAAACAAACGATAACAATGCGATAAACCTACAGCGCAGTAGGGGTTGCACAAGACACGCCAAGGATTTTCAGCCATGTTGACATTGTCCCAACTCAGGCCAATAATCACCTTTCAGTCATTCGGAGTCGAATGCCGCAGCGTCGACTCCAGTCCACGCCCGGCGAGCCCCGAGGCGAGGAGCAGAAGTAACGAATACGTCACATTCGGCCACCTCGCTGGTCTAAACTGACACCTGACATTGAAGAAGCAGGAGGCGTGAGAATGAACGAAGCCCTTTTGAACGGGTTAGCTTTGGCCGCGGACGGTCCGAAATTCCCGACCGTTAACGACTTCCTTCTTCCGCAGATCATCTTCCCCGGAACTCCGTTCGCCATGAACCGCATCATCATGGTGCGCATCATCGCCACGGTAATCATGCTGATTATCCTCGGCATCTCCGCCGCACGAGCCAAGCTGATTCCCGGCCGCTGGCAGGGAGCTGTGGAATGGGTCATCGAGTTCGTGCGTGACCAGATCGTCTATCAGGTGATGGGCAAGGAGCGCGGCCAGCGCTACCTGCCGATGATCACCACCATGTTCTTCACCATTCTGGTGTTCAACCTGTGCGGCATCATCCCCGGCTTCAACATCGCAGCCACCGCCACCATCACCATGCCGTTGGTCTTCGCCGGCTGGTGCTTCTGCCAGTACTGGATCGCCGGCATCCGCGAGAAGGGCCTCGGCTCCTTCCTGAAGGACGAGCTCTTCCCGAAGGGCGTGCCCGCTCCGATCTACATCCTGCTCACCCCGATTCAGATCCTTGAGCTGCTGGTGATTCGCCCGGTCTCCCTGACCCTGCGACTCTTCGCCAACATGGTCTCCGGCCACATCACCGTCGGTGTGTGCCTTGCCGCCACCCAGTGGTTCCTCATCGAAATCCCGAACAAGCTGTGGTCCATCCTCGGCGTCGGCACACTTGCCGCAGGCCTGATCATGACCCTGTTCGAGATTCTGGTCGCTGCGCTGCAAGCCTTCATCTTCGCCATGCTGACCACCGCATACATCAACATGAGCTACCCGGAAACCGAGTGATTCAAGGGCGTCGCCCCCATCACCGGTACATCAAGATTTTCAAGATTTCCTTCGTTACAGAAGAAAAACCAGAAAGGAAAAACCCATGGATATCATCACCCTCGCTGAGGTCGCTGGTAATCTCAACGCAATCGGTTACGGCCTTGCCGCCATCGGCCCTGGCATCGGTCTGGGCATCCTGATCGGCAAGACCATCGAAGGTACCGCTCGTCAGCCTGAGCTCGGCGGCCGTCTGCAGACCCTGATGTTCCTGGGCCTGGCATTCGTCGAGATTCTGGCCCTCCTCGGACTGGTGGCCGGCTTCATCTTCCAGTGATCGCCGTCGTTACCCGCCGCACGACCGCACGATGCGCATGCATGGCAGCCGACCGGTGGTAACGAAGCAATCGCAAACGGAAATGAAGCTATGAAAGGAGAACGACAATGACTTTAGCGGAAGAGAACGGCATCAACCTGTTCATCCCCGAGGTCTACGACATCGTGTGGTCGCTGGTTATTCTGGCCGTCATCGCGGTGTTCTTCTACAAGTTCTTCATGCCGAAGTTCCAGGCCATTTTCGATGAGCGTACCGCCAAGATTGAAGGCGGCATCGCCAAGGCTGAACAGGCTCAGAAGGAAGCTGCCGAAGCCAAGGCCAAGTATGAGAGCCAGCTGAGCAACGCCCGCGTGGAAGCCGCCAAGATTCGCGACGACGCTCGCGCCGAGGCATCGCATATCGTTGCCGATGCCCGCGCCCGTGCCGAAGCCGATGCCGCTCAGATTACCGCCAACGCTCAGCGTTCGCTGGAATCCCAGCAGCAGCAGGCCATGGTCTCGCTCAAGGGCGAGGTCGGCGCTCTGGCCACCGCTCTGGCCGGCAAGATTCTTGGTGCCAAGCTTCAGGACAGCGATGTGCAGTCCTCGATGATTGACTCCATGATCGCGGACCTGGACGCCAAGAAGTGACCGTGAACATCGTCAGGAACATCCGTAACCAGAAAGGGAGGTGACCATGCGAGGAGAGGCATCTCGTATTGCAGACCGCGAGTCGCGTGATTCGCTGGCCCCGAAGCTGCGTGACACCCGTGAGGATGCATGGCGAATCGGCAATGAACTGTTCAAGATCACCAGTGTGCTGGACCACAATATCGCGTTGGAACGTGCACTGACTGATCCCTCCCGCCCGGTCTCAGACAAGGTTGCGGTGCTGAACGAACTGTTCAAGGGCGAGGCCCACCCGATGACGATGGAGATCATGACCGATCTGGTCGCTCGTCGTTGGAGCCGCGCTCGTGATATCGCCAACGCGGTCGAAGACTTCGGCGTGGACGCCATGATGTACTACGCCGACGCCACCGACGCTACGTTGCAGGTGTCCATTGAGCTCTCCCGGCTGCATTCGGCACTGCTGACCCTGCCGGTCGTGCGCGCCAAGCTGTACGACGATCAGGCTTCCAGCGATGCTCGTGTGAAGCTCTTCCGCGAAATCTTCGACGGCAAGGGCCTGAACAAGATCACGATGAGGCTCGCCGAGCACGCCACCTGCAATCTGCGTCGCCGCCGCTATCTGGAGACCATCCAGTGGTTGATCAACAAGTTCTCGCGCCATATGGGTGAGTCGATGGTCACGGTGACCACCGCGACCCCGTTGAAGCTTGAACAGGTCGAACGCCTGACCAAGGTCTATTCGGCCAAGGCCGGACGCCCGGTGCACATCAACTCCGTGGTCGATCCGAGCGTGCTGGGCGGCATGCGCATCCAGGTGGGCGATGAGGTCACGGACAACACCGTGGTGGCCCAGCTGCAGCACCTCAACCGTACCGTGAAAGCGGGCAGCAACTGAGCGATTGGAGTGCATACAGCACCTGTCGCACAGCGGAACACAAGCAAAGACTTGACTGAACAATAACCAATAGAAGGAGTGATCATGGCAGAACTGACCATCGATCCCGCCTCGATTCGCAAGGCCTTGGACGATTTCGTGTCGTCCTACCAGCCGAGCGACACCCCCACCCAAGAAGTGGGATATGTCGCCACGGCAGGCGATGGCATTGCCCACGTGACGGGGTTGCCTGGTTGCATGGCCAATGAGCTGCTGACGTTCGAAGACGGCACGCTCGGCCTGGCGTTCAACCTTGACGCCCGTGAAATCGGCGTGGTTATCCTCGGCGATTTCGCTGGAATTGAGGAAGGCCAGGAAGTGCGCCGTACCGGCGAAGTGCTCTCCGTGCCTGTCGGCGACGGCTACCTCGGCCGCGTCGTGGACCCGCTGGGCAAGCCGATCGACGGCCTCGGCGAGATCAAGAGCGAAGGCCGACGCATCCTCGAAGCCCAGGCTCCGGACGTGATGCACCGCCACCCGGTCGACGAACCGCTGTCCACCGGCCTCAAGGCCATCGACGCGATGACCCCGATCGGCCGCGGCCAGCGCCAGCTCATTATCGGCGACCGCCAGACCGGTAAGACCGCCATCGCGATCGATACCATCATCAACCAGAAGGCCAACTGGGAATCCGGCGACCCGAAGAAGCAGGTGCGCTGCATCTACGTGGCTGTGGGCCAGAAGGGCTCCACCATCGCCTCGGTGAAGCAGAGCCTGGAAGACGCCGGCGCCATGGAGTACACCACCATCGTGGCCTCCCCGGCTTCCGATTCCGCAGGCTTCAAGTACATTGCCCCGTACACCGGCTCCGCCATCGGACAGCACTGGATGTACAACGGCAAGCACGTGCTCATCGTCTTCGACGATCTGTCGAAGCAGGCTGAAGCCTATCGTTCGATTTCCCTGCTGCTTCGTCGTCCGCCGGGGCGTGAAGCCTACCCGGGTGATGTGTTCTACCTGCACTCCCGTCTGCTCGAACGCTGCGCCAAGGTCTCCGATGACCTCGGTGGCGGCTCGATGACGGGTCTGCCGATCGTCGAGACCAAGGCAAACGATGTGTCTGCCTACATCCCGACCAACGTGATCTCCATCACCGACGGTCAGATCTTCCTGCAGTCCGACCTGTTCAACGCCAACCAGCGTCCTGCTGTGGACGTCGGTATCTCCGTCTCCCGAGTCGGTGGCGCCGCACAGACCAAGGCACTGAAGAAGGTCTCCGGCACGCTGAAGATCTCCCTGGCGCAGTACCGCTCGCTGGAATCCTTCGCCATGTTCGCCTCCGATCTGGATGCGGCATCCAAGGCCCAGCTGACCCGTGGTGCTCACCTGACCGAGCTGTTGAAGCAGCCGCAGTTCCACCCGTACTCGATGGAACAGGAAGTCGTCTCCGTGTGGACCGGTACCCACGGCAAGCTCGACGATCTCGAGCTGGCGGACGTGCTTCCGTTCGAGCAGGGGCTGCTGGACTACCTCGACCACAACACCGATATCCTCAAGACCATCCGCGAGACCGAGGACTTCACCGCCGACACCGAGGCTGCCCTCGCCAAGGCTGTGGATGCCTTCCGTGCCACCTTCGTGACCTCCAGCGGCAAGCCGCTGATCGACAAGAAGCCTGACACCTCCAAGGCCGCTCCGGTCGAGCAGGAAAAGATCGTGGCGGGAGAGAAGTAAGCCATGGGCTCGCAACTCGCATTGAAATCACGCATCCACTCCACTGAGTCGTTGGAGAAGATTTTCAACGCTCAGGAGATGATCGCGTCTTCGCACATTGCCAAGGCCCGCGATGTGGCCCTGAACGCGAAGCCGTACACCGATGCGATTTTCGATGCCGTGCAAGCGTTGGTGGCACATACCCATATCACGCATCCGATCGCTGTGAAGGACGAGAACAACCCGCGTGTGGCTGTTCTCGCCCTCACCTCGGATCGTGGCATGGCCGGCCCGTACACCTCTTCGATCATCCGTGAAACGGAATCGCTGCTGGCCCGCCTTGAGGCGGATGGCAAGCAGCCGGAGCTGTTCGTGTACGGCCGTCGTGGTTCGACGTACTACAAGTACCGCAACCGTGACGTGGCGGCCACATGGGAAGGCGACACCGATCAGCCCGGCGTCGAGATCGCCGAGACGATCTCCAAGACACTGATGGACGCCTATATGAAGCCGGCGGAGCAGGGTGGAGTTTCTGAGCTCTACATCGTCTTCACCGAATTCATCAACATGGTGGTTCAGAAGGTGCGTGTGCTGCGCATGCTGCCGGTCGAGATCGTGGAGAACGAAGCCAAGGTTCCGGATCCGGAGAATGAGAAGGCCGCGGAGGATATTCCGCCGCTGTATGCCTTCGAGCCGAGCCTGGATGAAGTACTGGACGCTATCTTGCCGAAGTACGTTCAGTCCCGTATCCACGAATGCCTGCTGACCGCTGCGGCATCCGAGACCGCAAGCCGCCAGAACGCCATGCACACGGCAACGGACAACGCACGCAATCTGGTCGACGACCTTACCCGCAAGCTCAATGCTTCTCGTCAGGCTTCGATCACCCAGGAACTTACCGAAATCATCGGCAGTGCTGATGCACTGAACACAAAGGAAGAGTAGGAACGCACTATGGCTGAGAATCAGACCACTGTGGCTTCCGAGACCAACGGCGAGCCGATTCACGGACGCGTCACCCGAGTCCAGGGTTCGGTTATCGACGTTGAGTTCCCGGTCGGCCATATGCCCGACATCTACAACGCCCTCCATGTGACCATCGTCAACACGGGCGCCAAGGAGGAAGGCGAAGCCAAGTCGACCGAGATCACTCTCGAAGTCGAACAGCACCTCGGTGACTCCACCGTGCGCTGCGTGGCACTGAAGCCGACTGACGGCCTGGTGCGCGGCGCCGCTGTGTACGACACCGGTGCTCCGATCTCGGTGCCGGTCGGCGATGTGACCAAGGGCCACGTCTTTGACGTGTCCGGCAACATCCTCAACAAGAAGCCGGATGAGCAGATCACCGTCACCGAGCGCTGGCCCATCCACCGCAACCCGCCGGCATTCGACCAGCTAGAGTCCAAGACCCAGATGTTCGAGACCGGCATCAAGGTCATCGACCTGCTGACCCCGTACGTGCAGGGCGGCAAGATCGGTCTGTTCGGTGGTGCAGGCGTGGGCAAGACCGTGCTGATTCAGGAGATGATTCAGCGCGTGGCCCAGAACCACGGCGGTGTGTCCGTGTTCGCAGGCGTCGGCGAGCGCACCCGTGAGGGTAACGATCTGATCGGCGAAATGGACGAGGCCGGCGTGCTTGAGAAGACCGCTCTGGTCTTCGGCCAGATGGATGAGCAGCCGGGTACCCGTCTGCGTGTGCCGCTGACCGCACTGACCATGGCAGAGTACTTCCGTGACGTGCAGAACCAGGACGTGCTGCTGTTCATCGACAACATCTTCCGCTTCACGCAGGCAGGTTCCGAGGTGTCCACGCTGCTGGGCCGTATGCCTTCCGCTGTGGGTTACCAGCCGAACCTGGCCGATGAGATGGGTGCTCTGCAGGAGCGCATCACCTCCACTCGTGGTCACTCCATCACCTCGCTGCAGGCCATCTACGTGCCGGCCGATGATTACACCGACCCGGCGCCGGCCACGACCTTCGCCCACTTGGATGCAACCACCGAGCTTTCTCGTGACATCGCTTCCAAGGGTATCTACCCGGCAGTGGACCCGCTGAGCTCCACCTCGCGAATCCTCGATCCGCGTTACGTGGGCCAGGCTCACTACGAGTGCGCCAACCGCGTCAAGGCCATTCTGCAGCGTAACAAGGAGCTGCAGGACATCATCGCCCTGATCGGTATCGACGAGCTCTCCGAGGAAGACAAGACCACCGTGAACCGTGCTCGTCGTATTGAGCAGTTCCTCGGCCAGAACTTCTACGTGGCTGAGAAGTTCACCGGTCGTCCGGGCTCCTACGTGCCGGCCGACGAGACCATCGAGGCCTTCACCCGCATCTGCGACGGCGTGTACGACGACGTTCCTGAGCAGGCATTCTCGGGCATCGGCGGCATCGACGATCTCGAAGAGAAGTGGCACAACATGCAGAAGGAACTGGGTGAGTGATGGCTGAATCGGAAAAGACCACGATGAAGGTGAATATCGTCGCTGCCGACCATCCTGTGTGGCACGGCGAAGCGGCCAGCGTGACCATTCCCGCCTCTGAGGGCGGCATGGGCATCCTGCCGGACCACGAGCCTGTGCTCACGGTCATCAAGCAGGGGACGCTCACCGTGGTTGAGCCCGATGGCGATCGCCATATGTTCGAGGTGACCGACGGATTCATTTCCTTCGACTCGAACAAGCTCACCGTGGCGGTTGAACGCGGCCGCGACGTTCAGTACTCCAGCACGGAGGCCTGAGATCGCACGGTTGGCTAGCAGCTAGCGCGACATAGCGTAGAGGGGCTTCTCTGATTCGTTCAGAGAAGCCCCTCTTTCATGCCGGGACAACCGCGTTAGAACAATCTCAGCGAATCGTCTTCGGTGCCCTTCATATCGTCATAGTCGAGAATCAGACAGGTGAAGCCGCGGTCCTTGGCCAGCACCTGGGCTTGAGGCGTGATGGTCTGTGCGGCGAAGATGCCATGCACAGGGGCCAATAGCGGGTCGCGATTGAGCAGTTCGCAGTAGCGGGTCAGCTGCTCGACGCCATCGATGCCGCCATGGCGCTTGATCTCCACCGCCACATGCTCGCCTTCGGCATTGACGGCCATGATGTCCACCGGGCCGATGGCGGTCGGGTATTCGCGGCGTACGAGCTTCGCGCCCTTGCCGATGCGTTCGATCTGCTCGGCAAGGTAACGCTGCAGATGGTCTTCCACACCGTCCTTGATGAGCCCTGGATCCTCGCCCAAATCATAGGATTGATCGGAATACACGTGCTGCAACGTGACCTCCAACACATCGGAGCCCTTATCGGCAGTAACGCGCAGTACCTTCTCGGGAGTCTCCTGTTCACTGTCAGGCTCCTGAGCATCCTGTGTATCCGGCACGATTTCCTTGATCGTGCACGGAGCGGTCATCCAGTTGAGCGGCTTGTATGAGCCCAGCTCCGAGAAAATCAGCAGACTGGAATCGGCCTTGATGAGCAGTACTCGTTTGGCCGGCGGAAGTGTGGCGTTGAGTCGGCCGGAGTATTCGGCCGAGCAGTCGGCAACAATAATGCGCATAGGCACCCACTGTAACGTAATCCATAACAAAAAGGCTCCCTTACGTACAGGGAGCCAAAGTCGGAAACCGGGGAAATATAGGAATCAGTACGCGGCGAGGATGTCGATCACGAACACCAGCGTGGAGTTCGCGGGGATCGAGCCCTGAGCTGTGTCGCCGTAAGCCTCGTCCGGAGGGATCACCAGCAGCACTTGGGATCCGACGGTCTGACCGACCAGGCCCTTCTGCCAGCCGGTGATCACCGTGTGCTGGCCGCCGGAGTACAGGTCGGCGTCAAGCGTGGTGTTCTTGGTCCAGGAGGAATCGAACCGGGTGCCGTCGGTGAGCCAGCCGGAGTATTTGACCACCACGGTGTTCTTATCGGTCAGCTCCTTGCCGGAGCCCTTGATCAGCGTCTGGGAGATCAGCGAATCCGTTGCGCCCTGCCCGTTCATATCGATGGAGGGCTTGCCGTTCTTGGCGCGGGTCACCTTGGGCAGGTTGGCCGGTACGTCCTTGACCTCCTCGCCGGTGGCCTTCTCGAGATCCTTGGACTTGGAGACGAAGGTCATCGCCAGAATGTAGGAGTAGCCGGAGGAATCGGAATCGTTGACGCCGAAACCGATGGTGGTGTTGATCTTCGCGCCCTTGATCTGGTTGTAGTAGGTGGAGGAGAGCGTGGAGGAATCCACCTTGAGCGAACAATCCGGGGTGTTCTTGGTCCAGGTGTCCATCAGCTCGGTGCCATCCTTGACGTTGAGGGCGATGCCCTGGGCGCAGACGCGATCGCCATCCTCGATGACATCGCCGTCACCCTTTTGCAGCACTACATAGGAGCCGTCGGACACGGTCATCGGGGTGTTGAAGGAGATGGTCGGCTTTTCGCCGAGCTTGCCTTTGGCGGTCACGCCGGCGATCTGGTTGGCGGAGGACTTCGAGGAATCCTTGGCATCGGAAGAGGAAGAGGAGCTTGAGCAGGCGGCCAGAGAGACGCACATGGCGAGCGAGCAGGCCAGAGCCGCGGCCTTGAGCAGCGGCTGGAAATAAGACTTACGCATGGCATCCCAGCGTACTGGCAAACCCTGATTTTTCGCGTTCCAAGGTAATAGACAGGTGAAGATTGTAGAATAGTGTCGTTATGAGTGCTCAAGAACAGACCATGAGTCCAGATCAGGATGTCATCGATCCCCTGAAGATCAGTGCCGAGGAATCCGAATCCGAGACCAATGATTCCGGGGAGAACAAGGACGGCGAGCCCAAGCGTGCCGCGCGTCCAACTCGTCATGCCATGATCATGCGCGGCATTGTGACGCCGATTTTCGGCCTGCTGGCCGTGGCGTCCGTGGTGTTGGGAGTGTTGAACGCCACGATATGGAAACCGTCCGCCGAGATCACGGCAACCTCCACCATCACCGGTTCGCGGTATATCGTCACCGACCCGGGTGTGCTGCCGCTGCTCGACCAGAAGGTCACGTTGAGTGTGGACCCGGTTTCCTCCAAGAACGAAGTATGCGTGGCGCTGGGCGCGTCCAAGGACGTGGCCGGTTGGGTGGCCTCCGAATCGTCGTATACCCGTATCTCCGGATTGTCCTCATGGACCTCGCTGTCCACGCAGACAAGCAAGGCGACCGGTCAGGTCGAGGCGACCGATAGCGAGAATGCCGTGGAGTTCAAGGACTCGGACATGTGGTCTTCGGTCAAGTGCGGCAACAGCGATGTGTCGTTGACCAGCACCAAAACCACTGATTCCACGATGGCCATCATCGATTTGGGCAGGGGAGCTGCCAGCACAGGCGCACAGGTCTCGATGCATTGGGTGCGTTCGCAGGTGCCTGACTTCGCCATGCCGTTCTACCTGTCCGGTGGTTTGCTGGCCGTTGTCGCCGTGCTGTGCGCTTCCGTGTTCGCCATGCCGCCGCACAAGCGCCGCAAGCGCGTGGTGGAGGGCAAGGCCACCATCCATACCGACCTTTCCTTCGCCGAACGTGCCGAACAGGGGCTGATAGGCGCTCGACTGCCCGAATCCGTGCCAGCGCGCAAGCATCGTCGCCATGCCGCGCATCGCCGTGGTGGCGTTGCCGAAGCCGATCACGAAGCCAACGGAGCCAACGGGTCGGGCGAGCAGATCGGCACCCCGGTGATCGTCGATCCGGCTTCCCGCAACCTCGTGGCCGACCAGCAGGCAGCGGCAGGACGGAACGCTGCCGAAATCCTCCTGAACGGTAACGATTCGGCTGCCGGATCCTCCAAGGCGGTCACAAGCGCTGCCGATGCTGCGGACTCCACTGAATTCGCTACTTCTGCAAGGCCTGTGGATGAGGAGGCGACTTCCGTCATCACATCCGATGAATTGGCCGCGTACTTCGCGCGATTGGCGCAGGAAGTGCAGCAATCCAATGAATCCGCAGACGATACCGATGAGCAGACGAATGAGGAGGGGGGAAACCGATGAGCAAACGTTGGCGTGCATGGAAGAGAATTGGCGTGGCCATGGCCGCGTCCATGGCGCTCGTGCTGCCGCTGGCCGCCTGCGAAGGGCAACTGCCCACCCCTACCGCGGCTACCGCTTCCAAAGCCTCTCCGGATTTGACCGAAGCCCAGGAAAAGAAGATCCGCACCAAGATTCTGGATACCCTGACCAAGGCTGACGAAGCACGTTCCGCCGATGGATATAAGGCGGTGATGGGCGGCCCGCAGCTGGAGATCCGCACAAGCCAGGCGACCATCGCCCAGAAGAGCGGCAGTATGAACAAATACGCCACGATTCCGAAGGATGTCGCCCAGGTGGTGATTCCCACGGATGATGGATGGCCGCGTTCGGTGTTCACGATCACCACGACCACCGAGGATCAGCAGTCACAGCGTCTGCTGGTCCTGGACCAGAACAGCGCGCGTGAGAACTACAAGCTGGTCGCCATGGCCCGTCTGTTCGACGGTGTGAGCATGCCGAAGTTCGAGGTGCCGACATCCGGCTCCCAGATGGGTACCGCCAAGGACGAAGGCCTGGTGGTCACTCCTACCGAGGCATTGACCCAATACGCCGATGTGCTGCAGAACGGGTCGAACAGCAAATACGCATCCACGTTCGCCGATGACATGCTGCGTCAGCGCATCGCCACGTTGACCAGTACGGTGCAGGAAGGCATCGCTCGCAATAACGGCACCCAGTCGCAGACGTTCACCGCGGTGCCGGATCAAATGTGGATTATGCGCACTGCCGACGGCGGTGATCTGGTGGTGGGGCGCATCGACTCCGTGTGGACGCGTCAGGCCGGCGACGGTCGCGAGTCCCAGCCTGCCTCCGATGATGAGAAGATTCTCTACAATTCCGATCAGTACACCAGCACGATGAAGGTCACCTACGTCAATGTGGTGGCGTTGTACGTGCCTCAGTCCGGCGATGGTGCGCAGGTAACCGCGGTTGGCGCGGACCGGCAGCCGGTGAAGGTGGAGGCGCTGTAATCCTGGGCGGGTCCCCGCATAAGCCTCTATAAGCCGCCATCGGCGCTTCAGCGGGTCTCCGCCTATCGCTGAGACGCGACTTTTCCGAAGCTCAATTTCGATGCTGGAACTACAATCGGTTCCAGCATCGTTTTGTTATGCGCAAGTATGTGTGACTATGCGCGATACCATGTGGAGGCAGCAATGGCTGATCAGCAATTCAATCCTGGGGTTTCTCTGGCAGGCGCGGTCGACTTGGAAGCATTGAAGCATCAGGTCAAGGCCGAACCGGGGCAGGCGGGTGGCGCCCCGGCTGCCGGTGGTTACGTGATTGATACCACCGAGAACACGTTCCAGGCCATGGTGCAGACCTCCGCCACCTTCCCAATCCTGTTGCTGCTGTGGGTGCCGACCGATGACCGTCTGTTCCCGATGGCCCGCGCATTGGGCGACGCCGTGAATGCGTTGGACGGCAAGATTCAGCTTTCTCGTATTGATATTGCTACGAATCCGTCTATTGCCCAGGCGCTGCAGGTGCAGGGTGCCCCTGCGCTGTTCGCCTTGATCGGCGGTCGTCCGATGCCGTTGCTGCAGGGCCTGCCGGGTGACGATGAACTCAAGCAGCTGTGCGATGAGGTTATTCCGAAGATCATTCAGGCCGCGGCTCAGGCCGGCGTAAGTGGCACTGCGCCATACTCCGGTGATCCGGATTCCGATGCCGCCAAGAGTGCCGGTGCTGATGGCGCAGGAGCCGCGCAGCAGGTGCCGCCGGAGCATGCGGAAGCGCACCGTCTGGCTGAAGAGGGGGATTATGCCGGTGCCGCCGCCGCATATGAGCATGTGTTGGAAATGAACCCGGGTGATTCTTTGGCTGCACGTGAACGCGCCAAGGCCCTGTTGCTGGCCCGCTCCGGCCAGGCCAATGTGCGCGAGGTGCGTGCTGCCGGTGCCGCCGCCCCGGATGATGTTGAGGCGCAGCTGGCAGTGGCTGACATCGATATGATCGGCGGTCAGATTCAGGATGCGTTCGACCGTCTGCTGGACTTTCTCGCTGCCGGTCACAAGGCTGACATCGAGCCGGTGCGCAAGCGTCTGCTGGAATACTTCGCTATTCCCGAGCCAACCGACGAACGCTTGAAGCGCGCTCGCCGCCGCCTGGCCACGCTGATGTACTGATCACATACGTTTTCTATACGTTCTCGCGGTAGCTGGCGGCCGGGGATATGCCGCTCTCGAGTAAAGCTTGGCCTGAGCGGTCTGGAGCGGCCCCAAGAGTGATATAAATCCCAGCCGCCAGCCTGAAGTCACACCATGCGGTTTTTGCCGAAGTAGGGCTGGAATTTCGGGCCGTTCTCGGCGAGTTCGGCTTCGAAATCGCCGGCCCATTCGTTGAATGGCAAGGCGGCAAGCCCGTCGTTGTTGAATCGAGGCTGATCGGTGATTTCGGTGATGCAGAATTTCGGAATCGTCAGATTGGTGACCGGTCCTGATCGTTCGGCCTCCGCCACGATGAGCGGCGCATTCGGACCGCCGAAGACATCGATGCTCCAGCCATCTTCCGCGATCCACACGGAATAGCGATTTTTGATGATCACCTCGCCGCCGCGCTTGATGAGCTCCGCGGCGATGCGCGTATCGATTTCCCGCTCGACCTCATACCGCGTGCCGCCCACGGATGGGCCTTTGACGGTCACGTAGGCTTCGGTGAAGCGCTCGCGATACTGGTCGAGAATGGCCAGCGGGTCGACGTCGGGCGTCATATCGATGTGCAGCGTATGCGAGGCGAGGCGTATGCGCAGCGCGTAGTTGTCGGCATGCACGTAATAGCTTTGGATGATTAGCGTGGGCGTATCGCCGTCATCGTATTCCGCCGGCAGCTCGCGGCAGAAGAATCGGCGCTCGTATTCGAAGTCATCTGTAAGTTCCGACATAATCCCATTGTAGAGCGGATTTGCGGGATCGCCGGGAACCAGCGGAATACCGAGTTGTGCGACGATGCGGGCGCGGCCGGGTGGCGCGTGGTGTACAGTAGTGAAGTTGTTCGGGTCCGTAGCTCAGTGGATAGAGCGTCTGTCTCCGGAACAGAAGGTCGAGGGTTCGATTCCCTTTGGGCCCACCATCAAGGTCCTGCTTTCCTGACGAAAGCAGGACCTTTTACGTACCAGCCGCGCAGATAATGCCGTTATCAGCCCCAAAACAGGCAGTACATGCGCGGCGCCTTGGCTGGAGCGCGCAGATACACCCTGAGATTTCCCTGAGATAACCATGAAGTTGCCATGAAAGCGGGGGATTGGGCTGCGCTGGCATCGCATAATGAAATCGCTACGTAGTGTGTGCATGCCGAACATGGCTGTGCCGCTTCAGGGAGGTGCGAGATGGCAGGGTCCGAGTGTGTCGCTCAGCTGACAAGCCGGGCGAACCGGCGTTGGATGACGCGGATTCTCATTCTTGTATTGTCGCTGGCTTTGGTGCTGGGCGTGGGAATGCTATCTGCTGTGCGCACGAGGCGCAAAGAGCAGGATGAGGTAGGCGGCTGGCAGGTCAAGCCGCTGAGTATTGCGCACCGAGGTGACGATTCCGCTCCGGAAAACTCCACGCATGCCATTGCCAATGCTGGAGCCAATGGCGCTGATTACGCGGAAGTCGATGTGCGGTTGGATGCCGACGGGGTGCCGGTGGTGTTTCACGACCGCATGACGGGCCGTCTTGCCGCTGGTGGACGCAACGTGCCGGTGGACAGTCTGAGTACGCATGAGCTGCAGCATATGCATATGCGCCAAAACGGGGAGAACTTCCACGTGCCCACGTTGGATGAGGCGATTATGGCGGCGCAGCATGCCAATGATCATTTGGGCTTGCTGCTTGACCTGAAAACCGGGTCGGCTGGTGCCGGGCGGCTGACCCATGCGGTCTCCGACGTGATAGAACGGCGTGACTTCGCCGGCCGTGTGATGGTGATGGCGGTAAACGATGATGCGATTACGGCCATGCGTGCGCTGCATCCCGATTGGCAGATTGGCAAATGCGTGAGTCCCGCCGGTCATCCGGAAGTCGGCTGGCCTCGTGATGCCAGCTTTGTGGTGATGAGGGGCGATCGTATGGACGAGGCTATCGTGAGCCGCGCGAATCGTGACAATGTGCCGATTTATGCCGGGGTGAGCGCCAATTATCGTGAGGGTAGCCGATGCCTGAAGATGGGAGCGGACGGTGTGCTGGGTTCCAGCGCGCGCAGTGTGCATGAATTGGCCGATCGGTTCGCTCTCGCCGTGCATGATGGAGAGGGCGGTTCGGAGGCCGGCCGCCCGGTGTGGAGGTAGTTGGTCGGTGATGCTTGCCTGCGGCGCATGGCACAGGGCCGTATGGTCGTGGGACCCATGGCCGCATGGCGGGCATCATGAATCGTGCGTGGGAAGTCAGCCATTAGACTGCAACGTAATCGGCATATGCCGGGAATAACAGGCGCGGCGGCCGGAGTCCGGAGTTCTGTGCGGCGGATGGTGTGCAATCCGTTCGAATGGAGTGGCATCGGATGCCGCTGGCAATGAGAGGACTCGATCATGAGTGAAAAGATGGAAGCTGTAGCTACTTCCGAAGCGCCGGCAGCTCTGGGCGCATACAGCCAGGCCGTGAAGGTCAACGGTTTCGTGTTCGTCTCCGGCCAGCTGGGCATTGACCCGGCTACCGGCGAACTGGCCGGCGAGACCGCTGGCGAGCAGGCCGCACAAGCGCTGAAGAACATCAAGCATATTCTCGATACGGCCGGTACCGGCATCGAGCATGTGGTGCGTGCCACCATCTACCTGAAGAACGTTGAGGACTTCAAGGAAGTCGACGCTCGTTACGCCGAGGTGTTCATCGGTTCCGTGAAGCCGGCTCGTGTGGCCTTCGGCAACAACATGATCCCCAAGGGCGCCCTTGTGGAGATCGATGCCATCGCCGTGCTGTGATGGCTGCGATATTCCCCCGGATTACGCTAGAAATTTAGGAAAATAGCCGCATCAGCCCGAATTTCTTGCACTGATATGGTGTAAGTGCAAGAAATTCGGGCTGATGCCGTTGATTTCCGGAATTTCTGGCGCTGAGAGCTGCTCAGTGTACAGAATTCGGGCTGACTGGGCGGATTACCCGAATTTCTGGCGCTGCTCACTATTGGATACGCATGTACCGGGGCAATGTCGGGCTGAGTCTCTTTGCCGGCTTAAGTCCCGGGGCGTGCAACAATAGTGGGCATGGC
Source organism: Bifidobacterium cebidarum (assembly GCF_009193305.1). Lineage (GTDB taxonomy): Bacteria > Actinomycetota > Actinomycetes > Actinomycetales > Bifidobacteriaceae > Bifidobacterium > Bifidobacterium cebidarum. Next base: position 445,669 of record NZ_WBVS01000001.1, on the reverse strand, counting down.
ATCCAAAGGAAAACCGTCACCGCGCTCCGCGGTCAGCCCACTCTCTGACGAACAGGTCGCCAAGCTTGCAAAGCGGCATCAGCTGGTTGACCCTATGCATGATTTCCCCACCGGTCCGGATCGCAAAGCCAAGGTTGAGGAAATCAACGCCCAGAACCCCAAAGCCACCAAGCGGTTGCTCACTGGTGTGGACGTAGTGTTCAACGCCAGCTGCAAGACGCTCGCTTGGGGGTTGGACCGTGTTCCCGAGGATGGTCCGTTCATCACCGCCGCAAGCCATGTGACGATGTTCGACGTGTTCGTGCCGATGGCCAGCCTGTTCCATATGGGCCGTAGGCCGCGCTATATGGCCAAGGCCGAGATGGCGAAATGGCCGTTGATCGGCAAATGGTTCCAACTGGTCGGCATGCAGCCGGTACAGCGTCATTCCGGCAAGGCCAAGCAGATCGAAGAGACCTCCATCGACATTCTGACTTCAGGCCGCCCACTGACCGTTTGGCCTGAAGGCACGGTGACTCGCGACCCGAAGAAATGGGTGATGAGCATCAAGGAGGGTGTGGCGTACATTGCGCTGGAGTCTTCCCGCCGATTGGGTCATCAGGTGCCGCTGTATCCGGCTGTGACTTGGGGTGCGGCCTCGATTAACCACTGGTGGCCATGGCCGCGTAAGAACGTGGTGATGTGCTACGACCGGCAGCTTGATTATTCGGATCTGCTTGTCGATATGGATTCCTGGGGGGAGGAGCCTCCGGCTGAAGCGGTGAATGAGCTGATGTGGCGCGTTTTGAAGCGCATGAACACGGTACTCGCCGAGATTCGTGGTGAGCGATTCCCCGCCGAAGGCTATTGGGATTATCGCAGCATGTCGCGCAAGCCGTGGCCGGGGGCCGGCGGACCGTTCCCCGCCGGCGAAGTGGAGTAGCATTGCACAAGGTGCAGTGAAGCTTGAAATTCAGACAGTAGGAGTAATCAAATCATGGGTAAAAAGGTAACGGTTCTTGGTGCAGGAGCATGGGGTACCGCCTTCGGCCAGGTTCTGGCCGACGCCGGCAATGATGTGACCATGTGGGCCATCGAGCCGGAAATCGTGGAAGGCATCCGCGACCATCATCGCAACGCGGTGCGTCTGCCTTCTGTGGAGAAGCTGCCGGACAACATGACCGCCACCGGCGATCGCGCCGAAGCCGTGAAGGACGCCGAAATCATCGTGGTGGCCATTGCAGCCCAGTTCGCGCGCATCGCGCTCGCCGAATTCAAGGGTCTGATTCCCGAGAATGCCATTGTGGTAAGCCTGATGAAGGGCATCGAGCGCAAGACCAACAAGCGCATGGACGAGGTTGTGCGTGAGGCTCTTGACTTGCCGGCCGATCGTTTCGCCGCCATCTCCGGCCCGAACCTGTCCAAGGAGATCGCCGATCGCCATCCGGCCGCCACTGTGGTGGGCTGTGCGGACCTCGACAATGCCAAGAAGGTGGCCGAGACCTGCACCACCAGCTACTTCAAGCCATTCGTGACCAATGACGTGATCGGCTTGGAAATGTGCGGCAGCTTGAAGAACGTCACCGCTCTCGCTGTGGGCATGGCCCGTGGTGCCGGCTACGGCGAGAACACCGCCGCCATGATTGAAACCCGTGGTCTTGCGGAACTGACCGCTCTCGGTGCCGCGGCCGGTGCCGATCCGAAGACCTTCGCCGGTCTTGCTGGCGTTGGCGATCTGATTGCCACCTGCGGCTCCCCACTGTCCCGCAACTACACGTTCGGCTCCAACCTCGGTAAGGGCATGAGCGTTGAGGAGGCCACCAAGGTGAGCAATGGTGTGGCCGAAGGCGTGCCGACCACGGATGCCGTGGTGGCGCTCGGCAAGCAGCTCGGCGTGCCGACTCCGTTGGCCTACCAGATGAGCCGTGTGCTCAACGAAGGCATCTCCTGCTCTGAAATGCTGTCTGGATTGTTTGGCCGTGAGGTCACGGCCGAGTAGGCTACCAGTAGGTTGATTCGCTGATAATCGCTAGTAGACGTGAAGTAGTTATTTAAAGGATGGTTATGGCCAAGAAGCGTATTGTGGTCCTGTACGGTGGTCGCGCGGACGAGCACTCTATTTCATGCATTTCCACGGCCGGTGTGCTGGGTGCATTGGATACCGAGCGTTTTGAGCCGATTCCGGTCGGCATCACCAAAGACGGCAAGTGGATTGTAAATGGTGAGGATCCACGCGGTTGGTCGCTGGATGGTGGCGAGCTGCCGACGGTGAGGATCACGCCGGAATCCCGCCCGGTGATGATCGATCCCTCCCGTGGCAAGGACGGCTTCTTCGCCGGCGAGCCTGCGCATCTCAACGGCACCGATTCCAACCTGGTCAACGTGAACGACCCAGACATGCATCACACGTTGACATCTCTCGGCCATGTGGATGCCGTGCTGCCGGTGCTGCACGGCCCGTACGGCGAAGATGGCACGGTTCAGGGTCTGCTGGAAATGATGGGTGTGCCGTACGTGGGATGCGGCGTGTTCGCATCCGCCGCCTGCATGGACAAGCACTACACCAAGATCGTGCTCAACGCCGCCGGCATTCCCACGGCTCCCGGCATCATGGTGGACGCACGCAACTTCACCGCCGCCGATGTGTTGGAGCAGGTCGAAGCCGCAGACCTCGCCTATCCGCTATTCGTCAAGCCCTCTCGCGCTGGCTCCAGCTTCGGTGTGACCAAGGTCGAAAAGGCCGAGGATCGCGAAACCCAGCAGGACAGGCTGGCCGCCGCCGTGGCCACCGCTGGCGAGCACGATTGGAAGGTGCTGATCGAACAAGGCATCGACGGCCGTGAAATCGAATGCGCCGTACTGTGCCCGAAGGCGGGCGAGGAGCCTGAAGCCAGCTGGCCGGGTGAGATTGTGCTCGACCACCAGGATGACGATCAGTTCTATGACTTCGATTCCAAGTACATGGACGCTTCCGCCAGCCACGTGGAGGTGCCTGCCAACCTGCCGGTCAGCGTCCTGGAAGACGTGCGCGACGTGGCCCGTCGCGCCTTCAAGGCCGTGGACGGCGCCGGACTGAGCCGTGTGGATACGTTCGTGACCCCGGATGGCACGGTGATGATCAACGAGATCAACACGATGCCTGGCTTTACCCCGATTTCCATGTATCCCAAGGCCTGGGAGGCCACGGGAGTCGGCTACACCGAGCTCATCACCCGCCTGATCGAAGGCGTGCTGTGCTAAGCGGCCGATAATTTCGGGAGAAATCCCAAGTTCGTGAAAATGAGCCACTGACTCGTTGCCAGTGGCTCATTTTTGGTAATTTGGCCATATCGCGAGAAGGCGCCACTGAGCAGCCGCCAGTGACGCCTTCTCACGAGGTTAGGCGTTCGACCAGGCTTACGGTCGAGAACAGCATATGCCAGACCCCCAAAACGTCGACTACGTAATTGACACATCGTCAGTAACCGTCACTAATTCACTTTCAGTTTCCTTTTGTTCAACAGATGTACCGCAAACGGTGAAAACAGTTCACCTGAGCGCCAGTGTCGGGACAGATAACCCGCATACCTTCATGTCTTGGAATTATGGGCCGCGCAAGTTCGTCGCCAACCGTGCACGAGCCAAGCGCGAATAGAAGCCCCGACTCCCAAGATTCGGCTTATCAGGCCGCGTCTGGATGTATGTTGAGCAAAGGAATAATCAATGAACAACCTGCGTAAGATTGCGGTTGCCTCCGTGGCTGCCGTACTCGCGTTCTCGATGGCCGCATGCGGCTCCTCTAGCGCTTCCTCCGATGGCAACTCCGGTTCCACCGGCAAGGCCGTGAAGGTGAACGAAAAGTCCGCCAAGGCCACCTCCCTCTCCGATTTCGGCACCATGGACGACCTGGTCAAGGCCGCTGAAGAAGAAGGCGCCCTGAACGTCATCGCTCTGCCGCACGACTGGTCCAACTACGGCGAAGTGATTAGCACCTTCAAGAAGAAGTACCCGAAGATCAAGATCACCGAGCTCAACCCGAACGCTTCCTCCAAGGAAGAGCTCGATGCCGCCAAGACCAACAAGGGCACCGACGCCGCTCCTGACGTGTTCGATGTCGGCCAGTCCATCGCCGCCACCTCCACCGACGCCTTCGCTCCGTACAAGGTGCAGGCCTGGGACAAGATCCCGGACGAGAACAAGGACGCCAACGGCGCGTACTACGCCGACTACACCGGCATCATGTCCATCGGCTGGAACAAGGACAAGTACGGTGAAATCACCAAGCTTGACGACCTGCTCGACCCGAAGTTCGCCGGCACCGTGGCCCTCAACGGCAAGCCTGCCGAGGCCGGCGCCGCCTTCAACGGCTACCTGATGGTCAACCAGCTCGCCGGTGGCGACATCAACAACCTGCAGCCCGGCCTTGACTTCTTCAAGAAGCTCAAGGACTCCGGCAACCTGACCACCGTTGACGTGACCAACGGCACCATCGATTCCGGCCAGACCGGCGTGGTGATGGACTGGACCTACAACCAGGCTTCCTACAAGAAGGAGCTCAAGTCCAAGGGCGTGAACTGGGAGTACAAGACCTTCCCGAAGGCCCAGGTCGTCAGCTACTACAACCAGGCCATCAACAAGGACGCTCCGCACCCGGCCGCCGCACGACTCTGGGAAGAGTACCTGTACACCGCCGAGGCCCAGAACCTGTGGTTCAAGGGTGGCGCCAACCCGGTGCTGCTCGACTCCATGAAGCAGGACGGCACGGTTGATCAGGACACCCTGAAGGATGCCGTGACCATCGAGGGCAAGCCGGTCTCCTACTCCAACGATGATGCCAACCGCATCACCGAATGGCTCCAGAACAACTGGGACAAGACGATCGGCAACTGAGAGATTCTCTCGGGAATAAGGTCTGAATCATTATGACCGCTGCAATCGCACAGAACGGGCCTGCTGCCGCCAAGGCGGCGGGTCCGTCCGCTTCTTCCGCCTCCTCCTCGCTGGCCAAGCATCGCCAGGAACTTGGCACCATCGCCGTCTCCCTGCCGTTCTTCGCATACACCGCGTGCTTCCTGCTGGCGCCAACCGTCATCGTCATCGTCGGTGCCTTCCAGGACCGCAGCGGCGCGTTCACGCTGGCGAACTTCAATAACCTGTTCGCGCCGAATACCATCGCCGCATTCATCACCTCCATTCTGGTCTCCATCGCCTCCTCGGTGATTGGCGCCGTGGTGGGCGGCCTCGCCTCCTACGCGCTGGTGATCGGCGCCAAGCCGAACGGCCTGCTGCGCCGCATGGTCTCCGCCATCTCCTCCGTGCTCGCCCAGTTCGGCGGTGTAATGCTGGCATTCGCGTTCATCGCCACCATCGGCATCAACGGCATCGGCACCATGCTGATCAAAACCCTGACCGGCTACACCGTGAACCCGAATTGGCTGAGCTCCCTGCCTGGCCTGATCACGATCTACTGCTACTTCCAGATTCCGCTGATGATCATCATCTTCCTGCCGGCAGTCGATTCGATTCGCCCGCAGTGGCGTGAGGCCTGTGAATCCCTGGGCGGCAACACTTTCCAGTACTGGACGCGCGTGGCGCTGCCGATCCTGGCCCCCCGCTTCATCTCCGCGTTCCTGCTGCTGTTCGCCTCCGCGTTCTCCGCATACGCCACCGCAGCCGCGCTGTTTTCCCAGCGTTCGATTCTGGTGCCGCTGATGATTCAAGGCGCTATGCGCAACGAAATGGACGCCAACCAGCAGGGCTTCGCGCAGGTGCTGGCGTTCGCCATGATCGTGGTCGTAGCCATTGTGATGCTGCTGAGCCACGCCGTAGAAAAGAGGGCCGGACGTTGGCAGTGAACGAAACCTCTGCAACCACTGAAACGACTGCCGTGGCCGGCGAAACCTCCGCAGTGAAGCCGCCGCAGCTTCGTGCCGCCCGTGTGCGCAAGCAGAGCATCATCAAGTTCGTGATTCTGTTTGTCACGCTCGCCTTCCTGTTCGTGCCGCTCTTGGCCATGCTGATCTTCACGCTGCGCCATCCGCTGTCCGGCCGCTGGTCCGCCGCCCCCTGGATTGCGATCTTCACCGGTAACGGCGAATCCCTGGGCGCCGACCTGACCGTGCTGTGGCAGGGTCTCGGCACCTCGCTGGCATTGAGCGTGGTCACAGTGGTGCTCATGCTGCTGCTGTTGGTGCCCACGATGGTGATCGTGCACATTCGCTCCAAGGCTTTGGAACGCGCCATCGAATGGGTGGCGACGCTCCCGTTGACCATTCCGGCCATCGTGCTGGTCGTGGGTCTGGGCCCGATCTACCGCTGGCTGTCCGCCGACGTGCTCAACACTAATCCGATCTGGCTGTGCTTCGCCTACGTGATTCTGGTCATGCCGTTCGCCTTCCGCGCGATTGCCGTGGGCCTGAACTCCATCGACGTGAAGACCCTGGTCGAGGCTTCCCGCTCGCTGGGCGCCTCCTGGCCGAAGGTGTTCTTCCGCGTGATCATCCCGAACCTGTGGCAGTCGATTCTGTCGGCCTCCTTCATCTCCATTGCCGTGGTGCTGGGCGAATACACCGTCGCCTCGCTGCTTGGCCGCATGAACCTGCAGGTCGCGCTCTACCAGCTCGGCCAGTCCAACTCTCAAATCTCCACCGCCATGTCGCTGCTTGCCTTGCTCTTCGGCGTGGTGCTGCTCGTCGCGCTCGACCTGATTTCCGACGCGATGCGCAAGTCTAAGGAAGGTAAGTAACCTATGACCGCAGAACGCAATATTGCGACTACCCCCATTGCCGCCAGCGCAGCCGCCGCTGAAGACGCATTCAAGAACGATCCCACCGCCACTCTCGAAGGTGTGCGCGGCAAGGACGTGACGAAGGCCGCCAAGGCCTTGCTCAAGGATTCCGCCAAACGCGGTGGCGGCTCCATCCAGATGCAGGATGTCGTCAAGATCTACCCTGGTGCCCACAAGCGTGCACTGGATGACTTCAATCTCGACATCAAGCCGGGCGAAATGGTCGTGCTGCTCGGCGGCTCCGGTTGCGGCAAGTCCACGGCTTTGCGCTCGCTCGCGGGCCTTGAGGATATTCAGGGCGGCCGCATCATGGTCGGCGGCCAGGATGTTACTGGCGTGCCGGTCAACAAGCGTGAGATGGCCATGGTGTTCCAGGCCTACTCCCTCTTCCCTCACATGACCGCACTCGAGAACGTGGAATTCGGCCTTGAGGTGCGTGGAGTCGGCAAGGAGGAACGCCGCAAGGTGGCCATGGAGCAGCTGGAGCTGGTGGGTCTAGCCGATCAGGCCAAGAAATACACCCAGCAGATGTCCGGCGGTCAGCAGCAGCGTGTGGCCCTGGCCCGTGCACTGGCCATCAAGCCGCGCGTGCTGCTTCTGGACGAGCCGCTTTCCGCACTGGACGCCAAGGTGCGCGTGCAGCTGCGCGACCAGATTCGCCGCATTCAGCTGAGCACCGGCACCACCACCGTGTTCGTGACCCACGATCAGGAGGAGGCCCTGGCCGTGGCCGATCGCATCGGCGTGATGAACAAGGGCAAGATCGAGCAGATCGCCGCCCCTCAGGACTTGTACCAGCGTCCGGCCACCGAATATGTGGCCACCTTCATCGGTCTGACCAACCGCTTGCCCGGTGCTTCCAACGGCGAGGAGGCTGTGGTCTTCGGCCAGCGTCTGCCGCTGATCTCCGGTTCCGCCAAGGGAGATTCGGTTGCCGTACTGGTGCGTCCCGAGAACCTTGCGCTGTCGCTGCCTGGCCAAAATGACTCCAAGGTTGGCGAACATGCCCGCGTGGAGGTCATCCACTTCCTCGGCTCCCTGGTGCGCGTGGACACGGTGATCACCTCCGGCGAATTCCAGCGCTGGAACAAGGGCGAGCAGCTCAAGGTCACGGTGCAGCTCCCGGCCAATGAGCTGCCTGCCGGCCTGGCTTCCGGCGATGACGTGATCATCACGCCGCGCCCGGTCGCCGCGCTTGCCTGCTGATTGTTTCCGTAGAGCGATGAAATGAGCCGCTAGATACAACGCTGGCGGCTCATTTTTTCGTAGTGAATCCGACTTTCGTGAGTATGAGCCACTGAGTCATTGTCGGTGGCTCATACTCACGAAATGAAGCCATAGTTCGTGAAAAGAAACCGATGGCAATGGCTCAGTGGCTTCTTTTCACGAAGTTTGGCATAGACTCAAGAATTTAAGCCGCTACCGTTGCAGCATCTTGTGCCGTATCCTGATAGCAAAGGATACGAGCCGTACCGAGCGGGGGATGAGTATGAGCCAGCCAATGCCACAGCCTATTGAACCGCAGCAGCAATCACAGCAATCACAACAACCACAGCGCAACTGGTGGTTTGTGGCTCATCGTCGTTTCGCGTTGATTGGCGCTGCCCTCACCGTGATGATGGTGGCTTGGCTGGGGTTGAATTTTCTGGCCACTGATGCGTTACATCAGTTGTTTGGCTCCAACGTGCCTACTTGGGCGATATTGTTGGCTTCCTCGGGGCCGCTCTATGTGGTGGCAATGCCGCTGAGCATGCTGATATTCAGACTGGTGCCGGCAATCAGAACCCGACAGTATTCGATGAAGCCCGGTGAATTCATACAGCTGTTCATCATGTGTTTTCCGGTGATGTACGCGGGCAGCATCATCGGCAATATTCTCTCCGCCGCTATGACGGATGGTCAGGCATCCAACAGACTCAATGAATTGATGGTGGATGGCGACTGGTGGATGAATGTGCTCTTTATCGGCGTGCTGGCACCGATATTCGAGGAGTGGATTTGCCGTAAGGAAATCATCTCCCGTACCCGTAGGTATGGGGAGAAAACCGCGATCGTATTGTCGGCATTGGCATTTGCGCTGTTCCATTTGAATCTGTTTCAGTTCTTCTATGCCTTTGGCTTGGGCCTGATTCTTGGATATGTATACACGCGCACCTCGAAGCTTCTCTACACCATAGCCATGCATATGTTGATCAATCTCAATGGTTCGGTACTTGCGCCGGCGTTGATGCGCTTGGTTGACCCCAAATTGTTGAGTGGTCAGATGAATCAGAGCGAGATCATGCGCATGGCGGAGAGCGGCAACTCGGTTTGTCTGGAAATCTTCGGATTTTACTCGATGGCGATATTTGCGCTGATTATCGCCGGCATTGTGCTGTTGGTGCGTTGGACCAGGCAGCGTCGCTGGGAATTCTACACTGCGCCTGAAGAGTTGCCGGCAGGGCTCAAAGTGCGCACCGCATATGCCAATCCCGGTGTCGTCATCTACATATTGCTTACCGTGGGATTGACTATCTGGACGTTATTCATGTGATCGGGCAATACGAAAAATCGGCCGAGACCGTCAAAGACCTCGGCCGATTTTTCGTATGATGCGTGCGGTATCGAATCAGCGGATCACAGGTTGTCGGAGGAGCCGCCGTCTTCCACCAGATACTGCTGATCCGATTCGGCGATGGCCCGGGCGGCCTTGTCGCGAATCGTTGAGAGCAACACGCCTTGGCGCGCGAACAGCAACACCTCGCCGGTGATGCCGTAGGGGGAGAATCCAGTGAACTTCACCAGCGGAGGCTGGCCTTCCAGAGCCACGTCCGCAGTGGCAGCGCCGACAAGCGCCAAAATATCGCGACTCACCGTATCCGGGTCGCTGGAGGCCTTGGCCGTGAACTCGAGTTTTGTCATGCTTTCAGTCAACGGAGCGAGCTTGGTCAATGCCGCCGTGTTCAACACGGAATTCGGAATCACCATAATGTCGCCGCCGCGCGTACGTACGGCGGTGTGGCGCCACGTAATGTCGTGCACCACGCCGGTCACGCCCTGCACGGTCACCAAATCTCCCGGCTGAATCACGCGGCCCAGCATCAGGCCGAAGCCGCCGATCACGTTCGCAATCGTATCTTTGAGGCCCAAGGAAAGGGCAACGCCGCCGACGCCAAGGGCGGTGACCAACGTGGTCGGATTGATGCCGAACACCGGCTGCAGCACCATTGCGATTGCCGCCACCCAAATCAATACGCGTGTCAGATTCACGAAAATCGAGGCGCTGGGAATCTGGGAGTTATCCAGCACCTTTCTCAACAGGCGGCTCAGGAAGCGGTCGGCTACGAACGCCACCGCAATCATCAGCACCAGCCAAATCAATCGGCCGGCGTTGGCGTGGAACCATTGTTCGATGCTTAATCCAAAATCATCCATACTGCCCACTGTATCGGTTGATTTGGGGGAAGCTGTGGAGATAGGTGGAGGTTCGCTGAATATACCGGCCGGCTACAAGCAGACGAAGGCAGCCCGTAGCCGGCCGGCATACGATTATTCCTGATGCTCGCGGCAGGTCTGACCGAGACCGCGAGCCAAACGAATCGGGTCGAGAATCTCGTCGAGCTGCTCGGCCGGCAGGTCCGTGCGCTCGCCGGCCACCTCGCGCACCGAACGGCCTGAGTGCACGGCTTCGGCCGCGATGTCGGCGGCCTTCTCATAGCCGATGTAGTGGTTGAGCGCGGCCGCGATGGACGGTGAGGACTGCGCATAGGCGCGGCCGATCTGAGCGTTGATTTCGATGTCCTCCACACAGTTGGTGCGGAAGATGGTCATGGCGCGGGTCAGCAGCGCCATGCCGGTGAGCAGCTCGTGCACCATTACCGGGTCAAAGGCGTTGAGCTGCAGCTGGCCTTCGGCAACCGCCCAGTTCACGGTCACATCCATGCCGAAAATCGTGAAGCAGCACTGGTTGACACATTCGGGAATCACTGGATTCACCTTGGCCGGCATGATCGACGAACCGGCCTGGCGTGCGGGAACATTGAGGTCATTGAATCCGCAGCGTGGGCCGGAGTTGAGCAGGCGCAAGTCGTCGGCCGCCTTCTTCAGGTGCACGGCCAGACTCTTGACAGCGGCGGACGTGGCCACATACGCGCCCATGTCGGTCATGGCGGCCACTGGATCTGGAGCCGCGGTGATGGGCAGCCCGGTGATTCGAGCCAGATGCTCGGTGGCGGATTTGCGGAAACGCAGGTCCGCGCAGATGCCGGTGCCGATGGCGGTGGCGCCGAGATTCAGTTGGGCCAGCAAGGGCACCACGCGGTCGAACGCCGCCAGATCGGACTTCAGCAGAGTGGCGAAGGCGTGGAATTCCTGACCGTAGGTCATCGGCACGGCGTCCTGCAGCTGCGTGCGGCCAATGGTCACGTCATTGATGTGTTTGTCGGCCAGATCATGGAAGGCCTTGGCGAGCTTCTTGGTGGCCTCGGCCAGCGGGCCTATCGCATCGATGAGCGCAAGCTTGCAGGCGGCGGGGTAGGTGTCGTTAGTGGATTGGGATTCATTGACGTCATCGTTCGGGTGGATGTATGCATAATCACCGCGTTTGTGGCCTGCGATCTCCAACGCGCGGTTGGCGATGACCTCGTTCATGTTCATGTTCGCCGAGGTGCCGGCGCCGCCTTGCATCACGTCCACGGGGAACTGGTCGGCCAGCTTGCCGAGTTCGATTTCCTGGCAGGCCTGGCGAATCGCCTCGGCCTTGGTGTGGTCCAACAGGCCAAGCTCTTCGTTGGCTATGGCGCACGCGCGCTTGACTGTGGCGTAGGCGCGGATCAGTTCGGGATGCTGACCGTCCGTGATGCCGGAGACCGGGAAGTTCTCGATGGCGCGCTGGGTGTGGATACCCCAATACACATGGTTCGGCACTTCCTTCGTGCCGATGCAGTCATGTTCCAAACGGGTTGTGTTCTGTTCACTCATACTGTCCATCTTCCTGTGCGGAAGACTGAAACGCCAGTATTGGTGGCGGATTGCGCTTTGTGAGAAACCTCTCAAATCGGGCGGACGCTGCCGGGGCGCTTAGGCGCCTGGCTTTTGCGTGGTGTGCGCGAAGATGCGGTTCCAATAGGTGAGCATGTTCTCACGGCTCATGGCCAGATAAATGCCCATGGCCAGCACGGCCACATCTTCCTTGAGCAGATCCTTAAGTTCGATGGTACCGCTGAGTTCCGGCCAGCGTTGCAACACGGACAGCATGCCGCCAACGGAGAACTCGACCATCAGGTCGGTTTTCAGATCAAGGTGATCCGGGTCTTTTTGCAGCATGCTGATCATCTGCAACCGGGCGAAGTCGCGCAGTGACTCGCCGAGCTCGACCGTGCTGTGCGGGCCGGCGAGCAATGCCAATCGGTCAAGGCGACGATGCTGGTCGGGGTCGGAGAGCAGGGCAGTGATGCGTTCGCGCCATTGCTCCTCCGGGTCGCCGCTCGGGTCGGGGGGCTGATTGATCGGAATGGATTCCACCTGATGCATGATGGCGGAATCGGCCAGTTCGGGAAGGCTGGAGAAGTGGTAGTAGAAGGAATTGCGGTTCACGCCGGCTTCGTGCACCACGTCGGTGACGGTGATTTTGCGATAGTCGCGGTCGGCGAGTAGCTCCCAGAAAGCGTTTTCAAGGCGATCTCTGGCGGGAAGCACTTCGGAGTCATGGCGTGGGCGTGACATTGTTTCCTCGTTCGGTGTGGTTGCTCGCGGCTGCATCGATGATGATGTAGTCATAATGTCTAATTTTGAGCATTATTATACAGCTCAACCAATTAATGGCAAATCATTATTGGCCGAGGAGTGGAGGGCTACTGTTCGGCGGTGGATTCCGATGGGGTGTCTGGTTGCGATTCGTGCGCCGGTTTCGCCGCGCTGTTTTTGGCGGTGGATGCCTTGAGCAAAATCAGTAATGCCGATGTCAGGTGGCGGCGATCCTCTGGAGTCAGGCCCACAAAAGCGCCGAACATCGAAGGCAGCGATGCGGGGAATCGACTCATCATCTCACTGAAGCTGTTCGCTCCCGTGGCGCCAAGCACCGTAAACAGGGCATCGACCGCACGCTCGCGTTGCTCGGTGGTGAGATTGGTGATCCATTGGTTCAATTCCTCGTTGAACAGTTGTGAGCTGGAGCTTAAATCCGGTTCAGTGACGAATCGGTCGCCGTCGACCTGCCATGTGTATGCAGAGTGCTGCATGATGCCCTGCGAATCGGAGGCGACCACACGGCATGGTTCCGGGGTGTCGAAAATCATGCCGACGATCGACGAGCTTGGCACGATTTTCGTCACTTTTGGCTGTATGGCACGGTATGCGGGGCTGGATACCACATGAGGCGGGAAACCTGGGCTGTCGAGTGAATAGACATGGCGGATGCGTTTCTGGACGCTGGCGTCGGCGTTCATCGCGGCGTAAATGGCCAGATTGCCGCCCTTGGAGTGTCCGACCAGCATAATCGGCCCGGCCCATAGCCGGGCCACTGTGTCCAGATAGGCGCTGGCCGCGCGTTGGGCAGGTACCGGGTACTGGAAGGTCATATTGAAGTCCTCCTTCCAGCCGATCAGGGAATCATCGGTGCCCCGGAAGGAGATGACCAAAGTGCCCTTATGCGTGGGATTGCGGCGGTTGCGGCCGTCCGGCAGCTGAAATGTTGCGGCTGCGAATTGGGTCTGCTCGCCGCGATTGATGTGCTCGACCACTGCGCCAAGACGTACGTCGGCAAAACGCGGGGAACGCGCACAAGTTTGGAACAGCGTATGGGTCAGATTCGGGTCGATGACCGAAACGACCTGCGGCTCATGGGGCTTATCATCCGCGGTGGTCGCCAGCGATCGGTGCAGCTCATCGTTCGCCTCGGTGAGACTGACGGATTCAAGCGCGGGATGCCACAGATTTCTGAACCAAATCAGTGGATGATGCGGCTCGAAAGCGCGCAGGCGGGAGGCGAACGAACTGCCGGACGACTGTGGCTGCGATTCGTCCAGCATCAGGGTCGGGCTGATATTGGCCACATCCTCATAGACCAGGGTCGCGATAATCAACGCATCGACCTCATTGAATGGCAGCTCGTGAAACGAGCGCTCCTCGGTGCGCGCGTATTCGGTGATATCGTTCATGCCGCGCCCTCCTTAGTGCCGCCGTTTCCCGTATGCCAACACTGTCTATTATGCGCTTGCTTGTATGCGCTTGTTCTCCGCTCAGGGCCCAATATCTCGCAAAATGTACGTTGGCTGCCGCTCAGCGTACGTTCTGCGAGATGCTATGGTCGCGAAGATCGAAGCGGGAAAGGTCAACGCCCTCGTGTTCCAGCAGTTCGGCCTTGATGTCCAACCGGCCTCCGTAGCCGCCGAACGCCTTTCCTGCGCCGACCACGCGGTGACAGGGCACGATGATGGTGATCGGATTGCGCTTCACTGCGCCTCCTACCGCCTGGGCCGCCATGCGCCCGCCGCCGCGTCGTTCGGACAACTCGGCCGCCAACTCGCCGTAACTCACGGTTTGCCCGTACGGGATTTCGGCGACAAGCCGCCATACTTCATGCTGAAATGTGGTGCCATGCGCGGCCAATGGAGGAGCGGAATCGAGGCTTGGGCGCTTGCCGACAAAATAGGCATCGAGCCACTCGCGTGTCTGCAGCAGTACCGGCAAATCCGAGGTGCCTGCAGTGCGTGCGTTGCTGGTTGGACTAGTCTTGGCCCACCACCAATCCTCGAGGCAGAGCTCCGTCAGGGCTGTGCCGTCCGAGCCCATGAGCATTCGGCCGATTGGTGTGCTCATGGTGGTCCAGAATGTCTGTGTCATGCATCCATTATCGTGCGGTTGGCGGCGTTGCGATGCCTTTCATGGGAGATAACTCGCTTGGCAGGGGTAGGTCGGAGCTCTTTACGGCATCTATCTGCGTTGCAAGGGGTGCCCTGCCGGGTGCCTGACGCTCTGAAATGGCGCAACGCCAACGCTTGAATATCGTTTTTCAGTGGCATGGTACCCCTTGCAACGCAGATAGATGTCGTAAGAGGTTGAAATGTACCCCTGCCAACGCAGAAACCCTGCCGAACGGTAGTGGTCGGCAGGGTTTCGTGAATGAATGAATGAGCTAGAACGCTGAAGCTCAGGCCTCAACGAACTTCAGGAAGGCATCGGCCTCGGCAGCCAGCTTGGCCTTGCCCTCATCGGTCAGGCCCAGTTCGCCGGTGCCCCAAGCTTCCGGAGCCAGGGCGAAGCCAGCCTGCTCGTCCACGGGCAGCACCTCAGCCTTGTTGAAGCCCAGCACCTCGTTGAGCTTGGCACGGGTGCCGGCGCCAGCGGACTGGCCGGCCACGGAGGAGATGGCGACCTTCTTGCCGGCCAGCACGGAGGCGGACTCAGCCGGGAACGGCTCCAGCGGGCGAGACAGCCAGTCGAGCAGGTTCTTCAGCACGCCCGGGTAGCTGTAGTTGTACTCCGGAGAGAAGATCCACACGCCATCAGCCTCAACGACGGCCTTGCGGGCGGCGTTGACGGCGGCCGGCGGGTTCGGGAACTCGACGTCCTGATCGAAGAACGGAACATCGGCGTAGTCGAGGAATTCCACCTCGGCGCGGTCGCCGATCAGGGTCTTGGCTTCTTCGGCCAGCTGGTGGTTGAAGCCGTTCTTGTGGAGGCTGCCCA
Organism: Bifidobacterium cebidarum; assembly: GCF_009193305.1. Taxonomy (GTDB): domain Bacteria; phylum Actinomycetota; class Actinomycetes; order Actinomycetales; family Bifidobacteriaceae; genus Bifidobacterium; species Bifidobacterium cebidarum. The sequence goes on along the minus strand of NZ_WBVS01000001.1, from coordinate 430,257 downwards.
CAACGAACAGAAGCTTGGTCATAATTGCGCTCCTTGCTGATTCGTGGTCGCCTGCCGATACGCGCGAAGTATTCGTGGCAGCGGTATGCGAAACCTGATTGTTATTATTTCCGCACCTATTGTGCGATGGGCCATCCGACAACTTCTTCGCGCTAGGCGGAAGATTGCCGCGTGTGGCGTGTAACTGTGACGAGGGTCACTTTTCTATGTTGTGGCAGGTTGCGCTCTGGTGTGTGATGCAGATGTGCTGGATGATGTGGAACATGTAAAAACCTTGAAATTCTGCGGAGACACGCGGAGGTGATGCATTTTTCCGCAAAGTAGCGTATCTTATTCACCTGTTGCTTCAAAACAACACATGCGGACATAGCTTAGTTGGTAAAGCGCAACCTTGCCAAGGTTGAGACCGCGGGTTCGAGTCCCGTTGTCCGCTCTCGGAAGGCTAGTTCAGCCTGATGGATGACCCGGGCGGTTGGCGCAGTGGTAGCGCACTTCCCTGACACGGAAGGGGTCACAAGTTCGAATCTTGTATCGCCCACTCGCATAGACCGGCATCTTGCCGGTTTTTCTATGCCGATCGGGCGATTGGCGCAGCGGCTAGCGCACTTCGTTCACACCGAAGGGGTCGTAGGTTCGATTCCTACATCGCCCACCCGATATCCCGCCAAGCTGGGCGGGATTTTTGTTTTCTAGGCATATATCTATAGCCCGCGCTGCTTCAGCGCTGCCACGATCTGCACATAGAACTCGCGCACATCGAACCCCGGAATATTCTCGCGATTGAGATCGATCATATCCGCGTGCGAAATGCCTCGAGTGCCGTTTGGCTCCAGCCAGGTGAAGTGCTCGCCCCACGGGAACGACGGCTGCGCCACCAGCCCATCATTGGGTCCGTCAAACCATTTGACCAGCGGATACGTGAAGTTGAGCGGAAACTTGCCGGTCGTGGCATGCGCCAGCCTGGACCCGATGCTCTGGCAGACGATACCGGCGAACGGTCCGGTGTCGCTTACGTGGCCGCTGATCTCATTCCGGTCGCCGATTTCGACGTTGAGCCGGGCGCATCCAGCCTGGGTCAAGTCATGCACGGCGGCCATGAAATCAGGCTGCTTGTCGCCCAGATGCGAGGCTGCGGTATTGTATGCGGTCTCCACCTGCCGTTGAGCGGCCAATGGAATCTTCTCCAGCAGATAATCGGCGAAACCGCAGCCGTGATGAGGCGTATTGATGGTGGTCAGCGATGCGACATATGGTGCCGCTCCGCAGCGGGCGATGGCGTAGCGCATGTCGAGCCCACCCTTGGAATGGGCGATCACATTGACTTTGCCGCAACCGGTCTGTGCCACGATCTGACGGATCCGCTCGGTGAGCTCCCGCGCGGAATCCGCCACTGAAGCGGCCGACTGATGATTGCCGTAGTAGATCACCGCGCCATTGCGCTGCAATTCGGCAGGTATGCGACCCCAATAATTCAGTGCTTTCGTATCGCGGAAGAACACACCATGTACCAACAGCACCGGGTACCGTGTGGCGCAGATACGGGCCCCGGCGCGCGAGCGGTCGAGCTGCTCCTTTGCCGATTCAAAACGCACTTCCTCGCCTACTGTGCGAATAATGAGTCGCAGCGCGATGAGATTGGCAACGGGAATCCAGCCACACAGCACGCCGATGACGCGAATTTTGATGCCGAGCTGCACGGACGTGGCATAGACGGTGATGATGCCGATCCAGAAGATGATGGATTCGATGATGATGACGGCGATTAACGCGATTGTCCATATGGGCCAGCCATCCACCCAAGTAGCCGGCCAGCCGACGGTCAGTATGGTGGTGAGGGAGGCAATAAGGGCGATGGTGGCGATGAGCGTGGTCCACCAGAAAATCCTGAGCATAATGACGCCGAAGCGGCATGCAGCAATGCGACCGGTCATAAGGCCTATGGTAGGCGTGGCCGGTTCCCGCACACTTTGGTTGAGATGAACAAAAAGTGTAGGGATTCTTGTGTTGCAATCGCACATCGTTCATAGACGGTGATTCAGTGCGGGGTCTACCATGTGCAGCATGGCTGGATTAGCGCGATATTCCGATGTGATCTTCGATTTCTGCGATGTGTTAGTCGATTGGCAACCTCGTATGCCTCTGGAGGGTCAGGTGCCGGCTGCGGTAATCGGCCATCTGTTTGATCGCGATGATCCCTATGGCTTCTGGCATTATGATGAGCTGTCCGACCTCGGCTGGAGCGAAGAAAGGATTCTGGCTGATTATGCCGAACATCATGGGTTGACTGGGGTTGGGGCTACTGGCGGCAATGGCGACTATGCAGCTGGAGCGGACTCCAACCGTGCGCTGGATTCAGCGGCGCTCGAAGCTTTCCGGGTGTATTTCGACCGCCAGCGATTGGCCTTGGTCGGTATGTTGCCTGGAATGCCTGAAATCCTCAATGATCTGGCCGCTGCCGGAGTGCGCTGCTGGGGGTTGACGAACTTCACCGTCAAATATGTTGATGCCGCTCGCGAGCTATTTGCGCCGCTGCGGCTTCTCGATGACGTGGTGGTCTCCAGTGCCGAGCGGATTCACAAACCCGACCCGGAAATCTTCCGCCGAGCCATCGCCCGCTTCGGCGTGGACCACGCGCATACCGCATTCGTGGACGATAAGCCGTGGAACGCCGAAGCCGGCACTGCAGCAGGGCTGGGCGGCATCCGCTTCACCGATGCTGAGTCGCTGCATGGCCAGTTGTTTGCATAAGCATTGTTCAGATGCAGGATTGGCAATCCCTCTGATATGAACGGGGTCCTGATTGCAGGAACAATCAGGACCCCGGGCCGTTATGGGCAAGAACGAATCATGGCAGCTGCAATGGCTCGTCCTCCTCGCGCGGGTGTTTCTTGCGCCACCACTGCTGCACGAAGTAGGCGACATAGCAGAGAGCGAGGAATGCCAGTTCCGCGCCCAGCGCGAAACGCTGCTCCTTGTCGAAGAAGACCAGCAGGAACGAGGCGGTGCACAGAATGAAGGCGCCCCAGGACGTCCACGGATATCCGGGCGTGCGGTACTTCAACTCCTCCGCCGTGTGCCCGGAAGCAATCCAACGCTTGCGGAACACAATCTGGCAGTAGGCGATGGCGATCCACACCACCACGGCGGACAGGCCGGAGAGCGCCACCAGCACCAGGTACACGGTGGAGGCGGCCACCACGGAGGAAAGCAGCGCCAGCAGGCCGCCAGCCATGGCCGTGCACAGCGCCAGCACCGGTACGCCATGGCGGTTCGTCTTGGCGAACCAGCGGGGAATCATGCCTTCATGGCCCATCGACCACACCATGCGGGTGGAGGCATAAAGGCCGGAATTCGAGGCGGAAAGCACGGCGGTCAACACCACGAAGTTCATGATATCCGCCGCATACGGGATGCCGATGGAGCTGAACACCAGCACGAACGGGCTTTCGCCCACGCCGGCCTGGCGCCACGGAATCAGCGCGCACATCACCACGATGGAGCCGATGAAGAACAGGACCAAGCGCCACAGCGTGGTGTGGATGGCCTTCGGCACGGCGGTTTCCGGGTCGCGCGTCTCGCCGGCGGTCACGCCGATGAGCTCGGTGCCGGAGAACGCGAAGTTCACGGTCAAAATGGTGGCGAACACCGGCATGAACCCGTTCGGGAAGATGCCGTCCTTCACCAGGTTGCCGAACATCGGGGCGTGCGTGTAGCCCTTCATCGGAATAATGCCGAAAATCGCGAGCAGACCAATGGCGATAAACGCGCAGATGGCGAACACTTTAATCGAGGCGAACCAGAATTCCGCCTCCGCGAAGAATCGTACGGAGAGTGCGTTGAGGGTGAATATCAGTACGATGCAGGCTGCCGACCATGCCCATGTTGGCGTATCCGGGAACCATCGCTGCATCAATAGGCCGGCCGCCGTGAATTCCGAGCCGAGCGCCACCGTCCATGTGAGCCAATATTGAATCGCGATCACGAAGCCGGTGCCGGGGCCGATGAACTTCTCCGCATATACATGGAACGAACCGGTGACCGGCATCGCCACGGACAGTTCGCCGAGCGTGAGCATCACCAAGTACACGATGACCGCACCAATGGCATAGGCCAGGATCGTGCCCATCGGGCCGGCCTGCTGAATCGTGTAGCCGGAGCTCAGGAACAGGCCGGTGCCAATCACGCCGCCGAGCGAGATCATCTGCAGATGGCGTGATTCCATGCCGCGCTTCAGATTCGTGTGCAGCGCGTGCTTGGTGTTATTGCCGGTGCCGATGGTTTCGGTGGATGCTGCCGCCGGCGTATCGGAGATGTGCGGCTGCGACTGTGCGGCCGCGTCGGGTTCGGTCTGACTCATACTGCTCTCTTTGACGTGTGTTCCTGCCAGGGTGGCACGTGGGGATGCAGATGTCCCGCCGCGCCCAGAATAGTATACGCGTGGGGCGGGCCGCAGAGCCGGCCGGTGGAATTCAGGCGCGGCGGGCGAGATTGAGATCCATGGCCAGACGGTAATAGTCGATGAGCCGATCGACCATCATCGGCCATGTGCGGCCCTGCACGGCGGCAAGACCATTGGTGCCCATCAGCCGGCGCAATGATGCGTCTTCGATCAGCCGCGTCACGCAGGCGCGCAGGTCGTCTGCATCATTGGGTTTGTAGAGCAATCCGGTCACGTTGCTTTCCACCAGATCGATTGGCCCGCCGCTGGCTGGGGCAATCACCGGCAGTCCGGAGGCCATGGCCTCCTGAATGGTCTGTCCGAACGTCTCCTCGTTGCCGGTGTGCACGAAGATGCCGAGTGCGGCATAGGCGTCGGCCAGATCGTCGCCGTGCAGCATGCCGGTGAACACTGCGTCGGGCAGACGCTGATGCAGTTCATCCTCCATCGGGCCCGCGCCCACCACAACCAGCTGCACATTGAGATCGTTCAGTGCCGCGAGCTGCTCGACCTGTTTTTCGGGGGCGAGCCGGCCCACATAGCCGATGACCGGCATGGTGCCGTCATGGCTCCATGCGCGGTGCAGCTGCGTCGCTTGTGCATTGGTGGCGCGTGAGGGATTGAAGAGCGTGGAATCCACGCCGCGACCCCACAGCTGGATCAGTGACGGTTTCACTCCGAACGATTCCAAATGCTGCTTCGCCTGATTGGTGGGGGCGAGCGTCAATGTGGCCATATTATGCATCTGTGCGATGCGCTTGGCCACGATGCCTTCGGCTTTGTCTCCCGCCGCTTTGCTGACCTTGCGCAGCCAGCCGGTGTGATGCGGGGCGACTCCATCCACTGCCTGCCGGGCGAATCGACGTGCGTACTGCGCCACATCGGTCTGGTAGATGGCCACAGTCGGCACGCCAAGTTCCTCGCCGGCGATGAGCGCGGCATGGCCGAGTTTGGAGATTGGTGCGGCAATATGAATGATATCCGGTTTAGGCCCGTCTTCGATGGATTGGATAATCGGGGTTTTGGGGGAGATGGCGACGTTGAACTTCTGGATTGGCACAGTCGGGACTTCGTCCACTTCGAATCCCGCGTAAGTGCCGTTCGAGGGAGCCGGTTGCGGCGCGATGACATGGGCGCTGAACCCGCGCTCGGCAAACCGCTCGAGAATATGCTTGACGCTGCCGGATACGCCATTGGTCTGCTCCAGCGACGATTCGCTGACCACCAGCACGGACAGGGGACGTCGACCATCCTTGATGAGATTCGTGCTTGGTAAGGCGATGGGATCGTCGACGATATTGTGCCCCAGCTGCTCGGTCATACCAGCCAATGCTACATTGTCGATTCGTTGAAATTACAGGGATTCACGGTATGGCATCATGCTGTTTCCCTATTGTTTGGCCACGGGGCTGTAAGGTGCGGCTAGGGAGTGCATCTGTTTGTCAATAGCGGTATGCGGAGTTGCCACAACTTGCGAAAGATGCCGTTTCCGTCGATTCGTGGCAACGCTACAGTGTGTTGGGTTTTCTGACTGTTTGAAAGAATGGCGGATTTTCAATGATTCCATATAAGGCGAATTGTCCCGATATGCGATTTCACTGCGGAATCGCACATCGGGACACGGTTGCGTGGTACATGACGGCCGAAAGTCCGATAATCACATATCGTGGCGCATTGGTCTCATAGTCAGAGGCAGCAAAGTCCACGCCATGAGAAGGCTGCTTCTCTCCGCCTAATTACCCTGCATACAACTCCCATCACGCCTTGGTGGGGTCCTTCTGGAGGGTGAGGAAGACCAACGCCACGACGAGCAGAATCGCGATGGACAGCACGCCGAGCGAGGCGTTGCCGGTCAGGGACGTGGTGGTAGCCACAAGGAAGGTGCCGAGAATCGAGGCGGTCTTGCCGAAGATATCGTAGAATCCGTAGTACTCGTTGGCGTGGTCCTTCGGGATGATCTTGCCGTAATAAGACCGCGAAAGCGCCTGGATGCCTCCTTGGAACATGCCGACCAAGATTGCCAGAATCCAGAACTCAACCGCGGACTTCAGAAAGAACGTGGCGAAGAACACGATGCCCATGTACGCCACCACGGCCGCGGTGATCATCGGCTTGCAACCGAAGCGGCCTGCCAGGCGGCCGTACAGAATCGCGCACGGGAAGGCAACGAACTGGGTGACCAGCAGCGCCACCACCAGCTGTGTGGAGTCGATGCCCAGCTGCGTGCCATAGGACGTGCTCATCGAAATCACCGTGTTCACGGCATCGATGTAGAAGAAGAACGCGATCATGAACATCCACAGCGGCTTGTTCTTGACGATCTTGCCAAACGTGGAGCCCAACTCGCTGAACGTACCGTGAATCGCCTCGCGTGCATGGTCGCGAGTGGCGCGGTAATGCACCTGACGGTAGCTGGTGATCAGCGGAATCGTAAAGGCCACCCACCAGATCGCGGTGATCACGAACGAAGCGCGCGTGCAGGCTGCGGTGGACCAGTCGAACAGCGCCGGACCGCCGAAAATCAATGCGATGCACACGATGAACGGCACCGTGGAGCCCACATAGCCCCAGCCATAGCCGTGTGATGACACCTTATCCATACGTTCGTTGGTCGTCGTATCGATAAGCATCGAATCATAGAAGGTCAGCGAACCATTCAGACCGATGGTGGCGAGCACATAAATAATGAGGAACGGCAGCCAAGTCAATGGCAAGGCCATCGCGCAGCACATCACTACACCGGTGCCGAAGAAGCCGAGGAAGAACTTGATCTTCATGCCCTGCACATCGGCGATGGAGCCGAGCAACGGCATCAGCAAAGCGATCACCAGCGAGGCGATCGTCTGCGCATAGCCCCAGGCGGATACGATATTGCCGTCCGCAGGCATCAATGATTTCGCGTAGATCGGGATGACCGCAGTGGAGAGCAGTACGAACGCCGAGTTGCCCACGTCGTAGATGATCCACTTCTTCTCACGTGCGGACAGTTTGCCGTTCGCACCATTGGACGGTTGCGATGCAATGCTGGCAGTGCTCATTAATCCATGCTCCTCGCGGATTTGATATGACTGCATTCCATCGTAAAGGCGGCGAATGGAGTCATAACGCCGTTCAAGTTGAACGGAACATGAACAATGGCATGGATGTGTGATGCACTGCCATGCTCGAATCGGATTTTTGGCTGCGGGCTATGCCGCCTGCTTGATCAGTGCCAGTGCCTCGTCGTAGTCCGGGCACTGCGGGATGCCGTTGCGACTGCGGGAGATGGCGATGGAGGTGGCGGCGTTCGCAATTTTGACTGCTTCGGGCAGTCCTCGACCTTCGGCCAGCATCGCGCACATCACGCCGGTGTGGCATCCGCCGGCGGAGCGGGTGTGCACGGCCTTGGTGGGGAAACCGGGGATGTGCATCGTCTCGCCGCCTGGCTCGCGCACCCAAGCGCCCAACGAACCCACACGCACCACCAATGGGGCGCGCAGCGTAGTGCCCAGTCCATCACAGAGCTGATGCATGAAGTCATCGAGTCCGCCGCCGATGGTCACCTTGCTGTCGTCGATCGGGGCGCCGAGACGTTCGGCCAAAGTCATGGCCTCCTGACGGTTGCATGACCAGATCGGGCGTGCCAGCACCAAGTCCTCGAGCATGTGGTCATTGACCAAGCGCAGCGTATTGGTGGGATTGATCACTAGAGCGTAATCGCGCGTGGCTGGATCGGTGCCGGCCTGCAGCAGGAATCCGTCCACGCCGGCGGCCGTGTGGTCCATCAACGTATTGCCGCTGATGTGCACCACATCATGGTTTTGCGGTTCGAGCATAACGAATGTATCGGCGTCGCCATGGGCCTCGGCGCCGTAGGAGGCGATGAAGGTTTTCTTCGGGTCCCCTGAATTCAGCACCACGCGGAAGCCCGAATCCTCATCCAGCCGGTCCTGACCGATGTGGTTGATGCCGTTGTCTTGGAATGATTGCCGGATGAAGTTGGCCCACAGGCCATTGCCGAGAATGCCGGCGTGCTCTGCGGCAACGCCCATGCGGCTGACCGCCTCGAGCACTCGGTAGCTGCCGCCGATCGAAGGCTTGGGATGGTCGGCCACGGCGAATCCACCTTGTGGCGGCACCGAATCCACGTTCATCATGATGTCCACCCACACTTGACCGAGTGAAATGACGCTTGGTTGATGGGTGCCGATACCTCGCCTGAGATCCAACATGACAGCCTCCTTTGCTTGCCGGTTATGCCGCGTGCCGCTCTGATGCGCGGAGGTGGAGCTGTGCCGTTGCATACGTGCCGCGCCACTTGCCTCGCGGGAGAGCCCCTTCGCTCCCTTGGTCTCTTATATATCGATGTTATATGGGAGTTGGCTGGAACGGTCAATAGACGCGGCGGCGAGTTGTATCGAATTTCGAGGCGTTCCGCTAGACTCGCTCGAAGCGCTCAAGCCGTCATTGCCGCGGCATGATACACGCAAGGGTTGCGGTTGTCGGTATTGAGCTATATATTTGTAAAGTTGTGTGTTCGGCATGTCGGGCAAAACCGGCGGCTGGACGCGTGAAAGACTTGAAACATCAAGGTTTAAGGGAGTCCATCATGGCAGCTCGTTGCGCAGTGTGCGGTAAGGGTCCGCAGACCGGTTACACCGTATCTCATTCGCATCGTCGTACCAAGCGTACCTTCCGCCCGAACCTGCAGTCTGTGCGCACCACCATCGACGGCGAGAACACTCGCCTGCGCGTGTGCGGCAAGTGCCTCAAGGCTGGCAAGGTTCAGCGCGTGGCCGCGTGAATCACGTATTGACGTTTGCGAAACCCGCTTAGCTTCGGCTGGGCGGGTTTTGTTTTATCCCCCACCCGTCATTTCTCCTACCTGGTCTCTTTGACTGTAGGTTTTTGAACACTGACTGTAGGTTTTTGAACGTATTTCGTTCGATTTCCTACAGTCAACGTTCAAAAACCTACAGTCAGAAGAGGTGGGCGGGGCGTGGTGTGGAGAAGCGTGGCTCATAAGGCCACGAAGGGGAGCAATAGAATAGGCAGTCATGAGCATTACGTTGAACACCGCACTCGCATCGTTGATCACCAACAAGCGACGCGTGTCCGCGCTCAAATCGCTGGGCGTCACCACGGTGGGTGAGGCCCTGACCTATTTTCCGTTCCGCGTCACCGACCCAGTACGTCTCGCGACCCTGCGCGAGGCACAGCTCGGCCGGCAGATGGCATTCGTAGCCGCCGTGCGCGATGTGCGTGTGGTGCCAGGCCGTATGCTGCGTGTCATCGCCACTGTTGATGACGCTGATTTCGCCCGTGCCCACAACATGCCCGGCGGCACTGCACAGCTCACCTTCTTCGGCGGGAGAAAGAACTACATCGACTGGGTGAGCATGCGACTCAAGTCCAGTCCGGTATTGGTGGTCTCCGGTACGCCCAGCGAATATATGGGCCAGTTGCAATTCACCCACCCGGATTTTCTGACCGTAGCCCCACCAGAGTTCGCCGGCGCGACTGCTGCTGCAGCACTGCCGACCGGTTCGAAACTCAAATATGACGCCGATTCCATTGACGAAGCAACACTGCGCGTCACTCGCCCGCGCCCGGTCTACCATGCCAGCTCGCGCATCTCCTCCGAACATATCCATGAAACGATTCTGAATCTCTTATGGATGATGGGTGCGCGTACCTCGACTTCGCAAAGCGCGCAAACCTCGTTGGTGCCGCCATCTACCAACAGCATCGCCGTGCAGCCAGGTGAGAATCAGTCGGCTGATACTGCAGAGGACGATGCATCGAACATGCCGAACGACGCCGAGGGTAACAACGCGATGGCATCGGCGGTTGGCGCGCTAGCTCATGCCATTCCCGACATTCTGCCCGAGCAGATCCGTGCGTCCAAAGGCCTGATGCACCGAGCCGAAGCGTTCCTTGCCATTCACGATCCTGATTCACGTGCACGATTCAATGAAGCTATTGATACGCTGCGCTATGAGGAAGCGTTCATCTCCCAGGTATCGTTGCTCAAAGCCCGATCGCATGCGCATACATCCGCGGCCCATCCCTGCCTATTGGATAATACGTCGGCAGCTACTGCAGCGAATATCACTGAAAGTGGCAATGGTGCGCACAACCTGCGCGATCAGTTCATCAGCTCCCTGCCGTTTACGCTGACGTCCGGCCAGCAGCAGGTCATTGACGATATCGCCGCCGACCTTGCCCGCGACTGGCCGATGCAACGCCTGCTCCAAGGCGAAGTGGGCTCCGGCAAAACCGTGGTGGCGCTCGCCGCCATGCTGCAGGCTGTGGGTGCGGGCTATCAGGCCGTGCTTGTGGCACCGACCCAAGTGCTGGCCGAGCAGCATGCCGAAACCATCAGCGCAATGGTGGCAGACCTCAGTCCGCAAGTGCCGGTCACACTTCTGACCGGTGGCATGAAGCTGGCCGCCCGCCGCAAGGCGTTGGCCGCGGCAGCCAGCGGCGAGCAGGGCATCATCGTGGCCACGCATGCGGCTTTCTCCAAAACCTTCCAAGCCCCGCACCTGGCCTTGGTGGTGATCGACGAGCAACACCGCTTCGGCGTGGAACAGCGCGAAAGCCTCAACGCCAAAACCGATGACGGCACCACGCCGCATCTCCTGGTCATGACCGCCACACCGATTCCGCGCACTGCCGCCATGACATGGTTCGGCGACCTCGACATCTCCTGGCTCACCGAGCTGCCGGGCGGGCGCAAGCCGATTCGCACGGTGGTGGTGAACGAAGCCGACGCACCCACGATGGTGCGTATGTTCCAACACATCCGTGCACGAGTTGACGCGGGGGAGCGGGCCTATATCGTCTGCCCACGCATCGATATGGACGATGAAGCTGAGACCGCCTCGGCTGGCAGGCGCAAGCGAAGCGCGGAAGCCGACGACAGCATCGGCATCGATAATCCTTACGAAACCTATGATGACAACGGTGAAGCCGAGGCCCGCCCGCCGCTGCACTCGGTGGAGGAGATTGCCGGGCGCCTGCAAAAGCTGCCGCAGTTCGCCGGCATCCAGTTCGCCACGCTGACCGGTCGCGATAAGGATGAGGTCAAAACCCAAGTCATGGCCGATTTCGCAACAGGCAAGACGCCGATTCTGGTCTCCACCACGGTGATTGAAGTCGGTGTGGATGTGAAACAGGCCAGCTGCATCGTCATTTTCGATGCCGATCGATATGGCCTCTCTCAGCTGCACCAGTTGCGTGGCCGCGTGGGTCGTGGTGGCACGAATTCCTGGGCATTCCTGATTTCGCGGGCTGAACCAGGTTCGATTGCCGAGCAACGACTCGAAGTCATCCATAATTCGCTTGACGGCGCCGAAATCGCACAGGCCGACTTGGAATTCCGCGGTGCCGGCGATGTACTGGGTGATGCCCAGTCCGGTGGCAAGTCAAGCCTGAAGCTGCTTCGCGTGGTCAAGGATGCGGACATGATCGCGGATGCCCGTGTGCGTGCCGAACAGTTGCTGGCTGCCGATCCGGAGCTCAACAATGACGTGCAGTTGGCCGGTGCCGTGCTTGACTTCACGCGCGGCAACGAAACCTTCCTGACCTCCAGCTGAGCATGTAACGCGCCAGTTTACGTGCATTCAGTACGGTGTGGGCCCAACATCAGATTGTTCAATGATGCGGGAGGGCCCATGGGCGAGAACGTGCGCGATGTGCTGTTTCTGGTCGTGCTGTTTGCCGCGAACGTGATTCAGGCGATCACCGGATTCGCGGGAACCGTGCTCGCCATGCCGTTCTCGATGCTGCTGCTCGGCACCGATACCGCCAAAGTGGTGCTGAATATCACCACATTGCTGGCTTGCCTATGGCTGGGCGTGCAGCATCGCGCCCATATTCGCTGGAGGATTCTCGGCGAAATGGTGGGGTTGATGGCCATCGGCATGGCGGTGGGCGTGGTGCTGTATGCCGCATTGCCGCTCGCTCCATTACAGAAGGCCTATGGCGTGTTCATCATCGTGATTGCGCTGAAGAACCTGATATGGCCATCGCATGGCGAGCCGCCGCATTGGCTGCTCATCGTCATCGTGCTCTTGGCCGGTGTGATCCATGGCATGTTCATCTCCGGCGGTGCGCTATTGGTGATCTACGCGGCTGCGCGGCTCAAAGACAAGAACGAATTCCGTGCCACGATGGCGTGCGTATGGGTGGCGTTGAACTCGGTGCTGACCGTGCAGCAAGGGGCTGCTGGCGTGATTACACCGCATGCGCTTATGCTCACTGCCGTGTCGATTCCCCTGCTGATCGTGGCGATTGCTATCGGCAATCGGCTGCAGCAACATGTCAGCCAGGAGGCTTTTCTGAAGCTTACGTATGTGCTATTGGTGATTTCCGGCGCCTCGATTGTGCTGTAATCCAAGACAGTGGTACCAAGACAAGGAGAGGGCGAATGACCGTCCGGTTGAAGGAACTGGTGGAACAGGCCGCCGATAAGGACATGGTGCTGGTGGCCGGCAACAATGGCCTCGAAAAGCCGGTGCGCTGGGTGCATATGGTGGAGAACGAGGAGATCGCCAGCTTCCTGGAAGGGCAGGAGATCGCCTTCACCACCGGTATCGGTTTGGAGACGCAGGAGGATCTGTATCCGCTGGGCAAAAGTGCTTATGCTTCCGGCGCGACGGGCGTGGTGGTGAACATCGGACCGTTCATCCACCAGATTAGCCCGGAAACCATCCGGTTCTGCGATGAACATGATTTTCCGCTGTTCAAGGTGCCGTGGAGCGTGCATATGGCGCAGATCATGCACAGCTTCAGCCTGGCGATCACGATGAGCGAAAAGCACAGCATGGAGTTGGCCGCAGCGCTGGAGAACGCCATATTCCACCCAGACCGGGAGGAAATGTACCTCGAATACTTGGAGCAATCCGGCTTCGGCAAGGATTGGAACTATTGCGTCACCGTGTTCAGCGCATGCGCGGATGCGGAACACGGCGGTCATGATGCCGAGCTCATCGCCAAATATTCGCGCGAGGCCGAATCGCTGATCACGGCGAACCAATGGCGTGTGGCGCTGGTGCATATCGAAGAGCGTCTAGTACTGGTGTTCGCGCGGTACACAGCCGAACAGGTGGAGATGATGGTACGCGAGATCATTGCTGCCATTCGCAGACGTGGTGTGATACTCGAACGCACCTATATCGGCGTCGGCAAAGTCACCAAATCCGCCCGGTGCATCGGCAAAAGCTACAATCAAGCGCTCAAGCTCGAGCGATTGCAGCATCTGCGCGGTCGTGTGGGTGAAGTCGCGCTCTATGACAATTCCGGCATCGACAAGTTGCTATTGGCCGTCTCGGACCGTGCGATTTTGGAGGATTACTACCAGGACAGCATCGGTCCGCTGGTGGAATACGATCGCGTGAACGGCACGGATCTGACCGAAACGTTGCGTGCATATTTCCAGTTCTCCGGCTCGGTCAAAGAGACCGCGGCCAGCATGTTTGTGCATCGCAACACCGTGAGCTACAAACTCAACAAAATCGAGGACATCCTCGGTGTGAGCCTGTCCGATTTCCGTACGCGCGAGTTCCTCTCGGTGGGGTTGCAGGTGCGGGAGATCCTTGACTGCTGACATCTGATTGTGCTGGAGCACAATCATCTTTAGGTTCTGCGATATAGAACATCAGCGCGTTCGCTCGTAGACTGCAAAGCAATCACGGAATCCACAAGGATTTCATGCAGTTGCCGAACGGATGGCTTCGACAGAGTGCAATCCGGTACATGCGAAACAAATGTTTCGATTGTGTATCGTGCACATTTCTGTCTCACGCGGTCTCGTCCATTCGGCCTACCAAAGCCCCAAGAAAGGACGAGACGATGAGCGAATCACTGGCTGAAAAGGAACTGACCGGCGAAGAAGTTGCCGAGCTGCACCGCGAGTATGTGATGCAGTCCTGGCACAAGCAGGGCGAGCCGGTGATGCCGGTCAAGTCCGCCAAGGGCATCTACGTCTACGATTACGACGGCAATAAGTACGCCGACATGTCGTCCTTGCTGGTGTGTTCCAACCTGGGCCACGAACTGCCGGAGATTGTGGATGCCATCAAGGATCAGGCCAGCAAGATGTGCTTCATGGCACCGGCCTACGCATCCGAGCCGAAGTCCAAGCTCGCCAAGATGATCGTCGACCTTGCCGGTAACGACTTCTACCAGCGCGTGTTCTTCACCAACGGCGGTGCCGATTCCAACGAGAACGCCATCAAGATGGCACGCATGGTGACCGGCCGCCAGAAGATCTTCAGCTGCTACCGCTCCTACCACGGCTCCACGCTGGGCGCATCCTTCGCATCCGGCGACTGGCGCCGCTTCGCCACTGAAGCCGGTGGCGCTGCCCCGAGCTTCGTGCACTTCATGAACCCGAACATGTACGAGGACGGCTTCAACCGAGGTGAGGACGACGAGAAGGTCACCGCCCTGTACCTGAAGCGCCTCGAAGACCAGCTCATCTATGAGAACCCGGATGATGTGGCCGCCATCCTGATGGAATCCATCGTCGGCGCCAACGGCGTGATTCTGCCGCCAAAGGGCTACATGGAAGGCGTGCGCGCTCTGTGCGACAAGTACGGCATCCTGATGATCTGCGACGAGGTCATGGCCGGCTGGTGCCGCACCGGCAAGATGTTCGCCTGGCAGAACTTCGACATCAAGCCTGATATCTTCACCTTCGCCAAGGGCGTCACCTGCGGCTACGTGCCGCTGGGCGGCGTGGTCGTCTCCAAGCAGATCTCCGACTACTTCACCGACCACGTGCTGCAGTGCGGCCTGACCTACTCCGGCCACACGCTGGCCTGCGCCGCAGGCGTCGCCGCCGTGAACTACTACGTCGAGCACGACATCGCCGGCCACGTCAAGGAGATGGAAGGCATCCTGAAGCCATTCCTCGAGGAAATGGAAGCCAAGCACAAGTGCGTGGGCGAATCCCGCTGCATCGGCCTCTTCTCCGCCATGACCATCGTGAAGAACAAGGAGACCCGCGAGCTGATGAGTCCGTACCACACCGCCAACCCGGTGATGGGCAAGATCATGGGCGCCTTGAAGGACAAGGGCTTCCTGACCTTCGGCCGCGAAACCAACGTGAACATCTGCCCGCCGCTGACCATCACCGCCGAAGAACTCAAGGCCGAACTGCCCAAGGTGGACGAGGTCCTGACCTGGGTCGACGACAACTTCTGCGACTGAGACGCACTCAGGCTCGGAAAGGAAACACCATGCTTTGGGATTATCAACAGCCGGTGGCTATTCGCTTCGGCAATGGTCGCGTCCGTGAAATCAAGGATGTGGCTGCGGAAATGGGCCTGGCGGACGGCGGTCTGCTGGTTTGCGAGCGGTTCTTCGCCAAGAACGGCACCGCCGAGAAGATCGTCAAGGACTCTGAAGGCGCAATCAGCGAGATTTTCTCCGATTTCTCGCCGAACCCGGACGTCACCGAAGTAGACAAGGCTGCGTCCCTGATTCGCAGTAAGCATCTGAAGTTCGTGGTAGCGATGGGTGGCGGCAGCGCAATGGACCTCGCCAAGTCGGCGGCAAGCATCGCGCTGACCAATGACTCTATCGCCGAATACCACGGCACCGGTAAGGCCATGCCGCAGGAACATCTGCCCATCATCGCCGTGCCCACCACCGCTGGCACCGGCTCCGAAGTCACCTGCGTATCCGTGCTCACCAACCGTGCGCTCGGCAAGAAGGCGCCGATTGTCTCCGACGGGTTCTTCCCGTCCGTGGCCATCATCGATCCGGAACTCACCTACTCGGTGCCGCCGCATGTCACCGCCTCGACCGGCATGGATGTGTTGAGCCAGGCTATTGAAGGTTACTGGAGCAAAGGCCATCAGCCGATCTGTGATGCCTGCGCCATCCATGCGGCACCGCTGGTGTTCAAATACCTGCCGATTGCCGTGGCTGAGCCGGACAATGCCGAAGCCCGCCAGAAGATGTGCGAAGCATCGGTAATCGCCGGCCTTGCGTTCACGTTGCCGAAGACCACGTCTTCCCACGCCTGCTCCTTCCCGCTGACCAACATCCACGGCATTCCGCACGGCGAGGCCTGCGGTCTGACCCTGGACTGGTTCGCCCGCATCAACAAGGACGCTCAGCACGGTCGAGTGCAGGAGTTCGCTCGCGCAATCGGTTTCGAGGATGTCGACGCAATGGCCGACGCCATCCATGAGCTCAAGGTCAAGGTGGGATTGCGCACCGGATTGAAGGATCTCAACCTGAGCGCCGAGCAGATCGCCGACCTGGTGCGTATCAGTCGCCACCCGAACCTGTACAACAACCCAGTCGAAATCACCGATGAGATGCTCCAGGACATGTACGAGCACCTCGCTGTAACCGACTGATCGGCAGCCGAATAACCAGTACAGCGTACGGAACCGGTACACAGTACTAACCAACACGAGGAGACGATGATGGCAACGCTCTACACCGGCGGCACAATCCGCACTATGACCGCGCCTGACGCAACAGCGGAAGCGCTGCTTACGGATGACCGTGGCCGCATCGTCTTCGTGGGAGGCCTCGATGAAGCCCGTGATCGCGCGGGCGCCATGATCACCGTAGGTGGCCGCAAGCCGCAGGAGTGTGATCTGGCCGGTGCCTGTCTGATGCCGGGCTTCATCGACTCCCATTCGCATTTCGCCGGCATGGGTCAGCGTCTCACCGACGCCGACCTGGCCGGCTGCGCCGATTTTGCCGAAATCGGCTCACGACTCACAGAGTTCCTCGCCGCGCACCCGCTGCCCCAAGGCGGCGTGCTGCATGGTTTCAATTATGACCAGAACGAGCTGGCCGAAGGCGTGCATCCCGACCGTCATGTGCTCGACTCCTTATTGGGCGACGTGCCGACGGTCATCGCCCATGTATCCGGCCATGTCATCGTCTGCAACACCGCACTGCTTCGCTTGATTGGCCTCGAGCTTGATGCCGAAGCGCCGGCCGGCGGCGTGTATGGCACAGACGCCGATGGAAAACTCAACGGCTACTTCGCCGAAACGCCCGCAATCATGCCGATTCTGATGCACCCGGCGGTTATGCCCAGTAAAAGCGTTGAAGATCTGGCCGAGGACATTCAGAACGAATATGCGTCCCACGGCATCACCACTTGTCAGGATGGAGCCACTGCTCCCGGATATGCCGAGCGATTCGTCAAACTCGCTGAAGCCCATAAGCTCAAGCTTGACCTGACCTGCTATCCGATGATGGGGCAGGATTTGGATGCGGTGTTCGAATCCGTTGGCTCTTATGCCAGCGGCGGCACCAGTGAAGGCATTCAGTACCTGAATCATCTGCGCTTTGGTGGTGTGAAGTTGTTCGTGGACGGTTCCCCGCAGGCACGCGGCGCATGGCTCTCCGAGCCATACGAGCCGCTGCCCGCATCCGCCAACTCCAGCGAGCCGGCCGGCTACCGAGGCGCGGGAATCCTCAGCGATGAAGCCATGCGCGCGTTCCTTGACCATGCACTCGAGCGTGGTTGGAAAGTCATGGCGCATTGCAATGGCGATGCCGCCAGCGAACAGTTTTTGACCCAATACACCGCCGCCTATCATGCGAGCACCACACTGGGCAAATTCGATCTGCGCCCGGTGATGGTCCACTGCCAGCTCACTCGCCACGATCAATACGCGCGTATGGCTGCCGTGCACATGATTCCCTCGATCTTCGTCTCCCACTGCTGGTTCTGGGGTGATGCGCACATCAAGAACCTGGGATTCGCACGCGCATCCCGCATCTCGGCGGTGCATGACGCACTGGACTACGATCTTCCCTTCACCTTCCACACCGACTCACCCATTGTGCCGCCGGACCTCATCTTCGCCGCATGGTGCGCCATGACCCGCGTGACCAAGCATGGCGTGCAGCTCGACCGGTCGCAGTGCGTCGGGGCATGGGAGGCATTCAGTGCCATCACGCGCAACGCTGCCTACCAGTATGGCGAGGAAGCACGTAAGGGCACCCTGGAAGCCGGCAAAATCGCCGATCTGACCATTCTTGACGCGGACCCGCTGGCCGCGTCGGCGGACAGCGCCGAAGCTGCGGCCCGCGTCCGCGAACGCAACGTACTCGCAACCATCAAGGAAGGAACCACGGTTTGGACAGCGTGACTGCTGCCCGCGAATGATATGCGGCGCAGCGCAAGACTAGAGAGGCAACATCATGGGAAAGACACACAGCAGCAAGTCAGCATCAGCGGACGGCGGTAGCTCGACCGCCGTCAGACCATTCGGCTGGCGAGACAAAATCGGATACATGTGCGGCGATTTCGGCACTGACTTCATGTTCGTGTTTGCCGGCACCTGGTTCATGATTTTCTACACCAAGGTCATGGGCATCCCCGGTACCATCGTCGGCACGCTCTTCCTGCTGGCGCGCGTGCTCGACGCGGTAATGGATGTGACCGTCGGCGTGGTAGTCGACCGTTCCAAGGACCATCCGGGCGGTAAATTCCGCGTAACCATGATGCGATTCACCGCACCGCTCGTGATTCTCTCCTTCCTCATGTACCAGACGTTCGCCATCGACGCCGACATGTGGGTCAAGATCGTCTACATGTCCGTGACCTACGTGGTGTGGTGCTTCTTCTACTCCTGCGTCAACATCCCATTCGGTTCCCTGGCCTCCACCATTTCCGCCGAAGCTGACGACCGCACCAGCCTGTCCACCATGCGCAGCATGGGCGGCACCATCGGAGGCCTGATTCTCGGTATCGTGGCACCTATCGTGATCTATCAGAAGGTGGACGGTCATCAGGTCATCCGTGGTGGAGACGGCACCCACATCTTCGCCATCGTGGCCGCCGTGGTCTCCATCGCCGCATTCATCGGCTACCTGATCTGCTACTTCAACGTGACCGAACGTGTGCATCCCGATCCCGACCAGAACACGAAGGAAGGCGAGAAGCGCTCGCCGCTGCATATGATCGCCAACGCGTTCTCCTCCCGCTCGATGCTGGGCATTGTGGCCGCGGCCCTGTGCCTCTTGGTGGCGCAGCTGTTCAGCAACCAGCTGATGACCTATGTGTACACCGATGTATTCGGTTCGGCGGCGCTCGCCTCCATCTCCGGTCTGCTCGGTACGGCGGTGATGTTCCTGGTGGTGCCGTTCGTGAAGCCGTTGACCCGGCGCTTCGGGCGCAAGTCCATTTGCTCGTTCGCTTCGGCGCTGGGTGCCGTCTCCATGTTGCTGTTGTTTGTGATTCAAACCCGCAATGGCATTGTGTTCCTGCTTGGCGCGGTGTTCATGTACTTCGCGCTGATGGGTTTCAATCTGGTGATTTGGGCCATGATCACCGATGTGATCGACGATATCGAAGTCACCCGGGACACCCGCGAGGAAGCCACCTGTTTCTCATGCTATTCGTTCGCCCGCAAGATCGGTCAGGCTGTGGCTGGCGAACTTGCCGGATTGTCGCTTGACTGGGTCGGCTATCAGTCCGGTGCCACCGCAGTGCAATCCGCCGCGACCAAAACCGCCCTCTACAATGTGGCGACCTTGGTGCCCGGCGTATTCTTCCTGCTCACGTTCGTGTGCTTGGTGATTATCTACCCGTTGAGCCGCGACCGAGTGCTCTACAACGTTGAGGTGCTGCGCGTCAAGCGCAAGGGCGTCACCGGCGAAGAGGCCCGTCTGCTCGTCAAGTACGAGGGCATCACGCCGACTGGTACCGCACCGGAAGGCAGCACAATCGAATGGCCTGACTTCCACGAGCTCGAACGTGCCCGCGAACTGTCCGCTCGTACTGGAGTCGCGATTCGCGATCCGCAAGCTGACACATCCGCTGACGCCGACCAGTGATGCTGCCGGCAACGTGGTGAAGGAACTTGAACAATAAGGAGAGATGACTATGAGCGATGCGACAACACCGGCTCCCAATACGTCGAATACGCCAGACACTCCGGTGGTGGCGGGCACGGCAGTGGTCGGCACCTCGATTGTGGAGGGCGCCGCTACAGCCAAGCGCAAGCCGATGCCGGCGTGGATGAAGTCGAAGAAAATCCAGCCGATTATTTCGCTGATGCTGCTGATTGCCGTCTGGTGGGGCGTGACCTCGGCCGGTTTGATCAATTCTCTGTATCTGCCCGGGCCAAAAGCCGTGTGGGATGCGTTCATCGAAGCCAACAGCTGCCGTCCGGCATCGGCGGGCTCCTCGCGCATCGTCTGCGGTGAACAGCAGTACTTCCTCTGGCAGCATCTCGTGGTCTCGCTCGAACGCATCGGCATCGGCATGGCGCTGGGCATTGCGGTCGGCGTGCTGGTCGGCTTCATTCTGGCAGAAATCGGCTGGCTCAACCGCATCATCCTGCCCTACATCAACTTCATTCGCGCGCTGCCGCCGCTGGGCTACATCGGCCTCTTGATCGTCTGGTTCGGCATCGGCGACACCACCAAGATCTGGCTGCTGTTCCTTGCGGCATTCCCGCCGATCGTGCTCGCCACCGTTGATGGCATCAACGGCGTGAATCGCGATCGCGTGAACTCCGCACTATCCTTAGGCGCATCCCGCCCGAAGGCGTTCCTGTTCGTGGTGTTCCCGAGCGCGTTGCCATCCATTATGAACGGCATTCGACTGGCGGTCGGCTTCGCATGGACCACCGTGGTGGCCGCCGAGCTCAACAATGGCATTCCGGGCATCGGCGCGCTCGCCTACCTCTCCGGCACGGAACTCAATACACCGCTGACCATCGCCTGCATCTTCGTCATCGGCATCGCGGCCTTGCTGCTCGACTGGCTGATTCTGGGCATCACCCATCTGGTGACTCCGTGGGTCGGTAAGGAATAGCACTCGCTCGAGCATCCGAGTAGGCGTAAGAGAAGGACTTGAACATGATGAAGAACCTGTGTGAAACACGTCGTGAAACAATTCGTAAAGTTGGTGCGCTATTGACTTCCGCAGCAGTGCTTGCCGGTCTCGCCGGCTGCGGCAAGATGCCGACCGCCGACGAACTGGTCGGCAACACCTCGGGTGCAGCCGTCGCCGAATGCCCAGTGCCATCGGCTAAGAACGAGGACTTCAGCGGAACCATCCGCATCGCATGGCAGGCCATCCCGAACGCGGATCTGATCGTCAAAGACAAGGGACTGCTGGAAGCCTGCTTGCCGAACGCCACCATCCAATGGAGCCAGTTCAACTCCGGTGGCGATGTGATCCAGGCGTTCGGCTCGAACTCACTGGACATCGGCCTCGCCGGTTCCTCCCCGGCCGTGCGCGCGGCATCCGCTCCGCTGAACCTGCCGGTGAAGGTGATTTGGATTCATGACATCATCGGCGACGCCGAGTCGCTGGTGGCCCGCGGCGGCGACTACAAGTCCATCAAGGATCTCGCGGGCAAGAACATCGCCGTGCCGTTCGGCTCCACCTCGCACTTCTCGCTGCTTTCCGCCCTGCACAACGCCGGTATGAACGAGACCAGCGTGAACCTCATCAACCTTGATCCGGACAAGATGTCCGCCGCTTGGACCCGCGGTGAAATCGATGCGGCCTGGGTGTGGGATCCGGTCTTGAGCAAGCTGAAGGCGGACGGCGGCACCATCGTGACCTCCAGCGCGGCCACGGCCAAAACCGGCTCCGCCACCTACGATATGGAGCTCGCCACGGACGCATTCATCAAGGCCAATCCGAAGGTAATGGACACTTGGACCGCCGTGGAGAATTACGCGGCCGGACTCATCTCCAGCAAGACGGATGATTCCGCAGAATCCATCTCCACCATCCTCGGTAACTCGGTGGCCGATGTGAAGAAGCAATTCAAGGGATACACCTACCCGCAGGCCAAGGACCAAAGCGATATCTTCCATGGGCAATTGCCCGGCATTTTCAAGGACACCGCTGAATTCCTGAAGACCCAGGGCAGCTTGGACAAGGTGAGTGACGACTACTCCAGCGTGCTGTACACCGATGCCATCGACCAAGTGGCCAAGCAGTAGCGGCTGCTCATCCGCAGTAAGAAAGGACCTATCATGGCGAACGACAACGCACTCACTTGGGGTGAGCTCACCGAAAAGAAGACGATGGATGATCAGGGCGTGGCCGTGGATATCCGCGGCGTCAACAAGCGCTTCGTCACCCAGCAGGGCGATCACGTAACCGCCCTGCACGACATCAACCTGACCATCAACAAGCACGACTTCATTTGCGTGGTCGGCCGTTCCGGTTGCGGCAAAACCACGCTGCTCAACATGCTCGCAGGCTTTGAAAAGCCTTCGGACGGTGAACTGATCTCCGGTGGCGTGGCCATCAACGGCCCCAGTCCGAAGCGTGGCGTGGTGTTCCAGAAGCCGCCGCTCTACCCATGGCTCACCGTGCGCAAGAACGTGGAGTTCGGCATGAAAATGCAAGGGGTGCCGGCGTCCGAGCGCAAAGAGAAGGCCGACCACTTCCTTGACCTGGTGGGCCTGACCTCCGCCGCCGACCGTCGGCCATACGAACTCTCCGGAGGCATGCAGCAGCGTGCGCAGATCGCCCGCGTGCTCGCCACCGAGCCGGACCTGATTCTGATGGACGAACCCTATGGCGCACTGGACGCCCTGACCCGTGAAAAACTGCAGAACGAGCTGCTGCGCATCTGGCGCGAACGCCACAGCACGGTGTTCTTCATCACTCACAGCGTGGATGAGGCCATTTTCCTGGCTACCCGCGTGATCGTGATGAGCGCTCACCCTGGCACGGTGAAAATGGATATTCCAATCACGCTTCCGCGCGACCCTGATGATCCGGACAATATGGAGAAGGTGCGCGCCATGCCGGAATTCGTGAAGCTGCGTGAGGAAATCACCCAGGCCATCTACGTCCAGGACGATCAGGAGTAGTTTTCGGCAGCGGCTAAGCTGGTGGCCATGCGCGTAATTTCAGGACGATTCAAAGGCATGGCACTCGCCACCCCGAAGACCGGCACCCGGCCCACCACCGACCGCACCAAGGAAGCGATTTTCTCCCATCTGGACTCATGGGGGGTCCTGGACGATGCCCGTGTCTTGGACCTGTTCGCCGGCACGGGCGCACTTGGCATTGAAGCGTTGAGCCGAGGCGCCCGCGAACTGGTGGCCGTGGAAAGCTCCCGCCCGGCTGCCGCGCTGATTACCAAGACGCTGGCTGATTTGAAGAAGAATCGGTCATGGAGCACCGATCTGCGTGCCCGCGTACTGGTGAAGAAGGCCGAAGCGGTGGCCGAAGGCTTCGGCGAACCGTTCGACGTGATTTTCATCGACCCGCCGTACGCCTATGAGACCGATGCCTGCAATCAACTGCTCTCCGATCTGGCAGCCGGCAGCGCCACCAGCGAGCACACGGTGATCATGCTCGAACGTTCGATTCGCTCCGACGATCCCATCGCGCCCGACGGCTGGGAAATCACCGAGCGCCGCAACTACGGCGAGACCGCCGTCTTTTATATTGAACCTGTTACTGATTAGCGGCGATCGTCAGCTCAACTTGCGCGGGTGGGCGGCGGAAACCTCCCAGCCCAGAGCCATCAACGTTTTGCGATCGGCCTTATCCAGTGCCTTGCAATCCAAGGCTTTGATAAGGTCCGGCCGTATGTCATTGGTGCGGGCCAGCGCCTCATCGCGGCGGAATCGGTCGACCTTGCCGTGATCGCCGGAAAGCAGCACGTCCGGTACCTTCAGACCACGCCACACCGCCGGCTTCGTGTACTGACGATGCTCCAGCAACGCGCCTTCGCCGGTGTAGGATTCCTCCACAATCGAATCCGGGTTGCCCATGAATCCCGGCATCAGGCGGGTGATGGCCTCAAGCATCACGGAAACCGCCACTTCGCCGCCGTTCAACACATAATCGCCAATGGAATACTCGCGCACATCGATGCCTTGCGCGCGGTAATAATCAGGAATGCGCGAGTCATAGCCCTCATACCGACCGCAGCCGAACAGCAGATGCCCGGCATGGCTCAGCTCGGTGGCATCACGCTGAGTGAACAGGGGTGCGGATGGATTCGGGAAAATCAGTACCGGAGCGGCGGCGGAACCGTGAGCGTCAGTTGCCGGCGGCTGCATGGTTGCCGCCTCGGCCTGCGCAGAGGATTCCTGCTGCGCCGGAGCGCCCAAGCCCAGCAGCTCATCCAGGCACTCCGCCCACACTTCCGGCTTCATCACCATGCCGGCGCCGCCGCCGACCGGAGTATCGTCCACCGAATGATGCACATCATGGGTCCAGTCACGCAGGTTGTGCGCGGTGATCTCCAGCAGGCCCTTGTCCTGCGCCTTGCCCATCAGACTCAGATTCAGCACTTCGAAGTATTCGGGGAATACGCTCACGATATCGATCTTCATGAGACACAGCCTACCGATACCCACCCATAAAACGGTGTGACGACCGATGACTGTAGGTTTTCCAACACTGACTGTAGGTTTTTGGACACCGACTGTAGGTTTTCTAACGTTTTTCGTTCAAAAACCTACAGTCGGTGTCCAAAAACCTACAGTCAATGTTGGGCAGCCAGACCATATCTAGGGTTCGGACCGTATTCGGCAGGGGACCTCGGCGCCATAATGCAGGCGGGATGGGCATGTGCAATGTATTCATTACACTATTGCGTGATGAATACGACGATGAGAATCCCCACACGCAAGAAGCCGGAAGTACTGTCTCCGGCCGGCAACCTGCGCGGACTGAAAACCGCGGTCGATTATGGTGCCGACGCCGTCTACTGCGGCGGCAAGGCCTTCGGCATGCGTTCGGCGCCGAAGAACCTGAGCCTTGAGGACTTCGAGGAAGGCTCTCGCTATGCGCATGAGCGTGGCGCCCGCGTCTACGTGACCTGCAATGTGTTGCCGCGCAACAACGAGATCGAGGCGATGCGCGAGTACGTGGGCCAGCTCAAAGACACCGGCGTGGACGCGCTGATCGTCTCTGATATCGGTGTGATGATGATGGCCCGCCAAGTGGCGCCGAATCTGGAACTGCACGTCTCCACCCAGGCTGGCGTGACCAACTATCAGGCCGCCAACGCGTTTTACGAGCTTGGCGCTCGACGCGTGGTGCTGGCCCGTGAGATGGATTTGCAGGCCGTGCGCGATATCCGCGCGAATATTCCGGATGACCTCGACATCGAATGCTTTGTGCATGGCGCAATGTGCATGGCTTTCTCCGGCCGTTGCCTGTTCTCCAATTACCTGACCGGCCGCGACGGCAACCATGGCGAATGCGCGCAGCCATGCCGCTGGAAGTATTCGATCGTGGAGGAGAAGCGCCCCGGCCAGTACTTCCCGATCGAACAGACCAAGGATGGCGCCTATCTGTTCAACTCGCAGGACATGAACATGCTGGGTCACTTGGATGACCTGATCGACTCCGGTGCCACGAGCCTGAAAATCGAAGGTCGTGCGAAAAGCGCTTACTATATCGCCGCCATGACCAATGCCTATAAAACCGCGGTGAACGAGTACATGATTCAGCGCGGCTTCGAGGATGCCGATGGCACGGTATTGAAACCCTTCCATGATCAGGTGATTCGCCCGGGCGATCCGGACTTCGGCAAGGCGGATGATGAGGACGCGATCATGCGCAATGCCGACAAGGCTTTCGCCGGTGTCGCCGACGAAGGCTATGAACGCGTCGAAGCCGGCGATGCCGCTTCCACTCCGGAACCGGACGGTATGAGCTCCCACGCCCGTGCCACCCGCCGCAAGTCCAATACGGCGATTGAAGTGATTGAAAGCAACTGGAAGCATGCGGCGGTACGCCCGGCTCCACACGTTGAACTGCCCGAATGGCTGCTGGGGGAAACCGACAAGGTGGCCCACCGCGACTATTCCACCGGTTTCTATTACCCGGAACACAAGGTGACGCAGAACACCGACCGCTCCGCCTACTTCCGCTCATGGCTGGTGGTCGGCGAAGTGCTGAGCTGGAGTGCCGACGAAGGCGGTCGCGTGACCCTGATGAGCCGCAACAAGATCGAGCCCGGCCAGGAAGTCGAATTCCTGCTGCCAGGTGAGCGGCCTCTGGTGTTCACCGTGCCGGAAGACGGCTTAAGGGATGCCGACGGTTTGCCGGTGCCCGCCATCAATAATCCGGCGCATGTGTTCTCTATGCCCTGCCCGCATCAAGTACCCGTCAATGCGGCCATTCGTTCCCGCACTAAAAAGCCCACCCTGAAAGCCGAATAATTACATATCTTTACGTATCTGTTTATCGTTCTGGTTTCTCAGTGCAAAGATTTCAGGAAATAATCCCATAAATCCTGAATTTCTTGCACTGAGATGATGGCAATGCAAGAAATTCGGGAAGACAGCCTTATTCTCCCGAATTCCTTGCACTGACGAACACTGAGTGCAAGAAATTCCGGCTGTTGCCACTATGTACCGGAATTTCTTGCACTGAATTACGGTAAGCATGGCTATGACAATATAGAAAGCTCGCAATATGACCGAATACAGTGATGAGATCCTCGACTCCAGTGCCATGAGCTCCACCGACCGCAATGGCCGGCCGATTCCGGTGACCATTCCGATCGCACTGGCCCCCGGCATCACCGTGGTATACACCACACGCCTCGGTGGCCTCAGCACCGGCGCCTACGGCAATCTGAACTTGGGCGGCAAGTCCGGCGATGATCCGGAAGCTGTGCTCTCCAATCGCATCGCCTTGTCTGATGCGATACATGCGCCGCTTTCGCTAGTCAGCCAGGTGCACTCCGGCATTGCCATCGACATTGATGAGCCAGGTCATGATCCCAATGTCGACTTCGGCTTTGACGCTTCCGGCACCCATGGCGCAGCGGGGCTTCCCGCTATTGAAGCGGACGGTCAGGTGACCGCCCGCCCGGACATCGCTCTTGGCATGTTCGCCGCAGACTGCCTACCGGTGCTGATGGCCGACCCGGAAACCGGCATCATCGGGGCCGCCCACTGCGGCCGCCGCGGATTGGAACGCGGCGTCATCGGAGCCACCGTGGAACTGATGAAAAGCAAAGGTGCCGATCCGAGCCGCATCATCGCCACGCTTGGCCCCCGCATTTGCGGCGATTGCTATGAGGTGGGCGATGAGATCGCCGATGCCTTTATCAAGCGTTTCCCGTTGACCAAAACCCAGACGCGCTTCGGCGGCGCGGGCATCGACATCGCCGAAGCCGCGATGATCGATTTGGCATTCGCCGGCGTGCATCAGGTGGTCGATTCGATGCCTCGCGTGCATGCGGCTACCGAATACCTCGAGGAAGACGCGGAGCTTGCCGAATTGTGCCGTACCGATGGCGAAGGCCCGACTGAACTGTCCGAGCGCATCGGCAACATCAGCCGCAGCATGTGCACGCTGGAAAACCCGCTGTGGTATTCGCATCGCCGTGCCGCGCTCGCCGGCAAGGCCCATGAAGGCCGACTGCTTGCCCTCATCGTGCGCCACTAGCGCGCACATTCCGTGGAGAAGATGTGAGGCAGGTCACGGACGGGCATGCCTCACCCTACGGTGGAGCCTATGACTGAGACTGAGAGAGCAGACGAGACTGCAATGAATACGATGGCTGACGATTCCAAGCCCCAGGCCGTACCTGTGGTGGCCGTGGTGCTGGCAGCCGGCTTCGGGACGCGATTCGATCCGGACAATCCCAAACAGCTGGTATCCGTAGGTGGCAAGCCCATCGTGTGCTGGAGCATCGAGGCGTTCGAGCGTTGCGCGCGCGTGAGCGATATCGTCGTGGTGGTCAACAGCAAGGTCCGCGGGGAGGTCGAATCATTGATTGACCAGCGGGGTTACGGCAAGGTTCGCGTGGTCATCGATGGCGGCGCCGAACGTGTGGACAGCACGGCGGCCGCTTTGGACACCTTGGCCCAGGCCGGTATTCCAGGCGATGCCAAGATCCTCATTCACGATGCCGTCCGACCATTCGTCGCCCAGTCCGCCATTGATGGCTCCATCGATGCCCTCGACCAGTTCAAGGCGGCCACGGTTGCCTACGCCTCCACCGACACCGTGCTGCTGACCCAGGATCTGGGTGATTTGAAGGTCGTCAAGTCGGTTCCCGACCGTCCGAACACGTTCCGTGCACAGACGCCGCAATCCTTCCGCTTCTCCACGATTCGCAAGGCCTACGGACTGGCCTCCCAGGACCCGGATTTCCATCCCACGGACGATACGCGCGTGGTGGTCGATTATCTGCCGAACGAGCCGGTTGCCATTGTCTCCGGCGCTGAGACCAACCTGAAGATCACTACGCTGGAAGACATCCCAACCGCCGAGCGCATCGCCGAGCAGTTGGAAGGATTCGACCCTAAGGAGGCGGCGCGCGCCCGTATGCATGCCATGCTCGCCCAGGCCGCTGGGCAGATGCGCTAGTGCTTTCAGCTGCGCCAAGACGCTACACTAGGCATTATGCGTGAACTCAATGTGGTGATTTCCGGATTCGACCATTATGAAGGCGTGGATGTCAACCCGGCATATGAAGTGCCCAAGTCCATCGCCGAACAGGGGCTGGGCGCGCCATCAGGGGCCGACGACCCGTTGAACGATGTTCACGTGACCATCCATGCCGTGCAGCTTCCGGTCAGCTTCACCAAAGCATGGCCGCAGCTGAAGGAAACCATCGAGGCCACGAATCCGGACATCATCATCGCCACCGGACTCAAGCATTCAGCTCGCAGCGTCATGCTGGAACGTTGCGCCACGAATCTGATGGACGCCGAACGTCCGGATGCCGATAACGTGATTCAGCGCCGCAAGCCGATAGATCCCAACGGTCCTGCGGCGTACTGGACTCGTCTGCCATTGCGCTCCATTCTGCAGGATTTCACCGATGATTCCATCGCGGCATCACTAAGCTCCGATGCCGGCACGTTCGTGTGCAATTCGCTGTTCTACAATCTGCTGAACTGGACAGCCACGCAGGATCGTGTTCTTGGCGGTTTCGTGAGCTTTCCTCCAGTGCGCCCTGCTGGCTCGGCACAGCATGGACTGCCGCTCGAGCAACAGGTCGAGGCTGGGCGAGATGTGGTACGCGAAGCGATTCGGTATTATCTGAAGCCATCCAGCTCCGATATTCTCATCGCATAGCATACGCCGTTTCCCGTGTTCTCTCCCTGAGGGAAACTGTCCGCATCACGGACTGAAAGAGCGCGTATCGGCAACAAACTAGAACATCATTCGCACGCATTGTAACGATTGCATATCAATGTGTGTCTCCAGTGCCCCTATGCGCTACAGTGCATGAGGACATGCCAAAGGCTTATGGATGTGAAAGGATATTCAGCCATGGTGGATCGTTTCCCGGTGGTGCTGCGAGGATATGATAAAGAGAAGGTTGACTTGGCGTTCGACGCTGCCCAGGACAGCCTGAACCAGGCCCAGAAGACGCTGGCCAGTATGCGCGAGCAGATTGCCGCGGATGATGATCGTATTTTGCAGCTGCAGGCTCAGCTGCAGGAAGAGCGCAACAAGAAGCCGCAGAACAACAGCTTCGCATCGCTGGGCGCCAACGCCCAGCAGATGCTCGCCTCCGCCGAGCAGACCAGCACCGAACTGCTCAACCGCGCCAAGCAGGATGCCTCCGCGACGCGTACCGCCGCTCAGGCTCAGGCTGAGACTCTGATCAACAATGCCAAGCTCGATGCCCAGCACATTCTTGACGATGCCAACGCCAAAGCTTCTTCGATTCTGCAGAATGCCAATAATCAGGCCGAATCCTTGACCTCCTCCGCCAAGCAGGAAACCGATCAGCTTCGCTCCGAAACCACCAAGAACATCACCGAGCAGCGTCAGGCCGTTGAACTCGAGCTCAGCAATGCCCGCGAAGAGCACAACAAGAAGCTGTCCTCCGAACGCGCCACCCAGGAGCGCGAGCTCGCTGAGATGAAGGCCGAAGCCACCGCGAAGATCGCCGAACAGCGTAAGAGCGCCAATGAGGAGATCTCCAAGCTGAAGTCCGACTCCAACGATCAGATCGAAGCCGCACTTGCCGAGGCCAACAAGAAGCTGGCGGACGTGCGCGAGCAGGTCTCCAAGATGATGACCGAAGCACAGCGCAAGGCTGGTGAGATCATCGACACCGCGAAGTCCAAGGCCCAGGAGATTACCGACGAGGCCGAGGTCAGCCGCACCAACACCATCAGCCAGGTCAGCGCCGAAGTGGAGCAGATTCGCTCCGACATCGCCGCCCAGCAGGATGAGGCCACCACCAAGGTCAATGAGCTGCTCTCCCACCTTGAAGAGCGTCGAGCCGCAGCTAAGAAGGAAGCCGACGAACTGGTCAGCCAGGCGAAGACCACTCGCGAAGAGGCTGACTCCTACGCTGCCAACAAGCGTCAGGAAGCCGATGCGCAGGCCGCTGCCATCGTGCACAAGGCCGGTGAGGATGCCGACGCCCAGATCGAAGAGCGTCGAGCCGCCGCTCAGAGCGAGCTTGACAGCCTGAGCAAGCACATCGCCGACCTGCAGGAACGTGAGGCCACCATCACTCAGCGTGTCTCCGAGCTGCGTTCCATGTTCGCTCAGGCCTTCTCCGGCTTCGCGTTCGACGCGGTGAACAAGCAGGAGGAAGCTCAGTCGCTGCCGGTGGTCAACCCGGTTCCTGACCAGGGCAAGGGCGCCGGCGAGCCGGAATCCGATCAGCAGGAGGCTGAATCCGCCAACGAATCCGAGCAGCCGGCCGAAGCGGAAGCTGAAAACTAAGCATTCCTGCATGAATGACAAGCCCTCGACTACACTGCTAGAGGCAAAAGAACTGCGGCACCTGTGCACTTTCGCCAGGTGCCGCAGTCGTTGTAAAACCGCGCCACAAGCGCACCAATCCAAAGAAGGAGTAGACATGAGTGAACTGACGCCGCTCACCGGCGAAGCGCTGAACGCACTGCGCGACGAGTTCGACGCCGATGGCACCAGCCGTCTGGCCATGAACGCCGTGACCGCAGCCGGCATCGAGAAGGTGGCGCGCAACTACGATCGTGCCCGCCTGCTGCAGCGCCGCTTCTCCACCGTGGTCGATAACGGCGAAGCCACCCATCAGGATCGTTCCGGCCGCTGCTGGCTGTTCAGCTCCCTGAACGTGGCCCGCTTCATCGCCAAGAAGAACATGAACCTGAAGGAGTTCGAGTTCTCCCAGAACTACGCGATGTACTACGACAAGCTGGAGCGCGTCAACTACTTCCTGAAGGATATGGCCGCTCTGGTCGCAGCCGGCGAGCCGTCCGACTCCCGTCTGGTGCAGCACCTGCTCGCCGACGTGATGGGCGACGGTGGCCAGTGGACCATGGCCATGAACGTGTACAAGAAGTACGGTGCCGTGCCGAAGGATCTGTTCCCGGAGACCGAATCCTCCAAGAACACCCGTGAGATGAACGTCCAGCTGCGTGCTCTGCTGCACACCGCAGTGGCTCACATGTACGCCGCCGCCGGCGATCAGGCCGCCATCGATCAGATTGTGTCTGACACCACTGCCGCCGGTCACCGTATCCTCACCATCCACCTTGGCGAGCCGCCGGTCTCCTTCGACTGGGAATGGACCGACAAGGACGGCGAGTTCCACCGCGACGGCGAGATCACGCCGGTGGAGTTCTGGAAGAAGTATGTGGGTCCGGCCGGTCTCGAGGATTACGTGTGCCTCGTGGACGACCCGCGTGCCGAGCATGCCAAGGGTAAGAAGATCGGCATCGAGCACCTGGGCAACGTGGCCGGCGGCGACGCCACCGAGTACCTCAACGTCCCGAACCAGTTCATGAAGGACTGCGTCAAGCAGATTCTCGTTGAGCAGGGCATCCCGGTGTGGTTCGGCGCCGACTGCCATCCCTTCATGGATCGCGAGAACGGCGCTTGGGCCACCGATCTGTTCGAATACGGCAAGGTCTACGACGTGGACTTCGACCTCGACAAGGAAGCCCGCGTGCGCTTCGGCGATTCCGCCATGAACCACGCCATGGCATTCGCCGGCGTTGACGTGGCCGATGACGGCTCCACCCGCCGTTGGCGCGTGGAGAACTCCTGGGGCTCCAAGATCGCCGACAAGGGCTACTTCACCATGTCCGACGGCTGGTTCACCGAGTACGTCTACGAGGTGGCCGTCCCGAAGGCCATGCTCCCGGAGGAGTATCAGCAGGCCCTCGAAGAGCCCGCCACCATGCTTCCTGCATGGGATCCGATGGGCGCGCTCGCATAAGAAAGAGCCCGGTGGGCTCTTTCGCGAGCGCGCCGAGCCGCGACAGCGGCGAGGTAATGTTGAGCACCGCCGAAGGCGGTTCCTTAATTGCAGGGCTCGGAGAGCTTTGGCCTGAAATGGAAGTCTCAACTCTTTGCCCGTCCACGCGCCCGGCCGTCCACGAAACGGCCGGGCGCTTCCATATCTACCCGCCCGCAGGTAGACTTACGTCTTCGCATGCTTACGCAATCGGAGAAGAGAGAGGAGAGTCGGCATGGCAGCACTTCGTGGTCCGGATAGTTCCGAGGACGAACGTCGTTTGGGGGAGCAGGCCGTCTTTCCTGAGACGGTTGATGTCAATATTCGTCAGCTCGACCCGATTCCTGCACCTCGCGCGTTCCTGAAGGAACAGCCACTCACTGATGAGATGAGCAATCTTGTGTTGCATTCCCGTCAGGAGATCCGTGATGTGCTCAATGGTCGCGACGACCGTCTGCTCGTCATCGTGGGGCCGTGCTCCATTCATGATCCCAAGGCCGCTCACGAATACGCTGAGAAATTGGCTGCGGTCAAGCGCGAGCTGGAAGACCGCCTTGTCATCGTGATGCGCGTCTACTTCGAGAAGCCTCGCACCACCATCGGCTGGAAGGGTTTGATCAACGATCCTGATCTGGACGGCCGTTTCAATATTCGCAAAGGCATGTGGCTGGCCCGCAAGGTGCTCACCGACGTGTTGAGCCTTGGCCTGCCCGCCGCCACTGAATGGCTCGACCCCATCACCCCGCAGTACATCTGCGATGCCATCAGCTGGGGTGCCATCGGTGCTCGCAACACTGAGAGTCAGGTTCATCGCGAGCTGGCCAGCGGCCTGTCGATGCCGGTCGGCTTCAAGAACTCCACCGACGGATCCATCAAAGCCGCCGCCGACTCCTGCTATACCGCAGGTTTCGAACATCATTTCCTGTCCATCAATCTGGATGGTCGCGTCATTTCCGCCGAGACCAAGGGCAATCCTGATTGCCATCTGGTGCTGCGTGGCTCCAGCTCCGGCCCGAACTACGACGCCGAATCCGTGCGGAATGCTTTGGAGGCGCTGAAGGCTTCCAAGGCTTCCGGACCAAGCCAATACGGTTTGGTCATCGATGCCGCACACGGCAACTGCGGCAAGAATGAGGTTCGTGAGGCCGAAGTCATCGAGGAGATTGCCGCTCGTCTGGCCCAAGGTGAGCAGGGCATCACTGGCGTGATGATGGAAAGCTTCCTCGTGGGCGGCCATCAGAAGCCCGCTCCGCTCGACCAGTTGGTCTACGGCCAATCCGTCACCGATGCCTGCGTGCCGTGGGATCGCACCAACGAGCTGCTGCACACGCTGGCCGACGCCGTCACCGCCCGTCGCGCACTGTAATTTGTGTTGTTGCTGTGGATGACCCAAAGTTATCCACAGCATTGTTTACTGCGTCACAATATGCACATTGCTGGGTGACGCTTGCTTTTTGAGCATCGGCATCCATCATGGGTCTTTACAGGATTAAGCGCGGCTTTGGCGTTGGTGGTAGTTGATGTTGATGGTCTTGGGCGTCAGCGTCAGCGTTGGATGTCGGTGTCGATATCACTGGTGTGCGTGTAGTTGCTGATAATAATGCTGCCGCATTTAACGGCCAGCACTATTGCCGCTATGGTTAGGTATCCTTGGTGTGGATAAGTCACAAGGAGTACAAGACATGCAGCAGCAGCAAGGCGCAGCCTCGGCCGCGAACCCATTTGAGGTCGGGCCGCAGCCATTGAACACGCCTGAAGAGCTTCGCGCTATTCGCCAGGCCATGGGCGAAGGCAAGAATCCATTGATCGCCACGGATGTGCCGCGCTGGGAGGATCAGGTCGGCGTCAGCCGCATCATCAATCGTCGAGTATTGGAGCTCGAGCCACTGCCTACGCCAGCCCAGGTGCTTGCGGAACTGCCTCTGACTCCTCAGGCTCAGGAAATCGTCGCCTATTCGCGCGATGAGATTCGCGCATGCCTCTATGGGCAGGATGACCGACTCCTGGTCATCGTGGGCCCGTGTTCGGTGCATGATCCCAAGGCCGCGCTCGACTATGCGCACCGATTGGCCAAGGTGATGAAGGAAACCGAGCGCGAGCTGCTCATTGTGATGCGCGTGTACTTCGAGAAGCCACGTACCACTGTGGGCTGGAAGGGCCTCATCAACGACCCGGATATCGACGGCAGCCACCATATCAAGAAGGGTCTGCTGCTTGCTAGGAAGACGTTGCTGGGTGTGCTTGGCGAAGGCTTGGCCGCCGCCACGGAATTCCTCGAGCCCACAAGCCCACAGTTCATCGCCGATGCGGTGAGTTGGGGCGCCATCGGCGCGCGCAACACTGAAAGCCAGGTGCATCGTCAGCTGGCCAGTGGTCTGTCGATGCCGGTCGGTTTCAAGAACGCTACGGATGGCTCGGTTAAAGCCGCGGTCAATGGATGTTTCGCGGCCGCCCAGCAGCACACGTTCTTCGGCATCGATCATATGGGCCGCGCATGTGCAGTGGAGACACTGGGCAATCCAGATTGCCATGTGGTGCTACGCGGTTCGATTCACGGCCCGAACTATGACGCCGAATCCGTGGCAAAAGCCATGGCGACCATTCGCGATGAGATGCCGGCTGATTCCGCGGCGTCCCACGGTCTGATTGTGGACTGCTCGCATGGCAACTCCGGCAAGGACGAGCATCGTCAGGCCGAAGTGGTGCGCGATATCGCTCGCCGTATCGCGGCGGGGGAGCGCGGCATCACCGGCATCATGATGGAAAGCTTCATCGAGGGCGGCAATCAGAAGGCCGCGCCGTTGGATCAGCTGGTGTATGGCAAGTCCATTACCGATAAGTGCATCAGCTGGCCGGATACCGAGGCGTTGTTGCATGAACTTGCCGAAGCCGTGGCCGCACGCCGTTGGAAGTAATGGAACTCAGGGAAGGATTTCGATATGGGCATGAAAACCGTTGCAATCATTGGTGCATTGCATGAGGAAGTGGCGTTGATTGCCAAGTCGTTGACTCACGTCACTCATGTGAACAAGGGCAGCCTTGATATCGCCGTGGGTACGGTGGATTCCTTTGGATCCGATGTGATCAAGGTCGCTGCCACCGTCGGCGGCATGGGCTTGGTCAACGCCGCGGCCACCGCCCAGCTGCTGATCGACGAATTCAATCCGGATGCCGTGATCTTCAGCGGCATCGCCGGCAACCTCAACAAGCACCTGCACATCAACGATGTGGTGCTCGGCGGCACGCTGCGCTACCTCGATACCGACATGCGTCTGGTGGGTCAGTGGAAGCCTGGAACCGAGGATAAGCCGGTCACGGAGTTCTTCTCCGATCCCAAGCTGCTCGAAGTGGCCGATCAGGCGCTGAGCAATGCAGACATCACGCATATCACCGGCATCATCGCCTCCGGCAACTACTTTGTGGACACCCCCGAAAAGGTCGAGGAGGTCATTCGTCTGACCGGCGCCGATGCGGTGGAGATGGAAGGTGCCGCCGTGGCTCAGGTCGCGGCCCGCAACGAAGTGCCGGCATTGGTGATTCGCGCGCTGTCCGATAACGCGGATACCGATTATGAGGTGTTCAAGGAATTCGATATTTCCGAATACGCCGATACCGCAGCGCGCCTTGCCGTGGACATCGTCAAGCGCCTGTAGGGCCTTGGGATTTGTCGGCTTCCCATGTGGCGGAAGCCGGCGGTGCGGTTGACTGATGGGAGGTTCACGAGGAAGTGGACCTCCCCTTTTCGGATTGATGGCCGTCTCGCCGATTTCACTATGTGAACTCTCTCGCCTCACTCGCCGCCATGTGGGCCATACTCATGCATCAGGCACAGCGATGTGTGGGGAGCGTTGCTGTGGCCACAAGCCGTAATAGCTCTTCTCCCACTTGCCTGTCGTTGTGCTCAATACTTTGAGCCAAGCAATACATCGATTGCGAGGCCATGCTGCATTCGGATGATATATGCGCAGCATGATGAAGAGAGGGATTATGTCTGCAACTGCTACTGCGGCCGTGAACAAACCGGTGAAGAAGGATTCGGTTCCTGAGATCATCGCCGCTTCCATGGTCGGTACGGCCATCGAATTCTACGACAACTACTGTTACTCCATTGCGGCCGCCAGCTACTTCGGCATGGTGTTCTTCACCGAAGTCGCCAAGTCCAATCAGGCGCTGGCCACGCTGATGGCGTTCGTCACCTTCGCCGTCTCCTTCCTCGCCCGTCCGTTCGGTTCCATGCTGTTCGGCCACTTCGGCGACAAGATGGGCCGCAAGAAGACGCTGGTGATCGCCCTGATGACCATGGGTATCGCCACCTTCCTGGTCGGCTGCCTGCCGGGCTACGACCAGATCGGAGCCTGGTCCGTGGTGATTCTGTGCATCTGCCGTGCATGCCAGGGTGTGGGCCTCGCCGGCGAATGGTCCGGCGCCGCACTGGTGGCCACCGAGAACGCTCCAGCTGATAAGCGCGCCCTCTATGGTTCTTTCCCGAACCTCGGCGCCCCGATTGGCTTCTTCTGCGCCTACGGCCTGAACCTGCTGCTTGAATCCAACCTGAGCCAGGAGCAGATGGTGGCCTTCGGCTGGCGTATCCCGTTCCTGTGCTCCGCAGTGCTCGTGGCCATCGGCCTGTACGTGCGTGCTCGCATGTCCGAGACCCCGGTGTTCCAGAAGGCCTCCGATGAGAAGCGTACCTCCAAGCACCCGCTCACCGACCTGCTGCCGTACTGGAAGGAAGTCCTTCTCGGCACCGTGGCCATGGGCATCACCTACACCCTGTTCTACATCCTCGGCACTTGGTCCCTCGCTTACGGCGTCAAGGGTCTGAAGTTCACTCAGGGTGAGTACCTGCTCATGCAGATGACCTCCGTGGTGTTCTTCGCCATCTTCATCATCATCTCCTGCGTCTACGCCGATAAGATCGGCCGCAAGAAGGTGCTGATCGCGGCAACCTTCTGCACGCTGGTCTTCAGCTTCTTCACCCCGCTGCTGCTCGTGCACTCCGCGGCCCACATCATGATCTTCCTGTGCGTCGGCTTCGTGTTCATGGGCAGCCTCTTCGGACCGTGCGGCGCTTACCTGCCTGAGCTCTTCCCGGTGCATGTGCGTTACTCCGGCGCTGGCTTGAGCTACAACCTGGCCGCCATCTTCGGTGGCGCTTTCGCCCCGACCATCGCCCAGGCTCTGGTCACCTCCAAGTTCGGTGTTGCCGGTGTGGGCTGGTACATGGCCATCATGGCCGCCGTCGCCCTGCTTGCCCTCTTCCTGATCAAGGAGAGCAAGGATAAGGATTACGAGCTGTGATCGCTTGATCTGATTGGCTGACACAGCCGATGTCAAGGCGCCATCCCCAAGGGGTGGCGCCTTTTTTGATGGCATATGGGGAAATGAACAATAGGCGAACTTACGTAGTTTGGCGTGAATGCTACGCCAGGTGCGTTTTACTCTTGAAACCATGAGTATCTGGCAGTTCATAGTGATTGTGGTGCTTCTGGCACTGGTCTTGGCATGGGCCATCGTCATCGCATACGGCAAGGGCCGGGCTTCGGGCCGTGCCGCTGCGGAGGAGGCCTTCTCCTCCGACAAGGATGCGAAGTCGCTATTCGGCGATGACGTGCCCGTGCGGCCCACGGAACGTCGATTGATCGAAGTGCTGCCGGAAGCGTTGATCGTCACCGATCGCAACGGTCTTGTGCACTATGCCTCTCCTGGATCCGTGCCGTTCGGTCTGGTTTCCGGCAAGCGCATCAATTCGCGTGAGGTCGAGGATATTCTGACCCAAGCGGCATCCGATGGCGGCGTACGCGAGCGCGAGGTGCAGCTGCCATTGGATCGCGGCCCGTTCCCCTCGCTCACGGGCAAGGGCATCGAAGCAGGCCAGTTGCGCCCCTCGAACACCAGATACCTGCGTGTGCGCATCGGAGACGTCGGCGATGATCTGTATGCGATTTTCATCAGCGATATGTCCGAGCAGCGTCGTTTCGAAGCGGTGCGTCGCGATTTCGTGACCAACGTGTCGCATGAGTTGAAGACGCCTGCCGGCGCGATCTCCCTGCTTGCCGAAACCGTGACCGACGCCGCCGACGATCCGGATGCCGTGCGCTACTTCTCCGGCCGTATTTCCAAGGAATCCGCGCGCCTGACGGAACTGGTGCATCATCTGATTGATCTGCAGCGTGCGCAAAGTTCGCAAGGCATGAGCGACGCGAAGCGTATTTCCGCGCTGGCCGTGGCCCGTGCGGCGATTTCGGATAACCAGGTGCAGGCCGAAGCCCATCATGTGGACATCCGTTTGAACGCCAACGGGCGTGCCGTGCCGCTTGATTCCACGGATGCGACCGACGAGGACGTCGAAGCCGGCAAGAACCTCACCATCCTCGCCGACGCCGATGCCATGCAGACGGCTGTGAAGAATCTTGTGGAGAACGCCATCCACTACTCGCCCGAACACACCACGGTCGCGGTTGATGTGGCCGTCCGCGATGGCAAGGTCACCATTCGTGTGGTCGATCAAGGCATCGGGATTCCGGAGGAATCCCTGGACCGTGTGTTCGAACGCTTCTACCGCGTCGATCCCGCACGTTCGCGTCAGACGGGCGGTTCCGGCCTGGGCCTGGCCATCACCAAACATTGCGTGCAAGAGAACGGCGGTCGCATTTCGGTATGGTCCAGGCAGGGTGAAGGCTCGACGTTCACCATCGAGCTGCCGGCGGCTCCGCAGAAGGATGAACAGCCGGCGGCCAAGGAAGATAAGCGCGATGGCCGATAATCGCTGCGGGGAAACTGCTGCAAGCGCACAACAGTGCAGTTCATTACGCTGATACGGTGTAGCGTGTAGCAGAAAATTACGTACTTTAGGCAAACGGCAGGCGAACGAAGAGGGAATGGTTACGATGGTATCTGAGAATTTTGCGCTTACGCGAACGGGCACCTACCCGAGAAAGGCCACTATGACACGCATTCTTATCGTCGAAGACGAGGAATCCTATCGCGAACCACTGGTCTACCAACTTACACGCGAGGGGTACGACGTGTCTGCTGCTGCCACCGGCGAGGAAGGCTTGGAGCTGTTCACCAAGGGCGGCATCGACCTGGTGCTGCTCGATCTGATGTTGCCGGGCATCGACGGCACCGCATTGTGCCGCCGCATTCGTGAGCAGAGCCGTGTGCCGATTATCATGCTGACCGCCAAAAGCGCGGAGATCGATAAGGTGGTCGGTCTGGAAATCGGCGCCGATGATTATGTGACCAAACCGTATTCCTTCCGCGAACTGCTGGCCCGCATTCGCGCCGTGCTGCGCCGCAATCAGGTCACCGCCCAGGCCGCAGGCTCCGTGGATGACGATATCCCACTGGTGTGCGGCGATATCTCGATGCAGGTCGGCCAGCATCAGGTCACCGTGCGTGGCGAAACCGTGTTCTTCCCGCTGAAGGAATTCGAGCTTCTGGAATACCTGATGCAGAACAAGGGCCGCGTGATGACCCGTCACCAACTCATCGACCGCATCTGGGGCTCGGACTACGTGGGGGATACGAAGACCCTGGACGTGCATGTCAAGCGCGTGCGTTCCAAGATCGAAGAGGACCCTGCTCACCCCAAATATCTGACCACCGTGCGCGGCCTGGGGTATAAGATCGACACCCCGGCGGAGCAGTAAGGTCCGCTGAGTAGATTCAAGGAGATGTTGCTCCTTCTCAAACATGGGAAAGCGGTCGGAAGCGGCCGCTTTTTCATTGCGCAGACAGGTTCGCGAATGTCTTGGGCACGCGGCGTTCGCCAATCTCATACGCTTGTAAACTACGTAGTATTTACGTAGTTTCATATATCAGCAAGTGTTCATCTTCTGTTTACTGATTTCGGTATAGCGCTCCCTCCAACGCAAATAGGCTTGTAGTTGTCACGAAATGACCGGGCCTTGCGCACATCGTGCACATCGTCCGAGATTTATTGATAGAGGGAATAAGAAACAATTATGCAGAAGAACATTTTCGTTCGCTCCCTTGCCGCTCTGTCCGGCATCGCGATGCTCGCCACCGTCGCTGCCTGCGGCGATAACACTGCTTCCACTAGCAACAGCTCTTCTTCCGACCAGACCGCCAAGGCCGCTCCGATCTCCGGCGACTTCCAGGGCGCTGGCGCTACCTCCCAGCAGGCCGCTGTCGAGGCTTGGATCGCTGGCTTCCAGGGCACCAACCCTGATGCCAAGATCGCTTACAACCCGACTGGTTCCGGCGCTGGTGTGACCACCTTCCTGACCGGTGCTACCGCTTGGGCTGGCTCCGATAAGGCTCTCTCCGATGACAACATCGCCAAGTCCAAGGCCGTCTGCGCTTCCGGCCAGGCCTTCGACGTGCCGGTCTACATTTCCCCGATTGCCATCGTCTTCAACCTGAAGGGCGTTTCCGACGCCGGCAAGCACATCAACCTTGATGCCGCCACCGCCGCCAAGATCTTCGACGGCAAGATCACCACCTGGAACGATCCGGCCATCCAGGACCAGAATAAGGACCTGAAGCTGCCGAGCACCCCGATCACCGTGGTACACCGTTCCGATAAGTCCGGCACCACCCAGAACTTCGTCTCCTACTTCAAGGATCAGGCTCCTGACGCTTGGACTTACGATCTTTCCGAGAACTGGCCGAACGAGGTTGGCCAGGGTGCCAAGGGCACTTCCGGCGTGATCTCCACCGTCAAGCAGGCCGATGGCACCATCGGCTACGCTGACTTCTCCCAGGTCGGCGACCTCGGTACCGCTGCCATCAAGGTCGGCGACTCCTACAACGAGATTTCCGCTGAGGCTGGCTCCAAGGTCATCGAGGACTCCAAGCTCGACGACACCGCCAAGGGTGAGAACCGTGTGGTCGTCAAGATCAACCACGCCACCGAAGCCAAGGGCGCTTACCCGATCGTCTTGGTCTCCTACGACATCGTCTGCCCGGCATACAAGGACACCAAGCAGGCTGAGTTCGCCAAGGCTTGGCTGACCTACGTGACCTCCGACGAGGGCCAGAAGGCCGCTCAGGATGCCGCCGGCTCCGCTCCGCTGCCGTCCAGCCTGACCTCCCAGATCTCCAAGTCCATCGAGGCTATCAAGACCAAGTGAGCAGACGGTTCCAAGAAACCGCATGAATCACTGGCTGGTTCCGATAACTGAAATACAACTGAATAAGACCATTTCGGTCTGAACTTTGAGCCGCAGTCGTAAGCAATACGGCTGCGGCTCAAAGTGGGTCAAGGGGCATACGGTTTTGCAGGCTTTTTGACCACTGATCCTTACATCCTTACCAATATCTTCGTTAAGGAGAACCCGTGAGTTCGCAAGACAAAACGGCTCTCGCACCATCGGGCGGCAAAACCGCCGACAAGGTGTTCCGTGGTGTGGCATACGCCTGCGGCATTTTGATCCTTGTAGTGCTTGCCGCCGTGTTCCTCTTCCTCTTCTTCCGCGCCTGGCCGCTTATCGGCGGCGATCAGAAGGCCAACAGCGATGTGATCTCCAGCTTCACCGGTGGCAAGGTCTCCAGCTTCTGGGGCTATGTGCTGCCGTTGCTGTTCGGCACTGTGCTCATCTCCATCTTGGCCCTGATCATCGCATTCTTCGTGTCCATCGGCATCGCACTGTTCATCTCCCACTACGCGCCGAAGAAGGTCGCCACCGGCCTGAGCTACGTCATCGATTTGCTCGCCGCCATTCCTTCCGTTATCTACGGTCTGTGGGGCGGTCTGATCCTGGTGCCTGCCATCTACCCGTTCTGGAACTGGGTGGCCAACCACCTCGGCTTCATCCCGCTGTTCGCAGGCCCGGCCGCCAACCCGCAGCGTACGGTCGCCACCGTGGCCGTGGTGCTCGCCGTCATGGTGCTGCCGATCATCACCTCCATGTCGCGTGATATCTTCCTGCAGACCCCTACCCTTCAGCAGGAGGCCGCCTACGGCTTGGGCGCCACCAAGTGGGAAATGATCAAGCTCGCCGTTATTCCGTTCGGCCGCTCCGGCATCGTCTCCGCATCCATGCTGGCCCTGGGCCGTGCACTCGGTGAGACGATGGCCGTGTTGATGATTCTTTCCCCGAGCGTCACCGGCTACTCCATCAAGATTCTGCAGGCTTCCCAGAGCAACGCAATCGCATCCAACATTGCCGCCCAGTACCCTGAAGCCAACGATCTTGGTGTGTCCGTGCTGATCGGAACCGGTTTGATCCTGTTCCTCATCACCTTCATCGTGAACTTCGTGGCTCGTAAGATCACCGAGAAAGCGGGTGCCTGATGGCTGAAGAAACCAAGAAGAAGAACTT
Organism: Bifidobacterium cebidarum; assembly: GCF_009193305.1. Classification (GTDB taxonomy): domain Bacteria; phylum Actinomycetota; class Actinomycetes; order Actinomycetales; family Bifidobacteriaceae; genus Bifidobacterium; species Bifidobacterium cebidarum. Next base: position 387,397 of record NZ_WBVS01000001.1, on the reverse strand, counting down.
GGACGGCGCTCCCGTCATCGACTTCGACAAGTTCCGCCCCTCCCGCTCCTCCGAGCAGCGCCGTAATGTCATGGACAAGTTCATGGCCGGCCTCATCGCTTTGGCCTTCGTGATCGCCTGCATCCCGCTGGTCTCCGTGCTGTGGACCACCATCGTCAACGGCATCAAGCGTCTGAACCTGAACTTCCTGACTTACAACATGACCGGTGTGGTCGGCGGCAACCCGACTCCTTCCGGCGGTTACGGCGGTGTGCTCCACGCCATCATCGGCACGTTGGAGATCACCGGCGGCGCCATGCTGATCTCCATCCCGATCGGCATCATGTGCGCCGTGTACCTCGTTGAGTACGCTCACGGTGGCAAGCTCGCCATGACCGTCTCCCTGCTGGTCGACGTGATGAGTGGTATTCCTTCCATCGTTGCTGGTTTGTTCGCGTTCTCGATGTTCACCATCGTGTTCGGACCTGGAACCATCAACGGCATCGAAGGCTCCGTGGCATTGTCCCTGCTGATGCTGCCTACCGTGGTCAAGTCCTGCGAAGAGATGCTCAAGATCGTGCCGAACGATCTGCGCGAAGCCTCTCTGGCACTGGGCGTCACCAAGCAGCGCACCATCGCCAAGATCGTGCTGCGCACCGCACTGCCGGGCATCGTTTCCGGCTGCATCCTCGCCATCGCCCGTGTGATTGGTGAGACCGCACCGTTGCTGATGACCGCAGGCTACATCGCCAGCACCAACGTCAACCTGTTCGCAGGACAGATGACCACGCTGCCAGTGTATGTCTACCAGGAGTACTCCAAGCTCTCCGCCAACTGCCCGGCCAACGCCACCGCAGCTTGCGTGCCCACCATCCCGATGGAACGCGCTTGGGCCGCTGCTCTCGTGCTGATCGTCGTGGTGCTGGTGCTCAACCTCATCGGTCGTCTGGTGGCCAAGATCTTCGCCGTCAAGACCGAGCGCTAAACCGTTCGGAAACAAGGAAAATAAGGAATCATCATGGGACAACGTATTGACGTCAACCACGAGAACATCTACTACGGTGACTTCCTTGCCGTGGAAGATGTGAACATCAACATCGAGGCCAACAAGGTCACCGCCTTCATCGGCCCTTCTGGCTGCGGTAAGTCCACCGTGCTGCGCACGCTCGACCGTATGCACGAGCTCATCCCCGGCGCTCACGTCGAGGGCGAGGTGCTGCTCGAGGGCAAGAACCTCTACGACAAGGACGTGGATCCTGTCTCCGTCCGTCGTGACGTCGGCATGGTCTTCCAGCGCCCGAACCCGTTCCCGACCATGTCCATCCGCGAGAACGTGCTCGCCGGTGTGCGCCTGAACAACAAGCACATCAGCAAGTCCGACGCCGATGACCTGGTTGAGTGGGCCCTGCGCGGCGCCAACCTGTGGAACGAAGTCAAGGATCGTCTGGACAACCCGGGCATCGGCCTTTCCGGTGGCCAGCAGCAGCGTCTGTGCATCGCCCGCGCTGTGGCTGTGCACCCGCAGGTCGTACTGATGGATGAGCCGTGCTCCGCCCTTGACCCGATCTCCACCCTGGCCGTTGAGGATCTGATCAACGAGCTCAAGGACGATTACACCATCGTGATCGTGACCCACAACATGCAGCAGGCTGCTCGTATCGCTGACTACACCGCCTTCTTCAACCTGAAGGCCGTCGGCCAGCCTGGTCACCTCGAGTACTTCGCTGACACCACCACGATGTTCAACAACCCGCAGAACGAAGAAGCCGAGCGTTACATCTCCGGCCGCTTCGGCTGATCCGTGAAGCAGGCAGTCCAGTGGACTGCCTGTAGGATCGGCCTGAGTGAGGCAATAGCCGAACGATGGTGGGTTGAGCCCGCCGTCAGGCGGCCTATTCTTGCTGGGCTGATCGACTGGTTTCGCCTTACTGTTGCGCCAGTGTTTGCTGTGCGTGGCATTTCCACTGATGAGAAGGTCCCGTATGGTTGCTTTCCATACGGGACCTTCCCATATTCACGGAACAATTGCTCTTTGAGGGTTTGTCGGGTATAAAGTTTCAACGGTTTGGCACGACCTGTAGTCAATCGTTCGATGACGTTGTTGTGGCAATATGCAGTGGTACGACTTACTGGCTTCGAGGTTTTACGTCAGTCGTGACAATTATTCTTGCCGCAATCGATTTATTTAGCCTAATTCATGACTATTGTGGCAAGAAAAACGGCATAACATGGTTGCTGCATGCTGAACAGTGTTGGCACATTATTTTTAAACTGGCCGAAATCAATTGTTGTGGCAGGCGCGAAGGCATGTATGAATAATCTTTGCTGGGCGCGATGCACCATCGAATACAAATTGAATACAAAAAGGCTGGACTCGATGAGGAGTCCAGCCTTTTCGCTGTGAATCTATTTAGTAATTCACAGAATCGCCATGCAGACGAAGTCCAGGATGAACAGCGCGGAGACGATCCACAGGATCGGGTGCACTTCCTTGGCCTTGCCCTTGCAGGTCTTCACGATGCAGTACATGATGAAGCCGCCGGCGATGCCGTAAGAGATGGAGTAGGAGAAGGCCATGAACACGGCGGCGAAGAACGCCGGAATCGCGTCATCGATGTTGGCCCAATCGATTTCCTTGAGGGATGCGGCCATCAGGCAGCCCACGATCACCAGCACACCTGCGGTGGCGGCGGACGGTACGGCGGAAACCACCGGAGCCAGGAAGGCGGACAGGGCGAAGCAGACGGCCACGACCACGGAGGTCAGACCAGTGCGGCCGCCCGCGGCGATACCAGCGGAGGATTCCACGTAGGTCGTGGTGTTGGAGGTACCGCAGATAGCGCCGATGGAGGTGGCGATGGAGTCGGCGAACAGGGCCTTATCCATCTTGGAGGAGAAGCCGTGGCCGTTCTCCAGAGCCTCTTCGTCGGCGGCGGAGAAGATGCCGGTGCGGCGACCGGTGCCGATGAAGGTGCCGAGGGTGTCGAACGTATCGGACATCGAGAAGGCGAAGATGGTCACGATGACCAGCGGCAGCTTGGTCGGGTCGGAGAACAGGGCCGGGAAGCCATCGGCGGAGAAGATGGCGCCGAAGGTCTGCGGCAGCTGGGAGAAGGTCTCGGAGATGGACATCGAAGAGCCGAAGTTGGTCACGCCGAACGGGATGCCGATTACCGTGGTGATGGCGATGGCCAGCAGCAGGCCGCCCTTGACCTTCATCACGGTGAACACGATGGACAGCACGAGGCCGATGAGGAAGACCCACAGCACCTTGTCGTTGAAGGTGGCGAGGCCTGGAGTAGCGGCCACGGCGCCACCCTTGGCGGCAGCCTTCGGGTCTCCGGGGGTGAACTTGATGAGACCCACGTTCAGCATGCCCACGTAGGCCACGAACAGACCGATACCGCCGCCGATGGCCTGCTGCAGCACCTCGGGGATGGCCATGATGATCATCTTGCGGATCTTGGTGACGGTGATGATGATGTTGATCAAACCACACAGGAACACCATGCACATGGTCTGCTGCCAAGTGAAGCCCAGGCCGAAGCACACCGTGTAGGTGAAGAATGCGTTGAGGCCCATGCCGGCTGCCTGGGCATACGGCACATTGGCGAACAGGCCCATGACCAGGGTGCCGATGATGGCCGCGATGATGGTGGCCAGGAACACGCCGCCCCACGGCATACCGGTCTGGGACAGGATCTGCGGATTGACGACGATGATGTACGCCATTGCGAAGAACGTAGTCAGGCCGGCCAGGATTTCGGTCGAAACCGTCGTGTTGTTCTCCTTCAAATGGAAGAACTTCTCCATTACTCTCTACTTCCTTGGGTTGTGCGGGGCCTGCACGCGAGCGGATGCGCTCCGGTTGCCCCGGCGAGAATTGCGACTCGCCCTGATCGGCCTGGCCGCGTGCGTATGGCGCGCCCACCCAATCAGAACCATCGCTGATTATAACCGGTGCATATATCGTGAATTTCGCGGGATGGCCCAGTGGGGGCGCGCATTACACTGAAGGCAGTTGCGAAGTGGATTGTGCAAGTACATAAGCCATAGGTAGAGGAATGAGGGAAAGATGGTGAAGACACCGGTGGAAGTCAGCATCACATCATGGCGCAAGAACACGGTGAAGCCAGGTCAGGAGCATGGTCGCGTGCTGCTGATGCCCGGCACCGGATACAACTGCGACCGCCCGCTGCTGTATTGGTCGGCGCAGGCCTTGGCCGAGAACGGCTGGCGCATCGACCGCATGAATGTGCGCAATGCTTCCGATGATTTGTCTACGGTGATTCCGGTGCTGAACAACGCCATTGACGGCTGGGTTGCATCGGCGAAGACCGAACGGCTGTTGCTCATCGGCAAATCGCTGACCACGATGACTTATCCGCACGTTGCCTCCCACTATGGGTTGCCGTTCGTGCTGTTGACTCCGGTGCTGCACCACGCTGATTTTGATCCATCCGCTCGTGTGATTCCGGTGCCTGCCGTCGGCGATGACATTGTGGGGGAGGATGAAGCGCCGAGCGTCGATGAGGCGGCACAGGTGATTCGTTCGGAGCATGCCGGCGATTCCCATGCCCGCGGTTCTCGCTACGCTGGCCCTGCTCCGCTGATTTGCGCCGGCACCGCCGACCCGTTCTATGACAGGATCCGCGCCAATGCGCTGACCCCGCACGTGCATGAGTACCCTGATGCCAACCATTCGATTGAAGTGCCTGGTCATTGGCGCCGCTCGTTGGATTATCTGAAGGAAGTCACCGCCTCGGTGGCACAGTACGCCGCAACGTTGTGATGATTCTCGGACAACGTACGCCGACAGGCCGTCAGCGTACGTTGTCCGAGAAGGGGCTCAGCAGCGGGATAATGGCATCATTGCGACACGCCGAAGTGTCGCGTTGTCGCTGTCCGCACGTAAATTATCAGACCGTAAACCACAGACCGTTGGTTGAAGTGCGCGTGAGTGCGCTTCCGAAGTTTGGTTCGCCAAGCCAACGCAGGTTGAGAGATATAAGCCCGTAAAGGGCTCGTGCAAGTCACTTCACGAGATTATGTTGCTCTGCCTGCGTGCAGGGCTTTTTTATTGCCCAGCCGAGCGTTCCGATTTCAAGTCAACGGCCGATTTAGGAAGGAACGCCATGAAGAGGCCCGAAAAGGAAGCGGTGGTCGCACAGCTTACGGAGCAGTTCCGTAACGCCGATGCTGTCTACCTGACCGAGTACCGCGGGCTTACCGTTCCGCAGGTTTCCGAACTGCGCGAAAAGCTAGGCCGCGATACTTCCTACACTGTGGCTAAGAACACGCTGGCACGCATCGCCGCCAAGGAAGCGGGCATTGAGGGTCTTGACGACCTGCTCAAGGGCCCGACCGCCATCACCTTCGTGAAGGGCGACTTCATTGAGGCTGCGAAGGTCCTGCGTGATTTTGCCAAGACCAACAAGGCTCTTGTCATCTCGGGCGGCTATGCCGATGGCACCGTCTACGACGGCGAGGGTGCAAAGAAGCTGGCAGACATGATGTCTCGTCCGCAGCTTCTGTCCAAGTTCGCTGGCGACCTCAAGGCTACCACTGCCAAGGCCGCTTACCTGTTCGTCGCTCTGCCGACCAAGGCCGTGCGTACGATCGACGCTCTGCGCGAGAAGCAGGAAAAGGCAGCTTGATTTTCATGCGGCTTGCCGCGTGACTCATTCGGAAAACAAACAAAACATTGAGACGGTGCGTCCACCGAGTCGTGTGGATCGCCGCCAGAATGAAAGGAAGCCATCATGGCTAAGTACACCAACGAAGAGCTCCTGGAAGCCTTTGGTGAAATGACCCTCGTCGAGCTCTCCGAGTTCGTCAAGGCCTTCGAAGAGAAGTTCGACGTCGAGGCTGCTGCCCCGGTCGCTGCTGTTGCTGCCGCTCCGGCTGCTGGCGCTGGCGCTGAGGAAGAAGAGAAGACCGAGTTCGACGTCGTCCTGACCGCTGTCGGCGACAAGAAGATCCAGGTCATCAAGGCTGTCAAGGCCATCACCAACGCTGGCCTGGCTGACGCCAAGGCCATGGTTGACGGCGCTCCGAAGACCATCCTCGAGAAGGCCAAGAAGGAAGACGCCGAGAAGGCCAAGTCCCAGCTGGAAGAGGCTGGCGCCACCGTCGAGCTCAAGTGATTTGTGCGGCATAAGCCGCGAATCACGAGCTTTCGATAGCTTGAGAAACCCCGCACCTGAGCAGTCAGGTTGCGGGGTTTTCCGCATTTGCACCATAATCAGGTAGACTTGGCGATTCTTCGCTGATTAATCCATGAAAAATCAGCACAAGATGACACAATTGCACGTAATGTGGTCTGTAGTGCGTTTAGGAAGGCGGTCACGGTGAGCGAGTGGACGGTGCGGATCAATGGGGTTGATCAAGTCAGCGTCAAACCTGGCAATAGCTTGGAGATAGGTCGTAAACCATTGCGCCCGCTTGCCGCTGATGGTGCCCAGCGTCTCGATGTGACCGATCAGACCAAATCGATGTCGAAGCGCCACGTCTTGTTCACGGTGAACGAGAACGGTTCGGCCAGCGTACGCGATCTTGGCTCCACGAATGGATCATATGTGGTGCGAGACAACGGTGATTTGCTGCGATTGCCGCCGAACGCCGATTTTCTGCTGCCATCCTCGCCCATGCGCATGCAGTTCGGCGATGTTCCCGCAGACTTCATCCGCATTGACGAGCCATCATTGAGTGAGCAGCAGCCGGTTCCGGATCTGTTCGGGTACGCCGCCTCGGATGCTCCTCAGGAGCCGGACGCCGCTGACATGTCCGTCGACGACATTCTTGATTTACGCGCGGGCGAGCCCACCGCGATATTCAGTGCGGACAGTGTGAAGCACAAGGTTGATGAGCTCGAAATCGGCAGCCTCAACATCGTGCAGCTGAACCAGAAGCCCGAAGAGCCGGATTTGCCGCGTGACCTGTTCGCGGACGCCGAAGCGAAGCAGCAGGAGGAGGAAGAGCAGCGCAAGGCCAAGGAAGCCATGGCTGCGGTAGCCTTGCCCGACCCGGTGGAACCGGAACCGAAGCCTGCGCTGCGGCCGGGTATCCGTATTTCCGGGCTGGTGCCGGTCGATGCCATTGCGCACCCGGCTCATGTGCAGCCGCATGTCACGATCCTTGCCGACCCAGCTCAGGCTGAGCCGGCAACAGCACCCACTGAACCAACCGAGCCTAAGCATGTGGAACCTGAGACTCCTGCAGTGCCGGAGGAGACGTCTGATGCCCAGGAGCCGTCGCAATTGCCCGCCGCTGCTGGAGCGGCCGATGCCGTTGAGGAGTCCGCAGAGCGGCAGTCCGAACAATCTCAGACTGTTGATGCGGCAGTGGAGCCGCATGTGTCTGAATCAGTGGATGATGGCGTACGGACTGCACAGACTGCGGCAGATCAGGCGGAAGTATCAACGGCACAGCAGGGTGAAGCCGAACAGCCTGATTCACAGAACACCAACCCGGCTTTGGTCTTTGAACCGATAGGGGACACGGCTCACGAGAGTGCGGACGGGACCGTCGGCGCTTCGGATGAGTCGGCTTCCGCGGCCTCGAACGCAACCGCAACCGCTGCGGTTGTGATGAATGATACGGACATGGATGAAAATGGCGGGTACAAGCCGGCTTTTGAACCCGGATCGGTATTCGACCGTGTGGCCAAGGGTGAGCTGAAGGCTCAGGAACCGGTTGTGGAGGTCGATGGATTGAATTCCAACGATGCGAAAACCACGCAGGATTTCTCCCTGCAGTTCGAGATTGCGCGTCATCCGGAGCTCTTGGCCTTCCTCGCCATGAACCCCTACCTGTACGACGACATGTATGCATGGCTTGCCGCTCGCGGCGAAGCTGATATCGACGAAGCTCTGGCCCACAACAAGGGCTACCAGGAATACCGCGAAGCGGTTGGAAAGTGAGCCGGGAGATGACTCAAACGCAGAACCAACAGGATTCGAAGACCGATACCGTATCTACCGACGTTATCGCCAACGGCGGGGCGCCTGCCACTGTGAGCGCTCCGGCCAATCCTGCTGCCGAGGCGGTGATTGGATTGAACCGTATTCGCGGCTGGCGGGACAAGTATCGTGCCATGCTGGCGCCCTCGCCACTGGAGGACGTGAACCAGTTGGTCGCCAAACTGGATATGACCCATGCCCACCCCTCCGGCATCGCCCAGCTGTTCGCATCCGGCCATGTGCGCCTGGATTCGCTGTTCCGCGATACCGGCATGTTGAAGGCGGCCGAGCGTCATCTCACCCGCGTGCTCGATGACCAGACCGCCAAGCGCCGGATTTCCGGTGTGGCCGAGCTGTCGATGGCTGTCGGCGTGGCCACGTGGAAGGGCAATGCTCTGCCGGTGCTGCTGTACCCGGTGACCGTTTTCGTGCCCAAGGAAGGCTCGGCGCCGACCATCCAGTTCGCCGGACGTGTGACGCTCAATAGCGCATTCGTCAATGTGCTGCGCGAACAGCGTGTGTATCTGGATGAAGACTCCCTGTTCGACGGTTCCAGTTACGACAGTGGCACCCCGGAAACCTCGGCCATGTTCTCCCGCATTACCGCAGAGGCCAGCGACTATATTGCCGACTTCTCCATCGAACGCCATATCGTAGTCGGCTGCTTCATGGATCCCTCATCGCTGATTGTGGCCGAAAGCCAACAGTTCATCGACCAGTTGGAGAACGGCGCCACCGGCAACGTGCTGCTTGACGCCCTTGCCGGTGATGAGAACGCACGTGCCTCGCTCAAGGATACGAACCCGCCGCAATACAGCCCGTTCGACTCCGATCCGCATTCCGAGTTCGAAGTCGGCGATGTGGACAATACCGTGCGTTATGCCGCATCGCTGGCCGCTGCCGGCCATAGCATCGTGGTTGACGGCTCTTTCCCCAAGGGTGCCGCCGAACAGGCCGTAGCCATCGCGTCGCGCTGCATTATGAGCGGCCGTTCCGTGCTGTATGTGCCGGGTGTGACCGAACAGAAGCGTCGCTTCATGCAGGCGGCTTCCGCCAATGAGCTGAAGGCCCAGCTGCTGGATGTGTCTGATGAGCAGGGCAACGCCGCCATCGATAAGCAACTAATCGCCGCCGTCGGCTTCCAGCAGGGCGTCGCCACCCAACGATTCGACCAGCTTGCCGATGAACTTGTGGGAGTCCGCTCCCGTCTGACCCGTTACCTGGGCGATCTGCACGGTGTGAGCGACAAGTGGAATGTCTCTGCGTACGAGACGATCCAGAACCTTGCTCGCATCTCCGTGCTGCCCACTCATCCGGCCACGCATGTCAGGCTGCGCGAACAGAGCGCGCTCGCTGTCGGCTCGGATATGGAATCCTGGATCGGCAAGCTGGAACGTGCCGGCGAGCTTGGCGAATTCACCATCGGACCGGAAGACACCGCTTGGTATAAGGCGAACCTCACCACCGAAGATCAGGCCATCGATGTCTACCAGCGCGTGGACGACCTTCTGCGCCGATATCTGCCCGCCACCCGCGAACAGGTGACGCGCACAGTGCAGACCTGTGGTTTCCCGGTTCCTGCCACCACTCGCGAGTGGGAGCGCCAGGTCACGGTGCTGAAGAACCTGAGGCGTGTGCTGGATGTGTTCCAGCCTGAGATTTTCGAACGAGACATCGATTCGATGATTGAGGCCACCATGCCCAAGGCGCAGCGCAAGGCCGAGGGCACTTCGATGGGCTTCTGGGAGCGCCGCCGCCATATCAAGGAGGCCAAGTCGCTGCTGCGCGTCGGCGCGCAGGTGGAGGACCTGCATGAGGCCCTTAAGGTGGTCGCCAAACAAGGCGAACAGTGGCGCCAGTTCGTGCCGCACGGCGGATGGCCGGTGCTGCCCACCAAGCTGGATGACATCATCACCACGCTTGATGGCTTGCTGGGCAACATGACGTCGCTTGATACGGTGCTGGCCACCACACCGACGGGCGGCAATATAGAGACCGCTGATTTCAACACGGTTGAGACGCGTCTCAAGGCATTGCTCGATGATCGCAAGGCTTTGGATACGCTGCCTGAGCGTTGCCGTTTGGAGCAGGAGCTGGCTGCCGTTGGCCTGACCGAACTGGTCAATGACCTGACCATCCGCCATGTCGGCGTCGATCAGGTGCGCGGCGAATTGCAATTGGCGTGGTGGACCACGGTGTTCGACGACATCGTGCGTTCCTCGGCGATCATCTCCAATCAGGATGGTTCGGCGCTGCAGACCGCCTCCGATCGTTTTATCCAGGTCGATGTGGAGCATGTGCGTTCCGTAGGCCCGATGGTGGCTCAGGAATCGATGCGCAGGCTGTGCGACATGCTCTTCTCCCGCACTCAGGAAGCCAACCAGCTGCATACCGTGCTTGCCGGCCGCACCAACGTGACCTTGAGCCGTATTCGTCGCGATCATCCGGAGATCCTTGCCGCCGCCAAACCGATTATGGTGGCCGCGCCTGGCACGCTTGCCGCGCTCACTGAACCGGGCGTGCTCGCCGACGTGGCCATTCTTGACTCCTGCGCGCATATTCCTTCCATCGAACTGCTCTCGATTCTCAGCCGCGTACGCCAGGTCGTGGTGATCGCGCATTGCGCCACCGTGACCAGCGAATCCGTCAAGGAGCTAATCGGCATGCTGCCGCACGTTGAGGTGGCTGCCCAGCCATCCTGCCGCGCTCCTCGTCTGGCGGCATTCCTCGAATCCGAAGGATACGGGGCCGTCGACTACGATGTGGCGACCGAGCCAGCCACCGGCACGGTGAGGTTCCACCGTGTGGAGGCCAATGGCGTGCCGGTGATGTCCTCCGGCTTGGTGGAATCCAGCCAGCAGGAAATCGACGAGGTGGTGCGCATCATCACCGAGCGCGCCGCCAGCTTCACCGTGGTACCGTCACGCTACATTCTGGCCGTGGTGGTGCTGACTGACGTGTTCCGCACCCGTCTGGGTGCCGAATTGAAGTCGCTGGCATCCAAGAACAAGCCGATGGGTCGATTCCTGCGCCATGTGCGTCTGGTTCCGTTGCGCGATGTGGCAGGGACGCAGGCCACGGATGTGATTATCTCCATGAGCTACGCGAAAACCGTGCACGGTCGATTGCTGCAGCAGTTCGGCGTGCTGGAAAACGAAGGCGGTCGCGGCATGCTGCTGGATGCGTTGGCGCTTGCCGATCGCAACCTCGACATCGTCGCTGCCTTTGGTCCGGAGGATATGGATGATGAACGCCTCCACCAGACCGGTCCAAGGTTCCTGAAGACCGTGCTGAGCTGGGTCGATCAGTTGGATGGCCGTCCGGTGCTGCCGGTGCGTAACGCCGATGGAGACAATGTGCTTTTCAACGATATCGCCGATCGTCTGCGTGCTCGCGGTCTCGACGCCGCGGTGGATTACGGTTTCGACAAGGGCATCAAGATTCCGCTGGTCGTGGGTCTGAAGGACAAGCCGTTCGCGTTGGCGGTGGAAACCGATGATGCGAACTTCATGTCCATCCAGTCGACGCGTCGCCGCCATCGCTTGGGCAGTCAGGATCTGATGTCCCTCGGCTGGAACGTGATGACCGTATGGAGCGTGGCCGCGTTCGTGAATCCGGATAAGGAAGTCGACCGCATCGTGGCGCGCATCAGCGAAATCTACCGCGAGGTGGAATAACGATGGCTGAGTATTCGGCAACTCGCCGCACGCCTCGCAAGCACAAGCGCGTGGTGATGAAAGGCACTGAGCGGTTTGATGCCGACGGCGTCAAACTTGAGCCAGGCGATATGCAAACCGCTCAGCAGCGCCAAGCTGATGATGACAAGCGCATCCTCGGCGAGCTGCCGCCTCACTGGGCTGTGTTCAATGAAAAGCGGTGAACGCTCCTCTCACTGCATCACGGCTACAATGGCGCCCGCTTCTTGCAGCTGCATCACTCGTGCGGCGGCATCCGGCGCCATGGCGAACGACACCAACTGTCGACCGTCTGCATAAGACGAGTCGGCAGTCGTGCTGATGCCCATCACCAGTGCATCATCGGCAAGTATGCAGCTATCGCCCTTGATTTCGTTCGTGATTGTGCGATCCGCATCTGTCCCACAGCCGAATGCCGATACCAGCTGCACCGTGTCTCCGACCACGAGTTCATCAATCGAACTGGTCAGCTGCACATCCATTACCGTGGAGCCCGCTGGCACCATGGGTGCGGCACGTGTCATATGCGTGAGTATCGGATCGCCATTCGTGATGTCGATAGATGCTATGCGTCCTGCCGCATCATCAACCGCGCCGATCATCGAATCGCTTACGACCGATGGCGGGAAATGCCGAACAGCTACATCCGTTGGGTTCACCGTGCTTCCGCGAGAGATATGCCGTATGGCGACCACCACTGGCACGGTGGCGATATACGCGGTCACCGTCCCGAGGGCGAACAGCACGGCCAGTCCCGCGCATGCCGCTGCGGCAATACGTCGCAGCATATGCAGCATTCTGCGCTGCTTCAGTGAGCCGGAGGGCAGGAGCCTGCGCATTGAGGGCATAGAAAAGGTCACCATGAATCCATGGTGACCTGAACGCTTGCACCTGCGCAAGCCCAACCGACCTATGTGGTTCGAGCTTGCCGAGTTATCCACATGTCACGGCATGACACCGCATCATGCGTTACTTGGACGACTTGTCCGTACGGTAGAAGCCGTGGCCCTTAAACTCGATCGGCACGGCGGAGTAGACCTTGCGCACCTGCTCCTGGGCGCACTTCGGGCACACGGTAATCGGATCGTCGGAGAACGACTGCTGTTCAGTGAAATCGTAGCCGCAGTTCTTGCAGCGGTAATGATAAGTAGGCAACGGATTCCTCCACACAAATAAACGCAAATTCGCATGGCCTAACGCCATGCCAAGCAACCGTTCATATCCTAGTCATTGCCCTGACACTTTGCTGCGGGGAATATCATGGTTTGCATTACGGTCCAGCAAGCGGAACCCCTTTGGCGTAAGCACCGCGTCGGCGGGCACATCATGCGGTTCGGCGGGCAGGCTACGCTCCATGACTTCCCACGGCCAGCAGATGGCAATCAGTGGGCAGTCCGGGTTGCGATTGGCCAGTGCACGGTCATACCATCCGGCGCCGCGACCCAGACGGTAGCCACGCGGGTCCACGCCGAGCGCCGGCGCGAATACCGCACTGGCCTGAATCAGCGCCTGTGGAGGCAGCGTATCGCCTTCGGGCTCATCAGGGCGCAGATGGCCATGGCCGTCCACCACATGCAGATCGTCCAACGAATGAAGCATGCTCCAGCCGAGGTCCAACCCGGATCCCAGCTTCGGTACAAGTACCTCACATCCGCGTTCCAGCAGCCAGCCGAGCAGCGGTCGGGTTTCGATCTCCGAGCCCATGGACACATAGGCAGCCACTGTGACGCCTGATTTCAGCGCCCCTATTGCCGTGACGAATTCGGGGGAGTCCTTCAACACGCGCACCAGCGTGCGTCCGGCGTCCAATCGCTCCTCGGCAGTGGTGAACTTGCGTTTGGCCAAAGCCTGATGTCGCAGTTCGGTTTTATCGGCGGCCTGACCATTCGCTTTGTCCGTAATCCCTACACCACTCATACCGTTCAACGTAGCACGGCTACAATAAGGGCCGTGTCAGTATTCCAGTCCATTAAAGAGGCGCTCAGGCCGGACAATCAGATTCGCATGCCTCGCCTGACCCATCCTGGTTGTCCAATTGCGCTGCGCCCGCTCACCATGGATGATGAAGAGGCGTGGAACGAAGTGCGTTGGCGCAACAATGCATGGCTGGCTCCCTGGGAATCCGGGGATCCGATGCACGGCGGAGCCATCACCTTCAACCAATGGATCCAACGCCAGCGTCGCAATGAGCAGCATGGCACAGGGGCACTGTTCGCCATCGAATACCAGATGCGCATCGTCGGCCAGATTTCGTTGGGCGCCATATCGTATGGCGCAATGCGCACGGGAGTGGTGGGATACTGGGTCGATCAGCTTTACGCCGGGCGCGGCTTCGCTCCGATGGCCCTCGCCATGCTTGCCGATTGGGCTCTGGCCGATCCATTCGGCCCGGCATTGCATCGTTTGGAAATCGCGATTCTGCCTGACAATGCGCGCTCGCTGGCCGTGGTTCGCAAGGTCGGCGCGCATCATGAGGGGTTGCGCGAGCGATATATGTATGTCAACGGGCAATGGCGGGACCACGTGACGTTCTCACTGTTGGCCGAAAACGCCGGAGAGGGATTCACCACGCGTCTGCTTCAGCCGGGTTCATCATCCGACACGCCCGGCGAGTAACAACCCAGTTCGTCGGCACGTCTCCTATTCTTGACTCTATGGGTTACGAGTCACTAAGCACCATTATTGTGCTGGTGATTGCGGTGATTGTTATTGCTGTATGGCTGCCTGCACGCACGGCCAACGGCATGAAGCGTGCAGCCGAACACCGACAGGATCGTTACTCGCCGTCACTGCGCATAGTGGAAGCGGAGGATGGCAGGCGATTCGGCGATGTCAAGCCGCGTGAGGCGAAAGGGGCAGCAATGCCAGCATCTACAACGTCAGCGAAGCTGACACCGGCGCATATTGCACATGTGCGTGAGCTGCGCAAGCAGTCCATTCGGCGTCGTCAGATTCTGGTCGGTTCGCTGCTTGCCGTGACGGTGCTGGTGCTGGTGCTGGCGTTTACTTTGCGCTTCAGCCCGCTCTTCGCTTTGATTCCGTTTGCACTGACCGTTGTGGTTCTGGCCTTGGGGGCCAATGCAGCACGCCATGCTCGCGAGTGGGAGCACAGGGTGCAGCGCTATGAGCGTGCGCGTAAACGTGCCGCACAGCTGGCCAAGCGTCAGCAGAAGGCCGCCGCAGTTACCGATACAACTGCTGAAAAGAACGTACAGGTGGCAGCACAGGACGCGGCTGATGCCGCTGAATCAACGACTGAGGCCGCTGCCGAGGCCTCCACTGAGGTGATGGAGAGCCGCCAGATTCGCCGTGCTCTGCGCGCGGCTGAAATTGAGCAGGCCAAGGCCAAAGCGGCGCGTGAGGCTGCGGCCCAGAAGAAGGCTGTAGCCGGTGAAGATGCGTCTGATGTGGCCGGTGTGAGCCAGCAGGTCGAGCCGGCCAAGGTGCAGCCTTCCCTGACGGTTCGCGATGAACGCGATGATGAAACTGAAGCTGCTGATGCCACTTCCGAACTGTCTTCGGTCAAGCCTGCACGCGCTCTGGACGTGTTCGATATGGCCACCTCCCAGGACCTCATCTCCTTCTCGCTGGGCGAGCCCCGCAACGAAGGCAACGCCCCTGAGAGCTTGGAGATCAAGTCCACCCGTCAGGTGTCCAAGGCTGAGCCGGTAGCGCCTGAAGTCGCCGAGCGGCTGATCGATGAGGCCCGTGCGGTGAAGGCCGCTGATGACGCCCAGGCCGTGGCCGGCGACAAGTCCGCCGAGGTTGAGTCTGAAGTCGTTGATGCTGGAGCACAGGGCTCGACTGCCGACGATAAGGCTGCGAGCGGCGCTGTTCAGGAGTCCCAGGAATCGTTCCGCGAGCGTGAGGAACATGCCGAAGTGGAGGCTCCGGCTGCTACGTCCGATTCCCTGAGCGTGGGCTTGGACTCCATCCTCGCCCGTCGCGGCAACTGATTTTCTCTCACAGCGTTAGCACTCGAGTTGGCAGAGTGCTAATAATCGCGCTACCATGTGTCCTAGCGCAAAGGGACAACGCAAGTGATCGTCAGCCTCTTGAGGCGTTCTGGCGCGGCATTATCGAACTGAACTACAAGCAGATACGAGGTGACCCACAGTGTCGATTAAGCTCACACCGTTGGAAGACAAGATCATCGTCAAGCAGGCAGAAGCCCAGACCCAGACCGCATCCGGCCTGTACATTCCGGACAATGCCAAGGAGAAGCCGCAGCAGGGTGAAGTGCTGGCCGTTGGCCCGGGCCGTCGTGACGACAAGGGCGAGCGTATCCCGATGGACGTCAAGGTCGGCGACAAGGTGCTGTACTCCAAGTACGGCGGCACCGAAGTGCACTACGAGGGTGAGGATTACCTCATCATCGGCGCTCGTGACGTGCTGGCCATCCTTGGCTGAGACGCTGCGTGAATAACGCTTATCAATCCCGGTTGTTCTTCCTCGAACGGCCGGGATTTTTCATGCCCAATTACCTCAGCAAACGCACACTGAGCCGGTGTAAGCGTACGTTTGCTGAGTAGGGGAGGCGCAGGTATGGCCGACCATGCTCACAGCGTATTTGGGCCAGTACAGACGGCGCACGTACACTGGGAAGCGGTGAAGTCCCTATGAAAGAGGCTGTCTATGACCGCTACCGCTCCCACCTTCGAATCGGTTGCCACTGTGCCTGCAATGCCGCACGCTGAGTCTGTTGCAACGTCAGTCACGCCGGATGCGCTCGTTCGCATCGCCGATATGCTTGAATCCGCGCTGTCCAGTTCTCGCGAGGTCATCGACTTGGTAATCACCACGTTCGCGGCAGGTGGCCACCTGCTGCTCGAAGACGTGCCTGGCGTAGGGAAAACCACACTTGCCCGTGCCATGAGCCAGGCCATCGGCGGGGTTGCCAGCCGCATTCAGTTCACCCCCGATCTGCTGCCCAGCGATCTGACCGGCGTCAGCATCTATTCGCAGGACTCCCATGATTTCGAATTCCATCCCGGCCCGCTGTTCGCGAATATCGTCATAGCCGATGAAATCAACCGTGCGAACCCGAAAACCCAGTCGGCGATGTTGGAGGCCATGAACGAGGGGCAGATCAGCGTCGATGGGCACAGCCACTCGCTGCCCAATCCATACTTCGTCATCGCCACCCAAAATCCCATTGAGCTTGAGGGCACGTATCCGCTTCCTGAAGCGCAGCTTGATCGTTTCATGGCCTGCACGGGTTTCGGGTACCCCTCCGCCAAAGCCGAAGCGGCCATGCTGACCTCCGCTGATTGGTCCAATCCGCTTGACCGAGTCAGTCAGGTGTGCGGCGCGCATGAAGCCAACGCCATACGGGAGGCGGTGCGCAAGGTGGCCGTCGCCAAGACGGTCGCCGATTATCTGGTTTCGATTACCCGCGCCACACGGGAGCATGAGGGTGTGCGCTTCGGTGCTTCTCCGCGTGCCAGCTTGCATTTGGCGGCCATGGCCCGTGCCCGCGCCTATATCGCGGGTCGGGACTATGTGCTGCCGGATGATGTACAGGCGCTTGCCGAGCCGGTGCTCGCCCATCGACTGGTGCTGGATGATGCCGGCTTTGGCTCCGGCGATATGAACCGTGCTCGGCAGATTATCGCGGATATCGTGTCCGGCACCCCTGCGCCTCGCGCATAAAGGCGCGCATGATCATGGCCATGAGCAAACGATTCCAACGGCAGCATCATCGTCGGCACGGATTGATTCGTCCTACGGTTGGCGGGCTCATATTGTTGGGTGCAGGCGGCGCAAGCTGCTTCGGCGGTTTGCTGCTCGACGAGCGGATGCTGATGGATGCGACCATTGCCATAGTGGTGCTGTTCGTGTGCTCATTGGTGATGGTGCTGCTGCAATGGTTTGGTCTGCTGGCCATCGGGCGCCCGAGCTATCGAAAGCAGATCGAGCAACGGGACCAATTCGGACATATGGTGGAGTGTCTGGTCGGCGATCCGCCTGCGGGCCGACGCGGACGCTATGTAACGCTGAGTACGGCGGTGCGTTGGGTCGCGCCATTGGGCCTGTTCACGGCGACCAAAATCATGCCGGCCTCAGACGAGACCCTGATATTGCCGCAGATCAACACCGTTGCCGATACTGTCGGCGTCGCAGCCGATATGCGGCAGGCCGGCAACAGCCATCAGGAGCAATCCGGCGGCGTTCGCACCTATGCCCCTGGCGACCCGCTGAAGCTGATTTCATGGAAGCATACGGCCCGCCGCGGTGAATTGATGACGCGTGAAACCGGGCGCGATGCCCGTCCTGCAATCATCGTGGTGATGCACACCGATGCGAGTGCCCGACAGCTTGATGTTCAGGTGGCTTCCGTGTTGCCGATCGTGCGTGCGGCGGGAAAACGCGGACAGCGCATTGTGGTTACCGATGGCGTTCAAATTCATGAGGGTATCGACAATGTCGAGCGATTCCTGGCGGCGGTATGCCCGGCGGAGCCGATGTCGGTGCGCGTACGTGAAGCAGCCGTCCGTCGCCTTGCCGCCCAAGGGCCGTCGCTGGTGGTAGATGCGACGGAAGTGCAGCCCCTTGCAGTGGAGTTCGCTCCGAAGAAAACGGTTCCAAACGAGGCCTTCTCCTCTACAAGGGGCTGCCTCCCGCTGCTCATCTCCTTCTCCGTTGCTCTCAACGCGCTTACGGGTCTTATCGCTCCAGCGGGCATGTGGATTTGGTTCGCCGCCTCCCTCTTCGCGGTGATCGCCGCCGGAAGCGCTATTTCGAGTGCGCGCCTGGCGACGCGTGTT
This sequence comes from Bifidobacterium cebidarum, assembly GCF_009193305.1. Classification (GTDB taxonomy): domain Bacteria; phylum Actinomycetota; class Actinomycetes; order Actinomycetales; family Bifidobacteriaceae; genus Bifidobacterium; species Bifidobacterium cebidarum. Next base: position 368,995 of record NZ_WBVS01000001.1, on the reverse strand, counting down.
CATCGCCCGCGATGGGTTGTGGACGCGTTCAGAATCACCGCCTTTGCCATGGTGGAAGTGCTAGTCGTCGCTGTGCTCTCCATCGTGCATCTCAAAGACCTATTGGCTCCGATCTGGTCACGGGGCGGTCTGGCTGCAAACCTCGCTGATTCGTGGAGTCTGTACACCGGCACCGTGGCCAGCGGCTTCAACTCGCTGAATCTGCAATTGCCGCCGCTCAAGGTCGTGGGGCATGCGGACCTGTTTCTGCTGTTGCTCATTGCCGCAGCGGCGCTGCTTATTCGTTTCGTGTTGATTTGGCGGGCGGCCCAACCGGTTATGGCTGTGTTGCCGGTTGCGGCATTGGCTGCGGATTACGCACTTGCCGGCCATACGGCGCCACTATGGGCCATAGGGGCCGTCGTCGTGGCTTTCCCCCTGCTGCTCTGGTCGGCGCATCCTGAACGCGCTCGCCCTGATGCCGTGCTAGGTGCCGGCTGGTCTGGCCATAAGGCTTCTGTATGGGGCGTCAGTGGCAATGTTGCCGCAGCGAAGTCGCTACGTATTCACGCGGCATGGCCATCTCTTGCGAGCGATGCTCGGCTCAACGCCTTGAGACTCACGCCGTTGTTTGCCGCCATACTCGCCGCTGCCGTCACTTTGCCGCTTACCGCATCGGCCTCCGCGTTGGCCTATCGGGTGCCGCTCTCCATCGGCGAAGGCGGTGGCATGTTCACCTCGAACACCGTCAGCCCGATGATCGATCTGAATCGCAACATCGAATCCGGCTCGGATATCACCGTGCTGACCTATCAGGCGTATAAACGCAGTTATCTGCGCCTGACCACACTGGATAACTTCGACGGCGACTCCTGGGGCTATGATCGCGAGCTCGCGCTCGATGCCGGCTTGTACGGTTCGGGCATCCAGCTCGGCCGCAACAGCGAAGACGAGCTCACCCGCGAACAGCGTCGCGGCATGAACCCTTTAAGCATGTACATGTATTCCCTAGGGTACGACGGCTACATGGTGGCCACCTCCAACCAGAACACGCTCGAACAGTTCATGGTGAATGCCACCGTGCGTATCGACACGCTCAAATCCCGTTTTCTCCCAGTGCCCGGCATGGCCTCCTATGTGGAAGGCGCCGGCGATGACTGGCTGATGTATCAGGATGGCACGGTATACAACCGCACATCCGGCACCTCGGCGGACACCTCGTACACCGTGTTCGGAGCGGACATTGACCCCATTACCAATTCAAGCGGGTTCAGCAAGCTTTCCGTCATCGCGGACGCGAAAAACAGTCTGATTGGCACCAAGGCCGCAGCCGGGGAAGAGGAAAAGAACGCGTGGTATCAGGCTCGCCGCAACCTTGCCGATACTGGGCTTGCCAGTATCCAAGACGATACGCTGATTATCAGTGCCGCCATCAATGATGACGGCTCGGTGATCGGACCGTCGGGTTGGTATCTGGGCAAAGCCAGTGATGGCGGCGGAGAGACGCGAACCGCTGACGGTGCATACATCAGTATGCCGAGCGGCATTGTTTTTGACGATACCGTAGTTAATCAACTGGGGTTTGGACGAGATGATTATGTCATTGGTGTAGGCGCACCAAATATCCTTGTGCTCGCCATGCCCATTACTGATACAGGCGGTCAGGCTGTGGGTGGTGGCGCCACCACATTCTATGGCCAGGAATTGTGGGACCGCCAAGCCATTGCCACATTAGAAAGCGCGGACCCGGGGCTTTCCGGCTATACGATGATGCCCGGCAGCGATAGCGACGTCAGCAATCCAATCACTGAACGATTGAAACAGTATGTGGAGCGCAGCGACGAACGTGCGCATGAAAGCCGGTACACGTCCCTGCCCAAGCAGCTGCCGGTCAACATTCGTGCCGTGATTCAGCAGGCTCAGGCGGCAGGAATATCCATCACCAGTTCCAGTTACGACGATCAGGCGCGCGCGATGCGCTGGCTTGTGGAATATTTCACCAATCCAGATAATCACTTCACGTATTCGCTCAACGCCCCGGATGGCGATGGGCGGGACAATCTGGAAGTCATCGACGATTTCCTCGATCCGGCAAACGGGCACACGGGCTATTGCCAGCATTACGCTTCGGCGCTCGCTGTGCTTGGCCGCGCATTGGGTATCCCCACACGCATCGTGATTGGGTACAACGCCGGTGTGGAGCCTCGCAACAAAGACGGCTTCTTCGCTGTGCAATCCAAACAATTGCATGCATGGGTGGAAGCCTATCTGGATGGCGTGGGCTGGGTGCCGTTTGATGTGACACCCGCCACCGCTGAAAATGGATCGGCCTCTTCGAGCGCTGATTCCACTTCCGACACCGCCGGCTCTTCGAGCGACGCCAATGCTCCGGAGACGACGATTTCCCCGGATTCAAACTCATTCGAACAATCCACTGAAAACAACGACACCGGCAATGCTCAATCCTCTGATGCCACCAATAATGCCGACAAGCAGCTGGCTGTCGATACCGTTGCCAATGCCTCTGGAAACATCTGGACCCAAACAGTTGATTGGTTGGTGGCCAGACCGATATGGCTGCGCGTTGTGGTCGTCGCCGCGCTGGTACTGGCAGTAATTGGTGCCGGTTTCGGCATGTCGCGACTATGGCGTTGGCTGAGGCGCAGGCATGTGCTGGCCGTGATAGGTCGGGCGGAAGCCGATCCGGACAATTATCGACTGACTTCAGCGGCATGGCAGGCAGCGTGGCACGAGATACGTCGGACTGCGAAGCCGGCCAGGCCGGCACCCGCCGATACGGATTTGGACATTGCCGAAGCCATCGCGTGCCAATACCCCGATTGTGGCGATGCTATACGTGCCATCGCGCGCAACGTCACCGCATCTGCCTTCGGTGGCGCGCCCAAGTCTGTGGATGGACTTGCCGACCAATTGCAGTCGTTCTGGAGCCTGACGGCGTCCCAACGGTGACGTTGCTCAACGCGCGGATGTGCTCTTCGGATGGGGCTCACACTGCGAAGCCGGCCGCGACCAGCGCGTGATCAATGTCGCGGATCAGATCGTCGGTATCCTCCAAGCCGATTGCCAGGCGGAAGAATCCGCGGTGGAACTCCGGCGGATAGAGGTACTGGCGCTCGTCATCTTCGCCCAAGAAGACGATCAGCGATTCATCATGGCCCAAGGAAACCGCGGAGGTGATCACATTGAGCTTGGAGACGAAGCGGTTGTGGCCGTCATGGTCGGTGTCCAAGCCGAATGAGAGCACACCGCCGAAACCGGAGTCAGGGCGGGCGAGCTGGCTCACCGCGACATCATGATGCGGATGCGATTCCAGGCCAGGATAGGCCACGAACCGCACCGAGGGAATCGACTCCAGGTGCTTGGCGATGGCCAGAGCCGAAGCGTTATGCTGGCGGATGCGCAGCGGTAGCGTCACCGATCCGCGGTTGATGAGCCAGGCGTTGAACGGTGAGATGATGCCGCCGAAGTTCACCTGTGCGGTGAATCGAATCTCGTCGGTGCGCGCCTTCGTGGTGGCGATGACGCCACCCAGTGCGTCGCCATGGCCATTGATGTATTTGGTGAGCGACTCGATGACGATATCCGCCCCCAAATCAAGCGGTCGCACATTGTACGGCGTATTGAACGTGTTATCCACGCTGACCAAGGTCTCGACACCGGTCTTCTTGCCGTGTTCGTGCACCAGATCGGCAATCGCCTTGATGTCGGAGACCTTGAGCGTCGGATTGGCCGGCGTCTCGATATGCACGAGCTTGGTGTTCGGACGCAGCGCGGCGGCGACGTTCTGTGGGTCGGAGGTATCTACGATCGAGGTCTCGATGCCATATTTCTCCGGCAAAATCTGGTTCAGCAGACGGTAAGCCGCAATATAGGTGGTATCGGAGAAGATCGCATGGTCCCCGCGGTTGAGGAACGTGGTGAAGGTGGCGGAAAGAGCGGCCACGCCGGAGGCGAGCACCACCGCGTCTTCGGAGCCTTCCAAGCGGGCGAGCTTCTCCTCCAGATACCGCTGGTTCGGGTGGCCGTTGCGGGTGTAGAGATTCACATCCGAGCTGGACCAGTTGATATCGGACGGGTCGTAGGGAAGCGCATAGGCGTTGGCGAGCGTGATAGGGCGGCGGATGGCGCCGGTTTCGGCGTCGACACCATTGCCGAGATGGATGGACAGCGTGCCGAACCCCAAGGGCTTGCCGTCGAAGGATTTGCCGTGATGTACCAGATCAGAAGTCATGTACCCCAGCATGCCAGCAGCCGGCATTGATGCGCAAGCATGCCCGATCAGCTGAAAACCGCGCAAATTCGGGCTTTTTGAGCACTGTATAAGAAAAACGGTATAGGATAGGGCCATGAGTTTCAAACATCGCAGCATCATCGACACCATCCCCTCCTACAAACAGGGCAAGCCGGCCCCCAAGGTGGAAGGCCAGCGTTCGTTTAAGATTTCCAGCAATGAGAGTGCTTTCGACCCGCTGCCCAGTGTGGTCAAGGCCATTGAAGGCCATGCGTTGCCGCATCTCAATCGTTACCCGGATATGCGTGGTTGGGCTGTGGTGGAGCGCCTGGCCGAGGAGATCGGCGTCAAGCCGGAGAACATCGTGCTCGGCTGCGGATCCACCGAAGTTATCACCCAGCTGGTGCAGCTCGTGGCCGGCCCCGGCGACGAAGTCGTCTATCCGTGGCGCAGCTTCGAGGCTTATCCGATCATCGTGGCTGGTGCTGGAGCCACCAGTGTGCAGGTGCCGAACCTGCCGGACGGCTCGCATGACATCGACGGTCTGATCAATGCGGTCAACGAGAAGACCCGTTTGGTGATTGTCAACAATCCGAACAACCCGACCTCCACCTCCGTGGCCGCAGCCGACGCCCACCGCCTTATAGAGGCCGTGCCTTCCGACGTGCTGGTGCTGTTCGACGAAGCCTACTTCCAGTTCAACACGGATGCCGATACCTCCGTGGCCATGGACCTCTTCCGTGAATTCCCGAACGTGGTGGTGGCCCACACCTTCTCCAAGGCCTACGGCCTGGCCGGCCTGCGTATCGGTTACGGCATCGCCCCGGAGGATGTGATCGACGGCATGCGTAAGGTGGCATTGCCGTTCGGCGTGACCGATGTGGCGCAAACTGCCGCGCTCGCCAGCCTCAATGCCTACGATGAGCTGACCGACCGTGTGAAGTCGATCATCTCCGAACGCAACCGTGTGGTGGCGGCGCTGAAGGATCAAGGATGGGAATTCCCGGAGCCATATGCGAACTTCTTCTGGCTGCCTCTGGGGGAGAAGACCGACGAAGCTGCCGCCCAGTTCCTGGCCGCGGGACTGTCCACGCGCGTCTTCTCCGGTGAGGGCATCCGTATCTCCATTGGTGAGGTGGAGGCCAACGACCTGGTCATCGACGTGTGTGCCAAGCTTAAGGCCGCTGGTTTCTAACTGGCCCTCTTGGGAATTCCAGGGAAAACCAGTTATGTAACGGATAGTGGAGGCTGTTGCGACACGCCGGAAGTGCACCTAAAGTTGCGTGAGTCCGCTGGATGTGTTTATATATCCGAGTTGCCTGTTGAGGTCGAACACCGCAGCGGGAAACAGACTGGCGGATTTCCCAAGCGGTCAAAGGGAGCTGACTGTAAATCAGCCGCTTCGTGCTTCAGTGGTTCGAATCCACTATCCGCCACGCCCCGATAGCTCAGTGGTAGAGCACTTCCTTGGTAAGGAAGAGGTCGTGAGTCCAATTCTCACTCGGGGCTCTCTGGCGGGGTAGCTCAGCTGGCTAGAGCGTACGACTCATAATCGTAAGGTCAAGAGTTCGAGCCTCTTCCTCGCTACAAACTGCGCCCGCTAACCGGTGGGCGCATATTATACCTAGTAAACACAGAGGTGAATGAGAATGGCTAAGAGCGCCGACATCCGTCCGGGCATCACGCTGGCCTGCACCGAGTGCAAGGAGCGCAACTACATTACGACGAAGAACCGTCGTAACACCCCAGATCGTCTTGAGCTCAAGAAGTTCTGCCCGCGCTGCGGCAAGCAGACCGTGCACCGCGAGACTCGTTGATCGCACGGTATCAAGCTTCAAAACCCAGTCCATGTGGCTGGGTTTTTTCATATCTGTCACCGATTACGGGCTGAAATGGACGTTTCTGACGATTCGAAGCGCCAAATCGGTCATTCAAGAGTCGAAAAACGTCCATTCCGGCCCGTATTTCAACTTAAGCCTATTCCCACTAGGATAGAGAACCATGACTAGCTTTGCGGATATCACCACTATGGGCGTGGGCGGCGAAATCGCCCATTTCATTGAACCAACCACGCGTGTCGGCCTGATTGAGGCCGTGGAGGACGCCGATTCCAAGGGCCTGCCGCTGGTGGTGATCGGCGGAGGCTCGAATATGCTTATCGCCGACGAGCCATTCAACGGTGTGGTGGTGCGTGACGCTCGCAAACTCATCACTGTGCCGGATGAGGCCGCGCCGGTGGAAGGTCAGGACCGTACCGTTCATGTGAATGCGGAGGCTGGTGCCAACTGGGATGATTTCGTGGCTTTCACCGTGGAAATCGGGCTCGAGGGCGTTGAAGGTCTTTCCGGCATCCCCGGCACGGTAGGCGCGTCCGTGGTGCAGAATATTGGAGCTTACGGCCAGGAAGTGGCCACCTCGGTGGAATCAGTGGAGGTTTGGGATCGCAAGACCAAGACCACGCGTGACCTGACGCCTGAGGATTTTCATTTCGGCTACCGTTACTCCGCGCTCAAAGCCAGCATGTACCAGGCTCCAGGCGTTCCGGCCGCCGAATTCTTCCCGACCCCGCGTTATGTGGTGCTCTCGGTGACATTCGCGCTCACTCACTCCGCACAAGGCACGGTGGGGTATGGTCAGCTTGCCAGGGCTCTGGGCGTTGAGGTCGGTGATCGCATGTCCACCGAGGAAATCCGCGAAGCGGTGCTCAACGTGCGTGCGGCCAAGGGCATGCTCGAGGATCCCACCCGATATGCATTGCCGGCGATGGCCGATGCCAAGCGTGAGCATAATATTCTGGCTGACCTTCGCCGTTTGGAGACGCTCAACGAGGCGGCCGGCGCCAATCCAACCGAAGATGGTTTGCCCGCCCCCGACTACAATCGCCACAGTTGTGGTTCGTTCTTTATGAATCCGATTTTGCCGGTCGATCAGGCGAAAAACCTGCCTGAGGATGCGCCTCGATTCGATGCGACCTTGCCGAGCGGCGAACCGGGCATCAAGACTTCCGCCGCATGGCTGATTGACCATGCCGGCTGCCACAAGGGATTCGCCATCGCTTCCGATGCGCCGGCCAGCCTGTCCACACAGCATACATTGGCGCTCACCAATCGAGGGAAGGCGACGGCCAAGGATATCGAGCAGCTCGCTCGCGCGGTTCAGCAGCATGTGCGCGACGCGTTCGGCATCGAGCTGATTCCCGAACCGGTGTGCGTGGGCGTGCTGGGCAAGTAGGTGTCATGGAAGTTACCGATAGGTAATAGACAAGTCACACGGCCTCTTCTATACTCGTTTCTCGATGTTTTTTGCGTGCTCAGGTGCGCTCTAGAGAAAAGAGAAGGCTTTATGCAACTGTTCCGTACGAAATCCGTCGAACAGACCATTGCCGAAACAGGTGAAGAGGGCCGCAAGCTCAAGCGCAACCTGACTTGGTGGGATCTGTCCATTATGGGCGTCGCCGTCGCTGTCGGCGCCGGCATCTTCTCCGTGGGTGCTCAGGCGGCCGCCTTCCATGCCGGGCCAGCCGTGATCATCAGCTTCCTGATCGCCGGCATCGTGTGCGGTGCGGCCGTGATGTGCTACGCCGAATTCGCGTCGATGATTCCGGTGGCCGGCTCCGCCTACACCTTCACCTACACCACGGTGGGCGAACTGATGGCATGGATCATCGGCTGGGATCTGATTCTGGAAATGCTCATGGCCGGTTCCGTGATTTCCAAGTACTGGGGCGTGTACCTCAACGACTTCATGCGCCTGATGGGCTGGAACGCCAACACCAACCTGACCTTCGGCTCCTTCCACATCGATGTGGCGCCGATCATCATCGTGGCGTTCTTCACCACCCTGCTCGTCTTCGGCACCAAGATCGGCGCCCGTGTGGATGGCGCGATGACCGTGCTCAAGATTGCCATCGTGTTCTTCGTGGTGATCGTCGGTTTCTTCTACGTCAAGGCCTCCAACTTCACGCCGTTCATTCCGCCGGCCGAGCCGGCCTCCTCGGTGCAGAGCTCCACGGCCGTCTCCGGTGTGATGGGCCAGCCGTTGTGGCAGTGGGCCACCGGCATGGTGCCGTCCATCTATGGCGTGCCGGGCATCCTCTCGGGTGCGGCGCTCGTGTTCTTTGCGTTCATCGGCTTCGACGTAGTGGCCACTGCCTCCGAGGAGACCAAGGATCCGCACAAGAACGTGCCGCTGGGTATCGGCGTGGGCATGGCCCTGATCATCATCATGTACATGCTCGTGGCCATCGTGACCACCGGCATGGTCTCCTACAAGGAGCTCGCCCAGCAGGATAGCCCGTCGCTCGCCACCGCGTTCGAGCTGGTCGGCGCCAATTGGGCGGCCAAGATCATCAGCTTCGGTATCGTGCTGGGCCTCGCCACCGTGGTGATGGTGCTGTTGCTCGGCCTGACTCGTATCGTCTTCGCTATGAGTCGTGACGGCCTGCTGCCTCGCAGCCTGTCCAAGACCGGTAAGCATGGCACTCCGGCAGGCCTGCAGATCGCCGTGGGCGTTGTGGTGGCACTGGTCGCTGCCCTGTTCGACATCGGCGTGCTCTCCGACATGGTGAACATCGGCACGCTGTCCGCCTTCACGCTGGTGGCCATCTCCATTCCGATCATGCGTAAGAAGCGCCCTGATCTGCCGCGTGCCTTCAAGATTCCGGGCAACCCGTGGGTGCCGATTGTGATTGGCCTGGCGAACCTGTGGCTCATGCTGAACCTCACCGTGCTCACCTGGATTCGTTTCATCGTGTGGCTGGTGGTCGGCTTCGCCATTTACTTCGGCTACGGTTATTGGCATGCGCGTCTGGGAACCGGTGACCTGACCGAGAAGCTTTCCGCCGAAACCGATAAGGCCATCAACGGCTGACACGCTCGTTGAAACGCGTGCTGACGCCGTGTCAAAGCGTCCGGTCGCGAGCCTAGAATTGACACAGCGTTATTTCCAAGGAGGATTCCATGCCATACGTTGTTGCGCAGCCTTGCGTGGATGTCAAGGACAAGGCCTGTGTGGACGAGTGCCCGGTCGACTGCATCTACGAAGGCTCTCGTTCTCTGTACATCAATCCGAACGAATGCGTTGACTGCGGCGCATGCGAGCCGGTGTGCCCCACCGAAGCCATCTTCTATGAGGATGATCTGCCGGATGAGTGGGCTTGGTACAAGGACGCCGCTGTGAGCTTCTTCGCTGAAGTCGGCGATCTGGGTGGTGCTTCCGCCCACGGCCCGATTGGTAAGGATCCCGAACAGGTGGCAGCTCTACCCCCGCAGAATCAGTGAATTTCAGTGATGTATTGAGTGCATGCTGATTTGCGCATCTCGAACCCCCGACCGCACTGGCCGGGGGTTCGTCGTATCTTAGGAACAGCACTGTGAAGAAAGGGTTTCTATGGGCTTCCACGCATACTCCTCCCCGTACGATTGGTCTCGCATCGCCGGTTATAAGGCCACAGCCAAAACCGTGCCCGGCGGCATGATTGATTTATCGGTCGGCTCTCCCGTGGACCCTGTGCCTTCCAGCGTGCAGCAGGCGCTCATTGCCGCGGCGGATGCTTCCAATGCGCATGGCTATCCGGTCACCGCCGGTACCGCAGACCTGAAAGATGCCATCGATGATTGGTTCCGCGTCATGCGCGGTGTGGACTTGAAGTCCATCAACGCAGCTGCCGTGCCCACAGTCGGCTCCAAGGAAGCCGTGGCGCTTATGGCCAGTCTGCTGCATCTCGGTCCCGGAGATGTGGTGGTGCAGCCGCGCGTATCCTACCCGACCTACGAAATCGGCACCCAGCTGGCCGGGGCCACCGTGCTCAAGGTCGATGACGTGACCGATGTGGACTCCTGGGCCGACGTGCCGAACGTCAAGGCCATCTGGGTCAACTCTCCATGCAATCCCACCGGTGAGGTCATCGGAGCTGATTGGCTTGCCGGCATCATCGCTGCCGCACGTCGCATTGGCGCCGTCGTGCTTTCGGATGAATGCTATGCATTGATGGACTGGCGCTCGGCGCGTTCGGCCGCTGGCGCTTCCATAAACGGGGAGCTGGAATCCAATGAACCCGCTGCCGCGGACCGTTCCTTCATGCTGTCCGCTACGCCGTGCGCATTGAGCCCGCAGGTCTGTGAGGGGTCTGCAGACGGCATTCTGGTGCTGTATTCGCTTTCCAAACAGTCGAATATGGCCGGTTACCGTACGGCTCTGATCGCCGGTGACTACCGTCTGGTGCGCGAGATGAGCGAATACCGCAAGCAGATTGGCGAGATCATCCCCGGACCGGTGCAGGCGGCCATGGCCGCAGGCCTGCGCGATACCGCTGCCGTGCATCAGCAGTGGACTCGCTATCGTAACCGTTTGACTGCGCTGGTCGAGGCGCTGAAGGCCTATGGGTATGATTCCGTTCGCATGCCTGCCGGCGCGCTGTATGTGTGGGTGCGGGCCAAGTCCGACGATTGCTGGACCGATATGGCCAAGCTCGCCGAAATCGGCATCATTCCAAGCCCTGGCGAGTTCTATGGCGCTCCTGCATACCTGCGTTTCTCCGCCACCGCCACCGATGAAGCCATCCGGGAGGCGTGCGTTCGTCTACGCGCCTAGACGAGCCGCGCTGCTGCCGAATTTGCGGCGAACCGCATCAAGCGCGGCCTCGGCATCATGCCGGCGTGCCTGCGCCGTGCTGCCGTGCGTATCAATGGTTTCCTCAAGCATGTCGTCCAGAGAAGGCTGCACGGCAGTGGACGCGGCGTCACTCAACGACGATGCGCTCATGCCCGCTAGTCGGATCAGTTTCGGCAGCTGGGTATCCGCCCCGACGGCAAGCGGCATGCCCAGCATGATTTTCAACTGCTTGACGGATTCGGGATACAGCACACCTGCCGTATTGGTCGGGCGCTCCATAGTGAACGATCGAGTCTGATAGCTCAGATCGGCAAACCGTAGCTTGACCGTAAGCGTGCGAGCCACCAATCCCTTGCGCCGCAATGTGCAGGCCACCTCATCGCAGGCCGAACGCAGCAGATCGCACACCACACGCATATTGCGCGTATCCTGCATCAGCGTGCGCTCCGAACCAATGGATTTCTCCTCGCGTACCGGGGTGACCTGACGTGCATCCAATCCATGGGAGGCCGCCCATAATCCACGCGCCACAGCTGTGGACCCCGTGGCGCGGGCCAGGGACGTTTCATCCATGCTGGCCAGCTCAGCCACTGAAGCCACACCCCAGGCGTTCAACCGCTTCTCCAGCGAAGGGCCGATGCCCGGTATGCCGCGCAACGGCATCATCTGCACGAATTCAGCGGACCGGGCCGCGGGAATCAGCAGCATGCCGTCCGGTTTGGCGTTGGTGGAGGCCATCTTGGCCACCAGTTTGTTGGTGGCGATGCCAACAGAGCATGTCACATGGAAGCGTTGCGAGACCTGTTCTCGAATCCAAGCGCCGATTGCGCTTGGCTCGCCCCATTGCAGCAGTGCGGCGGACACGTCCATATAGCCTTCATCCACCGAGACCTGCTCAAAGCGGTCGGTGACGGTCAGGAATACCTCATGCATGATCCGGTGCGACATCATGCGGTAATAGCGCATATCCACCGGCAGAAAAATACCGTTCGGGCACAGCTGACGTGCCCGGGCCGAGGGCATGGCCGAATTGATGCCATAACGTCGCGCCTCATAGCTCGCGGCGGACACAACCGAACGCGGCCCGGTGCCGATGATCACCGGCTTGCCTGTGAGTTCCGGATGCCTCGCCACCTCAAGCGAGGCGTAAAACGCATCCATATCGATATGCAGCACCGTGCAGCCGGTCTCATCATGACCCCAATCGCGTTTGGCGGCAGCCAGCCTCGGTGCAGTACTCATGCCATGTATTCTATGTCCACGCAACGTCTTGGACGATGTGTTGGACAGTGTTCACTATGTGTGCATGAATGGCCGAATCCCATCATCGGGTTCGCATCGTGGCACAGTTCACGCGAGCGCGGCACTGTCCCGGCTCTGCGTGTAGCGTGAGGTCTATGAAGAAGGCAGTGGTCGGTATTCTCAATCGTGTTCCTGTGGTGCTTATCGTGATTGGCGAGGCGCTGGTCATCTATACGGCCACGGCCATTGCCAAACTGGCGTTCACTCAACTCGATCCGTTGTATTCCGTGTGGTATCGCGTTGGATTCATGACGCTGCTGCTGCTCGCTTGGCGCAGGCCTTGGCAGCGGTCCAAGCGGAACAGGCTGTTTCGTCGCAGCGCTCGCAGTTGGGGGCTTGTGGTGTTGTTCGGATGCGCATTGGTGCTGATGAACACGATGTTTTATGTGGCCATCAGCAATATGGATATGGGCATTGCCGTGGCCATCGAATTCATTGGGCCTTTATCCGTGGCGGTGATTACCGGGCGTAGCTGGCGCGAACGGTTGGGCATCGGCATCGCCGCGATCGGCGTGGTGTTGCTTGCCGGCATTTCATTATCCAATCCGGCCGGCAGCGGCAGCTTCCTTGTTGGTCTGATCGCGATTCTGATCGGCGGCTCGATGTGGGGCGTGTATATTGTCACTGGGCGTCGTGTGGCTGCTGGCGGCAACTCGTTGGACAATTTATGCATTGCCGTGACCATTGGTTGGTTCGTGCAATCGCTGTTCCTGGGCGTCCCGGCGGTGAAACATGTGATCTGGCCCAAATCCGATGCCACATGGGCGTTGGAGGCAGGCGGGCCGATCAAGTTGCTGGCGCTATTGTTCGTGATTTCCTTTATGGCCTCGTTCATCCCGTACATAGTGGAGCAGATCACGTTGAGACGGGCCACGTCTGGCGCATTCTCCGTCATGCAGTCCATCAACCCTGCCATGGCAGTGGTTGTGGGTCTTGCCATTGGCGAGATTCCAGGTGTCGGGGAACTGATTGGCGTGGCATTGGTCATCTTCGCGGTGATTGTCACCTTCTCCGGTGATGCGGCGCCAGCGAAAGGAAAATGACTGCGCGCGGCACGCCGTATCCGCGGTTCGTGATACAGTAATGTGCTGTTGCGCTCAACGTGCAACGTGGAGTCATGCCTGAGTGGCCGATAGGGGCACCCTGCTAAGGTGTTAGTCGCGTAAGCGGCTCGAGGGTTCGAATCCCTCTGACTCCGCCACCAAGGGTTTTGCGAGAAATCGCAAAACCCTTTTTTTATGCCGAAAACGGCGGAATAATGCCGGTTTCAGAGGTATGGGGCAAGAACTGGAATCGCGGAAATACCTTGTATGGGACCATGTGGGGAGTAAACGAAAGGGCGGAGCCGAATCCGCTGCAGCCGGCAACCGACGTGTAGCGGAGCCGGAGGTACGCCATTGTCCGCCCGTCTCCATCCGCTATTCTAGCGGCAGCGAAAAAACGGCACGGCGAAAAAAGACCATCATTTGACCCGAATGTGTCATATTCTGGCCATGAGAGAAGTTCAACAACGATGTGCGAGGGTGAGGCAATGGGTCATATCAGAGGTCAAGGGCAGCACAGGGGAGCTCGATCAGGCGGTGAGCGCGTTGCCGCTGTCGTCGTATTCATTTGCGCATTGGCCATTGCGCTTGGCGTCGGACTGTGGTTCGGTATTCAGCACCGCAATGCTGCGCAGCAGGATTATGCCTCCGCTACGGCTACGAGCAAAGAGTTGAGCAAAGCGCAGCATGCTCCGGTTCCGGTGTCTGAACATCATGGCAATTCACCGGACTGCCCGGATCAGGATTGCATCGCATTGCTGGTCAATGGCGATTTGCTATTCCATGCTGGTCTGTGGAACCAATTCAGTGGCGTCGATACCAGTGCCACGGATGGCACCGCATTCAACTTCGATCCGCTTTTCGAACCGATGAAGCAGTACATTCAGGCATCGGACATCGCCGTGTGCAATTTCGAGACCCCGGTTGCCCAGCGTGGCGGTCCATACTCCGCCTACCCGATTTTCAATGTTCCGCCTGAAGTGGCGGATGCCGCTCGCAATGTGGGATATAACGCATGCACGCATGCGACTAATCACTCGTGGGACCAAGGTGCGGATGGCATCGCACGCCTCTGGGATACGCTGGCGGCCGACGGCATCGCACAGACCGGTTCCTACAAAACCGAAGAGGACTCCATGCAGCCGTTGGTCATCGATTCTCCGACCGGCGGCGGCAAGCTTGGCTTGATTGCCGGAACGGTGTCGCTTAACGGGCAGGTCGCGGATGCCGACTGGCGCGTCGACCGACTGCGCGACACGGATGACCCCCATCATGCCAGCGATATTCAGCGTGCCGTCGATAAGGCCAACAAGGCGCGTGAACAAGGCGCTGATATCGTGGCCATCGCCATGCATTCGGTCGTGGAATACATCGACTACGCTGACTCCTGGCAGATCACTGAGGCGCATGAGCTTGCGGATACCGGCGCATTCGATGTGATCTACGGCGCCGGATGCCATTGCGCACAGCCCATCGAGAACTATAACGGCACGTGGATCATCTATGGACTGGGCAACGCCGTTACTGAAAGCGCGTCTGCCGAAACCATAGTGAACAACCAAGGTGTCACCGCACGCATCCAATTCGCAGGAAGGAAAGGCGTCAAAGGATCCTGGCGCGTGAGCCGCATCGATTGGCTGCCCACCGCGAACCAGCAGCAGGGCGCATACCGATGGTGCCCGATCTCCAGCGACCACCCGATAGGCGCATGCTGGTCCGAAACGCAGGATGCCCAAGTGCGCCAGCGTATCTGGGATGTCATCTACTCCATGGGCGCGGACCAGAACGTGGTGCGCGAGTGGAACATCACACAGGAATAGCGGCCGAATCATGCTGATTCTCCCATGGGCGGCCTAATGTGGTTGCCATGACCGAGATCTATGAAACGCAGCCTGAACGCACTGATTTGCCGCTGGTCGTTATGCCTTCCGTATTGCAGTCGATGATCGAACCCATCAAGGCCCAATTTCCTGCATTGCATGACGTGGCTCGTGTGCGCATGTTCGAGGAATTCACCTCGGACGAGTCGGTGATTGCCGAGCGAGTCACCGATGCTGATGCCCTGCTTGTGGGCGGTTACCATATCTCGGATGACCTGTTGAATGGTTTGGGTGAACATAGCAATGTCAAATGCATTGTGTTCTGCGGCACTGGCGTGGCCAGCTACATCAATCTGGACCTTGCCCGCCAGCTCAAGATTCGTGTGTGTAACGCCGAACATTACGGTGATCATGCAGTAGCCGAGCATACGTTCGCATTGATGCTCGAACTCGTACGCCGCACCGGTCAGCTGGATGCCGACGTGAAGGCCGGCAACTGGGCATGGGCCGGTGGCGATGGCCTGCAACTGGCCGGTCGCAAGCTCGGCATCATCGGACTGGGCGGCATCGGTTCCACGGTGGCGGGCATCGCACAGGCGTTCGGCCTTCAGGTCAGTGCATGGAACTCGCATGTGCCGGAAGAACACTTCGCGCGCACCGGTGCACGTCCCGTCGATGACTTGGATGAGCTGATCGCCGGCAGCGATATCGTCTCCGTGCATCTGCCGCTCAACAATGCCACGCGAGGCATCATCACCGCTGAGAATCTCGCGCATCTGAGGCCTGGCACGTTGTTCATCAACACCGCACGTTCCGAAGTCATCGAATCCGGGGCTTTGCTCGCACGCCTGAGCAATGGCGACATTCCCGCGGGATTGGATGTGTTCGACCATGAGCCGCTGGCCGCCGACGATCCCATCTGCCATGTGTCCGGTATTGTGCTCACCCCGCATGTCGGCTGGCGCACCGATGGCGCCTTCAAGGAGCTCACTCGCCAGATGATTCAGTGCCTGACCGCATACTTCGCCGGAGAAGACTACAACGTCGTCGTCTCCGAACGCGGATGATTGTTCTGATACGCTCACGCCTATGCAGACGATTCTGAACACTCCCGAAACCCCTGCGCATGATGCGCTGGTCGAGAAAAAGTCCGAATTCATCGGAGACGCCGCGCATGTATCCACGCTCGAAGACGCGATCGCGTTCGTCAACACCATCCGTGAGCGGCATCCCAAAGCACGCCATGTGGCGTATGCGGCGGTGTGCGGCGGTGCCGATGGGCGGCTTTCCGAACGTATGAGCGATGACGGCGAGCCGTCCGGAACGGCGGGGAAGCCGATTCTTGATGTGCTCAAGCAATCCGGCACCACTGATTGCGTGGTGGCGGTCACCCGGTACTTCGGTGGCATTCTGCTGGGCTCGGGAGGCCTGGTTCGCGCCTATTCCTCGGCGGCTTCCTTGGCCATGAAAGCCGCGCAGGTGGCGCGTATCATGACTGCACAACGGTACTGTGTGCGGCTCGAATATCCGCAGCTTGCGCGATTCCAGCAGATATTGGCACAAGTCGGCGGCAGCCAGGAAGATGAGCAGTACACAATGAATGTGGTCTTGACTGCCGTGGTACCTGTGGAATCTGCCGCACGATTCGAAGAACGTGTGCGAGAAGCCTTCAATGCTGCAGTGGTACCGGAATCGCTTGACCGGATCAATATCCCCGTTGCCGTAGCGCACTGAATGCCGCAAAACCGGCTAAGGTGGAGAGCATGACTGACAACGACGAAACCGAACAGCAAATCGACTCGGCAGCCGATGATTCTGCGACAACGGAGGCGAAGAACTTCGAGCCGCTGACCGTGGCGTATGAACGGCTGCGCCACTCCACCGATTCCGCCGAACTCTCGGAATTCGCACGCAGACCCTTGCCGGATCGATCCAATCAGGCCGCGTTTTCCCGTGCCACCGCATTGTTGGAAGCCGTGGCCGGCAATCGTCACACCCCGGTCGAAGATCGCGTATTCCTGGCCACCACCATGCCGTTCCCGAACGTGTTGGTCAAACTATCAGAAGACCCGGAGGCTTCGGTTCGCCAGGCCGTGGCGGCCAACGAGGATGATAAGAACTGGCTGGTGGGCCGTCTGACCAAGGATCCTGTGCCGGAGGTGCGCGACCACGCTTTACGCAATAAGCGCACGAGTTGGAAGATGCGTCTTGAAGGGGCTCAGGACCCCACGGCTGACACCGAGACGCTGGATTTCCTTGGCTCTCTCGGTACCGAGCGTGAAGAGGGCGCTCCAGCGGTACTGGCTTCGATGGTGCGCAGGGCGGTAGCGTTGAACCCGAATACTTCTCAGAGCATGCTGGAGAAGCTGGCGAACGATCCATCTCAGGAGGTTCGTAACGCTCTCGCACAGCGATAGTTTTCGCATCCTCACGGTATCGCCTACTGAACAATAGGAAAATTCAGCCAATTGAGTCGTTTGCGTTACAGCGTTGCGTGCATAAGGGGCGTTAGACTGAGGCTATGAGTGAGAACACTGAGAATGAGGAGCGATTGGCCCGCCCGCTGATTCGTCTTGCCAAGCTTGTCGGCATCGGCACTAGCTACATGGGTATGAGCCATGATTACCACGAAATCGACGACGAAGTCCTGATCGAGGTACTTGCCGCTTTGGGCATCGAAGCCCGTGACGAAGACAGTCAGGATGCCGCGATCCGTCGCATCCTGAAAGAACGCTATTCCAGGCTGGTGGCGCCGACCGTGCTGCACACGGCTGGTGTGGAAGATCAGGTGCTGGTCAACACCGGCATTCTGGAGACCCCGAGCGCCACCATCACGCTGGAAAATGGCGAGATGTACGAGGGCGTGGTGGAGGTAGGGCCGGGGGACGGCTCGCAGGCATTCGACCTCGGCGATCGATTCGTCTCCACCGCCGCGCTGGTCATCCCGGCAGATTTGCCCGTGGGGTACCACAAGCTGCATGTCACGGTGGGCGAGCGTACGCAGGATGCCACGCTGATCAGCGCGCCCAGCAAGGTCGATCTGCTCGACCCGATGAAGAACGGCAGCCTTTGGGGCTGGATGGCACAGCTGTATTCGATTCGTTCGTCCGGATCATGGGGTGTGGGCGATTACGAGGATTTGAAGACGATGCTGGTCGACGCCAAGAAGAAGACCGGTGCTGATTTCATTCTCATCAACCCGGTGCATGCCGCCGAGCCGGTTTCTCCCCTCACTCCATCACCGTATCTGCCGGTGAGCCGCCGACTCGTCAACTTCACCTATATTCGCCCTGAGTCAGTCCCCGAATATGCCGGGCTCCCCGAGGACGCCAGGAATCAGGTGGACTCGCTTCACTCCGATGTGGACCCGTTGAATGGCGATGCGCAGCTGATCGATCGCGACGCCATGTGGCGCAGCAAGATGCACGCGCTATGGATCATCTTCAAGGCGGGCCGCAGCGCACAGCGCCAGGCCGAGTTCGACCAGTTCAAGGCCAACAGCGGCTCCGATCTGGAGGCATACGCCACGTGGTGCCTGTGCTACGACAAGTGGGGTGCCCCCACCGCCGACAAGAACGGTTGGGAACAGGCGCTGAACCGCGATTCCACGCAAATCGCCAATCTGAAAGACCAGTTCCCGGATACCCTGGACTTCTACCGCTGGCTCGAATGGATTGCCGTGGAACAGCTTGCCGCAGCCCAACAGGCGGCTAAGGATGCCGGCATGCGCATCGGCATCATGTCCGATATGGCTGTGGGCGTGCACCCTTACGGTGCCGATGTGTGGTGGAACCCCGAACGGTTCGCCAAGGGTGCCACAGTCGGCGCTCCGCCGGATATGTTCAATCAGCAGGGGCAGAATTGGAGCCAGCCTCCGCTGAGTCCGCTTGATCTTGAAGCCACGGGATACCAGACCTATCGCAATATGGTGCATGACATGTTCGCGCGTGCCGGTGCGGTGCGCATCGATCATATTCTCGGCCTGTTCCGTTTATGGTGGATTCCGGAAGGCCATTCCGCCGTGGACGGTGCCTACGTGTACTACGACTCAGACATCATGCTGGGCATTCTGGCCATCGAAGCCTCTCGCGCAGGTGGCGTGGTCGTCGGCGAGGATCTGGGTGTGGTTCCGGAGCATGTGGCTGATTCTCTGGCGAGCCACGGTATTCTGGGCTGCGCGGTGGAATGGTTCGAGCAGCGTGATGGCGTGTTCCGCAAGCCGTCCGGGTACCGTCCTTATGCGTTGGCCTCGGTGAACACGCATGATTTGCCGCCGGCCGCCGGGTATCTTGAGTATGAGCACGTCAAGATTCGTGAACGGCTTGGCCTGCTCACCGGGCCGGCCGAGGAGTTCGAAGCTTCGGCCAAGGCCGAGCAGGATGCCATGATCGCCATGCTGGTCGATCAGGGCTATCTGGATGCCGCCGCCGCAGAGGATCGCGTGGCTCATGAATCTGAAATCGTCGATGCGTTGTATCGCGCACTGAAGGATGCGCCTTGCAAGCTGTTCGCCGCTTCCATCACCGATGCGGTGGGGGAGAAGCGCGCGCAGAACCAGCCCGGCACCAATAACGAATACCCGAACTGGCGTATTCCGTTGGCTGATGCCAAGGGCAACGTGGTGCCGCTCGACTCGATCTTCGACACCCCGGGGGCCCAGCGGTTCGCACAGATTTTCAACAGCTAAATCGGATTATTTCGGGTACCTCAATGCCGACGCTAGTTGCAGCGTCGGCATTTTCTTTTTGACTGTAGGATTTTGAACACTGACTGTAGGATTTCCAACGTTTTTCGTTCAAAATCCTACAGTCAACGTGTATATTCCTACAGTCAGTGTTCAAAATCCTACAGTCAGTGATTAGTGGAGCGAAACAGGCTTTACGTGGAAGTCGTGCTCGTAGTGGGGCAATGCGGTCGGCGTGTGAAATGTCAGGAGTGGCGATATACTAGTGGATTGTTGTGTTTCCCTAAGGGGTCCTTCAAAGCGCTATCCCACTCGCCATCGAGGACTTTCAGGGAGCCCACGGATAATGAGGTTCAAAGCTTTTTGGATGCGGTCCTAACCAAACCACGCCAGGCAGCCGAGACCCGGAACACAATATATAGAAAAGGTACTCCAGTGAAAACTTTCACTCCGAAGCCAGCTGATCTGACTCACGACTGGTACATCGTCGACGCCACCGACGTGGTGCTGGGCCGTCTTGCCTCCCAGGTTGCAACCCTGCTGCGCGGCAAGAACAAGCCGACCTACGCTCCGCACGCTGATCTCGGCGATTACGTCATCGTCATCAACGCCGACAAGATCGCTCTCACCGGCAACAAGATGGGCAAGGAACTCTACTCTCACTCCGGTCGTCCCGGCGGTCTGCGTCGCGACTCCTACGCCGAGCTGCTTGAGAACAACCCCGAGCGCATCATCAAGGCCGCTGTCAAGGGCATGCTGCCGAAGAACCGTCTGGCCAAGGTGCAGCTTGATCGTCTCCGCGTCTTCCGCGGTGCCGAGCATCCGCACACCCCGCAGCAGCCGAAGACCTTCGAGATCGCTCAGATCTCGCAGCAGGCCAAGTGAAACCTGAGAGGAGATAGATATCATGGCTGAAAACACCAACGACTCCCAGGTTGTCGAGACCGAAGAGGAGCTCACCAACTACACCACCGAGACCAACGCTGGCGCTGGCACCGGCACTTCTGCTATCGAGCCGGGCTACGGCACCGGTCGTCGTAAGGAAGCTGTCGCCCGTGTCCGTCTGGTTCCGGGCACTGGCAAGTGGACCATCAACGGCCGCACCCTGGAGGAGTACTTCCCCTCCAAGCTGCTGCAGCGTGAGGTCAACTCCCCGATCGTTCTGCTCAAGCTCGAAGGCAAGTTCGACGCTATCGTCCTCGTTGACGGCGGCGGCACCACCGGCCAGGCCGGTGCTATCCGCCTCGGCGTTGCCCGCGCTCTGAACGCCATCGATCGTGATGCTAACCGCGCTACCCTGAAGAAGGCTGGCTTCCTGACCCGCGACTCCCGTGTCGTGGAGCGCAAGAAGGCCGGTCTGCACAAGGCACGTCGCGCACCGCAGTTCTCCAAGCGTTAATTTCGCTGCGAACTGTTTCTACCGAGCACAAAGAACCCCTCGTGGATTACCACGAGGGGTTCTTTGGTATGTACCAGGTCCGTTCTAATGCTGAACCTGCTTCATCAGCGTGATGCTCAGCGCCGGCATGGTCCACACGTGAGAGGGCTGAGCCTCGCCTTCATCAGAGGGGGAGATGGCAGGAGTGTCGTCGTTTACGACAGCGGCTGCAGATTGTCCGACTGCGTTGAGTGCTTCGGTGACACGCAGCAATTGCGCAGCGTCCATTGCGGCCTTATCTGCCGCCGCCTTGTCATCGGCAGTGGTGCGAGCTCGCTTGACTGTAGGGAATTCAGCGGTCACTATGGATTCCTCGTCGCTCAGCTGCGTGGTATGCGACTGCACGGTTCGTGCTTGATCGATGGACTGTGCGGGCTTTGTGGATCGTACGTCATTGGTCGGCGTAGCCGCCGCTTTGGCCCGAGCCTCCTCGGCAAGCCTGCGTACAGTCTCATCGGCGTTCTGCACATGCTGCATCCAGACGCTGATATCCTCCGAATCCTGATCCGCCAGCACATGGCCACCCTGTCCAGGCCACAGACCGTTAACTTCCGCGGAGCACCACTTGGGAACCCACGTGCTGTCATCGGGCAGATGGAAGTCACGGTTCTCGGCTATGCCGTTGACCACGATGCACACGTCCACTTCGGTATTGGACAACAAGCGCATCGTGAAACTGCGGATGCCGAGATCGAACCAGTCACGTTCCACCGGCGAGGAACCGTCGGGCAGGAACCACTTCACACGGCTGGAGGGCTTCAAGAGTCCAAGCTGCGTAAGCCTGGTGAAGAAGTCCTCATGGTGGTAGAGGTCAAGCGACTTACGCAGTGAAACCAGCTGGGAAACAGTTTCCAACCGGCGCATTTCACGCGTCTTATGCGGCGAATACAGCCAATCCCAGTTCAACCAGGTCAGATCGTTGTCCTGGCAGTAAGCGTTGTTATTGCCGTCCTGAGTATTACGGAATTCATCGCCGGCAAGCATCATCGGAGTGCCCAGCGACAAGAGCATGGTGCCGGTCAGATTCATGGCAGCCTGCTCACGGGCCGCGATGATCTCCGGCTCGTCCGTGATGCCTTCCACGCCGAAGTTGGCGGAATGATTGTTGGAGGAGCCATCGTTATTATGCTCGCCGTTGGCTTCATTATGTTTGGTGCGGTATCGCGTCAGGTCGGTGAGTGTGAAACCGTCATGGCAGGCCACGAAATTGATGGATGCCGTGGCGCCTCGGCCAGGGTCGGTGGCGAACAGATCCGCGGAACCGCACAGGCGTGTGGCCATCTCCTGCAGGCTGGTGCGGCCATAATCCGCGCTGCCGTCCACATCCTCAAGCCAGAACGTACGCGTGGTGTCGCGGAAACGATCGTTCCACTCGGCGAACGGAATGCCGAATTGACCGGTGCGCCATCCAAGATTCCCCAGATCCCAAGGCTCCATGATGAGCTTCAGGTTGCCGAGCAGCAAATCGGAGCGCAAGGCATATAGGAACGGATGATGCTGGGTGAACTCTCCGTTCAGACGGGCCAGCGTCACGCCCAGGTCGAAGCGGAATCCGTCGATGCCGATGCGCTTGGCCCAATAGCGGAGCGAATCAACGGCGAATGTCACCACATGGGTGTTGGTGAAGTCGAACGTATTGCCGCAGCCGGTGGTATCCTCCAAGCGTCCCGCGTTCGACTTCTGATGGCGGTAGTAGGCCAGGTCATCCAGACCACGCCAGCAGACGGTAGGGCCTTCCACGCCGCCTTCGCAGGTATGGTTGTAGACCACGTCCATAATCACTTCAAAACCGGCCTCATGCAGGGCGCGCACCATGTTGATGACTTCCTGGCGCACGGCCGTGGCGCCCTTCTCCTGTGCGGCTTTCGTGGCGTACGAGGGTTCGGGGGAGAAGTAGCTCAGGGTGGAGTAGCCCCAGTAGTTTTTGCGGCCATGCTCCTGCAGGAACAATTCATCCTGCTTGGCTTGGATCGGCAGCAGCTCGATGGAGGTGACGCCTAGGTTTTGCAGGTAGGCCAGAGTGATGGGATGGGCCAGGCCGGCATAGGTGCCGCGAAGCTCCTCGGGCAGCCAGGGCGCGTTGGCGGTGAAGCCTTTGACGTGCATCTCGTAGATCACGGTTTTACGCCATGGCACATGTGGATGGTCCGGATCGCCCTCGTGCTTGTGCACGTCACGATCATCGATGGCCACAGACACCGGCACGTGACCCAAGGAGTCGATGGTGCTCATCGATCCGTAAGCCGAGCCGATGACTTTGCGGTCCTCGACGGTGCATTCGTAGGAGAATGCGGCCGGATCCAAGTCCATGGATCCCTCGATACCCTTGCCATACGGGTCGAGCAGGAATTTGTACGGGTTGAACCGCACGCCATGCTTCGGGTCCCAGGCGCCATCCACGCGGTAGCCGTATTGCATGCCATCCCAGGCCTTGGGCAGATGCACATACCACAGCCCATAGTTGGGGCCGGTCATGCGGAACAGCGTCTCGCGCAGGTAGAGGTGCTCGAGGATGCGTGTGCAGACCGGGAATTCGTGAATCTGCTGAATAAACGAGGTGTTCGGGTCCGAAAACAGTCGGATCGAGTCCTGGAAGAACGCACTGGGCTTATCGATTGGCTCGAGCACGCACAACCAGACTTGATCGGCGGTTTCCGAGCGGACGACGACGTCCGCGCCACCGTCATCAGTGAAGTACAAACCTGGGCGGGTGGCATAACGATGCAACGGTGGATTTCTCATACACCCATTGTAGGTGTGGGTATGCGCATGGCTAGGTATCGGTTGGCGCGCATCGCGAGAGGGGATGGCTCGTTGCACGTGCATGGCAATGGAGGGGTCTGATCATCTGGCGCTTGTATATGGCCTAGGCGCTGTGGGCTTGGAGTGTCATTGATACTTTGCTAACAGTGTTTGATATTTTGCTGACATGAATGGCGGTATTCGTTTTCCGCTCAAACTTTTTGATTTATTTTTATAAAACCACTAGTCATAAGTCTTCGCATCGGCGCGAAATAGCTGAGATTGGTGGCCAGAACATGCGTGAGATGCACTGTTCTCAGGTGAAAGGAAAACGAGACCATGACTTTCAACAATACTCGCAAAGTAGTTGCAGCGCTTTCAACATTGGCTATCTGCGGCAGCCTTGCTGCATGTGGTTCAAGCAATTCTGCAACAGATGATAAAAATCTGGTATTTCTTGATGGCTACCCGCAATATGATGAGAACTCCGCTTGGGGCAAAGTCGTTCAGAAGTGCGCTCCTGACGGCTATACGGTTGAGCGCCAGCTTCAAGACGAGACCATGAATCCGTTGACGACTGCTGTCAAGGAAGATAACGCTCCGGACATCGCCATGATTGATAACCCGACTTTGCCGAGTGCTGTGGATGCTGGCATGGTGGTCGATCTTGAGGCCGCCGGCGTAAAAACCGATGGTTTCAATGAAGGCATTATTGATACCGGTAAGGTTGATGGTACTCAGTACGGCATCAGTTATGGCATCAATACGCTTGGCCTGTATTACAAGCCCGACATCCTCGAGAAGGCGGGCGTGGACCCGGCCTCCATCACGGATTGGGATTCGCTGAACGCGGCCATCGGGAAGGTGGTGGACGCCGGATACAAGGGCATCACGTTCTCGGGCATCGCCACCGAGGAGGGCGTCTTCCAGTACCTGCCGTGGTTCTGGGGTGCGGGCGGGGACCTGTCCAAGCCCGATTCGCAGGCCGCCCAGGACGCGCGTGACCTGCTGGCCGGCTGGGTGAGCAAGGGCTGGGCCCCGAAGTCCTCCACCACGAACAACCAATCCGCAGCATGGGACGTGTTCATGAGTGAGGATTATGCATTCGCGGAGAATGGCTCTTGGCAGGCGCAGAGCGCCACTGAAAAGGGGTACGAAGTCATCGCAATTCCGTCTAAGGACGGTGGTGACAGTGCTCCTGTGCCATTCGGCGGTGAGTTCCTTGTTCTTCCGTATCACAAGACCGCCAATGACGCCAAGCAGAAGGCCGCGGCGGAGTTCATCAACTGCATGACCGATACCAACCTGCTTGAAGTGTCTGAATCTATTGGCTATTTGGCACCGAAGGACGATGTACTTGAGCAACAGCTGAAGGATCAGACTTACCTCGCGGATTGGGCGGAACCGGCAAGTAGTGCTCAGGGCCGTACTACAGAACTCGGACTGAAGTACGAGAGCATCTCCTCGGGCCTATCCCAGAAGCTTCAAGACGCACTGAACCAGAAGTAAGCAGTTTTGATAAATGGCAGGTTTGTTGGTCGTCGTCCAACGAGGGGCGACGACCAACAAACTAGGCGATGTCATTGTCGCCAAATCAGTGTCATATGAAAAGAGGACTAATGAGTGCGGCTTTATCTACCGGGTCTGAGGCGTTGCCTCAGCGCAATTCCGGTCAAAATTTCTTTTCTCGGTATCGTTCTCGGTTGGCTGCGTTTGGTTTTGCGGCTCCGTTGGTTGTGTATTTGTTGTTGTTCTATGTGTCGCCGTTGGTGCAGAACGTGTCGATGAGTCTGCATCGGTATACGCGTAGGACGTTCGTGACGGGTGATGCGCCGTTCGCGGGGTTGGATGTGTATCGGGAGGTGGTGTCGTCCCGGGAGTTCTGGGTGACGTTGGGTCAGACGTTGGTGTTCGTGTTCGCGTCGATTCTGGTGCAGTATGCGTTGGGGTTGGCGTTGGCGGTGTTCTTCAACCAGAGTTTCCGTCTGTCGGGTTTCCTTCGTGGTGTGTTCCTGGTGCCGTGGTTGCTGCCGCCGATGGTGTCGGGCACGACGTGGCAGTGGATGATGGACGCGGACAACGGGATCCTGAACCGGTTCCTGGGTGTGTTCGGTGTGGATCCGGTGTGGTGGCTGCAGGCGGACAATTCCCTGTGGGCGGTGATTATAGCGAATATCTGGCTGGGCATCCCGTTCAATCTGGTGATCCTGTATTCGGGGTTGCAGAACATCAACGGGGATCTGTACGAGGCGGCGTCGATCGACGGGTGCAACGGGTGGCAGCGGTTCTGGAGGATCACGTTCCCCTTGTTGCGTCCGGTGACGTTGATCACGTTGATGCTGGGTTTCGTGTACACGCTCAAGACGGTGGACATCATCTGGCTGATGACGCAGGGCACGGGCACGTCGCAGACGCTGGCGACGTGGGCGTACGCGCTGGCGTTCGCGAAGGGCAGCCATATGACGATCCAGTATTCGGAGGCCTCGGTGATCGGCACGATCCTGATCCTGGTGGCTTTGGCGTTCGCGTTCGTGTACCTGTGGGCGCAGAAGAGGGAAGAGGAGGCGTGAGATGAGGCATCGTCCTACCTGGTGGAAGACGCTTGTCGCGTTGGTGCTGACGGGGGTCATGCTGTTCCCGTTGTATTGGATGGTGAACATCTCGTTCACGCAGCGCCGGTCGATCCGTTCGGCGGATCTGTGGCCGAGGGACTTCACGCTGGCGAACTACGGGTCGGTGCTCAGGACGCAGCTGCCGTATCTGGGCACGTCGCTGCTGATCGCGTTCAGCGTGGTCCTGGTGACGCTCGTGATCGCGCTGCCGGCGTCGTATTCGGTCAGCTTCCTGGACTTCGCGGGCGCGAGGGCCATGAACTTCGTGCTGATCCTGGCGCAGATGATCCCGGCGGTGGTCATGTCCCTGGGCTTCTACTCGCTGTTCAACGATTTGGGGCTCCTGGACTCGATACCGGGCCTGATTCTGGCGGACAGCACGCTGTCGATCCCGTTCGCGGTGATCCTGCAGACCGCGTTCATGCGGACCATGCCGAGGTCCCTGATCGAGGCCGCGAAGATCGACGGCGCGTCGGACTGGAGGATTTTCACGCAGATCGTGGTGCCCCTGTCGCGCAACACGATCGTGACCACGTCCCTGTTCGCGTTCCTGTGGGCCTGGTCCGACTTCATGTTCGCATCCACGCTCAACCCGGGCGGCGGCAAACTCAGGCCGATCACGATGGGCATCTACGACTTCATCTCCGCGAACAACGAGGAGTGGGGTCCGCTGATGGCCACGGCCGTGCTCGCCTCGGTGCCCACCGCGGTGCTGCTGCTCGTGGCCCAGAAGTACGTGGCCGCGGGCGTGACCGCGGGCGCCATCAAGGACTGACGCCCGCCCCGCCCATCCGCTCGTCCCATTCATCCATTCATTCATTCATTCATTCATTTCATTTCATTTCATCCGTTCGTCGGGAACGCCGGACGGGATCGCCGAAGGAGGACGATCATGACCCAATTCGCTTTATCGGCCGACGGGTCCGCGCTGCTGTGGACCGGCGACGGCGAGTACCTGCGCATCGAGCCGTGGGGCGCCAACAGCGTGCGCGTGCGCTCGGCGCGCATGCACCCGGTCGAGGACACCGCGTGGGCCCTCGGGGACAGGCCCCGCGCCGAGGGCTTCCGCATCGAGATCGACGAGGAGGGCGACGAGGCCGTCGTGTCGAACGGGGGCATCGTGGTCAGGGCCCGCGCCCGCCACTGGTGGAACGGATGCCAGGGGTACGAGGCGTTCGTCTGCCGCCTGTCCTTCCACAGGGCCGACGGCACGCTCCTGTTCGAGGAGACCGGCGAGGGCGGCTCCCTGAATCTCAGGGCCCGCTCCTACCGGCCCATCACCGGAGGCGACCACGAGATCTCGGTCTCCTTCCTCGCGCCGAGGGACGAGCACCTGTACGGCATGGGCGAGTACCAGCAGGACACGCTCGACCTCAAGGGGTGCGAGCTCGAGCTCGCCCACCGCAACTCCCAGGCGTCGGTCCCGTTCGTGGTCTCCTCGGCCGGATACGGGTTCCTGTGGAACAACCCCGCGATCGGCTCGGTCGACTTCGCGTCCAACCGGACCCGGTGGACCGCGCGCTCGAGCCGCCAGCTCGACTACTGGGTCACCGCCGGCGACACGCCCGCCCAGATCGAGTCCCAGTACGCCGACGCGACCGGCCACGCGCCCGCCATGCCCGAATGGGGGCTCGGCTTCTGGCAGTGCAAGCTGCGCTACTGGAACCAGGAGCAGCTCCTCGAGACCGCCCGCGGGTTCAAACGCCGCGGCATCCCCCTCGACCTCATCGTCGTCGACTTCTTCCACTGGCCCCACATGGGCGACTTCCGCTTCGAGGACGAGTTCTGGCCCGACCCCAAGGCCATGTGCGACGAGCTGCACGCCATGGGCGTCAGGCTCATGGTCTCCGTATGGCCCCAGGTCGCGCTCACCAGCGAGAACTACGTCGAGCTCAAGTCCAGGAACCTGCTCGTGCGCCCCGAACGCGGCGAGGACATCGCCATGATGGCCTGGGAGCCGTGCACGTTCATCGACGCGACCAACCCCGACACCCGCGCCTACGTATGGGACAAATGCCGCGCGAACTACGCCGACCTGGGCGTCGACGCGTTCTGGCTCGACGAGGCCGAACCCGAATACGGCTCCTACGACTTCGAGAACTGGCGCTACCACGCCGGCCCCAACGAGCAGGTCGGCAACATCTACCCCGTCGAATACAACCGCGGCTTCTACGAGGGCCAGCAGGCCATGGGACGCGACGGCCGGATCGTCAACCTCACCCGATGCGCGTGGGCCGGCTCCCAGAAATACGGGGCCCTGGTCTGGAGCGGCGACGTCGGCTCCACGTTCGGGGACCTCAAGGCCCAAATCACCTGCGCGATCCACATGGGCATGGCCGGCATCCCCTGGTTCACCACCGACATGGGCGGCTTCCACAACGGCGACATCGAATCCGAGGCGTTCCGCGAGCTGTTCATCCGCTGGGCCCAGTTCTCCTGCTTCCTGCCCGTCATGCGCAACCACGGCAACCGCAGCCTCCACACGCCCGAACACACCCGCGACCAGATCACCCCCCTCGACAAGGCCCACGAGGCCATCCTCTACGAGGAGGGCGCCCTCAAGGAAATGGTCCGCGCCGCCGACGGCACGCCGCGCTTCTACTCCGGCGCCGACAACGAGCCATGGAGCATGGGCCCGCAGGTCGAGGACATCCTCGTCAAATACATCCGCGTGCGCGAGGCCATGCGCCCCTACACGCGGGAACTGTTCGACCAGGCCCACAGGAACGGCCAACCCCTCGTGCGCGGCCTCTTCTACGAATTCCCCCACGACCCGAACACGGCCGACATCAACGACGAATACATGTTCGGCCCCGACCTGCTCATAGCCCCCGTCACCCAGGCCGGCGCCACCGCCAGGACCGTCTACCTGCCCGGCGGCCCCGACACCACCTGGACCGACCTCCACGACAACACCACCCACCCGGGCGGCACCACCATCCAAGCCAACGCGCCACTCGACGTCATCCCCGTCTACGCACGCAACGGCAAACACCACAACCTAACCAACCTGATATAAACAGCGTTCCGCTCATATATCTGACAGTGACCGCTGCTGCGTGAGCATTCCAGCGGTCACTTTTGATTTATTTGAAAGGGGGTTCCTTGAGTACGAAGTTCAATACCGGCGAATTCGAATTCATGGAGCCCCTTCATAATGTGTCAATTCGTTGGGCGGAACACGGATATCCATCGGATTTGGCCCGTTGGCATCATCACGATGAGGTTGAGATACATCTTATCCGTCAAGGATTCGGACAGATGATGGTGGGGGATATGCTTTTGCCTTATGCCCCTGGGCAGGTGTCGATGATTGGCAGGAATGTCCCTCACAATTGGATTTCTGATATAGATGCCGGTGAACGTTTGGACCGGCGTGATGTATTCTGCCAGTTCCGTGATGAGCAAATTGAGTCATTAAGTATTCAATTCCCTGAGACACTGCCCTTTAGGCGTCTGATGAGCCGATCTAATCGTGTCATTGTGTTGCAGGGGGAATCCCGCAGACGTGTAGCCAACATTCTTGAAGTGATGGGCGAGCATAGCGAGACTGATCGGTTCGTGGACCTGATGTCTATTTTGTCGACATTTGTGCAGGCGCCGGATGATGAGTGGAATATGGTGCTTGATGGCAATTATGCTCCTAGCACTCGATTCGATGCCACCGGTCGAATAAATGCGGTGATTTCATATGTGAATGAGCATTTGAGCGACGACATTACTGTGCAAGATGTCGCCAAAGTGGTGGTGATGCATCCGAATGCTTTCTCGCGTTTCTTCCATGCGACATCTGGCATGAGATTTTCTGACTTGGTGACACGGTTGAGGATTTCGAAGGCGTGCCGATTGCTGGTCTCCACTGGATTGAGCATTGCGCAAATCAGAAAAGAAGTCGGCTACTCTAATGCGGCGAATTTCAATCGCAGTTTCTTGAAAGAAGTCGGCTCTACTCCTTCCGAGTATAGAAGGCAACATCGTGATTAGTGGTGAAGTCCTATGATGGGCGGCAAGGAACAAGGATCACTTGAAATCATCGTGTCAGAATGCGATGAGGCAATTCGTTGGTCTGAACACGGTTATCCTTCGGTATTGGCGCGGTGGCATCATCATCCCGAAATTGAGATTCATCTCATCCGAGAGGGGAGCGGGTTCATGATGGCAGGGGATGCCATGGTGCCTTTTCATGAGGGGCAAGTGTTCATGCTTGGACCGAATCTTCCGCACAATTGGATTTCGAATTTAGATGCAGGGCAGACGTTGGCTGAGCGGGATGTACTCTGTCAAGTGCATCCTAATCGTTTGAACGCATTAATACGTGTTTTCCCTGAAGTCTCGAGGCTTTATGGTTTGCTTCGTCGATCTGAGCGGGCGATTGTGCTTGACGGACAATCAGCGGCAAAGGCGGCGCAACTCTTAGAAAAGATGGGACGATGCGTCGGGTTTGATAGGTTAATTGTTCTGCTGAATCTATTGCGGGTTTTTGCGGATGCCCCTACGGATGAATGGTCTTGCGTGGTGACTCCCGGGTATGACTGTAACGTGGCGTCAAGCAGTGAGCAGCGTATTAATGCGGTGCTCTCATACATCGAAGAGCATTTGTCTGAGGATGTATCACTGCAGACGGTCGCTCGTGAAATATCTATGAGCGGCCCGGCTTTTTCTAGATTCTTTAAACAGTCTGCCGGTGTGAGCTTTTCGGACATGGTACGAAGATTGCGAGTCGCCAAGGCTTGCAGATTGCTTGATTCCACAAACTATGGCATTTCGCGTATTCAGGCCGAATGCGGATATGCCAATACAGCGAATTTTAATCGTAGGTTCCGTCAGGAAACCGGCATGACTCCTTCGGAATATCGGCGCAGGCACAGATAGGAGGAATTGTATCTAGGTTTTTGTGGAGGGTGGATGCCGCCGGTGATTCTTTGGACGAAGAATCTATATTTCGATGACCGGTGTTTTCTGTACGTGTCATGAAAGTACATATGTTGGGTACCTCAGTACAGAAAAGGAGGCGTTTAGGCTCTTACGCTTGAGAATACGACGAGGACGTCGATAGGTAATTTCAAGGAGGCAATTATGAAGGCAGTGGTCCTAGAGCGTAAGGGCGTCATCAATGTTCGTCAGGTGCCGGATATGTCCGCGCCTGGTCCTGGCGAGCTCCGTATCGCGCCTCACACCGTGGGGATCTGCGGGTCGGATTTGCATTATTACACCCATGGGCGTGTTGGCAAATACATTGTTGAACAACCCATGATTTTGGGGCACGAGGCATCGGGAACGGTTCTTGAAGTTGGGCCAGGGGTCACTGGTTTCAAGGTCGGCGACCGGGTGGCTATGGAGCCGGGAATCCCCGATATGAATTCCAAAGCCGTCAAATTGGGCCTGTATAATATCGATCCCGCGGTTCGCTTCTTCGCGACGCCGCCGGTGGACGGCTGCCTCTGCGAAGAGGTCATCCATCCAGCTGCATTCACGTATAGACTCCCTGAAAATGTAAGCTATGGAGAGGGAGCTCTTCTTGAGCCGTTGGCTGTCGGAATGTGGTCTGCTACGAAGGCCGCCATAAAGCCGGGCGACGTGGCTGTGGTGGTGGGCGCAGGAACCATCGGCCTGATGGTTGCTGCCGCTGCGATGGCAGGTGGGTGCTCGAAGGTGCTTGTCTCCGATGTCTCAGATGTCAAACTGGCGCTCGCCGGCAAGATTCCAGGTGTGATTCCTGTGGATATCAAGAAGGAAGACTTGCTGCAGCGTATCGCTGAGGAGACTGATGGCTGGGGCGCCGATCGCGTGTTCGAATGCTCTGGCAATTTGAAGGCGTATGACAACCTATGGAAGTTGGGCGCTCCTGGCAATGTGACGGTGATTGTCGGCATCCCGGCTGATGGCGTAGTGCCTATGGACATTACTGAGGTCCAGGCCCGGGAAACGCGAATCGAGAACGTGTTCCGTTACGCCAATGTGTATCAGAAGGCTATTGATTTGGTTGCCGCGGGCAAGATTAATCTGAAGCCGTTTATTTCGGACGTCTTTGATATGGATCATGCCAAGGATGCATTCGATCGTGTGGCTGAAGCTCGTCCTGAAGATGTGAAAATTCAGATTACGGTTGGTTGAGGAGTGTGCTGCAATGATTCGGAGTGACTCACCGTGGCCTGCCGTCATAGCGGTGATAACGGTGCTGGTGATAACTGTTGTGATGATGCTGGCCTATGGCAGCAGCTTGTCGCCATGGAATCTTATGTAGGGCAGCGCCGACGGTTGTAGGAGCGACTGGATATGCGATCCATTCGCTCCTACTTTATTTCAAAACTTTTAGAAAAATGATTTGTGTAAATAGTTTTTAAATGATATGCTTAGAGGCAGCAATTCAAGGAATGGAACGGATTGCGTCAGTTGCCTCTGAACAACGTAGTTGCATGGGGCGTTTTGTACCGAAAGGACCTGCCATGAAGGCTCTCGTGCTTACCGGCGTCAAAGAATTTGAGATTCAAGACCTGCCTACTCCGGAAATCAAGCCGAATGAAGTGTTGATTGACACCGCCTATGCTGGCGTGTGCGGCACGGATCATGATTTGTATGCCGGTCGTCCAGGTTCAGCCGCGGCTGTGCCGCCAATTGTGCTTGGCCATGAGAATTCCGGTGTTGTTGCCGCCATCGGTGCCGAAGTCACCGGGGTAAAGGTGGGCGATCGTGTAGCCGTCGATCCGAACATTTACTGTGGCCAGTGCGAATATTGTCTGACTCAACGTCCTGAGCTATGCGATCATCTTTCCGCGGTCGGCGTGACCCGTAATGGTGGTCTTGCTGAACAATTTACCGCTCCTGCAACCGTGGTGTACAGGTTGCCTGACAATGTCTCCCTCAAGGATGCTGCTGCTATCGAGCCTATTTCCTGTGCGGTGCACGGTGTGGATTTGCTCAAGTTGCGCCCCTATCAGAAGGCTCTGGTGATTGGTGATGGTTTCATGGGGCAGTTGTTTGTGCAGATCGTGCAGGCCTATGGTGTGCATCAGGTGGATCTAGCCGGTATCTTCGACGAAAAACTCCGGCGCAACCAAGAACTCTTCGGTGTCAAGAACGTCTTCAATACCACGCGCGAAGATGTGCCGACTGATGCTTATGATGTGATTATCGAGGCCGTAGGTTTGCCACAGACCCAGGCTCAGGCCGTCGCTGCCGCGAAGAAGGGCGCACAGGTACTCATGTTCGGCGTGGGGCCGCAAGAGGCGCACTTCGAGATGAACACCTACGACATTTACAAGAAGCAGCTGACCATTCAGGGTTCCTTCATCAACCCGCTCACATTCAAGGATGCCATCAGTCTGCTTGAATCAGGCAAGATGAACGTAGCCCCGCTCATCAGCCATGAACTGGAACTTGAGGAAGTTCAGGATTTCCTTGATGGCAGGATTGAGGGCGTCTCCAAGGCCGTGGTGAAGGTCGGCGAGTAATCACATACTTGGCCGCCGGCTTCCCCTTTTTCCCGGCGGCCGAATTCTTGTATTGCATGTTTTCATGTGTCGCACATTTTTTATGGAAGCATGCTTTATTGTTGGTAACAATAGCAATAAGGTTCAAAGGAGAACACCATGGCCGAGCCAATGACTGCATTTACTACGGATTTCCAGCATTCCGGAATGCCTGCAAAAGATTTGGATGAGACTATTGAGTTTTATACTCAGAAACTTGGTTTTGAGCTTGCGGGATTGTTCCATAACGGCGAAAACCGCTGTGCATTCTTGCGTTATGGGCATTTGACCATTGAAACTTGGGAGGGCGATCCCGCGCCGATGGTTACTGGCGCCATTAATCATTGGGCTTTGGATACGCCGGATATTGAGGCTGCATTCGAAAATGCCAAGGCTCTGGGCCTTGAGCTGAAGGATGAATCAATCCAGTCCATTCCTTCTTTCTGGGACAAGGGCATTCGGTATTTCAATATTTACGGTCCGAATGCGGAAACCATTGAATTCTGCCAAATTATCTAGCGGTTGCATTGCTTTGATAGTGTCTAGCCCGGGAACGCCGTGAATAAATACGGCTCCCGGGCTTTTGCGTTGTTGCTCGAATGGCGTGTGTGCGGCATTCGAGCAACGAATCAGTTGTTTTCTGCGCTGCCGAATATGTCATTAAGATAGATTTCCACGAAACGCAGCGCAGCTCCGATATTTTTTTGGTTATCGAGGCAGTAGCTTTTCCTCAGCGTGAAGTGCTCGGTGCCGAACGGACTATGCTGCGTTATTTTTGCTCTCAATGATTCGATGTCGTCGTCTGCAAGATGTTTTGCCGCCTCGCCTCCGATGATGACATCTCCGGCAATGATTGAACGTGCGTTCACGATGGCCTGTGCTACATAATTGAGCCAATTATCCATGCGCTCGCGGTGATGCTGCTCTCCTTGCTCGAGAACGCTGAAGAACCCGGGTATGCTTTCATAATCCTCCGGCAATGTTTCGGGGGAGCAGTATATGTCCATACATCCACGTTGGCCGCAATAGCATTCTCTGCCCCCTGGAACCAAAGTCATGTGTTCGATGGTCCCATTGCATTGGTTGGGACCTTGATAGAGCTTGCCGTTGACAATCACGGCTCCGCCAGGGCGTCGCTCAAGATAGACGCACACGGCATCGGTAAGTGAATGATCAAACCAAAGCTCGGCCATAGCCGCAGCGTCCGAATCATGAATCATCATGCATGGGTAATGGATGGATTGGCAAATTGTGCCTAGCGTCAGTCCGGTGTTCCCCATAAGAGTGCCGAAAGTAATGGTGGAGCCGTTGGGGGAGACGATGCCCTGTATGGCGAATGAGACCCCCAGCACTTTTCCGTGCTTTTTCTCTGTGCGATATGCGAAGCTGTTGATGATATCGCCCATGCGTTGATAATAGGCGTTGTTGTCCCGATATGGAATCGTGTGACGAGTCTCTTCGATTACCTTGCCGTAAAGGTCGATGGCGCAAATCTGCAATTCATTGGTTCTCATCATGACGCCGATGGAGGTGCGATGATCCGCATTGAAGTTATAACTCTGTGCTTTACGCCCTCCCGTGGAATCTTGAAGATTTCCTTTGCGGATAATGCCGTCTTCTTCCAGATAACGGAGATTTTGCGTGATGGTGGGAAGACTCAGTCCGAGTTCACGCTCTAGTTCTTGCTTGGTGACTTGCCGGTGCGCATATAGGTATTGCGTCATGGCATTACGATTATGAGTCTTTAACGCGGTAGATGGCATCGCTCTCATGATCAACCTCCATTGGTGTGATGTATGCGATTGTACTTGAGATGTGCAGTTTTCTATTGGAAGGAGCGTGGCGTGCACAATACGTTGTGTTTTAAGAGTTTGAGTGTACTTATCTAAAACAGCTTTACATAATACTAACTGATTTCATAACTTTTGATAAGTATTTTAGAAAAAGTTGTGAAGTTATTTGCAGGTAAAGCATGTTATTTAACTCAAAAAAAGCACAAAATTGACCAATAATGGCCAAAATGTTAAATTTTGTTAGCTTAAAATATCATTAATTCACAAAAAATAAACAATTTTTCACATGAAACGCCGTTGGTTTTGTTCATGTGCAGCAAACAAAATGCTTCGGTATATTGTGACTCAGGTCACAGCGACTGTGACACAACAAGACACTTTGCCAAACACCCCAAGTTAGATCGAGGAGGACCCGAATTGGCAGAAGCAAAGAAGGTCGAAGCCACCAAGCCGACCCCAGAAGAGAAGCAGGCCGCAGCAGAGGCTGAGGTCAATGCGCTGGTTGAGAAGGCGCAAAAGGCATTGGTCGCCTTCGAGGATCTGGATCAGAAGCAGGTTGATCGCATTGTCGCCAAGGCGTCCATCGCCGCTTTGAACAAGCATCTCGTGCTGGCCAAGATGGCCGTGGACGAGACCGGCCGTGGTCTCGTGGAAGATAAGGCCACCAAGAACATCTTCGCTTGCGAGCACGTCACCAACTACCTCGCCGGTCAGAAGACCGTCGGCATCATTCGCGAAGACGATGTGATGGGCATTGACGAAGTGGCCGAGCCGGTCGGCGTCGTCGCTGGCGTGACCCCGGTCACCAACCCGACCTCCACCGCCATCTTCAAGTCCCTGATTGCGCTGAAGACCCGCTGCCCGATCGTTTTCGGCTTCCACCCGGGTGCGCAGAAGTGTTCCGTCGAGGCCGCTAAGATCGTGCGTGACGCCGCCATTGCGGCAGGCGCACCTGAGAACTGCATCCAGTGGATCGAGCACCCGTCCATCGAGGCCACCGGCGCCCTGATGAAGCACCCGGGTGTGGCCACGATCCTCGCCACCGGTGGCCCGGGCATGGTCAAGGCCGCATACTCCTCCGGCAAGCCCGCTCTCGGCGTGGGTGCCGGCAACGCTCCGGCCTATGTCGATTCCGATGTGGACATCGTGCGTGCCGCCAATGATCTGGTGCTCTCCAAGCACTTCGATTACGGCATGATCTGCGCCACCGAACAGGCCATCATCGCCCACAAGGACGTCTATGATCAGCTCATCAAGGAGCTGAAGACCCGCAAGGCATACTTCGTCAACGCCGAAGAGAAGGCCAAGCTCGAGCAGTACATGTTCGGTTGCACCGCCGGCTCCGGCCAGACCCCGAAGCTCAACTCCGTGGTGCCGGGCAAGTCCCCGCAATTCATCGCCAAGGCCGCCGGCTTCGAAATCCCGGCTGACGCCACCATCCTGGCAGCCGAATGCAAGGAAGTCTCCGACAACGAGCCGCTGACCCACGAGAAGCTCGCCCCGGTGCAGGCCGTCCTCAAGGCCGACAACAAGGAGCAGGCCTTCGAGATGTGCGAGCAGATGCTCAAGCTCGGTGCCGGCCACACTGCCGCCATCCACACCAACAACCAGGAGCTCGTGCGTGAGTACGGCGTCCGCATGCACGCCTGCCGCATCATCTGGAACCAGCCTTCCTCCCTCGGCGGCATCGGCGACATCTACAACGCCATCGCCCCGTCCCTGACCCTGGGCTGCGGCTCCTACGGCGGCAACTCGGTTTCCGGCAACGTTCAGGCCGTGAACCTCGTCAACATCAAGCGCATTGCTCGGAGGAACAACAACATGCAGTGGTTCAAGATCCCGCCGAAGACCTACTTCGAGCCGAACGCCATCAAGTACCTGCGCGACATGTACGGCATCGAGAAGGCCGTCATCGTGTGCGATAAGGTCATGGAACAGCTCGGCATCGTCGACAAGATCATCGACCAGCTGCGTGCACGCTCCAACCGTGTGACCTTCCGCATCATCGACTACGTCGAGCCGGAGCCATCCGTCGAGACCGTCGAAAAGGGCGCCGAGATGATGCGCGAGGAGTTCGAGCCGGACACCATCATCGCAGTCGGTGGTGGCTCCCCGATGGACGCCTCCAAGATTATGTGGCTGCTCTACGAGCACCCGGAAATCGCCTTCTCCGACGTGCGTGAGAAGTTCTTCGACATCCGCAAGCGTGCCTTCAAGATCCCGCCGCTGGGCAAGAAGGCCAAGCTCGTGTGCATCCCGACCTCCTCCGGCACCGGCTCCGAAGTCACCCCGTTCGCCGTGATCACCGATCACAAGACCGGCTACAAGTACCCGATCACCGACTACGCCCTGACTCCGTCCGTGGCCATCGTCGACCCGGTGCTGGCCCGCACCCAGCCGCGCAAGCTGGCCTCCGACGCCGGCTTCGACGCCCTGACCCACAGCTTCGAGGCATACGTGTCCGTGTACGCCAACGACTTCACCGACGGCATGGCCCTGCACGCAGCCAAGCTCATCTGGGACAACCTGGCCGAATCCGTCAACGGCGAGCCTGGCCTGGCCAAGACCGAGGCCCAGGAGAAAATGCACAATGCCGCCACGATGGCCGGCATGGCATTCGGCTCCGCGTTCCTCGGCATGTGCCACGGCATGGCCCACACCATCGGCGCGCTGTGCCACATCGCCCACGGCCGCACCAACTCCATCCTGCTGCCGTACGTGATCCGTTACAACGGCCAGATTCCGGAGGAGCCAACCTCCTGGCCGAAGTACAACAAGTACATCGCTCCGGAGCGCTACCAGGACATCGCCCGCAACCTCGGCATCGACACCGGCAAGACCCCGGCGGAAGCCGTGGAGAACCTCGCCAAGGCGGTCGAGGACTACCGCGACAACAAGCTCGGCATGAACAAGAGCTTCAAGGATTGCGGTGTGGACGAAGACTACTTCTGGAGCGTACTCGACCAGATCGGTATGCGTGCGTACGAGGACCAGTGCACCCCGGCCAACCCGCGTATCCCGCTGATCAACGACATGAAGGACATCGCCATCGCGGCTTACTACGGTGTCTCCCAGGCCGAAGGTCACCAGATTCGCGTCGAGCGCGAAGGCGAGGCGGCCACGGAGGAAGCCTCCGAGCGCGTCTGATTTCAGGATTCGCGTCTGACCAATGACACATAAGGAAGCCCGTCCAATGCGGACGGGCTTCCTTCATATCTGCTGTATGTTCGCAGAAATACTTACATCGAAATCAGTGCATTGGCGATAATGCATCCAAACGCAATCAGGCTGGTAAAGCATTCAGTAATACCCACTATCACTGGTTTTACCGGCTTATGCCATGCGATCAATGGCAATGCCAGAGCGCGGGCGAGCAGAATCACACCTAAAATCGCCAGATACCAGCTTTGATTCGCGGCGGAGATCCACCAAGCCAGCAGCGCGATATGCCAAACCCAAGAAGCAATGACATAAGGACGACTGCCGCGTTCTCGAATCATCGTTTTTACGAACAGTACAGATCCGAATTGGGTTGCGACAAAGCAGAGCGTCAATACCAAGCCGGGAAGTGAGACCTGTGGAATACTCGGTGAATTGGCGCCATAGTGAAGCGTGATTGTAGCCGTGCAGCTGGCCGCAATCACGGATACGGCATTGGCCCATAGCGAGCGTTCGCGGCGGAACCATGCACCGATGAAAGCGACTGCCGCCAATACCATATATAAAGGAGCCCAAACGAGCACATCGATGTGCATAACCAGGAACGGCAGCCCCACAGCGGCAAGCGCGGCGCAGTATCCAATGACCGGTGGCCGATATCGTTTGGCGCAACGGGACTTGAGCCATCGTGCGGCAGTGAACTCGACGCAATAGCACAGCGCCCAGCAGATGAGCAACCACCAGCCGGCTGCAGTGGGGGAGGCATCGCGCGCGGTCGTGGACCATGCCGTGCCGCATATCGCACTGGCGAGCGCGGGCGCCATCGCCATCACCCAAGCGCCAGGTTGGTCGGGAATCCAGTCATGACCAGTGGTACGCCGGCTGCGCCGCGGTTGCCGGGCTGGACGAAGACGCAGGGAAGATTGATCGCTCATATATATAAGGTATCAATCCAATTATCAGTAGAACAAGGGCGCGGAAGGCGGACGGGCCGGAAGGATATGAGAGCTAGTTCGCGTGCCTATCGCCTTCGGCGCTGGTGATCGCTTCGGCGATATTGTCCTGACTGAAGTCATGGTTGCGATATCCAGGGTCGTCCACTGGCAGGTGCGTGACCAACGTATCGAATACCTGGCTGTAGATTTTGCCGTGGCTCAGCACCGCGTCAAGCACATGACCGCCGAACGTATGGTCATCGGAGAGAAAATGTTCATGGAACCCGGCCACGGCGGCGCCATGGAACATCACGGGTGAGAAGTAGCCGAGCATGGTGCCGGTCACATCGTGCTTGAGGAAGATGGCCTGTCTATCGGCTACTTCGAGCAATGTGGGGTAAGGTGCTTGCTGTTTGATCACCGCGCGGGTTTTCATAAAGCTGAATGTACCGTGCACCTTCACCGAAAAGAACGTGTTGGCGCGACCGTTGGCTTCCACAATGCGTTTGTTGAGCTCCTCGAGGCCGATATCCTCACGCTCGCATTGGTATTGAAATGCCGCGCGATGCGAATTGGCGAATGGCATCGTGAAATCATTCGGTACTTGCTGTGCGATACCGGATTGGCCGATTTTATAGGCCACCCCATCGAGGATGATGAGCTCGCCGTCCAGTCCTTCGCCGGTGCCGATGCCGGTGTCGCCATGCTTGAGCAATTCGCCGATGGTGGTGGTGCCTTCCAGCAAGCCTGGCACCAGCAGGGCGAGCGTGCCATGCTGATAGAGCACATTGGCGCCGTGCTCGGTAATGGGACGAATGTTCTTGGCCAGTGATTGTGTCACGATGCTCACCCTAATGCAGTGCCGCTTCGCCCACAATTGCCGATATAGAAAACTGTAGGTGACTTCCGTCACGTTCGGCTGTTGGACAGACGTCGATTATTGTGCGCATGAAGGTGGCAACACGCCCGAGACTGCGAGTCAAGGATTTAGTCCCGCCTCAATGGTTCAATAAACAAGTTGCCTGATTTGGGCTCGCAAATTGGAATTAAAAAAAGCGAGCGCGGGCTGGGAACCACCGCAGGGTGAAGACCAGAAGCCGCGCACTGATGTCGGATGACCGCCAGAGGACGTATGTCCAAGGGAGGCCATGCGCGCCGGTGCCCTGAAGAAGCAGGTTGGTAAACAGTACAACGAATATCGCTAGAAAGGGCGGACGGCAATGGCGGGACAGAAAATCCGCATCAGGCTTAAGTCCTATGACCATGAGGTCATCGACCAATCGGCGAAGAAAATCGTCGAAACGGTGACGAACGCGGGCGCAACTGTGGTTGGCCCCGTTCCGCTGCCGACTGAGAAGAACGTTTTTGTTGTTATTCGTTCTCCTCACAAGTACAAGGATTCTCGCGAGCACTTCGAGATGCGCACTCACAAGCGCCTCATTGACATCGTGGACCCGACCCCGAAGGCCGTGGATTCCCTGATGCACATCGATCTGCCTGCAGACGTCAACATCGAGATCAAGCTGTAAGGGGAGGAGGAAGCATTATGTCTAATCGCAAGGCTCTGCTGGGCAAGAAGCTCGGCATGTCCCAGGTGTGGGACGAGAACGGCTTCTTCGTGCCCGTTACTCTCGTCGACGTGTCCACCAACGTGGTGACCGCCGTCAAGACCGAGGAGACCGACGGCTACAAGGCCGTCCAGCTCGGCTACGGCGCCATCGACCCGACCAAGGTGACCAAGCCGCTCGCCGGCCACTTCGCCAAGGCTGGTGTCACCCCTCGTCGTCACCTCGTTGAGGTGCGTACCGACGATGTCGATCAGTTCGAGGCCGGCCAGGAGCTGACCGCCGAAGTGTTCGCTGAGGGTGCAGAAGTCGATGTCACCGGCACCACCAAGGGTAAGGGCTTCGCCGGCACCATCAAGCGCTGGGGCTTCAAGTCCTACCGTCGTTCCCACGGCTCTCACAAGAACGAGCGCCGTCCCGGCTCTGTGGGCGCATGCGCTACCCCGAGCCGCATCCTCAAGGGCAAGCGTATGGCTGGCCGCATGGGTCATGTGACCGCCACCACCCAGAACCTGACTGTTGTCTCCGCCGACGTGGAGAACGGCATCCTCGCCATCAAGGGCGCCATCCCGGGCCCGAAGGGCGGCATCGTTCTCGTCCGTTCGGCAGTGAAGGGAGCCTGATAAACCATGGCAAACGTTACTCTGAACGTCACTGACGCCAAGGGCCAGGCCGCTGGTACCGTTGAAGCTCCTGCTGAGATCTTCGGCGTTTCCGCTGAAGACGTGCAGGCTCACGTCCCGCTGATCCACCAGGTCGTTATCGCTCAGCTCGCCGCTGCCCGCCAGGGCACCCACGCCACCAAGACCCGTGGCATGGTTTCCGGCGGCGGCAAGAAGCCTTGGAAGCAGAAGGGCACCGGTCGTGCTCGCCAGGGCTCCATCCGCGCCCCGCAGTGGTACCACGGCGGCACCGTGTTCGGTCCGCAGCCGCGCGACTACTCTCAGCGCACCCCGAAGAAGATGAAGGCCGCCGCTCTGCGTTACGTGCTTTCCGATCGTGCCAACGCCGGCCGCGTTGCCGTCGTGGACTTCGGTATCACCGATACCCCGTCCACCAAGGCCGCTCTCGCCGCTTTGACCCCGGTCACTTCGGACAAGTTCACCACGGTTGTGTTCACTCGCGACAACATCAACGAGTGGCTGTCCGTGCGTAACATCCCGACCGTTCACCCGATTTTCGTCGATCAGCTCAACACGTACGACGTGGTTACCGCCCAGTACGTGGTCTTCACCAAGGAAGCCTTCGAGGCTTTCGTGGCTGCCAAGACCGAGCCGAAGGAGGCCTGATTTAGATGGTCGCTATTCACAAGCCCGCACACGACGTGATCCTGAAGCCCGTCGTCTCCGAGAAGAGCTACGCCGCTTCCGACCGTGGCCAGTACACCTTCATGGTGGCCAAGGATGCGAACAAGGTTCAGATCAAGCAGGCAATTGAAGAGATCTTCAAGGTCAAGGTGACGAACGTCAACACCCTCAACCGCGTTGGTAAGAAGCAGCGCACCCGCACTGGTTTCGGCCAGCGTGCTTCCCAGAAGCGCGCTATCGTGACCGTTGCCGAGGGCCAGACGATCGACATCTTTGGCAACTGAAGGCTAGCCGAGAAAAGTTAAAGGAAGAACTACATTATGGCTATCCGCGTTTACAAGCCGACGACTGCAGGCCGCCGAAACGCGTCCGTCTCGGATTTCTCCGATCTGACGCGCTCCACGCCTGAGAAGTCGCTGGTTCGCAAGAAGTCCAAGACCGGCGGTCGTAACTCTTACGGCCGTATCACCTCCCGCCATCGCGGCGGCGGTCACAAGCGCCAGTACCGTCTCATCGACTTCAAGCGTTGGGACAAGGACGGCGTGCCCGCCAAGGTTGCTGAGATCGAATACGATCCGAACCGTTCCGCTCGCATCGCCCTCCTGCACTTCGCAGACGGCGAGAAGCGCTACATCATCGCACCGAAGGGCATCAAGCAGGGCGACGTCATCGAGACCGGTGCCCAGGCTGATATCAAGCCGGGCAACAACCTGCCGCTGGCCAACATCCCGACCGGTACTGTGGTCCACGCCATCGAGCTGAAGCCGCTGGGCGGCGCCAAGATCGCTCGTTCCGCTGGCGCCTCCGTGCAGCTCGTCGCTAAGGATGGCGCTTACGCCCAGCTGCGTATGCCGTCCGGCGAAATCCGTAACGTCGACGCTCGCTGCCGCGCAACCGTGGGCGAGGTCGGCAATGAGGACCACGCCAACATCCAGCTCGGCAAGGCTGGCCGCGCCCGTTGGATCGGCCACCGTCCGATCACCCGTGGTGAGTCCATGAACCCGGTCGACCACCCGCACGGCGGTCGTACCCGCGGTGGCAAGCCGCCGGTTTCCCCGTGGGGCAAGGGCGAGGTTCGTACTCGTCGTCCGAAGAAGGCTTCGAACAAGATGATTGTTCGTCGTCGTCCGTCTGGCAAGA
The DNA here is from genome assembly GCF_009193305.1 of Bifidobacterium cebidarum. Classification (GTDB taxonomy): domain Bacteria; phylum Actinomycetota; class Actinomycetes; order Actinomycetales; family Bifidobacteriaceae; genus Bifidobacterium; species Bifidobacterium cebidarum. The sequence goes on along the minus strand of NZ_WBVS01000001.1, from coordinate 325,143 downwards.
ACCGCAAGTAAGGGAGTATCGAGAAGATGACTCGTAGCATCAAGAAGGGCCCCTTCGTCGACGCCCACTTGCAGAAGAAAGTCGACGAGCAGAACGAGAAGGGCACCAAGAACGTCATCAAGACTTGGTCCCGTCGTTCGATGATCACCCCTGATTTCATCGGACACACCTTCGCCGTTCACGATGGTCGCAAGCATGTGCCGGTGTTCGTCACCGAAGCCATGGTTGGTCACAAGCTGGGTGAGTTCGCCCCCACGAAGACCTTCAAGGGTCACGTGAAGGACGACAAGAAGGCCCGCCGCTAAAGGATAAGGAATAGAACATGGAAGCTAAAGCAATCGCTCGTCACGTCCGCGTGACGCCGCGCAAGGCTCGCCGCATGGTCGACCTCATCCGCGGCAAGAAGGCGACCGAAGCCGTCACCATTTTGAAGTTCGCCCCCCAGTCTGCAGCCCTGCCGGTTCGCAAGACCCTGGAGAGCGCCATCGCCAACGCTCGTGTGAAGGCCGACAAGGCCGGCGAGCCGTTCCGCGAGAACGACCTGTACATCAAGGAGACCTACGTTGACGAAGGTGTGACCCTCAAGCGCTTCCGCGCTCGTGCACAGGGCCGCGCTGCTCGCATCAACAAGCGCACCTCCCACATCACGGTCGTCGTGGCTAACAAGGAAGGAGCCCGCTAAAGATGGGTCAGAAGATCAATCCGTTTGGCTACCGTCTGGGCATCACCGAGAACCACCGCTCCAAGTGGTTCTCCGACTCCAACAAGGCCGGCGAGCGCTACCGCGACTTCGTCCTGGAAGATGATCAGATCCGCAAGGAGATGAACAAGGACCTCGAGCGCGCTGGCGTGAGCAAGATCGTGATCGAGCGCACCCGCGACCGCGTTCGCGTCGACATTCACACCGCCCGTCCGGGCATCGTGATCGGTCGCCGCGGCGCTGAGGCCGAGAAGGTCCGTGCCAAGCTCGAGAAGCTGACCGGCAAGCAGGTCCAGCTCAACATCTTCGAAGTCAAGAACGCCGCGCTGGACGCCCAGCTCGTCGCTCAGGGCATCGCAGAGCAGCTGACCAACCGCGTCACCTTCCGCCGTGCGATGCGCAAGGCTCAGCAGGACGCCATGCACGCTGGTGCCAAGGGTATCCGCATCAAGCTCTCCGGCCGCCTCGGCGGTGCGGAAATGAGCCGTTCCGAGTTCTACCGTGAGGGCCGCGTTCCGCTGCAGACCCTCCGCGCCCTCATCGATTACGGCTTCTTTGAGGCTCGTACCACCTACGGCCGCATCGGCGTCAAGGTGTGGATCTACAAGGGCGACATGACCGAATCCGAGTTCGAAGAGCAGCAGGCTCAGCAGAACAACCGTCCGGGCCGTCGCGGCGATCGCCGTCCGCGCCGTGGCAACCGTTCCGCCGCCCAGCAGCAGTCCGCAGCCAAGGCTGAGGCTCCCGCTGCCGAGGCCGCTCCTGCAGCAGAAACGAAGGAGTGAGCAAGAATGCTTATCCCCAAGAGGACTAAGTACCGCAAGCAGCACCGCCCCGTGCGTTCTGGCATGTCCAAGGGCGGCAACGAGATCAACTTCGGTGATTTCGGTATCCAGGCTCTTGCCCCGGCTTACGTGACCAACCGCCAGATCGAAGCCGCACGTATCGCCATGACCCGCTACATCAAGCGTGGTGGCCGCGTGTGGATCACGATCTTCCCGGATCGTCCGCTGACCAAGCACGCTCTCGGCGCCCGAATGGGTTCCGGTAAGGGTGCCCCGGAGTTCTGGATTGCGAACATTCGCCCTGGCCGCGTGATGTTCGAAATCGGTGGCGTGTCCGACGACATCGCCAAGGAAGCTCTGCGTCGCGCCATCGACAAGCTCCCGATGAAGTGCCGCATTATCGCACGTGAAGGTGGTGACATCTGATGGCATACGGTACCGCTGAATACTCCATCAAGAATCTGAACGAGAAGACCAACGCGGAGATCGAAGACTTCCTCAAGAAGTCCAAGGAAGAGCTGTTCAACCTGCGCTTCCAGCACGCGACCGGTCAGCTCGACAACACCGCCCGTCTCAAGGCAGTCAAGCGTGACATTGCTCGCATGTACACTGTGCTTCGTGAGCGTGAGCTTGGCATCAGCCAGGAGCCGGCCGCTACCGAATCCAAGGAGAAGTGATTATGGCTGAAGAGCGTAACTTCCGTAAGGTTCGCCGCGGCTACGTCGTGTCCGACAAGATGGACAAGACGATTACCGTCGAGCTCGAGCAGCGTTCGACCCACCCGCTGTACGGCAAGGTCGTTCGTTCCACCAGCAAGGTCAAGGCCCATGATGAACACAACGACGCCCACGTTGGCGACCTCGTGAGTATTATGGAGACTCGGCCTCTGAGCAAGACCAAGCGCTGGCGTCTCGAAAGCATCATCGAGCGCGCCAAGTAAGTAAAGTTCGGCAAGGCTCGCCATTTACCGGGGCACTGCGGGAAACCATGGTGCCCCGGTAAATGGGGAGAACCAGCTCGGCTAAGGAGAATCAATGATTCAGCAGGAAACGCGGCTTCATGTCGCCGACAACACGGGTGCGAAGGAACTCCTCGCCATCCGAGTGCTCGGCGGATCGAAGCGACGCTATGCCGGCATCGGCGACGTGATCGTCGCCTCCGTCAAGGACGCCATTCCTGGCGGGTCGGTCAAGAAGGGCGATGTGGTGAAGGCTGTCGTCGTCCGTACTGTCAAGGAATCCCGTCGCGCGGACGGTTCCTACATCAAGTTCGACGAGAACGCCGCCGTCATTCTCGGCTCCGGCCGTGAACCGAAGGGCACTCGTATCTTCGGACCGGTTGGTCGTGAACTGCGTGAGCACAAGTTCATGAAGATCGTGTCCCTCGCCCCGGAGGTGATCTGACATGGTAGCCAAGATCAAGAGCGGCGATCTGGTCAAGGTCATCCGCGGCAAGGACCGTGGTAAGGAAGGCACCGTCAAGCAGGTGCTCTCCAACGACCGACTGATCGTTGAAGGCGTTCAGATCGTCAAGAAGCACGTGCGTGCCACCCAGCAGGGTCAGCAGGCCGGCATCGTGGCCACCGAGGCTCCGATCCATCGCTCCAACGTGATGGTCATCGACCCGGAGACCAAGCAGCCTACCCGCGTGGGCGTCACCATCAAGGAAGAGGCGCGTGACGGCAAGGTCAAGACCGTGCGCGTGCGCGTCGCCAAGAAGTCCGGAAAGGAGCTGGCATGACCGATACCACTGTCGAAGCGCCGGCCACCCCGCGCTTGAAGGTCAAGTACAACGAGCAGATCATCCCTGAGCTCGAGAAGGAGTTCAAGTACTCCAACCCGATGCAGGTTGCTCGCGTCCAGAAGGTCGTCGTCTCCATGGGCGTCGGTGCCGCAGCTCGCGACTCCAAGCTCATCGAAGGCGCCGTCAAGGACCTCACCCTGATCACCGGCCAGAAGCCGAAGATCACCAAGGCCAAGAAGTCCGTCGCTCAGTTCCACCTGCGTGAAGGCCAGGCCATTGGTGCATACGTCACCCTGCGCGGCGACCGTATGTGGGAGTTCCTGGATCGTCTGCTGACCCTCGCGCTGCCTCGTATCCGCGACTTCCGCGGTATCAATGGTCACCAGTTCGATGGCCAGGGCAACTACAACTTTGGTCTCACCGAGCAGTCCATGTTCCACGAGATCGATCCGGATTCGATCGATCACGTGCGCGGTATGGACATCACTGTGGTGACCTCCACCAAGGACGACAAGGAAGCTTACGCACTGCTCAAGCAGCTGGGCTTCCCCTTCAAGGAGAACTGATATGGCAAAAACCGCTCTTAAGAACAAGGCGGCCGGCAAGCCGAAGTTCAAGGTCCGCGCTTACACGCGCTGCCAGGTCTGCGGTCGTCCCCACTCCGTCTACCGCAAGTTCGGCCTGTGCCGCATCTGCCTTCGTGAGAAGGCCCACCGCGGCGAGCTGCCCGGAGTTACGAAGTCCAGTTGGTAAACATCGACGCTGAAGGTCCGCGGCCCGTTCCGCCCGTGAGGGCGGAACAGCGGCGGAAACCACGGCGAGAAAGGGCATGAAGCCCAAAATGACAATGACAGATCCGATCGCAGACATGCTGACGCGTCTGCGTAACGCGAGCGCGGCTAAGCACGAAACCGTGGATATGCCGTACTCCAAGTTCAAGGCGAACATCGCCGAGATCCTGAAGCGTGAAGGCTACATCCAGGACTTCACCGCCAAGGAAGCCAAGGTCGGCCAGACTCTTGAGGTCACCCTCAAGTACGGTCCGAACGGTGAGCGTTCCATTCAGGGCATCAAGCGCATCTCCAAGCCGGGCCTTCGTCGTTACGCGAAGTCCGACTCCCTGCCGATGCCGCTCGGTGGCCTGGGCATCGCCATCATCTCGACTTCTTCGGGACTGCTGACTCAGAAGGAATGCCTCGACCGAGGCATTGGCGGCGAGATTGTCGCCTTCGTGTGGTGAGAAAGGAGAGCTGAAACATGGCATCGCATATTGGTAAGCTCCCCATCGCCATTCCTGCTGGCGTTGAAGTCAAGATTGAAGGTCAGAACTTCTCGGCCAAGGGCGCCAAGGGCTCTGATTCCTACGTGATTCCGGAAGGCGTCTCCGCTGCAGTTGAAGGCAACGAGATCATCGTCACCCCGGCTGATGACCTGCGTCCGACCCGTGCCAAGCACGGTCTGGCTCGCTCCATCATGGCCAGCATGGTCAAGGGCGTGCACGATGGCTACTCCAAGACTCTTGAGATCGTCGGCACCGGTTACCGCGCCGTCGCCAAGGGCCAGGGCATCGAGTTCTTCCTCGGCTACTCCCACACCATCACCGTTAACCCGCCTGAAGGCATCACTCTGAAGGTCACCGACCCCACTCATGTGGTTGTCGAGGGCACTGACAAGCAGGCCGTGGGCCAGGTTGCCGCCAACATCCGCAAGCTGCGCGCTCCGGAACCCTACAAGGGCAAGGGCGTCAAGTACGCCGATGAGCGCATCCTGCGCAAGGCTGGAAAGGCTGGTAAGTGATATGAGCGTTGCAATTCTCGGAAAGGGCAAGAAGGTCGCCCTCAAGCGCCGTCACGCACGTATCCGCAAGCGCATCTCCGGTACCGCCGAGCGTCCGCGCCTGGTGGTCACCCGCTCCAACCGCCACATGGTTGCCCAGGTGGTCGACGACACCAAGGGCATTACCCTGGTGTCCGCCTCCACCCTGCAGGCCGATTTCGCCGGCTTCCAGGGCACCAAGGTTGAGGCTGCCAAGAAGGTCGGCGAGCTGATCGCTGACAAGGCCAAGGCCGCCGGCATCACCGAGGTCGTGTTCGACCGCGGTGGCAACAAGTACACCGGTCGCGTCGCAGCTGTGGCTGAAGGCGCCCGCGAGGGAGGTCTTGCACTGTGAGCGACAACGAAGCAAAGGAAACCCAAGTGGCTGAAGAAACTCAGAACACTGTGGCGACCGAATCCAACAACGAGGACCGCAAGGGTCGTCGTGGCCAGCGCGGCGAAGGTCGTCGTGGCGAGCGTCGTAACCGTCGTGAGGAAAACCGCGGCGACGAACTGCTCGATCGCGTGGTGACCATCAACCGTGTGTCCAAGACCCACAAGGGTGGTCGTACCTTCAGCTTTGCCGCCCTCGTGGTGGTCGGCGATGGTAACGGCACCGTGGGCGTCGGCTACGGCAAGTCCCGTGAGGTCCCGGCCGCCATCGCCAAGGGCCAGCTGGACGCCAAGAAGCACATGTTCTCCGTGCCTCGCGTCCGCGGCACCATCACCCACCCGGTTCAGGGCCACGATGCTGCAGGCACCGTTCTGCTGCGTCCGGCTGCCCCGGGTACCGGCGTAATCGCCGGTGGCTCCGTGCGCGCCGTCATGGAATGCGCCGGCATCACCGACGTGCTGTCCAAGTCCATGGGCTCCGCCACCGCCGTGAACGTCGTTCGCGCTACCGTGGATGCCCTCAAGCAGCTTGAGGAGCCGGAGGAGATTGCCGCTCGCCGTGGCCTGTCCCTCAACGAAGTCGCTCCTGACGCTCTGCTGCGTGCCCGCGCCGAAGGCATTGCCGAGGCTCGTAAGGCTCGCGAAGAGGCCGCTGCCAAGGCTGCCGAAGAGAAGGACGGTGAGTGATTATCATGGCTAAGAACCTGAAGATTACCCTGCACCACGGCCTCGTGAACCGTACCCCGGCTCAGCGTGCCACCGCCAAGACCCTCGGTCTGAACAAGATCGGCAAGACCGTTGTCCGCCCGGACACCCCGGCCAACCGTGGTCTGGTGAACGCCGTGCGTCACCTGGTCACCGTTGAGGAGGTTGACTGATTATGGCAGATAACGAAATCCTGCAGATGCACGACCTGAAGCCTGCTCCGGGCGCCAACAAGGACCGCACCCGCGTGGGCCGCGGTGAAGGCTCCAAGGGCAAGACCGCCGGTCGTGGCGCCAAGGGCCAGACCAAGCGCAATCACGTGCGTCCTGGCTTCGAAGGTGGCCAGCTGCCGCTGTACATGCGCCTGCCGAAGCTCCGTGGCTTCAAGAACCCGTTCAAGGTTGAGGCTCAGGTCATCAACATCGCCAAGCTCGTGGAGATCTTCCCCGAGGGTGGCGACGTGACCGCTGCCGACCTGGTCGCCAAGGGCGCCGTTCGCGGCAACGCCCCGGTGAAGGTTCTGGGCGAGGGCGAGACCACCGTTGCTTTCAACCTCAAGGGTGTGAAGGCCTCGGCTTCCGCCAAGTCCAAGATCGAAGCTGCTGGTGGCTCCATCTCCGAAGACTGAGCGTCTCACGGGGAGCCTAAGCAAGGCTAAGACATAGATAAACCCCCGCCCGCCAATCGGTGGACGGGGGTTTATCATTGCCATCGAACGAAAGAAACTCGAGACAAAGGTGTCTTAAGTAGGTACGTTAGACTATGCTCGTTCGATAGTTTGTGTATTTTTGTGCGCTTGATTCGCACTATAGGGAGGAAATCCAGGTGAGGACACTAATCCAGGCCCTGAAGACCAAGGAACTCAGGAAGAAGATTCTCTTCGTCCTGTTCATCATCATTATTTATCGTATTGGATCGTTCATTCCAACCCCTGGTGTGGACTACAACGTAGTGAACGAGTGCATGGCCAAGATCGGCAGCTCCACCCAGGAGAACTTCATCGGATTGGTGAACCTCTTCTCCGGCGGCGCCATGCTCCAGCTGTCCATATTCGCGCTGGGCGTGATGCCATACATCACCGCATCCATCGTGGTGCAGTTGCTCCGCGTCGTGATTCCTCGATTCGAAGCCCTTCATAAGGAAGGCCAGTCCGGCGAGGCTAAGCTCACCCAGTACACCCGATACCTCACCATCGGCCTGGCAGTGTTGCAGTCCACCACGATTCTGGTCACCGCGCGTTCCGGCGCACTCTTCAACTACCAATGCGACCAGGTCATCCCGGACGGCTCCGTATGGAACCTCGTCGTCATGGTGCTGATCATGACCGGCGGCACCGGCTTCATCATGTGGATGGCCGAATTGGTGACCGACAAGGGCATCGGCCAAGGTATGTCCATCTTGATCTTCATGTCCATCTGCTCCGGCTTCCTGCCGCAGCTGTGGGAGATCGGTTACGGTACCAACGGCACCGACGGCAACTGGGGCAAGTTCGCCATCGTGGTCTCCGTGCTCGTCGTCATCCTGATCTTCGTCGACTTCGTGGAACTGTGCCAGCGCCGCGTGCCGGTGCAGTACACGCGCCGCATGATCGGCCGCAAGATGTACGGTGGATCCTCCACCTACCTGCCGCTGAAGATCAACATGTCCGGCGTTATCCCTCCGATCTTTGCTTCCTCCATCCTGGCCATCCCGACACTAATCGCCCAGTTCGGCAAGTCTGACCAGTCCTGGGTCAAGTGGATCAACACCAATCTGGCCAACACCACATCCGTGTGGTACATCGCACTGTATGCGCTGATGATCGTGTTCTTCTGCTTCTTCTACACGTCCATCACCTTCAACCCGGATGAGACCGCAGATAACATGAAGCAGTACGGCGGCTTCATCCCTGGCATCCGCGCCGGCAACGCCACCAGCCGTTACCTGACCTACGTGATGAACCGTCTCAACACCGTGGGCGCTGTCTACCTGCTGTTCGTGGCCTTGATCCCGACCGTGCTGATTATGGCGCTCGGCTTGAATGCCCAGCTTCCGTTCGGCGGTACCACGATTCTGATTATCGCCGGCGTCGGCCTTGACACCCTGCGCCAGGCCAAGGCCCAGACCGAGCAGTTCCAGTACACCGGCTTCCTGCTCGAAAACGTGGACCACAAGGAAGGCAAGTAATTGTTATAGCTCCTCACGTCAGCGGGGAGCTCTGTTTGTTATAGAAAGGACAGAACCATGCGTCTGCTCATCATGGGCCCCCAGGGCGTCGGCAAGGGCACTCAGGCTGCTCTGCTCGCCGAGCACTTCGGCATCCCGACCATTTCCACCGGTGACATCTTCCGATACAACATCAAGAACAAGACTGAGCTCGGTCTTGAAGCGATGAGCTACACCGACAAGGGCGAACTGGTCCCGGATTCCCTGACCAACAAGATCGTCAAGGACCGTCTGGCCAAGGATGATTGCAAGGATGGCTGGATTCTCGACGGCTACCCGCGCAACGCCGCCCAGGTCGAGGCCCTCGACCAGATGCTCGAAGAGCTGGGCACCCCGCTTGATCACGTTGTGGCACTTGAGGCCGATCGCGAAGTGCTGCTGGAGCGTATGAAGAAGCGTGCCGCCGAGCAGGGCCGTGCCGATGACACTCCGGAGGCCATCGCCAAGCGTCTCGAAACCTACGAGAAGGAAACCGCCCCGCTGCTCGACATCTACAAGTCCCGCGGCCTGCTGGTCCTCGAGAATGGCGTTGGTGAGATCAGCGAAATCAGCCAGCGCATCATCTCCGATCTGAAGTGAATGGCTGAGTCGTAGGCATCGGTAGATACCACAGATTTATTTCAGTACCCCTATGCGACACGCCGTGTGTTGCATAGGGGTACTGCTGTATATGCCCCTGTATATATTTGACATTTGGTGTGTCTTCGTATGCACCCGTAGTAATTCGTCCAACGATAGGAAACCAGAGGCATATGGCAAAAGACGGTGTGATTGAAGTCGAAGGTCAGGTAGTGGAGGCACTGCCGAACGCGATGTTCCGCGTTGAGCTCGAAAACAAGCACATCGTGCTCGCCACTATCTCCGGCAAGATGCGCAAGAACTACATTCGTATCCTGCCTCAGGATCGTGTGGTGCTTGAAATGAGCCCCTACGACCTGAACCGCGGACGTATTACGTACCGCTATAAGTAAAGGTACAAGTAAAGGATAACCATGAAGGTCAGCCCTAGTGTGAAGCGAATCTGCGAAAACTGCCGCGTGATTCGTCGTCACGGCCGCGTCATGGTGATCTGCACCAACCCCCGCCACAAGCAGCGTCAGGGCTGAGAGCAGATTCTCCAGCGGCACAAGTAAATAAGGCACTCACTCACAGTGCTTCCCGCAAGGGAACGACACTGAACCACGGGTACGTAGGCCCGTGCCGGGTAACCGGACGAGCGGGTGCAAGACCTACGGCAACAAGAAGGAATCGCAATGGCACGTCTTGCCGGAGTCGACATCCCCAATGAGAAGCGCATCGAGATCGCCCTCACCTACATTTTCGGTGTGGGTCGCACTCGTGCCAAGGAAACGCTTGCCGCGACCGGTATCAACCCGGACATCCGCGTCAAGGATCTTACCGACGAGCAGCTGATTACGCTGCGTGACTACCTCGAGGCCAACTACAAGATCGAGGGTGATCTGCGTCGTGAAATCGATGCGGACATTCGTCGCAAGATTCAGATCAACTGCTACCAAGGCCAGCGTCACCGTAAGGGACTTCCTGTGCGCGGTCAGCGCACCAAGACCAACGCTCGCACCCGCAAGGGCCCGAAGCGCACGGTCGCCGGAAAGAAGAAGGCCACCAAGTAAGCGTGGCATGATCCAAGCCACGGGATGAATGTCATCCCATCGCTCGGACATAAACAACAAAGTTCGTTACTAGGAAACGAGGGTCAATGGCAGCTCCAAAGCAAGCCGCTCGTAAGCCTCGTCGTCGCGATCGCAAGTCGGTCCCGGTCGGCCAGGCTCACATCAAGTCCACTTTCAACAACACGATCATCTCGATCACCGATCCGTCCGGCGCTGTGGTGTCCTGGGCCTCCGGTGGCGATGTCGGCTTCAAGGGCTCCCGTAAGTCCACGCCGTACGCTGCTGGTATGGCTGCCGAGTCCGCTGCTCGCAAGGCAATGGAGCACGGTGTCAAGAAGGTCGACGTGTTCGTCAAGGGCCCGGGTTCCGGTCGTGAAACCGCTATCCGCTCCCTGCAGTCCGCGGGCCTCGAGGTTGGTTCCATCACCGACGTCACCCCGCAAGCCCACAACGGCGTTCGTCCTCCGAAGCGTCGTCGCGTCTGAGCACTCAGCAATACCAAATCAATCCAAAACCGCTTAACCGGTGAGTGCACCACCGAGTTCAAGCTGAAAGGATAACCACAGTGCTTATTGCACAGCGTCCGACTCTGACCGAGGAATCCCTGAATCCGCAGCGCTCCCGCTTCACCATCGAGCCGCTCGAGCCTGGCTTCGGCTATACGCTCGGCAACTCGCTGCGTCGCACGCTGCTGAGCTCCATCCCTGGTGCGGCTGTCACCTCCGTGCGCATCTCCGGCGCTCTGCATGAGTTCACCACTCTGCCGGGCGTTCAGGAAGACGTCACCGAGATTCTGCTCAACATCAAGGGCATTGTGCTCACCAGCGAATACGACGAGCCTGTGGTCATGTACCTGCGCAAGAGCGGCAAGGGCGAGGCTACCGCCGGGGACATCACCCCGCCGGCCGGCGTCACCATTGCCAACCCGGATCAGCACATTGCCACCCTCGCGGAAGACGGCGAGCTCGAGATTGAGTTCACCGTCGAGCGTGGTCGCGGCTATGTGCCGGCCCAGATGAACAAGCAGGACAACGCTGAAATCGGCCGTATCCCGGTTGATTCCATCTACTCCCCGGTGCTCAAGGTGAGCTACAAGGTCGAGGCCACCCGTGTGGAACAGCGCACGGACTTCGACAAGCTCATTCTGGACGTGGAGACCAAGCCTGCCATCTCCCCGCGTGATGCGGTGGCTTCCGCTGGTTCGACCCTGGTGGAGCTCTTCGGCCTGTGCCGTGAGCTCAACACCCAGGCCGAAGGTGTCGAGGTCGGTCCGGCCCCGGTGGCCGAGGAGACCAACCCCGAGATGGCCGTTCCGATTGAGGACCTCAACCTGACGCAGCGTTCCTACAACTGCCTCAAGCGTGAGGGCATCCACACCATCGGTGAGCTTGTCTCCCACACCGAGCAGGACCTGCTCGACATCCGCAATTTCGGTATGAAGTCAATCGATGAGGTCAAGGAGAAGCTGCAGGCCCTTGGTCTGAGCCTCAAGTCCTCGCCGATGGCCTTCGACACCAATAATCTCGAAGGTGGCACCTTCTTCTCGCCGGAAGACGAGTGATCTGCCTCTTTGACAAACCGTTCGTGGAGGCTTGCGGATGTTCGGGCATATGCCCACCTGCAAGCCTGACGGACAATAAGGAGTAAACCCATGCCTACACCTAAGAAGGGCCCGCGTCTGGCTTCCAGCCCTGCGCACGAGCGCCTCATGCTGGCAAACATGGCGACCAGCCTGTTCCAGAACGGCCGCATCACCACCACGCTGCCGAAGGCCAAGCGCCTTCGTCCGCTGGCTGAGCGCCTGATCACCTTCGCCAAGCGCGGTGATCTGCACTCCCGTCGTCGCGTGATGCGCGTCATCCGCAACAAGTCCGTGGTGCACGTCCTGTTCACCCAGATTGCCGAGCAGATGGAGCAGCGTGAGGGTGGCTACACCCGTATCGTCAAGATCGCTCCGCGCGTTGGCGATTCCTCCCCGGCTGCCGTGATCGAGCTCGTGACCGAGCCGGTTGCCAAGAAGGCTGTCGTGAAGGAAGCCGAGGCTGCCACCAAGGTCGCTGACGAAGCTCCGGCCGCTGAAGCCGCTGCCACCGAGGCTACCGAGGCCCCGGTCGAGGAGACCGCAGCTGCTGAGGCTCCGGCCGAGAACGCCGAGTGAGCCATCGCTGAGCCGATGAGCGAATAAGAGGGTTGGAATCGTTTGGATTCCAACCCTCTTTTGCATATTCCGGGAATTGCCGTTTACGGCAGCGTGCGCACGGCTCGAATCGCTTCGGCGCGGGCAGCCAGCTGATCGTCGGCCGGATAGGCAATATGCTCCAACGTCAACCCCTGCGGTGCGATGGGCCCACTTGATCCCTCTCGCGCAGGTTCGGTCATTTTGCCGGCAAACCAGTCCAAGGTCTTTCGCCCAGAACCCACCTTCACACACGAGCCGACCAGCGACCGCACCATATTGCGGGCAAAAGCGTCGGCCACAATCGTAAACACCAGCAAACCGGATTCCAATGACGGTGTCCGATAGACCTCATCCATTGCCAATTCATCAGGCACGAGGGGAGAGACCGGCACTCGCCGCCAATAGGCGGTTTTCACTTCGCGTATCGTCGTGCCTCCGGGATTCGGCGTCGCAAAAGAACCGAAGTCATGCAGGCCAATCGTCAGTGCCGCGGCCTGATTCATCACAGCGATATCCAACGATTCATCCACCCGCAGCACGCAGCCGCGCAGACGAGGATCCACTTCGCTCGAGCGGTCGGCCACACGGTACACGTACGTGCGTTCCAATGCGGAGAATCGCGCATCAAAACCCGCAGGAGCAATCGCAATACGGTGAATCACAATGTCAGCAGGCAATACAGCCCTCAGCCGCCGGGCCAATGCTTCGCATACGGGAACATTCATATGCCCCATGCATCGCGCCAGCGCCGTCTCGGAGACATCCAAATGCGCCACCTGATGCGAAGCATGCACGCCGGTATCCGTACGCCCTGCAACCGTTAGGCGTAGCGGCTCATTGGCATCACCAGCCGACACCCGCAACACTGTATGCAGCGCATCCTCAATCGTGCCCTGCACGGTGCGCAAATCGGGTTGGCGAGCCCAACCGAAGAATCCGCCGCCATCGTATGCCAAATCAATGCGAAGTCGTGTCATAGCCCACCATCTTATCGAACATGGAAGTGCAAGTTTCCTGCCCGTAACACACCAGCACATTTGCCGAAACGGTCCGGCTCTAGGTTGTAACCATCAAACCCGGTCGCGGTGGGTAGGCGTGAGCGCGCGCCAAAGCCGCAACAGCAAGGAGCATGGCACGATGATTGAATCAGCCGCACACAAGCTGGCCCATGAATTAGTGAACCGCCGCGAAGCGATCAACCGTGAGCTGTCTCGAAACGGTGTGCGTTTCGGTATCTACAAGAACAACGAGTATCACGACCGTCTGTTTCCCTACGATCCTGTGCCACGCATCATCGAATCCGACGAATTCGATGAGCTGGAGAAAGGCCTGAAGCAACGTGTCAACGCGCTGAACGCCTACCTGAAGGACATCTATTCGGACAAGTCGATTATCCATGACGGCGTGGTGCCGGAGGAGTACGTCTACACCTCCGCCGGCTACTTCCCGCAGGTGAACGGCGTGACCCCTCCCGGCGGCATCTTCGCGCATATCGCCGGCGAGGATCTGGTGCAGGGCGAGGACGGCCGTTGGTGGGTGCTTGAAGACAACCTGCGCATCCCCTCCGGAGCCAGCTACCCGCTGTTCGTGCGTGACATCGAGCGTCGCATTTCTCCCCGCCTGTTCCGCGATGTGCATATTCGGGACAATCGTGAATATCCGCGTTTGCTGCGCAAGGCCATGGATTTCGTCTCCACCGAGGGCATCGCTGTGGTGCTGACCCCGGGCCGGTACAATTCCGCATTCTTCGAGCACGCCTATCTGGCTGAGAAAACCGGTGCCGCGCTGGCTTTCCCGGAGGACCTCGAAGTGGTGGACAACAAGGTCTTCTTCCTTGATTACGCCGGCAAGCGCCATCGCGTGGGCGTGGTGTACCGCCGTCTGTCCGACGAATACCTGGATCCGTTCGCCTTCAACCCCGATTCGGTGATCGGTGTGCCGGGCATCCTGTCCGCCTACCGCGCCGGCAACGTGGCCATCGTCAATGCGCCCGGCAATGGCGCGGCCGACGACAAGGCCATCTATTACTTCGTGCCGCAGATGATCAAGTACTACCTCGGCGAGGAGCCGATCCTGCACAACGCGCCCACCTATATGCCGATGTTCGAGGCCGACCGCAAGGAGGTCTTGGATCGTATGGGTGAGCTGGTCATCAAGGATGTGGCTGAGGCCGGCGGCTATGGTGTGGTGTTCGGCTCTTCCCTGGACGCGGCTGCACGAGAGGATCTCGCCGACCGCATCAAGGAGGATCCACGCCGATTCATCGCACAGGAGGTCATCCAGTTCCGTGATATCGATGTGGTCGATCCCAAGACCGGTGAGATGTCGCCGCGCAAGTGCGACCTGCGTGCGTTTGTGGTCACCGGCAAAAGCACGCACGTATGGTATTCAGGCCTGACCCGCTACTCGTCGGTGCCCGGCCAGATGATTGTCAACTCCTCCCAGGGTGGCGGTTTCAAGGACACGTGGGTGCTGGCACCGGAAACCGGCGTCGAGCATGAGCTTGGTGCCGAAGTGCAGATCGCTAATTTGCTCAGCCAATCCCGTCATCACTCACTCTCCCTGGTGACCGCTTCCAAGGCTGATAACCTCTACTGGCTGGGGCGTTACACCGAACGCGCGTTCACCACACTGAACCAGTTCTTCCCGTTCTACGACCGTGTGATGGATACCGATGTGGACGCCTTCCGCCCGTTCGCTCATGCGCTCGATCTGCCGGAGGACTTCGAGGACTTCGACGAGTTCGTCAAGAGCTTCCTCTACGACGGCACGAATCCTGATTCCGTGCGTTCCGCGGTCACCGCCGCGTTCAACAACGCGGTGATTCTGCGTCCGGAACTGAGCTCCCGTCTGCTGCAGTATGTGGAGTTGGCGATGACCAACATCACCGATGCCGCCAAGAAGGCCGCCGATGCGGATGACATCTACAACCAGCGCGACATCGCCGACGATATGCTCGCCTTCTGGGGTGGCATCGAGAACTCGCCGGTTGATCCCACGCTGAAGGCATTCGTATTCATCGGCAAATACCTGGAGCGCATCGACCTGTATACGCGTTTCGGCCTATCGATGGAGGAGATGGAGGCCCCGCTGCGCAAGCTCGCCTCCTACTCCATGGTGCTGGACGGCATGCCGTTGCCAAGCTGCTTCGCGGATGGCCTGAGCTGGCTGGTCGGACAGCTGCCCGCGCGCGGATACGATCAGGTGGCTGCACTGCTCAAGAAGTATCTGGATGACTATTCCGGCCGAGTCAGCGCCCTGGCGATCAAGGATATGGGTTCCTTAAGCGCCATGAATATGGACGCCAAGCGCTTCTGACGCGCTGCAATGCTATGGTGATATGACACACGGCCGATGTGAGATTGCGCACGAATAGTGCTTGTGGTCCTTTGCGATACAGTGGCGAGCCACAGTGCTGTTCATGCCCATCTCACGGCGACCATGGCCGGCATAGTGCCTAGAATCATGATGCCTTTGATACTGCAGGAGAATTTGTGAAAAAACTCGTATTCGACTATGAGATGAAACTTTCCTTCAGCTCTCCTGTTACCGACCACCGGTTCCAGCTCCGTTGCATCCCCGCCACGGGCCCGCGCCAGCAAGTGATTGATGTGGAGGTCAAGCTCCAGCCGGACGTTGAACTTGATACCACAATCGATTCCTTCGACTCCGTGGTGATGACCGGTTTCATCCCCGAGCCGCATGATGTATTCAGCTATTCGGTGACCGGCATCGCCTTTGTGGATAACGACCATATCAAAAAGGAGATCTACAAGCCGCTCTATCGATTCAATTCCGCACTGACCATTCCCGGCCCATGTGTGGAAGCGATGATTGACATCTGCAGTCGGCGCCTGGCCAAACTGCCGGATGACGCGACTCCTGTTCAGCGTGCCGCTGAAGTAATGGACGAGGTCTACAAGGCCTTCGTCTACACACCTGGCTCCACGACGATTCGCACCACTGCCGAGCAGGCGCTCGCCCAGCGCAAGGGCGTCTGCCAGGATTACGCCCATGTGATGCTGTCCGTATGCCGCCATGTCGGGCTCACCGCACGCTACATCGCCGGCCTGCTCGGGGGAGAAGGGGCCACGCACGCGTGGGTGGAGGTCTATCAGGGTGGCCGCTGGATCGGTTTGGATCCGACGCACAACCGCATGGTCGACGACAACTACATCACCATCGCCCACGGTCGCGATTACCGCGACTGCATGCTCGATATCGGCATCTTCTCCGGCTACAACGTCGAGCAGTCCCAGTGGGTCAACGCCTCGGTGCATGAGCAGATTTCGTGACGTGCGACAAACCCGACTTGCCTCGTCGGCAAAGTATGGCATAATAAACAAGTTGCCTTTACGGCAATATGGATGAATGTCCGAGCGGTCTAAGGAGCACGCCTCGAAAGCGTGTGAGGTGAAAGCCTCCGCGAGTTCGAATCTCGCTTCATCCGCCATCAGGGTTTCAGGCCTCGCGCCTGAAGCCCTTTCCTGTTTTTGGCCCCGGAATTAGATCCAATGCGCAACACAAGGAATCGCGGATTGCGGCAGTGCTGTTGTGTCCAATGGTTTTGTGATGTACTATGAATCTATCGAAAGTACAACGTTGTATTTGTGAGCAAAGCACCAATAGGATTCGCGAGGATTCTATTCATCGAGTAAGTACAACGTTGTATTAATGGACTCGAGATGAAGGAGCACGTCGATGCGGCAGTCCAGTTCCAGTACAGAATCCTCCCGGCTCGTTGTGGATGATGCTTTCGAGGTGGCGCCAGTGAATGACCGTCTGTTCGGCTCGTTCGTGGAGCATCTTGGCCGTTGCGTCTATGGGGGTATTTACGAGCCAGGTCATCCGGGAGCCGATGACGAAGGTTTCCGTAAAGACGTTATCGATCTGGTCCGTGAGCTTGGCGTCACGACTATTCGATACCCGGGTGGCAATTTTGTGTCCGGATACCGTTGGGAGGATGGCGTCGGCCCGAAGGCGGAGCGTCCTCGTCGTCTCGATTTGGCCTGGCATTCTACGGAAACCAATCAGTTCGGTTTGCACGAGATGGTCAAGTGGCTGCAGGCTGTTGGCGGCAATGAGCTCATGGAAGCTATCAATCTGGGCACGCGAGGGTTGGAGAGCGCTTTGGACTTATTGGAGTACGCCAATATTCCCGGAGGCACTGCATTGTCTGACCGCCGACGCGCCAACGGGGCCGATATGCCGTTCGGCATCAAGATGTGGTGCTTGGGCAACGAGATGGATGGTCCTTGGCAGACCGGGCATAAGAATGCTGAGGACTATGGTACGCTTGCCGCCTCGGCTGCTGCTGGCATGCGCATGATCGATCCCGATGTGGAATTGGTGGTATGCGGTTCATCTCATCATGCTATGGATACCTTCGGCGCGTGGGAGGAGACCGTTCTCGAAAAGACTTACGAAAGCGTCGACTTTGTGTCTTGCCACGCGTATTATCATCCGGAATTGCGTTCGGATGGCACTCGAGACATGGCGAGTTTCCTGGCCTCTGGCGTGGATATGGATGGCTTTATCAACGATGTGGCGGCGGTCATCGACGCGACGAAGGCACGTCTCAAGAGCATCCATGATGTATTTATCTCCTTTGACGAATGGAATGTCTGGTACATCGACGAAGAGCCGAGTAAGAGCCCGGAGGGTATCGATAATTGGCCGGAAGCCCCGAAACTGCTCGAAGATGTCTATTCCGTTGCCGATGCCGTAGTGCTTGGCGATCTTTTGATAACGCTGCTGAAGAATGCCGATCGGGTGCATGCGGCAAGTTTGGCCCAGCTGGTCAATGTCATCGCTCCGATTATGACGGAGCCGAATGGGCCTGCGTGGAGACAGACGATTTTCTATCCGTTCTCACTAACTGCCAAATATGCCAAAGGGGGTACTGTACTTGAGCCCAAGCTCTCTTCCGGCACATACAAAACCGCTCAATACGGCGAAGTGCCGTTGATTAATTCCGTCGCCGTACGCGGTTCGGATAATTCGGTGACTGTTTTCGTCACGAATCGTTCGCTGGATACATCCAATGATTTTGAGATCAGGTTGCCGGAGGGAAGTGGAACCTTCGCCGTGGCGCAAACGTTGCATGAGGACGACATCTTCGCTGCGAACACCTGCGATGAGCAACAGCGCGTGACACCGCATAACAACGAAAGCATCAACTTGGATTCCTCATCTCGCACAGTCCATGTGACGTTGCCTCCGGTCTCTTGGACCGCTGTGCATGTGAGCCGATAAGCGAAAGGGTCCCAGCGATGAAAACCTAACTCACTCGCCGTGTCGAAAAAGTACAACGTTGTTCTCACGGCCATGGCCGGACTCGAATAATCAAGCAACAGAACAGATGCAATACAAAGGAGTATTGATGAAGAAGACAACGAAGTTTATGGCAGTCATGATTGCGGGAGCGACGATGCTTTCCATGGCGGCCTGCGGTGCGCCTGGCGGGGCTGCCGGAGCTTCCGGTATCAATAATGATCCCAAAGCGAATGATGATGCTCAATGCCAGAACACCATCAAGAAGAAGGGCGTAGAGAAAGTCACGCTTTGGGCTTGGTATCCTGCGGTTGAAAAGGTCGTAGACAATTTCAACGAGGCTCATGACGATGTCCAAGTTTGCTGGACAAATGTCGGCAATGGTTCTGAGGCCTACAAGAAGTTTAATACCGCGCTTAAGGCTAAAAGCGGCGCGCCCGATGTCATGCAGGTCGAAGCCGAGATCCTGCCGTCATATGTCTCCGGTGCTGAGAAGCATCTTGTCGACCTGTCCCAGTTCGGAGCCGCCAAAGAGAAAAGCAAGTATACGGAGGGCAGCTGGCGAGATGTGACGCTCGGCGGCGGAGACTCCACATATGCGATTCCGAGTGACGCCGGACCTTTTGCGATGATGTATCGCAAGGATATCTTCGATAAGTACGGAGTCAAGGTTCCTACGACCTGGGATGAATACGAGCAGGCCGGCAAAGAGCTGAAAGCCAAGGGATTCCCTGGGCACATCGGCAACTATGCGCCGAACGGCACCGCGATGAATGTGGCGTTGTTCGCGCAGAAGAACGCCAAAGTCTATGACTACGATGTCAGCAAGCCCGAGGATGTGGGCATCGACCTGACTTCGAAGGAAGTCACGGATGTGATGTCGTATTGGCAGCGGCTTGTTCAAGAAGGCATCGTTACGACAGATGATTGCTACAGCAACGACTGGTACACCAAGATCGTGGATGGTTCGTATGCCACAGTGGTCAATGCATCGTGGCTGATTGGCTATGTCAAGGGTGTCAGTGGCGCACAAGAAGGCGCTGTGTGGCAGGTGACGGATGCTCCAAAGTGGGATTCGTCTACTCCGATGGTCAATCAGGGTGGATCGACCCTGGCGGTAACCGATCAGGCCAAGCATACCGAAGCCGCGGCGAAGGTCGCGATGGGCTTGTGGGACTCCGAGGCGAACCAAGAGGTGGCGGTCAAGGATTCCGGCAACTTCCCGGTGATGAATTCGAAGCTGGAGGCGGATGATTTCATCAATTACGAGGAGCCGTTCCTGAACAACCAGAAGGTCAATGACGTTCTCGCTCCGATTGCACAAGGCTACAAGGGCTACAGCTTCCTGCCTTTCCAGACCTATGCCTATGACGAGCAGACCAAGGCGTTCACCAAGATCGTGCGCGAAGGTGCAGATGTCTCCAGCACCATGAGCGATCTGCAGAAGACGCTTGATACCTACGCCACGCAACAGGGCTTCACCGTCAAGAAGTAGCCATAACGATTGCCGGGAGGATGTCTATCCTCTGTGCCGTCCTCCCGGCCACTTGGCTGAAAGCGAGTCTGATATGTCTGCCAATACAAGCAAGGCCGTTCGTCGTGCCCCGGGACAGGCCGCGCAGCGTGCGAACCTGTGGGGCTGGTTCTTCACCGCGCCATTCGCAGTGGTGTTCGTAGTGTTCCTCATTGTGCCGATGGTGTATGCGTTCTACGTATCGCTGTATTCATATACACAGGTCCGCGGCACGGTGTTCACCGGTATCAGCAACTATGTACGTGCGTTCAAGGATCCAATCTTCTTGCAGGGCATGGGGCGTGTGCTTCTATACACCGCTGTTATGGTGCCGATTCAGATTATTCTCGCCTTGATTTTCGCCTTGATCATCGACGCGATGCGCACAAAATTTGCGGCTGGATCACGACTGGCGATTTTTCTGCCTTATGCGGTACCGGGTGTCATCGGCGCCCTGATGTGGGGCTTCCTGTATTCGAAGGACATGGGGCCTTTCGCCTCTATCTTTGAGCTGTTTGGGATGCAGGCTCCTGCATTCCTTTCGCCCCAGGGTCTATTCGGCAGTTTGGTCAATGTGGTGACCTGGCAGTGGACCGGTTATTACATGGTGATCATCTATTCCGCTTTGCAGTCCATTCCGCATGAATTGTATGAGTCGGCACGTATTGATGGTGCCTCTGAATTGCAGATTGCACTGAGAATTAAAACGCCTATGGTATCCAGCTCGCTGGTGATGGCAACCATTTTTGCTCTCATCGGTACCCTGCAGTTCTATACGGAGCCCATGGTGCTGCGCAATAACGCGCAGTCGGTTATTCCGCCGGAATATACGCCCAATATGTACGCCTACACGCTGGCATTCAACTATAACCAAGTGAACTATTCGGCGACGGTGTCGTTCGCGCTGGGGCTCATTGTGGTCATTATCAGCGTCATCTTCATGCGAATTACCCGTAAGCAGTCCGGATTGGGGGAGTGATTATGAACAAGACATCTCGACGCGCAACGAATGACGCGCGAACAACGGCTGCTCAACATATCAAGACGGGATCACGCGTCCTGCCGCACCTGATTCTTGTGGTTGCCATCGTGTATTTCCTGGCTCCGGTGTGGTGGCTGTTGGTGGCTGCCACCAAGTCGAATTCAGGGTTGTTCCTTGGCAGTGCCGGCCCGATGTGGTTCGATCGTACGTTTGCTCTGGGAGACAATCTGGCCCAATTGTCCACCTACCAAAGCGGCATTTACTGGCGTTGGATTCTCAACTCGTTCTTCTACGCTCTGGTGGGAGGCGTCGGTGCAACCACCATCTCGGTCATGGCAGGCTATGGTTTCGCCAAATACAAATTCAAAGGCCGTGACGTGTACTTCAATATCGTACTTGGAGCACTGATGATTCCGGCGACGGCATTGGTCATTCCGATCTTCATCCTGATGTCGAATATCGGTATGACGAACACGGTGTGGGCCGTGCTGCTGCCATCATTGCTTTCTCCGTTTGGCACGTATCTCATGCGTATCTACTGCATGAGTTCGTTGCCTGATGAGATGATGGAGGCCGCCCGTGTGGATGGTGCCGGTGAATTGCGCACCTTCCTGCAAATTTCGTTGCCGATTATGACGCCGGCGATTACCACCGTGTTCCTGCTGTCGGTCGTTGGATGCTGGAACAACTTCTTCCTGCCTCAGGTGGTGCTATCCGATCCGAAGCTATTCCCCATCACGGTCGGTCTGACTCAATGGCAGGCGCGCTCGAGCGCCGGCTCTGGGGCCGAACAGATCTGGAACTTGGTGACAAGCGGCGCATTCGTGTCCATTGTCCCGCTGGTCATATCGTTCCTGCTGTTGCAGCGGTATTGGGTCGGTGGATTGGCCGCAGGCGCTGTCAAGGCGTAATCGGTGACTTATCGAAGAAATACAAGCCTTTCAAAGGAGAAAAGCATGAAAACGGCAATTAACGCCCGAAGGGCAATCGGCGTCCGCGATCGGATGCTGTACGGACAATTCCTCGAACACTTTCACCGTCAAATCTATGGCGGGGTATTCGATCCCGGGTCGCCTCTGGCGAATGCGGACGGATTGCGCGAGGATGTTATCGAGGCCGTGCGGAAACTCAACGTGCCGATTATGCGCTGGCCTGGCGGATGCTTTGTATCCTCATATCATTGGCAGGACGGAGTGGGGGCGGACCGTGAACCCACTTTCGATAAGACTTGGCGCGTGGAAGAGCCCAATACGTTCGGCACGGACGAATACATCAAGTTATGCAGGGCTTTTGGCTGCGAGCCATATATCTGCACGAATGCCGGCACCGGTACTGCCGAGGAAATGAGCGACTGGGTTGAATATTGCAATCTTGCTGGCAAAGGACGATATGCGAGAATGCGCGCCGACAATGGCCATGCCCGGCCCTTCGGCGTGAAATACTGGAGCATCGGGAACGAGAACTGGGGCTCGTGGGAAATTGGCGCGAAGACACGTGAGGAATGGGGGCACCTAGTCCGCGAATCCGCGAAAATGATCAAGCATGTTGATCCGACCGTGGAGCTCAGCGCTGCGGCTTTGCCGGACATCGATTGGAACCTTAATCTGCTGCGTAGCTGCGGTGATTATCTTGATTGGATTTCCATTCACCAATACTGGGACGTTATCCATGAAACCAACCATGCATCGAAGTTCAATCAGGTCATGGCTATGACGGCAGGTCTCGATGCCAATATCGTCAAAGTTCGTGGCCTGTTGGAGGCATTGGGGCTGCAACATCGAATTCGAATCGCATTTGACGAGTGGAATTTACGCGAGTGGTATCATCCGAAAGCGGTGACGGTGGAGCAGGGAGTCACCGAGGATGAATATCTCACTCCGCGCGACGGCAATGACATCAATGGTCTGTACACCATGGCTGATGCGGTGTTTTCAGCCAGCGTGCTGAATATGCTGCATCGTAATTGCGATGTCGTCGGTATGGCATGCTTCTCGCCGTTGGTCAATACTCGCGGTTGCATCTTTACCCATCCCAAAGGCATTGTGCTTCGTCCGACCTACTTCGTGTTCGATCTATATGCCAACCATCTGGGCGATACCGTGCTTGATTCGTGGAACGACAGCAACGACCTGATTGCGGTGGAAGATGTGCAAGGGCGCTCGGTCATGGTCCCGGCGCTTGATGTATTGGCGACGACCTGGGCTGATCGGCATGCAATTGCCATCGCCGTGGCATCTCGAGACAAGACGCGTTCGCATTCATTGCAATTGGATGTGGGCGATGCGTGGATCGGCAAGACGGTGAATGTGCATACATTGAACGGCTCATCCGAGGAATCCTATAACGATATTGATCATACGGAGGTTGGTGTTGTACAACATGATCTTGGGGAGTATAAACCGGGCCTGTCCGTTCAGGTTGAGCCGCATTCGGTTAATATCATCGAAATAGCCTGATAGGCTTCGGCCGCATCGACCGCATATGACGAAAGACAGCAATATGAAACGAATCACGATTAATGACGTGGCCGCAGAAGCACATGTCTCGATTAAAACGGTGTCGAACGTCATCAATAATGCCGGCAGCATGCGGCCGGAGACGCGCAAACGGGTCCAGGATGCCATAGAGCGATTAGGCTACACTGTGAACTACTCGGCGCGTTCGTTGAAAACCGGCACGACGAAGATTATCGGTCTGGCATTAATGGCGTTCGAACAGCCATGGACTTCCATGTATGCCGGTGAGATCATCAAATCCGCTCGTAAACGTGGCTACAGTGTGGTCATTGACACATATGGTGATGATGGCTTATCCAGCATTATTGATGAGACATATTGCGTTAATGCCGATGGTTGGATTTACTATGCGGATCGCCCATTATCTCGGCGCGGTCGCTTGCTCCAACAACGATATCCCGTGGTCCTCACGGGCGAATCGCTGTCCTACGGTCTGGTCGATAGCGTCACTATGCCCAACCTCCAGCCCATTTATGAGATCGCAACGGCATTGATTCGCCAGGGAGTGCAATGCATTGGTCTCATCGGGGCGCCGGATGACCTGGTGAAGGAGGGGCGACTGGATGAGATTCGTGATCTGAAGGAGGGAACCCGAGTACTGCGTACGCAGGGATATTATCAGGCATTTGCCGATGCTGGACTCTCGGTGAATACGGATGTGGTTGTTGAAGGAGGCCGTTGGGATGTGAACTGGGGTGTTTGGGGAGCCAAACGCCTGCTGGACGTCCCTGCTTTTCGTGAGGCTTCTTCCCGCGCTGTGATTTGCTTGAATGACGCATTGGCGTTGGGGTCTTTGCACGCGTTTAAGGAGTATGGCTGGCATATTCCAGGCGATGTGCAGATTAGCGGGTTCGACGATATTGAGGAAGGGCGGCACTCGGATCCTGCCTTGACTACGGTGAACTCGCAATTGGACCGATATGCCGATTATGCGGTTGACATGCTGATCGAGCGTATCGCGGGTGATACCCAGCCGGTGCGTGCGGTGTCAACGGATTATGTGATCGAACATCGTGGTTCGACGACATTCGCGCGGTGACGATGATCGGGAAGGAGCGTGCCTCCAATGAAAACACAGTCAATCGGTACGACCGGCAGGAAGGCGTCTCGTGTCGCGCTTGGTGTGATGCGCATGGACTCGCTTGCCGATGAACAAGCCTCGGCTTTGGTGGCGCATGCGGTCGGCCTGGGCATAGATTATTTCGATACGGCCGATATCTATGGGTTTCAAGTGCATCGTAATCACGCCAGTTCGGAGATCTTCGGCAAGGCCTGGCATGCCGCCGGCATAGAACGCAGCAGCATCCAGATTCAGACCAAGTTCGGCATAGTGTTCGATCATGATCGACGGGGTGTAGCCCGCTATGATTATTCGGCAAAGCAATTGTTGGGTTCGCTGGACCATGAGTTGAAGGCGCTGAGGACTGACTACGTTGATTCAGTACTGTTGCATCGTATGGATACGCTTGTGGAATTGGATGAATTGGCACAGGTGTGCGATCGGTTGTTGTCGAGTGGCAAAGTGCGATACTTTGGCGTGAGCAATATGGGCCCATGGCAAATCGAAATGCTTGAAGCCGCTCTTGGCCGTAAGCTGGAAATCAACCAACTGCAGTTCGGGCTGATGCATACGCAGATGATCGATGCCGAAGTGTATCTGAACATGGATAATGCATTCGCGGCTGATAGAACCGGTGGCGTCTTACCGTTTTCTCGGCTGAAAGGCATGACCATCCAGGCATGGAGCCCTTTCCAATCGGGAACTCAGTATGGGCCGTTTATCGATAATCCGCAATTCCGTAAGCTCAATGACGCTCTTGGCGATATAGCCGGCATATATGGAGGCAGCAAGGATGCCATTGCCGCCGCATGGATCCTAAGACATCCGGCGAATATCCAGATTGTCGCCGGTACAACGTCTGCGCAACGACTTGGGCGGATTTGCGCTGGTGCTGATATCGCACTTGATCGTCAAACTTGGTGGGACCTGTATAGCGCGGCAGGCCACCGGCTGCCGTAGAAAGAGCCAGTTAGGCAAATATCCGTACGCTCGCGTGGGCGTTATTTGCGCGTACATGCGTACATGACCACGAGTTGGTGGCGGAAATCACCGAAACAGCGCAGCGTCGCTGCTGGGGTAGCCGAGTTGCATGGCGGTGTAGGCATGCTTGGCGGCGAGCGCGGCCAGAATCATCGCGGTGTCGGTATCCGGCTTCGATTGGGTGCCGGTCACCGCCGCGATCTCGGCGCGGGCACAGTCCATTTCGATGGCTGCCGCAGTCGGTACGTTCTGTCCGCTGGCGTTATCCGCGATGGCCACCGGATTGGCCAGCAGATTATCGATGGCGTACACCTTCTGGCGGGGGTCGGCATGCGATGCGGAGCCTGCGGAACCCCGCGCGGCATCAGTCAAAGACACCAACTGCTGTGCGGCGGCCTTATGCATGTCACTGAGCGAGAGTGTAGCACCGGCGGTCTGCCCGCGAGCGGCGAGTACCTCTAGGGCAAATCCTGCACGGTCTTCGGCCAGGGCCATATCGTCCAAGGCGGACGTATCGATTTTTAGCGATGTCACGCCGTCAAGACGGGCTGGAGTCACCTCAGGGGCGGCTTGCCCGTATTTATCGGCCAGCAATGAGACCACTGTTTTGGATTGGGCATTGCGCAGCGCGCCTTCGGCGAACCGGTCGGTGCACTGACCGGCGACATCGATCCAAGCCAGGGGCGCCGTGAGTTCGGTTACGTAATACTGCAGCTGCGGCGTGCCTTGAGGCAACGCGCCACTGGCCGTGGCTGTGGTCAGTGCCTTTTCGCAGGGGCTCATCTGGCGTTCGGCTTCGGCGCGTCCGGCCAAACGGGGCATCGAGCATGCGGATAGTGCACACAACATGGAACCGACGCAGAGTGCGGCCAGGAATCGCTTCCCGGCGTTCGGATTACGGTGGCCGACATGGGGTCGACTGCGATTGGGGAATGGGGCAGATCGGCTGAGGACATCGCTCCCGGATCCGGTTCCTCGGATGGCTGCACCGCGCATGGCCGAATCGAAATCAGGGGAGTGTGTCTGCATGGAAACCTAGACTAGTAGCAAACTGTGACCATTCAAGGCCATGCGCCACATAACTTCATAGGAGGTACGGATCGATGGAACTGGACCTGACAGGAATGCACAAGCTCGCAGCCGAGCAAGGAATCGAACCGGAGACTCTTGATGAGGCGCTGGCTGAAGCTCTTCGCCTCGCCTACCTCAAGACCCCGCATGCAGCCAAGCATGCGCGCGTGGAACTGGACGAGCGTTCCGGCAGCTTCACCGTGTGGGCCGCCGACGAGATTCCGGTGGAGCCTACCGAAGACGACCCGCACCCCGCCCCGAAGCTGGGCGAGGAATACGATGACACCCCGCATGATTTCGGCCGTCTCGCTGCCGCAACCGCACGCCAAGTCATCACCCAGCTGTTCCGCAAAGCCGAGGACGAGAAGATCTTCGGCGCCTTCTCCGGCCAGAAGGGCAAACTGATCACCGGTATCGTGCAGCAGGATGTCTCCGATTCCTCCAACGTGCATGTGGCCATGGGCGATGTCGAAGCCCTGCTTCCTCGTCGAGAGCAGGTGCCTGGCGAGCGTTACCGTCACGGCGAGCGTATCCGTGTGTATGTGGTGAACGTTGCCCGTGGCATTCGCGGTCCGGAAATCGTCGTCTCCCGCTCCCACCCGGAGCTGGTGCGCAAGCTGTTCGAGCGTGAGGTCCCGGAGCTGGTCTCCGGTGCCGTGTCCATCATGGCCATCGCCCGCGAGGCCGGCGCCCGCACCAAGATCGCGGTCAAGGCCAATACCGAGGGCGTGAACCCGAAGGGCGCTCTGATCGGACCCGGCGGCTCCCGCGTGCGCGCAGTAATGGAGAACCTCGGCCCGGAGAAGATCGATATCGTCGATTACTCCGATGATCCGGCCAAGTTCGTGGCTGCTGCGCTTTCCCCGGCAGTGGCGACCGGCGTGCAGGTGATCAGCGAGAAGAACAAGACCGCCATCGCCTTCATCCACGACGATCAGCTTTCGCTGGCCATCGGCAAGGAAGGCCAGAATGCTCGTTTGGCCGCTAAGCTGACCGGCTGGAAGATCGGCATCGAGTCCGCCGAAGCCCACGCCAAGAAGGTGGCCGCGGAGCAGGCCGCACGCGAGGCTGCTGAGGCTGCCGAGGCGCAGGACTGAGAGAGATTGTGCGGACCTGCTTTTGGAGCGGGCCGCAGATACCAACATAGCCCGCCAATAGACCGCGAGCTGTACCGATAGTGGCACGGCTCGCGGCTTTTCTTATGCTATCCAGCGCTATGAGTATGCTTGATTGGCGTATGTGGGTTGTCGCAGTGTGCGTAAAATCGCCCGCACAAAAGCGAGGTAACACGAACATGGTCGAACGATGAGACAGGGTAGGCTTGCCGTCATCACCAACTGACCACGCTCTCGCACGCGTGGTCACAGAATAGGAGTAATTAGTGGGGAAACCACGCGTATATGAATTGGCTAAGGACTTGCACGTCGATAGCAAGACTGTTCTTGAGAAGCTCAAGGA
This sequence comes from Bifidobacterium cebidarum, assembly GCF_009193305.1. GTDB lineage: Bacteria > Actinomycetota > Actinomycetes > Actinomycetales > Bifidobacteriaceae > Bifidobacterium > Bifidobacterium cebidarum. Next base: position 297,133 of record NZ_WBVS01000001.1, on the reverse strand, counting down.
TATGGGAGAATTCGTCAAGTCCGCTTCTTCCACCATCGAGCCGCCGGTGGCTCGTCGTCTGAAGGCCGCATTCGCCAAGGACAACGATAAGAGCGGCGATAAGGGCAGCGCTAAGCCCGCAGCTGCCGCACCGCACAAGCCGGTTGCGTCGAGCGTCAATCCGGCTGCCGCTGCACGCAGCGCAAAGAGCGCACAGAACGAGCATAAGCCGGCCGCTCCGGCTGCTCAGAACCATCATGCAGCTCCTACTCCGGGAGCTCGCCCCGCACGCCCGGGCCAGGGCAATGCTCGCCCGCAGGGTGGCGCCCGTCCGTCCGCTCCGTCTCCGGCTCGTCACGGTGGCCAGCATGAGAACCGAGAAGGCGCTCGCCCCGCACGTCCGGGCCAGGGCCGTCCAAACGCCGGCCAGCCGGGGCAGCACCAGAACAACCGCAATGCTTCCGCACGTCCGGCTCCGCACGGCAATGCCAACGGCAATGGCGGCAACGGTGGCTCGAACGCCGCTTCCAATGCCATTCCGCGTCCGCATGCCCAGGGCCCGCGTCCAGGCAACAACCCGTTCTCCCGCAAGCAGGGCATGCATGCTCCCACTCCGGGCGATATTCCGCGTCCGCATCCGATGGCTCGTCCGACCGCCGAGGGCGGTCGCAATGGTCGTCCAGGCCGTCCGGGTCAAGGCCAGGGTCAGGGCCGCGGATTCCGTGGTGGCCGTCCGGGCCAAGGCGGTCCTCGCCCAGGCCAGTGGGGTCATAACCGTCCGGGCCAGGGCGCTGGCGCTCAAGGTGGCGCTCAGGGCGGTGCACGCGGTGGATTCCGCGGCGGTGCCGGTGGCAACAACTTCCAGGGCGGCGGCGCACCGAACAACGGTCCCGCACGCGGTGGTGGCCGCGGTGGCCGTGGCGGCGCTGCAGGCGCATTCGGCCGTCAGGGCGGCAAGTCCTCCAAGGCCCGTAAGAACCGTCTGGCAAAGCGTCATGAGTATGAAGAGCTGAAAGCGCCGACTATCGGCGGCGTTCGCATTCCGAACGGCAACGGCCAAGTCGTGCGTCTGCGCCAGGGTGCTTCTCTTGCCGATCTGGCTGAGAAGATCAATGTCAACCAAGCGGCGCTGGTCACCGTGCTCTTCCACCTGGGCCAGATGGCGACCGCCACGCAGTCCCTCGACGAGGAAACCTTCCAGATTCTGGGCGATGAGATCGGCTGGAAGATCCAGCTCGTCTCTGCCGAGGAGGAAGACAAGGAGCTGCTCCAGCAGTTCGACATCAACCTCGACGAGGAAGAGCTGCAGGATGATGAGGATCTCGAGCCTCGTCCGCCGGTCGTGACCGTCATGGGCCATGTCGATCATGGTAAGACCCGACTGCTGGATACCATCCGCAAGACCAACGTCATCGCACGTGAGGCCGGCGGCATCACCCAGCGCATCGGTGCGTACCAGGTCACCGTCACGCTGGATGGCGAAAAGCGCAAGATTACCTTCCTCGATACCCCGGGCCATGAGGCGTTCACCGCCATGCGTGCCCGTGGTGCCGAACTCACCGACGTCGCGATCCTTGTGGTCGCCGCCGACGATGGTGTGATGCCTCAGACCGTTGAGGCCATCAACCACGCCCAGGCCGCCAAGGTGCCGATCGTCGTGGCCGTCAACAAGATCGATGTGCCTGGAGCCAACCCGGAGAAGGTCCGCGGCCAGCTCACCGAATTCGGCCTGGTTCCGGAAGAGTACGGCGGCGACACCATGTTCGTCGACATCTCCGCCAAGCAGAACATCAACGTGGATAAGCTCCTCGAAGCTGTGCTGCTCACCGCCGACGCCGAACTCGACCTGCGTGCCAACCCGCATATGGATGCCCGTGGCGCCACCGTCGAAGCCCGACTCGATAAGGGTCGCGGTGCTGTGGCAACCGTGCTGGTACAGCAGGGTACCCTGCACGTGGGCGACGCCATCGTGGCAGGCACCTCCTATGGTCGTGTGCGTGCCATGCTGGACGAGAATGGCCAGAACATGAAGGAAGCCGGTCCATCCACGCCTGTGCAGGTGCTGGGCCTGACCTCCGTGCCGACCGCAGGCGATCTCTTCCTCGTGGCCTCCGATGATCGTGCAGCCCGCCAGATCGCCGAAAAGCGTCAGGCCACCGAGCGTGCCGCTCAGCTGGCCAAGCGTCGTAAGGTCGTTTCTCTTGAGGACTTCAAGAAGAAGTTCGCCGAGTCCGAGATCGACATGCTCAACATCGTCATCAAGGGCGATTCCTCCGGTTCCGTCGAGGCGCTGGAAGATTCCTTGATGAAGATCGAGGTGTCCGACGAGGTCGGCATCCAGGTCATCCACCGCGGCGTCGGCGCGATTACCCAGAACGATGTCAACCTGGCTACGGTCGACAAGGCCGTCATCATCGGCTTCAACGTGCGTCCGAACCGTCAGGTCGCCGACCTTGCCGAGCGCGAAGGCGTGGAGATCAAGTACTACTCGGTCATCTACCGTGCCATCGAGGACATCGAGGCATCCCTCAAGGGTATGCTCAAGCCGGAATACGAAGAGGTCGTCACCTCCCACTCCGAGATTCGCGAGATCTTCCGTTCCTCCAAGTTCGGCAACATCGCCGGCGTCATGGTGCAGGACGGCGAAGTCAAGCGTGGTACGAAGTGCCGTATTCTGCGCAATGGCGTTGCCACTGTCAACGACCTCGAGATCTCCTCGTTGCGTCGCTTCAAGGACGATGTCCAATCCGTCAAGGAAGGCTACGAGGCCGGTATCAACCTCGGTACCTTCAACGACATCGAGCTTGGCGACATCATCGAGACCTTCGAGATGCGCGAGGTTGAACGCAAGTAATACATGATGCGTATAGGCCCCCTCTGATGAGGGGGCTGTCAGCCGCAGGCCGACTGGGAAAGAGAATGCTTTCCAAGGTTTTCCAGTCTTCCTACGTTCGGCAGCCCTCCTCGATCAGAGGGGGCCACATTATTGAAAGGAACAACTTATGGCAGGAACCAATCCCCGCGCCGCACGCATTGCAGCGTTGATTCAGCGCGTTGTAGCCTCCTCCATCGAGCGTGAGCTGCATGACAAGCGACTGACCAACATCACGGTCACCGAAGTGCGCGTAACCAACGATCTGCAGATCGCCAAGATCTACTGGACCCAGCTTGGCCATGAAGGTAAGGAGGCCGGTGAGCGTAAGCGCGCCCAGCAGGCCCTTGATCAGGCCAAAGGTCATCTGCGCTCCCTGGTGGGTCACAAGGCCGGTCTGCGTCTGACCCCGCAGCTGCAGTTTGTCTTCGATGAAGTGCCCGGTGAGGCCCACGAAATCGAAGATATCCTGGCCCTTGCCAGAAAGCGCGATGAGGAACTCGCCAAGGCCCGTGCCACCGCCCAGTACGCCGGCGACGCCGACCCGTACAAGCACGATGACGAACCCGACGAGTCCGATGATATCGAGGACGACGATTTCGACGATGACGATGCAGCTGACTTCGAGGATGATTCCCTGACCTCCACTGAAGAGTGAGTCGCCAGTGCAGCTGGCTTCGAAGTAATCCTCGGCTCCCTCTGACGAGGGAGCCGTCAGCGCAGCTGACTGAGGGAGAGACCCCGCCGAAGGCGGAGTAAACCATCTCGAGCGAAGCTCGTCTCTGTTCTTCGAAGGAGAACCATGCCACAATCCATTCCATCTGGCCTGCTCATCATCGACAAGCCGCAGGGCGTCACTAGTTTCGATGCTGTTGCTGCAGTGCGTGGGGCCTTGCATATCAAAAAAGTCGGTCATGCCGGCACGCTTGACCCTATGGCCACCGGCGCATTGGTGATCGCCTTTGGGCATGCCACGCGGCTCCTGAATGCGATTGTGGCGCATGATAAGACCTATGAAGCTACGATTCGCCTCGGTCTGGGGACCACGACCGATGATGCCGAAGGTGAGCTCATTCGTGACGATAAGACCGGTGCGATTCGCCAATTGACGGAATCACGGGTTCGTCAAACCATCGATACGCGCTTCACTGGTGACGTCGAGCAAGTGCCGAACGCTTTCTCCGCCATCAAAATCGATGGCAAACGAGCCTATGATCTGGCCCGTGAAGGCAAAGAAGTGGAGCTGAAAGCCCGTCCAATCCATATCAGCGAGTTCGCGGTGTTGGATTATCGCCGAGGGTATGTGCCGGGCAAACAAGCCGGTGAGCCGCTTCGGGCTGAGGAGCAGTCAACGCGGACGGATGCTGCCGTCCCCGTAGTGGATGTTGCAGTGCGCGTCAGCTGTTCGTCGGGCACGTACATCCGTGCGCTCGCACGAGACTTGGGGGCCGCACTCGGCGTCGGCGGCCACTTGGTTCGATTGCGCCGAACTCGAGTTGGCCATTTCGCATTGCCGGATGACACCAGTGGACTCATGAGCGACGCCTCCATGCATGAGACTCGCACACATACGATTACCGCGCATACGGAACTGAAAACATTCACCAATCGCGAAGGCGAAACCATGACCCGCGGCAAATGCGTGCTGGACGCTCCTGAGGAGCTTTATGGCGAAGACCGCCGCAATTGGTTGCTCAACCATGCGCTCACGATGGAACAGGCGGCACGCGGTGCCATGCCATCATTGGACATCACAACTGAAGAGGCCTCGGAGCTGCGCTTCGGTCGCCGCATCGAGCGGGCGGTTTCCGAGCCCACCGTCGCCATCGTGCCGGAAACGCACGATGTGGTGGCGATTATCGAGCGAGCGAATAGTCATCAGGCCAAACCTGCCACCGTATTCCCCCTCGCGTAGAGTAGACGCGGCTAGTTGCAGACTTGAAAAGGAATTGCACGACATGGAAATCACCTATCTGACTCCCGATGAACAGGGCGAAGTCACTTGGCCTTCGTTCGATAACGATAAGAAGGCCGTGGTGACGCTCGGTGCGTTCGACGGCATGCATCTTGGGCATCAGGCCGTCATCAAGCGCGTAGTGGAGCTGGCCAGGAAGCATGACGCGTTCTCCGTGGTGATTCTGTTCGACCCGCGCCCGGCGTTCGTGCATGGCTGGGCGGCCAAACATGAGGGTCAGGAGCCGACCGAGGCGAATATCGATGCGGAAGCACTGACCAGTGTGCACGAGCGCTTGCAGCGCATCGAGCGGTTTGGTGTGGACCATGTGCTGGTAGTGCGCTACACGCTGGCTTTTGCCTCGAAGTCGTACATCTTCTTCCTTGGACGACTCGTCGGCAAGCTCGGCATGCGCACGTTGGTGCTTGGCCAGGATGCCGCCATGGGCAAGGATCGTGCGGGGGACATCAAGCACATCTCCAACCTTGCCGCCGGTGCTGGCGTGTTCGAACTGGATGTTGTGGACGACCGTGGCCCGGGTGAGGTGCGTATTCCTCGCGATTTCCAGCCGGAAATGCCAACGGAGTGGGGCGAGCCGGCTGATCCTCTGGCCGACGTCACCAAGGCGGAGCGCCGTGCATGGAGTAAAAAGCATCAGGCCAAGGTCATGCGTGCGTGGAGCTCCACCAATGTGCGTTACCTGTTGGCTCACGGCCGTATTCAGGAGGCTAATGCCATTTTGGGTGCTCCGCATGCCATCGAGGGCGAAGTGGTGCATGGTGAGGAGCGTGGACGCACCATCGGTTTCCCGACCGCCAATCTCGGTACGGATATTGAAGGTTATATTCCTGTGGATGGTGTGTACGCCGGCTGGCTGGTTGATTTGGGGCCAAAAGCTTCAGGTGACGATGCAGCTGAGCCACAGGCCGCGCGCCGTTGGCCCGCCGCCATTTCCATCGGCACCAAACCCACGTTCAGCGAGAAAACCGGTCTGCATGAGCGTGTGGTGGAATCCTATTGCATCACCGATGATTGGATTGATCTGTACGGCCACAAGGTCCGCGTGGAATTCACCGGCTTCCTGCGCCCGCAGGTCAAGTTCGACGGTGTTGATGCACTGACTGCAGAGCTCAAGCGCAACGTTGAGGAAACCAAGCGTTTGACCGCGTAATAAACGTGATTCTGTATTATTAGCAAAAGTCCGGCTCCCCTCAATGAGGGGAGCCGTTGCCGTATGACTTGAGCAGACCGGTCGGCGGCCAAAACCTGACTATTTCTTGATTCCTAACGCTTCTAGGGCATCAGTCAACGTACTGGCTTCAATCAGATGCAACCCATCGATATGCACGCTTTTGCGCATGGGCGGCACAACAGCAGTGGTGAATCCCAATCGGGCCGCTTCGCGCAGTCTGTACTCCATTCGTGGCGCAGGCCGAACCTGACCGGTCAGGGAGATTTCGCCTATCGCGCAAGTCGTCCGCGCAACAGGCTTTGCGGTCGCTGCGCTCGCCAACGCGCCGACAATCGCCAAATCGGAGCCAGGCTCCTTCGCTTGACCGCCGGCGATGGTCGATACGTAGAGATCATTGGCCAGCAGGTTCAATTTGCTGTGACGATACAACACCGCCGTCAACATGGCGATGCGGCTGGGATCCACACCGTTGACGGCACGACGAGGTGTGGGCAACACGGATTTGGTGACCAAGGCCTGCACCTCGATCGGCAGGCTGCGGTGACCATCAAGTGTGAAGGTCACGCATGTGCCTTCTACCGGAGCCGACTCCGCATCTCCGGGACCACCTCCGGATAGGAATAGTCCGGAGGGATCGGTGACCTCCTCAATACCTTCGCCGCTCATATCAAAGCATCCGACCTCATCCGTGGGTCCAAATCGATTTTTGACGGCGCGCAGCATGCGAAGCGCGGTCTCGCTGTCACCTTCGAACTGGCACACCACATCCACCAGATGCTCCAAGGTTCGCGGGCCGGCAATCGAACCGTCCTTGGTGACGTGACCTACCAGGAATACCGGAATGTCCAAGGTTTTTGCCGTATCGATCAAGGCGCTCGCCACCTCACGCACCTGTGTCGAGCCGCCTGAAATGCCATCGACCTCCTGGGAAACGATGGTCTGAGCGGAATCCACAATCGCCAACGCCGGCCGATTCTGTTCAATCAGTCCTAAAGCAGTGGCCAGGTCGGTGGTGGACGCCAGTAACAGATTAGGTTCCACCGCATTGATGCGTGAAGCTCGTAATCGGACCTGCGCCTGTGACTCCTCGCCGGAGATATACAGCACTGTTTCGCCGCCTCCATTGCCGGCACGCGCCGCAGTCCGGGCTACGTTGCCGGCCGTTTGCAGGAGCAGTGTCGACTTTCCGATGCCTGGTTCACCGGCGATCAACGTCACCGAGCCGGGGACTACGCCGCCGCCAAGCACCCGGTCGAACTCGCTGAATCCAGTGGACAGCCGTTCCACGGTTTCCGTGCCGATTTCAGTAATCGGCTTGGCTGCGGCACGCGAACTATCCGACACGATGACCGACTGCGTGCGCGATGTACGACCGGGTGCGGCGGTCTTCGATCCAGTGACCGGTCGGGCTTCATGGAATTCCTCCACGGTGCCCCATTGCCCGCACTCGGGGCATTTGCCGTACCACTTCGAGCCGTTCCACCCGCATTCGGAACATACGTATTGCACAGTTGATTTCGCCATGCTTCCACCCTAACGCCGAATCTTGGCCGCGGTAAATTTTTTCCCTGCCCAGAGGCCAATGTAATTCTGATCGCAGAGTGACGAGGCAATCGCCGTAGTTCATGCGAACTGTTGAGCAGCGTCACATGGCTGTGAGAGAATCAGGGGCATGACTAACTCCGAGAATGTTTCGACTACGCAGTCCCATGGCAAGCTGATCGCAGTGGTGGTCGCCGCCGCTGTGGTCATCATTTTGGCGGTGCTTTCCGCTTTCGTCTGGCCGGGTTGGGCCATCGTATCCAAGTCCGATACCAGCACCACGCAAACGGCGCAGCAACAGAATAAGGACACTGAGCCGACCAAGCCCACCATCGATGCCACTGCTTTGCCGGACGATGCCAGCGAGCTGCTCAAGGCCATGCCGGATAGCGTGCTGAACTTTGCACGCACCAAGGCCGAAGCCTCGACTTCATGGAGCAGCGCCTCGCCGCTTGAAGAATATACGGTGACCTATTCCACCGGCGACAACGCCAAGGATATTACGTTGATTGTGGCGCAGTGGTCCACTGCCGACAATGCCAAGACCCAATATGATGCTTTGGCCGCAGCCCAGACCGGTGAGGAACTGGCTTCCGGCAATGTGAAGGTCTCGGGAGACGCCACCGGTTCGTACACCGTGAAGTCCGATCCGTCCGATGCCAAGAAGGCCATTGCCATCTGGCAGAACGATACTGTGGTGTTCCAGGCCAGCGGCAACAAGCAGGCGTTGGAGCGTTTCTACCAGAAGTTCCCGCTGTAAGATATCGCCGTACTCGCCGGTTAGTTGCCGGGTAAAGCGCACATGTACGCCACACGAATTTCCTCTGTCTGGAAAGACGTGTACTATAGTGCGAGTTGCAACTTTTACGATTAATCGAAATGGAGGCTTCAGATGGGTTCTGTCATCAAGAAGCGCCGCAAGCGGATGAGCAAGAAGAAGCACCGCAAACTGCTGCGTAAGACCCGCCACCAGCGCAAGTAGTCTTACTTGGCAATCAAGGCATTGAAAACCCCGTGAGCCATTCGGCCACGGGGTTTCTCATATTCAATTGCACATATGTGCAAAGTCGTGCACCATATTGCACGCCCGTGTATGGTTTGCCGCCAAACTGCGTATTCGCTGATTCCCGTTCATTAGATTCATGATCATCACCCATGAATCACAGACATACATGAGAAGAACGAGGAGAACGGCAATGCTTACCGTCAGTCACCTGTCCAAACAGTATGCAGGCAACCCCGCCTATTCGCTCGAGGACGTCAGCTTCACCATTAGTAATGGCGAAATCGTCGGACTGATTGGCAAGAACGGCGCAGGTAAGACCACGCTGATGAAGATGATGGCCAAGGCGCAGCGCCAGACCTCCGGCAGCATCGTCTACAATGGCGCCGATATCTTCTCGCACGACGATATGCTTGACCGGTTCGGCATCATGATCCAGCCGGTATTCGTGCCGAATATCAGTGCCGAAGACAATCTGCGCTTCTACCTTGGCATTCATGGCGATACCGCCCACGAACGCAACATCCGCCCAGTCCTCGAACTGGTGGACATGTGGCGTTACCGTAACCGCAAGCCCGCTGGATTCTCGTTCGGCATGAAGCAGCGTCTGGCTCTGGCCCTGGCTCTGGTCAACGATCCAGAATTTCTGATCCTCGACGAACCGTTCGTGGGCCTTGACCCGGACGGTGTGCTTCAGCTCATCACCGTGCTCAAGCAGTGGGCCGCCGAACGTAGTATAGCCATGCTTATCTCCAGCCACCAGCTCAACGAGTTGCAGGAACTCTGCGACCGGTTCCTGTTCATTAAATCAGGCCGCCTTGCCGCTGAATTTACCGGGGAGACAGGTGAGATCACCGTCATCGAACTGTCGCGGCCGCTGACGGACGCCGAACGCGCGTCACTGATTGCCGAAACGTTACAGAATAGTGGCCGGTCTGCCGCCACGATTGCTCCGGATGGTACATCGGTGGAGATCGACGCCCGCAGCCTGGAACTGAACAAGACCATCGCTGCACTCGCGTCCACTGCCGGCATCAAAGCAATCCATGACAAGTCCACGCAACTCAACAACTACTTCGGGGAAGGGCGCTGAGAGGCCGCTCGCCCGGATTCCCATCTCCTGTCAGCAATCCAGCATTCATCACTTGTGCTTCGTTCGTCCAATCACATTCAAGGAACACACCATTATGACCGTATTGATCTTTAAGAACCTCATCCGCACTAAAGAAACCTCCATCCTGTTCGTCATGGCCTGCTTCATGCTGATTTTGCCTATCGTGAACCTGTTCAACTCCGATTTCATGCGGATCAGCGGCGAGCCTGAATCAGTCAGTTTCCTGGACTTCCTTGCCGGCGAATTCGATGTGCAGAACATGCTGATTCTGCCCATGGTGGTTATGGCGTATCTGGTGGTCACTGCCATCTATACGCCCGTAGCCACCGGTCGCATGTTCCTGTATAAGGACCTGAGCCGTACTACGATTATTAATGCAAAAGTCCTGGCTCTGCTGGGCATCTATACCATCTATGTGGCGTTGCAGGTGGCGGTGACGTTCGGCCTGTACTACCTGTACATTGTGCGGTTCGACTATGCGTCCGGGCTGTTCCTGCCCGCTTCGGACGCTAGTGCTGCCGCCGATGTGATTTCCATTGCCGGTGTGGTGTTTGGCGAACTGTTGACGATTATGGTGGCGGTGGCACTTGCCACCCGCTTTTCGACCGGCATCATCATGTTTGGTTCAATCCTTTGGATCTGCCTGTGTGCCACGTTGCCGCAATTGGCGGGTGCCCGGTACGCGGTGCCCGGCGGCTATGGTACGCTGCTGCCAAGTTTGGGTTTGCCGGTCACGCTGCTGCTGATGCTTGCCCTCAGCACGGTTTACGCCGCCGGTCTCTATGCCTATGCGCGTCGCCGTTTCTCTCGCCTTGAATACTGACTGTGTGCGCCTTTCCTTCGTGTATCACCGTCATCGTGCGAGTGGCAATTCGGCTCGCAGGAACCATTCGCCATCGTTGCATCGGGTGCGCAGCACGCCGCCGAGTCGTTGAACGGCCGCACGATGGGCCTCGAGGCCGCGGCCATGGCGCATGCCGGCCAGCGGATGCGTGACCTCTCCGTTGCCATTACCGCTGCTCGACGGTTTCGCAGTCACGGTATTGGTCTGCGTAATCGTCAGCTTATTGCCCGTGACGGTGACTGCGACCATGTATTCATCCACGCCGGGCAGCGCGTGGCGGATGATGTTCGCATATACTTCGCGCACCAAATCGAATGCCACGTCATGCGTTTGGGCATCAAGTATCAGTGCGGTGCCGCGTACCACCGAACTACCTTGGAACCCCAGCTGGCTGATGGCCTGTTGCTCGGTGTCCACTAAGGTGCGCATTGCATCGAGGAATTCGACTGGCTTGTCTTGAGACCGCTTGTCCAGGGTGGCGGAGACGTCGTTCTGGACTTCGTCGGAGTTGATAGCGGGCGATGTCGCTGAATCATTGCCGATCAGATCAATGACTTCATGCACATGGTCTAATGCCGATTGCGCATTGCGATACATGATGCCCATTGCCTCGCGGACCTCGGAATCGGCTTCGCTGTTTTGCTGCCACTGCCAGGCAAGCATTGACACGGAGGAAAGCTCCTGCGTCACCGAATCATGCAGTGCCTTGGCCAGATGCTGGTTATGACGCACATGCTCCAGCTCCCGTTGTGATTGCTCGTATGCGGCCAGCCTCTCCCGCTCCCGGCGTGCGTCGGCCCTTCTGCGCAGGGAGAAGCCGATGCCCACCGCAATGAGATACGCCACCACGTTCACGGTGAACCCGGATATGTTGACGTCGCCGTTGCCATTGCCGCCGAACGACAGGGACAGGCCGGTTCCAGTGGGTGCCAGACTCAATATGACGGCTGCAGCACAGGCCCAGGCTGGCGGAGCCAGATATGCCATCAATCCCAGTGTGGGGAAGGCGAGCATGGCGCAGAATGACGGCGATCCGGGCAACAGCGAGGCAACCACGCATGATGCCAGCAGTGTTACGCACAGGGGCAGAGGAACCATGACGATTCCGGCCGACAGCGTCAGCTGTAGGACGAAGATCACCCAAGAAGTCATATCATTCGGATGGTTTGCCGCCATTTCCACAATGGTCAGCACACAGTTCAGCACGGCGATTGCCGTTATGGCTGGGTGGTTGCGTAGAACCGTTCCGATATTGCGCCACTCTGTTTGCGGACGATGTGTGGATGGTGAGGGGAGCGTGGTGTTCGTCATTGTTGCTGGACTTCCATGCGGGAGAGAAGAACGAAGGGCGTTGTCATCGCCGTGCCTCATTATCATAATGCGCATCGGCGTATATGACCATTCCATATAATCAGGAGCAGCGCAGTGAACGAGACCCAGGGTGCCGCCATGAGCGAAACCTATGATGTGGCCGTGCTAGACAATGACACTATGGCGTTGGAGCGCGTGGTGTCCGTATTGCCCAAGCTGATGCCGGGGGTGAGCGTGGACTGGTCCACATGCAGTGCGCCCGAAGCGGTTCGACGTTGCGCCGACGAGGGATGGCGGCCGCGCATGCTCATTACGGATGTGGAATTGGATCATACAACTGGCATGAAGATCTGCCGCGAGATTCGCGAGACCGGGCCGCAACCGTTACTGCTGGCTATGACTTCCTATAACCCCAAGACCTACGCTGTACAGCTTGCCGAATCCGGTGCGCAGGGACTGATGGTCAAAGGTAATATGACGCAGATGGCTGTGGCTCTGCGCCAGGTGCTCTCGGGGAAGACGTTCAGCCCGGTCCCGGGAGTACGATTCCTGAGCGCAGCGGAGTCATATGACCGTCTGCGTACGGCGTCCGGTCCGTCCGATTCGACGGGAAATGATGTGACGTCTTCTTTGAGCGCGTTGGAGCAGCGCATTCTGTCCAGCGTGGCGGAAGGATACTCGAATGAGGAGATTGCCGAGATGCTGTCCATCAGTGCTGCGACCGTGCGCTCGCATACCCGGCATATTCGGGAGAAGCTTGGTGCCAGAACGCTGAGTCATGCCGTGGCCATTTGGCTGACCGCTCAGACGGCGAACTAAAAGAAAAGCCGCACCTGCGCGAATGCAGTGTGCGGCTTTTGCATTTGGATCATGATGTTGTCTATCCCAGGCAACGTCATGAATGACGATTCGTTGGAATCACTTGTTGGCGTTGGTCAGGACGCGCGGGCCGTTCGGGTCGCCGACGATGACCTTGTCCACCATGTTGAGGAACAGGCCGTGCTCCACCACGCCGACGGTGGTGATGAGGTCCTCGGCCAGCTCCTGCGGGTGATCGATGCGTTCCAGATGCAGGTCAACCACGAAGTTGTTCTCGTCGGTGCGCACTTCCTTGCCATCGGCGTCGAGACGCAGCACCGGCTTGTAGCCCTTGGCCTCGAACTTCTTGATCACGTGGCCGGCGCCGAACGGAATCACCTCGACCGGCAGCGGGAACTTGCCGATGGTGTCCACGACCTTGGACTCGTCCACGATCCAGACGATCTGGTTGGAGTTGGTGGCCACGATCTTCTCCCACAGCAGGGCAGCGCCGCCGCCCTTGATACCGTTGAAGTTCTTGTCCACTTCGTCGGCGCCGTCGATGGTGATGTCGATGTGATCCACATCGTCGATGTCCACGATCTTGATGCCGTAGCTTTCAGCCTGGGCCTGGGTGCGACGGGAGGTGGTCACGCCGGTGAACTCCAGGCCCTCCTCCTGATGACGACGACCAAGCTCGTCCACCAGGAACTTCACGGTGGAGCCGGTGCCGAGACCGGCGATCATGCCATCCTGAATGAGCTTGGCGGCTTCGATGCCGGCGGCCTTCTTCAGCGCGTCCTGCTGAGCCTTATCCATGGGTGTTCTCCTTTGTTTTCCTTGGTTTCGACCGTATGTATTAACGGTGTAAAGCCTTCCCTCTTATCCTAACGCGGGTGAGCGAATTTGTGCCCTCGTGTCCGTTTCCTATGCGCATGCGTGCGGCTGTGCGATGAATCTCACATCGCACAGCCGCACGCATGGCAGAAGATGGGCCATCGTATTGGCTTATTTGCGGAAGAATGGCGCGTTGGTGATGGTGAGGTTCCCCTCGCCATCCACATATCCCTCAATTGCGATAGTGCCGGAAATCGGCATTGGCTGGCCGTTGTAGTACGGACTGGTCTTCGGGGCGGGGGAGAAGGTCAACGTACCGGAAACGGTCAATCCGCTGGAAGAGCCTGCGGCTTGGGTCGATGGAGCGGCTGCAGCGGGGGTCGCCGACTCAATTGTGGACACGTCGCTGTGCGCGTTGGTGGGGGCGCTGAAATCAAAATCCGGTACGCCTTCAGGCTCGGTCAGCAGATCGGTGAGCGATTGCTTTTGCGCCGGAACGGTTTCAGTCGCGGGCCTGCGTAGATCGGCGGCATCGGCTTTGCCATCCAAGACCAGCTGCACATCCGGTGGCACATCAGTGCCGTGTGCATATTCGGAATTCAACAACGACTGCCAGCCTTCGATCGGCAGGTAGCCATCGCGTGCGCCGGAGCGGCAGTCCCCGGCATAGGTGCGGGCCAGTTCATCTACGAGCTCATTGCCTGCATCGCCGGCATGGCCTTTGACCCATTTGAAGTTCACTGGGCCGGGCCGCTTCGAAATCTCGGCATCGATTGCCTTGATTAGCTCGACGTTCTTGACCGGCTTCTTCTGCGAATTCTTCCAGCCGTTGCGCTTCCAACCCTTCACCCAAGTAGTGGAGCAATTAATCGCATACTGTGAATCGGATTCGATCAGCAGTGGCTCGGAACCGGGGTGCGCTCGCAATGCCTCGAGCACTGCGCACAATTCGCCGATCTGATTGGTGCCGTTCGTCGCGCCGCCGGCGTCATAGCCGTGCTCGTCATGCTCATGGCCAGGCGTGCCGCCCGCGTTTTTTGCATGGTCGGCCCAGGCCCAACCCATCGGGCCATTGGGATTGCCCAAGGCGCTTCCGTCCGTAGATACCGTAATAGTCATGTGCCCACACTATCGCATAGGGCGTCAGAGGAGGCCCGGTCTCTTTGATTGAGAGCTTCCTTTTGTGACACGATTTGGTAATTCGGGTCTTACCGTGATTTCGTACCATTGAGATCCAACGACCGCTACGGAAGGTTGACGCTTTCTATTGCCACAACGTTATGAATATGTGGCTTCTGAGCGGTTGTGGCAAGAAGCCGTGGTACGACGTTTCCCAAAGAGACAATTTGCCATATTGGGACAATCGAGAAGCGATTGGATCGATCTATGACGCAGACCATTGGCCAGGGTAAGAAGACATTCGCTTGTGGGAACCGTGTACCTCATGTGCTAGAGCATCTGTACGCCTACTTTCATGGTTTCATCACGTTTCATGTGGATAACTCAGCAAGCTCGGACCACATACCCCGATTTAGTTTTACGCTGGCGCGCATCATCGCTATCGTGGCGACATGGGCAATATGATCAACGGTGATTTTTCTGTTTCGTTTCCGAATGAGGGTGCTATGCGAGGCAATCTTGAGCAACGTAAGTATGACATGGCACGTCGTTGCGCTGAAGTCGCTCAACGATTAGGCATAAGACTTCTGTTCGGCATGACCACGTCATTGATTCTGCAATCCGTGCCTATGCCGTCTGATTGTGATCTTGATGCATATGAGCTGCATACGGTCTTCGGCGCGCGGGAGAATCGCGTTCGGATTCGAGGGCTATCCACCCATCCGCATATTTGGAAGCATGTGCCAAAGGCTGGGAAGGTGAAGATCAGCCAGTACGTATTCGCCCTTGATCTCTTTCATACATGGGCTCAACTTGCTACTCATATGTCACTGGATTCGTTGATCGTGCTTGGTGATTCGATTGTCACGGCAATCGCTCGGCAGCCTGCACTGGCGAGAGGACGCACTGCCACCGTTATTTATGATGATTTGAAACGATTTGTAGATGGCCTGGCGGGATTCAAAGGGCGTTTGGCGTGCCAAAGAGCGTTGGTGCTCGTCATGCCAGGTGCCGATTCGCCAAAGGAGTCCGAGGCGCGTCTCGCATTGCGGGCTCACGGCGTACCGCAGCCTGTACTGAATTATGAGGTTCCAGGCGCTGCATTCAAGTCTGCTGCAGTCATAACGCTGGATATGGCATGGCCTGAGTACAAGGTCGGAGTTGAATAC
This sequence comes from Bifidobacterium cebidarum, assembly GCF_009193305.1. Classification (GTDB taxonomy): domain Bacteria; phylum Actinomycetota; class Actinomycetes; order Actinomycetales; family Bifidobacteriaceae; genus Bifidobacterium; species Bifidobacterium cebidarum. The sequence continues at coordinate 281,399 of NZ_WBVS01000001.1, read as the reverse complement.
GACGGGGATCATCACCGTACTGACAAGATGCAATGGCGTCGTGACCAGGAAAAGCGTGATAAGTTGCGAGGCCGCCAATGGATTGTGTTCGTGGCCACGGCGTCTAGCCTTGCCAATGAGGATGCGCGGGCTGAGTTTGCGTTTAACGTATCTCGCGCGCTCGCGTCGCGCGGGGCCACGTTTGAATTCTTCATGATGCCGAAATCCACCAAGCAATTGGCTGCAGGCACGTGACTCCGGCTGATTGTGTTTGATTGGTCGGCGGGAGTTCGTTTTGCCTCCAATCGTGGGTGGACCCGAGTGGCATGATTCGCCAAAACGGAGGGAATCGGCCGATTGTACCAAGCCATCTTGAACGTCCCGACGAAGGAATGGCGGTTTTGCTTGCCACGATATGGCAATAATGATTTATCGTGCGGTTGTGGCAAGAAACCGTGGCACGACATTGGTTTAGGTCATTGATTGCTATTTTGTGCCACATCCGTATGATGACGCGCATACATAAAGGGCGTTTGGACAGTAAGACACAGTCCAAACGCCCTTTGCGCTATCAGGATTCAGCGAGAAATCACTCGCTCAGAGCCTTGTCGACCACGAGCTTGGCTTCGTCGAGCACCTTGTCGAGGGCCTCGGGGCTCTCGAAGGATTCGGCGTACACCTTGTAGATGTTCTCGGTGCCGGAAGGACGGGCTGCGAACCAGTTGTCCTTGGTGGTGACCTTCAGGCCGCCGATCTTGGCGTGGTTGCCCGGAGCCTCGGTGAGCTTGGCGGTGATGTCTTCGCCGGCAAGCTGGGTGGCGGTCACGTCGTCGCCGGTGAGCTTGGCGAACTTCTGCTTCTGCTCAAGGGTGGTTGGGGTGTCGACGCGCTTGTACCAGGACTCGCCGAAGCGAGCAACCTGATCCTTGTGCAGTTCGGCCGGGTTCTTGCCGGTCTTGGCGGTGATCTCAGCGGCCAGCAGGTCGGGGATCAGGCCGTCCTTATCGGTGGTCCACACACGGCCGTCGCGGCGCAGGAAGCTCATGCCGGAGCTTTCCTCGCCGCCGAAGGCGACCTCGCCGGTGAACAGCGGATCGACGAACCACTTGAAGCCGACCGGGACCTCGACCAGCTTGGCGTTGATGGAGGCGGCCACGCGGTCGATCAGGGAGGAGGAGACCAGCGTCTTGCCGATGCCGGCGCCCGCAGGCCAATCCGGGCGGTTGCCGCCGAACAGGTACTCCACAACCACGGCGATGTAGTGATTCGGGTTCATCACGCCCCAGTTCGGGCAGACGATGCCGTGACGATCGGCGTCCGGGTCGGTGCCGCCGACCAGATCGTACTTGTCCCAAGCGCCGGCGTTGAGCTCGTCAACCAAGCCCTTCATGGCGTACGGGGAAGACGGATCCATGCGGATCTTGCCGTCGTGGTCGATGGTCATGAAGCGCCAGGTCGGATCGACTTCAGGACGCACGACGCCGATGTTCAGGCCGTACTTCTCGTTGATCAGCGGCCAGTAGTTCACGGAAGCGCCGCCGAGCGGGTCGATGCCGAGACGCACGCCGGAGGAACGAATCACATCGAAGTCGATGACGTTCTTCAGATCATCTACGTAGTGCTCGCGGAAGTCGAAGCCCTCGACGTACTCGGACTTGATGGCCTCCTCGTAGGGCACGCGCTTGATGTTCTTGTAGTCGCCGAGCAGCTCGTTGGCGCGAGCGGCGATGGCGTTGGTGGTTTCGGCAGGAGCCGGGCCGCCGGTGACGGGGTCATACTTGAAGCCACCGTCGGTAGGCGGGTTGTGGGACGGGGTGACGACGATACCATCGGCAAGGCCCTCGCCCTCGAAACGCTGGGTGCCATCGGCCGCACGGTTGTGAGTCAGGATGGCCTGGGAGACCACCGGGGTGGGCACGAAGTCATCGCGGGAATCGATGCGCACGTGCACGCCGTTGGCCACAAGCACCTCGATGGCGGTCTTCTTGGCCGGACCGGAGAGCGCGTGGGTGTCGGAACCGAGGTACAGCGGGCCGGTGACGCCAGCCTGCTTACGGTATTCGGCAATGGCCTGGGAGATGGCGATGATATGAGCCTCGTTGAACGAGGTCTTCAGGGACGATCCACGGTGGCCGGAGGTGCCGAAGATGACACGCTGCTCGGGAACGGACGGATCGGGGACAAGGTCATAGTACTTGCCGATGACCTCATCGACGTTGATCAGATCTGCTGGGGTGGCGGGTAAGCCCGCATTTTTTGCTACCATGCTTCCCTATTGTGCCACGGATTTCAACGTTTTGGACGCAGTTATGTTAAGAGTTGTCAACTTTTGTGCGAATGGTGAAAAAAGAGGCGGCAACACGCGGTAAAGAGGCGCTCAAAGGCCATGCAAACCATGGCAAAACGGTAATGGCCGGTATCGTATCCCGGAATAATCGGGTCGATACCGGCCATCGGTCAATGGTGCTTGGGAATCAGTGACGGGAAATCTCCTGCTCGATCTCCTCCAGCGACTTGCCCTTGGTCTCGGGCACAAATCGCAGCACGAATGGGATGGACAGGGCTGCGAACACACCGAAGATGGCGAACGGACCACCCACATTGTTGCCGAACGCGTCGAGCAGCACCAGGAAGAACTGGGAGACGATGAAGTTGCCCAGCCAGTTGGCGGCGGAGCCGAAGGAGGAGCCGATGCCGCGCACGGACAGCGGGAAGATCTCACCGATCAGCACCCAGGCGATCGGGCCCCAGGAGACAGCGAAGCCGAGGATGTAGAAGGCGATGAGGATCATGGTCGGCACTGCGAGCACGGCGACGTCGCCCACGAAGTTCATCACGGCGAGAATGGCCAGGGAGACGGTCATCACGATGGAGCCGAAGATCAACATGCCCTTGCGCGGGAACTTGTCCATGATCATCGTGGCCACGATGGTGGAGACGAAGTTCACCACGCCGATGCCTACAGAAACCCAGATGGCATCCGCTTCGGGGAAGCCGAAGCCCTTGATGAACACCTGAGGCAGGAAGTAGATCACGGAGTTGATGCCGACGAGCTGCTGGAAGAGCATGATGCCGATGGCGGCGACGAGCGCCGGGCGAGCGATGCGGAACAGCTCGCGCACACCACCCTTGGTGTCTTGGGCGGCCACGGCCTTGATCTCGTCAAGCTCCAGCTGCACCTGGGCCTGGTCGACGTCCTTGCGAATCAGGGTCAGCACCTTGAATGCGTTACGCTCGTCACCTTTGTTCACCAGGTAGCGCGGGGATTCCGGCAACATGATGCCGCCAATCAGCAGTAGCGCGGCCGGAACCAGAGCGGAGCCAAGCATCCAACGCCAATCGCGGGCGCCCAGCAGATTGTGGCCGAGGAAGCCGAGGTTGGAGGCATAGGCCAGCAGGATGCCGAACGTGATCATGAGCTGGAACAGCGTGGAGAGGGAACCACGGCGCTCCTTCGGGGCGAGTTCGGCAAGGTAGGCCGGGGTCAAGGCGGAGGCGGCGCCCACGGCAAGACCCAGAATGATGCGGGCTGCGACCATCATCAGGAAGCCAGTGGCGGTGGCACACATGCCAGAGCCGATAAGGAACAGGATGGCGGAGACGATGAGCAGCTTCTTACGGCCGAACTTGTCGGACAGGGCGCCAATGGACAATGCGCCGGCGCAGGAGCCGATAAGCACCGAGGAGGTGATGAAGCCGGTCTGGGAGACGCTCAGGCCGAAGTCGGATTCGATGAGCGGGGATGCGCCGGAGATGATGCCGGTGTCAAAGCCGAACAGCATGCCGCCGAGGGCGCCGAACGTGAAGATGAACGAGCTGTTGAGCGGGAAACGAGAGGAGAATCTACGGGATTCCGCCGCTTCGATGGTTTCGATTGTGTTGGTTGCAATGTTTGCCATTGCGCTGGCGCTGTTCTCGAGCGCTTCGGTGGCGTCCGTCGCCACATTCGTGGATGCGGCTGCAGTGTTTGCCGTCGTCATTGCCATGTTCCTTTCATCGCCATTGACGGAGTGCATTCGGTGCACCCCATGTGCCGCGTGCAGGCAGTACCTCGTTGTGCCACCTGAAAACAAAAAAGACCTGGAACAATGTGGAACACGCATATCCGATACACTGATTATCGCTTACGGATATACCAATTCCACATCGCTCCAGGTCTTGCCTCGTTTCCAAGTAACAACCCTGCTACGCAACGTGTGAAGAAAAGAATACGACTTTTTTGTGCGCGACACTCCGAAGAGCAATAGATTATTGCAATCGTTTGCGTTGAGGTAGGTCTTACCGGGCAATCGGAGTGGATTGCTGATGTTCGATGGACAAAGCTGGACTTGATGCGAGACAATGGCGGGGATGTAGGGTGAAGGGAGTAAACGGTGGCGGCATCGAAAGCATCAGTACCATCTGCGCGAACGCAGGATACGCCGACTATGGATTCCGCCGCGACCGCTTCCGTGCCCGCCGCTTCCGCATCATCGATGGCTCAACAGATTCTCGAAGCCCTCGGCGGCACAAGCAATATTCTTGAACTCACCCACTGCGCCACCCGATTGCACGTCACGCTTTCCGACGAGCGTAAAGCCAATCTGAACCGGATTGAAGCCATCCCGGGTGTGCTCGGCGCATTCCCGCGCGCTGGCGGGCGCTGCCAAATCATCATCGGCGGTGCTGTGGCCTCGGTATATGAGCGCATGATAAGCATGATGAATGCGGCCTCGTCAGAGGTAATTGGCGCATCCGATGTATCCGAAAAATCCATGGAGTCCGTAGACCCTATCGCTCCTGCAGATTCTGGTGCAGCACGTCGCGAGGCCCCACAATCATTCATGTCTCGTGCGTCGTTGCCTCGCACGCCGCGAGCATGGGCAAGCGCCATCCTTGACTACGTTTCCGATGCCTTCCGCCCATTGCTCGGCGTGCTGCTTGGCGCATCAATGATTATTGCGCTCGCCAACGTGGCTGTGGCGCTAGGACTCACCCCGGATGGCAACACTACTGACGGTTGGCGGGCATTGAAGGCCATCTGGGAAGTCATGTTCGTGATGCTGCCCATCATGATTGCCGTCAATGCTGCCCGCAAGCTCAACGTCGACCCCTGGCTTGGCGGCGCGATTATGTCGGCGCTGTTGGCTCCCCAACTTGCAGGATTGAACGGCGGCATCGATGTATTCGGCATCACCATGCCTATCAATGATTACAGTGGCAACATATTTGTGCCGCTGCTCATGGTCGTGCTGCTGGCCGTGGTCTACCACGGGCTGAAACACGTGATTCCAGACAGCGTGCAACTGGTGTTCGTGCCGTTCTGCTCGCTCGTGGTGGTCTATCTGCTTTCCGTACTGTTCATCGGTCCGCTTGGCGTATGGCTCGGCGATGAACTAAGTGCGGGCACTGCATGGTTGAACACGCATGTGCCGTTCCTGTTCGCGCTCTTGATTCCTATGCTCTACCCGTTCTTGGTGCCACTCGGACTGCATTGGCCGTTGAATGCTCTGATGCTGATGAACATTCAGACGCTGGGATATGACTTTGTACAAGGCCCTATGGGCGTTTGGAATTTTGCTTGCTTTGGTGTGACCGCAGGCGTGCTCATGCTGTCTATTCGTGAACATGATGCCGTTATGCGCCAGACTTCGCTCAGTGCACTGCTCGCTGGTTTGCTCGGTGGTGTTTCGGAGCTCAGTTTGTACGGTATTCATCTACAGCATCGCCGTACGTACCGGTGGTTGCTCGCCGGCTGTGCAGCCGGAGGCCTCTCTAGCGCGATGCTCAGTTGGGCGTTCCCCTCAGTGCTGCCCTCAGGGCAGACAATTCACGGAGTAACGACTACGGCGTTCGCTTTTTCCTCGCTCTTGACCATTCCAGTGTTCGATCGTGCATGGGTATATGCGCTTTCCATCGCCATTGCATTTGCTGTTGCCATGATGTTGACGGTGATATTCGATTACCGTATGCCGCAAAGCACTCGCGAAAGCGTCTCCTCGGCAAAGTCGGTGTCTGAGAAGTCCTCTGCCGTAATCACTGATGCCGATGATTCACCGGTCGAGGATTCCGCCGCTCCTGTGCAGCATCGTTGGCATGCCGAATCGCCCAATGCTGTCTTCGCTCCAATTGCAGGCGCAGTGGTCGGTTTGGGGTCAATCGGCGACCCGGTATTCGCGTCCAAGGCGCTTGGCGAGGGCGTGGGTATCGTGCCTGATGGTTCAGCGGGTGTCGCAGCGGTGCATGCGCCGGTGAGCGGCATGATAAAAATGGTGGCTAAAACCGGTCATGCGTTCGGCATCAAAACCGACGATGGCATTGAGGTACTGGTGCATGTTGGTCTCGATACCGTGGATATGGGTGGTGACGGATTCGTTCTGCAGGCTGCGAAGGGGGAGCGCGTCGCCGCCGGAGATGTGCTGCTGCATGTGGACTTTGGCGCGATTGTCCGTGCAGGCCATAACCCAGTGGTGGTGGTGACCGTAGTCAATACGATGACGATGACCTCGGTAGTGCCATTGATCGAGCTTGATAGGCAACAGGACAAATCGAGGAGGGTGACTGCCGGAGTACCTATTATCGACGTAGAACGATAATGGATGACAGCTCAACGATGACGGGAAGGAGGTGCGTCATGGAAATACTCAGGGTCTTCAACAACAACGTCGTGCTTGCCAACGATGGTAATGGCGGCGAAGTGATTCTCACCGGCAGGGGTCTGGGATTCCAAGCCAAACCGGGGCAGTCGGTTGACGAATCGAAGATCGTGCGCACCTTCGTGCCTGCGGACGGCCGAGACCCCGATCATTTGGCACAGATGTTGTCGGACATCGACCCGGAAATCATTCGCATCATCGTCGACGCGATGAAGGAAACCGGTCTGGGGAAGCGTGAGATTGGCAGCACCACACTGGTGATGGCACTTGCCGACCATATCGCCGGTGCCATTGCGCGGCAGAAGCGCGGCATCGCAGTCGAGTATCCGCTGACTGGCGAAGTCAGCAACCTCTATCCCAAGGAATACGAACAGGGGCATGCGTTACTCAAGGCCATCAACGCCAAGCTTGTGGAACCGTTGCCGGATGGCGAGGAGACATCGCTTGCCATGCATCTGGTGAACGCCGGATTCGCCACCGGAGACCTGACCTATACGTATACGATGACCGGCGTGATTCAGCAGATGCTGGACATCATCGAGCATGCATATGGGCTGAAACTCGACCGTGAATCAGTGAACGTGGGGCGTTTCATCACGCATTTGCGCTACCTGTTCATCCGCATCCATCAGAACAAACAGCTCGTAGATGAGCCGGCTCCCATCGTGAAAGCGATTCGTGAAGCCTATCCCGAGGCGCTGCGTTGCGCGTCGACCATTGGCGGACTGCTGGAATTGCGCCTGGACGCAGACGTCAGCGAAGACGAGGTGGCCTACCTCGCCATGCATGTGGCGCGAGTCACCGCCGACGCCCGGCAATAATCAGAGTCCTACTTCACCGGTTCCAGGATGCTCGTCGTCTCCGCGAAATCGGACGTGGCGTTCGCCGCCGCAACCTGCGCGGTCTTCAATGTGGAGGTATCCGGCACACGTACGATCAAGGCACGTTGGTCCACGGAGAAGCGGATGTGTTTGGTTTCCGGCAGCATATCGCCATCCACCTGCGCTTTGGCGGGCTTCTCCAATGTGATTTCCGCGGTGATGCCCTGCACCTGCTCGACGGTGGAGTTGGTGGACAGCGGATTCTGCTCCGGCTTGCCGGTGATGGTCTGATGCACCACGTCGCCGAACAGGTTCGCCCAACCCAGAATGCCGCCGGTGGTGTCGATGATTTCGAAATCAAGGATGCCGTCATCGTACGAGGCGGCGGGCATGAGCGAAAACACGGGGATCTGGCCGCAGTTGCCGGCCATGATCGTACGAAAATCAAGGTTCTTGATGGAATGGGTGGAGCCATCGGCGCTGGTGATGGTGAGATTGCCGCGGAACTTCGGTGCGAACAGGTTCTTGATACCGCCCACAAAGTAGGCCAGCCAGCTGATGTTGGCTTTCAATGCCGGATCGGTGTCATCGATCATGGCCGCATCGAAGCCGATGCCGGCGATGATGAGGAACGCATGGCCGTGATCGTCCTCAGGATGGTCAAGCAAGCGAAGCCGGCCCATATCCACAAGGCGAGAGCCATGGGAGGTGGCTACGGTCAACGCCGCGTCGATATCGTCCACGGGAATGCCCATATTGCGGGCGAACAAGTTGCCGGTGCCGATGGGGATAATGCCAAGCGCATGGCCGGTTCCGGAAACCGCGCTCGCCACTGTGCGCACCGTGCCGTCACCGCCAACGGCGATCACCACATCGGCGCCGTCTTCGAGCGCCTCCAATGCGCAGGCGCGCCCGTCCTTATCGAGCTGCGTATCGTAGAAGCGAATGCGATTCAATCCTTTGGAGCGGCAGAACTCCTGGATATGCAGACGTTGGGTGGCCGCCTGAGGCTTGGAGGGGTTGATGATAAAGGCATACTGCACCTCGTCGTCCCTGCGCTTTTCCAGTGTTTCGGCGAGCCTGCGGCGGCGCTCGGCGCGGATACCCAAGGCGATGGCTGCGATGAACACCGCAAGAAGCAGCACCGCGGCAATGATGATAAGCACTGTAAGCGTGGACTGAGGCATGATTCCTATTTGTAGTGGCAGATTGTCCGTCTTGACTATTGCCGCGCCGTTCGTGAACATTTCCTGCACGGTTGGTGAGATTGGCAGGCGGATGACATGCTTATGTGTCGGCTTGCGGCGGTAGTGTTGGGCGCATGCTTGATATTCAATTCATCCGTGAACACACTGATATTGTCAAGGAATCCCAGCGCAAGCGCGGCGAGTCCGTCGAACTCGTCGATGAAGTGCTTTCCTCCGATACCGCACGTCGTGAAGCGCTGAAGGCTTTCGAAGAGGCCCGCGCCCAGCAGAAGGAAATCGGCAAGAAGGTTGCCGCGGCTCCGGCCGACGAAAAGGCCAAGCTGATCGCCGAAACCAAGGAACTTTCCCAGAAGGTCGCCGAATACAAGTCCAAGGCTGATTCCGCGGCCGAGGAATACACCACTGCCATGTGGAAGCTCTCCAACATCGTGGAGCCGGAGGCCCCGGAAGGCGGCGAGGACGATTACGTGGTGGTCAAGAAGGTTGGCCAGATTCGTGACTTCGCCGCCGAAGGCTTCGAGCCGAAGGATCACCTGACCCTCGGCACCGAGGTGGCCGGCATCGATATGCGCCGCGGCGTGAAGGTCGGCGGCTCCCGCTTCTACTTCCTGCGTGGTGCTGTGGCCCGTATGCAGATCGCCATGCTGACCATGGCTGTGGATCAGGCCGAGGAGCACGGCTTCGTGCTGGCCATCACCCCGACGCTGGTCCGTCCTGAAGTGATGCGCGGCACCGGCTTCCTGAACTCCCATGCCGACGAGATCTACCGTCTGCGCGAACCTGACGACCAGTACCTGGTCGGCACCTCCGAAGTGGCTCTGGCCGGTATGCACGAGAACGAGATCCTCGATCTCGACAACGGCCCGCTGCGCTACTGCGGTTGGAGCTCCTGCTATCGCCGTGAGGCTGGCGCCGCCGGCAAGGACACCTCCGGCATCATCCGCGTCCACCAGTTCGACAAGGTGGAAATGTTTGTCTACGCCAAGCAGGAGGACTCCTACAAGGAGCATGAGCACCTGCTGGCCATGGAGCAGGAGATGCTCGCCAAGGTTGAGGTGCCGTACCGCATCATCGATACCGCCGCCGGTGACCTGGGCTCCTCCGCCGCCCGTAAGTTCGACTGCGAGGCTTGGGTGCCGACCCAGGGTCGCTACCGCGAGCTGACCTCCACCTCCAACTGCACCGAGTACCAGGCTCGCCGCTTGAACATTCGCGAGCGTATGGAAGACGGCAACACCCGTCCGGTCTCCACGCTGAACGGCACACTGGCCACCACCCGTTGGCTGGTCGCCATCCTTGAGAACCACCAGCAGAAGGACGGCTCCATCGAGATTCCGAAGGCCATGCGTCCGTACATGGGCGGCAAGGAAGTCATTGAGCCGACCAAGTGGGAGGCCTGATTTCATCTGGCCTGCTGTTGCTCTGCGGGCAACTATTGTCTTCCTGAAGATGAGGAGTCCAAAGAGCCGGAGGGGGAGGCCGGCGAGGCCGCAAAAGATACATTGCGACAGCGTCGATAATTATTCTCCCTACCGTATGTATAATTGAACATTGTGCGCTTTCGCGGCATGCTGTGGGGCGCGCAGAAGGACAGATGTCTGAGCGGTCTAAAGAGACGGTCTTGAAAACCGTTGAGGGGCAACCCTCCGCGAGTTCGAATCTCGCTCTGTCCGCAAACCGGGGTCTAGGCAGGTGTCTAGGCCCCGTTTCTTTCCGCGGTGCAGGTCGGGTCAGGTGACTCGATGTAGTCGACGGGTGATACGCGGATCCTTGCGGGTTCCTTGACTGCGGCAAGAAAATACGCTTTCACTATTTCTTCATATTTTAGATACATGCCGGTGTTGCGAGAGTTGGGTCGCGTGATAATATGTAACCGGTCACACGGCCAAGCGTTCAAAAGTCAATATGCAGGGATTGTTGCTAAAGTTAACGGAACTTATGTGCGATAAACCAAAGGAACTCAACGTTTTTGTTGGTGGCGCGCAGAAATTGTTAGCAAAGTTGACAATTTTCCTTGAAGGGCATACATTGACAATTGTTCGTCACAGGGAAGTGATGAGACCATATAACGAAGGAGTAGAGATATGGTATCGCATAACAAGCGTCTGGTAGCCGCACTGGCTGCAGTAGCCGCCATGGGCATGGGCCTTGCCGGCTGCGGTAGCGACACTGCCAACACTGGTGATTCCAGCAGCGACGGCGGCAAGGTCACCATCACCTACATGCACCGTCTTCCGGATTCCGAAGGCATGACCCTGGTTAACGACATCGTTGCCAAGTGGAACAAGGAGCATCCGGACATTCAGGTCAAGGCCACCAAGTTCGATGGCAAGGCCTCTGAGATGATCAAGAAGCTTGAGACCGACGTCAAGTCCGGCGAGGCTCCTGATCTGGCTCAGGTCGGTTACGCCGAGCTGCCTGAGGTCTTCACCAAGGGGCTGCTCCAGGACGTGACCCAGTATGCCGAGCAGTACAAGGGCGACTTCGCATCCGGCCCGTACAGCTTGGTTCAGGTGAACGGCAAGGCCTACGGCCTGCCGCAGGACACCGGCCCGCTGGTCTACTTCTACAACAAGGCTGAGTTCGAGAAGCTCGGCATCACCGAGGTCCCGCAGACCGCTGACGAGTTCATCGCCGCTGCTAAGACCGCTGCCGCCGCCGGCAAGTACATCATGTCCTACCAGCCTGATGAGGCCGGCAACATGATCTCCGGTCTGGCTGGTGCTTCCGGTGGCTGGTACAAGGTGAAGGGCGACTCCTGGGTCGTCAACACCGAGACCGATGGCTCCAAGGCCGTTGCTGACTTCTACCAGCAGCTGCTCGACGTCAAGGCGGTTACCACCAACCCGCGTTGGGATCCGTCCTTCGATGCCTCCATCAAGGATGGCCAGCTGATCGGTACCGTGGCCGCCGCTTGGGAAGCTCCGCTGTTCATGACCTCCTCCGGCGGCACTGGCTCCGGCGAATGGCAGGTCGCTCAGCTTGGCGATTGGTTCGGCAACGCTGGCAAGACCGGCCCTGACGGTGGTTCCGCTGTGGCCGTGCTGAAGAACTCCAAGCACCCGAAGGAAGCCATGGAGTTCCTGGATTGGTTCAACACCCAGGTTCCGGATCTGGTTTCCCAGGGCCTGGTGCCGGCTGCCACCACCGAAGACGCCAAGACTCCTTCCGAGTGGTCCACCTTCTTCGGCGGTCAGGACATCATGAAGGAATTCAAGGACGCCAACAACAACATGGGTGACTTCACCTACATGCCTGGCTTCTCCGCAGTCGCCGCCAAGATGAACGAGACCGCTGCCAAGGCCACCGATGGCTCCGGCAAGGTTGCGGACATCTTCTCCGACGCGCAGACCACTTCTGTGGATACGCTGAAGAACCTCGGCCTGTCTGTTTCCGAGTGACATTAACGGCTAAGGTTCCTTCCAGCCGCTAATCTCCTCAATCACACATCGAAAGGCCGGAGCTCAACACTCCGGCCTTTCCTTTTACCTAAGTTCGGTTCGCTGATATCTGACTACACTGATCCGGACTTCATCGCTTACTTTCATTTCTCACTGTTCTTTTGAAAGACAGGTTTTCCCTATGACTGCAACAACGAAAACGGCGAAGACGGGGGTCGCCAGGCGTGCCGCCAAGCCAAAGGCGTCTGACGCTGCCAAGCGTGAGAACCGCACCGGCTGGGCCTTCATGGCACCGTTTGGCATTCTCTTTGCCCTGGTCTTCATTCTGCCTATCATCTGGGCTATTTACTCCAGCTTCTTCCGTCAGGTCACCACAGGCGGTGGCGCATACGGTGGAGGCGAACTGGTCAACAAGTTCGTAGGACTGCAAAACTTCCAATACGTTGTTACTTCCGGCGCTTTCTGGGCTGGCGTAGGCAGGGTGGTGCTCTACACCCTGGTTCAGGTCCCGGTCATGATCATCGCGGCACTTGCTCTGGCAATGCTCATCGATTCCTACATCGTCAAGCACATCACCGCATTCCGTCTGAGCTACTTCCTGCCGTACGCCATCCCGGGCGTGGTCGCATCCATCATCTGGGTGTACCTCTACAACGGTCAGATTTCCCCCATCGTCAAAGGTCTTGCCGCCATCGGCATCAAGGTCAACTTCTTCGGCGATAATGTGGTCCTCGGCTCCATGGCCAACATCACGACGTGGACCTTCACCGGCTACAACATGCTGATCTTCCTCGCCGCACTGCAGGCCATTCCGCACGACCTGTACGAAGCCGCCCGCATCGATGGTGCCAATGGCTTCCAGATCGCCATGAAGATCAAGCTGCCGAACGTACGCGCAGCCGCCCTGCTTGCCATGTTGCTCTCCATCGTCGGCACTATCCAGCTGTTCAACGAGCCTCAGGTGATGTCGATTTCCGATCCGAGCATTTCCAAGTCGTACACGCCAATGATGATGGCCCTCAACACTTCGCAAGGCACGCTGACCCCGGGTGGCGATGGACCTGCATCCGCTGTGGCCATCGTTATGGCACTGATCGCTGGCGTACTCGCCGTAGTCTACACGCTCGTTGAAAGGAAGGTGAACGCAGAATGAGCACCGCAGAAGCTATTGATAAGGAATCGCGTGCGGCAGCGCGCGCTCGCAAGAAGGCCGATAAGATTCGCGATAAGCATGCCAACGATCTGCCTCGTTCCATGCAGCCTTCCGCGCTGGTCAAGACCATCACCATCGTCGTTCTGGTCTTTGCCCTGATTTACTTCCTGTTCCCGATCTACTGGGCCATCATCGCATCGACCAAGACGCCGAGCCAGATGACCGGCAGCAATGGTCTGTGGTTCGCCGTGGGTCTGAGCGATCTGCCTGCAGCCATCGCCAAGAACTACGGCACACTGATTGGTTGGACCCGTGGCCAGTTCTGGCGTTGGGTGCTGAACTCCCTGATCTACTCGGGCGTTTCCGCTCTGGTCGGTACGCTGGTGGCTGTGATGGCAGGATATGCCACCGCGAAGTTCAACTTCCGTGGCAAGAACCTTGCCATCGGCGTCATCATGGGCTGCATGCTGATGCCGGCTGCACTGCTGACCATTCCGCAGTACTCCATCTTCCACGCCATGCATCTGACCAACACGATGCTCTCCATCATCATCCCGTGCTGCGTCTCTCCGTTCGGCTTCTTCCTGGGACGCGTGTATGCGCAGACCTCAGTGCCGAACGAACTGCTTGAGGCGGCTCGCATCGATGGCGCTAGCGAAGCACGAATCTTCTTCACGATTGTGCTGAGGATTCTGGCTCCGGCAATGGTCACGATTTTCCTGTTCCTGTTCGTTGCCACGTGGAACAACTTCCTGCTGCCGTTGATGATGGTCTCTTCCGACACCCTGAAGCCGGTGACTTTGGGTCTGTACGGCATGGTCTCTCTCGCAACCTTCACTGATCGTGGCGCTCTGATGATGGGCGCTCTGCTCGGTGTGCTGCCGGTGATTGTGCTCTTCCTCGGTCTCCAGCGCTACTGGCAGGCCGGTCTCGCCGCCGGTGCAGTCAAGGGCTGACGCGTTTAGCAGACAGCCCGGTGGGCTGTCTGTAGCGTCAGCCTGAGCGAGGCGGCAGCCGAGCGAGGGCCGGATTGAGTCTCGCCGAAGGCGAGTCCGTTCTTGCAGGGGCCGTCAATATTCCCGTCGCCCGGCATCTCGTGCTACTCCTTCCGATGCCGGGCGGCTTCTCCACCAAGTAGCACACAACATACTGACCCGGAGACTTGCTGGTCCTTGCCGATGAACAATTGTCGGCAAGGTCGGCAGGAATCCCCGGTGATGTTGCATTCGCTCTTCCGGCGTCGCCGTAGGGCGCACTAGTGATTTATGCAGTCAGAATCCTGGACGCCCGACGGCGGGGTCGGATTCTTGTTTTATATGCATATATTGTTTACAATTTAATCGGCTACAACAATTACCGACATAATCAATGTCCTCAAAGGAGAGACCATGACCAGTACCGGCCGCTTCACCTTGCCAAGCGAGGAGAACTTTGCCGAAAAAACCAAGGAGCTTGCCGAATTATGGGGTGCGGACGCGATTCGTAACTCCGACGGCACCCATCTGGACGAAGCCGTACTCGCCCTCGGCAAGAAGATCTACAGCGCATACTTCCCGACCCGCGCGCATAACGAGTGGATCACCCTGCATATGGATGAGACACCGCAGGTATACCTGCTGACCGATCGTATTCTGGCCGAATCGGATGCGGTCGACGTTCCGCTGATGGGCGGTTTCTTCTCCGAACAGTTGAAGCCGAACCGCGATGCCGACCCGCACAAGTACTGGGAGGTCGTGGACCGCACCACCGGCGAAGTCGTTCCGGCGGAGCGGTGGGCGCTTGATGCTGGCGAGGACACCGTGCATGTGACGGGCGTGACCCCGTGGCACGAGTACACGGTGAGCTTCCTGGCCTACATCATTTGGGATCCGGTGGAGATGTACAACCACCTGACCAACAACTGGGGCGACAAGGAACACGAGATTCCGTTCGACATCTACCATCCGGCCACCCGCAAGTTCGTGTTCGACACGTTCGAGCAGTGGCTGAAGGACAATCCGCAGGTGGATGTGGTGCGCTTCACCACGTTCTTCTACCAGTTCACCCTGCTGTTCGACCCGAAGCATCGCGAGAAGATCGTGGATTGGTTCGGTTGCGCCTGCACCGTGAGCCCGGCTGCGCTTGATGATTTCGAGAAGGAATACGGCTACCGTCTGCGCCCGGAGGACTTCGTGGACGGCGGCGCCTACAACTCCGCATGGCGTGTGCCGCGCAAGGCGCAGCGCGACTGGATCGATTTCCTCTCCGGCTTCGTGCGCAAGAACGTCAAGCAGCTCGCCGACATGTCCCATGCCGCGGGCAAGGAGGCGATGATGTTCCTCGGCGACCAGTGGATTGGCACCGAGCCCTACAAGGAAGGCTTCGAGGACCTCGGTCTGGACGCCGTGGTCGGCTCCATCGGCGACGGCACCACAACCCGTATGATCGCCGATATTCCGGGCGTTCGGTACACCGAGGGCCGTTTCCTGCCGTACTTCTTCCCGGACACCTTCTACGAGGGCAACGACCCAAGCATCGAAGGCCTCGACAACTGGCGTAAGGCCCGTCGCGCCATCCTACGTTCCCCGATCTCCCGCATGGGCTATGGCGGATACCTGTCGCTCGCGGCCAAGTTCCCGAAGTTCGTGGACACGGTGACCCATATCGCCAACGAGTTCCGTGACATCCACGACCGTACGGACGGTAAGGCCGCCGAAGGCGAGCTCAACGTGGCGATTCTGAACTCCTGGGGCAAGATGCGCTCCTGGATGGCGTTCACCGTGGCTCATGCACTGCCCAACAAGCAGACCTACTCCTACTACGGCATTCTGGAATCCCTGTCCGGCATGCGCGTGAACGTGCGCTTCATCAGCTTCGATGACGTACTGGAGCATGGCGTGGCCGACGACATCGACGTGATTGTAACCGGCGGCCCGGTCGACACCGCGTTCACCGGCGGTGACGTGTGGGCGAATCCGAAGCTGGCCGAGACGCTGCGCGCCTGGGTGCGTGGCGGCGGCGCTCTGGTGGGCGTGGGCGAGCCGAGCTCGCTGCCTCGCTTCCAGGCCGGCCGTTTCTTCCAACTGGCCGACGTGTTCGGTGTGGACGAAGAGCGTTACCAGACCCTGTCTGTGGACAAGTACTTCCCGCCGGTCACCCCGGATCACTTCATCACCGCCGACGTGCCGGTGGACGCCGAAGCCCGCGAGGCGTGGGAGAAGGCCGGTTACCGCATTCCGCTGTCCGGCTGCGGCGGTGGCCAGGGCATCGAACCGCTCGGCGGCATCGACTTCGGCGAGCCGGTGCTCAACACCTACCCGGTCAACGAGGACGTGACGCTGCTGCGCGCTGATCATGGCCAGGTGCAGCTTGCGGTCAACGAATACGGCGAGGGCCGTGGCGTGTACGTGTCCGGCCTGCCGTACTCGGCCGCCAACGCGCGATTGCTGGAGCGTATCCTCTTCTGGGCGTCCCATAACGAAGGCAGGTACGCGGCATGGAGCTCTTCGAACCCGGAGTGCGAGGTCGCACACTTCCCGGAGCGGGGCCTCTACTGCGTGATTAACAACACCGACCAGCCGCAGACCACCACCGTCACGCTGGCGGACGGCAGCAGTGAAACCTTCGACCTCGAAGGCAGCGGCATCGCCTGGCGCAACGCCTGATCTGACATAGTGGCTCCCCTCTTCAAGGAGGGGAGCCAATGTTCTCTTTTGTGAACAAAACGGCTCACGCGAACCGCTTATCGAGCTTGATTTTGTCACTCAGTGCAGTAAACTCAGTCATGAAAGAACAAAAGTGCACATTCAAGAAACAGAAGTGCACATTCTTCAAGGAGAAGATATGACCACTGTTCTGGTTACGGGCGGCGCAGGCTTCATTGCCACCCACACTGACGTTGAGCTGTTGAACAAGGGATACGACGTGGTGTCCGTAGACAACTACGGCAACTCGTCTCCGATTGCTCTCGACCGCGTCGAGCAGATCACCGGCAAGAAGATCAAGCGCTACGACGGTGACGTGCGTGACGAAGCCCTGATGAACAAGATCTTCGACGAGAACCCGATCGACTGGGTCATCCACTTCGCGGGTCTCAAGGCCGTGGGCGAGTCCGTGGCCAAGCCGATTGAGTACTACGACAACAACCTGTACTCCACGCTGGTGCTGCTCAAGGTGATGCGTGCCCACAACGTCAAGAAGATCATCTTCTCGTCTTCCGCAACCGTGTACGGCACTCCGAAGGAACTGCCGATCACCGAGGAGACCCCGACCGGTGGCACTACCAACCCGTACGGCACCTCCAAGTTGTTCCAGGAGCAGATCCTGCGCGACGTGCATGTGGCCGATCCGGAGTGGACTATCGTATTGCTGCGTTACTTCAACCCGGTCGGCGCTCACGAATCCGGCCTGCTGGGTGAGGATCCGAAGGGCATCCCGGCCAACCTGACCCCGTATGTGGCCAAGGTCGCCATTGGCGAGCTCAAGGCCGTGCAGGTCTTCGGCGACGATTACGACACCCCCGATGGCACCGGTGTGCGCGATTACATCCACGTCGTCGATCTGGCCAAGGGCCACGTGGCCGTCATCGACCACATCGAGAAGCCGGGCGTGTTCACCTACAACCTGGGCACCGGCCACGGCTACTCCGTGCTCGAGGTCATCAAGGCCTACGAGAAGGCCGCCGGCCACGCGATTCCGTACGTGATCAAGCCCCGTCGCCCCGGCGACATCGCCGCCTGCTACGCCGACGCCTCCAAGGCAGCCCGCGAGCTGGATTGGAAGGCCGAGCTGACCATCGACGATATGGCCAAGTCCTCCCTGAACTGGCAGACCAAGAACCCTAACGGTTTCCGCGACGCCAAGTGACCTTGTAGGTCACACAATCCGCCTATCGGCGGCCCAACGAGTGAGCTCGGTGCGGTTGGAAAGCTGAAGCTTTCTGAGCACCGAGCTCACATGCGTTTCCACGGTTTTAATCGAAATAAACAATTCCGCCGCCACCTCTTTATAGGTGTATCCGCGGGCGATCAGGCGCATCACTTCCTGCTCGCGGGCGGACAGACGATCCAATTCCTCATCGTGTACTGGTGCATCCGCACCGCCGAACGAGCCGCCTTGGAATGCGGACAATACAAAGCCAGCCAACTTCGGCGAGAACACCGCATAGCCCTCGTGCACCTGCTTGATCGAGGAAATCAAATCAGCGCCGGTAATGGTCTTCGTTACATACCCCTGTGCTCCAGCGCGAATTACCGAACCTACATCCTGCGGTGCATCGGACACAGATAGCGCCAGAAACACGGTATCGGGGGAGTAGGGACGCGATTTCAGCAGAATCTCCGCACCGCCACCGCCTTCGCCGCCCGGCACATGCACATCCAGCAGTACCACCTGCGGCTTGACCTGCGCGATCATCGCCACGGAACTCGGCACATCCGCAGCCTGACCGACAATATCGAATGTGTGCTGCAGTGTGGCAATCACGCCGGCACGAAACATCTCATGGTCATCCACCACCGCCACACGAATCTTTGCGGTGCTGTCCTCGCTCATTGACTCTCTCCTTGCTGTGCGGCACCACTTGGCGCTATTGGCATATGCATACGCACTTCGGTTCCCCACCTGGCTCTGGACACGATTTCCACTGTACCGCCGCGCCGCTCGACGCGACCGATGATGGATTCGCGAATACCCAGTCGGTCCTTCGGTATCGCATTGATATCAAACCCATTGCCATGATCGCGTACAAACACTTCCACCAAAGTGGCATTGGCCTCGCAGTACAGGGAAATCGGCTCACCGCCATGCGTCACCGCATTGACCAACG
Source organism: Bifidobacterium cebidarum (assembly GCF_009193305.1). Lineage (GTDB taxonomy): Bacteria > Actinomycetota > Actinomycetes > Actinomycetales > Bifidobacteriaceae > Bifidobacterium > Bifidobacterium cebidarum. The sequence goes on along the minus strand of NZ_WBVS01000001.1, from coordinate 262,396 downwards.
CCTGACGTGTGGCATCGAGCAGAGCATCGGTCTGCGCACTGGGGCGAGCATCGCCCACGGTCACCACTTCAATGGGCTTGCCATGGCCGTCCTCCACCTCGGCGGCAATCTCCTTCAGTCCGGCGCTCACCGAGCGGTCGGAAGTGACACGCTCTTGATACAACCATTCGCGCAACTCCCGTTCCTGCGCGCGCGCCAACGTGAACACGCTCTCCGGTTCCTTGGCATGCAGTTGAATCAAGGCCAGCGTCTGCAGCACCCCATCATGCAGATGCGCGGCCATATCCGCGCGCTCCTCTTCGCGCTCCTTCAGTGACTGTTCGTGGGCGAGCTGCCGCAGCATGGCGTTGGCCCATGGCAGCACGGCGGTCACCATCGCCGCGATCATCACCAAACCGGATGCCATAATGCGGCGAGGCGACGTGCCCCAGCCAATGAACGACACATTGGATACATACATGGCCCAGCCAATGAAAATCAACGTAAGTCCGCCCAGCATAGAGAACACCTGCATGCCGCGCGGCACCAGATTCATCCATGCCAATGCGATGCCGGCGAATACCAGCATCAGCGGCATGATGACGTCGTTGCTGACTCCTGCGCTCAAGAGCAGCAAGCCAATAGCCATCAATGCGAAACCGCTTAATGCCACCAATGCTGGTTTGGGCGCACGCTTAACTGCATCGGTCAATGATTCAGGCTTACCGATGATTTCCTCGGGTTCGATAGCCGAACCTTGCACATTCACTGGCCGATTACCGTGGGCCAAAGGCGCCTGATTGACGGGCACAGTGCCCGATTGCGCTGCAGCAGCTGCGATCGGATCGCCAGCTGGTACGAAAATCCACAAGAACACGTATCCGACAATGCCGGCGCCATAAAGCATGGTCAGCACAATGAACGCCAAACGCACCCAGGCCGCGGAAATACCAAGGTGCAGTGCGATGCCCTTGCATACGCCGGTCAGCCAGCGGCCGCGTTTGGGCCGCAACAACGGCATGCGCGCGGGCAGTAACGGCTCAGGGGCGAGCAGTGTGGGTGAAGTCATACCTCCATTGTGCCGTGCCTAGGGAACCATCACCAGGTTTTGAGCCTATGTTCAGGGACGAATCAGGGTGGTTTCGGGGGAGTATGGCATAAGACAAGCGCTGTAATGGAACTATGAGCAATCCGAATGTGAATCATCAATACCAACCGCCGCGCGAGGGCAATGGCCTAGATGGTGGTACTACCAATGGCAAGGTTCCTCAGCGCATCTTCGCGTGGATCCGGTGGAGCGGCCTCGTACGCGGCGACGACCGGTGGATCGGCGGCGTATGCAGCGGCATCGCCGCCCGACTTGGCTGGAGCCCCACCTTGGTGCGGGCGCTGGTCATCATCTTCACCCTGTTCTTCGGCTTCGGTGCTGCGTTGTACGCATTCGGCTGGTTCTTTATGCCGGATGTGCGCGACGGGCGCATCTTGGCCGAGGAACTCATCGCTGGCCGATGGGATTGGAACTGCCTCGGCTGCTTCGTGTTCATCGCCGTGGCGATCCTGATTCCGGGAGCCGGCTGGGTGAGCATTGTGGTGGCGGCGCTTGCCTTGTGGTGGCTCGCGAAAAGCGGCATCCGTCAGCGCGAGGGATACGGTTTCGGCGCTCGCGGTAGCCGTGTAAAAGGCGCGCCGACTGGTCCGTACCCTCCATATGGGTTCGGAGCTGACCCTACTGGGCCTGCAAGTCCCAATGTCACGCCGAATGGCATGCCATACGCTCCGGCCGCCCCGTATGGTTCGCCGGCATCGTATATGCAGGCGAACCCGGGCGTAATGCCCAATGTGCCTAGTCCAGCAGGAGCTGGCTACGCTCCGGCCGCTGGTCCTGTCGCGGTTGGTGCGGCACTATACCCAGGTGCGCCTCGACCGATGCCGCAAACAGGTGCAATGCCGCCAAGTCAGCCGCAGCCTTACATTCAAAGCGCTGTACGGACACCGTTCTCGCCGCAAACTGCACAGTCGGTGCCTCCTTATGTTTCACAAGGTGTTTCACAGTCTGCCGCGGCTGCTGCTCCGCACCAATCCAAGCGCCGCAAGCCGGCCGGTCCGATTGTGGTGCTGAGCGTATTGGGTATTTCCTGCCTCTCCTTCGCTGCCCTCATGGGATGGATATGGTTCAATGATCTGGGCATCGAATCCATCATTCGACTGGGTACCGTATGGATTTCCGCAGTGTGCGTGCTGATGGGGCTTGTGGTCGTAATACTCGGTGTCAAAGGCCGGCGAACCGGAGGCCTGATTCCTTTGGGCCTTATCGCCGGATTCTGCGCGGCCTGCATGATCATGGTGTCCGGCACCTATTCGGCCTATTGGTACCGCTATACGCTTGCCGATCGGCAGAACCCGTTGCAGAACATCGAACTGACGCACAACGCAAGCTCCGAGAACTTGTACGACATGAACGAAGTGCAAGTCGGTCGCACCTTTGCGGCTGATTCCAGCGACCATACGTTCAAGAAACTCGAGCAGGGCGTGGCGTTCACCGGCGATAGCTATGAACAAAGCAAAGCCATTCTCGACCTGTCTGCCTGGGACGACACGCATGCGCCGCATCAGGTGAAAACGCATAGTGGCAAAACCATCACCACCAATTGCCCGGCCGGCACCATCAAGGTAGCTGCCAGAAGTGCGCAAGTGCATATCATCCTGCCGGATGGCTGCACGTACGGATTTGGCTCGGGACAATACGGATACATGGTCGGTCCAGCCAGCGTGGGCGGCAAATACGCACTGGTATATGACACCTCTGGCAGCTTCAACTTCAGCTTGGACGGCAGTTCGCCATTCCCAACTGCGCCCATAGGGGGGAAGAACTACGAATGGATGGCGAACCAACCTGACTTGATGCCGGAATCAGGTCGTCCTGAATTGCTGATCGCCGTGCCCTACACCGTGGAAGGCCGCGTCAATGTGGTCTACGCATCCGACTGGGAGGATGCCAACTTCCAGGAATTTGCCGACAAATACGGTACCGAAAGCGGCAACCTCGAACGCCAGCAGTATCTGGACGAAGACAGTGACTACTCGCCTTGGAATCAGGAGCCTGATAACTCCGGCGACGCCAGCAAGGAGGCGAACAATGACTGACGACATCAATGCAACCAAGGAATTCCAGTCCATCGAGGATGTGTCCCAGACACAGACCATTCCCACGGAGCTGCAATCAACGGAATCGGACGCGAATGACACCAAGGTATTCGAATCCGTGGCTGATACTAGCCAGACCCAGGTGCTGCCCACGGCAAACGATGGTCAGCAGACGCAAGTGCTGAACATTGAGCAGCAACCGTCGGATGAGAGCCTTACCCAGTCGATGGCTGCCATCGAGGATGAATCTCAGGTTGCCCAGACCCAAGTCACCAAGCCTCACGATGCAGAGGCTGCAAACGATGAGATCGCGGAAGGCGATCAGCCGGAAGTGGAAACCATCGCATTGCAGTCGGTGGCGGATGTGGAGGAGCCTAGTACCGACGAAGCCGAATCCACTGAGCCTGATGCTGCTGAGCCTGATGCTGATGTCAGAACCGCGCCCGACTTGAACGTTCCCCTTATGGAGGCATTCGCCCAGCCTGCTGCCGCGCATGTTCAGCCTCAAGCTGCAGAGGCGGACGACAACAGCACTGTTGCCGACGATGCGGCTGATTCCAACACCCATACGGAATCGTCTGCGTCCGCCTCGGCGACTTTCGCGACTCCGGCTGCCAGTGCCGCTCCAGCACCGACTGCCGAATCGGAAACAGACAATCCCAAGCGCTCAGCCAGCGTTCCGACCATCATTTTCGGGGTGCTCGGCATGGTGATCGGTGCGGTCGGCCTCGTGTGCGGCTGGGCGTTCCCCGGTCTGCTCATCGAAAGCTTCTATATCGATCCGCGCATACTGACGGCCATCATCTGTGGTGCGGTCGGCGTGATTCTGGTGATTGTGGCTATCATTTGGGCTGTCCTGGGCTCCAAGAAACAGCATCAGACCACTGACCAGTGATACCTCATATGGCGGCTCCTCTTGCTGAAGAGGAGCCGTTTGCGGTTGGAATAGATGGTGTTCTGGCCTGCAAGTTGAGACTGGGTGACGATGCGAGTACACCTATGCCTGTTGCATGAATCGGGAGGATGCGATGAAACGAGTGGTGCGCATTGCGGGTGTTGCGCTGGTCCTGCTGCTTATCTGCGCGCTGCTTGGCTGGGCTATGCTGCCGCGGTGGAATAACCAGCCCTATACCGATCACATCGGCGTAACCTCTGCCGATCCTGCTATCGTTCCGGCGAACATCGCCATCGCTCATGAAGGGCAATACCAGACCCGCGAAACCCAGCTGTCCATCGATGTCGGTGACGGCGAGACGCTGCCTGCCGTGCTCCGTGAGCCGATTAATGCGCCTGGGAAACGGCCTGCCTGCCTGTTCATTCACGGGTCAGGCACCAGCGGCGCCGAGGACTTCGGCGACATCGCCAACGCCATGGCCTCCGCCGGCATCGTGACCTTGGTGCCGGCCAAAAGCAACGACGACTACACGGTATTCCATCGCGACTACCCGCGATTCGCCGGCGAATACAGCACGGCGATGGATGTACTGCGCGGCATCGACGGTGTGGACCAATCCAACACCGGTATCTATGCCGAATCCGAGGGCACTTGGATCGCCACGGTTTTAGCGTCCAAGCGCCACGATATCGCATTTGCGGCGCTCACTTCAGCACCGGTATTCAAAGGCCGTGAGCAGATGGCCGTGGCGATGAGCACGTATGCGCATGAGGCCGGGGCACCAAAGCCGGTGATCGAAGACACGATGAAATTACTGTCTTTGGACTACAAGCCGTTTGGCTTTCAATATGCCGATTTCGATGCCGACTATTATCTCAAATCCTTGACCATGCCGGTGCTGGTGAGCTACGGCGTATACGACACCGCCATGCCCATCGAACAAGGCGCGCAACGTATCATGCGCGTGGCCGCGCGCAGCGGGAACAAGGCGGTGACCGTACGCTACTTCGCCGGCAACCATCAGATGCGCGCCGGTAAGGGGCTGTTCGCTCCTGGGCTTCCTCTCGCCGATGGCTATACACAGGCGTTGGAGAACTGGGTGAACGGTGTGGCGGCTGGAGCATCGACGAGCGGCTGGGCTACGCCGCAAGTGGCGGGCGTCCAGCCGAATCAGCAGTATGCGGCGCCGAGCCGAACCAATTCCGGCATCATCGGATCATTGGGGGTGCTGGTGGGTGTGATGCTCGCCGGGCCGATATTGCTGGGGGCTGCCTTGCTGCTGGGCCTTGTTGCAACCTTGCGCGCGGCATGGCGTGAGCGGGATAACGGATTTGTGCGTATGCCGGGAAAACGTGCGGCATTGTATACGGTGCCGCCATCGCACGCTCGTGGAACGATGTCTGCCAGTATTACCGAACCCTGCTGGGGCTTGGGAGTGAGCCTGCTCACCGCTTCTGCGTTGCTGTACGGCTATCTTGCCGCAGTTGGTGCCGCAGCGGTATTCGCCATGACTCCGGCACCGGGGCTGTTCGATATCGGCTGGCATGCGGTGCAGGTAATTGCTATCCTTTCGGTGATTATTCTCGCGTGGAGTGGGGAGGTCATGTGGAGCATTCGCCATAGCATTACCGGTCTTCAACGTGCAACGTGCTGGCTGGTGATTGCAGCTGCGGTTTTCACGCTGCTCTCCATGGCATTCTGGGGCCTGTTCGGCTGGGCCTAGGTCACGACTGCGCTGCTTGCAGGGCCTCCGCCTCGTCCAGACTGTCGAATCCACCCAGCCTCACCGTGTGCAGCAATGTTTCTTCAGTGATATTGCGTGGAGGAGTAGCGCTCGCGCGCTCGCTGATCATGGCTTCATACAGGTTGAACGTGGCATCTGAATACGTACCGAGTTCGCCACGCAAATAGGTCTCGAACGAGGTGGCTTGAGACGTGTCTTCACTGGTGGTGAGCACGCGCATGGCTTGACCGAGCCTCGGGTAGCGCTCGCGGAAATCAGCAGCCCATGCCACTTGCTGTGTGATGACCTGCTCTTGACGTGCGATGCGGTCTGCCGATAGCTCTGGAATATACGGCTCGATGTTCTTTGCGAACTCGTCTGGCGCAGTGGATGCCATCATGCGGCCATACTTTTCGGTGATGAGGTTGCGGCCGATTTCATCCGCCGCGTCCAGATCCGCCGCATAGGAAACCAACAAATCATGCGGCCATGTCAAGAACTGCGCCAGACGCATCTGATGGAACACTGGCCAGTTACCCTGGCAAGCTGCGCGGCCGCCCTCGTTATTGGTGTTCTGGAATTGGTTCCATTCATGCCGCACAATGGCTTCGCGCAGCTCATCATCATGGTGAGTCATCATAAGCTCCTCAATACAGGATTGTTGGACTGGATATGCTCCTCCACATAGGGGCGCTGCCATTCCAGGAAGGCTTCGCTGGACGTAGTCAAACCTTCGCGTTGCAGCTCTTTGACGATTTCATCGGCAATGTGCTCCACGGTGTTAGCGATGGAATCGGCGGCAGGAGCAGCGCCCTTGCCTCCCTCACCGAATCCGGCCCCACCGAAGCATGCGGCCGAGCTCAGACGCATCACCGTCTCCAATTGTTCGCAGATATCCGGCAATAAGGCGAACATCGAGCCGGACAATTTGCGCAGGGCGGCGAACTGCCACTTGTAATACGGCAAGTAGCCGACGATCAACGGCTTATTAATCAGGAATACCAGCGAAGCTGTAGCGTTCACGAACTCATTGATGGATAGCCAGGCGGCGGCGCCGTCGCCGCGTTTCAGGGAGCGTGGCAGATTGTATTGCCCGGCTTGTGCGATCATGCCGAGACGCTTGGAGATCAGCGACAAGCGCACATCATCCGGCATGTCCTTGAAGCCTTGACGCACTGACGAGAAATCGCCGGTCGGGTCTTGGAATACCGCGCCATTGGTGGCCGCCGCCAGCGTGGCCTCATCCAACATCAGCCACTCATGCGGCGCATCCTGAACGGGGGCTGCGGCATAGCCGGTGATGGAGGTAAAGAACTCGCCGATGCGGAACACGCCATCGCGACGGTTGGCACCTTGCGCGCGCGGCGTGGTGGGGGAGAGGTGCTGGGTGGCGGGCGAGTCGGCAGTCGCGCTATCGTCAGCGGCGTCGGCGGTGCCGGTGAAGTGCACGGCGCCTTGTCCGTCCACCATAAAATCGCGTGGCAGTGCATCATAATCAGCCTGCAACTGCTTGCCGATGGCTGCATAATCCTCATCGTTGAGCCACAAGCAGAAGCGCGGGCCGAAATCATGGTCCTGGGAGTATCGATCGTCGAAGCCATAGCATTCCGAACCGTGGCCGACCAAACCTGCTGCAATACGGGCCGCATAGTCCGGGTAACGCTGCACGATCATCGGTTTGCCGACCTGATTGAAGAATTCGCGCGCCAGCTTCAGGCCGGAAATCGGGCAGGATGAATCTGATGCATCATCAGCGGTACCGACGACAGAGCCAGATGCTGCTGCGGTTGCGGTACTGCCGGTGCCATTGAGCGTAGCAGCATTGCCGTTAGTGTCACCGGCGCTCGCTGTGTCCGCTGCACTGCCAGCCTTAGCTTCAGCCTCGCGCAGATTCTCAGCGGTGATGCGATAGTAGTCCGTGTCCGTGCCATAGCATTCGGCGATAACCGCCAACGCCTTGCGATAGTGGTCCACTGCCTCGCTGTAGCGCTGTTCGGCATAGAGCACTTGCGCAAATCCCGCCAATGCGGAAGCATAATGCGCGGAATGCGTGAGCTTGCCGGTGGCATAAATGGTCAATGCTTGGGCTGCGTGCGTATGGGCATCCTCAAGTTTGCCTTCCTGCAGTAGCACCAAAGCGAGATTGGTGTGGGAGGAGGCCACATCGATATCAGCTTGCGGGTTCACGCTCGATGCTTCGATGATGGTGAGAGCCTTGCTCAGCTCCTCTTCCGCTTGAGGCAGACGGTTGGTCTCGCTGTAGAGCATGGAGAGGTTGTTGTGCAGTGCCGCCAGCCGGCGATCGTTGGCCGGATAGACCTTTTGCGCACATGCCAGCGCTTGAGCATAGAGATCTTCGGCTTGATCGTATTGTTTTGCCGCGCGCATGGCCGTGGCGCAATTGATCAGCGTGGTGGCCCAGACTTCGGAACCTTCCAATCCCATATGCAGTGCCAGTTCGATGGCTCGTTGCACAATCCACTGGTTCTCCTTGTGGCGGCCCTGCGAACGGTAGAATCCCATCGTTTCATTGAGCACGGTCAACAGGCCCGCTTCGTCGCCTGCATTCTCCGCATCCACTGCGGCTTGCTCCAGATATGGGCCTGCCTCGGTCTCTGCGGCGTGACGGTTGAAGATGTCATCCAAGCCGTTGAGGAAGGCGGTGGTGTCAAAGGTTGCGGGCGCCTCACTGCCATCAACGTCATTATTGTCTTGCAAGCCGGCTGTGTCATCCAGATCGCCTGGGTCGTGCGCAAACTGTGCGGCGAATTGCTCGAGCAGCGCGTCTTCGTCAACCATCATGGTCCTCCTTGAACAGACTCTCGTATCAGTCTATGGGCAGGGAGGCGTGCATGTCACTACAACCTTGTGAATTACCTCTCAGTCTTTGTCGGCCAGTCATTCTTGTGGACTGTAGGTTTTTGAACACTGACTGTAGGTTTTTGAACGAAATTCGTTCGAAAACCTACAGTCAGTGTTAGATATCCGTCAGTCAACGTTGATATTGCGCAGACGTTGGGCGGCTTCGGTATCCGTCTCGCAACGCCAGGAATAGAACGCCAGCAAACCCACGGACAGTATGGCCAGCGGCAGTCCGCCCAAGCCAGTGAATCGGTAATTCATCGAGAAGGTGGTCAGCATCAGGCCGCCGACGATGGAGCCGACCGCGTTGCCGAAGTTGAACGCCACCTGCACGGCCGCTCCGGCGATGAGCTCGCCGCCGCCCTGGCCGGCTTCGGTCATCAAGAGCTGCTGCGGTGCGGAAATAAAGAACAGACCAAAGGCGATCCAGAAGGTAAGCATCGCGGTGGTGAAATGATTGCCAGGTAGCAGAATGACCATCAGCAGGCCGATGCCGGAGATGGCCTGACCAAGAGCTGCCGTGCCGGCATGACGCCAACGGTCGGTGATGCGACCGCCGATCAGGCCGCCGACCACCATGCCGAAGCCTGCGAGCATCATCAGGAACGGTACACACGCAGACGGCCATCCGCCGGTTTTCTGCAGCCAAGGGGAGACGTAGCTCCACCAGCAGAACACGCCTGCGTTGCCGGTGAATACGGCGGCGAGAATCACCCACGGGCCGCGACGAGTAAGGAACTTGAACTGGCCCGCGATGCCGGCATCCTTGATCGGCGCTACATAAGGAATCATCATGACGGTGAGCACGATGGTCATGGCGGCCCATGCGGCAAGCACGCCGAAGGCGAGTCGCCAGTTCAGATACTCGGCAAGCAAGGTGCCGGCAGGTACGCCGAGCATATTGGCCACAGTCTGTCCGGTAACCATGATGGATACGGCTTGTGCCTCCTTGCCCTTATCGGCCAGCGTTTTGGCGATGAGCGTGGCGGTGCCGAAAAATGCGCCATGCGGCAGTCCGGATATGAATCGAGCCACGATGAGGATGGCTGCATTCGGCGCGAATGCGGACATCATATTGCCCACAAGCGCAATCACCATAAACAGCACGATGAGATTGCGCGGCGGCACTTTGCGACCGAACACCAGAATCAGCGTGCCGATGCATACGCCGATGGCATAGGCGGAGATGTAGTTGCCGGCGGTCGGGATGGAAACATGGGTGGCTTCGGCGGCCTGCGGAAGAATGCCCATCATCACGAATTCGGCCGCGCCGAGGATGAATGCGCCTGAAGCGAGTGCAAGCAAGCTTTTCTTCATGTTGTGTTCCTCTTGGATTGTGCTGTGAGGCGTAGATGGCCGGGCAATATCACTGCATTGCGCGGCATGCGCATAGCAAAAGGGCCACCGGCTTTCACCGATGGCCCTTTGAGTTGTCGGGCTGGCGGGATTTGAACCCGCGGCCTCTTCGTCCCGAACGAAGCGCGCTACCAAGCTGCGCTACAGCCCGTTTTGGCAACAGACGTAAATACTACAGGATTATGCGATGAGTGCAAAATCGGCGTGTCGCGGTCTTGTTATGTACGATCTGCGCGTGCGTCACATGTGCCTTCTCATGTGTCGGAAGCACCATCAATGGGCCATATGCAGGGCGTGGAAGTTAGCTGTCCGTATAATCGCCGGCCTTGCGTACACTGAAGAACCATGGCTGAAGTTGTAGAACATACCGAAAATACCGAGAACGAAACCCCGGCGGTCCCGCAGATGACCACCGTTGAGCGCGCGGAAATGCTGCTTAAGCAGGACGCCACCATTACCGAGAAGATCAAGTCCGGCGCCACGCTGGACGAGGCCGTGGACCCGTCCAACAAGGAATTCGGCCCGCTGGCTCACCCTGAACAGGTGCAGATGCGCGTGGCCAAGCGCGCTATGATGCTGGACGCCGGCATCGCCCCCTACCCGGTGCACCTGGATGTGACCAGCACCATCGAAGCCGTGCGCGCCAAGTATGATGGCAAGCTCGAAGCCGGCGAAGAGACCGAGGACATGGTCGGCATCGCCGGCCGTGTGCTCTTCCTGCGTAACGCCGGCGGCCTGTGCTTCGTGCAGCTCGCAGCAGGCGATGGCACCAAGATTCAGGGCATGATCTCCAAGAAGGAGATCGGCGCCGATTCCCTGAAGCAGTTCAAGCAGCTCGTTGATCTTGGCGACCACCTGTACCTGAAGGGTCGCGTCATCGCGTCCAAGACTGGTGAGCTCTCCGTGTTCGCCACCGAATGGGCCATCGCCTCCAAGGCCTTGCAGCCGCTGCCGGCTTTGCACAAGGACCTCAACGAAGACACCCGCACCCGCAAGCCGTACATCGCCATGATCGCGGATGAGAAGACCCGCAACATGGTGCGCAACCGCTCCAAGGCCGTGGCCTCCCTGCGCAACACCTTCGCCAGCCACGACTTCCTCGAGGTCGAGACCCCGATGCTGCAGACCCTGCACGGCGGTGCCGCGGCCCGTCCGTTCACCACGCATATGAACGCGTTCGACCTGGACCTCTACCTGCGCATCGCCCCCGAACTGTTCCTCAAGCGCTGCCTGGTAGGCGGCATCGACCGCGTGTTCGAGATCAACCGCGACTTCCGCAACGAGGGCGTCGACGCCACGCATGCTCCCGAATTCACGATGGTCGAGGCATACCAGGCTTACGGCACCTATGATTCCATCGGCCAGCTGGTCAAGGAACTCGTGCAGAAGACCGCCATGGACGTCTACGGCTCCCACAAGGTCACGCTGCTCGACGGCACCGAGTACGACTTCGGCGGCGAATGGAAGTCCATCAGCATGTACGACTCTCTCTCCGAAGCCCTCGGCGAGGAAATCGTGCCGAACGGAGGCCCTGACCACCCCGGCACCTCCGTGGAACACCTTGGTGAGATCGCCGACAAGCTCGGCGTGGAGCGCGACGAAGTCGAAAACCACGGCAAGCTGGTCGAACACCTCTGGGAGCACTTCTATGAGGACAAGCTCTACGAGCCGACCTTCGTGCGCGACTTCCCGGTCGAAACCTCCCCGCTGGTCAAAGGCCACCGTACCAAGCCGGGCGTGGTGGAGAAGTGGGATCTCTACGTGCGCGGCTTCGAACTGGCCACCGGCTACTCCGAGCTCAACGACCCGGTGGTGCAGCGCGAACGCTTCGTGGCCCAGGCCAAGGATGCGCTCGCTGGTGACGAAGAGGCCTGCGACATCGATGAGGACTTCCTCGAGGCTCTTGGCGTGGGCATGCCTCCGGCAGGCGGCATGGGCATGGGCATCGATCGACTGCTCATCGCGCTGACCGGCGCCACGATCCGCGAGACCATCACCTTCCCGTTGGTCAAGCCGCTGGTCGCCTGATTAGTGTTGTGATTCTGGCTCCCCTAGAAAATGGGGAGCCTTTTATTATTGCGAGGAATCATGAATCTGCGTTTATGGCTCAGTGGTTTGCGTCCGAAGACGTTGCCCGCTTCCATCGCGCCGGTGCTGGTAGGAGCAGCGCTGGCGTCGCGAATTATCGATCGACTCGGCACTTGTATCGATAGTTTTCCGGTGCCTGCCGAATGCGTTGCCAATCGAGCTGTAGCCGAGCCATTGCAAGCTCATTTTTGGCCGGTCGCCGTACTGTGCATGTTCGTGGCAATGTTGCTGCAGATTGCGGTCAACTTCGCCAATGACTATTCCGATGGCGTGCGCGGCACTGATGATGGTCGGGACACGGCGGAATCAGATTCAACATCTGATGTGAATAACCGGATTGCCAAGCCACAGCGACTCGTCGCTTCCGGAGTGCCGCCGAAGCATGTGCTGGCAGCTGCCGGCATTGCGGCAGGACTTGCGGCTCTCTGCGGTTTGGCGGCAGTGCTGATCTCCCATGCTTGGTGGCTGCTGGCTGTAGGTGTGCTGAGCATTGCTGCCGGCTGGTTCTATACCGGTGGCAGGCATCCGTACGGGTATGCAGGTCTTGGTGAAGTCGCGGTGTTCCTGTTCTTCGGTCTTGCCGCGGTACTGGGTACTGAATATGCGCTGAGCAGCTCAATCGACGCGCTCGGTGTGGCTGCGGCCATCTGCTGCGGGCTGAATGCCGCGATGCTGCTGATGGTCAACAATCTGCGTGACATTGAATCTGACCGTGAGCATGATAAATGCACGCTGGCAGTGAGGCTTGGGGAGCAGCGCGCCACTGTTCTGCTGATGGTCTGCTGCATTCTGGCGTGGGCCTTGGGATTGTTCCTGTGCATGTATCTGTGGATGCCGTGGGGAGGCATTCTATTGATCTCCGGCATCGCCGTGCCGATTCGTATGGTCTCCAGTGTGCCGAAGCATCAGTTCCGCACAGCGTTGAGCGACGCCGGGTTCCAGACGCTGCTGTTCGCGGTGGTCGCCGCCGTTGCTGCGATGATTGCATAACGTTACCTAAACGATGCGCAAAACATAAGATAAATGTTCGCGTTTGGCTCCTTCGGGCGGTAGACTGGCCGTATGTCTTACAAACTAGTACTGCTCCGTCATGGACAGAGCGCATGGAATAAAACCAACCAGTTCACCGGCTGGGTCGACGTTCCGCTGACCGAACAGGGTGAAGCTGAAGCCAAGCGTGGCGGCGAGCTGCTCAAGGAGAAGAACGTCCTTCCGGACATCGTGTTCACCTCCCTGCTGCGTCGCGCCATCAACACCGCCAACATCGCACTGGATGCCGCGGATCGTCTGTGGATTCCGGTTGAGCGTAACTGGCGTCTCAACGAGCGTCACTACGGCGCTCTGCAGGGCAAGAACAAGACCGAGATCCGTGAAGAGTACGGTGACGAGAAGTTCATGCTGTGGCGTCGTTCCTACGCCACCCCGCCGCCCGAGATTGATCCGAACGACGAGTACGCCCAGAACCACGACCCGCGCTACGTCGGCGACCCGGTTCCGGAAGCTGAGTGCCTGGCCGATGTGGTCAAGCGCGTCGAGCCGTACTTCAAGTCCGCCATCGAGCCGGAGCTGAAGGCTGGCAAGACCGTGCTGATCGCCGCTCACGGCAACTCCCTGCGTGCCATCGTCAAGATGCTGGATAACCTGTCCGAGGAAGAGATCGCCAAGGTCAACATCCCGACCGCTATCCCGCTGCTGTACGAGCTGGACGAGAACTTCAAGCCGATCAAGCCGCGTGGCGAGTACCTGGATCCGGAAGCTGCTGCTGCCGGTGCCGCTGCCGTCGCCGCTCAGGGCCAGAAGTGATCTGAAGCGCCCCCAGCGCTAAGACATTCAAGGGACTGCGCACAATAGTTGTGCAGTCCCTTTTTTTATGCGCCACCGACGCAGATTGGTGCAGTACAAAATCCTGCGTCAGAGCAAAAAGAAAACGGCGCCCAGTTGTAACCGGATCGCCGTTTCGGGCATCCCCTAGGGGATAGGTCTTGAATTATGAAGCCAATCAGTCGATGTCGGTGCCCTCGTCGCGAGTCGGCTTCTTGGAAGGGTCGAAGCCGGAGACGATGTAGGCCACGCGACGTGCCACGGAGACGGCGTGATCGCCAAGACGTTCCAGGAAGCGGCCCAGCAGCACGATGTCCACCGTCTGCTGACGGGTCACGTCATCAGAAAGAGCCAGTTCGAAGGTCTTGTGGTGCAGGTCATCGAGCTTGTCATCGTTCAGGATGATGTTCTCGGCGTGCTTCTCATCACGGTTGTTCAGCAGGTCGACCAGCTCGTCGGTGGTGTGGTTCAGGAAGTCGATCATCTCGGCGAACACCGGCTGTGCGGATTCCGGCAGCGGAGAGGCCGGGTAGGTGCGGCGAGCGGCTTCAGCAACGTGGCGGGCAAGGTCGCCCATGCGCTCGAAGGTGGAAGCCAGACGCAGCGTGGAGACCACCACGCGCAGATCGGTGGCCACCGGGTTCTGCTTGGCGAGCAGCTTCACGCACTGATCGATAACGGAGGATTCAAGGGCGTCAATCTCGATGTCGCCGTCAATCACGGTTTGCGCGGCTTCGACGTCCTGCTTCAGCAGGGCTTCGCCGGCACCGTTGATCGCCTTACGGACATCTTGCGCCATATGGTCGAGGTCGTCAGCAACCTGCTTCAGCTCCTCGTTGAAAATAACGCGCATTTCTCTAGCCTTTCATGCTTGCTTGTTGCAACCTGTACCAGTTTATTATTCCAACTCATGCGCACTACATCAACGTAGTTAAACGCAACCTCAAGTTGTTCAACTGTTCATTGGGTCGTTCACTCGTTATTCATATTAGCGGCGCGCCGCAGCAATGAACAGTAATGACCTTCGGCGTGTGGAAGAATATAAGGCATGATACAGATGCCGCTTGCAGCGCTGATTGCGCTCATCGCGTTGTTCGCCGTTCTGCTGGTTGTGATTGTTGCCATGGCTGTGGGCATCGCCACGCATCGCGTAACGCTGTCCTTCGCCCATCGTGAAGACAATGACATCGATGATTTGCCTGATGACACGGCGGCTTTGCTGTCCATGCTGCCCGGCATTTCGATTGTGGTGGATGAACATGATTCGGTGGTGCGTTCAAGTCCGGCGGCCTATCAACTTGGTGTGGTGGAGGAAGACGCCATTATTGACACCAAAGTGCTCGAGGCCGTGCACGAGGCCAGGAAATCCGGCGGCAAGCGCCAGTTTGATTTAACGACTGCCACACCGGACCGCTATTCGGTGGACCGCGGTGGCAACGATCACGTGACCGCCCAGTCGGTGAGCCGACCGAATTGGCTGAAGATCACGGTGGCGCGTATCAGCGAGAAATTCGTGATCGTGCTAGTCACGGATGTCAGCGAGATCGTGCGTTTCGGCCAGGTTCGTGATTCGTTCATCACCAATGTCTCCGAGCAGTTGTTGAAGCCCACACAGGCGCTGTCCCAATTGGCCGACTCGCTCGAGCAGGGTGATCCCGGCAGCGAGCAGATCGTCAAGGACGCGCGGCTTGTGCGATCCAGCTGCAACAAACTCAACCATATGGTCTCCGACCTGCTGTTGCTGATTCGTGCGCAGGAGCCGATTACGCCGTCCTCGGCCAATAGGCTTAATGTCATGGAACAGCTGCGTGCCACGATCAAATGTCTGGAACCGGAAGCCGAGCGGGCTGGCGTGCAGCTGCGTCTCAAAGGCGATGATGCCTTGGTGATCAATGGATTGGCCGATCAAATCGATAGCGCCGTGACCAAGCTGGTGGAGAATGCCATCGGATACTCCAAGGACAATGGTGTGGTCAGTGTTTCCGCTTCAGCCTCCAAAGATGGCAATCAGGCTGTGATTCGTGTGATTGATCAGGGAGCGGGCATAGCAAAACAGGATCAGAGCCGTATTTTCGAGCGGTTCTATCGCGGTGCCTCGCAGAACGAGCGCACGGCCGATGGCGTGGGCCTTGGTCTGGCCATCGTCAAACATGTGGCGCTGACGCATCATGGCGATGTCTCGGTGTGGAGCGCGGCCGGGCAGGGAAGCACGTTTAGCCTGACGCTGCCGCTCGCGCAATAGGCGGATAGCCGCTACAGGCCAAGCCGCCGGTAATCCCAGCGATCGAAGAACTCCCAGATCAGCAGCAGCAGGCCGATGATCACGCCCGAGGCGCATATCACCACAAACGATTCCGTGCCATGATGAATGGTCAGCGCGATGAGGGCGATGATAAGCGCCACGGCCCACAGGCCGGTGCCGATGCCGAAAACCTTACGCAAATCAACCCGCACCGGCTTCGGTGCGGGTTTGCGAATGGCTGGATCGATGATGGGCGCAAACTTCATAGTCTATGACTGTAGTAAAGAGGAACGTCAAACGCCCCTCTTTACTACTTTTCTTTGGCGTTATGAATGCTTTGGACGTCGTGCCGGCGAATGCGTTACAAATGCTCGACCACGTAATCGATGCACTTGGTCAGACTCACCACATCGGACGGTTCCACTGATGGGAACACGCCGACACGCAGCTGGTTGCGGCCGAGCTTGCGGTAGCCGGCGCAATCCACAATGCCGTTTTCGCGCAGCAACGCCAGTACCTGATTGGCCTGGACACGCTCATCCAAATCGATGGTGACCACCGCATGGGAGCGCGCGGCGGGATCGGAGACGAATGGTTGTGCGTAATCGGAGCGTTCGGCCCATGAATACAACAGCGATGCGGACTTGGCGCAGCGGGTGGTGGCCCAGTCGAGGCCGCCATTGTCGTTGAGCCAGCGGACCTGGTTCTCCATCATGATGAGATTCGCCACGGAAGGAGTGTTCAGCGTCTGGTCCTTGCGGGAATTCTCCAAGGCCTTGGTCAACGAGAGGAACGGCGGCACCCATCGGCGCGCGCCATCGAGATGCGCGCTGGACTCCACGCCTGCCGCACGTTCGATGGCGGCGGGGGAAAGCACGGCCACCCATAGGCCGCCGTCCGAACCGAACGCCTTCTGCGGAGAGAAGTAATACACATCGGTCTGGCTGATGTCGATAGGCAAGGCTCCGGCCGCGCTGGTGCCATCGATTACGGTCAGCGCACCGGCCTCCTGGCTGCCGTGGACGCGATGAATCGGGGCCGCCACACCGGTGGAGGTCTCATTGTGCGCCCAGCAATAGGTATCCACACCTTCGGTAAACTCAGGAAGCCGATATGTGCCGGGTTCCGACGAGAAAATAGCCGGCTCTTCAAGGAACGGCGCGTTGGCTGCGGAAGCGGCGAACTTCGCGCTGAATGAGCCATAGGTGCCGAACGCGGCACGCCGGGTGATTAGGGAGGCGCATGCGATTTCCCAGAATGCGCTGGCGCCACCATTGCCCAAGGCAATCTCATAGCCGTCAGGCAGCTTGAAGAAGTCGTGCAATCCTTCGCGGATTGAGCCGACCAGCTGCTTTACCGGAAGCTGACGGTGAGAGGTGCCAAGCAGAGTAGTGGCACCTGCATCCAGTGCTGCGATCTGCTCCGGGCGCACCTTGCTGGGGCCGGAGCCGAAACGACCGTCTTCGGGCTTTATCGAATCGGGAATCTTTACTGTCATAGTCACGCAGAATAGGGTAGTCAACACAGGGGAATAACGCCAGAACATGATCGGTGGCCGGATTGACATATTGTCGAAAATAGGATATCGAACCGGTTTGACACGCCGATATGCTCGTCGTTTGATTCCTCAATGACGCATGTTCGTTGTAGAGTAAATGGCAGTGTCGGTACAGCGGTACCTGATCATGATGTGCCGTTGTCAACCAAACCAAGGAGTTTATTAGGTATGAAGCATGCTTCGCATAAAGCGGCCAAGGTTACACGCCAGAAGTTTAGCTTAGCGAAGGCGCTGTTCTCCTCTGGTAAGGGAACACATTCCATTCGCTCTGTTCGCGCCGTGCAGTCCGCAGGCGACGATGCAGCCGTGCTGGGGTTGGACCCCGCAGTGGCTGCCAAGATCAACGAGATCGCTCCGCAAACCCGTCGTTCGATTCGGCAGGCCGCCCGTGCCGCCGAACGTCGCAGCCATATTCTCGCCTCCGCGTCGCTCGCCGCTCTGGTGGGCACTGCAGCCGGTGCCATGGCTTTTGCCAACACTGATGAAGACCTGACTGTTGCCGATAGCGCCACGACCACCACGCAAATCAAGCGGGTGAGTGACCTCAGCGCCGCGTCGCGTTCTGAAGCTCGTACCGATCTCACCTCGTCGGTGGCCACTCAGTCTGATGTCGAGGGTGATTGGGGCTTGAGCAATTCCGACGGTGCCTTGGATACCAAGCTGATGAACCGTAACGCGGCAAAGAATGCGGTGGTCTCCGCATTGCTCGATCAGGATGCCGATGTGGTGCCGGACGGGTTCAATCCGAATCATGATACCGGCGCCAACGGCAACACGTACCCGTGGGGTCAGTGCACGTGGTATGCGTATGAGCGCCGTGCACAGATGGGCCTGCCTACCGGCAGTAGGTTCGGCAACGCCACTACTTGGGCTTCCTCCGCCAGCGCTCTTGGATATTGGGTGGATGGGACCCCGCGTCATGTCGGTGACGTCGTGGTGTTCCAGCCGGGTCAAGAAGGTGCCGCCGCGTATTACGGGCATGTAGCTGTGATAGAGAAGATCAACGCGGACGGCTCGATTGAGGTTTCCGAGTCCAATGTCAAGGGATTGGGTGTTATTTCCAGCCGTACCTTCTCCGCTGACCAGGCCAGCAAGCTTCAGTTCATTCATTACTGATGTCCGCTATCTTCATAGTGCTGATTGCTGCGAGGCCGGTTCGTATCTGATTGATGACGGCAAGCGCGACACGCCGGGGAATGTGCATTATCTCATAGCTTTGAATTTCGCTGTGGACGTGATTTGTTGAATGGTGCAGTGTAAGGTGAGGGTTCTATGAAGACTAATTCCGTAATCTCTTCTATGGTGGCAGTGTGCGCCGCAGCTGCATGCTTGTTCGCCTTTGCTCCTGCGGCTTCGGCTGCTTCGGTCCAGGAGACTGTCACCTCCACCAAGTCCTTCCCCGCATACACGCAGGTGCGCAAGGACTTCGCCGCTGAAGCCACCTCCACGGATGTGGCTGATGATGCCAGCTGGGGAGACGTGGAAAGTCTCAACGTTCCTCAGACCAAATCTCAGGCCGAGAAGGATGCGGAGGCTCAGAAGAAAGCTCAGGAAGAGGCGGCTCAGAAGGCCGCCGAGCAGGCTCGGTCTCAGTCTCAGTCCGATGCTGCGGCAAGCCGCAATAATTCCCGTTCCGCGCTGAGCTACTCCGATTCAGAGGCCACTGCCAGCGCTGGCGCCGCGGCTTCTATCGATCGTGCGTATTCGTTGATTGGCGGATCGATGGACTGCACTGCACTGGTGACCAAGGCGCTTGCCGCTCGCGGCATTAACTTCCACGGCTGGCCCGAGGAATACGTCAATGTGCCAGGCGGCTATGTGGTCACTGATGGTTCCCTCCAGCCGGGCGATATTCTGATCTACAAGTACACGAACGGCGCCAATGGCGGTCTTCACTATGATCACGTCGCCTTATATGTTGGCGGTGGCAAGGCCATTCACGGTGGCTGGAATGGCAGCAACGTTGCCTTGGCGGGTATCCTGGCCAGCAAGCTCACCACTGTGGTGCGCATCCCGTAACATATCGGATTGATTGTTCTTCAAAGGCTTTGCAAGTCCCGGAAATGAGGCTTGCAAAGCCTTTATTCATCTGTCGTCATGGGTACGGCTATGGGCGTCGGCAGATGGGATTGTGATTTTTCCCGCGTTTTTATTACCGGCCAACTTGAGCATTGCGGGGTATTGTTAAAGGTATGCGGTGCTGATGCCGTAATAACTTCAAGGAGGTCGTCATGATTAACGACAAGGCCATTCTCGTCGGTGTTGACGGGTCGCATGCCAGTTACAAGGCAACATGGTGGGCCGCGAACTATGCCAAGCATGCCGGACTCACGCTGCAGATCGTCTGCGCGTATTCCCTGCCCAGCTATGCAGCGGTATCATTTGATGCCACCTACACGGCGATGGGGGACGACAATGCCGCGCATTCCGATGCTCAGGAGATTCTGTCCAAAGCTAAGGCCATCGCTGATGAGCAGGGTGTCGAGGCCGCCACGCTGATCGTCACCGGTGACCCGGCATCGGTGTTCGTGGAGCTCTCCCGCAACTACAATCTCATTGTGATCGGCAACCGCGGCAAAGGCGGTCTGGCTGAGCGTCTGCTGGGTACCACGTCCTCCTCGCTGCCGGCTTACGCGTATTGCCCGATTGTCGTGGTGCCGTACACCGATGACGACGGCAACCTGATGCATTTGAACAACACGATCACCAAGGTGGCCGTGGGCTCCGACGAATCCAAGTGGGGTCTGAAGGCGCTGGAGATCGCCGCCGACTTCGCCACGTGCTGGGATGCCGAACTGGACGTGCTTTCCGCTGTGCCGAACCTGAAGGGCATCGACGGCGAAGACGATGTGCTGAAGTCCTATGAGGATGACTTGGAGGTGCGTATCAAGCCGCTGCAGGAATCCCATCCGAACCTGAAGATCAATAAGCACATCGTCTCTGGCCCGGCTGTAAGTGCCCTGACCAAGGCCAGCTACGATCATGATGTTGTGGTGGTGGGCTCCCGTGGCCGTGGCGGCTTCACCGGTCTACTGCTTGGTTCCACCAGTCAGGGACTCTTGCAGCATGCCGTGGGGCCGGTGTATGTGGTGCCGCGCAAGTATGTTGAAGCCGCGGAATCCCGTCTTGACACGGTTCCGAGCTCGCCGGCCGACGTGCCGACCAAGTCGCTGGAGGAGATCGCCGGCGTCGAGGAGATTCCGGTGGACAAGGCCGAGCCGGAAGTCGCCAAGGAAATCGAGAAGACCATCGATCCCGAGCGTCAGTAGACCCAGTAGGCCAGTTGCTAACTGACCGTCATCAGATAAGGGGCATGACGCTGGACACAAGGCCGTTCGGCCAAGCTTACGGTCCAGCGTCATGCCCCTTATCCGATGATTTCGGCAGTGACCGGAATCGACTATCGGGTCAGTTGGTTGATTTAGTGCTTGATGGTCACATTCATGCGCACAGGGGTCTCCTGCACATAGGTGTGCTTGACTGTGCAGCCCTTGTCGATATGACGGGTGATGCGTTCCTTGAGCTTTTCGGCGTCCTCATCGGAAAGGCCGGCGTCGGAGGCATCGACCACAACCTGCTCTTCAAAACCGGTGTAAGCGTCGTTCTCAGGGTCGTAGGAGCCATCCACCACGATCTTGGCGCCCTTGCCCTCGCCGAGCGTGTGCTCGATGGCGAATTGGCTGGAAAGCGCGGCGCAGCCGGCCAAAGCCACCTTCATCAGATCGCCGGGGGTGAACTGACCGCGATCCTTGCCGAACTTGATGTGAGCGCCATCATCGCTGAATGCGTCCCATGAACCGTCCTTGTTGCGCTCCACCCACAGTCGCTTACCCATAGTGTGCCTCCTTACGGCATCTCATGGCATTGATTGACCTTTCCATTATGCCTCGAGCATCGTGATTGCGGGAGTATCAGCCCGTAATGGCTAAAGGATCGTGTTGCTGTGGCACCGATGGCGACGCCGGTGATGACGCTGATGGGGAATTGAGGTCTTGCCCCTGCCGCTACCATAGTGCGCATGGCTTTGACCGAAGAACAACTTGCAGAAATCCGTTCACGTATCCCCGCTCGTCCGCAAACCAATGTCCCCATGCCCTATGAGGACCTGGTGCGCAAGATCCTGACCGAAGGCACGCTGAAGTCCGACCGCACCGGCACGGGCACGATTTCCCTGTTCGGTCAGCAGATGCGATTTGATATCTCGAGCTATTTCCCGTTGCTCACGACCAAGACCGTGTTCTTCAAGGGACTGGCATATGAGTTGCTGTGGTTCCTCAAAGGTTCCACCAATGTGCGGTGGTTGCAGGAACACAACGTGCATATCTGGGATGAATGGGCCGATGAGAACGGTGATCTGGGCCCGGTGTATGGGGCGCAGTGGCGTTCGTGGCCGGCTCCTACGCCCGAAGACCCGAACCGTACCATCGACCAGATCGCCAATGTAATGGATCTGATTAAGCACCACCCGGATTCCCGACGCATGGTGGTGTCGGCTTGGAACCCGGCTGAGGTGGAGCATATGGCACTGCCGCCGTGCCATGCGTTGTTCCAGTTCTACGTAGCCGATGGCAAGCTCAGCTGCCAGCTGTACCAGCGTTCATGCGATATGTTCCTGGGCGTGCCGTTCAACGTGGCCTCGTATTCGCTGCTGACCCTGATGATGGCGCAACAGGCCGGCCTTGAGCCGGGAGAATTTGTCTGGACCGGTGGTGACTGCCATGTCTACGACAATCACATCGAGCAGGTGCTCGAACAGTTGAGCCGTGAGCCTTACCCGTACCCGCAGATTGAGATCCGTAAGGCCGATTCGCTTTTCGATTATCGGTATGAGGACTTCACCATCGTGGGGTACCGGCATCACCCCACTATCAAAGCGCCTGTGGCGGTCTGATAGTCGTCAGTCCGCAACCTTCGGCTCCGCTACTAGTGCGGAGCCGTCTGACATATCAACTACACTAAGGCCCAGTTCCGTTGAATCCAGGAGGAGTAAAGCGAAATGGAGCATGACAGTAGCCGTAGCGGCTATCACGAACCCGAGCCCGGAGTTGCCGGGCTGTCTGCTAATGAGGAGGACTGGGGAGACGACTTTCCCAAGACTTTCTCGGTGAATATGATTTGGGCCGAAGCCCGCGACAAAGAAGGTCGCCAGGGCGCAATCGGCTTTAACGGTGGAATGCCTTGGCATTGCGCTGAAGACATGAAGCATTTCAAGGAGCTGACCGTCTCCCATCCGGTGATCATGGGCCGCAAGACCTGGGAATCATTGGGATTGAAGTACCGGCCGCTGCCGAATCGAGACAATATCGTGGTCTCTCGCGACCCGCTCTACAGCGCACCCGGCGCGACCGTGGTCACCAGCCTCGATGATGCACTTGATTTGGCCCGTCAGGAGGCGATTCCGGATGATGGTCTGGATCGCTCCGAAATCTGGGTGATTGGTGGCGCGCAGTTGTTCGCTGAAGCGTTGCCATTCGCCAACAAGGCGTACATCACAGTGCTGGATGCCGAGGTCGATGCCGATTCCTACGCACCGGATATGAAGGCGCTGGTCGAGGCCGGCCTGTGGCGTGAAGCCGAGATGGGGGAGCGGCTCAAGCCGGCCGACCCCGATTGCGGCATCGCTTCTTACCGGTTCTGCGTGCTGACGAAAACCAAGTGATACGTGGCCCACTGGCTGCATATACGACGACATACGAGACGAAAGTAATCGATGAGCAATACCACCCATCCTTATACCGTGATGACCGTGTGCACCGGCAATATTTGCCGCTCCCCCATGGGGGAGATTATCCTGCGCCACTTTTTCGACGAACGTGGGCTAGGCGACAAGGTGAATGTGGAATCCAGCGGCGTCTCAGACGAGGAGTGGAGCCATCCGATCGATCCGCGTGCCGTGCGCGTGCTGCGCGAACGTGGCTATGGCGATGAAATTCCCCGCGATCATTTCGCCCATCGCATTTCCCGCGACGAAATCAATCGCACCGACCTGTTCCTGCCGATGACCGCTTCCCATATGCGCGCGCTGCTGCGTATGCTGCCGTCTGGCAAGCGTGCCGAAGTGCATATGTACCGCAGCTTCGATCCGAACCTGCCCAAGCCGAAGCCGGGGCGCGAGGACCAGATTGATCTGGTCGACCCATGGTATGGCGGGCCTCATGAGTTCGAGGTTGCCATCGACCAGATTGAAGAGGTCGCACCCTATATTGTCGACTGGGTGGAGAAGCAGCTGAAAGACTGATGCCGATACGCGAAGACCGGGTCCCCTGATGGAGACCCGGTCTTTCGTTGCCGGCTAAAACACCAATTGCACCAGCAGCATGTACACGATTGTGCCGCTGGCGATTGAAAGCAGCATATTGCGTTTCCACCAGTGCAGCAGCACGATTACAGCGCAGGCGATCAGCTCGGGAATGCCATGTGAGCCCGTGAGAATCGGCGTATTGCGCAATGCGTACACCACGAGGAGTCCGGTCATGGCGTAGGGCAGCACCGAGCCAAGGTAATCGATGACGCGTGGCGGTTCTTTGGATTCCGGAAAGACGATGAACGGCAGAAACCGGGTGAGGATGGTGCCGAAGGCCACCACGGCAACGGTAATCACTCCCTGCCATATGGTCATAGTCATTGCTGGTGAGCCTCCGTGTGATTGATGACGGTATCGTCGGTTTCGGTTTGGGTTTCGGGCTTCAGCGTATCCAAATAGGGGCGCAGCGCCATGAACAGCACCAGCATGGCGACAAGAGCGGGAATCATGAAATCATCAGCGCCGAAAATCACCAGGCATATCAGGGAAGCCAGCACACCGATCACCGCGGAGAGACGTTCGTGATGTTTGCCGCCAAGCCACTGATCCAGGAAAATCACCAGAAACAGTGCGGTAAGCACAAATTCGAGGCCTTCGGTGTTGAATTGCAGATGCGAGCCGATCAGGCCTCCAACGGTGGCTCCGACAACCCAATACGATTGATTGAACAGCGTGACCCATAAATAGAACCAACCACGGTCTACGTCCTGCGGAATACGCGCGGAGGAGTTGATGGCGAACGTTTCATCGCACATGCCGTAAATCAGGTACGGGCGCTTCCAGCCAAGGCCTTTGAATTTGCTCAACATGGACAGGCCATAGAACAGATGGCGCGCATTCACCATAAGGGCGAGCAGGAAAGCGGCCAGGGGATTGAAAGCGGAAAGCAGGAGGTTCACGGTGACGAATTCCATCGAGCCCGCGAAAATAAACGCACTCATGCACATGGGCCACACGAACGAGAATCCCTTGGTGCCCATCAGCATGCCGTAAGACGCACCGAGGAAGAGAAAACCCATGCAAATCGGCACCGTGAGCGGAAATGCGGCCTTCAAGGCCTTGACGCGCATGCCGACTCGCTGTTGGCGAGGGGGAGAACCTGCTTCGATTTGCGATTCATGTGCCATGGACGTTCGTGTGCCTCCCACTGTAATGCGCCTACTGAATAGCGGGCGCAGGCGATGAGCATATCGGGGCATCGTGTCCGCGACCCGACATACGAAGATATGAATAGACCTCGACCTTGCCGGCAATATGCGGCAGCGCGCAGACGACCTATCGATTGGCGGCTGGTGCGGATGCGGAAGACTCGTCGTCCACGAGCAGTGTGCCTGCGACGGGTCGTATGGAGGCTCCGTGCATGCGAGCATGATTATTGCCGTCTTTGCGGCCGTCCCATGCGCGTTCCACGAAAACTACGGGTATGGGGGCCATGCCGGTTACGGCGATGCGCCTTCCCACGAGATTGATATCGAGCATGGCCATGAAATGCCGGTGCTCCCATTTCGGGCGCGGATCGGGCAAGCCGTTCAGGGCCTTCCATTGCGCAGCGTCGACATATGCCGGTACATGCATCGATCGATGTTCCGGACTGATCCGCCACATGATACGCTTCACCGGATATTTGAATATATCGTCATCATTGCCCCTAGCGTCGGCATATGAGACAAGGCCTGGGTGAATTCGCTCCGCTTCGATGCCGACAAATGAATCGGACGTGAGTTTGTGGCGGAGACGTTGCCATGAACGCTTGTCGCGCGAGGACACGATCACGATGGACAGCGGCAGGCCCGACGCCAGAAGCAATGCGATTCCACACACCAGAGCCGGCAGGTCGAGCGCTCCAGGCGTCCATATGGGTATGTCTCCATGGTCGGATACCCACAGGGATGATGCCGCTCTGATAAGTAGAAGTATTCCTCCACAGACGAAAAGCGTAAAGATAATCGCTGAACGCACTATGCGGCGTTTGTCATGCCGAATTTCGACGTCTTTCTCCCTGATGGCTCTGAGAACCACGGTGTGACTGCCTTCCAACCATTCCATATGCTCGTCCCTTCTCCCGGCAAGTCATCGGATTCGATCGACGGCGAGGACTGATGCCTGAATTCCCTTAGTGACCACTGTAGTTGGCTTCGGAATAAGCGGACCCCATTATGTGCAACCGCATATGAACATATGAAAAAACCTCGGCCTAATGGTCGAGGTTTTTGTTGAAGTACCCCCAGAGAGAGTCGAACTCTCGTTGTCAGATTGAAAGTCTGGTGTCCTAACCGTTAGACGATGGGGGCGGACAACTCGTCTTACTATAGTGAGCCTCTGCTGTTTGCGCAAATTTTGATTTGCTTCGGCGTGTCGTGTTGGGATTGCTGGGTTTTGCGGGACGGAAATGCAATGGGGTGCATTCTGCAGTTGCATCCCGCTCACTGGTTGTGTCCCACGGTCCGTGTGTGAGAAACGTTGGAATTGCGCCAATCTTAGGTTCTGCTGCAATTGGGGTGCGTGGGATGCAAGTGCATAAATGGCCAAAATGCTTTTCCGCCCCGCAACTATAGCCAGGCCATAACTGCGAGCTCAGCGAAGGGCGACTGCCTGATAAGTGAAGTCGTGAATCACGCGACCGGCGTCCAGACCCTTCTTTTCGAAGTTGGTCAGTACACGACCGTCGAAGCGTTCGGACTCGGTGAAGTCGGCGTGCGGCATATCGGCGGCCATGTCGGCATTGCCCTTACCAACATGCTCCAGCGGCAGGCTTACGGTGATGGTGCCGATGTTCTTCCATCCATTCAGATGATCCATAACCTCATGCGTGTGCAGCGCGTAATCCTCGATGTCGGTGGCGATACGCCATACGCCGTTGTGCGCCAGTGCATTATGAATGTTGCTGGCGAGCTCCGGCTGCACGATGCGGCGCTTGTGATGCTTCTTCTTCGGCCAGGGGTCCGGGAAGAAGGTCCAGACCTCGGCGATGGTGCCGGGGGCGGTGACCTTGAACAGTTCCGCGGCGTTGACTTGGGCGATGCGAATGTTGGTAAGGCCTTGCTTGCCGGCCAGCAGCAGCGTGTGGGCCACGCCCGGGTCGTATACCTCAAGGGCCAGGAAGTTAGTTTCCGGATGGGCTGCGGCCGCGGCGACCACGTTCTCCCCCTGTCCGGTGCCGATCTCCACGATCAGTGGGTTGCTGTTGCCCCACGTGGACTGGATATATGCCTCGGTCAAGGAGAAGCCCTCTCGCACGTCGAGCCGTGCGTTGCCGGCGTCGATGTCCAAAAGGTAGGTGTCGGCATAGTTGTCCCATGCTCGCTGCAGTCGGGTGTCCAGCCGTGCCGAGCGACGGACGAAAGACAGCACTTTATGAATCGGGTGAGCTGGCGCCGTATGTTCCTCGTTGGCGTGCGTTGCGTCGAAATCCTCGTTTACCGGCTCAATTAAGGATTGGGGGTCGGTCATAATGGTGATTGGCCTTTCGTCAAGGTGGTTCATGCCACGCTGTGGTGTGCGAGCTGCTTGTTATATGATTCGCTATCTGACCATTGTGCCACCCGCTATGCCGAGCCGGATGGCGGGTGGCAGGTACACTTCGGCGGGCATAGGGCCATTCGATATGCGTGGGGCCGGCTTCTATGCCGGTACTGTGTGTGACTACGCGAAATCACATCGTGAATGGGTGGTGGTAATTCAATGCAAATCGTTGGAAATCAGCCGGACACGCCGTGGTTTGCGTAAGTTCTGATTTTCAGTATTATATCTATCTGTTGCCTGTCGCAAGACAGAAACAACACGGCCCCGTAGCTCAGTTGGTTAGAGCGCCGCCCTGTCACGGCGGAGGTCACCGGTTCAAGTCCGGCCGGGGTCGCTTGAATGGCCGCTTATTTACAAGCGATCTATTCAATGGCTCTGTAGCTCAGTTGGTAGAGCGAGCGACTGAAAATCGCTAGGTCAACGGATCGACGCCGTTCGGAGCCACCACTGCAAAAGCCCCGCTTTCGAGCGGGGCTTTTTGGTTCTCAGGCCTTCCACCAAGGGCGCAGTGGGTACCACTTGCCGTCCGGGTGGCCGACGCGGTCGGGCTTGACCGCGAGGAACTGGTGAATCTGAATGCCGTCGAGCTCAAAGTTCAACGCGCAGGCCGCCATGTACAGACCCCAGACCTTGGCGCGTTCGAAACCAACCTGTTTGACCGCGTCGTCCCAGTGTTCGGAAAGGTTCTTGTTCCAGTGGTGCAGGGTCAGCGCGTAATGCTGACGCAGGTTCTCCTGATGCACCACGTTGAATCCGGCGTCGTGGATGCAGGATTCAATGAATCCGGGGGCGCCGAGATCACCATCCGGGAAGATGTATCGATCGAGGAATTCGTCGGTGCCGGGCTTGCCGTTCGGCTTGTCATGGCTGATGGTGATCTGATGGTTCAACAGTCGACCCATCGGCTTCAGGAGTCGGAACATCTCCTCGAAATAGCTCTGATAGTTTTTGGTGCCTACGTGCTCCATCATGCCGATGGAGCAGATGCCGTCGAAATCGCGCTCGGGGACTTCGCGGTAATCCTGCACGCGCACTTCGGCCAGATCTTGCAATCCCTCGCGGCGAATCCAATCATTCGCGTATGCCGCCTGTTCCTTGGAAAGAGTCACGCCGAGGGCTTTGATGCCGCGGCGGGCCGCAGTGATGACCATCGAGCCCCAGCCGCAGCCAATATCAAGCAAACGCTCGCCAGGCTGGAGACCAAGTTTGTCAAGAATCAGGCGCAGCTTATTCGCCTGGGCGTCTTCCAGGCTCATGTTCTCATTGTCGAATACCGCGCAGGTATAGGTCATGGAGGGGCCCAGGAAGTCAGCATAGAACTCGTTGGACATGTCGTAGTGGAAGCTCACCGTTTCGGAATCGGCCTTCTCCGTATGAGGCATCAGTCCTCGCTTGATACGGTCGAACTTGCTTGGTCCTTCGGTGGAAGGCACTGGAGGCTTTCTGAGCCCGTGACTGAGGATGCCCGCCGAAACTCGCGCGAAGGAAACCGGTGTGATGGGCTTGACGTACTTGGCCAGCGAAATGAGCTTGCGCATAGCCGGATAAGGGTCGGCGTAATCGATGCCTTCCACATCAAAATCGCCGAGCACGTAAGCGCGGACCACGCCAATTTCATTCGGATGTGCCAAGAGCTGGTACATGCAGTTTGGGCTGGTAATGCGAATACGCAGATCGGCGTCGCTCGGGCCAAAATGCGAGCCGTCAAATGCGTCCACGCGTACGGGTGCCGAGTGATCCACGAATAGTTCCACCATTTGCGCAACGGTCATCGATTTGCCGTTTGCCATACAACCACCTCGATTTCCATATCGACAATATATGAACTTCCAACCGTGCTCATATCCTAGTCCGCTCATACGTGTTTGAAGCCGATTATCATGGTCTGAGCGTTGATGATCGCTGTTGGCGGAAGAATCTCATCGTTCAGGAAAATATTTGATTGCATGGTATCTTCTCAGCGTGTTTTCAGGTTAACGTTCACAGACGCGCTAGACTGAGGAATCGTTAGACCATTCAACGAACGAATGGCTGGAACAGGTACGAGCTCAAAAAGGAGAGCACCTATGGTTTATCGCATGATTTACCGGAGACCATAAGAAACCGCGAAATTCCAACGTTTTAAGCCTGCCAAAACCCCGAAAATCGGGGTTTTTCTTTTTACCCGACGTTTTATCATAGAGGCATGAAAGACACCAGCCTGACGGCCTCGCGGGGCCTCGCTACGCTAACACCAAGCATCACGGTGGTCAACACGCACGGCACAAGAAAGTACCGGGCCTATACCTGCTACCGCACAGCCTCAGGGGACTGGAGACAGATAACGGGGAGTGCGCCCGTACCGGACATACCCGAAGAAGAAAATCCAGCCGTCCACGAAATGGCAAGGTCGATGGCCGTGGCCGCGATGGAGAAGAATATGCGTCGCAAGCTTGCCACCGGCAAGACCGGCACACCGCGCACGCATAAGCTCAGCGAAGCGATAGAGCTTTTCTGGAAGGACAAGACGAAACGCAACGTAAGGGGCAACACACGCTATACGTATGAAAAACAGCTCGCCGCCGTGGGCAAGCGGCTACCGGACAAGAGCATCAGCGCATATAGCACCGCCGAGCTACAGGCCGTCGTGGACGCGATACCAGAAGCGGCCAAGGTACTGAAGAGCATCTATTATCAAGCCGTTCGCGAGGGCTGGATACGAGCGGCGGACGACCCCACGAGGTATCTGCGGATACCCGCTGAGCCGAAAGTGCGCAAGGCTCAAGCGAAGCATACGGAGGACTGGATTAGCAATGCGCCGGGCCTGCTCCTATGGCTAGCCGAACCGGACATAACCGACCCCATGACGGGGGAGACGAAGCCGAACAGATTCCATCGGTTCTACGCGCTATGCCTCATGGAGATGGGAATGGGCCTGCGTCGCGAGGAAGTACTGGGTCTGCAATGGAAGGACGTGGATTTCGACCACCGGCGCGTGAGCGTGGCCGAGCGCGTCATCATCGAAGAGAAGGGCCGGGCCATCGTCAAGACATCCGGAGGCAAGACCGAATCAGCGGCAAGGCTTCTGCCGCTATCGGGAAGGATAGCCGATGTACTGCATGCCAAGCGAGATGCCGAACGGGGCCAACCCGACGATTGGGTTTTCCGTACCGGCAAGGGGACGCACTTCAAGCCGGCATACCTCACGAGCATATGGCAGGAGCTGCTTCTGGCCTATCATAACTGGGCCATACGGGACGACATCACCCGGAGCAAACGGACGGGCAAGCCGCGTCAATGGCCGGACGAAAAGGAAATGACGAAGAAGCAATGGAGCGGTGCATGGTATGGGCCGTGGAAATGGAGGCAACACGACAACCGGCACGTAGCCGAATCCATCATGGAAATGTATTCGGTGGACTGGGCCGTGCGAAAGGACATTCTCGGACATAAGAAAGAGGCTGATGTCACGGCACGGTATACCCATACCACCGAACAGAAGCGCCGGGAGGCCATCGAGCTAATCGACAGCGAGCTAACCCCAAAGGAGCCGGAGGAAAACTACCTCACAGCCGAGGAACTACAGACCATCAAGGAAGAACCCGACTACGACTGACCAGCATCATACGAGCGCGGTACGCACACACCCCGCAACGCGCCGCGCGGGCATCGTCGGCACATGCGGACGCACCGCCGCCGTCCGGCACATCCCCGGCGTTCCGCCTTGCAAGCGGCGGCTCCACGGCGGGGGCACCGGACGGCTTGCGGCACATGCCCGCACACCGCCGCCCCGCGCTATGCGTCACTCTCGCACGGCGTACCGCTACGGCCCGTACGATGCCCCTACGGGGGTTACCCCAAGTCAATCGGGATACCATCAGCATCGACCGCGAACGGCAACGCCGTAGGGCTGGACATATCCACGGGATATGCCTCATCGTTTGCCACCGGCTGAGGCTTCTCAACCGGGGTCGTTTCGGGTTTCTCGACGTACCCATGACCGTCAGCACCCGAGGGGGCTACGCCGGTGGATTCCCCTATCATCGAGCGCAACGATTCATCCGGGAGCGTTTCAATCCACTCAGGGCCTGCGACATGACGAAAGCTAATCGTGTCCCCGTCAGAGCCGAGCGACGCGCACACCGTCGTAATCCTGCGGTTTATCGGTCCCTGTTTCGGCTCGAACTCGTCGTAGCCATACCATCCTGACATTGGCCGATTCGACGTAAAAATCACCGTGGTGTACAACGCATGTTTGTTTGCGTACCGAGCCGTCAGCTCCACGGGATATCTATCCGTCCAGCGCAACACGTCATCGAGTCGCATACGTCCGTCAAAATCCTCGACAATCACCACCGACTCACCCCGGTATGCGTCCCAAGGATGTACGTAATCGGTCAATCGGTATACATCCCTGCCATGCCGTTTACCGTAAAGCCAAGCCCACAGAGATTTGCCTACGCCAGCCTCACCGTATACATAAAGACAATGCACATCACGCATGCCTTTTCCTTTCTCTTTCATCCAAATCTCATAGGCCCGGTCCAAATACTTTGCAAAAGCCAACAACTTCGGGTCTGCCTTCATCAGTTCGTCCGGGTCAGCGCCAGCCAGCACCTTTTTCACTGCATCGTCACGGGTAACTAAATCCGAACGTTTGCCTTGCTGGGGAAATGCGAAGCCGGTCGATTGCCAAGGGCCTTCTATTCGTGTTTCGAGTTTCGAGACATACCGGGCTGCTGCTTCAGGACGACGACACACCTCAATATCCGTTTGGTCTGGGAACATCTTTGCGAAAGTACCGCCATGCATTTGCGGAGTGGCAACGAAAAAGCAATAGTGCCTCATGCCGTTGTATTTGCCGCCGTCCCCGAATAGCCAGACACCATCAGGGGCCTTGGGTCGAGGCCCTTTCTCCCATGCCTTCTTCTCCGGATTCCAAACGGTGGAGCCATCGCCCTCCTCTTTCTGGCCTATCCACGACCATGACGGGTGCCCCTCTAACACATCCGTGATGATACGCACATCACCGCGAACATATTTTGATGGAACCGTAATGAGCCATGCCGACGAGTTCATCACGTGATTCAGCTGCCTAATCTTTTGCTTCGATGGATAACGGATTTCACGCACGAGCGACAAGACCATTCCAAACCTCCTTTTTTGTAGGGAAGTTCCCAACATGCTCAGAACGCCGGAGAAACATATTCATCCAGACCAAGCACACGGTGCATTTCCATGCATATATTTTTTTGTAGGGAAGTTCCCCCGGTTTTGTAGAGAAGTTGCGAAGCCCCGCGAGGCCAATAATTCCAACGGTTTTCACCATTTTGTAGAGAAGTTCCCCGTAAGGTTGCGCGCCCGGCGGCATTCGCCGCCGTCGCGTCTGCGCCCCCTCCGGGGGCTTGACCCCCGCTGACGCGGGGGCCACGGGGAACTTCCCCAGTGTCCACAAATGTGGACATCAGCCCTGCCGGGACCTACGCCAGCTCAGCATGTCGGTGAGCCGGTACCAGCATCGCCCGTTCAGCCGTTGGATGGAGTCACGGAAAACGCCCTGAGCAGTAAGCCGCATAATCTGCGTGTCCGAGACCTCACCCAGCGCGGCGACGTCGGATTGCGAGACGTAAGGCTCGCCGTCAATAATCCTCATCATCGTTCTCACCCCCTTTCCGGTCCCAGTAATCCTTATATGCCTGTTCCCGTTCCCGGCTACGGCCCCAAGCCTCGACCAGCTCGCGAGCGAAAATCCCAATAAAAAGAGCGAGAACCACGCACCATACCGGCACGCGCGTAGACGTAAGCCATTCCAGCACCTCATGCGCTGTCATTGCCCTGCCTCCGAATCTTGCGTAGCCCTCGCCTCGGCCCGCTCTCGTCGCCATCGCTCGTAGCCGTCCCTAGAGACCTCGATACGCTCGCCACGCTCGCCACGCGGGGGTCTATTTCCTCTTCCGTCAGCCCCTCCAGACGGGCGGGGTTCCGTTACATCGAGAGGCTTCTGCTGGGCTTGCAGCCTCGCCAGCTCCCGACGCACCGCCACCCCCACCAACTTCGAGATGGTCATGCCCGGTATCGCCGCAGCCCACATCCTGAGAGCCGAATATGTCGCCGGTTCCAGCCACGCTTTCACGGGCCGCTTTGTCCCGTTCATAGTGAAAATCCTTTCCGTCAATCCAAACAATCGCAACGAAAATCGTTGCCGCCGTTATCGAACCCGCTACGAATCCGATAGCGAAACCTATAAGACCTGCAAGTGTCATCAGTTCCCCCGTCTCCCGTCAGCGAGGGCAAGACCGGCCGCTCGAAGCGCCGCCCTACGTACCTCCTGGAACAACGCCGCGTTGTACGCGACCTCCAGCGGGTCAAAAAGAAACCCCTGACGTACCGCTTCATCAATCGCGTAAAAGTGCGTGATGCCCCAAACGTCATTGACAGCCACATCCGGTGCCCCAGCCCATTTCCAGAAGCGCACGTAATCAATCACGGTCAAACCGGTGCCTTGAAGCGCCTCAGACAAGGGGCAAGGGGCTTGCGTTGGTGACAAGTCTTGAACCGTCATCGTCCCATCCTTCCCTTCCAAAAATCTCCGTGTAATCACCATCGCTCAAAGCATCGGGGCCACCCAGCTCCCCATAGGAGCGAAGCAAAGCGACGTTCCTACGAATGCCTTCAGGTCTGCAAACACAATCCGACTCCGTAGTCACGTCCACGGGCGTAAGACCTATGAAGTCGCCATCGTATGCGTAGACGGTCAACAGGTCTCCCCAAACCGCCTGCCACGCCGCCCGGTATTCATCAGCGGATACGCCCGAGCCTTCCAGCTCCAAGCATTCCTCCAACGGAGCCGCACCACGAGGCCGTGCGAACAATCCAGTCATTTCAAACCTCCCCCATGAGGGGGCGGGGCCGAAGCCCCGCCGACCGGCAAAGCCGGTCACTTGGCAACATCCAAATCATCCACAACGAGCGACCACGCCACGGACGAGTATCCATTACCGGAGGTCTTCACGTACGGGGTCAGAATCACGCTTCCAACTGGGACAAGCTCAGTCAGTTGCGGCCAATCCTTTGCCACACGAGCCTTGACGGAAACGTCGTTAACAACCTGCCAAGTCCCATCAGCTTGCAGAACTTTGACAGCCAAGCCGCGAAGCGGATAAACGGGCTTACCGTCCACAAGCTTCTGCGAGCCGTCCCTATTGGTCTGCGGTTCCGTGCCCTTATAGGACGCGAGAGCAATGAAACGCATCGAAGGAGCAATCGTTCCAGCAGGAACGGTCACACGAGAAAAGCCAGCCATAATAAAGGCTCCCTTCCAAATCATCACGTCGGCCTTTCCGACGTGTCACCGTGTAAATATCGGACACGCGATTTTTCAAAAACCTCGGTGGACCGGGGTTTTCTGCACGACAGAGAATCGTTAACATGTTCGTAACATAAGTTTTACAAATACGTAACATAAGCCTGAAGAAGCAGCTTGCGGAGACATCAAAAACGGGGCCTACGAGGGGGTCTCGGGTGACGAAAAGCCACGGTGGCAGATATTAACTTAGCGAGGCCGGAAAGACCGGCACGGAAAGGCAAACATGAAGACGATACGAATCACGAGCGACCGGGGGCTGGCCTTGCCCCAAGAGCTCGAAGCCGCCTATGAGGAGAGCGCGACCGTGGTCATTCCCGAGGGCATGCCAATGGAGATTGTCCGCGAGGACATTCTGGACGGCGCAACCCGGATTGCAACCGTCGCAATGGAGTGCCTCGGTCTGCCCCTCCTGAGCGAGGACGAAATGCCCACGGAAGATGACAAGCAAAGGTTGCTGGACGTCTTCAATGATTGGGGCTTTGAAGACCGACCAAAAAGCGAACGGGACACATTCGATACGTATAACACCGCCGCCATCCGAGGTACGGGGCCGCTGACATGGGATTGGGACATTTATAGGCCCAGCAAATGGCTTCTATGCCGGTGCCTATCCGCGTGGGTGCTATGCCCCGAAAACATGGTAGGCATCCCCTGCACCGAGGTAGCAATACGCAAGACAAAACGAAAGTGTCCCAAGCTCCGCCTGCCCGCTATGGGAACGAACCAAGCCTACGCCGCCACCGGGATGCTCGACGATGCGGCAAGCTGGATTCGATACGCAAAGAGCCTCCCCGATGCCGAGCTGCAAATGCTGCTCAATAGCGCGGTGGATGACCCCCGGTTTGCCATGCAGCAGCTACGCAAAGCGCGGGGAATAATCGCTGACATTTACTAACACACAACATGCGGGATGTCATACCATCCCGGTCTATAATCATTCGTGAAGGTGTCGTATTCTTTTACCGGACTTTTTACCGGGGAGAATGCGACACCAGCAAAACCCAATGGTTCCAATGCAAAGGAGCATAAAAATGGTCTATCGGATGATTTTCAACCAGACCGCATACTTCGGCCGTGGTGCCATCAAGGAAATCCCCACCGTTGCGAAACAGCACGGGTTCACCAAGGCATTTATCGTCACTGATCCGGTTCTGCTGGAGACCGGCACCGCTGAGAAGGTCACCAAGGTCCTGGACGAGGCAGGCCTGCCATACGAGGTCTTCTCCAATGTCAAGCCGAATCCGCCGGTTGAGTGCATCAAGGATGGCGTTGAGAAGTTCGCTGCATCCGGTGCCGACTTCCTGATCGGCCTGGGCGGCGGCTCCCCGCAGGATACCTGCAAGGGCATCGGCATCATCACCGCGAACCCGGAGTTCTCCGACGTGCTCTCCCTTGAGGGCGTCGCCGACACCAAGAACCCGTCCGTCCCGATTTTCGGCGTGCCGACCACCGCAGGCACCGCATCCGAGACCACCATCAACTACGTGATCACCGACACCGCCAACAAGCGCAAGTTCGTGGCTGTCGACCCGCATGATATCCCGATCGTCGCCTTCGTCGACCCTGATCTGACCGATTCCATGCCACGCGGCCTGAAAGTCGCCACCGGCCTGGACGCCCTGACCCACGCCATCGAGGGCTACATCACCCCGGGCGCTTGGAGCCTGTCCGACTGCCTGTCCATGCAGACCATTCGCATGATCGCCAAGAACCTTGCCAAGTCCGCAGACGGCGACATCCCGGCCGGTGAGCAGATGGCATACGCCTCCTACATCACCGGTATGGCTTACTCCAACGTCGGCCTCGGCTTGGTGCACGGCATGGCCCACCCGCTGGGCGGCCGTCTCGGCGTGGCCCACGGTGTCGCCAACGGCATTCTGCTGGCCCCGGTCATGGAATACAACAAGGACTTCACCGGTGAGAAGTATCGTGACATCGCCGATGCCTTCGGCGTTGAGGACGCCTACACCGGCGACCTCGAGAAGGTTCGTGAAGAGGCCGTGCAGGCCGTCCACAAGCTCACCGTCGATCTGAAGAACCCGACCACCATCTCCGAAGTCGGTGCCACTGAAGCCGATCTCGAGCCGCTGGCCCACGATGCCTTCAACGACGTGTGCACCCCGGGCAACCCGCGCAAGGCCACTGAAGAGGACATCCTCGCCATCTACAAGTCGCTGATGTGATGTTGCGCATGATTCCTTCTTGAAGAGCTTGAAAAGCTTGACGAGCTTGATGAGAAGGAATCAGGCTTGCATAACAAAACTGAGGGAGCCACAGGTATTTGTGGCTCCCTCAGTTGTCTTTAGACCGGTTCGGCGGGTATTACTTCTCGTGTTTCTCGTCGTATTCCTCATCCGTAGGCGTCTCGGCATAGAGCTTCTTGCCCTGTGCCTCAGCCAACTCCATCTGCTCGTTGATCCACGCGGCCTCGGCCGGGTTGATGTCGGCGGTGTTCAACACCTTCTGCCACACCGGGTAGAACAGATGCATCGCCGGGTACATGGCGGTGAACAGAATCTCGGGCTTGTGTTTGCGCCAATGCTGCGGGTGCGCGTTGAACGTGTTCTTGAAACGGCGCATGTAGTTGAGGAACGAGCTCAGCGACGTATCCATGCGTCGGGCACTCATCGCGGCGATCATGCGCGGCGAATACACGGTTTTCAGATCCTTGCCCATCAGATGCAGGGAAATATCAATGTCTTCATGCATCATATCGGCCTTATCTCGGCACACCTCGTCCGCGATCTGATGCCAGGCCGAGGCACGCAGCGCCATATTCGAGCCGAACAGCAACGGCTGACCGCCATCGGCACGGTAGATGCGCTTACGCAGGGAATTGTCACCGCGCAAACCGAAATGGCGTGACGGCATGTCGTAATACATCACTGGCCCCGTGGCACCCATCGCCTCAGGGTCCTCGGTGAAGATGCCGCTGACCACCTCCACCCAATCCGGGCGAATCATGCAGTCGGCGTCGAAGCGACCGAGCACATCACCCGTGGCGTGGTTCAGACCATAGTTACGCGTGGGAATCAGACCCTGCTCATCGTCCTGATGCAGCAATTTGACCGGAGCCTCAGGATGTTCGGCGATGAACTGTTCGACGATCCCGCAGGTGTTGTCGGTGGAGCGATTGTCCACCACCAACACCTCATGCGGCATCACGGTTTGCCTTGTGGCATTCAGCAGGCAATCGCGAATACGTTCGGATTCGTTCCACGCTGGGATGATGATCGAAACGGTAAGCATGGTTCCAAGGATAGAAAAGCGGGTGTACTCCGGCAAACAATCCGGCCCGTTGGCGCGCGGACGGCATGCACATTGCATGAGCATTGCGCGAGCATCTGAAATCGGCCGGCAACATCGAGCCCCTCGCTACAATGGGGAGCCATGAGCGAAAGCGCGCGCAATACCTATGAATCAGGCGCCGGTGATACCACCAGTGCCGCCAATCCACAATCCGGAGCACCCAGAGGGGAGGAAAACCGCATCGACCTGGGTTCTCTGTTCCCCGCCAAAGGCGACCCTCGCAGGCCTCCGGAATGGTTCGGACGCGCGTTGTTCTACGTGGCCATAGCCATTGTGGTGTTCAGCTTCTGTTGGCGTTCCTGGGGCAGCATCTCCTATCTGGTGCTCGATATCATCATTTCCCTGTTCATCGCATTGGCCATCGAACCGTTGGTGCTGGCTTTGGTGGAGCATGGCTGGAAGCGTGGCGCGGCATCCGCCACCGGCATGGTGGGGCTTGCCATCATCATCTGTGTGCTGCTCACCCTGTTCGGCAATATGTTCGTCTCACAGGTCATCGCCATGGTCAGCGGACTGCCGGCCATGTATGAGCAGATTCGTGAATTCATCGGGCAATATAGCACGTTCGAACTGCCTGAAATCAACAGTCTTGGCTCGGAAATTCTCAATAACATCCAGACGTCCTGGGTCACCGACTTCGCAGGCACCGCCATGAGCACGGTAAGCGGGCTGATGGGCTTCCTGCTGAACCTCATGACCGTGATTATGACCACGTATTACATTTCCGCAGCCGGCCCGAAACTGCGCCGTTCGTTCTGCCGTTGGCTCGCTCCCAACACCCAGCGCCGATTCCTGTTGGTGTGGACCGTGGCGCAGGACCAGATTTCGTCCTTCCTGTTCTCCCGCTCAATCCTGGCATTGATTAATGCAGCCTGCACCGCGATTTTCCTCGAGGTGCTGCAAGTGCCGTATTGGCTGCCGTTGGCCCTGTTCTGCGGCGTGGTTTCCCAGTTCATTCCGACGGTGGGCACCTATATCGGTGGCGCTTTGCCGGTGCTGTTCGCCTGGGGCAATCGTGGATGGACGTACGCGCTCGCCGTGCTGGTGTTCATCATCATCTATCAGCAGATCGAGAACCTGATTCTTTCCCCGAGGATCTCCCAGCGCACGATGGACATCAATGCCGCCCTGGCCTTCCTCGCCGTCCTGGCGTTCGGCTCGCTGTTCGGAGCTTTGGGTGCCTTCCTCGCTTTGCCGGTCACGGCTTCGATCCAGGTGATTTTCCGTGCCTACACCAGGCGGTACGAGCTCGTCGATTCGCCGCTGATGTATGACCCGGTACCCGAGAAGAAGTCCAGGATCGTGGAGGCTTCCGAGGCGTTCGGCGAACACGTGCTGCATCCGATTGGCGAGCATGTGCCGCGCGCCGCCAAAGGCTCGACCAAGAAAGTGCCTATGGATGAGGAGCTGCGCAGATTGCAGCAGGAACTGTACGCCCTTGAACAGGGAGGTCCTTTGCTTCCCGAGGATGATGAGTCCGCTACAGTGGCGATTCCGAAGCACGTGCTTTCCGGCAATGCTTCGGGCATGGCAAAGCCTGGTTTGCGAGGTACCGAAGAAGCCAAGGAAGCCGAAGACGGGCGGACCGCAACGCCATCGACCGCTGAGTCGACCAACAAACATGCGAACGGAGTTGATGTGAGCAAATCGGACGAGGCCAAGTCCCCCGCCAGCAGCAACCCGAGAGCGGGGTGGCGCTGATGACGCTGCTCTCTGTGCTTGATGTGCTGCTGTTCATCGTCGGCGGTGCCGGCATGGTGTATCAGGGCGTGTGCATTGTGATGTCCCTGTTCGCCAAGCCCGTGCGATTCCCCGACGCGCCGATGACCAACCGATATGCCGTGCTGATCTCCGCCAGGAATGAGGAGAACGTCATCGGCAACCTCATCGATTCGATTCATGCGCAGACCTACCCGTCCTCGCTGATCGATATTTGGCTGGTGGCCGACAACTGCACCGATCACACCGCCGATGTGGTCCGTGCCCGCGGCTGCCATGTGCTGGAGCGTCACAATATGGAGCAGATCGGCAAAGGATATGCGCTGACCTATCTGCTGAACCATATGCTGGAAACCGGTGCGGCCGATGATTATGCCGCCTATTTCGTCTTCGATGCCGATAACAAGCTCGATAAGCACTACTTCGAAGAGATGAACAAGGGCTTTAGCGCCGGCTTCAAGATCTTGACCAGCTACCGCAATTCAGTGAATCTCGCCGACAATTGGGTGTCTTCCGGTTCCGCGCTGTGGTTCATCCGCGAATCGCGATTCCTTTCCAACTCCCGCATGATTCTGGGCTCCTCCTGCCACGTGGGTGGTACGGGATTCATGTTCTCCTGCGATGTCATGAAGCGCAACAGGGGATGGAAGTTCCATCTGCTGACCGAAGATCTCGAGTTCACGATGGATTCGATTCTGCATGGCGATCGCATCGGGTATTGCGGCAATGCGATCCTTTACGATGAGCAGCCGGTGACGTTCGCGCAAAGCTGGCGTCAGCGCTTGCGTTGGAGCAAGGGCTTCCTGCAGGTATTCCGTTACTATGGTCCCGCGTTGCTCAAACGCGCGGTACGTGAACGTGACTTCTCCTGCATCGATTTCACGTTGATGCTCTGCCCGTTCACCGTGCTCGGCGTGGCACGCGTCATCATGGGTGCGTTGTTCGCGGCATTCGGTTTTGTGAGCTGGACGAGCCAATGGCAGTCTTTGGTGGGGTGGTCGAACGGCATCATCACATCCGTGCTCGGCCTGATGGCGCTCGCCGCATTGACCATTATCGTTGAGCGCGACCAAATCGGCGCTTCCAATAAGGAATTGCTGGCATACGTACTGAGTTTCCCGATCTACATGCTCAGCTACGTACCGATTTCCTTCCAGGCGATTTTCGCCAAGGCTCAGTGGAAGCCGATTACGCATAAGGGCTGAGCTGTCCGGTTTCCGGACCGGCACGAATTCGGGCCGGAAACCGACCGCTGTGTCTTCTTCGACAAAGCGTGGCATTCGAGTGCTTATAGGCTAGAGTGAGTTTATGAGCATAGACAACATGCAGGGGAATGTTGCATTTCCGCCGAATCCACATGCAGCGGTGTCCATCCGGGGTTTGTTCAAACGCTTCGGCAACAACATCGCGGTCAATGGGCTATCGCTTGATATTCCAGTGGGTTCGTTCTATGGCCTCGTAGGGCCGAATGGCGCAGGCAAGACCACCACGCTCAACATGGTCACCGGATTGCTGACTCCGGATGCGGGTCTCGCCATGATTCTTGGCGCCGATGTTTGGCGGAACGTGAATGCCGCCAAACGGATCATCGGCGTGATGCCGCAGCCCGATCAGATCTTCGACCGTCTGACCGGGCTGCAGCTCCTGGTCTACGCAGGCATGCTACGTGGCATGAAGCGCACCGAAGCCACGGCTCGCGCTCGTGATCTGCTTGCCGCCTTCGACCTCAATGCCGCCGCCGGCACCATGGTCACCGATTATTCGGCCGGTATGACCAAGAAAATCTGCTTGGCTTCGGCCATGATTCATAGCCCGCGCATTCTGGTGCTCGATGAGCCGTTCGAATCGGTGGATCCGGTATCCAGCGCCAATCTCAAAGACATTCTCATCGAGTATGCGCGCACTGGCGGCACAGTGATCATCTCCTCGCATGTCATGGCTTTGGTGGAAAAGATGTGCACGCATGTGGCCGTAGTCAACAATGGGCAGGTTTGCGCCGCCGGCACCATCGATCAAGTGGCTCAAGGCGAAGACTTGGAAGACCGGTTCCTGCAGCTGGTCGGAGGCCGTCATGAGGCCGCGCATTTGTCTTGGCTGGATGGCGGAAAGGCCCTCGCATGACTACCGCGCTGACATTGGTACGATTGCGCTGGGCGCTGACATGGGCCACATTGCGCAAATCGGTGTGGCAGACCGTCGCCTATGTGCTCGCCTTGATCATTGCCGTGGCAACGGTGGTGGGCACAGCCATGGGCGCATGGTTCATCGGCGATTCGGACCATATGGCGGCCAGCGGCGTGCTGCCTGCCGATTATGGGGCGTTCGCCTTCATTCGTGGGTTCATCGTTATTTTCGGTGCCGTGATCACTGTGGCCACGGTGTTCGTTCAATTCATGATGTTCGGCGACGGCTCCAGCATGAGTCCCAGGAAATTCGCGCTGTATGGTATCCCGGACCGCAAACTGCACCTGGGACTTCTACTTGCCGGCATGTGCGGTCTGCCGGCCATCACCGGCGTACTTGCCCTGATGCTGTGGACGCTGGCCTACCGTCGTATGGGCCCCGCGGTCATCATCACCTCGCTGATATCGGCGGTGCTCGCCGTGTTCACCATTATCAGCCTATCCAAGCTGTTGCTGTCACTGCTGAGCACCTTGATTACCTCAAAGCGCGGCAAAGCAACGTTCTATATAGTCTCTGTGCTGGGATTCGTGGGGTTGTGCCAATTGCCGAACATCATCGTGAACTCCGATGCCTTGCGTGAAGCCACGGCCGCCGAACGCGGTGCCGGACTTCGCCTGTTCGCGGACGTCACGGCTTGGACGCCTTTTGGAGCGGCTTTCCAGCTGCCGTTCGATGCGGCACGAGCGGATCTGCCGGCATTGGCGGGTCACATGCTGGTGTTGGCGCTCACCTGGGCGGTGTGCTTCGCGGGCTGTTTGTGGTGCTTGAAGTACGAACGCGAAACCACCGGTGCTGCATCGCGCACGATCAGCATTGCGGGGTTGGGCGCCTTTACACGCATGCCGGATTCCATCTCCGGAGCCATATCGGCGCGACTGATCACGTATCTCAAGCGCGATCCTCGCCAA
Organism: Bifidobacterium cebidarum; assembly: GCF_009193305.1. Taxonomy (GTDB): domain Bacteria; phylum Actinomycetota; class Actinomycetes; order Actinomycetales; family Bifidobacteriaceae; genus Bifidobacterium; species Bifidobacterium cebidarum. The sequence goes on along the minus strand of NZ_WBVS01000001.1, from coordinate 219,437 downwards.
GCACTGTTGTTCGTCATGCCACTGTTCTTCGTGGTGATTTTCGCGGTACAGGCACATGGGGAAAGTCTGGCTATCTGGTCGTCATTGATCACCACCGGCTGGCTGCTTTCCATTGCGGAAAGCAACGGCATCGCGTATGACGGTCGTGGATTCACGATGCAGGTGATTGCGGGCGTCTCTGGCATACAGGACCGTGTCGGGCGTGTGCGAGTGTATGCGAGCATCGCGTTGGCATATCTGACGGTGTTGAGCATCGTGTTGATGATTGTTACCGGTGACTGGACTCGTTCTCGGGGCCTGATGATTGCTCTGCTGTTCTGGTCGTTGGGCATTGCCGTGGCATTATGCGGCATTGGCATGGCGGAGGTCACTTCGACCATACTGATGTATCCGGTGTCTTCGATGGATAAACCATTCTCGTCGCCTCAAGGGCGGGCCATGGCGCAGGGGCTCTTCCCGTTCGTCTATCTGATCGGCACCTTCGTGCTATTGCTTCCCACCGGTGTAGTTGCTTTGATATTGGCCGTCATCGGTGCTATTGATACGATGTTCTGGCTGCTGATCCCTATTTCGCTGCTGAACGGTGTGGGCATGTTGGTGCTGGGGGCATGGCTGGGCGGTAAGCTGATGGATGCGCGAATGCTATCGATTGTTACGACACTTGATTCGTTCGCCTCACTGCAGCATTGACGGCACATAGGGAGAAACAGGGTATGGTCGTGGCGAAGTCACAGGGCAATGGGCGCACGTCCAGACGCAGCAGAGCCAGCCGGCATGTCACCGTTGCGATCTCCTCATTGCTTACCGTCGCATTATTCGCCGGATACTGCATTGCTGATATCGCGGACGTCGCTCCCGGCATGCTGACCATGAAGCCGGTCCCCGACGTCAGCTTCGCCAAACCCGCTACCGCGAACGCCGGCGAAACCATCGTTGCGCAGGTCGATCTCAGCAAATCAATCAATGCCGGTCAAGCCACAAGCCTTGTAAACGAGCTGTTATCCACACAAGGCGTGGGCCAAGACGTTTCCGTGATCATCCAGGATGCGCAAGGCCGCACCGCTGCCGAACATGAGGCTGATACGCCACGCGAACCGGCATCCACAATGAAAACGTTGACCGCTTTGGCCGCATCCGCCACGCTGAACATGGCTTCCACGCTTGATACGCAAACGTTCATCTCGACAGATGATGAGCGCACTGTGGTGACGCTTAAAGGCAATGGCGACATGCTGCTGTCTGCAGACGTATCCGATTCCGATCATGTCAATGGCCGTGCCGGGCTGGTGACCCTGGCCCAGGCCACTGCCGCCGCGCTCGCCCAGCGAGGCATCGGCAGCGTCGAGCTTCACTATGATGACACGTTGTTCGGTGAGAATCGCATCCCGCAAGGGCTTGAAGACGGCGGTTCGGTATCAGGCGACTACACGATGTACTACACGCCGGTCTCCTCGATGGCCATCGACGGCGGGCGTCAATATTCGGATGCCTTCCCCGCCCCAAGCGATCCTGATGATTCGGCCGGATACCCTGAGCTGTCGCAGCATACGGCCATTGACGTCGCACAGCGGTTCGCGCAGCTGATGCAGGACAATGGCATCACGGTGAATGGGGAGCCGACCGCGGCCGCCGCTCCGAGCGACGCCAGCCCGGTGGCCTCGGTGAGTTCCGCGACGCTGTCCGAGATTCTCGCCTATACGCTGCGTCATTCGGACAATACATTGGCCGAGGAGTTCGGCCGTCTGACTGCGCTCGCCAAACAAGATGTGCCCAATAGCCCTGAAGGCGGCACACAAGCGGTGCGTGCGGCGCTGCAGGAGCTTGGCGTCGATACTGCAGGACTGATGATGGCGGATTGTTCCGGGTTGTCCGATGGTTCGCAGCTGACCGTGCGCACGTTGGTATCCGTGCAGCAGCGCAATCTGAAGACCGGTGTTGGTGCCCCGGCTGCGGAAGGATTGTCGATCACCGGCCTGGTCGGCACCGCGGCGGACCGTTACACCGACGATAAGGCAGCTGGCCTTATTCGCGTCAAAACAGGCAGTCTGACGCATGTGACGTCCATGACCGGCAATGTCTCCCGGCTGGGGGGGAGGAGTTCTGGCCTTTGCGGTAGTGGTGAATAATCCCGAGGATTATGAGGCCGCCCGAAATGCCATCAATAGTTTCATTACGAAACTTGTCGATTTGTGATCGGCAGGGGACCGATAAGGACTGATATGGCGTATTCATCTCGGCTGCGTAAAGCCGTTGGCGCAGTGCGCGCCGCCCTGGCCGATATTGGTTTGGAGCGGCAGTCACCGCGATTTGCGAGGCATGGTGAACATGAGCCGTTGGGGGATGCTCCCTTGGTGTTGGTCGCCTGTTCGGGCGGGCGGGACTCCATGGCTCTGGCTGCAGTGGCCCGGATCGTATGTGCGTCGTTAGGGCTGCATTGCGGTGCCGTCATCGTCGATCATCAGCTGCAGGACGGTTCCGATGACGTGGCCGCGAACGCTGCGGGGAACTGCCGCAATCTTGGTCTTGATCCGGTGCTTATTCGCCATGCGAATGTACGTGATGCAGGCAAGGGTGTGGAGGCTGCGGCCAGGGAGGCGCGGTACCGGGAATTATGCGCCGCCTCGCGTGACGCGCACGCCGCTTGCGTGTTGCTCGCCCATACGATGGATGATCAGGCGGAGACCGTGCTACTCGGGCTTTTGCGCGGCTATGGGCTGGATATGGTAGCCGGCATGCCTGCGGTCACCATACGTGAGCAGGTACTGTTCGTGCGCCCGTTGCTGGATCTTACACGCGACGAGACTACCGGCATCTGCAGGGAGGATCTGCACCTGGACTATTGGGATGACCCCACGAACGGCGATGACGCGGATGGCCCGTTGCCGAGAACCTATCCGCTTCGTTCCCGAATCCGCCATGATCTGCTGCCGGCCATCGAACGGTTCGCCGGCGGTGATGTCATTCGCCATCTGGCCGGTAATGCACGCCTGATCCAATCGGATAAGGAGTATCTCGATCGCCAGGCCGACCGTATCGCCGCCCGTAGCGTGACCATCATCGCTGATGCCGGATCGGAGGGCGGCGCGGCCGTAACCATTGATGCGAAAGCGTTGGGGAACGAGCCACGCGCAATGCGGCTTCGCGTAGTGGCGCATGCCCTGAGTCAGGCCGCAATCGAAGTCAGCGCGATCCAGATCGAAGCCATCGATCAATTGGTGGTGAATTGGCATGGGCAGTCAGCTGTGAATCTTCCCAGAGGATATTCAGCGAACCGCAAGAAACACGTCATTCGCGTGTGCCAAGATAGAGCGCATGCGAATCGCTGACGTTAAGGAAGATATTGACCACGAGCTGGTCAGCAGAGAACAGATTGATGCCAAAATCCATGAGATGGCCGCGCTGGTAAGCGAGGATTATCGAGACAAGGATCCGCTGGTTGTCGCGGTGTTGAAGGGTGCCGTGAACACATTGGTGGCATTCACCGAAGCCTTGAGCATTCCAGTGCAGATCGATTTCATGAGTCTGTCCAGCTACGGTTCCGGTACCGAGTCAAGCGGCACCGTGACGGTTCGTCAGGATCTGTCTGCCGATGTTCGCGGCCGGCACATTTTGATTGTGGAAGATATTATCGATTCAGGACGTACGCTCGCATGGCTCGTTGAAGAACTGAAGCGTCGCGGCGCGGCCTCGGTGGAAGTGTTCGCATTGCTGAACAAGCCTTCGCGCCGGGAGGTCGACGTGGACGTGAAGTACCCGGGGTATGAAATCCCGGACGAATTCGTTGTGGGCTTCGGCCTGGACTATGACGAACGCTACCGCAACCTCGAATCGATCGCGGTGCTGAAGCCGTCCGTTTACCAAGGAGAACAAGCATGAGCTTCCCCCAGGGACCTGGGCAGGGCAACGGAAACAATCCGAACCCTAACAACCGTAATAACGGCAACCCGTTCACCAACCCGTTCAAGCGCGGTGACGATGGCAACAAGAAGAACGGCGGCAACGAGAACCGTCCGGTCTGGCAGTCTCCGTGGCTGTGGGGCGCGGTGCTTGTGGTCATGGCCGTGCTGATGTTCCAGATGTTCTCCACCGGCGCCACCAAAACCATTGACACCAAGGACGGTTTCGCGCTGCTGAAGCAGGGCAAGGCCACCTACGCCGAGATCACCGATAACAAGCAGGTGGTGCGCCTCGAACTCAAGGATGACTTCTCCAAGAAGAATCCGGACACCGGCAAGACCACCAATTACGGCAAGGACGTGCAGTTCTACTACACCTTCGCCCAGGGAGCGCAGGTGGCCAAGGCCGTGGAAGACGGTGATCTGGAGAAGGGCTGGACCTCCAACATCGAACAGACCAGCATGCTGAGCTATCTGGTCACTTCGATTCTGCCGTTCATCATCTTCTTCGCGCTGTTCTGGTGGCTGATGAGCCGCATGGGCGGCGCCGGTGGCATGCTCGGCATGGGCGGCAAGAAGAACAACGGCAAGCTGCTCGAGGGGCAGACGCCTACCACCAAGTTCTCTGATGTGGCCGGCGAAGACGAGGCACTTGCCGAAGTCGAGGAGATCAAGGACTTCCTCAAGGACCCGGCCAAGTACAAGGCGTTGGGTGCCCGTATCCCTCGCGGCGTGCTGCTCTATGGCCCTCCTGGAACTGGTAAGACCCTGCTGGCTCGAGCCATTGCAGGCGAGGCCGGCGTGCCGTTCTATGCAATGGCCGGTTCGGACTTTGTCGAGATGTTCGTGGGTCTTGGTGCCTCCCGTGTGCGTGACCTGTTCGATGAGGCCAAGAAGAACGCTCCGGCCATCATCTTCATTGATGAGATCGATGCCGTGGGGCGCAAGCGTGGATCCGGCATGGGTGGCGGCCATGACGAACGCGAGCAGACGCTGAACCAGCTGCTCGTGGAGATGGATGGTTTCGACAACGACACCAACCTGATCATCATCGCCGCGACCAACCGCCCCGATGTGCTCGATTCCGCACTGCTTCGCCCGGGTCGTTTCGATCGTCAGGTGGGTGTGGCCGCACCTGATTTGGAAGGTCGTGAGGCAATCCTTAAGGTGCACGCCAAGGGCAAGCCGTTTGTGCCGGATGTCGATTTGCACATGGTGGCCGTGCGTACGCCGGGCTTCACCGGTGCCGATTTGGCCAACGTGCTGAACGAAGCTGCGTTGCTATGCGCCCGTGCCGGCGCCCAGCTCATCGACAACCGCGCCATCGACGAGGCCATCGACCGTGTGCAGGCCGGTCCTCGCCGCAAGTCCAAGGGCATGGCGCTTGAGGAGCTGCGCAACACCGCATACCACGAGGGTGGCCATGCTTTGGTGGCGGCGGCTCTCAACAACACCGACCCGGTGACCAAGGTGACCATTCTGCCGCGTGGCCGTGCGCTGGGCTACACCGCTGTGATGCCGACCGCCGATCGCTACTCGCAGTCTCGCAACCAGCTGCTCGATCAGATGGCATACGCGATGGGTGGCCGTACCGCCGAGGAGATTGTGTTCCACGATCCGACCACCGGTGCTTCGAACGATATCGAGAAAGCTACGAAGATCGCCCGCACCATGGTGGTTGAATACGGTTTCTCCGATAAGCTCGGTGCCATCAAGTGGGCTGATGATGATGACCAGACCACGGTGATGGACGGTTTGGCTCCGCGCAAGTATTCCGATCGCACCGCTGAAGTGATTGATGAGGAAGTGCTGAAACTGGTGGAAACCGCTCACACCGAGGCGTGGAACATCATCAACGACAACCGTGAGATTCTTGACGAACTGGTTCGTCAGCTGCTCGTCAAGGAAACATTGGACGAAAAGGAACTCGCTCAGATCTTCGCCCCGATTAAGAAGGCGCCGGAACGTGAAGTGTGGCTCTCCAACGAGCGTCGCCCCGATTCCGATAAGCCTCCGGTGGAGATTCCCGAGAGCCTGAAGCGCTCGGCAGGCATCAAGCCTGGAGAGTGATCGCCGTTGCGAAAGAAGCCCGTGGTCTGACTGTGCTGTTGCATAGCCAGACCACGGGCTTGCTCAATTGACTGGTACTTGGAATATATGAGGAGAGCAGATGACTGAGGAGAACGTAGGCACCTACGATGAGGAAGGCGTGCGCGAGGCCGTTCGCCTGTTCCTGAAGTCAATTGGTGAGGACCCGGATCGTGAGGGCCTGGTGGAAACGCCGGACCGTATCGCACGAGCTGGCCGCGAATTGTTCGCCGGCCTCCATGCCTCGCCGGCGGATGTGCTGGAAAAGCACTTTGACGTGGACACCGACGAGCTGGTGCTGGTCAAGGATATTGAATTGTATTCCGTATGCGAACACCATCTGCTGCCGTTCCATGGCGTGGCCCATGTGGGATATATTCCGGCCAAGGATGGTGTGATGGGTTTGAGCAAGCTGGCACGCTTGGTGGAAGTCTATGCTCGCCGCCCGCAGGTGCAGGAGAGACTTACCCAGCAGATCGCCGATGCGCTGGTGGACTATGCCGGTGCGCGCGGCGTGATCGTGGTGACCGAATGCGAGCATCTGTGCATGTCGATGCGCGGCATCAAAAAGTCCTCCGCCCGGACGGTGACCTCCGCGGTGCGCGGTCTCTTGCGCAATCCGGCCACCCGAGCCGAAGCCATGAGTCTTATTCTGGATAAGTAATCACTCTGCCCCCTCTGACGAGGGGACTCCCGGCGAAGCCGGGTGGGGGAGAGACTGAATACCAATAGAAGGGGAAAATAACAATGACCGATTTGCAAGCATTGCATGACGCATCACAGACGTTGGTGATGGGCGTGCTCAACATCACCGAGGACTCCTTCTCGGACGGCGGCCTCTGGCTTGACCCGGACAAGGCGGCGCAACACGGCCGCGACATGATGGCGTCCGGTGCAGACATCATCGATATTGGTGCCGAATCTACGCGCCCTGGTGCTAAGCGTGTGTCCGAGCAGGATGAGCTGTCTCGTATCACTGGTGCCGTCCATGCGCTGATCCCGGCCGGAGCGGTGCTCTCCATCGACACCACACGCGCCTCGGTAGCCTCTGCAGCTCTTGAAGGCGGTGCGCAGATCATCAACGATGTTTCCGGCGGAACCTTGGACCGCGAGCTGCCGCACGTGGTGGCTGACCACGATTGCCTGTACATCGTGCAGCATTGGCGCGGCTGGCTGGCCGGCTCCAAGGGGGCCAACCCTGATCAGGATACGTCCATCTACGAGAATGGCGTGCTGACCGACGTGCACGATGAACTGATGCGTCAGGTGGATGATGTACTGACGGCAGGAGTCAAGCCTGAATGCATCATCATCGACCCAGGTCTGGGCTTCTCCAAGCCGGGCATCGAGCACAATCTGCCACTGCTGGTCGGGCTCGACACATTCCGCTCGACCGGATACCCGGTGCTTATCGGGCAGTCCCGCAAGCGTTTCATTTCCGCAATGTTGGCTGACAATGGCATCGCAGAACCTACAATGGCTCAGCGTGATGATGTGACCGCCGCGTTGTCCGCGTTGAGCGCCGAACATGGCGCGTGGGCCGTGCGCGTGCACGACGTGGCCAAGAGCCGTGCAGCCGTCATCGCGGGCAACATCTGGCGCCAGTACGGCGCAAAGTAGCTGCTTGAGAACAACTAGGAACCGATTATGGACACCATTACACTCACGGGCGTAAGCGCCAACGGTACTCATGGCGTGCTGGATTTCGAGCATCAGCGTGCGCAACCGTTCATCGTTGATGTCACGCTGTATCTTGATCTCCTTGCAGCCGGACAGTCCGATGCCTTGGACGACACGGTTGATTACGGCCGTGTGGCCAAGAGCATCGTGGCGGTGATTGAGGGCGAGCATGTGGATCTGATCGAGAAGCTGGCCCAGAGCATCGCCGAACGCATCCTTGAGATTCCGCAGATTGTTAAGGTCGACGTCACCGTGCACAAGCCGCATGCGCCGATTACTGTGCCGTTTGCTGATGTGGCGGTATCCATCACCCGCGTTCATGATGCTCAGGGTGCAGTGGTTCCGGAATATATGGGCCGATCCGATGCCGTAGATGCCGTGCAGGAAGCTGTTGCGCAATCCATCGCACAGCCGGCAGTGCATCATGCGGTGGTGGCCTTGGGCGGCAATATCGGTGATGTGGAGTCCACCTTGCGCGCAGCGGTACGTGAAATGGATGGATTGCCGGGCACGCAGGTCGCCGGCATTTCACCGCTGTATCGCACGGCTGCATGGGGCATGGCTGATGACACGCCTGATTTCCTGAACGCGGTGGTTGAGCTCGAAACCACGTTAGGCAGTCATGAGCTATTGGCCGCATTGCAGGGCATCGAGCGCGTGCACGGCCGCAACCGCGAGAATCATTGGGATTCGCGTCCTCTCGACCTCGACATCATCGACTTTGACGGCATTACCAGCGCGGACCCGGATTTGTCGTTGCCGCATCCGCGTGCATGGCAACGTGCGTTCGTACTGGCGCCTTGGCTGGCCTTGAACCCCACCGCCCGACTTGCGGGTGCTCACGGCGGATTGGTATCGGATCTACTGACTGCGGCTGCGGATCGCGATGCCGTGCGACTGGACAGTGAGGATTGGATGCTTTCGGGGCATGCTGCCAATGCGGCTGACGATGCTGTGAAGCATGGCGCTGTTGATAAGCATCGTCAAGAAATTGCAGCTCCTGTCTCCCGTAAAGCCGTGATTTCCATGGACTCCGCCGATCATGACGCCGAGCGCTTGTTCCGTGAAGCCATCGTTTCCATTGACAGCATTCCCGGAAACCAAGTGCAGGGTATTTCACCGTTGTATCACGTCAGCCATTTCGATGGTCCGGACGCGTTGAGCGCGGTCATTCAGGTCGAGACCAAGCTGTCCGCAGTTGATTTGATTGCGGCGCTCGGCAGTGTCGAAGCCGCCCACGAGGGTGTGATCGACCTTGATCTTGTGGATATGGATGGCGTCACATCGGATACGCCGGCCTGCCGAGTGCCGTGGCCATCCGCCAAGAATCATGCCTCCGTATTGGCTCCGTGGATGGATATGGATGCCGAAGCCACGTTGGGGTCGGAGCCGGTGTCGTTCCTGCTGGCCATGGCGCCGGATGCCGGACAGGTAGGCATGCTGTCGGATAACTGGATCATGGGTAAGTGAGCCTACACGACACACGATTCACAACATGCAAGGAGAATGACGTGAAAGTACGCCGAACACCATGGTGGCAGTACGTGATTGGTGCTGTACTGGGTCTGCTCGCCGGTATGGGACTCGCCTCGTATGGCGAGCGGTCCGGATTGTCTCTGATCGGCACCCCGTGGGTGGTGGCCGGTCTGCTTGCCGTGCTGGGGGCGATTGTGCTGATCTTGGCATTGCAGGTGCATAAGTATGCGAACACCGATCCGAAGAAGCGCCCGCATAGCTTCATCAATCCAACCGTTGCCGTGAACACGTTGGTGCTTTCCAAGGCATTGGGACTTGCTGGCGCCACGCTTGCCGGATGGTATGTGGGGCAGATTTTGATGAGCGTCAGTCACTTTGAAGCGCCGTTCTATCACGACGCCATCATTGAATGCGCGGTATCAGCAGTGATTTGCGTCGCGGACATGGTTATCGGCATTATCGGTGAATGGCTTTGCCAGCTGCCGCCGAACGAAGGTCCCGAGAATCCCAAGATCGCCGAGGCCAAGCGACGCCAGGAAGTCTCCCCGGCCTACCGTAATCGGTAACATCCCTGCGTGTTTGATCATCTTCATCTTTCCAAAAAATATGGGCGCTGACGATTACTCAGCGTCCATATTTTTCGGAAAGATAAGACCAATCAGTCAGCGTTACCGCTGAGGTACGCGAACCATGGCCTCTTGTGCGATGACGGCCACCAGTTCGCCATCCTGCGAATACACCTTGGCGTTGCCCAGCCCGCGCCCATGTGCGGCAATCGGCGTATCCTGCACGTACAAGTGCCATTCATTGATGTCGATGTCGCGATACCACCACATCGAATGGTCGATGGATGCGTACGAGATGCCCGGTGTGGAGATTGACAGGCCGGCGCGGCGCAGCACCGGTTCCATCATGAGTTGGTCGCATCCGAGAGCGAGCAGCGCGCGGTGCATCACCTGTGGCACATCGGCGTGGCCATCGGCGCGCATCCATACCATCTGTTTGCCGGAATCATGCTCGGCTGACTTCTTGTCAGCGCGAAGCATCACGGTCGGTGTGATATGACGAATGTCGAACGGTGATTTTTCCGCATAATAATTGGCGAATGGCGACTTTTCGGCGAACGGTTCCATGAGCTTCTTCGCGGAAGTCAGCGATTCGGGGTCCGGTAGGTTTTCGGGCATGGGATCGGCGAATTCCACGCCTTCCTGACCGGTCTCCTGGAAAGATGCGATGGCGGTCAAGATCGGGCCTTCGGCTTGGGTGACGTTCACCCGGCGTGCGGAGAAAGACCGGCCGTCGCGCAACGTCTCGACGTCGAAGAGCAGATCCTGGCGGATATCGCCGGCTGCAATGAAGTAGCCGTGGATGGAATGGGGCAAGCGGGAGGCCGGCACGGTTTTGGAGGCGGCGATCACCGACTGCGCGATGACCTGGCCTCCATAGACGCGGCCGGTGGGGAAGAACATGCTTTCGCCGTTGATATAGGTGTGATTGCGGTAGGCGGAAGGTTCACCCAGCCTCAATACCTTGACCAGATGGTCCAATGGGGTAACGGTGGTTGGTTGAGCCATGGCTTCCTCGATTCATGTGACAGTCTTCGTTCGATACTGCTTGGCAGTTTACGCACCGGGGGTTAAGAGTCATGGCAGCATGATGTAACGAGCCTGTGAGGAAGGTTAATTGCCGGTTAGATATGGTCGTGTTTCGCGATGTGACCCCAATTGTGGACCTATATCGAACTCGCCAAACCAGACTGTAGGTTTTTCAACACCGACTGTCGGATTCCTGACACTGACTGTAGGTTTTTGAACGAAAAACGTTTGATTTCCTACAGTCAGTGTTCAAAAACCTACAGTCAAGGGGTGGATAGTGGGGGATATTGGCGTGACGGTTGTTGTGTTGTGCGTGATACTGCACAATGGCGTAAAAAAGAACCGCCACCGTGTATGGTGACGGTTCTTTCGCAAGGATTCAGCAGCCGGCCGATCAGCCGCGCACGAGCTTCTTGTGCAGACGGTGCGGGCGGGCCGCATCCTCGCCGAGGCGGGCCACACGGTTCTCCTGATAGGCCTGGAAGTTGCCTTCGAACCAGTACCACTTGGCCGGGTTCTCATCGTCGCCTTCCCAGGCGAGGATGTGGGTGGCCACACGGTCGAGGAACCAACGGTCGTGGGAGATCACCACGGCGCAGCCAGGGAAGCCGAGCAGCGCGTTTTCGAGGCTTTCCAAGGTCTCGACGTCCAAATCGTTGGTGGGCTCGTCGAGCAGCAGCAGGTTGCCGCCCTGTTTCAGGGTCAGCGCCAGGTTCAGACGGTTGCGCTCGCCACCGGAGAGTACGCCGGTGAGCTTCTGCTGGTCGGAACCCTTGAAGCCGAAGCTGGCCACGTAGGCGCGGGTGGGCACTTCCACGCCGGCAACCTCGATGTAGTCGAGGCCTCCGGAGACCGCCTCCCACAGGTTCTTGTTCGGGTCGAGGCCTTCACGGTTCTGGTCGACGTAGCTGATCTTGACGGTGTCGCCGATCTTCAGCTCGCCGCTGGTGAGCGGTTCGAGGCCCACGATGGTCTTGAACAGGGTGGACTTGCCCACGCCGTTCGGTCCGATGACGCCCACGATGCCGTTGCGCGGCAGGGTGAAGGAGAGATCGTCGATGAGCACACGGTCGCCGAAGGCCTTGTGGATGTGGTTGGCTTCCAGCACCAGGGAGCCCAGACGCGGGCCAGCCGGGATCTGAATCTCGGAGAAGTCCAGCTTCTTGTTGCTACGTGCCTCCTGCTCCATCTGGTCGTAGCGCTCCAGACGAGCCTTGTTCTTGGCCTGACGGGCCTTGGGGGAGGAGCGCACCCAGTCGAGTTCGTCCTTGAGGCGCTTGGCCAGCTTGGCGTCCTTGGCGCCCTGGATCTCCATACGCTTGGCCTTGGTCTCCAGGTAAGTGGAGTAGTTGCCCTTGTACGGGTACAGGTGGCCGCGGTCAACCTCGCAGATCCATTCGGCCACGTTGTCCATGAAGTAACGATCGTGGGTGACGGCGATGACGGCACCCTTGTACTGGTGCAGGAACTGCTCCAGCCACAGGATGGACTCGGCGTCCAGGTGGTTGGTGGGCTCGTCGAGGAGCAGCAGGTCCGGGGCCTCGAGCAGCAGCTTGCACAGTGCCACACGGCGGCGTTCACCGCCGGAGCACACGTTCACCGGGGTATCCGGATCAGGGCACTGCAGGGCATCCATGGCCTGCTCGAGTTGGGAATCAAGATCCCAGCCGTTGGCGGCGTCGATTTCGGTCTGGAGCTTGCCCATCTCCTCCATCAGGGAGTCGAAGTCGGCATCCGGGTTGGCCATCTCCTCGCCGATCTCATTGAAACGAGCCACCTTTTCGGCAATCGGGCCGAAGGCCATCTTGATGTTCTCGCCCACGGTCTTGGTATCGTCCAGCGGCGGCTCCTGCTGCAGGATGCCCACCGTGTATCCCGGGGTCAGCGTGGCTTCGCCGTTGCTCACGGTTTCCAGGCCGGCCATGATCTTGAGCAGGGTGGACTTACCCATACCGTTGGGACCCACCACGCCGATCTTCGCGCCCGGCAGGAAGCTCAGGGTCACATCGTCAAGGATCACGCGGTCGCCGAACGCCTTGCGTGCCTTGATCATCTGGAATACGAATTCTGCCATGAGTTGCAGTTGCTCCTTAGAAAGGTTGGAATTTCGCCGTTTCTAGTCTTATCGTGTTGTTTGTGCGAGCGTGGGCGTTCCGGTACGTGGCCGCGGTGTCTCCCACGGTTTTCGGCGTACTGGCCCAAGCGGTGCGAAGCCTCAGCCACATTACGATCGAATCCCCGTCAAACTACCGCCCACCATGGTATCGGAAGGGCTGGAATGGCGGGGATTGCCACGGGCCGCGTCGAGTCGCAGATCATCGCGTTGGATTACCGATGCTGTCGTAAGTAGTGCGAAGAAGACGAATGGCGTGCAATGCGGGGGATGGAACTACGTAATCGCCTGTTATGCAGTTCCATCCCACACATTGAGCGTCCTACTCCATTTCCGCATTCGCAAGAATGGCGGAATTAAGCCGTTTGTGTATTGTCGTACTATGGGATACGAATGCAGGATGTGGCACGCGAGTGCATATTCGCCGAAAATGCAGATTCGTCCCGCATGATTATTGGATATGAGGTGGGGATACGATGACACCGATTGAATTGGCGACGCGCAGGCGGGTCACCGGACTGACTTCGGGCGAATTCGCCAAACTGTTCGTCACCTTGGAACGCAAAGTGGACGGCGAATCCGCGCAATGGGATGCTTCAGACGTGGAATCCTGGGAGATCGTCGGCCCGCCGGTCGTAGCCGAGCAGCATCTCAATGACACATTCGCCGCCGCCAACGAATTCGTGGCGACGCTGGCCAAACGCTTGTATCGCACGGCCATGCCTGCCCAGGAGGGCACCGCGCTCACCGCATTCCCCGATGATCTGACATTCTGGTCGGAGCAGCCGGATTTCGGCGGCATTCCACATGCCCTGTGGAACATCGCCGCGCTGCAGGCCGCGGAATGGATTCGTCAGGAAACCGGCATCATCTGCGAACTCACCGCCCGCGAACCGCTGGTATAGTCTGCCATGTGCGCTCGCGATGTACGATCATGTAGTTTCGCGAAACATTTGTCTATAGGATATCCAGATTGTTTGATATGCAACAATCGTCGAGACGAATGGAGTCCTATGAGCGAACGCACTGAGTCCGATCAGCGCGCTGACCCGGCGCCCGGTCAGCTGCCCGATGGCGGCAAGCAGCCGGTGCAATCACGGCTGATTATCGCCGTGGTTTCCTTGGCGATTCTTACGTTTCTTGGGATTCTTTCGGAAACGTCGCTGAACATCGCATACTCCACGCTGATGCAGGAGTTCGCCATCGAGGCATCCGTAGTGCAGTGGCTCACCACTGGCTACCTGTTGTTGCTTTCGGTGGCGATTCCAGCCTCGCCGTTTATGGTGCGCCGGTTCGCCACGAAAACATTATTCATTGCGGCGGTATTGATTTTCACTGCCGGTACCGTACTGGGCGCGTTCGCAACGAGCTTCCTATTGCTGCTCGCCGCACGATTGGTGATGGCGCTGGGTACCGGCATCTCGTTGCCGCTGATTACCAACATCATTCTGGAGAAGGCTCCGCTCGAACAACGCGGCGCGATGCTTGGTATCGTCAGTCTCGTGACCTGTGCCGCCCCGGCCATCGGTCCGGTGTTCGGTGGCATAGTCATGGAATTTCTGAATTGGCATTGGATTTTCTATACGATGCTGCCGTTCCTAGTGGTTTCATTCCTGATGGGCATGGCCACCGTACCGGAGATTCGGCATGCCGGAGATAGGGAGCAGGCGAGCATCAGTGTGCCGTCGATGATTCTGGTGGCTCTTGGACTATCGGGCCTGATTGTGGCCGTCAGCTTCTTCGCGACTTGGCAAGGTGACTGGCGGTTCTGGACGGTCTTGGTGGCCAGTGTGGTGGTGTTGGCTGGTTTTGTGATGGTGCAGCTGAAGATGAGCGAACCGCTGGTGCAGGTGCGCGTATTCGCCTACTCGGGATTCTCGCTGGGCATGTTGATTCTGCTCATGGCTTCCGGCAGTGTTCTTGGGCTGAACTTCCTGTTGCCGATTGTGCTGCAGCGTGGATTCGGCATGAGCAGCCTCGCCGCGGCGTTGACGCTGCTGCCGGGTGCTGTGGTCGGCGCGATTTCAGCGCCATTGATCGGCGGCTCGCTGAAGAGCCATTTCCCTCCCAAATTCATTGTGATTGGATTCGTTGCCGTTACGCTCATGGATGCGCTGTTCATCGCAGTCACCGGCAATATTTGGGTGATTGCTGTGGCATATGCGGCGTTTATGGCATTCTCTGGGTTCGTGCTGGTGCCTGACCAAACGCATGCGCTGAACCAGTTGCCAGGCCAACTCAATGCCGATGGCTCAGCCGTGATGAACACCGTGCAGCAAATGGCCGGTGCCATCGGCACGGCGGTGGCCAGTGCGCTGGTTACCGAATTCGCTGTAGCGCAAAGTGCCGCAGGGGAGAGCGTGGCCGACTCATACATGCATGCATTCACACAGAGCATGTGGGTGATTGGTGGCATGGCAGTGGTCGGCGCACTGCTCGCGGCGCTGATGTTCCGCTACTCCACCCGTAGGCCGCCCGAGCTGACCGAAGTGGGCTGATGATTCATCTGCTATTCATGAAAGCTTGGAATGCGCCGGATGCGAGCGTGACACAATGTTGCTATGGGGCAATCATTTCAGCGGTCTTTTCGGCGATCTTTTGAAGATGCGGACCAGGCCGATAGCGGCATGACATCGAGCGTTGTGCTCGATACGGAGCGATCTGCTGCGGCCAGAATTCGAGTCAAGGCATTCGTATGGTTGGCGGTATTCCTTGTCGTGCTGATTGCCGCGGTTATGGCCGGTACGGATCGCAGCGGTGGTCCGGTGCATGCCGAACAGGTGACCGGCACGGTGTCCAGTGTGAATACGGCCAAGAACTCGGTTATGGTCGAGGCGAACGGGGTCGAATATCCGTTTCGCCATCGCACGCATTCGGAGTACTACTATCACGTAGGTGATCGCTTGCAGGTCTATGTATTGAACGGTGAAGTATATGAATCGTTGAAAGGCGTCTCTAACTCCACCATGCTGAACCGGGCGTATCCATGGCTTGCGTGCGCGGCATTCGCCTTGGCATGCGTGTCGCTTACCTATGCAGTGGGATGGCGCAGGGCTTCGACCGTGATACATGATGCTGATGCGGGTGATCCGATTGCCATAGCCTACTTGAAGCGGGGGCCGCAGCTGGGGACGGTCGAATGGTGGTGGGCCACTCCGCCGGTCAGGCCGGCGTCGGAGCGGCGCAAGGTTGTTGCGCTGGGTGTGATGCTGGCGTTCGCGGCGGTGGCCTTCATCGCCATACCGATAGTGATGCGGCTGCTTGGCGGCATTGGCGGGGCATTGGACTTGTTGATGGCATTCGCGCTCTCGGCATTGCCGTTCGTCGCTTTGTCGATATGGTGCTTCGTGTTCGCCGCGCATCCGTCCGAAGGCAAGATTCGGGTGCTCAGGTGGATGGGCTGGGCGCTGCTTGGCGCCGGTCTGCTTGGTGTATTGGCGATTGGCTGGCTTTCGCAGGATTCGTATCTGTATGCGGGCAGCACGCTGGTGATGGTGTATACGGCAGCGCAAACGTTCATCCGAGCGTTGCGGTCGCTGGCGACCATCGCACTGCCCGGACCGGTGACCATGCCTCAGTACCGTGAGCATATCGAGCAGGACATCGCCATGCGCGCTCGAACCGAATCGCAGGTCGCTTCCGAGGGATGGGGATTGGATATGGTGCGTGCGAAGCGGGAACGCAGCATGTTCGTGCGCTATACGCTGATATCCGTTGGTTTCATCGCCATCATAGCGGTTGCGGCGTGGCTGAAAACCGTGATGTAGCACCAATCTCCTGAGCGGACTTTGAATGACTGCGGACGTGCGTGAGTGCGCCCAAAGTCCAGCGGATTACTCCTGCTCCTCTTCCGGATAGGTGAGCCCCCACTGGGCGCGGCGAATCAAGGTCATCATGTCCATCACATCGCGCGTGTAATCCAGGTGCATGATGCTACGGTCGCCTGCGATGGCAGTCTCCATATCTGCCACCTCATAGGCCAGAGCCTTAGCGGTGTCGCCGGCTTCAATCACCTCGGTGTGGCCGTCCTCCACGTAGGTAATGGTGGCGCGCTCGCCGCGAGGATAGTCGTAGATTTCCACATAGCCCTTATCGAAGGACAACAGACCGCGCTTGGGTTGCTTGGCGTGGAGCGACAGCGTGACCGTGGCCATCTGGCCGTCCGCGTTGGTCAGCAGGATGCCCGCCTGCTCATCGACCCCAGTCGGGGCAAGCTTGACCTGGGACAGGATCTGGTTGGGGGTGGAACTCATGAACCATCGTACGAAGGAGAGTGCGTAGACGCCGATATCGAGCATGGCGCCGCCCGCGAGACTGCGGTTGAAGAAGCGATTGGCCATGTCATACTCCTTGTAGGAGCCGAAGTTCATCTGAATCAGCTTCAGGTCGCCGAGCTTGCCGGAGTCGATGACTTCATTGAGCTTCTTATAGAGCGGCATATGGTACAGGGTCATTGCTTCGGCGAGCACCACATTGTTGGCTGCGGCCAGTGCCACGGCCTCATTAAGCTCCTCGCTGTTCAGTGTGATGGATTTCTCGCACAGTACATGCTTGCCGGCGCCCAATGCCTTGCGCAGGAAGTCGATGTGGGTGTTGTGCGGAGTGGAAATGTAGATGACATCCACATCCGGGTCGGTGAACACATCGTCAATAGTGTCGTACACCTTGCCGATGCCGTACTTTTCGGCGAATGCAACGCCTTTGTCGTGAGTGCGATTCGCCACTGAATACAGTTTTCGGCCTTCACCCTCCAGTGCTTGTTCGAGCTGGTTGGCGATGACACCGCATCCTAGCGTAGCCCAATTGAGTTCACGCATGATCGTCTCCTTTGCCTATAACGTTGCCTGAATTGAGGGTTCTGGGCTTCAGCATACATTCAGCGTATTTTTCGGGCACGTATTGTGGCATGTCGTTTACCGGGTTTGATGAAACCATGCGTTGCGTGATGCGGCGTCGTTGCGTATGTTGTGAGTTGCCGTTGCGTACGACACGCCGAGAGTGGACAAGTAGGTCGAAGTTCATATAGTATGTCCTCTCGTGCTTCATTGAGAAACACAACGGCCCCGTAGCTCAGTTGGTTAGAGCGCCGCCCTGTCACGGCGGAGGTCACCGGTTCAAGTCCGGCCGGGGTCGCCATCAAGCTTCCGGCAGGTTCGGAAGCTTTTTTGTTTTTCTGATCTTGTTTGCCTATATTCAATTGTGATTTGATTCCTTGCATTTTCGACACGCCAATAGAACGATTGACGTAATTGCTTTGCAAGTGCCAACGTTTGCGCTAACAATCCTTATATTGCTTGGATGTTGCATGACAACGATTGCGCTATCTGGCATGTTCTATGGCAAACATTTTATGTAACACTTGGTAATTAAGTCATAGCGATTCGTTATTGTTTCGTTATCAGAACAGCCATTTATGTACTCAAGGAGCGAGTCATGACCACACTAGCCGTGGATATCGGAGGCACCAAGATCGCTGCCGCCGTGTGCGATGAAAACGATAACATCATCCAGCGTTGGCGTGTTCCCACGCCGATGGATGCAGACGCCATCAATCAGCACATTGCCAATGTGTACAACGAGGCCGTTGCTTCAGGCCACACTGATATTCAGGCTATCGGCATCTCGGCTGCCGGCAATGTGGGCGCTGATCGCAAGACCCTGACGTTTGCCGCGAACATCCCTGCCTGGATTGACTACAACCTGTCCGAGCATGTCGGCGCGCTGATTGATCATGCTGTGCCGGTGGTTGTGGAAAACGATGCCAACTGCGCCGGTTGGGGCGAATACGTGCACGGTGCCGGCCAGGGCAGCCGGAATATGGTGGCCCTGACTGTGGGCACTGGTCTTGGTGGCGCCATCGTCATCAATGGCGAGCTGTACCGTGGTTCCTTCGGTATGGCCGCTGAGATCGGCCACCTGCCAATGGTTCCGGATGGCGATCACTGCGGTTGTGGTCTGCGTGGCTGCGCCGAACGTTACACTTCTGGCACTTCTCTGGAGAACTTCGCCAAGTCCGCGGTGCGCCGCCGCCCGCAGGATGCCAAGCGTCTGCTCGAGCTGTGCGGGGGCGATGTGACCAAGCTGGAAGGCCCGATGGTCTCCCAGGCCGCTCAGGAAGGCGATGAGCTCGGTCTGTACGCCTTCGGCAAGATTGGTGAATGGCTCGGCCGTACGATGGCCGCCGTCTCCGCCGTGCTGGACCCGGACCTGTTCGTAATCGGCGGCGGTGTGGTGGCTGTGGGCGACATCCTGCTCGAGCCGGCTCGCTATAACTACGCTCGCTTCCTGGAAGGTAGCGCCTATCGCGGCCATGCCAAGATCGTGGCTGCCACCGCTGGCCAGGATGCCGGTCTGATTGGTGCCGCCAACCTGGCTCTGCGCTGACGTAACGACAGCTCATAAGCTAACGGCTCTGTGTGATTTTCGCCAGAGCCGTTTTGCTATCCTCTGAGAGGAAATACTGAAGCGGAGAAAAGGAATTGACATGCAGCGACCGATTATGACATCACGTTCATTCCTGCGCATGCCGGGGGAGGCCGCTGGGCCAGGCGATGAGGCCGTAGCGCAGGATCTCGTGGATACATTAGAAGCTAACCGTTCGCGTTGCGTAGGCATGGCGGCCAATATGATCGGTGTGAGCAAGCGCATCATCGCTTTTGTGGACGATGATCTCGGCGGCCGCATCACAGTGATGATGAACCCGAAAATCACTGCTTCGGATGGGGCCTTCGAAACTGAGGAAGGCTGCCTGTCGCTAACTGGTGAACGCCGCACAATGCGCTATCGCCGCATCGAAGTCGATTTTGAGGACCGCCGTTTCCGCGCTCGGCATGCCACGTTCACCGGATGGGCCGCGCAGATCATCCAGCATGAGGTCGATCACTGCAACGGCATCATCATTTGAGCCATGGCTGGTCATCGCAATCCGTGATAACCAGCCTTTTTATGTGTCTTTTTACATATCGTGCACTGAGATGCGTTCGTGTGTTTGTTAATGTGAGGCAATTCACGGTTTGCATGTAGTGGAGCTCTTGCGTCGAGATGTCCGCGGTGAGCACAATAAAGCATGAGTGGGGGAAATCGCGGGCCGCGGACGGTCGGTGATTGAAACCATGCCGATGACAGCAAGCAAAGGACTCATACGACAATGACGTACGCAACAGTAAATCCATACACTAATGAAACCGTGGCCACCTTCGCTAACGCCACCCCCGAAGAAGTCGATGCCGCGCTCGACACCGCGCACGAATCATTCCTCGTCTGGCGGGATTTGCCGGTGGCGCAGCGCGTCGCCGTACTGGAACAGGCTGCCGAAATCCTTGAAGAGAACCGTGAGAATTATGCCTCGACCATCACCTTGGAAATGGGCAAGATCAGTGCTGAGGCGGCCGGCGAAGTGGACATCTGCGTCGCGATGCTGCGCTATTACGTGGAGCATGGCGAAGAGCTGCTGACTCCGCGCTTCCTGCCCGCCCACGGCTATGGGGACACGGATGTGCAGCTGGTCAATGATCCGATGGGTGTGATTTTCGCCGTTGAACCGTGGAACTTCCCGTACTACCAGGTGGTGCGCATCACCGCCCCGCAGCTGACCGCAGGCAACGTGGTGGTGCTCAAACACGCCTCGAACGTGCCTCAGTGTGCGGCACGCATGGAGGATTTGTTCCGCAAGGCCGCCGTGGCTGCGGGCATCGACGAATCGGTGGCACAGGGTCTGCTCACTAACCTCTATCTGCCGCATGACCAAACCGAACATGTGATCGCCAACCCGGTGGTCCGTGGAGTGGCGCTCACCGGTTCCGAAAAAGCCGGTGGCTTGGTGGCGTCGCTCGCTGCCAAGCATCTGAAGAAGAGCACGTTGGAGCTGGGTGGCGCGGATGCGTTCATCGTGCTGGATGACGCCGACGTGGATAAGGCCGCCGACTGGGCCGTGCGGGGGCGTAACTGGAATGCCGGCCAGGTGTGCGTCTCCTCGAAACGTCTGATTGTGGTCGATGCTGTCTATGACCGTTTCTTGGCTCGGTACCGCGCTGGTGCCGCCAGATTGGTCGCCGGTGACCCGACCAATCCGAGCACCACGCTCGCACCGCTGTCTAGCGAAGGTGCCAAGCAAACGCTGCAACGCCAGGTCGATGACGCCGTGGCGCAGGGAGCGCGTGTTGAGTATCTGGCCGCGGTGCCTGAACGCGGGGCGTTCTTCCCGCCCACGCTACTGACCGGTATCAGCGAGGACAACGATGCCTTCCACACCGAATTCTTTGGTCCGGTGGCGCAGCTCTACCGTGCCAAGGACGAGGATGATGCGATTCGCATTGCCAACGATTCGCCTTTTGGCCTCGGTGGCTCCGTGTTCAGCAAGGATATTCGCCATGCACAGCAGGTGGCTCGCAAGCTTGACACTGGTATGGTGGCCATCAATCATCCGACCATCGTGGCTGCGGATATTCCATTTGGTGGCGTAAAGAATTCCGGCTACGGCCACGAGCTCATCGACCTTGGCCTTAAAGAATTCGTCAACCAGAAGGTCATTGCGGTGGGAGATATCGACGCGCTGTGATGAGATGATGGGGAAGCGACGGTAGATGCCGCTCCGAGACTGTATAGTCCGATAATTCTTCGGTGGACAATCGTTGAACCCTTCGGTGGATAACCATTGTGCATGCCGGTTTATCCACCAATGTGCATGTTGGTTATGCACCGTTGGTTATCCCCAATGGCTTGGTTTATTCACTTATCCACTGATTGATGACTGCCCCTTGCAGCTGCTGTACCAAGTCTCATACAGTGTGTCTCACGGCGGGCAACGAAGCCCGCCGTCCACTAGCAAGGAGGCTGTGATGACTATGACGAGCGTTGCGATCGGGGATGCTGATTTACCGGCGATGTTGAGTTCAAGGGATGTCGCTGATATTTTCAAGCGTTGCAATCTTGCCGTTTATGCCGAAGCACGTCGTGAATTCTTCCGGAAAGTGAATCTCAACCCTTTCAAACCGCACTCCCAGTATGTGCTTCAATTGCTGGATTGGTCGTTTCAGGACTGGTTCTCATTCGACTGCTTGGTGAGCGCCTCGGGGATTACCGGTGATGAATCGGAGGACCTGCGCGTCGAATTGGAGTATGACGCCAGCCGTGGCATCTCGCCATTCCTGGCCATTGGAGAATATCTGCATGGCGGTCAGGAGGGAGACGGTGCCGATGAGCGTGCGGCGCGGGATTTGCGAGAGGTGAACGACACCAATTTCGCTTCGATCTTCTGGATCCGTGATGCTCATACGGCAAGCGGACGACTGATGGTGGAGGATTTGCTGCACGGTGAGTTCTATTCGGTGTTCGACCCGCGCGCGGCGGCTCGATACGACGGGGCGAGAGGCGGCATGATAGTCAATCGCATCGCCCATAGCCGTGGAATGTGGCGGTCATGCGCCATACCGTTATATGAAGCTCGCCGTCCTGATTCGCAGACCGCGGGAGCGGAGGCTGCCAAACTATTTCGGGGTCTGGGATATACGCCTGACTTCGTGGGTCTGGTGCGTTTCTTCTACGGAAGAGCCAAAGATACCGGTCTTGGTTGGGAGGATGCGGTTTCTCGTCGCAACACCAGCATGCTCGACCGTTTTCTGAACCGGGTTTGCGAGTAGCGTGACATACATGTGGGGAAGGCTTCGATCGTCGGCGGATTATCAGGGGAATAATCCGCCGATTTTTTATGTGATTGGAGTTGGCCGCACTTGCTCATTGATGTGAAAACCGTTGCGATTACTGGCAACACGCTGTGCAGCTGCGCATTAATTCAATCATTTGACAAACATAGTTCATTCGTTTTATTATTTATCCCGTAATCCGTTGAACCACTACTGCAAAGGAGCGCCCAAATGGGTCTGTGGGATGTTGACAAGGTTGAGTACGTCGGCCGCGAGAAGGGACCGAAGGAAGGCCTCGCTTTCCATTACTACGATGCTGACAAGGTTGTTGCCGGCAAGAAGATGAAGGATTGGCTGCGTTTCGGCGTCGCTTGGTGGCACACCTTCAACCAGGAGCTCGTTGATCCGTTCGGCACCGGTACCGCTCACCGTCCGTACTACAAGTACACCGATCCGATGGACCAGGCTCTGGCCAAGGTTGACTACGCATTCGAGCTGTTCCAGAAGCTCGGCGTTGAGTACTTCTGCTTCCACGATCGCGATATCGCCCCTGAAGGCGACACCCTGCGCGAGACCGATGCCAACCTGGACAAGGTCGTCGACAAGATCGAAGAGAACATGAAGGCCACCGGCGTCAAGCTGCTGTGGAACACCTCCTCCCTGTTCACCAACCCGCGCTTCGTCTCCGGCGCCGCAACCTCTCCGTTCGCTGACATCTACGCCTACGCCGGCGGCCAGCTGAAGAAGAGCCTTGAAATCGGCAAGCGCCTCGGTGCAGAGAACTACGTGTTCTGGGGCGGCCGTGAAGGCTACGAGAACCTGTGGAACACCGAGATGAAGCGTGAGACCGATCACATCGCTCAGTTCTTCCACCTGTGCGCTGACTACGCCAAGGAAATCGGCTTTGACGCTCAGTTCCTGATCGAGCCGAAGCCGAAGGAGCCGACCCTGCACCAGTACGACTTCGATGCAGCCACCGCCATCAACTTCCTGCGCGAGCACGACCTGACCGACGTCTTCAAGCTGAACCTCGAAGGCAACCACGCCAACCTGGCCGGACATACCTACCAGCACGAGATTCGCGTTGCCCGTGAGTCCGGCTTCCTCGGCTCCCTCGACGCCAACCAGGGCGACAAGCTCATCGGCTGGGATATGGATGAGTTCCCGACCGACCTGTACGAGACCGTCGCCGTGATGTGGGAAGTCCTGCAGGCCGGCTCCATCGGTCCGCGCGGTGGCCTGAACTTCGACGCCAAGCCGCGTCGTACCTCCTTCTACGCTGAGGATCTGTTCCGTTCTCACGTCGCTGGTATGGATTCCTACGCCGCAGGCCTGCTGGTCGCCGACAAGATGAACCAGGATGGCTTCATCCAGGATCTCATGGCCGAGCGCTACAGCTCCTACGACTCCGGCATCGGCAAGGAGATCGAGGATGGCAACGTGACCCTGGCCGACCTCGAAGCCTACAGCCTTGATAAGCCGCAGTCCGAGCTGATCGCCGCTACCAAGTCCGATCACCTGGAGTCCGTCAAGGCCACCATCAACAACTACATCATCGACGCTCTGTCTGAAGTCAAGTGAGTCGATGACCGACCGATGACTGCTTGAGGCGTGAGGCGCGCTTGGTGAACCTCGCGCCTCGGGCATCCATCGCTGATATCCATGCTTGTTCTCAGGTGCGCACATGCCTGAGGGCAGTTTACCCACCTTCCTTTTTCTTTCTTCTCCTTCCACTGGAATGCCGCTTCGGGCAATGATGCTCGAAGCGGCATTCTGGTATGCGCATGTTTTGATTCCAATTACCGTGAAACTCCAATGTTGAGGTGACCTATGGCACATGATCTCGAGCAACTGAAGCGTGATTACCCGGACGTGGCGAAGCTTTTCGCCGATGATTGGCTGCAATACCGTAAATCGAAGATTCTGCCGGAACTCACGCGTGAGGCGCAATCCACCTGCGACCGCATCAATCGCATATATTTCGAGGATACGGCTGAAGCTGAGCGTCTGTTCCGCGAACTCGTGCCGGAGGCCGGCGAGGGGGTGGATTTCAGGCCGCCCATCCGTTTGGATTATGGGTTGGGACTGAAGATCGGTGACCGTACGTTCATCAATATGGACTTTCTCACTGTGGGCGGCGGTCCGATTTCCATTGGCTCGGACTGCCTGATCGGCCCGCGCGTCAGCATCTATACGCCGAACCATGCCATCGCTCGCAAACCTCGTCTGGAGGGCTGGCAACATAACGAAGACGTGACTATCGGCAATAACGTATGGATCGGTGGCAACGCGGTGATTTGCCCAGGCGTCACCGTCGGAGACAATACCATCATCGGCGCGGGCTCTGTGGTGACCCACAATATTCCTGCCGACTCCATCGCCGTGGGCAATCCTTGCCATGTGATTGGCCGAGTGCCCGAGGATTGGACGCCCGAGCAGCGTGCTCAGGCGGAACGCTGAACACTGCTGATTATACGAAAGCGGTTTCCGCTGCAGGCATTGCAATACGTGCTATGGCGGAAACTGCTGAAACCAGGCCATACGAGTTCAACATGGTGATTCGGGGAGTGAGGTCTTAGGCTGAGGCGAAGTGTTTTTCGATTTGCTTTCGTAACATAACAGGTATATGGTTAAATCATTAAACTAAATAATCACATCCACTCTGCGTACTTGCGCAACGTCAATGGAGATACTGCTATGCACGCACATCGAATGCTGTTATTCTCGCTGGCATTGCTGGCCGTGGCTTATGCCGCGTTGTTGTTCGTGAGCCCTGTGGCTGCACCGCTTGGTGCTGTGCTGACGGCTGCCGGTCTGGTTCTGGTTTCCACACGGTATGCTTGGCGGCCGAAGTTCCTGGCGCTTTTTGAGCCGGGGGAGTCGGACTGATGCGTCGCTGATGTGCGATCGTGATTGAGTCGGCTGGATGTGCCGCTCTGCCTACGGGCAGGGCGGCATTGTTGTATATGGGGCGATGCATACGGGGCTTCTTTGTGTGGAGTGAGTGTTGCCGCAGACTGACAATGCGGGTGCCTGTACCTTCGTGGACTGTTTATGCGGTGCGCTCTTTGCGGTGTTTTCTTGGATTTAGGGAATGGGGGCAGTATGTCTGTTGACGCCGTCGATTCCCACTATGAATCAAAATGCGTGTATATGGAATAAATTTGTGTCTTTTTGATTGAATAATGTAAGGTTTTGCTTGGAATGTTGCACTTCGAGCGAGTCTGAAAATTGGCTGGGTGCCGGCGTGTCGTATTTTTTCTTATCGATGAGATATGTACTTTCTTGAACTAAAAAACGTTGATGTTCTGTCATTGTTACCGCTCACATTTAGTTAGTCGGATGAATCAAATCTGCCAAAAACGGCGTCATTTCAAAGAAAGTCACCACTTGGTAATTGTTAAATCAAAAAACTATGTGGTATATTTTTAACAGGTTCGGCAATGACTGCCGAAACCAAGGAAGAGGAAATCAAAAAGTTCCTATTCAGTGACGAAAGGAATACCCATGAACAAGTGGACCAAGGCCCTGGGCGTTATTGCTGCGACCGCCATGCTTGTCCCGCTGGCCGCCTGTGGCGGGTCCCGTGGTGCCACCACCGCCGGTGGCAGCGGATCGGACACCGTCAAGGTCGGTATCTCCATGCCTGAGCAGATGCTCGAGCGTTGGAAGATCGATGGCGAAAATCTGAAGAAGCAGCTTGAGGGCTACGGCTATGACGTTACCCTGCAGTACGCAGACGGCAAGACCGATCTGCAGACTTCGCAGATTCAGAACATGGCTAACAACGGCATGAACTACGTAGTCATCGCATCCATCGATGGCACTGCAACCGGTGCAGCCGCCGAGCAGGTCGCCGCCAACGGTGGCAAGGTCATCGCCTACGATCGTCTGGTTATGAACACCGACGCCGTGGACTACTACACCACCTTCTCCCTCGAGGACGTCGGCCGCATGCAGGGCGAATACATCGAGAAGAAGCTCGGCCTGAAGGATGGACAGAAGGGCCCGTTCAACGTCGAGCTGATGGCTGGTTCCCCGACCGATAACAACGCAGGCTACTACTTCAAGGGTGCATGGGATGTGCTCGGACCGTACTTCAAGTCCGGCGTCCTGCAGTCCAAGTCCGGCAAGGTTCCGTCCTCCGCTGACGATTGGCAGTCCATCGGCATCGACAACTGGGATCGTCAGAAGGCCCAGAACGAGATGGAGAACCGCATCAACTCCTTCTACAACGACGGCACCAAGCTCGACGCAGTCCTCGCACAGAACGACGCCGAGGCAACCGGTACCTACAACACCGTAGAGGCCGCTGGTTGGGATTACTACCCGATCATCACCGGCCAGGATGCTGAGAAGGCCAACGTTCAGGCCATCGTTCAGGGCAAGCAGTCCATGACCGTCTACAAGGACACTCGTGAACTCGCCAAGGCCACCGCTGAAATGATCAAGGCTTTGGTCGACGGCAAGGAGCCGAAGGCCCCCGACACCTTCAACAACGGCGTCAAGGACGTTCCGTCTCAGCTGCTGACCCCGGTTACCGTGGACAAGGACAACCTGAAGGAAGTCCTCGTTGATGGTGGCTACATCTCCGCTGCCGACGCTGGTCTGTGATCGCACACTTTATCAACTGACCAGTAACAAGCGAATCAAATAGATAGGAGGCGCCGCACTGCAGTGCTGCGGTACGGCGCCTTCACCATGCACAGTGACATTACTATCGGAGGAGGTAACTGTGGCTACAAACGATGACGTGATTCTTGAGATGCGTCATATCGTCAAGCGCTTCGGCCCGGTCACCGCGTTGAACGACGTGAATATCACGGTCAAGAGGGGCCAGATATTCTCGATCTGCGGTGAGAACGGCGCTGGAAAATCAACACTGATGAACGTGCTCTCCGGCGTGTACCCGTACGGTACCTACGAGGGCGACATCGTCTACAACGGCGAAACCTGCAAATTCAAGACGATTCGCGATTCCGAAGAAAAGGGCATCGTCATCATTCACCAGGAACTCGCACTTGTTCCCTACATGTCCATTCAGGAGAACATCTTCCTGGGCAACCAAAAGAAAAAGGGCATCGCAATCGATGCCGATGAGCAGCGTCGCATCGCCTACGACGTGATGAAGAAGGTCGGTCTGGACGAGAACCCGGACACCTTGATCTCCAACATCGGCGTCGGCAAGCAGCAGCTCGTCGAAATCGCCAAGGCCCTGACCAAGAACGTGAAGCTACTCATCCTCGATGAGCCGACCGCAGCACTGAACGACGAGGATTCCAAGAACCTTCTCGATCTGATCGACGGTCTGCGCCGCGAGCAGGGCATCACTGCCATCATCATCTCCCATAAGCTCAACGAAATCGCCTACTCCGCGAATGCTGTGCAGGTAATTCGAGACGGCCACACCATCAGCCACATTGACATTGATGCCGAACACCCGCTCGATCAGGATGTGCTGATTCGCGATATGGTCGGCCGCCCGCTCACCAACCGTTACCCGGTGCATGAGAGCCACATCGGCAAGGAGATGTTCCGCATCGAAGACTGGAAGATGCATCACCCGCTTGATGAGAACCGTCTGGTCGCCAAGAACGTGAGCTTCAACGTACGAGCCGGTGAGATCGTCGGTCTTGCAGGCCTGATTGGTGCAGGCCGTACCGAGACCGCAATGAGCGTCTTCGGCCGCCAATACGGCGTGAACGCTTCCGGCAAGATTTTCGTGGAAGGTAAGGAAGTCCACTTCCCGACCGTGCGTTCCGCCATCGATCACGGTGTGGCATACGCTACCGAGGATCGTAAGGTCTACGGTCTGAACCTCATGAAGACCATTCGTGAGAACACCTCCCTCGCAAGCCTCAAAGAACTCTCCAACAAGCTTGGAGTGGTCAACGAAACCAAGGAGAAGCAGGTCGCGGAGAAATACCGCAAGGAATTCCGCACCAAGGCTCCGACCATCGAAATGCCGGCGGGCAACCTGTCCGGTGGTAATCAGCAGAAGGTCGTGCTGGCCAAGTGGATGGCCACCGATCCGAAGGTCCTGATTCTGGATGAGCCCACACGAGGCATCGACGTCGGTGCCAAGTACGACATCTACGAGATCATCGACCAGCTTGCTGACTCTGGTTCCGCCGTGGTGGTCATCAGCTCCGAACTGCCCGAGCTGCTTGGTATCTGCGATCGCATCTACACGATGAGCGCAGGTCAGATCACCGGCGTCTTCAACGCCAAGACCACCAACCAGGAGGAGCTCATGCGCTACATGACCTCCGCGACCCCGCTGCCCAAGGATCAGGTGTTCGCCTGACGCGCGCCGGAAATAACGTTCTTTGAAAGGAAATTGTTAAAAATGTCTACTGCAACCGCAACCCCCGCCGCAAAGAAGGGCGGAGAGGAACAGAGCCTCAAGTCTCTGCTGCTGGGCAACATGCGCTCCTACGGCATCTACCTGGCCCTCGTGCTGGTGATCGTCGTCTTCCAGGTCCTGACCGGCGGCCGCTTGCTGAACCCGAACAACGTGGTGGCACTGTTCCAGCAGAACGCGTACGTGCTTATCGCTGCCATCGGTATGTTGATGATCATCATCGCGACCCACATCGATCTGTCCGTGGGCTCCGTGGTGGCCTTCATCGGCGGCGTCGGCGCACTGGCCATGAAACATGGTGTTCCGTGGTGGGCTGCCATTCTTTTGATGATCGTCATCGGTCTGGCCATCGGCGCATGGCACGGCTTCTGGGTCGCCTACGTCGGAGTCCCCGGCTTCGTGACCACCCTGGGCGGCATGCTCATCTTCCGTGGCCTCGCCACCGTCGTCGCCGGTGAATCCATCCCGGTCTCCAATGCCGCATTCCGCTCCATCTCCAAGGATTACATCCCCACCATCTTCGTCGGACCGTTTGCATTGACCGCGTTGATTGTCGGCATCGCCGCCATCGTGCTCGTGGTTTGGAGCCAGCTGTCCAAGCGCGCCAAGGCCGTCAAGAACGGTCTGCCGGCCCAGCCGATGAGCTTCGTGGTTCTGAAGTGCGTGGTCGCTGCTCTCGCCATTGGCTACGTGACCTACCTGCTGGCCATGTCCGGCAACGCCACTCAGGGTGGTATTCCAATCGTGCTCGTGATCATCGGCGTGCTGGTGTGCGTGTACTACTTCGTCCTGAACCGTATGGTCTTCGGTCGTAACGTCTACGCCGTCGGTGGCAACCGCAAGGCCGCCATCCTCTCCGGTATCGACACCAAGAAGGTCGACTTCGAGATCTTCCTGAACATGGGCTTCCTGGTTTCCGTCGCATCCATCATCACCCTCTCCCGCCTGGCTTCCGCTTCCGCACAGACCGGTATGGAGTTCGAGATGGACGCCATCGCCGCCTGCTTCATCGGCGGAACGGCCGTTACCGGTGGTATTGGTACCATTCCGGGCGCTATGGTTGGTGCACTGATTATGGGCGTTCTGAACCAGGGCCTGTCCATCATGGGTGTGGACGCCGCTTGGGTCAAGACCATCAAGGGCCTCGTCGTGATCGCCGCTGTGGCCTACGATCTGCTCTCCAAGAAGAAGAAGGGCTGATGTTGCACCTGGTAAT
Organism: Bifidobacterium cebidarum; assembly: GCF_009193305.1. Lineage (GTDB taxonomy): Bacteria > Actinomycetota > Actinomycetes > Actinomycetales > Bifidobacteriaceae > Bifidobacterium > Bifidobacterium cebidarum. Next base: position 189,368 of record NZ_WBVS01000001.1, on the reverse strand, counting down.
CAGGGTGTGCGCCTGGTTGCCACGGGGATAGGAACTTATGGTTCCCTCCTCCTCCGAAAGGGACGTCGTCTAGGCGGCGTCCCTTTTTTCATGCGCGTAGGCCGTGCTTCGCGGCGGTGGTGCTGTCGCGCGCCGGCGTACATTGTCTCGCTCAGTTACTGCCTGCTATGCGTTCCCAACAGGCAGTAACTGCGCAGTGCATGGCCAACCAGTGCCGCATACATAGTGAGGATTGGCGCATAAGAAACGGCGCTATGTATGTGGAGCCTTCGTTGTGCCGCATACATAGCGCCGTTTATGACGCAACAAGAGGATGAAACTACTTCTTCTTGGCCTTTTTCACACGCTTGGGCTTGACGGTTGGCTTCTTAGGCTCAAGGAACGGCCATTTGTTGACGGCCCGTGTATGGAGGGCCGGAATCTTACCGATGGCAAAGCCGATGACCAACCCGATGACGATGCCCCAGGTCTCAAGGTCACGGCCTGCGACGAGCAGGCCAATGAAGATTAAGGCGATGACAAAGCACATCATCTGCGATGCTTTGGATTGCTTTGCGGTGACTTGGTCGGCTTTCATCGGAATAAGGCCCAAGAACAGACCGCAGGGGATGCAGATAACTCCCAATACGACGCTGATAATGATGGACATGGTTACGGTGGCTTCCATTGGTGCTCCTTGCACTGACGATGTTCATGAGCGGCTATGACGCATGTGTTGTCTGAAAAACGATACTAGTAAAGCGGTAAGCCGCCGCATAGGCCGCTTACCGCTTGATGATGAACGAACTACTTATTTTGGGCTTGAGGCGACTGCGTCGCGGAGGAGGAATCGGCATCCGTCTGGGAATCTTCAGGTTCGTCCTCGCTGTCTTCGTCTTCAGCGTTCTCTGAAGAAGTCTCATCGTCCTTGCCGGGCTGACGCCACCAGATGATTAATGCATTGGCGGCGCAATACACGGCGGCGATGCCGATGCATACCAGGAAGATGATATTGGATGTGCTGATTATCGTGCCGTCCGACATGGATTCCTTAACGGATTGGTAGATCCAGACCACGCAGGCTACGGCGGTTAGGGCGTACAGCATCATACGGGAGCGATTATTCATAAGAATCTCCAGACTTATTCAAACGCATTGATTATAGCGAGTTTGGTGGATTGCGGCTGAGTTGAGCGACTGGTGCTTGAACGCAAAACCGCCGCGGTGGGCAGCTGAACTTTTTCACGGTTGCCCACCACGGCGGTTTTGCATATTCAGTTATATCGCATTGCAGCGCTGAAATCAGCCACGGGCCTTGGCGTAGGCTTCATAAACCGCCTCAGTCGGCTCGCCGGTCTCCACGCCTTCGATGTTGAGCTCCCAAGTCGGCGGCTCGGCCTCTCCGGAAAGCACCCAGGCGGCCTGGCGTGCGGCACCGATAGCCACATACTCATCAGTGGCCGGGCGGGTCACCTCCATGCCGAGGATGGAAGGCGCCAGCGTGCGGATGGCCACGGACTTCGCGCCGCCGCCGATCAGCAGAATGCGGCTGATCTGTGCGCCGAGCGAGCGAATCAGCTCAAGGCAGTCGCGCTGGGAGCACAGCAGGCCTTCGACGAATGCGCGAGCCAGGTTCTCCTTGGTGGTGTTGTGCAGGGTCAGGCCGGTCAGGGATGCGGTGGCGTCCGGACGGTTCGGGGTGCGCTCGCCGTCGAAGTATGGCACCAGCGTGATGCCGCCTGCTCCGGGCTCGGACTTGAAGGCCAGGTCGGCCAGTTCGTCGTAATTCACGCCGAGGGCTGCGCGTCCGGCATCGAGAATACGGGAGCCGTTGATGGTGCAGGCCAGCGGCAGGTAGTGGCCGGTGCAGTCGGCGAAGCCGGAAACCGATCCGGTCAAATCGTAGACCGGGTTTTCGGCAATGGCTGCGGCCACGCCGGAGGTACCCAGCGAGATAGAGACATCGCCGACGGCCATACCCAAGCCCAGAGAAGCCATGGCGTTATCGCCGCCGCCGGGGCCCAGAATGCATCCGCCTTCAACATCTTTGCCGGCGATGGCGGGGGAGGCCTTGACTGCTGCGGACTCGGTCGGTCCGAGCACGGTGGGCAGCACGATGGCATCGGCGTGGGCCTTGGCGGCTTCCTCGCCTTCAGCGGCGGCAAGCACCATGGCGATCAGATCGCGGCGGTATTCGTTGTGTGCGGCATCATAGTAAATCGTGCCGGAAGCGTCGGAGCGGTCGGTGAACAGAGCCTCCAGATGGGCGTCCTCGCCTTCGGCCACCGGGCCATAACCGGCGATGCGCCAGCTCAGCCAATCATGCGGCAGGCAGACAGCTGCGATCTTCTTGGCGTTCTCCGGCTCGTTTTCAGCCACCCATGCCACCTTGGTAAGTGTGTAGGAGGCCACAGGGGAGGAGCCGACCGCCTTGACCCAGCGCTGCTTGCCGCGGGCGATGACGTCTTCGGGTTCATCTTCCTCGGCTGGGGCCTCGCCAAGCTTTTCAATCAGAGCGGCGGCCTGCGGGGCGGAGCTGATGTCGTTCCACAGCATGGCGTCGCGGATGACGTTGCCCTGCTTGTCAAGGATCACCATGCCGTGCTGCTGGCCACCTACGGCCAGAGCGGCCACATCATCCAATCCGCCGGCCTGCTCGGCGGCCTCTTGGAAGGCCTTCCACCAGAACTCAGGATTGACTGAGGTGCCGTCCGGATGCTTGGCCTGGCCGAAGCGGACCAGTTTACCGGTTGCGGCGTCCGTAACACGAACTTTCGTTGATTGGGTTGACGTATCAACGCCAGCGACCAGAGTCGTTGTCATAAATTCCTCCTCGATGAGGCTTAAGCGCTGTGTTTCGGCGCGTCTTGACCAATAAGTTAGACGATTAAACTATACTGTATGTCAACGCTTGAATGCAAACGGGAACACGCAATGGTGCGGCCCTGACTGTGTTGAATGGCGCATAATACATAGTGGACAAGTAACTGTGAACGCTCACGGGCGGTTCTATCAGCGGGCGACAAAGAGGTGAGGTAACGATGGCGAATCTACGCAGAATCAACCAGGAGGATCTGCGCAACCATAATCTCTCGGTGACTCTTGACGCCCTGCTGCGCGCGGATCATCCGATGAGCCGCGCTGATCTGGCCAAGGAGACCGGGTTGACCAAGGCCACGATGTCGTTGTTGTCGTCGATGCTCTTGGAAAGCAAAATCATCTATGAGGGCGAGCCGGTGGTGTCGACCGCATACGGTCGGCCGAGCACGCCGCTCAAAATCCACGGCGGCAGCGTGGCGGGCATCGGATTGCAGATTAATACCGATGGTTACGGCTGTTTGGCGCTCGACCTCAATGGCGATACGTTGGGACAGGAGTGGGTCAGTGAGGATATGACCGGCACCGACCCCTATGAGATCTTCGCCAAACTTGATGCTATGACCTTCCCCCTCGAGCGCCGACTTAAGCGTCGTGGTTGCAAAGTGGTGGGCGCCGGTCTTGCTCTGCCCGGCATTGTCACTGATGATATGTGGTTGTTGGTGGCTCGCAACCTTGGCTGGGAGAATGTGAATCTTACCCGGTTCAATGTGGTGCGAAGACTTGATGTCGTGGCCGGTAATGAGGCGAAAATGGCTGCTCTCGCTCAGATTCCGGGATATGCCACCGAACGCGCGGATTTCCTGAACGTGGTCGATCGTATGGATTCGTTCATCTACCTTTCCACTGATATCGGCATTGGTGGCGCTGTGGTACGCGACGGTGCCGTGGTGACGGGGTCTCATGGATTCGCCGGGGAAATCGGTCATTTGTCGGTGTCGATGAACGGGCCATTGTGCCGCTGTGGGCGCCATGGGTGCCTGGAAGCATTTGCCGGTCGGCGTGCCTTGGTGGAATCCGCGGGAATCGCGCAGGATGATGAGGCCACCGGTTCCGAAGGCATAGCGGAATTCCTGCGCCGTTGGCGTGACGGTGACCCTGTGGTGTCCAAAGTGGTTGATCAGGCGGCGGACGCATTGGTCTCGGCAATCGCTTCGGCGGTGAATATGGTGGATGTGGATACGGTGCTCCTTGGCGGCCTGTGGACGCATTTCGGCGATGAGCTGGGCAATATTCTGGAAGGTCGTTTGCGCTCGGAGATTCTCGGATATCCCAATGTGAAGATTCGCGTATTCGTGCCGCCGGTGGCGGAGCATCCGTCCCTCTATGGTGCGGCTGAGATGGGATTGCGGCGCTTCATCGAGAATCCTCTGGCGTTCATCGAAGCGGGTGCCAAAGCATAAAAGAGGCTGATGCCTGTTTCAGCATGGCCCCGGCTGTTGCGACCTTGCGCGCAACATTCATGCCGGGATGGTCGCTGGATAGTGGGGCCGTGCTACACTATCCGAGTTGGCTTTTGCCGATGCAAACCAATGTGGGGCCGTAGCTCAGTCGGTTAGAGCATGCGACTCATAATCGCCCGGTCCAGGGTTCAAGCCCCTGCGGCCCCACTCATTTTCGCTCACTGCGACATGTACCACGAAGGTGCGGTACGTCCACATACGCGAGTATTATCTTTCAGGTTCCGGTTCACGCATTGCCATAGGGGCATTGCGACCCGGGTCCCCCGAATCCATAGGAGACGTACAATGAAGCAGGGTATTCATCCTGATTACCACCCCGTTGAGGTGACTTGCTCTTGCGGCAACACCTTCGTGACCCGCACTGCTGGCAAGGAAGACCACATGTTCGTTGACGTGTGCTCTCAGTGCCACCCGTTCTACACCGGCAAGCAGAAGATCCTCGATACCGGTGGTCGTGTTGCTCGCTTCGAGAAGCGCTACGGCAAGAAGAGCAAGTAGCATACTTCACGCCAGTCCGATCGGTTTGGCTTGCCTCGGCATGCCGGCCAAGGACTGGCGTTTTTGTATCTATTAGGCATTTCAAGCCGCTCAGTATTGCGTTCAGTATTGATAGTTGACTTTGGAAAGAAACGTTATGGCAGACGAACAGTTCCCAGCGGCGGCAACCGCGCTTGAGGAGTACCAGTCCATCGAAGAGCAGATGGCAAGTCCCGAAATCGTATCCAACCCGGATAAGCTGCGCAAGCTGGGCCGTCGTCATGCCGAGCTTGGCTCCATCGTGAGCGCGTATAAGGCATGGTTGCAGATCAAGAATGACCTGGAAGCCGCCCAGGAAATGGCAAGCGAAGACGCTGATTTCGCCGAGGAGGCCAAGCGCTTGGAAAGCGAGCTACCGGCAGCCGAAGAGAAGCTGCGCACCGCGCTGATTCCACGCGATCCGGATGATGCCCGCGACACGATTATGGAAATCAAGGCCGGCACCGGCGGTGAAGAGGCCGCACTGTTCGCCGGCGACCTGCTGCGCATGTATACGCGTTACGCCGAAAAGCGCGGATGGACCGTGAATATCCAGTCCGAGAACACCACCGAACTCGGTGGCGTGAAGGACGTGCAGATCGCCATTCGCGCCAAGGGCACTCCGGCGCCGGAAGATGGCGTGTGGGCTTCGATGAAGTACGAAGGTGGCGTGCACCGCGTGCAGCGCGTGCCGGTCACCGAATCGCAGGGGCGCATTCAGACCTCCGCCGCCGGCGTGATCGTGTTCCCGGAAGCCGATGAGGATGATGATGAGATCGAGATCGATCCGAAGGATCTGAAGATCGATATCTTCATGAGCTCCGGCCCCGGTGGCCAGTCGGTGAACACCACCTATTCCGCTGTGCGTATGACCCACATTCCTACCGGCATCGTGGTGAGCATGCAGGACGAAAAGTCGCAGATTCAGAACCGTGCCGCTGCCCTGCGCGTGCTCAAGAGCCGTCTGCTTGCCATGAAGCACGAACAGGAGGCCGCCGAGGCCGCCGATATGCGCCACTCCCAGGTGCGTTCGCTGGATCGTTCCGAGCGTATCCGTACCTACAACTTCCCGGAGAACCGTATCGTCGATCACCGCACCAACTACAAGGCATACAATTTGGATGCCGTATTGGATGGCGATCTGCAGGCCGTCATCGACTCGGACATCCAGGCCGACGAAGCCGATCGTCTGGCTAATCAGCAGTAATTCCTTATTCAGTCCAGCAGAAGTAGTTTGGCCGGGGTTGGCTGGGGCATATGATGTTCGACACACTCAAGGCCGTTCGGCCAAGCTTACGGTCTTACATCACATGCCCCAGCCAACCCCTCCTGTGCTGATATGTTGCATTTGCGGCCGGATGGGATGGATAGGTGACGACCGTTCATGATGTGATTCGGGGCGCGGCGGCACGGCTGCGTGAAGTGGGCATTGAGACGCCTGAACATGACGCCAAACTGCTGCTGGCTGAGGCTGCGGGCGTTGAACTGCGCGATATCGACAGGGCTTTGCTGATGGGGGAGTCGGTCGACTTTGACGATGCGCGATTCCAATCGATGATTGAACGCCGGGCGAAGCGTGAACCGTTGCAATACATCGTAGGGCATGCCCCGTTCAGGTACTTGGATCTGGAAGTCGGCCCAGGTGTCTTCATTCCGCGGCCGGAAACCGAAACCGTAGTGCAGGCTGGCCTTGACTGGATGACCCAGCATGGACTCATGAATCCTCGAGTAGTCGACCTGTGTGCCGGTTCGGGGGCCATCGGTCTTGCCGTGGTCACCGAAGTGCCGGGCAGCCAGGTGTGGGCCGTGGAACTATCGCCGCATACTGCCGAATGGATGCGGAAGAATCTGGTACGTACCGCGCAGCAATATCCCTCCATCGCCTCGAATTATCAGCTGGAGATCGGCGACGCCACATCATTGGCGACATTGGCTCAGCTTGACGGCACTGTGGACATGGTGATTACCAATCCGCCATACATCCCTCAAACCGACGTTCCCGAGCAGCCTGAGGTGCGCGATTGGGATCCGGAATTGGCACTGTATGGTGGCTCCGCAGACGGCACCTTGATTCCAGAGCGCATCATCGAACGCGCGTATCGACTGCTGAAGTCGGGCGGCGCACTGGTGATGGAGCATGACATCAGCCAAGGCGATCGTCTCGTGGCCTATGCGCGAGCCATCGGATTCGCCAATGCCTCCACCGGCAAGGATTGGACCGGGCGAGACCGATACCTGTTCGCGGAAAAATAGTGGTTTTCTTGTCGATGTGCGGGATGCAACTGCAATCTCGGCATGAATCGCAGCCGCATCCCCATGACGAGCAGTCACTGTGCGTAATACTGCAGTATGGACGCGTCCTTATCGGTGATTTCCTTGATCGGGCGTGCGGGATTGCCCACGGCCACCGTGTGCGGCGGAATATCACGCGTCACCACCGAGCCGGCACCGATCACACAGCCCTCGCCGATCGTCACACCGCCGATCACGGTCACGTTGCCGCCGAACCAGCAGTTCGAGCCAATCACAATCGGCTTGCCGTATTCATAGTCATACATCGAACCATCCGCGGCCTGACGCACATTGCGATCCTGCCAGCGCAATGGATGCATCGGCGGTAGTAAAGAGACATTCGGTCCGAAAAGCACGTCGTCGCCGATGGTCACCGGGTTGCAGTCGAGCACGGTGAAATTGAAGTTGGCGAACACGCGCTCGCCGATGGTGGTGTTGCAGCCGTAATCAAAGAAAATCGGGCCGAGTACATCCAAGCCCTTGCCGTGGCCCGGCAGCAGCTCGTCGAGAATGGCGGCACGGGCGGCATGGTCGGCGCGGGAAGTGGCGTTGAAACGCGTGCACAGGTCGGCGGCCTTGTCGCGCAGGGCAACGAGTTCAGGGTCGGCGGGATTATAGAGTTTGCCGGCCAGCATCTCCCCACGCTCGCTGGCGCGCGGCATGCGCGGCTCGATGGGAGGCAGTTCGTTCGTGGATTCGTCGCTCACAGCGTCACTCCTTTATTTGTTTGGAGAAACAAAAATCGTGTCCATTGTATAAGCGTGGAGGAGTGGCGACGATTTGCTGACCATGTGTTGAAGACATGGGTGGAGGCAACGTGCCGGAGCAATGCAAGGCTGAGATGCGTATGCTTGACGCACGTCGTGGTTCGATGATGCAATGGTAGATTGTTGCATACGGTAGTGAACGGAGATGGCAGGAACATGGTGTCCACGCAAACATTGAAAGTCACGGATGAGTCGTTGTCGTTGGCGTCGCGCATCGTGGGCGACGGTGGACTGGTCGTTATTCCTACGGACACCGTGTACGGTGTGGCGTGTGATCCGCGCAATCGTGAGGCCATCAGCCGCGTATATGAGTTGAAGCACCGCCCTCGGTATAAGGCATTGCAGGTGCTGTTGGCGTCCATCGATCAGCTTGACGAGCTTGGGCTGGATCTGCCGTCGCCACTGAACCGCTTGTCTGCGGCTTTTCTGCCAGGCGCGTTCTCTCCGATCGCCGTCGCCCGCCCGGACTGCACGCTGGCAACGTTGGCTGATACCGGGGACGGCCGTCCGGGTACGCAGGGCATTCGTATTCCCAATTCGGCGCTGTGCCTGAGCATCCTGCGCGCCACTGGTCCGTTGGCGGCCTCCAGCGCGAACCGTTCCGGCGAAGAAAGCGCGCAGAGCGTAGAAGAGGCCATGCGAGCGTTCGGCGATGACGTTGATCTGTATTTGGACGGTGGGCCTACTCCAGGGCATGTGTCCAGCACGGTGGTGAAGGCCGACCCCTATGGCCGTGACGGCATTGAAATCCTGCGTGAGGGAGTCATTGCGCAAAGTGTGATTCGCAAGGCACTTCATTTGAATGGCGGAGGACTGGGCGCGTGAGAATTTATCTGCTGATTGCTGCTATTGCCGGCGGTGTGACCTGGCTGGTGACGCCATTGATCCGCCATGTGGCCATTGAGATTGGTGCCGTAGGCGAGGTTCGCGCACGCGATGTGCATACGATTCCGACGCCGCGCATGGGCGGTCTCGCCATGTTGATCGGTTTTACGGTGGCCACGGTATTCGCCAGTAAAACGATGTTTTTGTCTGGATTGTTCACCGGTAATTATCAGATGTGGGTGATTCTTGCCGGTGGCATCATGATCAGTCTGCTCGGCATGGCCGATGATTTGTGGGATCTGGACTGGATGCTCAAGCTCGCCGGCCAGCTGCTGATTTCCGTGTTCGTGGCGTGGGGAGGTTTGCAGATCATCTCCCTACCATTTGGCGGCTCGCTGATCACCGCATCGCCGAGCCTGTCTATGGCCATCACCGCATTTCTGATTGTGGCGTCGATCAACGCCGTGAACTTTGTGGATGGCCTTGATGGTTTGGCTTCTGGCATTGTGGCCATCGGCGGCATCGCATTCGCGATTTACTCCTATATCATCGCGCGCTACTCACCCAGCTACGCATCACTGGCCACGCTGATTGACGTGATGATGGTCGGCATTTGCGTGGGCTTCATACTGCACAACTGGCACCCGGCCAAACTGTTCATGGGTGATTCAGGCTCGATGCTGTTGGGGTATCTGATTACCTGCGCTTCGATCGTGATGACTGGGCGTCTTGATCCCGCGTCCATTCACCCCAGCATTTATCTGCCGGTGTTCATGCCGATCCTGCTGCCGATTCTGGTGCTGTTCCTGCCGGTGCTGGACATGTGTCTGGCGATTGTACGCCGACTGGCCAAAGGGCAATCGCCCATGCATCCTGACCGCATGCATCTGCATCACCGTATGCTCAGGATCGGTCACTCGGTACGTGGGGCCGTGACGATTCTGTGGGGCTGGGCGGCGCTGATCGCATTCGGCTCATTGATGATTCTGTTCTTCCGGGCGCGGTATGTATTGATCGGCATGGCAGTGGCGGTAGTGGTGCTGACCGTGGCCACCATGTATCCATACCTCAAGCATCGTATTCCTGAAATGCAGGCGGAAAGCCGGGCAATGGAGGCGACGCGCGAAGGCGCGCAGCATGCGGCGATGCCGTCGGGAAAGACCGGGAGTTCCAAGGATTCAGGGAAGTTAGCAATCGAGGCCGAACCTGATCAGCAACAGGGCCGGAGTATTGACCGCAATGCGGACCGGGATGCGGGCCAGAGTGTGGAATCAGGCAAGTAGACCGTGCTGATATAAGTTAATCTTGATGATATTGTGACCGCTAACAGGAGTGTGTCGCGTTAGGTCAGCGCATGTTCATATAGTGTTTACATGGCTACAAACCTTGATGAATTGAACGCCCAATCGGCGTACGCCCCCCTTCCCCCGATTTTCGCCAAGCTCGGCCTTGCCTATGACGATGTGCTGCTGCTGCCGAACGAGACGGATGTCATTCCTTCCGAGGTGGACACCAGCACCCATCTGACCCGCAAGATCACGATGAAGGCCCCGGTGCTCTCCGCAGCCATGGATACCGTGACCGAGTCCGAGATGGCTATCGCCATGGCTCGCAACGGCGGTATCGGCGTGCTCCACCGCAACCTTTCCATCGATGACCAGGCCGCTCAGGTTGATGTGGTCAAGCGTTCCGAGTCCGGTATGATCACCGACCCGCTGACCGTCAGCCCGGAAGTCACCCTGGCCGATCTCGACAAGCTCTGCGGCAAGTTCCACATCTCCGGTCTGCCGGTGGTGGACAAGGAAAACAAGCTCGTCGGCATCATCACCAACCGTGATATGCGCTTCATCGCCTCCGAGGATTACGACACTCTGAAGGTCAAGGACGTGATGACCAAGGAGAACCTGGTCACCGGTCCGTCCAACATCTCCAAGGATGACGCCCACCGTCTGCTCGCCCAGCACAAGGTCGAGAAGCTGCCGCTGGTCGACTCCGAAGGCCACCTGACCGGCCTGATCACCGTGAAGGACTTCGTCAAGACCGAGCAGTACCCGGACGCCACCAAGGATGAGCAGGGCCGTCTGCGCGTGGCCGCCGGCGTTGGCTTCCTCGGCGACGCTTGGCAGCGCGCTTCCGCTCTGATGGAAGCCGGCGTTGACGTGCTCGTGGTCGATACCGCCAATGGCGAAGCTCGCCTGGCTCTCGACATGATCTCCCGTCTGAAGCACGACTCCGCATTCGACAACGTGCAGATCATCGGCGGCAATGTCGGCACCCGTTCCGGTGCTCAGGCCATGATCGACGCTGGCGCCGACGCCGTGAAGGTCGGCATCGGTCCTGGTTCCATCTGCACCACCCGCGTGGTCGCCGGTGTCGGCGTGCCGCAGCTCACCGCCGTGTACGAGGCCGCTCAGGCCTGCCGCGCCGCTGGCGTGCCGTGCATCGCCGACGGTGGCATCCACTACTCCGGCGATATCGCCAAGGCTCTGGTTGCCGGCGCATCCTCCGTGATGCTCGGTGGCGCCCTCGCAGGCTGCGAGGAAGCTCCGGGCGAGAAGGTGCTCCTGCACGGCAAGCAGTACAAGCTGTACCGTGGCATGGGCTCCCTCGGCGCCATGGCTCCGCGTGGCAAGAAGTCCTACTCCAAGGACCGTTACTTCCAGGCCGACGTGACCTCCAGCGACAAGGTCGTGCCGGAAGGCGTGGAAGGCGAAGTGCCGTACCGCGGACCGCTGAACGCCGTGCTCTACCAGATGCTCGGTGGCCTGCACCAGTCCATGTTCTACATCGGCGCCCACAACATCGCCGAAATGCCGGATCGTGGCCAGTTCATCCGTATCACCGATGCCGGTCTGCGTGAATCCCACCCGCATGACATCGTGATGACCGCGGAAGCTCCGAACTACTCCGGTTTCCACAACTGATCTGATTTCTGACTTAGTCAGGGTTGATCACCTCAAAAGGGCTCGCCTATGCGGGCCCTTTTTGCGTATATCCCTACAGTCATGCATTGCTTGACTGTAGGAAATTGCACTGTCGCTGTAGGACTTTGAACTCCGACTGTAGGTTTTTGAACACTGACTGTAGGTTTTTGGACATATTTCGTTCAAATTCCTACAGTCAGTGTTCAAAAACCTACAGTCATGAGAAGAATCCTAGGGACAGCACTTCGCATGGCTTGTAGGCGCTGGGGTATAGTCTGAACTGTTCTTATCTCATGGGTGACTTTCACGAAAAGAGGCAGAGACATGGTTGATAGCCATGATGCAGAGACTTACAGCGCCAAGGATTCGCGTCTGATTTGGATTGACTGCGAAATGACGGGACTGGATATCTTTGGCGGCGATGAGCTCGTCGAAGTGTCCGTGGTGCCCACCGACTTCGATCTGAACGTGCTGGACGAAGGTGTGGACTTCGTCATCAAGCCAAGCCAGAAGGCCGTGGACCACATGAACGACTTCGTGCGCAATATGCACACCCGTTCCGGTCTGATCAACGAGTGGGAAAATGGTCTGAGCCTCGAAGAAGCTGAGAAGAAGGTCACCGACTACGTGCTCCGCTTCACTCCGGAAGGTGTGAAGCCGCTCCTGGCCGGCAACACCATCGGCTCCGATAAGAAGTTCCTCGACCATTACATGCCGAACCTGATGAGCCATCTGCACTATCGCAGTGTGGACGTGAGCACGTTGAAGGAGCTCGCCCGCCGTTGGTATCCGGCCGTGTATGAGAACCGTCCGCCGAAGAACGGTGGTCACCGTGCACTTGCGGACATCATCGAATCCCTCGACGAGCTGCGCTACTACCGCAAGGCGTTCATGGCCCCGGCTCCCGGCCCGGATGATGCCCGGGCCAAGGCCATCTCCGAGCAGATCGTGGCCACCAGCCTGTTGAATAAGTGAGCTTCCCGCAGCGAAACATTCTCAATAAGAAGTATGCGGCAGCGTTCGCGTGATTGATATTGTGCGTTTCCCCTGCATGTTTCTTATTGAGAACCATTCGCTGCGATAGAAAGACCAGTATTATGCGCCAAAGTGAAGCCCTTGCCATCTTGAATGCCGGAGCTAACGTCTTTTTGACCGGTGCCCCGGGTGCCGGTAAGACCTACACGCTCAACGAGTTCATTCGCCAGGCTCGCGCTGACGGCGCCGATGTGGCGGTCACTGCATCCACAGGCATAGCCTCCACGCATATCAATGGCCAGACCATTCACTCATGGAGTGGTGTGGGTGTGGCCACGAGTCTGACCGCCAATCTGCTAAAGCTCATCAAAACCCGGCGCAAACGTAAGATTCAGGCTACTGATATTCTCGTCATCGATGAGGTGTCCATGTTGCACGCATGGCTCTTCGATATGGTCGATCAGGTTTGCCGCGCCGTTCGCCGGGATCCAAGACCATTCGGCGGCATCCAGGTGGTGCTGTCCGGCGACTTCTTCCAGCTGCCACCGGTTTCGGTATCTGGGCGCAACAATGATGTGATTGCGCCGACGCCCGAATTCATGGCGGCCCGCGAACAATACGCCAAGGCAGGCAAGAATCCGGAAGGATTCGTGACCGAATCGCTGGTTTGGGATGAACTGAGCCCTGCCATCTGCTATCTGACTGAGCAGCACAGGCAAGATACCGGTGATCTGCTCACTGTGCTCACTGATATCCGCGAAAGCAACGTAACGCAGAATGATCGTGATGTGCTGGTGACTCGTCTGGGAGTCATGCCGGAACCTGGCAAAGTTGCGGTACATCTGTTCCCGGTGAACCGACAGGCTGATGGGCTGAACGATGTGCGATTGCAGCAGATTCCGAGTGTAGGTCATGAGTTCTTCGCTCAGACCGCAGGCCCGGTGAATTTGGTGGACCGTCTCAAGAAAAATATGCTTGCCCCTGAGCACTTGGTGCTTAAAGAGGGCGCCGCTGTGATGGCGTTGCGCAATGATGCCGATCGCCAATTCGTCAACGGTTCGCTGGGCACGGTGCGCGCGTTTGCGCCCGAATCCAAAGGCGGCTGGCCGATTGTGGAATTCGAAAACGGCAACATCGTTACCATGAAACCGGCCACTTGGGAGATGATGGACGGCGAAACCGTGCTGGCATCGGTTTCCCAAGTGCCATTGCGCTGCGCATGGGGCATTACCATCCACAAATCCCAAGGTATGACGCTTGACCGCGCGGTGATGGATTTGCGCCGTACCTTCGCGCCCGGCATGGGCTACGTGGCGTTGTCCCGTGTGGAATCGCTGGGCGGACTGTATTTGGCTGGCGTCAACGAACGCATGTTCCTGGTCTCTCCTGATGCGGTGGTACTCGATGGTGCCTTGCGCGAAGCCTCTACCGCCGCTAGTAATCAGCTCGCCCAAGAAGGTCCGGCCGCCTTCAAGCCGACTGCAACCGCACTTGATTCCGCGGACGATGACTTCGCCCAAGACGCCTTATTCTGACTGATGTGCAACGACTACCATGGAGGTAGGGGTGGTCGTTATGATGCGTTCCGATATCTTCCATGAGAACAACGGTGTTCGTAATGCCGGCAGACTGCATGATGGGTATGTGCGCCCGGCGGCGGTGGCCGGTGCGTTCTACCCGGCGGATAGAACACAGCTCAAGCAGCTGATCAATACGCAACTTGATTATGGGCGCGCTCTGCTCAAACAGTTGGAACCGCAGTTGCCGGCAGGAATTCCGAAAGCGGTGATCGTGCCTCATGCCGGCTACGTGTATTCCGGCACGACGGCGGCGCTTGCCTACGCATTGCTGGAACGTGGGCGTGGGGTCGTAAAGCGCGCGGTGATTGTAGGGCCGACACATCGTGTGCCGGTACGTGGTGTGGCCTGTTCAAATGCTGCGGCATTCGAGACTCCACTGGGCGTGGTGCCGGTTGACGTGGGTGCCGAGCGCAGGGCATGGGGGTCGTTAATCGTCAACGACCCGACCCATGCGCAGGAGCATGCGGTGGAAGTGCAGGTTCCATTCCTACAAACCATATTCGGTCCGGAACTGACCATCGTGCCGCTCAATGCTGGGGACGCAGCCCCTGAGGAAGTGGGCGATGCGCTGCGTGCGCTGTGGGGTGGTCCGGAGACCGTTATTATCATCAGCTCCGATCTGTCGCATTACCACCCTGAGGCATACGCGCGACAGTTGGATGACGAAACCATAAGCGATATCGCGCATGTAAGGTTGCCGATTCATCCACGCAGGGCATGCGGCGCGTATCCAATCAATGGGCTATTGGATGTGCTGACTCGCGGTCTCAAGCCAACACGGCGTGAAACGATACGTGAAACATCCAGCGGAGAGCAAGAACGCAGTGATAAGTCACCAATCGAACCGTTTGATCTTCGGCTTCTCGGCCGCAGTACCTCCGGTGATGACGGCGTAGTGGCGCTCGCCGGTAATTCGCGCCCAGCTATGAACGATCCCGACGAGCCCGTAGTGGGTTATGCTTCGTTCGCCGTATGGCAAACCGAGGATGGCGACGACAATCCTCACGAAGAAAACGCGGCTGATGAGACTCGGACGGCAGTGGGGAAGGCGGATGTCAAAGCATCATCCCATTCCGCGGGCAACCAAACCATGCCGGAAGATCGTCGCACAGTATTATTGAGCCTCGCGCGCGCAGCAATTCGTGAGCATCTTGGACTCGATGACGCACCGGAACACACACCAGAAGCGATTGTCAACCGCAATCCTTGGCTGAACGAACCAGGCGCCAGCTTTGTGACACTCACCGAACGTGGGCAACTGCGTGGATGTATCGGCACATTGGAGGCCTATCGTTCGCTCGGCAGGGACGTTGTGGAACATGCCATCGATGCAGCGGTCCACGATCCTCGATTCTTCCCGGTAAGCAGGGAAGAATATCCATTACTTGACGTGGAGGTTTCCGTACTAGGCAAGCCAGCACCAATGCCAGTACGTTCGCGTACGGAACTCGAACAAGCACTGCGACCTGGCGAGGATGGCCTCATCCTGACCGATCGGCATGGCCGCAGAGCCACATTCCTTCCGCAAGTCTGGGAACAATTGCCGAACCCTTATGATTTCGTCTCGCACCTGCTGACCAAAGCCGGCATCACGCCGTCATATGACTGGAAGAACGGCGAAATCGAATGCGAGCGGTATGAGGTGACCGCATATGCCGAACAGTAATGTGATGCACCGTCCGAGGTCGAATGCAGCATCGTCAAGACAGAATGCGGCATCGAATGCACCGTCAGACACGGTACTTGAAACAGTGCCGCCCGCCGCCATCGGCCGCTGGCAGACCCGATGCAACGATGGCACCCGCCGTGCTCGATGTGAGCTCTGCCCGCGCCGCTGTGTGTTGAAGCCCGGTCAGCGAGGCTTCTGCTTCGTCCGCTCGAATCATGATGGTGTCATTGTCTCCGATACGTATGGCCGCAGTTCCGGGTTCGCGGTCGATCCGGTGGAAAAGAAGCCGCTCAACCATTTTCACCCCGGCTCCAGTGTGCTGAGCTTCGGCACGGCAGGCTGCAATTCCGGGTGCCGATTCTGCCAGAACTGGGATATCTCCAAAGCCCGTGACTTCGACAGGCTCGGCGTGGAGGCCAGCCCGGAGAAAATCGCGCAAGTGGCGGCGGATCGCGGCATCGATTCGGTGGCATTCACCTACAATGATCCGATTGTGTTCGCGGAATACGCAATCGATACCGCCCAAGCTTGCCGTGCACAAGGCCTCCATCCGATCGCCGTCACTGCCGGATACATGAGCGCTGAGGCACGGCCGGATTTCTATGCGGCGATGGATGCGGCGAATATCGATCTGAAAGGCTTTACCGAGGATTTCTACTGGAAGGTGACCGGCACGCATCTGCAGGACGTGCTCGATACCATCGACTATGCGGTGAACGAGGCGCGCACGCCAAGCGGCGATCATGTATGGGTGGAACTCACCACCCTGCTGATTCCCGGGCTCAACGATGATGATGCTCAACTGCATGCCGAATGCGTATGGATTCGAGAGCACCTCGGGCCCGATGTACCGCTGCATTTCTCAGCGTTCCACCCAGCATGGAAAATGCAGAACATACCGCCAACGCCGCATGAAACATTGACTCGTGCACGCACAATCGCACTTAACGAAGGATTGCATTATGTGTACACCGGCAATGTGCATGATCGTGAAGGCGATACCACCTACTGTCCGAATCCAACATGCCATGCCGCGCTCATCGAACGTGACTGGTACCGCATTATCACCGACCGGCTCAGCGGCACTGATGGTCGCTGCCCGGAATGCGGCGCGCCTATTGCCGGGCGATGGTAGCTATGCAATCGGTCGGCGTGACTATCGCAGATCGCTGATGCGCGCCGCGATAGTCCGCATGGATTTGAGACTCGCCTCATAGCGCGCTGCCGCAACAATAAGAATAATGCCGCCGATGAGCAGCCAAACCCACCAGTAATGGCGGGAGAACTCGGCGAGCCATGGCCATACCACAATCAGCAGATGTACGACAAGAACCGCGGTGCCATATATCAATGGTGCTTGCAAGCCCATGATTGCGCCAATAAGCAGTGAGCACAGCGCAATAACAAACAATGCGAGCATGCGGGGCAGTGAGGGCGCCTCCACACAGCTGATCAGTAGTGATGGCACCATGAGCAGGGTCAGGGCCGGCCATAATGCCGGCCAGCTGCGCATGGTCGGGCGTATTTGCAGCCAGCGGATTCCGACAATCAACGCGGCCGCGCCTGAGAGCATGGCGATGAGATCCACAGGCGCATACGGTTGCGGATCGGTCCAAGCCAGAAACAGCAGTACGATGCCGGCGACTGCGGTGAAACAGGTCACCACGATCTGTGCTGCAGTCAGTAGTTTCATGGCTTGCAGTGTGGGTGAAACGTGAGGCTGTGGAATAGGCTGAGCCGGCGATTGCGGCTGCGGAAACACTGGTCCTGGTGCCGGAGGATAAGGCCGCGGTCTCAACGATTCCAGGTGTGGTTGGGTGCTGCGCGCCGGAATGAAAGGCGACGGCGCGAATGATGTCGAAGTGAACCGTGTCGTTTGCGCTGCGATAATCCAGAACACTATGCATATCGCGAGCATGGCAATGTATCCCACCATGGAGGCCACCATCGGCAGTGGGCTGCCATGGGTGAAGTCGCCGGCGATAAGAATCAGCAGCAACCATGAACCCATAGCGCCGGCCGCTATGCGCTCCTGTGAACTGATGGCCGCGTTATGGCGCATCAGCAGTGTGGCACAGACAAGAGCAAAGCCGGCGATAACAATCGCAGCGAAGTCAGCAATGGTGCGTGCGGCCTGGTCATTGCTCATCGCATCGCTCAATCCGCGACGCAGCAATGATTCCACGGCGATCGTCAACGTCCAGAAGAATCCCAGCACAGGCGCTATGCGATGCGTCGGATTCAGTAGCTTGCCTGTGCGGATCGATGGCTTTCGGTGCAGTATGGCAAGAATCGCCGCCCACAGCACCGGAGGAATGAGACTGGCGATGGCGGTGAGCCACAGCGGATCGGCGCCATCGATGGTCGTATAGCCGAACGCGGAAACGATGCCCAGTGTGAGCATTGCCGCAATGACCGATGCCATCCATTCGAAATCGGCGTAGCGGGCCTGTTGCGGAATACGCACCATGGCGGCGAACGCTATGGCTGCCAGTGCGCCAACGGAAAACCCGAGCACCCATTGCACACCGGTGTCGGGAATGGGCAATGCCGAAATGAATGACATGAAAGCGAACGGCAACGCGCACATGGCATACAGCGTGGTGGCTCTGAGCGGCAACGATGATGCGGATACCGCTGAGGACCTGCTGCTGCCACGTTCGGGAAGATGTGCTGCCAGCGCTCGCAGGGCATAGGCCAGTGCAGTAATACCAAGCACGATGACACCTGAGGAATAACCGTCGGGAATGATGCTCGCCACCGGTGGAATGCCGCTGATCAGCACGGCATCGATGGAAAGAGCCGCAAGTCCAGCCCAGGTCAGGCCCTCGGCAGTGACGCGCAGCCGCTTGGTCAGCAGCATGCCGATGACCAATGCCGCGATGCCGACTACGCCAATGCACACTGCGCGGCCGATATCGCCCAGCGCACCATAGGCAAATGAGGCGAACGCAAACACGGCGATGGTCACGAGCGCGACGCCAAGAATCAGCAGCAGTATTTGGATGCTGGAATGTTTGGGCTGATTCGGCTGTGGCGGTTGTGCATATGGGTTCAGCTGAGGTTGTGCAGGTACTGGCGGTATTGGATCGGATTGTTGCATAAATGATTGCGCGTGTGCCTGGGGCTGCGCTGCCAGCTCAGGCTGGGGCTGGAACGGCGAATATTGCGGCGCTGATTGGGCACGTTGCTGCCACACTGGCTGTGCTGACAGCGTCTGTGGTTGTTGATTGTCCCAATGTTCGGTCGGCTGCGTCATCGTGCCCCTCCTGCCCCTTCGTTGCCTTCATTGTTGCACGGCGACTCAGGAAAACCAAGGTGGGAAAGCCTACAAAAAACGATGCGGAATTTGTATCTTGACGCAGTGCGCGGTCGTTGTGCGTATGACGGTGCGACGGGCTTGTCGGTTCACGCGAATATCTTGGAACCTATGACTTCCAATACCCTTCGTATGTCTACTTTGTTCCTGCGCACGTTGCGCGAAGATCCGGCGGATGCGGATGTGGATTCCGCAAAGCTGCTGCAGCGCGCCGGCTACATCCGCAAGGCCGCTCCCGGCATCTGGACCTGGCTGCCGCTGGGCCTTCGTGTGCTCAATAAGATCGAGGCCATCATCCGTGAAGAGATGGCCGGCATTGGCGCCCAGGAAGTGCACTTCCCGGCTCTGCTGCCGCGTGAACCGTATGAGGCCACCCACCGCTGGGAGGAATACGGCGACAACATCTTCCGCCTGAAGGATCGCCACCAGGCTGATTACCTGCTGGCTCCCACCCACGAGGAAATGTTCACCTTGCTGGTCAAGGACATGTACTCCTCTTACAAGGATCTGCCGGTCGTCCTGTACCAGATCCAGACCAAGTACCGCGACGAGTTCCGCCCGCGCGCAGGCCTGATTCGTGGCCGCGAGTTCGTGATGAAGGACGCCTATTCGTTCAACGTGGACGAAGAAGGCATGCGCAAGGCATACATGGACGAGCGTGGCGCCTACGAGCGTGTGTTCCAGCGCATCGGCCTCAAGTACGTGCCGGTGTTCGCCATGTCCGGCCCGATGGGCGGCTCCGCTTCCGAGGAGTTCCTGGCCCCGATGCCTATCGGCGAGGATACCTTCGCACTGGCACCTTCCGGCAAGGCTTGGAACGTCGAGGCGCTGCACACGCCGGAACTGCCGGAGATCGACGCATCCAACACCCCGGCTGCCACCAAGGAAAGCACGCCGGACGCCAAGACCATCGACAAGATGATCGAGCGCGCCAACGCCGATCACCCGCGTACCGATGGCCGTGAATGGGCCGCTTCCGACATTTTGAAGAACGTGGTCATCGCCGTCAAGCACCCGGAGGATGAGGAGCACGACGAGCCGTGGCGCGAACTGATCGTCGTCGGTGTGCCCGGGGACCGTACGGTCGACATGAAGCGTCTCGAGGCGCAGTTCGCCCCGTCCGAGCTTGAAGAGGCCACCGAAGAGGATCTCAAGAAGCATCCCGAACTCGTGCCGGGCTACATCGGCCCGATGGTGCTTGGCCCACAGGCTGAGGCCGCCGGCGTCAAGGAGCCGCTGCGTTACTTCGTGGACGCCCACGTGGTCAAGGGCTCCGCATGGTTCACCGGCGCCGACGAAAACGAAGTGGACTACTACAACCTGGTCTACGGTCGCGATTTCGAGGCCAGTGGCGTGGTCGAGGCCGTCGAGGTTCGCCACGGCGACATGAGCCCGGATGGCTCCGGCCCGTTGAGCTTCGAGCGCGGCGTGGAGATCGGCCAGGTCTTCCAGCTGGGTCTGAAGTATTCCAAGGCCCTGGACCTGAAGGTTCTGGATCAGAACGGCAAGGCCGTGCCGGTGTGGATGGGTTGCTACGGTATCGGTGTTTCCCGTGTGCTCGCATGCGTCGCCGAAACGCACCACGATGAGGCCGGTCTGGCATGGCCGTCCGTGATCGCTCCGGCTCAGGTGCATGTGGTGGCTACCGGTAAGGACGCCAAGGCGTTCGAAGGTGCCGAGAAGCTGGTCGAAGAGCTCGAAGCCAACGGCGTTGAAGTGATCTACGACGACCGTAAGAAGGTCTCCCCGGGCGTGAAGTTCAAGGATGCCGAGCTCATCGGTGTGCCTACCATCGCCGTGGTGGGCCGTGACTTCGTCAACGACGGCACGATCGAGATCCGCGACCGCGATGGTGGCAACAAGGTCGCCGTGCCGGCCGACGAGGCTGTGAAGACCCTGCTCGAGCGCCTGTAAGGGATCACTCTGAGCCGACTGACGCCATCCTGCTGATGCAGGGTGGCGTTTTTCGTTGTCGTTTGTGGATAACCGAAAGTTATCCACAGCGCCGCAAACCCCGTCATAGTATCCACATTTGCCGGTTGCCCTTGTGCTGGCGAACCGCTATGCCTCACAGTGGAGGTACCGCCGAATTCGCCGATCGATGATGACAGCGGATCATGTGGCGGTCCACGGCATGGCGATGAATGAAAGGACTGATCATGGCAATACAACAGGCGACGGTTACGATAACCGGTTTCGTGGCAAACGATCCCGTACTGACGGAAACACCGAATTTTTCCGTATTGAACTTCCGCGTGGGATCGAATAGATCTCGTCTTGATATGTCTACAGGGGAGTGGAGGGATATCGGCTCATGTTGGATTCCGGTTAAAGCCTTTCGGGCGTTGGCGGTCAACACTCATAAATCCATCCGCAAAGGAGATAAACTCATCGTTCTTGGGGCGCTGACCACCGAACAATGGAAAACCGAGCAAGGTGAGACCCGCAGTCGGATGGTGCTGGAGGCCAGCAACATCGGTCATGACTTCAACTATGCGACAACCACGTTGACCAAGGTGCCTCGCACCAATCAGGAGAATAAAACCGACAACGCTGCGGTTCAGGGCGTCACATTGCAAGCTCGCCCGGAGGAGGACGTGAACCAGCCGAATCAGCGGCAGGACATGCCGGTTGACGATGATTTTGAGAACAACCCTGAGATATAAAGGGAACGTGGTGATGTGGCGTAAATCCAGAATTGATTTACGCCACACCAGTCATTGGATTCGGCGGCATCGCCGCGAATTATCGGCGGCCTACCAGATGCGTACGCGATCTGCTGGCGCGAGCCACATGGCGTCGCCTTCGGTGACGCCGAAGGCATCGTAGAACAGGTCCACATTGCTGGCGATGCCGTTGGTGCGGAATTCGGCGGGGGAGTGCGGGTCGATCTGCAGATACTGCTCGGCCAGCTCATCGCGGTTCTTGGTGCGCCAGATGGAGGCGTAGCTCAGGAAGAAACGCTGCAGGCCGGTAAAGCCATCGATTTCAGGGGCGGTATCGAGCAATGCCTTGATGGCGGCGGGCGAACCATCCTCGTCGCCATCGCCGGTGATGGTCCCTGCGGCCTTGCCGAGCGCGAATGCGTAGGCCTTGAGCGCGATGTTCACGCCGCCTAGGTCGCCGATGTTCTCGCCGATGGTCAGTGCGCCGTTGACGTGCGGGGCCTTATCCGGCTCGTCGGCGTACTTCTCGACCAGCTGCTGCGGCACGAAACCGTTGTATTGCTCGATAAGCGCCTTGGTGCGCTCCTCGAAGTTCTTGCGGTCCTCGTCGGTCCACCAGTTGTTGAGCTTGCCGTCGCCGTCGTACTGGGAGCCCTGATCGTCGAAACCGTGGCCGATCTCATGGCCGATCACGGCACCGATACCGCCATAGTTGGCGGCGTCATCGGCTTCCGGGTCGAAGAACGGAGGCTGCAGAATGGCGGCCGGGAACACGATGACGTTCATGCTCGGCTCGTAGTAGGCGTTCACCGTCTGTGGGTTCATCAGCCATTCATCCTTATCGGCAGGTTTGCCGACCTTGGCCAGCTGATAGCCGGTCTCGTATAGGTTTGCGGCCTTGGCGTTGTCGGCGAGCACGGCATCGGCGGAAACATCCAATGCGGAGTAGTCGCGCCAATGGTTGGTGTAGCCGATTTTCGGCGTGAACTTGGAAAGCTTCTCCAAGGCCTTGGCCTTGGTGGTTTCGCCCAGCCAGTCGGAATTCGTGATGGATACGCGGTAGGCGTCGATGAGGTTCGCAACCAGCTGTTCCATACGCTGCTTGGAGCTTTCGGGGAAATGACGACGCACGTATTCCTGGCCGACGTCCTCGCCGCAGATGCCGTTGACGAGGCTGACGCCACGCTTCCAACGGTCGCGCTGCTTCTTCGCTCCGGAAAGCACCTTGCCGAAGAAGGCGAAATTGGTGGCGTCGAATACACGGGAGAGCATGCTGGCGGATCCCACGATCACGTGCACGCGAGCCCAGAGCTTCAAATCAGCCAGATCGGCGTCGGCCCAGAACTGGTCAAGGCCCTTGAGGAAGCTCGGCTCATGCACGATGGTGCGGGCGAATACGGACTTGAAATCGATCGGCTGGGACTTCGCGGCCGTGGTGGCATCATAGGCGGACTGCCAGGCATCAATCCAGGAATCCAGATCGAAGTTCTTCAAGGTTGCGGCGAGGTCGGCGTAATCGGTGGGGTTGTAGGTCTTCACCGAGTCGCGGGTGGCCACATTGTCCCAATGATTGGCGGCGATTCTGGTCTCCACCTCAAGGAAATGGCGGGCCATGGCCAGTGCGGCTTCACTTGGCGCCACTGCTGGTGCTTCGTCATCATCCTCTTGGGTGGATTGCGGCAGTTCATCGCCACCATTGGATTCCGCGGCAGGTGCATAACCGGCGTTTACAAGCTGTGCGGCCACCATGGCCACGTACGCTTCGCGAACCGGTGCGTAATGGTCCTCACGGTAGTAGGCCTCATCGGGAAGCATGATACCGCCCTGTTCGATGTGGGCGATGTTCAGGTCCGGGTTGCCTGGGTCGCCGTACACCGCCAAGCCGAACAGATCCGGGCCGCCAGCGGGGTTGATGGTGCCGAGCACACGGGTCAGTGCGGCCTTGTCGATTGCGGAATCGATGAGATCAAGCTCATCGCGGATCGGGTCGAGGCCGGCCTCCTCAATGACATCGGTATTAAGGAACGAGCGATAGAGTGCGCGAGACTTGATGGCAGGGGAATCATCGTCTTCCAAAATCTCGCGAACCTGGTTCTCGGCGTCTTCGGCGAGTTTGTCAAAAGAGCCGTAGCGAGAACGGTCGTCCGGCAGACGGTAGGTGTCGATCCATGGTCCGTTCACGTAACGGAACAGGTCGTTGACCGGCTTGATGGTGGAGGAGAAGGACGATGGGTCGATGCCCGACTTCGTTGTTGCGGTTTCGTTAGTCATGCCCTCCAGCCTAGACCATGATGCGGCAGGTTCGGCTCACCGTATTGTGCTATGGGCTTATTCCATAGTGCGCAACTCAACAATTAGACACTGTGACCATCTCTGCTTATGGTGCGAATTAGGCAGTTTGTCTAAAATTTGGAATCGAAGCATGAACCTCAGGAGACGACCCTAAGGAGTCACGATGAGCGATCCAAACATGAACAATCAGAACCCGAACGCTCCACAATCGGGACAGCCGCAGTATGGTGCCTATGACACCAATCATGGCGGGCAGTACCCGCCGCAGAATGGGCAAGGCGGACAGAATCCCTACTATGGTCCCTATGCCACCAATCCCAATGGTCAGCCATATGGGCAGCGGCCTTATGGGGGCTACGGTCAGCCAAACGACGCCGGCAACGGCCAAGGCTTTGACCCGTTTGCGGGCCAGCCGAACTGGTATGCCGGCGACTTCAACCCGTTCCGTCTGATCGAGGAATGGCTGCCGCAGCGCGCCAAATCCACCATCCGCGTAATCTACGGTGTCGTTGGCGTTGCCGCCATCGCCCTCGGTGCAGCGCTGCTGATTTCACCGAATAAAACGTTGGCATTGGCCGCACTGCTGCTGGGTGTCTATTTCGTGATTTCCGGTGTGGTTCGCATCGTCAGTGCATTGGTGACGCCACTCTTGCCGGGCGGATGGCGTGTGTTGGATGTGCTGATAGGCATCCTGCTCACCTTTGGCGGCGTAGTGGTCGTGCGCAACTATGGTCTGACCGGGCAAACCCTTGCGTTGCTCATCACGCTGATGGTGGGCTTCGGCTGGATCATGGAAGGCGTGATGGCACTGGTGGAATCCTGGCGCATTCCACGCTCCGGATGGGCCATCGCCTATGCCATCATCTCCATCGTCGCCGGCTTCGTGGTGCTGATGAGCCCGTTAAGCTCCACGGTGTTCATGGTCATCTTCGGCGGTTGCGCAATGGTGGTGATGGGTGTCACGGCCGTGATTCGCGCGTTCACCTTTGGCAAACCACGCAAGTAGGGCGCTGTGAGTAGGCTGGCAGGCATGATCGAACTGAAAACCCCTCGCGAAATCGAGGAAATGAAGCCTGCCGGCCGTTTTGTCGGTGGCATTTTGAAGGAACTGCAGGAAACCACTAAGGTGGGCACCAACCTGCTGGAAATCGACGAATTCGTTCACAAGAAGATCGTGGACCGCAAGGGTGCAGAATCCTGCTACGTGGATTACGCTCCTGATTTCGGCACCGGTCCGTTCGCCCACTACATCTGCACGTCCGTCAACGATGCCGTGCTGCACGGTATCCCGTACGACTACAACCTGAAAGACGGCGACTTGGTCTCCCTCGACCTGGCCATCTCCGTGGACGGTTGGGTCGCCGACTCCGCAGTGAGCTTCGTGGTCGGTAAGGATCCCGACCCGGAAGACCTGCGACTGATCAAGTGCACGGAAGAGGCGCTCGCCGCCGCCATCGACGTGGCCAAGCCAGGCAACCGCCTTGGTGATATCTCCAGCACCATCGGCGACATCGCCCGCGAATACGGCTATCCGATTAATCTCGAGTTCGGCGGTCACGGTGTGGGCCATATTATGCACGGCGATCCGCATGTGCCGAACGATGGCAAGGCTCACCACGGCTACAAGCTGCGCGAAGGCTTGGTCATCGCCATCGAACCGTGGTTCCTGAAGACCACCGACGAGATCTACCAGGATCCGAAGGATGGTTGGACCTTGCGTTCCGAGGACGGCTCCCGTGGTGCTCACTCCGAGCACACCATCGCCATCACCGAAAACGGCCCGATCATCTTCACCGATCGCACCAACCTGTGATATAAGGCTGTTTGTATCAAGGCTTCCCAGAAGGGAAGCCTTTTCTCATTTTTGAGACGGCAACTTGCATTGAAACACGCGTGCCATATAGTGAGCCATACTTTTGAACCGAATGGCATGGTCCATCGGTATCGGCCCGTATCTAAGGGGAGCAACAAGTATGGCAACAGCCCAGCTGAATGTAGATGACAGCAAATACACCTTGCCTGTGGTCAAGGCAACGGCAGGTGCGGACGGCATCGTCGTCTCCAAGCTGCGCAACGACGGTTGGGTGACACTTGACCCGGGCTTCCTGACCACCGCCCAGTGCGAGTCGAAAATCACCTACATCGATGGCAAGCATTCGATTCTGCGCTACCGTGGCTATCCAATCGAACAGCTCTGCGATCAGTCCGATTTTCTGGAAGTGGCCTGGCTGTTGCGCCATGGCGAACTGCCCAGCAAGGAACAGTATGAGAAGTTCGTCTCTGATATCAACCATCGCACGATGGTGGGCGAGGACTTCCGCACGTTCATGGGTTCGTTCCCGCGCACCGCGCACCCGATGAGTGTGCTGGCCTCCGCCATCAACGCGCTGGCCACGTTCTATCCGGACACCACGGATATCTCCGATTCCGACCAGCTCGATGAGGCCGCGGTCATCATCATGGCCAAGGTGCGTACGATTGTCTCCTACATCTTCCGCCGCCGTCGCGATGAGCCGATGCTCTACCCGGATTACGCACGCGGTTATGTGGATGATTTCCTGCGCATGTGCTTCGCCGTGCC
The DNA here is from genome assembly GCF_009193305.1 of Bifidobacterium cebidarum. Lineage (GTDB taxonomy): Bacteria > Actinomycetota > Actinomycetes > Actinomycetales > Bifidobacteriaceae > Bifidobacterium > Bifidobacterium cebidarum. The sequence continues at coordinate 162,643 of NZ_WBVS01000001.1, read as the reverse complement.
GTATGAGCCGTTCGAATCCGATCTGCTGTATGTGCATGCGCTGGGCCGACTGCTCATCATCCATGCCGATCATGAGCAGAATTGCTCGACGTCGGTGGTGCGCATTGCCGGTTCCGCGCACGCCAACCTGTATTCCGCGGTGGCTGCCGGCGTTAACGCTCTCTCCGGCCCGCTACATGGCGGTGCGAACGAGGCTGTGCTGCGCCAGTTGAAGGCGATTCGCGACTCGGGCAAGACGGTGGCCGAATTCGTGGAAGAGGCCAAGAAGAACGGGCAGAAGATCTCCGGCCTCGGCCACCGCGTCTATAAGTCCTATGATCCACGTGCTGCCATCGCCAAGCAGTATTTGGAGAAGATTATGGAACGTGAGGATACCTCCAAGCTGCCGGCCGACGAGCGTGCATTGTTCGATGTGGCCGTGGAGCTGGAGCGCATCGCATTGAGCGACGAATACTTCGTATCCCGCAACCTGTACCCGAACGTCGACTTCTACACCGGCTTGATCTACCGCGCCATCGGCTTCGATCCGGCCATGTTCACCACGCTGTTCGCCCTTGGCCGCATTCCCGGCTGGATTGCCCAGTATCGTGAGATGCTTGCAGACCCGAACACCAAGATCGGCCGTCCGCGTCAGGTCTACACCGGTCCGGTGGAACGCGATTACGTACCGCTCGACGAACGGTGATAGTGATTCGGCATACTTCTAGCATGTGAGCGATATTTGCTCAGCGTGTGATGCGTTGTGTATCAAAGTAATAATTAACTCGAGGATTCGCCTCGTTGAGGGGGTGTTTAGTGAGGCAAATCCTCGAGTCTGCGGTGGTTATGTTGCGCTAAGAGAGCTCACTGAGGCAACGCGCCAATTGAATCGAGGTTTTGCTTCAGTGAGCATGCACTCAGCGAAGCAAAACCTCGAGTGACATACGAAAATGCCTCACTGAAAAATCAAGTGAGGCATTTACGCGTGTTCCTAGTTCTTATGGAGCTTGGCGTTGAGCTCGATTCCCACCTTGCGGTAGCGCGCTTCGATGCGACCGTTCACCGAGTTGCGGATGAAGAGGATGTTGTCCTTGCCGGACAGGTCAGCGCCCTTGACCACTTCGAGCGGTTCGCCGGCTGCGGCTTTGGCCTTGTCCCAGATGGTCACCTTGGTGCCGGCGGTGACGTACAGGCCGGCTTCGACCACGCAGTTGTCACCCAGGGAAATACCGATGCCGGCGTTGGCGCCGAGCAGGGAGTGCTCGCCGATGGAGTTACGGAGCTTACCGCCACCGGAAAGGGTGCCCATGATGGAGGCGCCACCGCCGATGTCGGAACCATCGCCGACCACAACGCCTTGGGACACGCGGCCTTCGACCATGGAAACGCCCAGGGTGCCTGCGTTGAAGTTCACGAAGCCGGCGTGCATCACGGTGGTGCCGGCGGACAGGTAGGCGCCCAGACGCACGCGGTCGGCATCGCCGATACGAACGCCGGTGGGCACCACGTAATCGATCATGCGCGGGAACTTGTCGACGCCGAACACATTGACGGTGGCGGCTGGAGCGGCTGCCGGAAGGCCGGCCTGCGTGGCGAATGCCAGAGCGGCATCGGTGGCCGCGCGTTCCACGTCGGCCTTGCGCAGAGTGAAGTCCTCAACGGCGAACGGGCCATAGTTGGTCCAGACCACATTGTTGAGCTGAGCGAAAATGCCATCCAGATTCAGCGTGTTCGGCTTGGCCATGCGCATGCTCAGCAGGTGCAGCTTCAGGTAGGCGTCGGCCGGCGAGCTGATCGGATCGTCAAGCTGGCTGACGGCGAAGACCGGAATGCGGCGAATGCCGCGGGCATCAGGTTCGTCGTATACCAGAGTGCCGAAGTCATGGTTTGGACGGTCGGCTTCCGCCGGTGCCTCGCCGAGTGTCAGCTCGGGATACCAGACATCCAGGGTGTTGCCGGCAGCGTCGATGCTGGCCAGACCCCAGCCCCATGCAGTGCGCTCTTCGCTCATGTATCGCTCCTTATGTTGTGCGCGTAGTGTGAAGTAATCACTATTGTCTAGCTTAATGGGTGACGCAGCGGGAACACATGCGGTTTTCAGGTTATGGCGCGGGTTTGTAGATGGTGGCCATGCGGGCCCCGGCCTCATAGAGGCGGTTTCGTAATGATTCCGGTTCGACGATGGCCACGCGGCCGTCCCAGGAATACTGCAGAGCCCACCAGAACACGGCACGCTCGGGCGCATTCACGATGACTTCGAACTGTTCGCCATCACGGGAATGCTTGATCTGCGGGTCATCGAACCATTCGAACACGTTGTTGAGCATCGACTTATCGCGAATGGCCATGCGGATGCGCACAGGATCGTCGGCCACGGGGTAGGGGCGATGCCGCATGAATTCCACGGCGTCAAAATCGGCCGGGGCGGGCTGTTCGATCGGCAGCGGTCCATTAGGGCCTTGGGCGCTCACGTCAGCGATGCGATTGACCACGAAGATGCGTAGATTACGCTCTCCATGCAGATGGCAGATCAGGTAGTATCGCCCGTTCTTATACACCATTTGATATGGATCCACCGTATAGGTGCCGGCCCGTCCGCTGGTGTGGCTGGTGTGCGGCACCATGGTGCCGTCCGGGCCGTAATCGCAATACTGGAACGTGACTGCGTGATTATCCTCAATGGCCTGATTCAGCTGGTCGATGGTGGAGAGGAACTCGCCGTTGATATGCGTGTAGGTGGTCACATGATCCAAGTAATCGATGGAATCGCCGGCGGCTCCAGCCAGCTCTCGAATCTTGCCGATGAGTTCGTCCAATGTGTCGAGGCTGATACGCGAGAGGGTGAGACTGTCCGCCAATAATCGCATTTCAGCGGGGGATAGGAAGGCCTCCACATACCAGCCGGGTTGCGGGTCCTTGCATTCGATGCCGGCAATATCATGCTCGGTCAGATATCCGACGCGTCGGCCGAGAAACGCGCTGGTGGTGAGTTTGCGCAGCTGATTGCGCACGGTTTTCGCGGTCGGCAGCTCGTCGGGATCATTGGTGTGATGCATGTTCGCTAGTTCATCAAGAATCTCGCGCACGGATAGGCCATGCCCGAAATAACTATGCCGCCACAGCACTTCGAAGATCTCCAACGCACTGTTGCCCGCATACGTCTTGCGCTTGGCTGAATCATTGGCCCGTTCCTCACCCATACCGTCAAGGCTACCGCGGATTCGTCTAGGATAGGAATGTTGGGCTCCTTGCGATGATTGACGACTTCTTGATCGCGGGAATGTGGATGGCATGGGAAAGGAGATGCGCTCATGGTTGGTGGATATGGTGTGTTTGGGCATGTCTCCAATAACGGTGCTGGGGATTCGGATGATTCCGATGATTTTGCCTATGATGACGTGTTTGGCGACGAGTTTGATGATTCCGCGCGTCGGTGGATTCAACGCAGGCGCAAACCTCAGGCAGGGCGGCTCTCGGACGATGATGCCGCTGTGTTCGGTTCCGACGATCAGCTCACTGCGGATGACATGCCGGTTCCATACGAGCGGTATGCGGATCTTGCTCGCAATGCCTCACGCTCGGTGTGGTTCGGCGATGACAATGCTGCTGTGGCGCCATCCGGGGCTGCCGGCGGTCTGGACGCGATGGGAGCCGGTGGTGCGCAACAGCATCCCATTCCCATTGACGCGCTGCGGCGGGATGTCGAGACCTCCACATCCCGTGCGATCATGCAACGCGCCCATACCATCGTGAACAATGCCGGCATCATGATGATCGGGCCGACCTACGGTAGCAATGAGCGCATCGGATACGCGCAGCTCAACGCCACAATGCGCGGCACTACCAGCCCCGCCAGCCGATACCGCGTCGAAGTGCTGTTCTCACTCGACACCGGCGAGCTCACCGGCGGTTCGTGCACTTGCCCGGCATATGGGCGCGGTTATGGCATCTGCAAACACATGGCGGCGATTGCACTCGCCTTCTGCGACGATCCGCAGCGCTTCGATGGCTACCATGCCGGGGCAGTGCGCCCCTCAAAAGCCATGCTCGATTACATGCGGCGGCTCGACAAGCGCCAGACCCAGGCCAAAGAACGCCGTCGCGCCGCCGTTTTGCGGCGATTTGGCGATATGAAATCCTCTGGCAGCGCATCGTCGTCGCGTCGCGGGACCCAGAGCCGCAGCGGATATCAGGGGCTTCCGCAAACCGTGCAGCCAGGGGAGGTGCACCTTACCCCGATTCTGAGTTTCATCGATGGTACCTGGAGTGTGGAATTCAAAATCGGTTCGATGGCGAATGGTTCCAGTTACGTGATGAAAGCGATTCCGCAATTCGTGCTGGCCATGGACCATGGGGAATACGTGGATTATGGCAAGAAACTGGCGTTCACGCATACCCCGGAGATGTTGGACGCCGAGTCCGAGCCGCTGCTCGGATTCTTGCAATCGGCGCTCGCCGTGCGTCATGCTGCAGAACAGCAGGATCGCTATTACGGTCATATCGCCATTGATCGGCGTCTGACGCTCTCCGAACAGGAGGTAGCCACGCTGTTGTCGTTGCGTGAAGGCAAAGGCGTGCAGCTGGTGTTGGATGCCTGGTTTGCAAGCCAGCCCGCATCAGTGCCGGTGGATGGTGGCGATCCGGAATTAGCCATGCGCATTATGCGCCGGGACTATCGAGTGTATGGTTCGGATGCAGGGTATCTGCTCAAAGGCGAGCCGGGTGTCGAAACCGTGGTGAATGCCGGGAGCCAGTCATGGCTATTGCTCGCATCCACCCAGTCGTCGGCCTTCACTTCGCCGATGATGAGGCAGTCGCAGCGTACAAGCGCAGCAGGATGCCGTTTTGTGCGCTGTCCGAAATCGTTGGCCGCCATTCGCAAGCTTATCGGCGAACTATTCTCCCCGCAGGGCGAGGGACAGGTCGTCGCCGGCGATGATATGGCGTTGTTCGCCAGAACCCTATTGCCGGAACTGATATCTTCCGGTCTGCTTGACGCCCATGATATTCCGCGCGAACTGGCTGAACTGAATCCCATCGAATGCCGCAGCGAGTTCTATCTCGACCGCACCGAATACGGCGTGGAATGCGAGATCAAGGCTCGCTACGGCACTACCATCGTGCCGTTGCTGCCTGCCGGCCCGGCCGTCACAGCTGAGGACGGAACCGTTGCACAGGCCGTTATCGGGCGCGACCTTGACGCTGAACGGCTCGCAATGGACGTAGTGCGTGAATTCTTTGATATGCCCGGGGGCGGCAAATCGGGTGTGGCTACCCCGTCACGGAGATCGGCTCGGGGCTTTGCCACCAAAACCGCTCGCGTTGCCGCCGCCCGTGCCGCGGCTCAAACGCGCGCGAAGCAATCGGGCGCGGCCACCATCGACCGGGATAACACCACCCAGATTGTACGGCTGTTTGACGAGGGCTTGCAGGCTTTGCACGAGGTCGGCAGCGTATTCACCACACCGGCGTTTGACCGACTGGTGGCGCCGAAAGCGCCGAGCGTCAAAGTGGGGCTGTCGATCAAAGGCAATCTGGTGGAAATCTCGCCGATCGCAGACGAAGTGCCTCCGGATGAGGTCGGTGCGCTGTTGGCGTCATATCGGCGCAGGCAGCGTTTCCATCAACTGAAGGACGGCACACTGGTCCGTCTCGATGGCGCCGACCTGAGCACATTGGACAAGTTGGCGTCGGACCTTGATCTCAGCGAGAAGCAGCTTGATTCAGGCACGATAACATTGCCCGGCAATCAGGCGTTCCTATTGGATGGCGAACTGCCCGACGATGGTGCAGACGTAGTCAAGGATACTTCTTTTACTCAATATATTGACGATTTGGCAGTGATCGATCCGGCATCCTATGCAGTGCCGGATAGCCTCAAGTCCATACTGCGCCCATATCAGGCAGATGGTTTCCGTTGGCTGAGCACCTTATGCGATAAGGGTTTTGGCGGCATTCTGGCCGATGAAATGGGTTTGGGCAAATCGGTGCAGCTTATCGCCCTGATTCTGTCCCGCTACCAGCGGGCTGCACAGTCGGAAGCAGCCGAGCCGCTGAAGCCCTCGCTCATCGTCTGCCCAGCCTCCTTGGTATACAACTGGGCCGCCGAGTTTGCGAAATTCGCGCCCAGCTTCAATGCGGTAGTGGTTGCCGGCACCAAAACCGAGCGCCGCAACGCCATCGCCCGTGCATTCCATGCGGACGAACCTACCGTGCTGATCACCTCGTATGACCTGCTGCGCCGTGATGTGGAGGAATACACGGCGGACGATTCCGGCAGCATAAACCAGGGGAGCGGCGCCGATGGCACTCGATGCTGTGCGATTATGGCATTGGACGAAGCTCAGTACATCAAGAACCACACCACGAAAATCGCCAAGGCAGTCAAATCAGTGGCCGCCGATCACCGATTCGCGCTGACCGGTACTCCTATTGAAAACCGGCTTTCCGAACTATGGAGCATTTTCGACTTCCTGATGCCTGGGCTGCTGGGCTCATACAAGCGATTCCGCGAACGGTATGAGCTGCCCATCGCCAATGCGCGCGCTGCGGACAATACGACCGCCGAGGGGCGTGCGGCCGCCGAAGTCAACCCTGAGGCCGCGCGCGTGGCACATAAGCTGCAAGCGCTGGTGGGCGTGTTCATCAAACGCAGGCTGAAAAGCCAAGTACTCACTGATCTGCCAGACAAGCTGGAGAATACGCTGACCGTGCAGTTGGAAGGTGAGCAACGCAAACTGTACGCGGCCCATGAGCAGCGATTGCGCATGCAACTTGAGCATAGCGAGGAGGCGGATTTCAACACCTCGAAGATTCGCATCCTCGCCGAACTGACCCGGTTGCGGCAAATCTGCTGCGATCCGCGTCTCGTGTACGCCGATGCCAAAGACCAGTCGGCCAAGCTGGCGGCCATTGCCGAGCTTGTGGAAACCTGCGTGAGCGAAGGCAAGAAGGCGCTGATCTTCTCCCAGTTCACCAGCTTCCTCGAACTGATCGCCACGCGATTCGACCAGCAGGGCCTGCGCTACTACACCATCACCGGCTCGACGCCGAAGAAGCAGCGCTTGGCATTGGTGGACCGTTTCAACGCGGACGATACGCCGGCGTTCCTGATCTCCCTGAAGGCCGGCAACACCGGTTTGAATCTGACCGGTGCCAGTGTGGTGATTCACGCCGATCCGTGGTGGAATGCGGCAGCCCAAGATCAGGCTACTGATCGTGCGCATCGTATCGGCCAGACCGAGGATGTGAACGTGTACCAGGTCGTTGCCAAAGACACTATCGAGGAACGCATCTTGGAATTGCAGCACACCAAGAGCGAACTGGCTCGTCAGTTCACCGATGCGTCGCTCAACGCCGATGAATCCGGTGCCTTCGACGCTGGTGCATCCGGCGTGCCATCCATCGCCTCGCTGACGCGCGACGATCTGCTCAATTTGTTGGGATGAACTTGCCTTACAGAATCTGCTCCATGCCGATTTTGTAAGGCGTCAATCCCATACGCTCATAGAAAGCCTTCGCGTTCGGATTGCAGGACCATACGTTAAGCGTCACGTTATAGCATCCGGACTTACGCGCGAAATCGAGCACATGGCGATAGAGCGTGGAGCCCACATGCTCGCCGCGTGCCTGTTCGTCCACGCATAGGTCATCGATGTACAGGGTCTTGACATCCGTGAGCACATGGTTGTCATGATGCTGTTGGAAGATGCAGAACGCATAGCCCAGCACGGTGCCTTCGGCGTTGGCGGCTACGAATACCGGGGCCTCATCGTCGGCGAGGATAGCGGCGAGTTCCTCGTCCGTGTACTTTTTGGCACCGCCTTTGAACAGGTCAGGGCGGCCGTGATGATGCACTTGCGCCACTTGGAACAGCAAGTCATTGATGCGCGGCATGTCAGCCGCCACAGCCCTGCGAATCGTAAGATTTCCCATGGTTGGACAGTTTACTCGAACGGGAACTTCAAGCCCCACTCTCCGCGGATCTGATCCATCAGTTCCATGATGCGAATCGTATCCGCATGCGGCATCGCCTCGCACTCGATTTTGCCATCAAGCAATGCGTTCGCCGCGTCGGCGACCTCATACTCGTAGCCGGTCAGCTGCGGCGGCACCGCGATGCTGCGCACAGGCTTATGGTCGTTGTCGTAGAGGTCAATGGCTTCCGGATTGTTGATATTGGTGACTTCCAGATATCCTTCGGTGCCCCACACATAGCCGCCGCGGTCCGAGGAAACCAGCATCGAGCTGCTTGCCACGCCCATAGTGCCGTCGTTGTAATACAACGTGGTGGAATTCTGCGCGTCCACACCAGTTTCATACGGCACCATCGACGTGGCTGTACGCTCAATCGTACGGCCATGATCGGCGCCGATCGCCATATCAAGGAAGTTCAACGGATACACGCCCACGTCCAGCAGCGCACCGCCGGCGCACTCGGGGTCGGTCATACGCGGCACCTTCCACACCGGATAGCACAGATTCGCGCTCGCGGATTTCACTTCGCCGATCTCTCCGGAATCGATGACCTCGTTGATCAGCGCACGGCTGGGCATATAACGCGTCCAAATGGCCTCGGTGCACAGCATCCCGGTTTCCCTGGCCACGGCCAGGGTCTGGCGAGCCTGTTCGGCGTTCGCGGTGAACGACTTCTCCACCAGCACGTTCTTGCCGGCCTGCATGCACAGGATGGCATGCTCGGCATGCAGACTGTGCGGGGTGGCGATATACACCAAGTCCACGTTCGGATCCTCGGCAAGCTCCTCATACGATCCGTACGCCTTGTCCAGATGCCATTGGTCGGCAAAAGCCTGCGCGCGGTCCAAGCTGCGGGCGGCCACCGCATATGGGTGAATCCATGAGGAATACAGCGGGCTTTCGGCCATTTGCGTCAGCGTATCGGCCATGGTGTGCGCAATATTGCCGGCACCGAGAATCGCCACATTGATTTTCGCTCCGCTCGCCTCGAATTCGGCGCGCTTGCCATTCCATCGGCTCATTATTCCTCCTTGAATACGGTGTTAGTCATGCACATTATAGAAGAGAGCGGCTTGTCCCAACAGGCGGATAAAACCAAAATATGGTTAATGAAGCAGTGCAGCAGTCCCTGACGCCGGTTATGTCGCGTCGTGCGCGTGAGGCCAATCCATTCCGTGCCATGGTGTTCGGCGAACAAGCCGACAAGATGATCGCATCCGGCATCAGCGTCATCAAGCTCAGCCTTGGCGAGCCGGACTTCGGTGCCCCGCCGGCCGTGCGCGATGCCATGCGCGAACAATATGACGGCCGTGCGCTTCCATATACCGCCGCCATGGGTCTACCGGAGCTGCGGCAAGCCATCGCCGATTTCTATCGCGACCGCCATGACTTGGATATCGACCCCAAACGTATCTGCGTGACGGCAGGCGGTTCCGCGGCCCTGCTGCTCGCTACGGCGCTTACCGTGGATCCCGGCGACGACGTGATGGTGGCCGATCCCTCATATCCTTGCAACCGCGAGCTGGTGCGCTCGTTCGAAGGCAATGTGATTGATGTGCCGACATCCGCGGCTACGCGCTTCCACCTGAACGCTGAACTGTGTGCACGGTATTGGACCAAACGCACCAAGGCGGTGATGATCACCTCGCCATCCAATCCCACCGGCACCACCATCGATTTCAACGTGTTGAACGATGTGTGCCAGTTTGCGGCGGCGCGTGGCGCGTGGCGCGTGGCGCATCGTGGATGAGACCTATCTGGATCTGGACGATCGTGAGCCGGACGGCACGGAAGTCAAATCCGTGTTGGCCTGCGATCCGGGTGCCATCGTGTGCAACAGCTTCTCCAAGTTCTTCGGCATGACCGGATGGCGCTTGGGCTGGGCGATTCTGCCGGACGATTCCACCGTGCTGGAGGCCGTGGATGATCTGGCCACCAACTATTATCTGTGCGCTCACACGCCCACCCAGCATGCGGCACTGGCTTGCTTCACCCCGGAAAGCCTTGCCGAATGCGAGGCCCGCCGTCAGGAGCTGCTGGCCCGCCGTCGCATCGTCATCGATGGATTGCAACGCATCGGTCTGCCGGTGGAAGTGGAACCGAATGGTGCCTTCTACGCCTACTTCAACATTTCCCGCACCGGCTTGGATGCGTGGACGTTCTGCGAGCGTGCATTGAACGAAGCCCATGTGGCGTTGACGCCGGGTCGTGACTTCGGCGCGGCCACCGCCGATACGCATGTGCGTTTGAGCTATGCGGCATCTCGCGAAGCATTGAGCGAGGGTCTTGAGCGTCTGGGCAGATTCGTGGAATCGCTGTGATACGCCAAAGTGGTGTACAGTAATCACGTTTGCGCTGTCGGCGCCCAGCGTGCGGTGATGGAACTGGGCGCGTGCGGCTTGAGTGCCAAGGCAATAGGAATTGCTGCGATTGCCGGCTGATTGATGCCGGTGCGTCACAGTGGGAATGAGAGCAGGAATCATGGTCAATCTTCGTGCGCATACCACCCGACTCGGTGTGCTCGATATCGGTTCGAATACCATTCACATGCTGATTGTGGATGCGGCACCCGGTGCTCGCCCCGATCCGGAAGCCAGCACCAAGTCCACTGTGCGCTTGATGAAGTACCTCAAGGAAGACGGTTCGATCAAGAAGGCCGGCATCGAAGCGATTCTCGAAGCGGTGTCCGATTGCATGAAGCTCGCTGAGGAATATGACATCACCCAGCTGCTGGTCATGGCCACCTCCGCATTGCGCGAAGCGCCGAACGGCAACAAGGTGATTCACAAAATCGAGGAGATGATTGGTCAGGGCGTCACCGTGCTCTCCGGCACGGATGAGGCTCGACTGACCTTCCTGGCCGCGCGCCGTTGGTACGGCTGGGATGCCGGCCGCCTGCTGGTGTTGGATATCGGCGGCGGTTCCCTGGAGGTGGCCATGGGCTCTGATGAGGAACCGACCGTGGCGCTGTCTGTGCCGGCTGGCGCTGGCCGTGTGACCACCGAGTTCCTGCCGTCCGGTATGGCGACATCCGAAGAGCTGGAGGATGTGCGCAAGAACGTGCGCAAAATTCTGGAGCCGATGGTCAAGGTGTTCCCGCAGTCCAAGCATCCAAACCATGCAGTGGGCACGTCCAAGACCTTCCGCTCGTTGGCCCGCCTATGCGGTGCCGTGGTCCGTCAGCCAGGCCGTGAGGATACGTCGATCATGACGCGTGAACAGCTGGAGGATTGGATTCCTCGTTTGGCTGCAATCGCGCCAGAGCAGCGCGTGGCATTGCCGGGCATTACGCCGGAGCGAACGATGCAGATCGTGGGCGGTGCCGTGGTGGCCGACGAAATTATGAAGGCGCTCAACATCCAGGAAGTCGAAATCTGCCCATGGGCGTTGCGCGAAGGCGCCATTCTACGCTGGCTCGACCAGTTCGGCCGCACACGCCTCGGTTTTTAATATCTCCACTCTGCCTCCCTCTGATGGCGAAGGTGGCTGCCGAAGGCAGACGGAGGGAGAGGCTTGAAGAATCAGCCAGCGAAGCTGTCGTCTACCGCTACCGCATCACATCCACGGTGACCAGCAGCGCCGCATGATCGGACCCGGCGATCTTCACCACCTTGCACTGGCCGGCAGTCATGCCCTGGTCTACCACCACATGGTCGATGCCGGCGAACATCGGCAGCCCCTGCCGATTCGTGGGCCAGGAGAACGTGAATCCGTGCCCGGAGATTCGCGCGGCGTCATGGAATCTGGTGCCAAGGAATTCGCGGAATGGCGCGTGATCGTAGGTGGCGTTGAAATCGCCCATGAAAATGTAGCGGGTATCCGTATGCGTCTGCATCAGACCCAATTCATCCAGCGCTCGCTTCCACTGCCGCCAGTAGCCGGGCACGGGGGCCGTGGTGTGCACGGAGACGAATCGGATACTGTTGCCGCCCATATCCACCGTGCCGGCGGGCATAAATGAGGCGCTGGAATTCACTTCGTCGTCCACCGGTTGGCCGAGCGGTGTGGCGGACCATAAGCCATTGCCATACACGCCATCGGACGATGAGATATTCGAGTATGGCAGGTAATGCTCGATGCCGGCATCCTTCAGTTTCTTGACGAATCCGTCGGTGGTCTCCTGCAGGGCCAGCACTTCGACGCGCTGGTCGCGCACCATATCCACAATGGCTTGCGCGTCGGCTTGGCCTTTGTACACATTGAAGGTCATCACGCGGGCGAATGCATCCGAGGTATTGGCTTCGCTGTAGGCCACCGCATTATGTGCGGCCTGGGGCAGCGGGGTGGTGGAGTAGAAGAACGGGTATTGCCAATACCCGTTAAGCCCTACTGCGGCGATGGCAATCAATGCAGCTAGGATTTTGCGGGACATGACGGCCATGAGCAGCGCGATAAGCCCCAGCAGCATGAACCATGGGGTTGCGGAAATCACGGTGGGCACGTACGGCAACTCCTGCAGGTCGGCTGGCAGCGCGCGTGCTGCAGTGGCAAGAAGTGCCAGAATCGCGAATAAGCCAGCGAAGAAGCCGAGGATACGATGCTTGTTGTGTGGTTTGAGCTGCTCCTTGGTGTACGGTTTCGCCGATGGGCGCGGCTTCGCGGCAGTTGTGCGCTTTGTCGATGTACCGTTCTTGCCGGTAGATGTCGATCGTGCCATCATGCCCTTTCTTGTGTGATATCTGCGAGTTGCCACTGTAGTGGGTCGTACTGTGTGATTTGATGAATTTATAGGGCAGCGACTTGGGTTCGCACCAAACCGGCACGAATTGTACGAATTGCCCGCTGGGCTTGAGTCCGTGTACAATGAAACGTCGTTGCCCGAGTAGCTCAGTGGATAGAGCACCGCTCTCCTAAAGCGGGTGTCGTCGGTTCGAATCCGATCTCGGGCACTTGTTCTTGGACTTTGAATATTGCGATGTTCGTGTATATCGCAGCTTCATTATGCGGAATCATGGCTGTTTGACTGGAATGTGAAGGCTAACATAAGCGGCCATGACTATTGCATACACGGAAGAAAAGCGTTTTACTCAAGATCAGGTGCAGGCGCTGTTTCGCTCGGTTGGTTGGGAGTCGGCGAATTATCCGGAGCGTCTGTTCAAGGCTTTGCGGCATTCCGATACTGTGATCAGTGCTTGGGACGGTGATCGTCTGGCTGGACTGGTTCGCGTGTTGGATGATACCGAGATGGTGGCGTACATGCATTGGGTGCTGGTCGACCCTGCATACCATGGCCATGGCATCGGTGGCCATCTGGTGGAGCTGGTCAAAGCCAAGTACCACGACTATCTGTTCCTCGAGGTGATGCCCGAGGAAAGCAAGAACGCGCCGTTCTATCAGAAGCACGGCTTCCATCTGATGGAAGACGGTCGTGCCATGCAGATCGTGAACCGCGGCTGAGGAAACCTGCCATTATGCGTGTCTAGTGGACGAAACGCCCTAGTGTGTTCATATAATGAAATTATGTCCATACATTGAGCTAATGGTATGGAACTCCATGCGCCTGCGGTATGACTGGAAGCCATGAGCGAAAAGGAATATGACTTTTACGTGGCTGGCCCGTTCTTCGACCCTGAGCAGACCGCAAGCATGGAGCGTCTGGAAAAGGTGCTGGAGGATCACGGCAAGAAGTTGTTCAAGCCGCGATTCGTCAGCCAGATCGAGGAAGTCGGCCCGGAGGGCTGCTTTGCCGATGACATCAACGGCATTAATTCCGCCAAGGCCGTGGTCGCCAACCTCATGGACGAGGATGCGGGAACCATGTTCGAAATCGGTTACGCACATGCGCTGGGCATTCCGGTGTACGGCTATTTCGAGGATCTGACCCCTATGGATCGCGTGAACCTGATGGTGGCGCAGGCGGTGAACATGGTGTTTGCAGGCCCTGAGGACGTAGCGAAATACTTGGAAACCGGTGAACACACTGAGGTGGATTACATCCAGTTCTGAATGACTGTTGTAATCGGTTTCTGACACTAAGCGCATGTACTGCCCTGATTCGATATGAACTTGGATCAGGGCAGTCGCATATGACTATGCGTTTTTTGCATAAGCGGGCACAGAGAAAAGGTATTTGATTACAGCTGCGTTTCGCGGTTCGATAGGGGAGCCTGTGACGAAAGGACTTTCCTATGACTGAAGAACAAGCCGAATCTCGCGAGTCGTATACGCCGCGATTGACTGCTGCCGCCCGTGAATACCTTGGTCGTATGTTCCCCGACGGTGGAGCGCCTATGCTGTCGCAAACCGATCCGGAATTCACTGAACGATTCGATAACTTCGCTTTTGACGAGGTGATTAACGGCGGTGCTCCCGAAGGTGAGGAGCCACTGGATAACCGCACACGTTTCATGGCGATACTGGCCACGTTGCTGGGCTGCCAGGGTGTTGATCAGTTCCGTGTGATGCTGGGCGCGGCCTTGGACATGGGTGTGAAGCCCGTTGAGGCCAAGGAAATCGTGTACCAGGCGGTTGCCTACCTGGGCATTGGCCGCGTATTCCCGTTCTTCGATGTGACGAATGAGGTGTTTGCTGCACGGGCCATCGCATTGCCATTGGAGAATCAGGCGACTACCGAACCTGAGTTCGCAAGCCGTGTCGCCGCAGGCGAACAAGCTCAGGTCGATATCTTCGGCGAAGGAATGAAGGGTTTCGCCGCTTCCGGCAATCCGGAATACCCGCAAATCAACCGCTGGCTGGCCGCCAATTGCTTTGGCGACTATTACACGCGCGGTGGTCTTGGCTTGCGCGAACGCGAAATGATCACCTACTGCTATCTCGCGGCCCAGGGCGGTGTTGAGCCGCAGCTGATCGCCCATGCGAAGGCCAATATGCGCATCGGCAACAGCAAGGCATTCCTATTGAAGGTGGCTTCGGCTTGCTTGCCGTTCATCGGATACCCGCGCACGTTGAACGCGATACGATGCATCGAAACTGCATCTGCTGATTAGTGATTCGTGTTTTCCGCAATGCTGCTGTGATGGCCGCGCGCATTCGATGCTTGCACGTGTCGATGGTGTGCGGCCATTTGTAACAGCCGTGGAGTTACATAGTGGATATGACTGAAAATTTCGCTGATGTGGCGCACAATGACACCACGATCGTCAAAGAGTTCACCAACCCGGTCAAAGAGCCGATTGACAGCGACATCAATCTGTTCGATTTGCTTGATCGCCGTGCCGAACGAGACCCTGAAGGGTCGATGATCGAATACAAGGGCGAAGACGGCGCATGGCATCCATACAGTGCCGAAGAGTTCCGTCGTATGGTCATTGACTTGGCCAAAGGTCTGATCGGTCTCGGTGTGAAGAAGGGCGACGCGGTGTCCATCGTTTCCCACACGCGCTGGGAATGGACGGCGCTGGATTTGGCGATCATGTCCATCGGCGCACTCACCGTACCGGTGTATGAGACCAATTCCGCCAGCCAGGTCAGCTGGATTTTCAATGATTCCCTGGTGACCATCGCCATCGCCGAAGATGATGGTCAGCGTGACAAGATTGAATCCGTGCGCGCCCAAGTGCCTACTTTGCGCAACGTGTTTGTGATTGAAGCCGGTGGATTGGATGCCATCAAGGCATACGGTGGATCGGTGACCGATGCCGAATTCTGGGACTATAAGAACGCTTCCCATGGTGATGATCTGGCCACCATCGTGTATACGTCCGGTTCCACCGGCACGCCGAAAGGTGTGGAACTGACGCACCGCAATTTCGCGTTCCTCGTGCTCTCCGCTCTGCAGTACATGCCTCGCGCCGGTGCATGGCCGGACCGTCGACTGCTGCTCTTCCTGCCGTTGAGCCATGTGTTCGCTCGTTTTATGGAGTTCTTCAGCTTCGGCGGTACCATCACGCTGGCATTGAGTTCGAATATGAAGACCATGGTCAAGGATTTCGAAACCTTTGGCCCGACGCTGCTGCTCGCCGTGCCGCGTGTGTATGAGAAGGTGTATAACGCCGCCTCCCAGCGTGCCGGCACCGGTTTCGCCGGCAAGTTGTTCGCCCGCGCCGCCGAGAACGCGCGCGCATGGTCGCGTGCCGAACAGCAGGGTGAGAAGCTGCCGTTATCAGGTCGTATTGCCCATGCCTTCTATGAGCAGGTGGTGTATAAGAAGATTCGTACCATCTTCGGCCCGAACGCCGACTTCGCCATCACCGGCGGCGCTCCGATGGACTCCGAGCTTTCCCACTTCTTCAACGGCATCGGCATGCCGGTGCTGGAAGGTTATGGCATGACCGAAACCTGCGGCCCGGTGTGCGTGAGCTTGCCGGAGGATAACCGTATCGGCACCATTGGCATGCCGATGTGCGGCATCACCGCCGGCATCGCCGAAGATGGTGAGCTGGTGGTCAAGGGGCCGCTGGTGTGCAAGGGATACCACAACAATCCGGAGGTCACCGCCCAGCAGATTACCGATGGTTGGCTGCATACCGGTGACTTGGGTGATATCAACGAAGACGGTTTCATCTCCATCACCGGCCGCAAGAAGGACCTGATCATCACCGCCGGCGGCAAGAACGTTTCCCCGGGTCTGTTGGAAGCTTCGGTGATGACATCCCCGGTGGTGAACCAGTGCCTGGTGATTGGCGACAAGAAGCCGTTTGTGGCTGCTTTGGTCACATTGGACTTCGCGGATGCCAATGCTTGGTTGGAAGCCCAAGGTGCCAAGCCGGAGCCTGATTTGGCGTCGCTTGCGCAGAACGCCATTGTGCATGCCGAAGTGGAGCGTGCGGTGAACGCCGCCAATGAGGGGGTTTCCCGCGCCGAATCCATTCGCAAGTTCGAGATTTTGCCTGACGAATTCACCGAGGCCAACGGCATGTTGACGCCAAGCTTGAAGACCCGTCGCGCGCAGATCGTCAAGCATTACCGTGAACTCATCGACAACGTGATCTACGTGCCGCTGAAGAAGTAGTGGGCTTGTTGGGCTGACGTACTGTTAGTGGGGTTCTTTGCGCGCACAAAGAACCCCACTTTTTGTGGTTCCCCTAAGTCAGCTTTGACTGACAGCTTCCCTCAAGAGGAGCCGAGGAAAAGACGGAAGACCTAGTCCAGATTGGATTGCGTACCCGCGGTGGCTTCATTGGCGGCCTGATCGGCCTGCGCCTGATCGAGCTTCGCACGCACATCGTTGAGCAGACCCTGCGCGCGCTGAGCCAGTGCTTCGCCGATCTCCCACTGGCGCATCGACTGATCGAGGTTCAAGCCACCGGTTTCCAATGCTTGCACGGCCTGAATGAGCTTGTCACGAGCCTCCTCATATGGCATCTGTGCGATGAGTTTGCGCTCCTCATCGGTCAAAGATGAAGTCGGGGTGGTGTTCTTGTCGGTCATGATGTTCTCCTCTTTCCCTTCGGCTCCCTTGCGGGAGAGCCGATTCACGAAGTGATGTTGAAGGATGATTACCTTATATATGAAACTGTTGGTTGACGGTCGATGATTATTCGTTCGCCGATGTGGCGGTTGCGGTGATAACGCCTCTCTTCAACGTCACGGTGATGTTATCTCCGGAGTTGACCTTGCTGGCATCATCCACCACATGACCATCGGCTGACTGCACTACGGCATATCCGCGGTTCAACGTGGATTGCGGGCTCAGCGCGGTCAGGGATGCGTGGGCCTTCTCAATGGTGAGCTGGGCGTCGTCCACTATGCGTCGAAGTCCGATATCGAGGCGTTGCAATGAATCATCGATAAGCCGTTGATGCGGCTCCAGCATGGTGTGAGGCTGAGTGAGGCTTGGGCGATTGGCATATCCTTCCACCAGGCGAATTTCGTTTTCCACGCGGGAACGCATGCGCAGGCGTATGCGGTCAATGGCGCCTTCAATAAGCTGTGACTGTTCAAAGACGTCCGGAACCACTCGCTTAGCCGCGTCGGTTGGTGTGGATGCGCGCAGATCCGCCACCAGGTCAAGCAGCGTCCAGTCGTCTTCATGGCCGATGGAGGAGATGAGCGGTGTGGCGCAGGCGTATGCGGCACGTACCACGCGCTCATCCGAGAAGCCCATCAGATCTTCGAACGAACCGCCACCTCGCGCCACGATGATGACATCCACTTGGGGGTCTGAGTCAAGCTGCTGGATGGCCTGCACTACATCCGCCGGGCATTGCTCGCCTTGCACGTGGACATGTACAACCTTGAATGAGACGGCTGGCCAGCGCAAATTCACGTTGGTGATCACATCGCCTTCGGCGCGTGCCTGAGGTGCACAGATGAGGCCGATGGTCTTCGGGAATTCTGGCAGTGTCAGCTTATGGTCCGCGTCGAACAGTCCCTCACCTTTGAGCCTCTTGCGCAGTTCGTCAATCATGGCCTTAAGACTGCCGCCTGCGCCGACGCGCAGGATGGTGTCACCGCGTAGGGACAGGGAGGTGCGTTTCATCCATAGATTCGGCTTGCCGTGAATGACCACGCGATCACCCTGCACGAATTCACTGGCTGCCTGAGCGAATCGGCCGAAGCCATTGACCTCCATCGCAATGTCCTCAAAGTCATCGCGCAAGGTGAGGTATGCGGAACCGGCTCGACGAGTGTTGATCTGTGTGATTTGCCCGGTAACCCAAGCCGAAGGCCACCGTTCCACTGCGCCGTAGAACTTTTGGCTGAGCACGCTCACCGGCCACGGGTTCTGTGCGGTGGTTTCGGCGGCGCGTGCCGGCAACTGGTTCGCCGGACGTGGACCTTCTGGCAGATTGATGGTGCCGTCCGTCTGCCCTGCGCCGGCGGCATGCCCCGGGCCAAAACCTGCGGCGGCCAGTGAGGCGGCGGTAGGTGCCGCGCCTGTGTGAGAATACCCCATTGCTGTAGTCATGTTCTCCACTATAAGTGCGGAAAACGAAGAGGGAAAAAATTTACCCCGTCTGAAAAGTCGTGCGATACTTCAGATACGTCGTCGTCGAACCTTGAGAAGGAACAGCTGAATCGGTGGATAAGTCTGTGGATGACACGCCAGTTGAAAACTGTCACGGTAATCACACAGTTGTAGTTTTGGCGGAAAATAGCCGAAAACCACTATAAATAGTCCAACACACCTCTGTGTGGTACTAGATATAGGGGTGGGGTTGCCGTATTGTTCTAGAGGTTCAAGAAAACGACACCCATGTAATTTTGTTTGGCTGGCGTAAGCGCGGCCAAAAACGAGTGTTCGTGAGTTGTTTGTTGAGAGATGAAAGGGGTGCCCGATGGGCGCACAGGTGATGGAAGAGACCGCCACCAAGCATGAGGCGAGAGGCGCTGTCCGTGGTGGCGTGGTGCTCGTGGAGAAGCGTGATGGTCGTGTGGTCGATTTCGATCCGATTAACATCATCTCTGCGGTCAAGTCCGCCTTCAAGGATCTCGATAAGGAGGTCGGCCCGGAAGAAGAGGCCATGATTCGTGGCTTCGCCAACCAGGTGGAAGGCGAGATCAAGGAACGTTACGCCGGCCCCGCCAAGATCGAGGACATTCAGAACCTCGTTGAGCATGCCCTCATTGGCGCTCACCTGTACGACGTGGCTCGCGCCTACACCAACTACCGTCTGGACAAGGACATCCAGCGCGCTAAGGCCACCGACGTGAACGAGGCAGTGGCTCGCTTCATGAACCACGATCCCTCGCTGATCCACGAGAACGCCAACAAGGACTCCAACGTCTACGCAACCCAGCGTGATCTGCTGGCCGGCGCGGTATCCAAGGCCGCGGCATTCAACATGCTGCCCCCGGCGGTCTCCAACGCCCACATGAAGGGCGACATCCACTTCCACGATGCCGATTACTCGCCGTTCACCGCCCAGTCCAACTGCTCCCTGCCGAACTTCTGGGACATGCTGGCCAACGGCTTCACCCTCGGCAATGCTCCGATGGCCTCCCCGAAGTCCATCGCCATCGCCGCCACCCAGATTACCCAGATCATGAAGGACGTGGCCTCCAGCCAGTACGGCGGCCAGACCGCCAACCGTGCCGACGAGCACCTGGCCCAGTACGCCAAGAAGGATTACGAGAAGTTCCTCGAGGAAGCTCGCGAAACCATTCCTGACGGCATGCCGGTGGAATTCGCCCGCCGTCAGGTGGAGAACGCCAAGAAGAACGAGCCGTCCAAGCTGCACTTCGGCAACCGTGCACCACTGCCGATGGACACCCCATTCCACACGGATGTGGACGAACTGGAGCAGGAGCGTGAGATCCTGGCCAAGATTCGTACCCGCAAGGCCATCTACGACGCCATGCAGACCATGGAGTACCAGATCAACTCCAACCGAGTCTCCAACGGCCAGACCCCGTTCGTCACCGTGGGCTTCGGCCTCGGCACCGACTGGTTCTCCCGTGAGATTCAGCGCGCCATCCTGCTCAACCGTATCCGCGGCCTCGGCAAGGAACACCACACCGCCATCTTCCCGAAGCTGGTGTTCACCATCAAGCGTGGCGTGAACTGCGATCCGATCGACCCGAACTACGATCTGAAGCAGCTCGCCCTCGAATCCGCCACCAAGCGCATGTACCCGGATGTGGTGTTCTACGAGAACATCGTCAAGATCACCGGCTCCTTCAAGGCGCCGATGGGCTGCCGCTCCTTCCTGCAGGGTTGGATCAACCCGGAAACCGGCAAGGATGAGGAAGACGGTCGCATGAACCTCGGCGTGGTCACCGTCAACGTGCCGCGCATTGCCATCGAATCCCACGGCGACAAGGAACGCTTCTGGAAGCTGTTCAACGAGCGCATGGAAGTGGCCCACCAGGCCCTGCAGTTCCGCATCATGCGCTGCAAGGAAGCCACCCCGGTCAACGCCCCGACCCTGTTCCGTTACGGTGCATTCGGCCGCCTCGGCGCCAACGACAACGTGGACCAGCTCTTCAAGAACGAGCGCGCCACCGTGTCCCTCGGCTACATCGGCTTGGCGGAAACCACCGCGGTCTTCTACGGCAAGAACTGGATTCGCGACCACGGCTGGGATCCGGAAGGCAAGGAATTCGCGCTCTCCATCGTCAAGCGTATGAACGAGCTGTGCAAGCAGTGGAGCAAGGCTGAGGGATACCACTACTCCGTGTACTCCACTCCGGCCGAGTCCCTGACCGATCGCTTCAACCGCATGGACCGCGAGAAGTTCGGTCGCATCGAAGGCGTGACCGATCACGACTTCTACACCAACTCCTTCCACTACCCGGTGTGGCTGCAGCCCACCCCGATGGAGAAGCTCAACTACGAGAAGGACTTCCCGTACTACGCTTCCGGCGGCTTCATCAACTACTGCGAGTACCCGTGCCTGCAGGACAACCCGAAGGCGCTCGAAGCCGTGTGGGATTACGCCTACAACATCGGCATCGGCTACCTCGGCACCAACACCCCGATTGACCACTGCTTCGTGTGTGGTTTCCAGGGCGACTTCGAACCCACTGAGGAAGGCTTCAAGTGCCCGGAGTGCGGCAACTCCGATCCGGACAAGTGCAATGTGACCAAGCGCACCTGCGGTTACCTTGGCAGCCCGGTTCAGCGACCGATGGTGCATGGCCGCCACGAGGAGATCGCCCACCGTGTCAAGCACATGAGCGGCGAAACCGGTCATGTGACCCTGAATGATGGCACTACGCGCGAATGGTTCGAAGAGGCCAAGTAATCGTTAGCGCGGGGCGTGAGGGTCTCCCTGATATGTTGTACGACACACTCAAGGCCGTTCGGCCGAGCTTACGGTCGTACAACATATCAGGGAGACCCTCACTTGGCTTCCGGCCCAATATTACGGTTGAGCGGGAGCGGAAAGGAAGAGTTGTTGATGGAAGAGTTTCAGCTCGCTGAAAAGCGAGAGCCCAAACGCCATGATTTCGCGGCGGGGGAGACTGGGCGCGGACCTTCTGTTCCTTCCAATGGACTCGCCAACGATCCCAAAGCCGGCCAATGGGACGGACGGCGCATGTCCAAGCGCATGATCGCCGACTACAAAACCTTCATCGTGACCGACGGCGAAGGCGTGCGCAACTCCCTGTACGTCTCCGGATGTCCATTCCACTGCGTGGACTGCTTCAACGCCTCCATCTGGGACTTCCAGGCCGGCCATGAATACACACAGAGGCTCGAGGACAAGATCATCGAGGATCTCAAGGCCCCTTGGGTACAGGGCATCACGTTCCTCGGTGGCGAGCCGATGCTCAACACTCCTGTGCTGGTGCCGCTTGCGCGTCGTATCCGTGAGGAATTCGGTCATGCCAAGGATATCTGGTGCTGGACCGGATACACCTGGGAGGAGCTCATGCGTCCAGGGGAAACCGAAGACAAGCTTGAACTCCTGAAACTCATCGACATTCTGGTCGACGGCCGCTACCTCAAAGACCAGAAGGACTCCCTGTTGCAATTCCGCGGTTCAAGGAACCAGCGCATCCTCGACGTACCGAAGTCGCTTGCAGCCGGCAAACCGATTATCTGGGGCAAGCTCCACGACCAGGAACGCGATATCCCCGAGATTTATCTCAAAGACCGCGAAGCCGGCGAAGGCTCGCAGGCGTCCTGAGATATTGGGAGCGATGGTTCAGGCATATCCGGTCTGATTCCTTGTCTCTGACGTGCTTGGTTCTGTGTGATGGGACGCCAAAACAAGCTATTCGCGGGCGTTCCAATCGATGGTGGTATCCCTGCGGGTGATGCCCGCCGGCGCAATCAGCTCACAGCGCGCGTCACGGTTGCGATTGCCTTCGAGACGGTCGAAAAGCAGATTAGCGGCTCGTTCCGAGAGCTGCTCCGGCGTGGTGGACACGTTGGTGACCTGCCATTCGAATGATGCCGCGGCATAGTCCGAGCAGTATGACACCACGGAAACATCCTGCCCGGGAATCACGTTATGCCGGCGCAATGTGCGTAGCAGCCATTCGGTCGGTTGAGGCTGACGGACGATGATGCCAAGCCGGTTGTCGGCGTGCAGCAGCAGCTGGTCGGCGGTCTTTTCGATGCCGGTCCAGCCTTCGCCGAGTCGCTGCACGATGGAGAATCCCAGCCCTCGTTCGTCCGCGCGTTGATGTGCCGCGGTATAGAACTCGTCGACGAAGTTGTATTCGTTCGGATTGGTGCCCAACGGTGTGCCGATCATCGTGACATGATGATGTCCAGTGTCGGCGAGCTCGTCCACGGCCAGCAGGGCGGCCTTGCGGGCGTCGGCATCCACGCAGTCCAGTCCGCGCGCGTTGGTCGCACGACCCACAAGCGTGACAGGTTGGCTGAGCTCGGCGGCAATCGGGATGCGGGGGTCCTCACGGCTGACATCCATGAGAATGAAGCCGTCACAGATTGATTTGCCGGCCATGCGCTTGAGCGCGGCCACGCCGTCATGCGTGGTGGTGAGGATGACGTCGTAATCGCGTGCGCGTGCGCTGCGCACGATGGCATCGATGTATGGCGTGGTCTCGTTGGCGTCGATGGTCTCGCTCATCTCCACGAACAGCGCGATGATGTTGGTGCGGTTCGTCTTCAAGGTGCGCGCGCCGGCGTTCGGCTGGTAGTTGAGCTTGCGCATCGCTTCCTTGACCCGCCGTCGTGTCGCCTCGGACACGGTGTTCTTGCCGTTGATGACGAACGACACCGTGCTTTGGGATACGCCCGCCAGGGCGGCGACGTCCTTGCTGGTCGGCGGTCGGGTTCCGGCTTGTCTGGTGGTCATGAGGTCCTCTTGCGTTGCATTTCGGCGGGATGCGCCGGCGGTCGCGTCGTTGACACGCCGCTATTCGATATTAGCCCGTGCGGCTAACTCCTTAAGATGTCGGTCTCCTAGTCGGCGTTATCCCATCGACCGAGGGGGTGATGCAAGCCATGCGATCAGCTTTCGCGCGTGAAACGCGGCAGCCTGTCGAGCGGACAAGGCGTATCGATGACGACAGGCCCAGCGATGATTTGCCCGTCGTCCGCACGCCATCGTCCTTCGGGAACCGATACTCGCCGGGAGACCGCATGACGCTGCATGCAGGGGGCGACGATGATGTCACTGCCCAGAAGGAACTGGTCGGTGACGGTATCCATGTCAGGAAAGTGGTAGGCCATCGGGCGGATGATCGGCTCGCCGGTTTGCGCCGCATGATCGGCAAGCCGCAGAATCGTCGGCAGATAATCCTCGCGAATAGCCAATGCCTTGCGTACGGCTTCGAGATGCCGCTTGTCCAGCACACGGGAGGGCGCGGTGGAGAACTGCATCATCGGGGAAAGCGCGGCGATCTGCGCGTAGCGGACGAAGAACTCCTGGTCCACGTCCGAATGCTTGGTGCTGTTGACTTCGCCGCCGCCGATCATATCGGGACAGACGAACGGCTGTCCGATCATGCCCTGTGCCAGCATCTCCGGAATCAGCGAACCGATGCCATGCTCATCCCAAGCGGCGGGCTTGTCCTGAAGCCTTTGCGCGAGCGGTTGTCCGCCCATCTTCCAGCAGGCGCGGAATTCGTTGAACGGGTAGTGCACGCCGATGGCCGCCCATTGTTCGCACATGTCGTTGGCCGTCATCGGAGTGGACGGCAGATCGTCGTCGTGGAAGTCATACAGGTCGGCGCCGTCGAACTTGAAGCCGTCCACGCCGAGCTCACACAGCGCGTCGAGCCGACCGCGGATCCACTGTCGCGCTTCGGGATTGCTCAGGTCGAGCACGGCACTCAACCCGTTCCACCAGCGGCGGATGGCCGTGCGGCCGTGACGGTCGCGCAGCATGAACCCGCGTGCCTCGAGCTCGCGGAACACCGCGGAATCGGGGCTGACGAACGGCACCAGCCATACGATGACGTCGAATCCCTTGCCGTGCAGCTGACGGAGCATCTCCTGCGGGTCCGGGAACGTGGCCGGATCGAAGGTCCAGGTTCCGTAGTCGGGGCTCCACTTGTCGTCGATCATCAGCACGCCCGGGGGCATGTCGGCGGCCAGCATCGCGTCGGCGTAGTCGAGCACTGCCTGCTGGGTTGGACGGTAGGGCATTTCGATCCACGTGTTGTATTGCGGCTTGGTGAACATGGCCTTGGCGGGCGTAGCGCCGGATGGGGGGAAGTGGTTCCGGCTTGCGGCGAGAAAGGCATCGCGCAACGTGCCGCCCTCGGCATTCCGTACGTCGGCCACCCGGCTGGAGCGGATGGTCAGGTGACCGTCTTCAAAGGAGAACGCGAACGACTCGTCGTCCCATATATATCGTCCTCGGGTGGAGATGAGCAGGGGAGCGCTCTGGTTCGATGCTTCGGGCAGCTGGCCGTCTTCATGCTTCCATGCGGCGAGGTCGCAGTCGAACGGCTGTGCGCCGAACGGCATGAAACGGCCGTCGGCGGCCCGGCCTCCCCACCAGCGTTCATCGGGAAGCAGGTCGATTGTTGTGCATTGGGCCATATCGTTCATGGTCGTTCTTTCCTATGTGAGGTATGTGTCTGATGCAGCTGCAGTGCTGCGTATATCTAATACGTATTATTACGACGGAGATATGGTTTTACAAATCTCGGCGTGGCGTGATTTTTTATTGTGTGAGGTGGGGTGTGTCGTTCGTTGCTTTATGTGCTGCAAAACTGCTGTTTTATAGACGTTTTGCAATGATAGAGCTGTAGCGACACGCCGTTTTGCCGCATTGACACCGTGGTGGCATACTGAAGGCACGTAGTTACTCATACGTATTAACAAATCAAAACGGTGCGCAATGGAGGGGCATGGTGGCCTCGAGATTCGAACCGGGCTTAACAATCTTGGCGGTACCAAAGTGGGTATCGCAGGAAGGAAGAAGCATCATGAAGCTCGCAAAGACCGTCATCGCGGCTGTGGCCGCGGCGGCGATGATCGTTCCTCTGGCAGCATGCGGTAGCGGAACGGCCGATTCCGGCAAAACCACCATTACCTACTTCTCGTGGAACAACGAGAATCAGGTCAAGCCCATCATCGAGGCTTTCGAGAAAGCCAACCCCGATATTAAGGTCGACCTGAGCACCGCACAGGGTGAGGCCTCCGATTACGCGCAGACGCTGACCACGCGTGCTGCAGGAAACCAGCTGCCTGACGTGTTCCACATGTCCATCGAGACGCGTAACGAAGTGCTGGACGCCGGCCTGGCCAAGGATCTGACTGGTGAGTCGTTCATGGATTCCATCCCGGACACCAATAAGGATCTTTATACCCGCGACGGTAAGGTCTACGGCATGAGTCCCACCGCATGGGTCGGCGTCATCGTATATAACAAGGACCTGCTCAAGCAGGTGGGATACGATTCCGTGCCTGAGACGATCGACGAGTTTTGCGAGTTGGGCAAGAAACTGCAGGCTGCGGGAATCACGCCGTACATGGACGATCCGACCGTCGTCTCCGGCTCGTTCCAGCCGATGCTCGGCGGCTACTACGCCAAGCAGGGCATCGACACCAGTGAATGGCCGGAAATGGGCGAAGGCGGCAGCTTCGAGAAGCAGTGGACCCCAATCATCAAGGAATGGCAGAAGCTCATCGACTCCGGCACCATGCCCAAGGAAGTCGTGGGCGTGAACAACGACCAGATCAAACAGCAATTCATGACCGGTCAGCTGGCCATGTTCCGTTCCGGCCCGTGGGACTTCCCTGATCTGAACTCCTCCGGCGTCGACTACGCCACCGCTCCGTTCCCCGCAGTGGAAGGCGGCGAACCGTACGTGGGTGGTGGCCCGGACTCTCCGTTCGCCATCTCCTCGAAGATCGACGGCGATAAGCTCAAGGCCGCCGAGAAATTCCTCGCCTTCATGAACTCCGAAGAGGGACTCAAGCTCGAGGAAAAGAACATCGGCCAGATTTCCGTCTCCTCCGAATACGCCGCCGACGTGGCTCCGCAGCTGCAGGATATCTACGACGAGTACGTGACCACCGGCAAGTACTACTGGACCAACTGGTCCCAGAACGGCAACGTGATGGCCACAGAGATGACCTCCCAGTGGCAGCTGCTCATCCAGGGTAGTACGGACGCCGCTTCGGTGGCCAAGCACATGGACGAGACCTGGAAGGCCAACGCCAAGTAACGCGATTGGTGTGAATGCGCAATCAAAGCGAATGCGCAAATCAGCGGCGACCGGTTCTTTGAGTGCTGGGTTTCCACGCTCCAGTGCCAGCCGCCGCTCCGGTCGGGGTGAATCTCCTGACGATTCTCCTCTCCCTTGCGCCTCGAAAGCTTCGCCCCGACGTACTCCTTATGGAAAGGCAATAAAGACATGACGGCACAAACATGCAACCCCGCAATGATGCGGCAGTCCGACAGCAGCGGCGATGCCAGAGTTGGTGGTCATGATGACGTCCGCAAGACGCCGTGGTACAAGACCCGCGGATTCGTTGAATCGGCATCGTCCACCGGATTCCTGATTCCCGTCCTCGCGGTGTTCGTCGTGCTGACGCTGATCCCCCTGATCCAGACGGTGTATTACTCCTTCACCGACTACACCGGATTGAACCCCGACGTGAATTTCGTCGGCTTCGACAACTACCGCAAAGTGTTTACTGATCCCTCCCTGCTGGTGGGTCTGGGATTCACCATCCTGTTCGCGCTTTCTACCACGCTGATCACCACGGTTATAGCCATCCCTCTGGCGGTTCTGCTCAACACGAAGTTCTACGGCCGCTCATTCGCCCGCTCCCTGTTCTTCTTCCTCGGAGTACCTTCGCTGATTGTGTTGGGCATGGTGTGGAGCTTCATCCTCTCCCCGCTCAAAACGGGCGCGCTTAATTCCGTGCTGGTGTCGATGGGACTGGATTCCGTACCGTGGCTGGCCAATGAGAACCTGGCCCGCGGCTGCGTGATCTTCGTAGCCATCTGGGCGGCGGTCGGATGGCACGCCACGCTGTATCTGGCGTATCTGCAGGCGATTCCCACGGACCTTTACGAACAGGCCGCCGTCGATGGTGCCAGCGGATTCCAGAAGTTCATCCACATCACGCTGCCGCAGCTCATTCCCGGAATCGTGGTCTCCACGTTCCTGCTCATCACCAATGGATTGAAGGTGTATGACCTGCCCTTCGGTATGACCAAAGGCGGTCCCGGATATTCCACGAACACCATTACCCAGGCAATCATCGTCCACGGTATTTCGCAGTCACAATACGGTCTCGGCTCTGCGCTGGCGGTGCTGTTCACGTTGGCGTGCCTGATCGTGGTTCTCGGGCAGGCGGCGCTTACCGGTGCCATCTCTAGGAGGTTTGCATAATATGAACAAGCTCAAGCCAAGCACCAGGGCGAAGATCGGCGTATGGGCGCGCACGATTCTCATCAACGCCGTAGCGATTGTGATGGCACTCCCGCTGTACTACATCATCGTCAACTCGTTCAAGACCTCCATCGACATGGCGAAGTCTCCGTTCGGACTGCCTGAGACATGGTCCATCCAGAACTACATCGATGCCTTCGCCAACCTGCCGATCGCCCGAAGCTTTCTGAACTCGCTGATCGTCACGGTCGTGGCGGTGTTCCTTCAGCTGTTCATCGGCTCCCTGGCCGCATATGGCATGATCCTGCGTAAAAGCTGGTTCACCGCCGGAGTTGGCGCCGTGCTGATGATAGCCTTCTGTATCCCGTTGCAGGCCACGCTGATCCCGCAGTACCGCATGGAGGCCAACCTCCATCTTGTCAACACATTGTGGGGCCTGATCGCGCTGTATCTGGTCAACTCGATTTTCTGCTACTTCCTGATCGTCGGATACATGCGCAAGCTGCCAATGGAGGTGCTGGAAGCGGCGCGCATCGACGGTGCCGGCCCGTTCAAGATCTATTACAAGATCGTCCTTCCGATGATCACGCCGATTCTGGCGACCGTGGTCGTGTTCCAGACGCTGTCCACGTGGAACGACTTCCTGCAGCCGAATGTGTTCCTGTCCTCCACGGACAATCGCACGATTATCCTGCAGGTGTTCAACTCCATGAGCCAGTTCACCACCAACTGGCCTGCGTTCATGACCATCACGGTGATCGCGCTGGTTCCGGTGTTCGTCTTCTTCATCTTCTGTCAGAAGTGGATCGTCTCCGGTCTGGTAGCTGGATCGGTGAAGGGGTGATTCGGGAGGCGGGATGGTTGCTTCGGTTTCGGAGCAACCATCCCGTTCGTGATTGATTTCATTTCATGGCGCCTTTCCAGCGCACGCCGTTCGACGATGTCGACGGTGTCGCCGGGGAGGCGACTTTGCTTTCAAGGAGGTTACTGCCATGCCGCAGCAACCGCTCATTATCGTGGAGTCCTGTGGCTCGACGACCGTGGCCTGACGGCGAACGGCGCGACGGCATGGTTATGGATGTTTTGCATACGTAACCAACAATATCTTGAAAATGTTGAAAAACATGCTTTCCGTGAGCGAAATCACGAAGGCGAATGCCATGTTGGGCAGGTGGTCAGACTAAGCTAACCCGAAGAAGTAGCCGGGCGAAGCCGTCCGCAGGGTGCCTGCCAGCCGTCCGAGGCGGTTCTGAGTTCCTTGCGGCGTGAGAAGGCGATTATCCCGGAGGCCGAAGCTAAGAGGAACACATGGTTGATACCGCATCGAACGTGACCACGGATGCCACTCGCACCGCCCGCGAAGGGACTCGGGCGAACGCGAATACCGCCCCGGGCGTGAATGTTGCCGCAGCAGCCGTATCAGGTAACGCCAAGCCTCTGCGCGTGGGATTGGATATCGGTTCCACCACAGTCAAGGCGGTCGTGCTTGATCAATCCGACTCTTTGAAGTCCACTCTGTTCTCTGATTATCGTCGTCATCATGCCAACGTGCGTGCCACCGTGGCCGGCCTGCTCGTGGACATTCACAAGAAGCTGGAGGAACTTGGCCGTGGCGATGAGCCGATTCGCTTGGCCATCACCGGCTCCGGCGGTTTGGCCTTGGCCGACAACATGCATGTGCCCTTCATCCAAGAGGTCATCGCCGAAACCGAAGCCATCGACAAGGAATACCCGCAGGCGGACGTCATTATCGAACTCGGCGGCGAGGACGCCAAAATCACGTATTTGAAGCCGACCCCCGAGCAGCGTATGAACGGCTCCTGCGCAGGCGGTACCGGCGCGTTCATCGATCAGATGTCCACGCTTCTGGACACCGATGCCGCAGGCCTCAACGAAATGGCCAAAAGCTACGAGAACCTGTATCCGATCGCCTCACGTTGCGGCGTGTTCGCCAAAACCGATCTGCAGCCGCTGATCAACGATGGTGCCGCCAAGCCGGATCTCGCGGCCTCCATCTTCACCGCCGTGGCCACACAGACCATCGCAGGCCTCGCATCCGGCCGACCGATTCATGGTACCGTGATCTTCCTCGGCGGTCCGCTGTTCTTCATGTCCGAGCTGCGCGCCGCATTCCAGCGCGCGCTTGAAGGCAAGGTGGACGAGTTCATCGTGCCCACCAACGCACACCTCTACGTGGCGTATGGTGCCGCCTTGCAGGCCGACATCGACTCCGATGATGAAGGCCACCATTTCGAAGCGCACACCTGCGCTGAAATCCTGAAGCGTCTGGAAGAACTTAAGAACCTGCCTTCCAATACGCCCACCATGCCGCCGCTGTTCCCCACCGAAGCCGATCGCGAGGCATTCAACAAGCGTCACCATAAGGAACACATTCATATCGGCACGCTCGAAGGCGCGCACGGCCCGCACTTCCTGGGCATCGATGCTGGTTCCACCACCATCAAGGCCACGCTCGTCAACGACGATCGTGAAATCGTCTGGTCGTCGTATGCCAACAACGAAGGCAGCCCGCTGACCGCCGCCATCAATATCGTCAAGAAGATTCAATCCGAGTTGCCTGAAGGCGCGTGGATCGCACGCTCGTGCGCCACCGGCTATGGTGAAGGCCTGATTACCACCGGCTTGCACTTGGATGAAGGCGTGGTGGAAACCATGGCCCACTACCGCGGTGCCGAAATGGTAAGCCCCGGCGTCACCGCCGTCATCGACATCGGCGGCCAGGACATGAAGTACCTAGCCATCACCGACGGTGTGATCGATTCCATCGCCGTCAACGAGGCATGCTCCTCCGGCTGCGGCTCGTTCCTACAGACCTTCGCCATGTCCATGGGCCTGACGATCCAGGAATTCACGCAGAAGGCGCTTGCTTCCACGCATCCGGTGGATCTGGGTTCCCGTTGCACCGTGTTCATGAACTCCTCGGTCAAGCAGGCGCAGAAGGAAGGCGCCTCGATTGAGGATATTGCGGCAGGCCTGTGCTATTCCGTGGTGCGCAACGCCTTGTATAAGGTCATCAAACTGCGTGATTCCGGCGAACTGGGCGACACTGTGGTGGTACAGGGCGGCACCTTCTTGAATGATGCCGTGCTGCGCGCCTTTGAACTGCTGACCGAACGCGAAGTCACCCGTCCGAACATCGCCGGACTGATGGGCGCATTCGGTGCAGCTCTGACTGCCCGCATGCATTATCAGGACGAAGCCGACCATTTGGATACGGCGGTCAAGGCTGACGGTAGTGAAGAAGAGCAACCGGCTGAAGCCAAGACCGATGGCTTCAAGAAGACTGGTGCTGACGGTTCTGCTGCAGCAGCTGCACCGGAAGTCCATACGGTGATCGTGGACGGCGTGGCCCACACCGCCAGCTCCATCCTGACCGGCGAAGCGCTCGACAACATGTCGATGACCACCGAACGCGATGTGTGCAAGCTGTGCCAGAACCACTGCAAGCTCACCATCACCACGTTCTCCGACGGTTCCCGCTTCGTGACCGGCAACCGTTGCGAACGTGGCGGCGATGCCAAGAAGAAGCGTTCCGACCGCCCGAACCTCTACGACTACAAGTACAAGCGTTGCTTCGCCTACCGTCGTCTTACCGACAAAAAGGCCACCCGTGGCGAAATCGGCATCCCGCGCGCGCTCAACATGTACGAGAACTACCCGTTCTGGTTCACGTTGCTTACCTCACTCGGTTTCAAGGTGATGATTTCCGGCCGTAGCTCCCATGAGCTGTTCGAAACCGGCATCGAATCCATTGCATCCGAGAACATCTGCTATCCGGCCAAGCTGGTGCACGGCCACATCAAGTGGCTGCTCAACAAGGGTGTCAAAACCATCTTCTATCCGTGCGTGAGCTACGAGGAGAACCTGGTTCCCAACACCGACAACCACTACAACTGCCCGGTGGTGGCCAACTATCCGCTGGTCGTAGGCGCGAACATGCCCGAACTGCGCGACCCGGATGTGCGCTACATGCACCCGTACTTCAACCTTGCCAACCATGAGCTCATGGTTGATCGCATCGTCGAGGAATTCGCATGGGCCAACGTAACCCGTGAGGAAGCCGAAACCGCGGTCAAGGCCGCCTACGCCGAAGACAAGGTCTTCAAGCACGACGTGCAGCAGGAAGGCCTTGCGGCACTCGCCTACATGAAGGAGCATGGCTGCCGCGGCATCGTGCTCGCCGGCCGCCCGTACCACATCGACCCAGAAATCAACCACGGTATTCCAGAAACCATCTGTTCGCTGGGTATGGTGGTGCTGTCCGAGGATTCCATCTGCGAACTGCAGCCGGGGGAGAAGCTCAACCTCACCGCCTTCCTCGCCGAAGGCGAGCAGGATCCGCGCTCTAAGAACGCGGCAGGATTCCGCCATGTGGGCGACCGCACCGTCACCAAGATGCCGTTGCGCGTCACCAACCAGTGGGCCTATCATTCTCGACTGTACGCGGCCGCGCACTTCGTCGCCTCCTACCCGGGCCTCGAACTCGTGCAGCTCAATTCCTTCGGCTGTGGCCTCGATGCCATCACCACCGATCAGGTGGCCGAAATCCTTGCTGACAAGGCCGATGTGTACACGCTGCTCAAGATCGATGAGGTGTCCAACCTGGGTGCCGCCAAGATTCGACTGCGTTCGCTTAAAGCCGCAGTCGAGGAACGTGAGGCGAACAAGGCTCGTGAAGCTGCCGCAGCTCAGACCGTGAGCAGACAGACGGCAATCGTCGATGCCGCAGCTCAAGCGGAAGATGCAGCCGCAGCCAAGGCTCGCGAAGCCGCCAAAGCCAAGGCCGAGGCTGACCTGGCTGCTGCCAAGGCCGCCCTTGCCGAAGCTCAGGCCGCAGTCGAAGCCGCCGAAGCCAAGGTTAAGGCGGAGCAGGGCGACTCCACTCAGGCGCAGACCGCCACTGCCGGACCCAAGCCGATGGGCTTCCGCAAGACCGGCTCCAAGGCGCCGACCCCGGGCCGTCAGGTGCTGCTCGACACCACTATGGCTGCCAACCCGAAACTCACCAAGGCGATGCGGGATGCTTCCAAGAAGGCTGCCCGGCGTGACCTCGCCGAAGCGGTCAATGCCAAGAACGTGCTCGCTGGCTCGAACGGTACTGTTGACCAGCCGTCTTCCAAGAAGCCCAAGGACGTCAAGAAGAACGCGCATAACAACGCCACGATGAGCCGTTACGCCCATCGCCAGAAGTTCCTCAAGAACATGAAGCGGGACTACACCATCGTGGCGCCCCAGATGAGCCCCATCCACCTTTCGCTGGTGGAAGCGGTCATCCGCTCCGGCGGATACAAGTTCGACGTGTTGAAGCACGCCAGCCGCGGTGACGTGGAAACCGGCCTGAAGTATGTGAACAATGACGCATGCTATCCGGCCATCATGGTGATCGGTCAGCTCATCGACGCGATTCTCGAAGGCAAGTACGATCCCGACCATGTGGCGTTGGCCATCACCCAAACCGGTGGCATGTGCCGTGCGACCAACTACTTCGGCCTGATTCGCAAGGCTCTGATCGATGCCGGATACCCGCAGATTCCGGTCATCGCCATCTCCACGCAAGGCCTGGAGGACAATCCGGGCTTCAAGGCCACGGTGCCGATGCTGCATCGCGCCATCAAGGCATTGATCCTGGGCGACCTGCTGATGAAGTGCCTCTACCGTGTACGTCCATACGAGGTGGAGAAGGGTGCGGCCAACAAGCTGTATGAGCAGTGGGACACCATCGTGCGCGAAACCATCGAGCACCATGGCTACTCCAAGACCGCGGCCAAGACCCCGTGGCTGAAGAAGGGATACCTGCCCTACGGCACGCTCGCCAAGGAGATCGTGAAGAGCTTCGACGCACTGCCGCTCAAGGACATTCCGCGCAAGGTACGCGTCGGCGTGGTGGGTGAGATTCTGGTCAAGTACCAGCCGGACGCCAACAACCATGTGGTGGACGTCATCGAATCCCAGGATTGCGAGGCCGTGGTACCGGGCATCATGGAATTCATGACCACCCGCCCCTACATCACCGACTGGAACGAGAAGAACCTCGGCATGGGCGGCAACCAGCAGTTGTACGCCCTGATGCGCTGGGGGCTTGACCTGTACAATGCGCCGATCAAGAAGGCCATCGCACTGTCTCACGGCAAGTTCAA
Source organism: Bifidobacterium cebidarum (assembly GCF_009193305.1). GTDB lineage: Bacteria > Actinomycetota > Actinomycetes > Actinomycetales > Bifidobacteriaceae > Bifidobacterium > Bifidobacterium cebidarum. Next base: position 128,408 of record NZ_WBVS01000001.1, on the reverse strand, counting down.
GCAGGACGATCCGATGCCTGAACTCGTGCAGAAGGCCGGCGAAGTCACCTCCATCGGCGTGCAGGCTGGTGAAGGCTGGCTGCTCACGGCTGAGATCCTGGAGCTCATCGAACAGGGTTGCCCGAACGTGATCTGCGCGCAGCCGTTCGCCTGCCTGCCGAACCATGTGACTGGCCGCGGTATGTTCGGCAAGATTCGCCGACTGCATCCGGAAGCCAACATCGTCTCCATCGACTACGATCCAGGCGCCTCCGAAGCCAACCAGCTCAACCGCATCAAGCTGATGATCGCAGCCGCCAAGAAGGCGCATCTGGCGAAGTTCTCCGAAGCTGGCGAGCCGCAGGGCTTTACATCTGCTGACTGATGTCTGATGGTCACTAGGCCGTGTCTGGGCGGCGGGTGACATCTTCCGACACACTCAAGGCCGTTCGGCCAAGCTTACGGTCTGAAGACGTCACCCGCCGCCCAAACACTCCACAGCAGTAAGCTGCGCTTTGCATGTTCGACTTTGCGTCTGACAGCGCAAGCACCCGCTATCGGTTTTTTATATAGCCGATTGGCGGGCATTCGGGCGCGGCCATGGCTTGGCTCGCATACCATACCGTGTATGGTTACTCCGAGGATTAGTTATGCGCATTTGCTCGCCAAGCCGAACCCCAAGCATGTCGAAAGCCTGCTGAAGTTCTTCGAAAGCGGCCGTGCCGAGCGCGGCACCGGTGGATTCGGTGTGGAAATCGAGCATCTGCCGGTGCATAACGGCAGCGATACGGCCGTGAGCTATTACGAGCCGAACGGCATCGAGGCGCTGCTCAAGCGGCTTGCTCCCTACTACGACGAGGAAAAGGAGTATTGGGAGAATGGCCATCTCGTGGGTCTTGCGCGTCCAGGAGTCTCGGTTTCCCTGGAGCCTGGCGGCCAGGTGGAGACCTCGATCGGTGTTCTGAAGAAGCCCAGCGATCTGATTACGCTGTATGCCAAGTTCCGGCGTGAAGCCGACCCGATTCTGAAGGACCTCGACTTCCGCCTGGTCAACTATGGCTACCAACCCAAGTCCAGTTTCGCGGATGTGCCGGTGAATCCCAAGGACCGTTACGATGCGATGACCGACTACCTGGGGCGCGTCGGGCAGTTCGGCCCATGCATGATGCGCTGCTCCGCCTCCACGCAGGTCAGCATCGACTTCGTGGACGAGCATGACGCCATCGAAAAGATGCGTCTGGGCACGGTGATTGGTCCGATTCTGGCGTACTTCTTCCGCAATACCCCGTATTTCGAGGGGGAGACGAACCCGTGGCCGTTGCTGCGCCAGCGCATGTGGGATTACCTCGATTTCCAGCGCACGAATGTGATTCCAGGGCTGTTCGACCCCCGCTTCGGCTGGGAGGATTACGCCATCGACGTGCTGTCCACGCCGCTGATGTTCGCCGATCTGACGCATACGCCTGAAGCAGTGGCCTCCGGTGCCAGCCCGAAGGAGCTGCATCGCCCCGCCTTCCGCGAGAATGCCGGCGACGTGTATCCGGATCGCGAGCTCAACCCGTATGAGATCAACCACATCATCTCCACGCATTTCAATGATGTGCGCCTGAAGAACTTCGTGGAACTGCGCCACTGGGATTCGCTGCCAATCGAGCGTGCGGAGCGTCTGACCGAAATCGTGGCCTCCCTGTTCTATGTTCCGGAGAACCGCGAACGTTTGGAAAGCTACTTCGATGGCATCACCGAAGAGGAGGTGTTCGAAGCCAAGGCCAATATCCAGGCGCACGGCCGTCAGGCCTCCCCATACGGCCAGCCGCTCGAATTCTGGAAGGAATTCCTGGGGCTCGAGGGCCTGCTCTCGGATATTCCGGGTGACCCGAATCATCCCGACGTCTTCCAGGAGTAATCGGAACAATTACCTATATGCGCCTACATGCGCCCGGCATCGCAATGATGCCGGGTCATTCGTACGCGCATGGAACCTTCCGCCGTGTGGCTGCCCCAAATCTCGCAGATGGTCACATGACGCCATTCATTGGGGTCAAATTGCGCGGCCATGGTGAGAGCATCATCGAAACATGCGGTCAATGATTCCCGCTCGATGACTTGTCCCTCGGCAGGTCCGCCATCCGGATGGAAAACGGTCAGAGCGGCATCGAAACTGAGATCAACATTCGTCGGCTCGCTACCATCAGCTGCATTGCAGGCACCCTTCGGATCAAACTGCTGATACGCGTACGCCTTATTCTCTAACAAATCCACGAGAATGCCTCGCCGCAGCAGGCGCGGCAAACCGGCATCACGCACAGCGGCGCGCAACGTCGTCATCGCCCTCAAATAAGGCTTCAATTGGAACGAGTCTCCATAATATGGCCAAGACTTTCCCAACATCCATGTTGGCGGTAAATCAGAGCTCACTACGCCATCGGCGGGCATACGTGCCTTACGCGTCACTTCACCGAGATAATCATTAAGACTTGTCTCCAGCGTACGCAACCGCAAGATCTCGCGCGCCACCCGTTCGCGTCCGGTTTCCATCAACGCACGCCAATCCAACGAGCCATCCGTTTTGCGGAACGATTCGATGCAATCCAACGGCACCCCGGCATCCAAGCACAGCCGTATCACATCCATCTCCAGCATCTGATCAGAAGCATAATACCGATAGCCGGTTCGCGAATCGATGACAAACGGCGTCAGAATGCCATGTGCATCGTAATAACGCAACGCTTTGGCGCTGGTGCCATCAATCTTGGCGACTTCACCGATGGTCAGCAGCTCCTCATCCTCGCGCATCGATGACACTCCTTTGTTCATCGCGTTAATTTGACCTTACCCTCGGGGCAAAGTTTAGCATCGCAGCTACCAAGCCCGGCGGTGTCAACGTGGATGCAGCCGAGCCTGGTGCATAAGCGCACGGTGATGTGTGCTGTACCGCGAACGACGAACATAGGAGGTTCGCTCATGGACGAGCACGAAGACAGCAGTTGGTTGGGGCTATCCGGCGACGTATGCGTAGTCACCGGGGCGGTCGGCGGCATGGGAACAGCCATTGCCGCCGAACTGGCGCATGCCGGAGCCCGGCTGGCATTGGTCGATATCAGCGAGGAGCATACTGCGGCATATGCGGCGCAGCTGGCCGCCGAATACGGGGTAGAGGCACGAGGCTACGGCTGCGATATCGCCGATGCGGATGATGTGGAGACTCTCAAGAACAAGGTCGTTGAGGATTTCGGTACGGTCGACGTGTTGGTCAACACGGTCGGCATCCTGCGCTTCGCGCCACTGGAAGACCTGCCGCTTTCCGATTGGAAGGACGTCCTCAATGTGAATCTGACAGGCGCGTTCATCCTTTCCCAGGCGTTCGGCAAGGTGATGCTCGAGCATAAGACGGGACGTATCGTGCACATCTCCACCGTGGCTTCTCACTCGCCGGAAACCTTCTCCGGCGCCTACTCATGCGCCAAAGCCGGCCTTGGCATGCTCTCCAAGATGATCGCCGCCGAATGGGGGCCGTTCGGCATCCGCTCCAATTGCGTATGCCCATGCTTCGTCAAGACGCCGATGAGCGCATCCTTCTACGCCGACCCGAAAGTGACCGAGGAACGCGAACGATTAATCGCTTCCCGTCGTATCGGCGAGGTGCAGGACATCGCCAATGCCGTGGCGTTCCTGGCATCCAAACGGTCCGACTTCGTCAACGGTGACGAAATCAGCGTGGACGGCGGATTCCATTTGATGATGGGCGACCTGACCCCCAAGCCGGGCGGTCGTCGTCAATTCGCCATCAACTCCCTGAAGCAGCGCGGACTGCTGTAACCAGCCAAGCAGCACAGCACGAAAACAGCACAATACGGAAAGGATTATCCATGACTTCCCTTACCGCGGCTTCAGGTGCCGGCACAGTCGCCAAGCATGAACCCAACCGATACGGCGTGCTCTCCGCCGCATTCGTGGTCATGTTCTTCGTGGCTTCAATCGCCTTGTTCAGCGTCTTCCTCAATCCGTTGTCCGAACAACACGGTTGGACGCCCGCCGAAGTCAGCCTCTCATACTCCATCTTCCAAACCGTGATGGCCGTCACCGGCATCTTCTCCGGCCGCATCTCCGATAAGTTCGGCCCACGCACGGTGATGCTCGTCGGCGGTTTTGTCTTCGGCCTCGGCTGGTTCCTGACCGGCATCGCCGACAGCCTGCCGATGCTGTATATCTGCCATGGCCTCATCGCTGCCGTAGGCAACGGTCTGGTCTATAACCCGGCGCTTACCACAGCGCAGCGATGGTTCCCGGACATTCGAGGCAAGGCGTCCGGCATTCTCCTGGCCGCCGCGGCCATAGGGCCGGCCACGCTCGCCCCGGTGGCGAACGCCCTATCCAGTGCATTCGGCGTTTCCAATGCGCTGAAGATTCTGGGCGTGACCTTCTGGGTGACCATTACGCTGGGCTCGCTGTTCGTGCATCCGGCACCGGCTGATTACCGGCCGAAGGGATGGGAGCCTCCAGTTGTCGACAAGCCCGTAGGCGTTGCTGCTGATTCCGCCGACGACGGCAGCTTCGACTTCAAGGCCATGCTCGCCTCGCCGCGATTCTACGTACTGCTCGCCGTCTACGCTATGGCGGCCTCCTCCGGCACCATGCTGGTCGGAGCGGTCTCCTCAATCTCCCAGGAGCATGTGGGGGCCGTCGGCACGATGACCGCCGCCGCATTCGGCGCGATGGCCGTATCGATCTCCACCATCTCCAACTTCCTGGGCCGCTTGACCTTCGGTGCGCTTTATGACAAGTTCGGCGCATTCAAGTGCCTGTCCCTGATGCTCGTGGTCACCGCGCTCGCCATGGTCGCCATGTCGTTCGCCTACAACGCCGTGTTCTTCGTGGCCTGCGTGATCGTGCTCGGTTTCGCCTTCGGAGCCTTGCTCGTCATCTACCCTCCGTTGACCGGCGAGACCTTTGGTACCAAGCACCTTGGCGTGAACTACGGCATCATGTTCCTCGGCTACGCGCTCGGTGCATGGATAGGCCCCCGCTTGGCAACGGGACTGCATTCCGAAGCCTATGGCTACCGCATCGCATTTTATGCAGCGGCCGGCATCACGGTGCTCGGCCTGGTGATTGTGCTGCTACTTGCCGCCAAAGTCAAGAAGGCCGGCACGATGACGCCGGCGCGTAGGTAATCCTTCATTGTGGCTCCCCTTGTCAGGGGAGCTGTCACCGAAGGTGACTGAGGGGTAGTTGCACAGCTAAATCACAACGAGACAATACATTACAACAGTAAAGAAGGAATACATCATGAGTGAACAACTTCGACTGGCCGTTATTGGCGCAGGTGCCATGGGCCGTGACCACATTCGGTATATTCAGGACGATGCCGACGCCCGTCTGGTGGCCATCGCCGATTCGATGCCCGCCGCCGAACAAGTTGCCAAAGACGCAGGCGTGCCTTGGTTCGCCGATTACCAGGAGATGCTGGAATGCACCGCATTGGATGGCGTGGTGATTGCCTCGCCGAACCATCTGCACGTGCCGATGGCCCGCGAAACCATCAGACATGGCATCCCAACCTTGGTGGAAAAGCCAATCAGCGATGATCTGGATGATGCCCGCGCATTTGCCGCCGAAGCCCGTGCTTCGGGCGTGCCGGTGCTGGTGGGGCAGCATCGCCGCCATAATCCCAAGGTTCGTCGCGCCAAGGAAATCATCGAATCCGGTGCGCTTGGCAAGATCGTGACCGTGGCGATCCTGTACAATCTGTACAAGCCCGACACCTACTACGACATCCCCTGGCGCAGGCAAAAGGGCGCGGGGCCGATCCTGGTGAACATGGTGCACGATGTGGACCTGATGCGATACCTCATCGGCGAGCCGGTGGAGATTCAGGGCATGTCCGCGAATGCTGCACGCGGTTTTGAAGTTGAGGATTCCGCCGTGGCCACCGTGCGATTCGCCAACGGCACATTGGGCACCATTACCCTGTCCGATTCGGCGGCGAGCCCATGGAACTGGGAGTCCACCGCGCGAGAGAATCCGTTTTTTGCGCCATACGACACGGATGCCTATTACATCATGGGTACCAAGGCGTCGCTTTCGCTGCCTCGACTGCATCTGTTCTCGCATGCCGGCGGCGTGAGTGACTGGACCAAGCCGTTCGTCTGCGAGGTGCAGGGCGTGCGCGAAGGATTGCCGCACCGCTTGCAGCTGAAGCATTTCGAACGTGTGATTCGCGGCGAGGAGTCGCCGTTGGTGACTCCGGAGGATGCGATCAAGACACTGGAGGTGCTGAACGCCGTCAAGCAGGCGGCGGATGGCGGTGAACTTGTACGCTTGTAAACGGTAGGCGGCATTTGCTGGCCCGCTTTGGCTCTCCTCTGCAATGAGGAGGGCCAAATATTTTTGCGAAGAATGCGCTTTATCGAATAACTATTCGATATAATGACTGGCATGGTGGCAGCGAAGCAGAAACGAGTACGTAAGAGTCCTGAGGAGCGACGCAGCGAGATCGCTCAGGCCGCAGTTCGTCTGGTGGGGGAGAAGGGCTATTACGGCACATCTTTGAAGGATGTGGCGGCGGCGGTCGGCATGAGTCAGCCGGGATTGCTGCATTACATCGGCAATAAGGAAGGGCTGTTGTCGATGTTGGTTACTGACAGTTACGATGCCTCCGGCACCCCGGATGACTTCATGGCATCCGGCTTGCCGGGCAGCGACCCGGACCGTCTGCTGTTCCCCTCGTACCTGCGTTACTTGGTGCGTTACAACGCGCAGCGCCGCGAAATGGTGCGGTTGTACATGAATCTGGAATCCGAGGCGTTCAGTCCGGAGCATCCGCTGTTTGATTACTTCGAGAACCGTCCGGAGGCGGTGTGGGATCATTACTGCCGTTATCCGTGGGTGATTCCTGAGCAGCTGGGCTCATGGGAGGAATCCATGAAGCCGGTGGTGCGCCTGTGCATCGAGGCAATGGACGGCGTGCAGCTGCGCTGGATGCGTCAGCCTCCGGTGGATCTCTATGACGAGTGGCTGAACTTCGAGGCGATGATCTTCCCTTCGCCGCTGTGGGATAACTACCGCTGAAGTCGTGATGCCTGATATGTTGCATGCCGCTGACAGTGCCGTTGGCGGCATGTTTGATAGTGCTCTGTGTCTTGATGAATTAATGATAGATAATATTGGTTCCGCGTGTCGTTGATGGCTATTAACGATTGATAATCGTTGATATTACAATGTTTTCTGCTATCTACTACTTGGTATATAACAATTTGACAAACTTGTATCCGAGGCTTATCCTGTAGTCATATCTAATACATGTTAGATACATGTCAAAGCAGACACAGAAGTAATAGGAACACGAGGTTCAAGGATGAGTGCTTCAACCGCAATCCCCGCAGACGAACGTCTGGCGGCCTTCAATGCGAACATCGAGGCGGCGGACAAGAATCCGTCGCTGTCTCCCGAAACCGGCAAGCCGATGGACAAGGTTACGCTGATTCGCTTCGGCGCCGGCTTCCTGGTCTTCGGCCTGCTGTGGATGAGCGGTCTGGCCATCGTCTCCGCCGTGCTGCTCACCAAGCACCTGCAGTCCATCTTCGGCCCGGACGTTGAAGGTCTGACCGGTGTGATCAACGCCTGCACCGCAGTCGCATCCCTGGTCTCCAACCTGCTGTTCGGCACCCTGTCCGACCGCTCCCGCTCCAAGTGGGGCCGCCGCACCCCGTTCATCGTGCTCGGCGCCATCCTCGGTGGCGTGACCCTGTTCCTGACCGGCATGGTCACCAACGCCGTGGCCATCACCATCATCTACTGCCTGTGCATGTTCGGCCTCAACGCCATGATCGCTCCGCTGGTCGCCATGATCTCCGACCGCATCCCGATGAACGTGCGCGGCACCATGTCCGCCTTCTTCGGCGCCGGACAGACCTGCGGCGCCCCAATCGGCACCCTCATCGGCTCCGCGTTCATCCTGAAGCCGTTCCCGGGCTTCATCCTTGCCGGCATCCTGATGTTCCTTGGCGGCATCGTTGCCGTGATCATCGTGCCGAAGGAATCCTCCGCCGACTTCCTGCCCAAGGATGAGGGCAAGGCCTCCGATGTGCTCCGCAGTTTCATCCCGCCGAAGTTCTCCACCGCACACGACTTCTACAAGGCGTTCGCCGGCCGTATCTGCATGCTGCTGAGCTACCAGATGATCACCGTCTACCAGCTGCTCATCTTCCAGAAGTACATCGGCCTCGACGACACCGCCGCCGGTGCCGCCATGGCCACCATGTCCGTGATCACCATGGTCGTCTCCCTCGGCGGTTCCGTGGTCGCCGGCCCGATCTCCGATCTCATCGGCCGCCGCAAGATTCCGGTCGTTGCCGCATCCGTGCTGTTCGCCATCGGTATGGCCATGCCGTGGATCATGCCGACCACGCTGGGCATGTTCCTCTACGCCGGCATCGCAGGTCTTGGCTACGGTGTCTACTCCTCCGTGGATCAGGCCCTGAACGTCGACGTGCTGCCGAACAAGGAAGAGGCGGGCAAGGACCTTGGTGTGCTGAACCTCGCCACCACCTTGGGCCAGATGCTCGGCCCGGTGCTCATGTCCGTCATCACCATGACCCTCGGCTACGCCGCCGCCTTCCCGATCTCCATCGTGTTCGCGCTGCTCGGCTGCGTGTTCATCATGATGATCAAGGGCGTCAAGTAAACACTCCCATCCGGCTTCTGCCGGATCGGAAACTTCCTCCTTCCGAAATCCCTCCGCTCGTCAGACCGCTCGAAGAGAAACGCATCTCACCGGGCGGTCTGACGCGTATCACCCCGATTTCATCAGGTTCCATACGATCGTCGCTTCATCGATAAGAAAGACAAAGATTATGAGCAAAACCAGCGTTGACCGCATCCTGTTCGGCGCGGCCTACTACGACGAATACATGCCCGCCGGCAAAGACCGCATCGAAACCGATATGCGCATGATGGAGGCCGCCGGCATCAATGTGATCCGTATCGCCGAATCGACGTGGAGCACTTGTGAACCGCAACCGGGCCAGTTCGACTTCAGCCATGTCGACCGTGCGCTTGAGGCCGCGCACCGTCACGGCATCAGTGTGATTGTCGGCACGCCCACCTATGCCGTGCCGTCGTGGCTCGTGCGTATGCATCCGGATGTGTTGGCCACCACCCCGGCTGGCCCGGGCAAGTACGGTCCGCGTCAGATCATGGATATCGTCAACCCCTCCTACCGCTATTACGGCGAGCGCGTGATCCGCCGCCTGATCGCGCATGTGGCGAACCATCCGGCGGTCATCGGTTACCAGGTGGATAACGAAACCAAGTACTACGATTCGGTGAGCCCGGATATGCAGGCGCTGTTCATCAAGTACCTGCGAGGTAAGTTCCATGATGATCTGGATGCGCTCAACGCCCACTTCGGCTTGGACTATTGGTCCAATCGCGTGGACGCGTGGGAGGATTTCCCGGATATGACCAACACCATCAATCAGTCGCTGCGCGGCGAGTTCGACCGTTTCCGTCGTGCACAGGTGGCTGAATTCCTGGCATGGCAGGCGGATATCGTGCGCGAATACGCGCGCGAGGATCAGTTCGTCACGCAGAACTTCGATTTCGAATGGCGTGGCTACTCCTATGGCATTCAGCCGGCCGTCGACCATTTCCAGGCATCCAAGGCCGTGGACATCACCGGCGTGGACGTCTATCATCCCACCGAGGATGAGCTCACCGGCACCGAAATCGCGTTCGGCGGCGATGTGACTCGTTCCACCAAGAACGGGGCCAACTATCTGGTGCTCGAGACCGAGGCGCAGGGCCAGCACGGCTGGGTGCCATTCCCGGGTCAGTTGCGCTTGCAGGCTTACTCCCACCTGGCTTCCGGCGCTGACATGGTGGAATACTGGCACTGGCATTCCATCCACAACTCCTTCGAAACCTATTGGAAGGGCCTGCTGAGCCACGACATGGAACCGAATCCCACCTACGAAGAGGCTGGCGTATTCGGCCGCGAGGTCGCGGACATTGCCGTGGGTGGCCGTCTGGTGCATCTTGCCAAGCGCAACAAGGTGGCCATCATGGTCTCCAACGAGGCGCTGTCCGCACTGGAATGGTTCCGCGTGGAAACCGGCTTCCCGGATGGAGTCGGCATCAACTACAACGACATCGTGCGCCGTGTCTATGATGCCTTCTTCCAGCTCAACGTGGAATGCGACTTCCTGCCGGTGGACGCATCCGCCGAGCGCCTCGCGCGATACGCCATGATCGTGACCCCGGCACTGTATTGCACGCCGGAGCAGACCATCGCGAACCTGCGTGACTTCGTGGCGAACGGCGGCCATCTGCTCTCCACGATGCGCTCGTTCGTTGCCGATGATGAGGTCACGGTGTGGAATGATCGTGCGCCGCACAACCTCACCGACGTGTTCGGCCTGACCTACAACCAGTTCACCCGCCCGAAGGGTCGCGTGGCCGTCGAATTCGCCGATGATGCCCCGCTCGCCGGCGCTGCCGCCGCCCCGGCCGAAGCGCTGATCGAATTGCTGAAGGTTGATGCCGCAGCTCACACTGAAGTGCTCGCCCGCTACGGTCACTACGCGTGGAAGTCCTATGCGGCAGTGACGCGACACCAATTCGGCCAGGGCAGCGCCGAATGGGTCGGCACGCTGCTGGATGACGATACGATGCGCGCGGTGATCCGCGAGGCGGTGACCAGCGCCGGCATCAATCCGGTCGGTCTGCCGCTCGCCGGTGCCGTCACGGTGCGTCAGGGTGTGAATCAGGCCAGCGAAACCGTGACCTACCTGCTCAACTATTCGGCTGACGAGGTTACGTTCCCGAGCCCGGTGGCTGGCTCGGTGGTCGTGGCCCCGGAGGTTATCGGGCCGGATGGCACCGTTGATGAAGCGGCGTCCGCGGCGCTCGCCGTTCGTCCGGGCAGGAGCGTGCAGGTCGGTGAGGAGTTGACGATTCCACGTTGGAATCTGGCTGTCATCATCGATTGAGTGATGTATTGATACGTGCGGATTGAAGGCTCTTCTCCATGTGGGGGAGGGCCTTCGACCATATATGACGACATGCGCTGTATGCGATAACTACTGAAAGGTAGATAAAAATAAAAGAAGCTGACAGTAATTCATGTCGATGGGTGTTTCTTGCTGAAATTATGCGCTACTATATATCTAGTAGCTGTTAGATAAAGAAGTCACCTGACGGCGAAGAGCATAACTCAACGAAGAGCCGCGCGGCTGAGCAAACCGTGCACAATCATCCCCAAGAAAGGAAATCCATCATGACCACATGGATCGCCACCACCCCCGACGCCAAGCTCGTCGATCGTTCGGCTGAAGTCGCGGCCACCGGTGCGACCGCTGCCGCCGACCTGCAGCTTGACGGCAACGAGTACCAAGCCCTGCGCGGCTTCGGTGGTTGCTTCAACGAGCTCGGCTGGCTGCCGCTGCAGACCGTGACCGAAGCCGAACGCGACCAGATCATCAAGGAGCTCTTCGACCCCGAAGAGATGAACTTCACGTTCAACCGCGCGCCTGTGGCCGCCAACGATTTCGCCGACCACTGGTACAGCTACGACGAGGTCGAAGGCGACTATGACATGGAGCACTTCTCCGTCGGTCGTGACGAGGAGACCCTGATCCCGTACATCCACCGCGCCCAGGAGTGGCAGCCCGACATGCGCCTGTTCTCCAGCCCGTGGTCCCCGCCGACCTGGATGAAGCGTCCGAAGGCCTACAACTACGGCCGTCTCATCCAGACCCCGGAAAACCTCAAGGCCTACGCCAAGTACCTGGTCAAGTACATTCAGGCCTATGCCGAGCATGGCATCACCGTGAACCAGCTGCACGTGCAGAATGAGGTATTCGCCGATCAGAAGTTCCCGAGCGCCCTGTGGGATGCCGAGGCCCTGAAGGTCTTCATCCGCGACTATCTCGGTCCTGCCTTCGACGAAGCCGGCCTCGACACCGACATCTGGCTGGGCACCCTGAACGGCCCGGAAGACATGAAGTGGACCGGTGGCGGCTACGGCATGGCCCTGAACAACTACAACCGTTTCGTGGACAACATCCTCTTCGATGATGGCGCTCGCCACTACATCAAGGGCATCGCCTACCAGTGGGCAGGCCAGAACTGCATCGCCCGCACCCATGAATCCTGGCCGGAGATTGAGCTCATCCAGTCCGAATCCGAGTGCGGCGATGGCCAGAACACTTGGGAATACGCCGAATACGTGTTCCACCTGATCAACCACTACTTCCGCAACGGCGCCACCGCCTACACCTACTGGAACATGATTCTGGACGATCAGGATTCCACGTGGGGCTGGTGGCAGAACTCCCTGTTCACCATCACCGCCGACACCCACGAAGTGCGTCGCAACCCCGAATACTACGTGATGCGACACTTCTCCAAGTACGTGCGCCCGGGCGCGGTGCTGCTCGGCACCACCGGCCACTTCAACTCCATGGCCATCGCCTTCCGCAATCCGGACGGCACGGTGGTCGTGGTGGCCCAGAACGCGTTGGAGAACGAGATGCCGTTCGAGTTCGCCGACCCGGCAGACGCATCCCGCGGCCTTAAGGTGACGCTGGCCCCGCGCTCCTTCAACACCTTTGTGCTTGACTGAGTGATGTAGATTACGCTCTGGCTCCCCTCATGCATGTGAGGGGAGCTTTTTGCGTGGTGTGGCACTATAGCGCTTCGGCGCGACGAACATATGGGCCGTATTGATGATATCGTTGTCATGACGATAGGCATCACTTTGCAAAGGAGCGCGGCATGACCTTCCCGAGACTTGCGACCAACCCCGGCATGAATCCGGCGGCTGTGATTCAGGGTGACCGATGGCGAATCGGCGTTCTTACTGAATCGCTCATTCGTCTTGAATGGCAGGAAGACGGCCGTTTTGAAGACCATGCCACGCAGATGGTCGTGAATCGTGACTTTGCCAGTGGAGTCCCGCGCTTCACCCAAACCATGCGCGATGGCCTGCTCATTGTGGATACACCGGCCCTGCGCCTGACCTATGACATGCAGCCTTTCAGCAAAGAAGGACTAAGCATCGTGGTCAAGGGCGTAGCCGACTCCCAGATGAACACCTGGCATTACGGTGACGTGCAGCGTGGCAATCTGAGGGGAACCGCCCGCACGCTCGATGAGGTGAATGGCGAGACCGAACTCGGCCTCGGCGTGATTTCCCACGACGGTTGGGCGGCCGTCGACGATTCGGCCTCGAACATCATCGTGGAAGACGATGAAGCTACCGAAATCAAAGGCGAAGCCAATCCGTTCGGTACGTGGGTGGTACCTCGTGACAACGATGGCATCGACCTCTATTTCTTCGGCTACGGTCACCGTTTCATCGAGGCCGTGCAGGATTTCTACCGTCTGACCGGACCTACTCCGCTACTGCCGCGATTCGCCCTGGGCAACTGGTGGAGCCGCTACCATCGCTATACCGAGGCCGAATATCTCGAACTCGTGAATCATTTCGAGCAGGAGGGGCTACCGTTCACCACCGCCGTCATCGACATGGATTGGCACCTGGTGGATGATGTGGATCCTGCATACGGTTCCGGCTGGACCGGCTACACATGGAATCGCAGCTTCTTCCCCGATCCCGAGCGATTCCAACGCATCTTGCATGAGCATGGTCTCAAGACCACGCTGAACGTCCATCCGCGAGACGGCATCCGCGCCTTCGAAGATGGATACGATGAGGCGGCCGAAGCCATGGGGATTGATCCCCGGAGCGAAGAGCCGGTGGAATTCGACCTGACCAGCCCGCGCTTCATGAACGCCTATTTCCAACTCCACCACGATCTTGAAACCATGGGCACCGACTTCTGGTGGCTTGACTGGCAACAAGGTGGAGTGACCCGCCAACGGGGCCTTGATCCGTTATGGATGCTTAACCACATGCACTACCTTGACTCCGGTCGTGACGGCCATTGGCCGCTCACCTTCTCCCGTTACGCCGGCCCCGGTTCGCACCGCTACCCGGTCGGCTTCTCCGGTGACACCGTGGTCACTTGGGAATCTCTCAAATTCCAGCCGTATTTCACTGCCACCGCATCGAATATCGGCTACGGCTGGTGGAGCCATGATATTGGTGGCCACATGTTCGGCTATCGCGACGAGGAATTGGAGGCCCGCTGGTATCAGCTTGGTGCCTTCAGCCCCATCAACCGGCTGCACTCCACCGATTCGCCATTCAATGGCAAGGAGCCGTGGAACTTCCACCCCGAAACGGAAGTGGCCATGGATATGGCACTGCGACTGCGCCATATGCTGCTGCCGTATCTCTATACGATGAACTGGCGCGCCGCCGCCGAAGGCCGACCGCTGGTCGAACCGATGTACTGGCAGTCGCCGGAGAACGCGAACGCCTACGGGGTGGAGCAGGAGTTCCGCTTTGGCACCGAACTTATCGTGGCTCCAATCGTCACGCCCTCCGACCGCGATGTGCAGATGGCCAAGGCCGACGTCTGGCTGCCGCAGGGCACATGGTTCGATTTCTTCACCGGCCGTCGTTATGAATCGCATTCGCCCAATGGCCGTAAGTTCGAAGTGTGGCGTGGGCTCGACGGCATTCCGGTGTTCGCCAAGGCCGGCGGCATCGTGCCGCTGCAGCAGTTGGATGAGCTGAACGGTCGCAAGAACTCCGTCGATAATCCTGTGCATCTCGAAGTACTGGTGTTCCCCGGTGCATCCGGTTCGTTCGCACTTAAGGAGGACGATGGCACCAACCAGGCCCGTCCGGACGAATCGGCTGCGGCGACCACCGCCATGTCCTTTGCCTGGCATGGGGGAGCGGCCGAAGCCGTGCATGCGGATGAAGCTGCTGGAATGTCCAGCTTCGTTGTCGCACCGGTATCGGGCAATGCCTCGGCTGTGCCCGAGCGCCGCACCTGGAGCATCACCTTCCAGGGCGTGGCGCAGACCGACTTGGCGGTTACCGTGGATGGCAAGCCCGTCGAGGCTCAGGTCTCGTATGATGCGGACACATTCGGTCTGACGGTCGATGTCGCCAATGTGCCGACTGCTGCGGAAATCATGGTTTCCGGAGCGTTGGCCGTCGCAGAAGATCCGGCGATTGACGACGCCTTCCGCGTGCTCTACGACGCACAAATCGACTACCTCACCAAGGAGCGCGCGTACGCGCTCATCCGCGATAACGGTGCCGGGGCATTGGGGGCTTTGCATACGCTGGAGAGCAAAGCCAGCGGCCATCCGCGTCACGACTTCGACGATTCGCATATGCCGGTTTCGGTGATTCAAGCCGTGGCTGAGCCGCTATTGCGCACTGCATGATTCCGCCTGCGATGGTCGCTGATTGATGAGAGGGCCCCGCTGAGAACCGCAACGGGGCCCTTCGTTACCGCTTGGTAATGAGGTGGGTTACACTAGGCAGCTATGGCCGCAGAAACCACTTCCAACCACAAACGAGTCCGCAAATCGCCGCTTGAGCGCAAGCGCGAGATTCTCGACGCCGCAGTGCGTCTGATCTCCGAACGCGGATACAACGGCATCTCCGTGCAGGATGTGGCCGATGCGGTGGGCGTCACCAAGCAGGGCGTGCTGCGATACATCGGCAGCAAGGACAACATGCTCTCCATGGTGTACCTCGAGAACTACAACGAGGGTGGCAACGTCAGTGATTTCAAGGCTTCCGGACTCCCGGGATCCACCGTCGACGACCTTCGTCTGCCGGCCTATCTTCGCTATCTGGTGCACTACAACTCACAGCGACGCATGCTGGTGCAGCTGTTCTCCGTACTGCAGGTGGAGACCTTCAATCCCGACCATCCGCTGCATGGGGAATTCGCCGACCGCCAGAACTCGATCTGGCGCTACTATTCCGGTTTTGACTGGCGTATCCCTCCGGTGTTCGCCTCGTTTGACGAGGTTCGTCCTACCGTGCGCAAAGCATTGGAAGTCATGGACGGCATTCAATTGCGTTGGCTGCGTGAGCCGGCCATCGACCTCAACGAAGAATGGTCCGAATTCGAGCCGCTACTGTTTCCGTCACCCCTCTGGGACGGCTATCGCTGAGTTTCGGGACTTAGACCTTCGCGGACTGCGGGGCGCTCAACTGGCGCTAAGTATGCGACTCAACGATGGTCCCACATACATGGTTTGAGCCCTAGAACCGGCGTTAAGTATGCGGGCGTACCGTTAGCGCGCATACATAGCGCCGGTTTCCACTCCTGAACCGGCGTTAAGTATGCGGGTGCTGTGTTGCGACGCATACTTAGTGTCTTTTTGCTGAGGCTCCAACGTTTTATGTTGTGGTGTCCGCGTGTTGTGTCGTAGGCCGCGATAAACTACCGATTGGTAATTAAAGATGTTCGATTTCATCGAGGAAAGCGAAACCACCATGGCCGAAAAAACTGCAACCGCAGCAATCCTGCCCTACAAGAACCCTGATCTGCCCGCATCCGAGCGTATTGCAGACCTGCTCTCCCGCATGACGCTGGAGGAGAAGGTCGGCCAGATGATGCAGCTCGACGCTCGCGGCGGCGATTTGGATGACCTGATCGTCAACAAGCATGTCGGCTCCATCCTGCACACCAGCCCGGAGGACCTGCCGCGCGCCGTCAAAACCGTCAACGAGAAAACCCGTCTCGGCATTCCACTGGTCATCGGCGACGACTGCATCCACGGGTACTCCTTCTGGCCTGGTGCCACGATCTTCCCCTCCCAGCTCGGCATGGCATTGAGCTGGGACGCCGAAAAAGTGCGTCAAGCGGGCCGCGCCACCGCCGAAGAAGTCTCCTGCACCGGCGTGCACTGGACCTTCTCCCCGGTGCTGTGCATCGCGCGCGATACCCGATGGGGCCGCGTGGATGAAACCTTCGGCGAGGATCCAATGCTGATCGGTGAGCTCGCCTCCGCCATGGTCAAGGGCTATCAGGGCGGTGCGAAGGCCGGCGAGGAACTGCCGAAGGACGCCATCCTGGCCTGCGCCAAGCACTTCGCCGGCTACTCCGAAACCCAAGGCGGCCGTGACGCCTCCGAAGCAGACCTCTCCCACCGCAAGCTCGAATCCTGGTTCCTGCCGCCGTTCGAGCGCGTGGCCAAGGAAGGCTGCGGCACGTTCATGCTCGGCTACGAATCCATCGACGGCGTACCGGTCACCTTCAACAAGTGGCTGCTGACCGACAAGCTACGCGGTGCATGGAAGTACAATGGCACGCTGATCACCGACTGGGACAACGTCGGCCGCTCCGTGTGGGAACAGAAGGTCAAGCCGGATTACGTGCACGCCGCTGCAGACGCGGTCAAGGCCGGCAACGATCTGGTCATGACCACGCCACAGTTCTACGAGGGCGCCATCGAAGCCGTGAAGACCGGCCTCCTGAATGAATCCCTGATTGACGAGGCGGTCGCCCGCATTCTGGCGCTGAAGTTCCGCCTCGGCCTGTTCGAAGACCCGCGTCTGCCTGACGCCGACCGTATCAAGACCGTCATCGGCTCCGAGGCGCACCAGCAAATCAACCTTGAACTGGCACGCGAAGCTGTGGCGCTGCTGCGCAACGATGGCAACCTGCCGTTCGCGGCCGACAAGGCCAAGCGCATCGCCGTGGTCGGCCCGCTGGCTGATGACGCACAGAACCAGCTCGGCGACTGGACCGGCAACTCCGGCCAGGTTTCCTGGATGCCGGACGGCCAGCCGCGCCACATGATCACCACCGTGCTCGACGGCATCAAGCGGTTTGCGGCCGACGGCACCGAGGTCGTGTACTCCCGTGGCGCCAACATCGTTGACCTCGTCACCGACCCGGCCGGCGAACTCTATCCGGATGGCCAGCCTCGCCCGAAGATCGGCGTCTCCGCCGCCATCGATCAGGCGATGCTTGACGAAGCCGTGGATAACGCCCGTAAGTCCGATCTGATCGTGGCCGTGGTGGGCGATACCGTGCAGCTGACCGGTGAAACCTGCTCCACCGCCACCCTTGAACTGCTCGGCGGCCAGAACGCGCTGCTCGACGCGCTCGCGGCCGTGGCCAAGGAAACCGGCAAGCCGATGGTCACCGTGCTGGTGAGCTCCAAGCCGCAGATCCTGCCCGCCTCCATCGTGGGCGCCAACGGCGTCTTCGCCAAGCGCGTGAGCGACCCGGAAACCGGCACGGGATCCATCCTGTGGGCCGCCAACCCGGGCATGAAGGGTGGCCAGGCCATCGCCGAAATCATCTTCGGCCTGACCAACCCGTCCGGCCGCCTGCCCGTCACCTTCCCTCGCCACGCAGGCCAGCTGCCCGTCTACTACAACCAGGTGCGCGGCCAGCACGGCGATCGTTACGCCGACCTCACGCAGGATCCGGCATTCGCATTCGGCGAAGGACTGAGCTACACCACGTTCGAGTACGGTGAGCCGGTTATCACCGGTGGCGCTTCGAACGCCGACGGCACTTTTGCCAAAACCGATACCGTACACGCCGAAATCACCCTGACCAATACGGGCGATATGGCCGGCACTGAAGTCGTACAGGCCTACATCGGCGATATCGTGACCTCCTACAGCTGGACTGATCGCGAGCTCAAGGCCTTCCAGCGCGTGGAACTCGCACCTGGCGAAACCAAGACCGTCTCGTTCGATATCCCGGTCGCTGACTGCACCATCGTCGATTCCGAAGCCAATCGCATCGTGGAGCCCGGCGAATTCGAATTGCTCATCGGCCACTCGTCCCGCCGTGACGACCTGAAGCGCATCACCTTCACCGTGGCATAACAATCACAGAGAAGCCTCGAGCGCGACTTGATATATAGAATGCCCTGTTCCTTGATCAAGGAGCAGGGCATTCTATATATGGCTTACAACTTATCCAATCATGCAAATGCTGCACGCTTGCTTATGCGAGCGAACACCACTGTTGCCAATACGATCATGATTCCTGCAAGCAGTGTTTCGCCAAGCTGCAGCCAGTGCGCCCATGCCGGCACATGCCAGCCGGACTGTGCAAAAACAATCAGTGCATCCTGCAAAGCGGTGGCGGTGATCACCAGTGGAAAGGTGAACGCCGCATACGTGGGGGAGGGCGGCGTGGCGAGCATCCAAGGAATCAGCACCGCCACGAAGGCGAACAGCAGCTGCGAGCAAGTGAGCAGAACCAGCATAAACACCGGATCGTGCACATCGCTCGTGCTGAAATACGAGGCGACCAGCAGGCTGATTGGCGCGCTGCAGATGGTCATCGTGGGCCGAATGCCGGCGGGCAAGCCGTGCCAGGCGATACGGCTGGAGATCAGCACCAGCATAATGATGTCGATAATGAAGCCGACTACGAAAATGATGTGGCCTGCCCAACCGAGGCCAACGGTTCCAGAAGTGACCGCGGCCACCAGAATGCCGACGAAACCAACCAACCATGCCGGGCATACGGTATCCAATCGGAAGTCGCGTACGATGAAATACCAAGCGAAATATGCCATGAAGGCAACAATGCACAGTACCCCGCACCACCAGATGATCTGCGCGCACAACATGCCAAGCGCGCCAACGCGAACGAAGTAGGTTCCCAAAGTAATCAAAGCCATTGGCATGGTGGTGGCTAGAGGCGCGATCATTGGATTGCGATAGTCGACGGCCAGCGATGCGCGCACAGTACTGTGTCGAATGGCGATGCAGTGTCTGGCCAATACCGGTATCAGCAGTGTCAAGCCCAATACCGCGGTGATGATGTGCACCGGCACCCACCATGCTTCCGGCAGCAAGGAGGCGGCAAGATTCCCGAACGACAATGCGGCTAGCGCCACACCGGCTTGGGGAAGCGGTGTGGCGCTAGCGATGTTCATGCCGCGTGCTGCGGCGCTCACAGGTACCGCCGTGCGAATCGGGCGATATCATCAATGGCTTCCAGAGCTTCGGTGTTGGAAGCATCGCCGGCCTGGGTCACGTTGAAGATGTGTCCCAGAACCTTGTCTTGGCCGAGCGGCCACATGCGCAGCTCGCAATCGCGGTTGCGATGCACCATGATGCGGGCCAGCTCCAGGGAATTGTCGGCGAGCACATCCTCGTCGCTGGTGATGAGATAGGTCGGAGGCAGATTGCCGTCCACGATGAGGCGGTCGAGGTCGTTCTTGTATGGTGCGATGGCGATGATCTCGCTCGGCTTGGTGAAGTAGGCGGCGGTGTAGTAGCTGATCAGCGGCTCGTAGACACCGCCCTCCAGACGGAACATGCCGGAGGTCGCCACGAAACCAAGCGGGGTAAGTCCGCTCGGGGCCATGAACCAACGCTGGCGCACCACTTTGGAATTGTTGACGGCCAGCGCGTACATGGCAAGCGTTGCGCCTGCGGAATCGCCGGTGACGAACACCTGGTCGGGGTTGCCCTGATACTCGGCAACATGGTCCTTCACCCAAGTCATGACCGCCAGGGCATCGCGAATCTGGTCGAAGAAGCTCACCTCGGGCACAAGACGGTAGTTGGCGTTGACCACCACGAAGCCCTTGCCGGCCAGAATCATGTCACGGCAGAGGTTGTTCTCCTTGGTGCCATAGTAGAGGCCGCCGCCGTGGAAGTCGATGAACACGGGCAGGGGCTCGCCTTCGGCGGCACCTTCCGGACGGTAGACGTCCACCAGATGATCGGACAGACCATCCTCCAGATAGGGGATGTCTTTGAAGGATTCGATGCCTTCCGGCAGACGCTGCGCGGCGAGATGCGGGGCGTCGTTCTTGGCCATCAGCGCGGCGCGTTCGGCCAACAGGTCGATGGCTTCCTGACGATCGACAATCATGATTATTCCTTATATATAGTGTGGTTCATAAAACGTTGATGTTGCTCGTTATGCGGCGGCTGCTACTTTGGTTTCGGCCAGTTCCTTGCTTTCGTGGAACGGGCGGCCGGCATAGGCGGCGATGACCAGAGCGGCTGCGATGACGTAGATGACGATTCCGCCGGAGATGGAGACCACGTAGCTGCCGGTGGAGTCGAATAGCGTGCCGTGCAGCGTGGTGAATGCCGCGTTGGCGAAGGAGCCGAACATCGAGATGATGGACAGGATGGTGCTGTAGTCCTTTGGGCCGAAGGAGTTGCGGATGATCCACGGGATGCCGACGAGCACGAAGCCCTGGCCGATGCCGGCGAAGAGGCCTGCGACGATGGACAGCGCCTGCATGTGGGAGATCAGCAGACCGCCCCAGCCGAGGATGCCGATGCAGGTGAACAGGGAGACCACGACGGCCGGCTTCAGGTGATCAAGCAGAATGCCGATGAGCATCTTGCCGGTGGCGGCGCCGAGCAGCGTGCCGGTCATCACGAGAGCACCCTGGGAGAGGGTGAAGCCGTACTGCACTTCGTGTGCGGAGATGTGCTGCAGCAGGGAGTTGGAGAACTGCTGGATGATGATGGCGATGGAGATGAAGATGAAGGCACGGGTCATGAAGGCCTTCTTGACGTCGAGACCCTGAGCGGCGGTGTTGACGGCGGTGCCTTGGCCGGCATGCTCTTCATAACCGTACGGCAGCTCGCCCTTGGCTGGATCCGGAGCGAACTTCAGCGCGAAGATGGAGAACGGCAGGATGCAGACGAGCACGGCGATACCGGTGATAAGGTAGGCGGTGCGCCAGCCCTGGGCGGTGATCAGGTTGGAGACAACCGGGTTGAAGATGGCGCCGCCGATACCGGAGATGCCCATGCCGATGCCCATAACGGTGCCAAGCTTCTTGTTGAACCAGTTCGACAGCAGCACCGGCGGAGTCAGGGCGATAGGGATTACGTAGGCGACGCCGAGCACGGCGAAAGCCACGTCGAACTGCCAGATGGCGGTGAAGGTGGAGCCGAGAATGAACACGCCGCCGGCGAGCGCGATGCACACGCTAATTACGATGCGCGAATCAATCTTCTTGAGCAATGCGCCGGCGAACAGCATGGTGATGGCCGCGGTGATCTGCTCGATGGACAGCGGCAGGGAGACCTGCGAGCGGCCGACGCCGAACTCTGCGGACAAGGCGTTGAAGTACAGGCCCTGGGTGTTGACGATGAGGCCGAAGCCGATGAATGAGAGCACGCAGCAGCCGGCGAATACGAACCATGGCCTCCATGCCTTGGTCTTCGGTGCGTTGGTGGACATGATGAACCTCCTTGTAAAGGTTGAGAACCCCGTTGTCTCAAGTAAGTAAGTACTTACTTACAAAAAGAGATGATAGCGAGGGATGGCGTTTTCGGCAATGGGATTGCATCGCTCGGCGTGTTCCATTGCTATGCAAGGGTTGCCTGGGCTCGACTATGATGACTTGGGATTGTTATGTGACCGTATGGAAAGGGAGATTATGGCTGCCGTTGCCTCTTCGGATACCGGGCGCGTGATTCGTCGACGCAAGAGCGGTGATGAGCGTCGGCAGGAGATTATTCGTGAGGCGACCAAAGTCATCGCCGAGCGCGGTTTCTATGGTGCCTCGCTGCAGGAGATCGCGGACGGCATCGGCATCACCCAAGCCGGCATGCTGCGCCATGTGAAGAACAAGAACGAGCTATTGCTACTGGTGCTGGGGCAGTTCGAATCCGATAACCCCACGCAGGCGTGCATGGACGCCATGTTCGAGGACTATCGCGCAACCGGGAAGCTGCAATGCTTCCCTGCCATCTATCGCACGTCGGTCAAGCAGGCGCTGGATAATCCTCGCTTGACGCAGCTGTATCTGGTATTGCGCGCCGAGGCTATGGACCCTCGGCATCCGGCTCATGAGTATTTCGCGCAGCGTGGCCTGAAGGGGCGCCAAAATGTGGCCAAGGTTGCGTGGAATGTGCCTCAGCGGTATCGCGATCCCAAGGCCATCGTCGATCTGTACCTCACGATGGGCAGCGCGTTGGACGGATTGCAGATGCGCTGGCTGGGCGAGGATGACTTCGATCTCGAGCGGCATTGGAAGGTCTGTGAGGACTTCTTCTATCCACTGCCGGAATGGGAAGGATGCCGCTAGGCAGGAGTTGGGGCCGCATGCTCGCGCATCCGGCGATATCGACTCGCCGATTATTGATTTGCCATGTCTGGCGACTCTATGGCTTTCTATGGTTTATCGGTACCTATCCCATTGGGGCAGTGGGAATAAGACGTCCTCGCAATCGGCCCACATCGCATTGAGATCCTGCCCGGGGGAGCGCAACCAGCGCAGCTGAATGCCGTCCATCATGGCGAGGCTCGCCTGCAGGATATGCTCGACGTTCACGTTGTCCGGCATGATCCAATTGATGTTCTGCGCATTGGACACGGTCTGTCGCTCGCGTTCGGCGAAGTAGGCGTGTGCGGGGTGGCTGGGGTCCAATGCCTCGGCGCTCAGCGTGGAGAACATGTGCACCAACGAGGGGCGTTTTGCATTGACGGCAACCACACGGCGCAGCATGTCGGGTATCAAAGGGCGTGCTTCGGCCACCATGCCTGCCATAAGTTCGATGGTTTCCTTGTCATACACTTCGCCGAGCACCAGATTCAGCAGTCCCTCTTTGCTGCCCACGTAATGCAGCACGCCGGCTTTGGTGAGCCCCACCTCAGTGGCGATGCGCTGCAGTGATGTGCCGTAGTAGCCAAGTTTGCCGAATGATTCGACGGTGGCTTCGATGATGGCGTTGCGGCGATCGTCTGCGGAATTGGTGGGGGAGTTGCTGCTCATGCAGGTAACCTTACGGTCGGTTAGTAGTGTTTTCAAATGATTCTGGCGTGTTGTGATTCTGAATTTGGTAATCTACCTACCAACCGGTTGGTCGAGAGAAAACGGCCCGGGATTCACGACTTGGAATTCATAGATGAATGCCATCGGACTGCCGGGCATCGCAGTGACGCTCGACGCCGTACCGCACGTACTACTGACTGATACGCGAAAACTCAAAGAAAGAGGTTCCCATGAGCGAGCAGACATACCCTTCCGTCAAGGATCTGACCCTCGAAGAGAAGGCATCCCTCACCTCGGGTGGCGACGCCTGGCATCTGCAGGGCGTTGAATCCAAGGGTATTCCCGGCTACATGATCACCGACGGACCCCACGGCTTGCGCAAATCCCTGGCCTCCAGCACCGGCGAGACCGATCTCGACGACTCCGTGCCGGCCACCTGCTTCCCGCCAGCAGCCGGCCTGTCCAGCTCATGGAACCCTGAACTCATCCACAAGGTCGGCGAAGCCATGGCCGAGGAGTGCATCCAGGAGAAGGTGGCCGTGATCCTGGGCCCCGGCGTCAACATCAAGCGCAATCCGCTCGGTGGCCGCTGCTTCGAATACTGGTCTGAAGACCCATATCTGGCAGGCCATGAAGCTGTTGGCATCGTCGCCGGCGTGCAGTCCAAGGGCGTGGGCACATCCCTGAAGCACTTCGCCGCCAACAATCAGGAAACCGATCGTCTGCGTGTAGACGCCCGCATCAGCCAGCGCGCTCTGCGGGAGATCTACTTCCCGGCCTTTGAGCACATCGTGAAAACCGCCCAGCCATGGACCATCATGTGCTCCTACAACCGCATCAACGGCGTGCACTCCGCCCAGAACCACTGGCTGCTGACCGACGTGCTGCGCGACGAATGGGGCTTCAAGGGCATCGTCATGTCCGACTGGGGTGCCGACCATGACCGCGTGGCCTCCCTGAACGCCGGTCTGAACCTTGAAATGCCACCGAGCTACACCGACGATCAGGTGGTGTACGCCGCCCGCGACGGCCGCATCGCCCCGGCCCAGCTCGACCGCATGGCCCAGGGCATGATCGACCTTACCAACAAGGCCCGCGCCGCCATGAGCATCGACGGCTACCGTTTCGACGTGGATGCGCATGATGAAGTGGCTCATCAGGCCGCCGTGGAATCCATGGTGCTGCTCAAGAACGAGGACGCCATCCTGCCGCTTGACCCGAACGCTGGCGAGAAGATCGCCGTCATCGGCGAATTCGCGCGCACTCCACGCTACCAGGGCGGCGGCTCCTCGCACATCACCCCCACCAAGATGACCAGCTTCCTCGACACGCTCGCCGAGCGTGGCATCGAAGCCGGCTTCGCCCCCGGCTTCACGCTGGATCTCGAACCTGCCGACCCGGCACTGGAATCCGAAGCCGTCGAAACCGCAAAGACGGCCAGCAAGGTGCTGATGTTCCTGGGATTGCCGGAAGCCGCGGAATCCGAAGGCTTCGACCGCGACAACCTCGACATGCCTGCCAAGCAGATCGAACTGCTTCGTAAGATCGCCGAAGTGAACCCGAATGTGGCCGTGGTGCTCTCCAATGGTTCCGTGGTATCCGTGCACCCGTGGGCCAAGTACGCCAAGGGCATTCTGGAATCCTGGCTACTCGGCCAGGCCGGCGGCCCGGCGCTCGCCGACGTGATCTTCGGCAAAGTGAGCCCCTCCGGCAAGCTCGCCCAGTCCATTCCGCTGGACATCAACGACGACCCGAGCATGCTCAACTGGCCCGGTGAGGAAGGCCACGTGGATTACGGCGAAGGCGTATTCGTGGGCTACCGCTACTACGACACCTACAACAAGGCCGTCGATTACCCGTTCGGCTACGGCCTGAGCTACGCCACCTTCGAGATCTCCGATGTCGCCGCCGCCAAGACCGGGGCCAACACCGCTCAGGTGACCGCCACCGTGACCAACACCTCCGATGTGGACGCCGCCGAAACCGTGCAGGTCTACGTGGCGCCGGGCAAGGCGGACGTGGCCCGGCCGGTGCACGAGCTCAAGGGCTTCGCCAAGGTGTTCCTGAAGGCCGGCGAATCCAAGACCGTGACCATCGATCTCGATGAACGCGCCTTCGCCTACTGGTCCGAAAAGTTCAACGACTGGCATGTGGAGACCGGCGAGTACGCCATCGAAGTCGGCGTGAGCTCCCGCGATATCGCCGCCGCGGCAAGTGTGGAACTCGACGGTGACGGCAAGACCCAGCCGCTGACCGAATGGTCCACCTTCGGCGAATGGTCCACTGATCCAGTCGGCTCCAAGGTGGTCGAGGACCTGACCGCCGCAGGCGAGGCCGGTAAGCTGCCGAAGCTCACTGATAACGCCATGATGCGCATGTTCCTGAACTCCATGCCGATCAACTCGCTGCCCACGCTGATGGGTGAAGCCGGCAAGGATGTCACCAAGTTCCTGCTCGATGGTTACGCCGAGCTGACCAAGTAAAGGAATGCGCGATTGGGCTCCCCTCCTTGAGGGGAGCCTTTTTATGCATCCGTTGCGCAACACGCTGATTGTTGCATGTGCAACTGTTGTATGTGGCATCAATTACACTATTTTGTTGCATTTACAACAGTTGCGCGTGCAACTTTGTGTATCGACAACACTGCAAGCAATCGAATGGGGGGAGCATCATGGACCATCATGCCCTCAGCATCGAAATGCGGTCGCTGACCAAAGCCGTGGACCGGTATCTCGGTGAAAGCATGCCGGAATCCGCGCGCATGGCCACTGGCGGCAACGCCCACATCATCATTTTTCTGGCCCGCAATCGCGGCCGGGATATATACCAGCACACCATCGAACAGAAATTCTGCATCACCCGTTCCACGGCGTCCCGCGTATTGACGCTGATGGAAAAGAAAGGGCTGATCGTGCGGGAGCCGGTGGCTCATGATGCCAGACTC
The DNA here is from genome assembly GCF_009193305.1 of Bifidobacterium cebidarum. GTDB lineage: Bacteria > Actinomycetota > Actinomycetes > Actinomycetales > Bifidobacteriaceae > Bifidobacterium > Bifidobacterium cebidarum. Next base: position 101,869 of record NZ_WBVS01000001.1, on the reverse strand, counting down.
AAACGCATCGTGCTCACCGACAAGGCCGACGCCATCGTGGCCGACCTCAAAGCCAATGGTGAGCGTGTGGAACGGCTGCTGGTCGAAGGGCTGTCCGAAGAGGAGCAAGTGGCTTTGCGTGAATGCGTCAGACGTATGCGAGCCAATATCGATGCCGCACAACGAGCATACGAACACGATATGAAGGAGGAGAGCAAATGAGCGATACCGCAACCAAGCGCAACGCCGCAGCCGGCACTGTGACCGCGGAAGACAGCGCATCCGCCACCGAAGCGGCCATTGAACGCTCGCGCAAGGCCGTCGAGCCTGAACGCCCGAAGCACATCATTCGCACGTTGGCCGGATCGATGCGCGAATACACCAAGGAAAGCCTGTTGGCTCCGCTGTTCGTGTTCATCGAGGCCATTCTGGAAATCGTCATCCCTACGGTGATGGCCACCCTGATCGATCAGGGCATTACCGGCGGCAGCATGCCCGCCATCGTCAAGTTTGGTCTGATTCTGCTGGTCTGCTCCCTGGTCTCCTTGGCCTGTGGCTTCCTGGCCGGAAAGTATGCCGCCATCGCCGCGGCCGGTTTCGCCAAGAATCTGCGCCGCGACCAGTTCGAACAGGTGCAGCGATTCAGCTTCACCAACATCGATCGCTTCTCCACCGGTTCCATCATCACCAGGCTCACCACTGATGTGACCAACCTGCAGATGGCCTACGGCATGATGGTGCGTATGGGCGTGCGCGCCCCGATCATGGTGGTCGTGGCGTGGATCTTCTCCTTCCGCATCAGCCCGTCGATCTCCATGGTGTTCCTTGCCTGCATCCCGATCCTGGCCATCGGCCTGTGCGGGCTCGCAGTGCTGGTGCATCCGGTGTTCGAGCGCGTGTTCCACACCTATGATGCGTTGAACAATGTCGTCGACGAGAACCTGCAGGGCATCCGCGTGGTGAAGTCCTACAACCGTGAATCCTTCGAAATCCACAAGTTCGATCGCATCTCCAAGCGCATCTTCAAGGACTTCACGCTCGCCGAACGCATCATGAGCTTCAACAGCCCGATTATGATGTTCTGCATCTACGCCTCGATGATCCTGATCTCCTGGATGGGAGCCCAGCAGATCGTGGCCTCCGGCAACAACGCCGCACTGGGCCTGACCACCGGTGACCTCACGGCACTGGTGACCTACGCCATGCAGATCCTGATGGCCATGATGATGCTGTCGATGATCTTCGTCATGTTCATCATCTCCCAGGCTTCCGCTGAACGAATCTGTCAGGTATTGCAGGAACAGAGCACGGTGGTCGACCCCGAGAACCCGGTCAAGACCGTGGCCGATGGCTCCATCGAATTCGATGATGTCACCTTCCGCTACTCCGACAGCTCCGAAAAGCCGGTGCTGGATGATATCAACCTGATGATCCCCTCCGGCGCGACCGTGGGCATCGTCGGCGGCACTGGTTCCGCCAAGTCCTCGCTGGTGCAGCTGGTTCCTCGTCTCTACGATGTCTCGGCCGGCTCGCTCAAGGTCGGTGGCCGCGATGTGCGCGACTACGATCTCGAAGTCCTGCGTGACCAGGTGGCCATGGTGCTGCAGAAGAACGTGCTGTTCTCCGGCACCATCGCCGACAACCTGCGTTGGGGCAACCCCGACGCCACCGATGAGGAGATCCGCCACGCATGCCAGCTTGCCCAGGCCGACGGATTCATCCAGGAATTCCCGGATAAGTACGACACCTACATCGAGCAGGGCGGCACCAACGTCTCCGGCGGTCAGCGTCAGCGTCTATGCATCGCCCGCGCATTGCTGAAGAAGCCGAAGATCCTGATCCTGGATGACTCCACATCCGCGGTCGATACCAAGACCGACAAGCTGATTCGTGAAGCCTTCCATCATGAGATCCCGGACACCACCAAGATCATCATCGCCCAGCGAGTGGCTTCCGTTCAGGAATCCGACATGATTCTGGTCATGGACGAAGGTCGCATCATGGCACGCGGCACGCATAGCGAGCTGCTCGAGACCTGCGACGAATACCGCTCCATCTACGAATCCCAAACCAAGAACACCGCTGCAGGCCAGGCCGAGATCGAACAGGCCGCTGCCGAAGAAGCCGAACGCATGAAGAACGCAGCTGAGGAAGGAGAGTCACGATGAGCGATAAGCAGAGCTTCAAGAACCGCAAGCCCGCCATGGGCAAGCCGGCTCCCGGTACCACCAAGCGCATTTTCGGCTACATCATGCAATACAAGTGGCGCGTGGTGGCCATCGTGGTGTGCATCCTCGTCGGTGCCGCCGCCCAGGCCGGCTCCGCGCTGTTCCTCCAGTCGCTGATCGACACCTACATCCTGCCGATGGTCGGTGCCAAGAACCCGGACTGGAACCCGTTGCTGCGGGCGATCACTCTGATGGGATGCCTGTATGTGGCCGGTATCGTGGCCAGCTGGCTCTGGCAGTGGCTGATCGTCACCGTCGAACAGGGCACGCTGAAGAAGATTCGCGACGACATGTTCGCCCACCAGCAGCATCTGCCAATTCGCTACTTCGACACCAACGAGCACGGTGACATCATGAGCCGTTACACCAACGACACGGACACACTGCGTCAGGCCATTTCCCAGTCCTTCCCGCAGATGTTCGCCGCCGGCATCTCCGCCATCGCGGCCGTGATCTCGATGCTCTGGCTCTCCATTCCGATCACCGTGTTCGTACTGCTGTTCACCGTGATGCTGTTCTTCATCGTCAAGGCGATTGTGGGCCGCGCGGGCCGCTTCTTCGTCAAGCAGCAGCACTGGCTGGGCGACGTGAACGCGTTCGTCGAGGAATCCGTGAACGGTCAGAAGGTCATCAAGGTCTTCAACCACGAGGAAGCCACCCAGAAGACCTTCGACGAGAAGAACGAGGAACTGTTCGAAGCCGCAGCCGAGGCCAACACCTGGGGCAACGTCACCATGCCGGTGGTGGGCAACATGGGTTACATCCTCTACATCCTGCTCGCCATCGTGGGCGGTGCCATGGCGCTTGCCGGCGTAGGCAACGTGGGATTGAACGGGTTCGGCCCGCTGACCCTCGGCACGCTGATCTCACTGCTGACCCTCTCCCGCTCGTTCATCAATCCGCTCGGCCAGGTGTCCATGCAGCTCAACATGGTGATGATGGCGCTCGCCGGCGCCTCCCGCATCTTCGCGCTGATGGACGAACCCATCGAATCCGACAACGGCACGGTGACCTTGGTCAACGTGGAGCTGGGCGAAGACGGTCGCACGATGAAGGAAATCGACCATGAGACCGGCCACTGGGCATGGAAGCGCGAGGAAGGCGACGACGGCACGAGATCGCTAAAGGCCGCGGAGAAGCTGCACGGCGCCGCCCGCGAAGTGGCATTGAAGGCCAAGGAACAGGCGATTACTTCGCCCGACGGCCGCCTGACGCTGCTGCAGGGCGACGTGCGCTTCACCAACGTGACCTTCGGCTACAACCCGGATAAGCCGGTGCTGCATGACATCACCTGGTTCGCCAAGCCGGGCCAGAAGATGGCGCTCGTCGGTGCCACCGGTGCCGGCAAGACTACGGTGACCAACCTGATCAATCGTTTCTACGACATTCAGGAAGGTCAGATCCTGTACGACGGCATCGATGTGAAGAATATTCGTAAGCCCGATCTGCGCCGCTCGCTGGGCATCGTGCTGCAGGACGTGAACCTGTTCACCGGCACCGTGATGGACAACATCCGTTACGGGCGCCTGGACGCCACCGATGAGGAATGCATCGAGGCAGCCAAGCTGGTGAACGCGGACGGCTTCATCCGCATGCTGCCGCAGGGTTACCAGACCGTGCTCGAAGGCGACGGCTCCGGCCTGTCCCAAGGCCAGCGCCAGCTGATTTCCATCGCCCGCGCTGCGGTGGCCGATTCCCCGGCGCTGATTCTCGACGAGGCCACCTCCTCGATCGATACCCGTACCGAGGAAGTGGTGCAGGCCGGTATGGATGCGTTGATGAAGGGCCGCACGGTCTTCGTGATCGCCCACCGACTCTCCACTGTGCGCAATTCCGACGTGATCATGGTGCTCGACCATGGCAACATTATCGAACGTGGTTCGCATGACGAGTTGATTGCGCAGAAGGGCGAGTACTACCAGCTCTACACCGGGGCCGTGGAACTGGAGTAAGTTTTCTGGTTCCCCTCTTTGATGGACTGAGCCGTGAAGAAAACACCGGAGATGTTTTTAGGCGAAGGCGAACGACGGTGAGCCAAATTAAGACAGTGTAGGTTGTCCCTAATTGCAGGACGCTGGCAGCGAAGCTGACTGAGGGGAGTTTGCGGGTTATACCGGAGGCTCCCCCCAGTCTTACTTCGTTCGACAGCTCCCCTCGGAGAGGGGCCAACGCATTCCGTGCGCCCGATGCTTGACAAGATTGCCGGCGCGCTGTCCAACGGCATCGTCGGATTTGTGGTTGTGGCCGCCGGCATGGTCAGTTCCGCCACCGCCGCTGACATAACTGCCGCCAACGTACGCACGTTCGAGACCTTCGCGTTCTATATTTCCGCTCGCGTTCATCATGCTGAGTCTGTTGGTGTTCATGTTCACCGTGAAAATCGACGAGAACATGCATGAGAAGATTGTGGCCGAGCTGGAGGAGACGCTTGGTGTGGATGAAGTGGATGGCTCTCGGAACTGAATGAAACTGGATGGCAGGCTGGGGTCAGTCTGCCATCCAGTTGTCACCTCCCGATTTGGCGAATGTGGGTATCTAAGGAAAAACGGTCAATGAGAGAGGGAATTACCCCCTCGCGCGTGATGGAATATCCGGCTGCATAGGTGGCGATTTCAATCGCCTGCTCTAATGGATAACCATAGAGAAGATATGATGCCAATGCGCTGATAAAAGCATCGCCGGCGCCGGTGTTGTCAACGGGGGCAAAGCCCGCGGCGGCAAATCGGCGTTCGCTGGTGCTGGTCTGCAGATAGCATCCGCGTTCTGCAAGTGTCACAATAACATTGCCGGTACCGCGCTCGATTAGCTTTCTGGATTTTTCCTCCATCGAGTCATTTCCTGGTTGCAGGGCATTGAGTTCATTGATGTTGGGCACAAGAATGTCTATTTGCTTGAGAAGACTGTCAGGTAAGTGGTTGCAGGTTGTGGGCTTAAGAATGGTGCGGGCATGATGTTCATGTGCTATACGACAGGCCTCATTGACCGCATCGAGCGGCACCTCGGATTGTATAAGGCAATACCCAGTGTTATCGAACTGGTCTTCTCTTTCCCGGATGTCTTCGGGGCTGAGGGTGGCATTTGCCCCGGATAGTACGGATATCATGGATTCACCGTTGGGGTCTACAAAGATGTAAGCCTTGCCGGTATCGTTGCCAGGTTGCCGTTTGACTCCTGTGGTATCCACGCCCCATTGGGCCATCTCCTTAAAAATGTAATCGGATTCTCCGTCAGTGCCGACGTTGCCGATTAACGAAACGCGGTGACCAAGTTTCGCGGCTCCCACGGCCTGATTAATGCCTTTGCCGCCAGGGTAGCGTGTTGCCGTCTTGGTGATGACAGTCGTTCCTCCTTGTGGCAATGTGGGAACGGAGATATAGGTGTCGGTATTTAGGCTACCTACCACGGTGATTTTCTTGGCTCGTGAAGTTGAGGGGGAATCCAAGGTCAGTGTGTTGTCGAGGTGGAAGTTCTGCACGAAGGAGTGTGGTTCCTCATTGCGCTTTTCCACGATGTTGATGAGCTTTGAGCACAGATAGGCTCCGAAATCTGCATTGCGCATGGTGTAGGTCGAGATTTGTGGACCGCCGGGATATACTAGCGCCTCGCTGGTGTCGTTTTTGATGGATACCAATGACACATCATCCGGTATCAGGTAATGCAAAGAAGCCATGAGCTGACTGAATTCAAGTGCCATGCGGTAATGCGAGGATACGATTCCGGTGATGGAGCGATCGCCGATGCCGGCAATCAGCGAATCATCGAACTCGTAGTGGATCATATCGTCACTGAATGCCATATGATGGTCAAACAGGCAGGCGCGAAAACCTTTTAGGAAATCCTTGGTTCTACGTCCCTGTGTCATCAGGCAAGCTATGGATTGATGCCCACGCTCGATGATTTCTTCGGTTAGTCGATAGGCCGCTTCCTTATAGGGCAGTAGAAGTGTTTTGTCGCCTCCGTAAGGCCCTATGACGAGTGTGGGGATATTGTTGTCTTGTGGATGGGGGATGAGGGTTCGGCTGTCGTCGTTGACGGGTTGCCAGATGACGCCGTCGACCTGGTGGTTCAGCACGGCTGTCATGTTTTTTAATTCCTGTTCATTGTCGGAATATCCGTTGAACACGAGTGTGCTGTATCCGGAGGCCTGTGCGGTCTGAATGATGCCATCGAGCGTGCTATCGATGGATGCGGTAGTCCTGAGCAGCACTGCCAACGTGTATGTTCGGGTGCCGCGCTGTGCTGATGAGCCATAAGGGGTGTAATGGTATTCCTTGGCTACCTTTAGCACTTTTTCGCGGGTTTCTTGACTGATGGTCGAGTCTTTGCCATTGATAATCTTCGACACGGTGGAGGGGGAGACCCCCGCAATTCGTGCGATATCCTTGATGTTCATGGTATGCCCCCGGCTATGTGCTTTTCCTACAGTTTACCGGTTCTGTCCTGCGTGGCGGGCGTTTGACAATGCAGTGCTGCAGCGTTATCCTAACATAAGGAAAACATTTTAAGAAATGATTTTCCTAAGTCCGACGGGGGACTGTGAGCGCGATGGGCGCGCTGCAATGCGACCATAAGCGGTAAGGGTGGTGTCGTCATGGCGAACAAAGCGAAAAAGATGTCATTTTGGGAGGGCATACGGGCTCAGTTCTCAACCAAATCGCTGGTGCTGATACCGATTGCAGCGGGTATCAATCTCATTGGCGGAACACTGTGCTCGGCGTTAAAGCTGCCGTTATTCCTCGATATGATCGGCACAATCATTGTGGCTTGTCTATCAGGACCATGGGTTGCGGCTCTGACAGGACTGCTGACCAATGTTTTCTTGGCGTTGGTGGCCAATCCGGTGTACTTGCCTTATGCCGTGGTATCGATTCTATGTGGCTTGGCGGTCGGATATATGGTCAAGGCCGGATTGTTCCGTAAATTGTGGGGCGTAGTACTGATTTGGTTGGCCTGTACATTGGTCAATGCCGTATCCGCGTCACTTATCACCGTATTTGTTTATGGTGGTGCCACTGGGGTAACGGGCACCTCGCTGTTGACCGCTACCTTGGTTGTTGCGCTGCGGGACATCGCAGCATCGGTGTTCTCGTCAGCGATTGTCACCAATCTGATTGATAAAGGTATCGCGGTACTGATTGCTTACATCATCGTCAGAAAAATTCCTCGTCGTTTCCTGAGCCAATATGCCGCAGATGGTGCAGGTGTCGAAGAAGACATACTCGATGACGATGAGCCGGGTGAGCCCGATGAAGGCGATAAGGACGTGTGAGTCATGGCGGTCAAAATAACGTATGCAAACACTCCAGTGAGTCGTTTGCATCCAATGACGAAGATTATGGCAATCCTTATGCTCGGTTTGTGTGCTTTGGTGTGGCCGGATTTCACACTTGGCTTAGTGCTGGTCATTGCCTTATTCGTGGTATCGTTCGTGGCTCGTATTCCTAGTGACTTTGTCAAGATAATGTTCGGTTTTGGCATTCCCGTTACTGTGATGCTGATGTTTATTCAGGGACTCTATAGTCCTAAGAACCAAACGGTTATTGCTGATTTTGGTTTTGCCCAGCTCGGCCTTGAGGGTGTGTTGTATGCGGCAAAGATTGTGATGGATCTTCTGGTGTTCCTTGGCAGCTTCACCATTATGAGCAAAACTACATATACCGGCGCATTAGTAGCCGCATTGACCTCGGCGGGGCTCAATGCGAAAGCCGGGTATCTTATCTTGGCTTCTCTGAATGTCGTGCCGCAAATGCAACGCCGTATGTCCGTAATCCGTGAAGCACAGAATGCGCGTGGCCTGAGTGAATCCGGCGGTTTATTTTCCCGTCTCGCCGCTTATGTACCGTTACTGGGACCTGTGGTTATGTCATCGCTGACCGATGCGCAAGAGCGAGGCATGACATTGGAAACCCGTGGATTTGGCATTACCGATGTAAAGCAGACCAGTTACGTCGAGGTTCGTTGGCGTACCGTCGACAAAGTTTGTAACTGGGTGCTTGTCATCATGGCCGTCATCGTCACCGCGATATCGGTGGGAATATATATTGGTGTGATTCCCGCCCTGACACCATGGGCAGGTGCATGATGGGTGCGATCGTCGAAGTCAAGGATTTTTCTTTTAAATACCGTGACGCCAGACGGCGGGCGGTCAAACATGTGAACTTTAGCGTCGAAGAGGGTAGCCTTTTTGCCATTATTGGCGCGAACGGAGCGGGCAAATCCACGTTGTGTAATGCGTTGGTGGGACTGATTCCTCATTATTTCTCAGGCGCGAGAGCTGGAAAAATATTGGTTGACGGGTCAGATGTCGCTGATTCGACTATCGCCGAGCTATCGAAGACCATCGGATTGGTATTCCAAAATCCGTTCAACCAGCTGTCGTACACTGCGGGGACCGTTGCTGAAGAGCTTGCCTACGGGCTGGGTAATCATGGTGTGCCCAGAGACAAAATGGTCGAACGTGTTGAAACTGTGGCCAAGCTGATGCGCATCGATCACATTCTTGACAAGAATCCATTGGAACTTTCGGGTGGTCAGGTGCAGCGTGTGGCTTTCGGATCCACCTTCATTATGGAGCCGCGCATTCTGGTGCTTGATGAATGTACCACGCAGCTTGACCCGATGGGCAGTGAGGAAATTTTCGACATCGTCAAGAAGCTCAATGCGAGTGGGGTAACCGTCATCATGGTCGATCATGACATGGAGCGTGTGGCTCGATATGCGGATACCGTCATGGTGCTTGAACGAGGAGAAGTCGCTTCCATTGGCACGCCAATGGAAGTGTTCTCCGATGATTCGATCGAACAGCACGGTGTAGATGTGCCCGATTATGTGAGTCTGAGCCGTGCGTTGGGAGGACCCATCGTAATTACTGAAGAGCCAGCTATCGAGATGGCGAAGGAGGCATTGCGATGACCGTCGAACTTCGAGATCTTGAACATATCTATCCCTCAGGTGATATAGCCCTGGCCGGCGTAACTCTGACGCTCGAGGGCACTGATCCAGTAGCGATTATTGGACAGAATGGTGCAGGGAAAACCACATTGGTAAAGCATTTTAATGGTATCTTAAGGCCCACAAGTGGCTCGGTACTTATTGATGGTGTCGATGTCACTAGCCATACCACTGCTGAGTGGTCCCGTACCGTTGGCTATATCTTCCAGAATCCCGACGATCAATTGTTTCTGGAAAGCGTGCGCAAGGAGTTTGGCTTTGGCCCCAAACATATCGGTATGGATTCCGACGTTATTGAACAGCGCATTGGGACGGTTGCTGAACTGGTCGGATTGAGCCATAAGCTCGACACCCATCCATTTGATTTGACGCCGACTGAAAAGAAGTTCTGTGCCATCGGTGCCGTTCTCATGATGGATCCTTCGGTAGTAATTTTCGATGAACCGACATGCGGGCAGGATCGAAAGGGCACTGCGCGGCTATCGCATATCATTTCCAGCCTGCGTGAGTCTGGGAAATTGTGCGTCATCATCTCGCATGACATGAAATTTGTCACCATGAATTGCCCAAGAATCGTGGTGCTGTGCCATGGAACAGTCCTGCTTGATGGGCCGGCTGACGAAGTATTCGCCCAGCCAGACATACTGCGGCGCTCGTTCATTACGCCGCCACCCATCACCAGGGTTGGCCAAGGTGCGGGGCTTAAGGAAACAGTGTTTTCCGTACCCGCATTCATCAATGCCATCGCTACAGAAAGGAACGCTCGTGGCTGACGTCATCGTACAAATATATGGAATCAGAAGCGTCGAGGATGCGCGCATGGTGGTGGACCTGGGTGCCGAGCATATCGGTGTATCCTATGGCGCTATTAAAAGGACTCCTGCACAGTTGGATTGTGCCAGTGCCAGGCAAATCTTCGAGAGTGTACAGGCTGAAGCTGTCAAAGTCGGATTGACCGTTGCCGAGGATCTTGATGAAATCAGTGCCAATCTTAATGAAGCCATGCCGGATGTATTGCATCTGTCCGGTGACATTGAAGCGATCAGTCCTGAACAAGTTGCCGAATTGAAGCGGCGTTTTCCTGATCTGCGTATTATGCAGGCAATTCCTGTTTTGGCTGATGTTCCTCTGGAAGATCAAAAAGTCATGGAGTACATTCGGGCATACGAGTCGGTGTCTGATTTCTTCCTAATCGACACCAAGGTGCCGGAGGCCGGTGATATTGGAGCTACGGGCCTCACTCATGATCGTTCTATTGACAAGGCCATTATTGAAGCCACCGATGTGCCATGCATCATTGCGGGCGGATTGGATGCGAACAATGTCCGAGAGGCTATTGATTTGACTCACCCATACGGTGTGGATTCCTACAGCTGGACAAATTATGACGGCATTGCGCTCGATGCCAACCGCCGTAAAGATCCCGCCAAAGTAGAAGCCTTCATTAAGGCGGTTCGTCATGGGTGAGGTGGTTGTCGTCGGTGATGCCAATGTTGATATCATCGTGCCCTTTCCTCGGTTCATCGATGAAAGTAGAACACGAACAACTTGGGAACAGCCTCAGATGCAGGGTGGTGGTACTTGCGCCAATACGGCCGTGGCGTTATCACGTCTTGATGTCCCTGTGCTGTTTGTCGGCACTGTTGGCGATGACCAGTACGGACGATATGTGAGACGTGACTTCTCCGAAGCTGGTGTAGATCCTACCGGTCTGGTGTCTGATTCGCGGTGGAACACGGTTGGCGTGTTCGCATTCGTGGATGAGCGCGGTGAGCGTTATTTATGGGGCTGGCCGCGTGAGAAACAGTCATTCAAAGAACTCGATGTCTCTATGATTCCCATGCATCGGATTCGTGCTGCATCATGGGTTCATGCTTCGGGCATGGTGATGGCGTATGACACGAGTGCGAGAGAAGCGCTCATCCATGTGTTCGAGGAGGCACATGCTGCAGGCGTGCCGACTTCCTTCGACCTGAATTTGCGTATTCTCGATGGCAAGCTTGACCCGGCAATGCGTGAAGCCCTCGACCGTCTCATGCCGAACGTCAATTATTTATTGGGAAGCGGGCCGGACGAATTCTCATACATGGGCGACCATGCTGATTGGGAAGAGAATGCCGCTGACTTCGCTGTTGATGGACGTATTGTCATCGTGCGCGATGGCGCACGTGGTGCCCGTGCCTTACAAGGAAAACAATGCTATAAGGCATCGGCGTTTTCTGTTGAGGTCGAAGACACTCTTGGTGCTGGTGATGTGTTCAATGCCGGATTCATCATGGCGATGCTACATCAGATGACATTGCCCGAGGCTTTGACAATCTCGAATGCCGTTTCTGCCTACACGGTGGAACGCAAAGGTTCGCGTAGCTCGCCAGACAAGCAACAACTCATGACATTTTTGAAGGCACATAATGCCTCCGCTTTCATTCATAACCAGGACAACATCAAGGAGTGATGTACATGGGTACCACCAAAAAAGTTATTCTCGATTGTGATCCGGGACATGACGACGCATTTGCGATTATGCTTGCAGTACAGCATCTCGATGTATTGGGCATCACGACCATTGGCGGCAACTGCACGTTGGAGAACGTGACCCGTAATGCCATCAAGGTATTGGAGGTGCTTGGTGCAGCAGACCGCATCGGGGTCTATCCCGGTCATAGCCGCCCGCTCGTCGCGCCGCTGGTCACTGCGCCCCAATTTCACGGTGAGACCGGACTTGATGGGCCGGTGCTACCCGAACCAACGCATGCGCCGCAGAACAAGCACGCGGTGGACTTCATCGTGGATACCGTAATGAGCACCGATGATGTGACATTGATTGCCACCGGACCGTTGACCAATATTGCTTCTGCGTTGAATCGTGAACCGCGTATTGCCGATCGGGTCAAAGAAATATGCATCATGGGAGGTTCCGTTACTTTTGGTAACTGGACGCCCGCCGCGGAATTCAACATCTATGTCGACCCGGAAGCCGCTTACCGCGTGTTCCATTCCGGAATCCATGTGAAGATGGCCGGCGTCAACCTGACTCGACAGTGCTGTCTGAGAACTGAGCAAGTGGTTGAATTCCGCAAGATTGGAACTAAGGCTGCTAATCTGGCTGCCGATCTCACGGAGTTCTTCATCGGTACTTCGGCCAGCGCGGCTGCGCTCGCCGGAGCCAACATGCACGATGCATGCGCCGCTGCATGGATTGTGAATCCTGCGCTGATTACCGCAGTGCCTATGCATATCGATGTGGAGTTGCATGGAGCGCTGACTCGAGGCATGACTGTGTGCGATTATCGCCATTTGCGTGGTTCGAACCCGGCTGTTGACCTTGAGCGTACCCCAACGATGAGTGTGCGTGGTGAACAACCGAATGCGGAAGGCGCGCTGGAGCTCGATTTCCCTGGGTTCATGAATCTTCTGTACCGCACGTTGCGTGATTATCGCTGACGATACTAACGAATGAAAGGAGTGCCCGATGCGCCGGATGGTGTTATGGGATTTCGACGGAACTCTCGCTGACACAGCCGGTGACGTATGGCGATCGCTCGACTATGCGGCAAAACTGTGCGGTGGCAGTCTCCCGGAGACTTATAAGAATGACGCCGCGCATCTCGGAGAACCGATGAGTGACATATTCCGACGCATCGAGCCATTCCCCGGAGAAGCTGCATTCGCTCAATTCAAGAACGGTGTGACAACTCACTATCGCACGATGAACGATTATGCAGCTACCCGTCTGTATCCAGGTGTGTTGGCATTGCTGAGTGAATTGCGGCTGGAACGAATCACGAACGTTATCGTTACGGATAAGCCCAGACAAGCCCTTGAACGGTTACTCAGAGCTAAAGGTTGGGCGGACTTGTTCGATGGATGGGCGAGTCCCGACTCAATCCCCGGACGCCAGATGGACAAAACGGCAATGATTGGAACAATACTGCATCGATATCAAGCTGACGCCAACCACTGCATATATGTGGGTGATCGCTGGGGAGACATCGAAGCGGCCAGACGCAATGGCATTGACTGCATTGCGGTCACCTATGGTGATGGCGAGGCACGTTTGCTGCAAGAACATGCGCCTGCCTATTGCGTCGATGACGTGACATCGCTGGGACTTGCTCTGAAGGAAAGGATGGTCTAATGCGTGATTTCACCTTGAAAATCGGTACCGAATTCGTGTTCGGACATGATGCTGAGACGTTGATTGGTTTGCGTCTTGATTCTCTTGGTGTCACTCATGTGCTCATTCACCACGATGGCGGCGACTATCTGGAAAACAGTGGATTATTGCAATCTATTCGGCACAGTCTGCAGATGTCTGGTATCGAATATACGGAGCTAGGAGGTGTTAAACCGAATCCGAGATTGTCATTGGTCCGAAAAGGTGTAGATCTGGCTCGCGAGTATGGCATCGATGCAGTGGTGGCGGTTGGCGGAGGTAGCGTCATCGATTCGGCGAAGGCCATTGCATTGGGTTCTACCGAAGATCATGATGTGTGGGATTACTTCACTGGTGCGGCACATGTTACGGCAACGCTGCCAGTCGCAGTTGTGCTTACCTGCCCGGCGTCGGGCAGCGAGTCAAGCCAAGTAGCTGTTATCAATAATGATGAGGAACACATGAAACTAACGCTGAGCAATCCAGTGCTTCGGCCAGCGCTTGCTTTCATGAATCCGGCATTGAGCACCACAGTGCCTGCGTTTCCCACTGCCTGCGGCATTGTCGATATGTTCTCGCATATCTGTGAACGCTATTTCAGCGTTGATGACGAAATCGGCGTTATCGACCGTATGGCGGAAGGAGCCTTATGCACTCTGGTAAATGTGGGTCCCCGTTCCCTTGCGGCATTGGACGATTACAATCTCAGGGCCCAGATTATGTGGATCTCCACCATCGCGCAGAACAACACGCTTGGAATCGGACGAGAACAGGATTGGTCCACCCATCTGATTGCCAATGAACTGAGTGCTTTATATGACACGCCGCATGGCGCAACCTTGTCAATCATCATGGGTTCGTGGATGCGTGTGGCATCGGCGTACAATCCCCATCGATTTGCCCGATACGCCGCAGAGGTGTTCGGACTACATGCCGATTCCTTGAATGAGTTTGATCTGATTCGTCGCGGTATCGAGGCCACGGAGTCATTCTTTCGAGCGTTGCATATGCCGGTATGCTTCGCCGACTATGGCCTGCCTATTGACGGAATCGAACGCATGCTTGACAACATCCCCTTCAACGGTTCTGACCATGCGATTGGTTCGATTGCGCGCCTGAACCGAGAGGATTGCCGTCGCATCTACACGATGGCCGCCCGATAACCACAAAATGTGCGCCGGTATCACCGGTGCGGCGGGTTCTTCCCGCCATGAAACAGAAAGGATAATATCATGGCTGAAGCTACGACCAAAGAAAGGGAGAACGGCGTTCCGGTGCCCAAGGAAGGTACGCCGGAATTCGCCGCAATGAACAAGATGGCGAAGAGGGCTTTGCCACTCATCCTCATCATCTACACCATAGGCGTTCTGCAGCAGCAGGCGTTTAACATGATTTATGTCAATATCGGCGAGCAACTTGGTCAAGCAGGAACTGCACCGCTGATTACCTCGCTGCCTGGTATCGTGCTGGGCATCGTGTGCGTGGTATATGGCGCGCTTGGCGATTTTGTGTCCCTGCGCAAGATGGTGGTACTAGGTACGTCCATCTTCGTTGCCGGTTCAGTACTGGGTCTGTTCGGCACCGCCAATATCTGGATTGTTGTTGCAGCTCGCGTGCTGCAGTCCGCAGGCTGGCAGGTGTCCGGATCGTTGGTGCTGGTGCTTGTCTCGAAATACATTGAGAAGCGCAACCGAGTGATTTGGTATGGCATTTTCGTGGCCATCTTCCGTGTCGGCGCGGCTCTGGGCGTGTTCCTTGGCGGATACATGACGCTGATTGATTGGCGTTGGCTGTTTGGCATGGGTATTATTGCCGTGTTCTTCATTCCGGTGCTGCTCAAGAACCTGCCGAACGAGCATGCCAAGGGTGCTCGCGTCGATATCGTCGGTTTGGTGCTTATCGGTGCGTTCTCCGGTTCGGTCACGATGTTCTTTACCGATAAGAATTGGTTCTGGGGCACTGCGTGTATCGTCACTCTTGTAGCTTTCGTCATTTACATCAATAAAGCCGCGAATCCGTTCATCACTCCTGATATTCTCACCAAGCCCGCATACGCGCTGATGATGGTTGTTGTGTTCATCGGATACTTCTATGCCTATACCATCTCCGCCGGTGCCAACGCTATCGGCAAGAATGTGTATGGTATGGATTCCTCGCAGGTTTCCAACCTGCTGGTCTGGGGCTTCATTCTCGCAGCGATTGTCGGCTTCACCGCTGGTCCACTGATCAAGAAGCTCGGCAACAAAATTTCTGTCATTGTGGGGCTTGGCGCTACCGGTTGCGGCTTACTTGCCGTTGCATTCCTGATTCCTCATGGCGCTGTGCTTGCACTTGGTGTGGCTCCTTGCCTGTACTACTTTGGCCAGGCTTTCGTCTATCAGCCGATTGTTGATACTGTGGCCCAGACCGTTTACCCGGAAGAGACCGGACGTGCACTTGGCTTCCGTGATCAGGTGCAGGTGATTGCCTCGTCCATTGGTGGTGTGGTGTTTGGTCAGATCATGGCAAACGGTTCGATGTCCGGTGGCAGTCTCGCTGGCACGGACTCCGGTTCGGCCTCCACTTACGCGAACATGTTCACAGTAGGTGGCTGTGTGGTGCTGTGTGCCTTGGTTATCTTCGTCTGTGCCAGCAAGGTGATTTACCGCGGGTTGGCAGGAGAGAAAACCGAAAGAGCCTGATTCTCGCGAAATCGGGTTCGGTCGTTCTGACAACGATCTCGCTGAACGTGGATACGCCATTACCTTGATGGAGCTGATGGCGCGGTGCTGAGTAGGCCGCTCGTTATGTGTTCGGTTTGTTCTGTAACGCGCCTCGGTTCGGTTGGCAATACCGTATCAGATTCACGAGAATCAGATTGGAACGATTGCGATCAATTACGACTTGCTGAGAACAACATGAAGGATTTCTCATGTCGGTAACCACTCCGCTTACTCTGCTTGACCATATCCATGGCTCTGTGTCCGTTGTCGGATCGATGAACGCGGACTATACGGTCACTGTTGATCGTCTTCCCCATCCGGGGGAAACAGTTAACGCTGGGCCATTACGGATATTGCCAGGTGGCAAATCCGGTAATCAATCCGTTGCGGCTGCACGCATTGGTGCTGACGTCTGCCTGTTTGGAGCGGTCGGCTCCGATGACAATGCAGGCTTTCTCGTCGATTCACTGAATTCGGCGGGTGTCAATACCTCTTGTATACGTCATGTGCCAGGTGCTAGTGGAGCTACGGTCATCACAGTTGACAAAGCCGGAGAGAATACGATTGCTTATTCTTCGGGATCCAATGCGTGCATCAGCGTGGATTATATTGAATCAATGCGTGATGCTCTGACCTCGGCTAACGTGTTGGGGTTATGCCTTGAAAGCCCAATCGAGTCCGTAACTGCTGCCGCTCGTATGTGTCATGGAGCAGGCGTGGTGGTGCTACTCAACGATTCACCATTCGTTGCCGAACTGCCTGCTGAACTTATCGAGGCTTCGGACATCCTGCTGGTCAATGAGCATGAAATGGCACAGCTGTTGGGCATTGCCGAACCGGACGACGATAACTGGGACGGTCTGGACTGGTCCGAAGTGGCGCGGCAAATGCATAACTTCGGCTTTGGCCAAGCGGTCGTCACACTTGGTGGAGACGGTTCGGTGGTCATCGATGGCGATGACATTCATCGCATTGCGCCTGTAAAGGTTGATGCTGTCGACACTACCGGTTGCGGGGATGCCTTTATGGGCACGGTTTTGGCCGGGCTTGCGTCCGGTCATTCTCTAGCGGATAGTGCACAGTTGGCTTCGTACGTTTCTGCGTACGCCGCGACTGGGCTTGGCGCGCAGGCTTCGTATGGCACGGCCGCTCAGATTCGTGAACGGTTTGGTGTTCTTCGGTGATTGATGAGCGCGAAGGATTGCCGGATATGCATCGTATGCAGGTCTAGCCCGTCCATTTATATGCTGTGCGGGAGTGAATTGGACTGACTGTACGTGAATGCGGACATATTCCGTCGTTGGACTGGCGAATTTTGCAGACATAATCCGTCGAGTTATTGGGTTGCGGACATTATAGTTTAGTTATGGCTATAAATCGGCGATAACTGATGCGAATATGTCTGCACCGTCTATAACTTGTACGAATATGTCTGCACTATTCGTAAGTTCGTGGCTAGCCGTGAGCGAATGTCTCTAGATGAACATTCTTGTGGACTTGACCGCGTGACGTGTTAGGATATGCACCGTTGTGAGGCAGTGATCCGTTATCAGCGGGGAGTCTTCGGAAGAACGGCGGCAATCGCCCAGTAGACCCGACGGGATCGGCCCGAGATAGCCGAACACAAGCGGTCGCACAGGCCGTGCTGTACTGAATGCAACAGTTCAGAGCAGCGCAACCGGTGCGATAAGCGAGGTGGTACCGCGGTGCGGGCGCATAAGAAACGCTCGTCATCGTCCTCGTAGGCAGGAACATCATGGTGATGGTTTCGGAACGAGGCGACTATTGAAGCGGCCACTCGAAACAATCATCACGAATGCTCCTGTAGGACCAGTGCACAGTACAAACAGGAGATTTACGGTGAGCGAAAACGTATATCCCAAGGCGAACGAGGGCGGCGAAACCGCGCACGTGGCGCCGAACCCCAGCTTCCCCCATATGGAGGAAACCGTTCTCGACTACTGGGACAAGGACGACACCTTCCAGAAGTCCGTGGAACGCAACCCCTCTGGCGACCACAGCCAGAACGAATTCGTATTCTTCGATGGCCCGCCGTTTGCCAACGGTCTGCCGCACTACGGCCACCTGCTGACCGGCTACGCCAAGGACGTGATCCCGCGTTACCAGACCATGAAGGGCCGCAAGGTCAACCGTGTCTTCGGCTGGGACACCCACGGTCTGCCGGCCGAGCTGGAAGCCCAGAAGGAACTCGGCATCGACTCGGTCGACCAGATCGAGAAGATGGGCATCGATAAGTTCAACGACGCCTGCCGCGCATCCGTGCTGAAGTACACGCACGAGTGGCAGGACTACGTGCACCGTCAGGCCCGCTGGGTGGACTTCGAGCACGGCTACAAGACCCTGAACATCCCGTACATGGAATCCGTGATGTGGGCCTTCAAGCAGCTCTACGATAAGGGTCTGGCCTACCAGGGCTACCGCGTGCTGCCGTACTGCCCGAAGGATCGCACGCCGCTTTCCGCCCATGAGCTTCGTATGGATGCCGACGTCTACCAGGACCGTCAGGACACCACCGTCTCCGTGGCCGTCAAGCTGCGCGATGAAGATGCCTACGCCGTCTTCTGGACCACCACCCCGTGGACCGTGCCTACCAACTTCGCCATCGTGGTCGGTGCCGACATCGATTACGTGGAAGTCCAGCCCACCGAGGGCAAGTTCGCCGGCAAGAAGTTCTACCTCGGCAAGGACCTGCTGGGCCACTACACCAAGGAACTCGGCGAGAACTACGAAGTCGTGCGCGAGCTTAAGGGCTCCGAGCTGGCAGGCCGCCGGTACTGGCCGGTCTTCCCGTACTTCGCCGGTGAGCAGGCCGAGACCGAAGGCAACGTGCCCGGCCCGAACGGCTACACGATCTTCACTGCCGACTACGTCGACACCGTTGAAGGTACCGGCCTCGTGCATCAGGCTCCTTACGGCGAAGACGATATGAACACGCTCAACGCCAAGGGCATCAAGAGCACTGACGTGCTCGACGCCGGCTGCCGCTTCACCTCCCAGTGCCCCGAATACGAAGGCATGTTCGTGTTCGACGCCAACCTGCCGATCCTCAGGAACCTGCGTGCCGGTGACGGTCCGCTCGCCCAGATCGACGAAGACAAGCGCGCCATCCTCTTCCAGGAGAAGAGCTACGTGCACTCCTACCCGCACTGCTGGCGCTGCGCCACCCCGCTGATCTACAAGCCGGTCTCCTCCTGGTTCGTTTCCGTGACCAAGATCAAGCCGCGCTTGCTGGAGCTCAACCAGCAGATCAACTGGATCCCGGAAAACGTGAAGGACGGCCAGTTCGGCAAGTGGCTCGCCAACGCCCGTGACTGGTCCATCTCCCGTAACCGCTTCTGGGGCTCCCCGATTCCGGTGTGGGTCTCCGACGATCCGAAGTACCCGCGCGTGGATGTGTACGGCTCGCTCGAAGAGCTGAAGAACGACTTCGGCGACTATCCGCGCGACAAGGACGGCAACATCAACATGCACCGTCCGTGGATCGACAACCTGACCCGCCCGAACCCGGATGATCCGACCGGCAAGTCCACGATGCACCGCATCCCGGATGTGCTCGACTGCTGGTTCGAATCCGGCTCCATGTCGTTCGCGCAGTTCCACTACCCGTTCGAGAACAAGGAGAAGTTCGAACAGCACTTCCCGGCCGACTACATCGTCGAATACATTGGCCAGACCCGTGGCTGGTTCTACCTGCTGCATGTCATGGCCACCGCCCTGTTCGACCGCCCGGCCTTCAAGAACGTGATTTGCCATGGCATCGTGCTCGGCTCCGACGGCCAGAAGATGTCCAAGCACTTGCGTAACTACCCGGATGTGAACGGCGTGTTCGACAAGTACGGCTCCGACGCCATGCGCTGGTTCCTCATGTCCTCGCCGATTCTGCGTGGCGGCAACCTGATTGTCACCGCCGAAGGCATCCGCGACACGGTCCGCCAGGTCATGCTGCCGGTGTGGAGCTCCTACTACTTCTTCACGCTGTACGCTAATGCGGCCAACGGCGGCAAGGGCTTCGACGCCCGCCACCTGACCGCTGACGAGGTCGCCGGACTGCCGGAGATGGATCGCTACCTCCTGGCCCGTACCCGTCGTCTGGTCGAGAAGGTGGAGAAGTCACTCAACGAGTTCGCAATCTCCGATGCCTGCGATGCGGCCTCCGACTTCATCGACGTGCTCACCAACTGGTACATCCGCAACACCCGCGACCGCTTCTGGAATGAGGACGAGAATGCGTTCAATACGCTGTACACCGTGCTTGAGGTGTTCATGCGCGTGCTCGCGCCGCTCGCCCCGATGGAAGCCGAATCCGTGTGGCGTGGCCTCACCGGTGGTGAATCCGTACATCTGGCCGACTGGCCGTTCGTCGTGGACGAGAAGACCGGCGAGGCCGCTGAACTTGGCCGCGTGCTGGTCGACGATCCGAAGCTGGTCAACGCCATGGAGAAGGTGCGTGAGGTCGTCTCCGGCACCCTGTCCCTGCGCAAGGCCTCCCAGATTCGCGTGCGCCAGCCGCTTTCCAAGCTCACCGTCGTGGTCGAGGATGTGGATGACGTCAAGCCGTACGCTGAGGTCTTGAAGTCCGAGCTCAACGTGAAGGACATCGAGTTCTGCACGATGGAAGATGCCGGCTCCCAGGGCCTGAAGATCGTGCACCAGCTCAAGGTCAACGCCCGTGCCGCTGGCCCGCGCCTCGGCAAGCAGGTGCAGTTCGCCATCAAGGCCTCCAAGACCGGTGCTTGGCATGTGGATGCCTCCGGCGCTCCGGTGGTGGAAACCCCGAACGGCGACGTGGCTCTGGTTGAAGGCGAATACGAGCTGATTAATCGCGTGGAGGAGGAGAACGCTGCCGAGGCGGCCGCTTCCGTGTCCGCAGCCCTGCCGACCGGTGGCTTCGTGATTCTCGACACCGCGTTGACTCCGGACCTGGAAGCCGAAGGCTACGCTCGCGATGCCATCCGCGCCGTGCAGGATGCCCGTAAGGACGCTGGTCTGGATATCGCCGACCGTATCGCCCTGACGCTCACCGTACCGGCCGCCGACGTGGCCAAGGTCGAGCAGTTCAAGGACCTTATCGCCCGCGAGACGCTCGCGACTGCCTTGGATGTCAAGGAAGGTGCCGAGCTCGCCGTCGAAGTGAAGAAGGCCTGAGCGCTTAACCGCATAGTGCCTTCGCATCAGCGGCTGCATCATAGATAGGAAGCCTGGTTCCCATACCCATAGGGAACCAGGCTTCTTTTCGTTGATCAAGTCACATGATTGTGCCACGCCCATGCTCTCGAGATTTGTCATATTCCCGTTAATATTAACGAGGTAAATCAATAGCCGATCGACTATTGATGGCAACACAGGGAAAGGCACTCCCATGACAAAGAAACTCATTCTGGATCTTGACACCGGTGTAGACGACGCCCTTGCCATTTCCTACGCACTCGGCAGCCCGGAAGTCGAGCTGATCGGCATCACCGGCACTTACGGCAACGTATTGCTCGAACAGGGCGTGCGCAACTCGCTGGCCATCACCGACCTGCTTGGCCACCCTGAGGTCAAGGTGTACAAGGGTCTGCCGCATTCCAGCACCACCGATTCCTTCGAAGTGCTTGACATCTCCGCCTTCATCCATGGCAAGAACGGCATCGGCGACGTGGACATCCCTGATTCGAACCGTGAACCGGAAACCGAATCCGCGGTGGACTTCATCATCGATGCGGTGAAGACCTACGGCAAGGACTTGATCTACGTGCCCACCGGCCCGATGACCAATATCGCCGCCGCCCTGAAGAAAGCCCCCGAAATCAAGGACGAGATCGGCAAGATCGTGCTCATGGGTGGCGCGCTTACCGTTTGCGGCAATGTGAATGGCTGGGAGGAAGCCAACATCTCCCAGGACCCGGAAGCCGCCGACTACCTGTTCCGCTCCGGCGCCCCGGCCACGATGGTCGGCCTTGACGTCACTCTGCAGACGCTGCTGACCTACAAGGAAACCCAGACCTGGCGCGACCTCGGTACCAAGGCCGGCAACTTCCTCGCAGACATGACCGACTACTACATCAAGGCCTACGAGACCACGTCACCGCACCTGGGCGGTTGCGGCCTGCACGATCCGCTTGCCGTCGGCGTGGCCGTCGACCCCACGTTGGTCACCACGCTGCCCATCAACATGAAGGTGGACGTCGAGGGCCCGACCCGCGGCCGCACCATCGGCGACAACACGCGCATGAACGATCCGGTCAAAACCATGCAGGCCGCGGTTCAGGTCGATGTGCCGCGCTTCCTCAACGAGTTCATGACCCGCATCACCGCACTCGCCAAGAATGCCTGAGCGGCACGTTTGAGACTTCCCCAAAAGAGAGAAAAGAAATAAAGGAAAACAATAATGGCACAAACCACTACCACCGCGGTCTTCGACCCCTGGTCCGACCCGGAAACCAGCAATAAGATGGCCATCAAGGCCCTGATTTTGCTGCTGATCACCTTCATCCTCGGCACTCTGTGCCTGCAGGGCTTCAATCTGGTGTTCACCCAGGTCGGTGAGGATGTCGGTGCTCCCGCCCAGGCTTCGCTGATCACCGCATTCCCATCGCTGGTGCTTGGCATCGTCTGCTTCATCTACGGTTCCCTCGGCGACTTCGTTTCCCTGAAGCGTCTGGTCGTTGCCGGCTTGATCGCCCTGCTGGTCGGCTCGGTGTTTGGTTTCGTGGCAAACTTCTTTTTCACCGCGAACATCTGGACGGTAATCATCGCCCGCGTGCTGCAGACCGCCGGCGAGCAGGTGGCCGGTTCGGTGTTCCTGGTCATCACCACCAAGTACCTGAAGCCATCCTTGAAGGTCATCTTCTTCGGCCTGTACACCGCCGCCTACCAGCTGTCCGCCTCCATTGGCGTGTTCACAGCCGGCGTGCTGAGCTCCATCGCCTGGCAGTACCTGTTCCTCATCCCCGTGGTGACGATCTTCTTCCTGCCGACCCTGCTGAAGAACCTGCCCGGACGCCAGGGCGACAATGAGCACGTCGACTGGATCGGCTTCACGATCTTCGGCTTCGCAAGCGCCTTCCTCACCCTGTTCTTCTCCTACATGGCATGGTGGATGCTGGGTGTGGCCGTGGCGCTGTTCGCCATCTTCGCCGTGTACATCCACAAGGCCGCCAAGCCGTTCATCACCCCGGACTTCTTCAAGAACACCCGTTGGCTGGCCGCCATCAGCCTGATTCTGTTGTTCTACTTCACCAACTACTGCATCTCCCCGATGTTCAACGCCATCGGCACCACCGTTTACGGCATGACCACCGCCCAGGTGTCCACCTACATTGTGTGGGCCTTCGTGTGCGCCGCCGTGGTGGGCACCTCTTCCGGTTGGATCATGGGCAAGATCGGTCGTCAGGCCGCGCTGATCACCGCCGCTGTACTGATGATCGCCGGCTTCGCAACTGCCGCCCTGGCCGTCAACGCCGGCTTCCTGGTGCTGACGCTCACCGCATGCCTGTTCTACTGCGGCGTGGGTCTGCTCTACTCCCCGGTGTTTTCCACGGTGATTGACACGCTGCCGCAGAGCGAATCCGGCCGTGGCGTGGGCATGAACGATCTGGTCATGAACGTCACCGCTTCCATCGGCATCACCGTGATTGGTGGTCTGATGGGCTCGCAGTCGCTGGCCGGCTCCAGCATCACCGGTGCCACGGGCGCCGCCGCTGGTTACGCCAACCTGCTCCTGATCGGCGCAGGCGTGATCCTGCTCGGTCTGATTGTGTTCCTCGTCTTCCGTAAGAAGATCTACAGCCAGAACTGATTTCGCTAGAAGTTCGGTTGCTTGAAGGCTCGCACACCACCGGTTCCCAGATGGTTGCGAGCCTTTTTCACTATTGACAACGAGATAAAGGAGACTATCAATGACGATTGCCCTAGTGGTCGAAGGTTCAGGATTTACCGCACAGTCCCGAGATGAAGTGCGTTACTTCGAACATTCGCTGTTTTTGATCGATGATCACGGCATGATTCAATCAGTGATCGAGCCGGGGGATGAGCGTTATACGGTCGAAAAGAATCAGGCCCAGGAACGAGGCGTTTATCGGGTCATTCCCGAAGGCTCATACCTGCTGCCCGGTTTCATCGACCTCCATGTGCACGCCCCGCAATGGGCACAGGACGGCACCGGACTGGACGAGCCGTTGGAAGTCTGGCTCGGCAAATACACGTTCCCCACCGAATCCAAGTTCGCTGACGAATCCTTTGCGCATCTCGTGTACGGGGATCTAGTGAACCGCATGCTCTCCACCGGCACCACCACGGCCTCCTATTACGCCACCGTGCATCGAAAAGGCTCACTGGTGCTTGCCGAGGAGGCTGAACGTTTGGGCCAGCGTGCCTTGGTGGGCAAGGTGGTGATGGACAGCCCTGAAGCGAACCCGGATTACTATCGCGATGCTTCCGCTGCAGCTGCCATCGAGGAGACCGAACGATTCATCAATGAAGTCGCTGCACTCAACGAGCACAGCGTACAGGGTATCTACCCGGTGATCACCCCGCGCTTCATCCCCAGCTGCACCGATGAGGCATTGCAGGGACTTGGCGAACTGGCCGCACGATATCAGTCCATCGCCTACATCCAAACCCATTGCAGCGAAAGCGATTGGGAACATGGCTATGCCTACGAGCGGTACGGGCGCAGCGATACGCATATGCTGCACAAGTTCGGACTGTTCACCCGCCGTAGCATTCTGGCCCACAGCGTGTACCCCAGCGAGGAAGACATGCGCATGTTCGCCGAGACCGGGGCGGTTGCCGTGCACTGCCCATTGTCCAACGCGTTCTTCGCCGGTGCCGTGGCACCGATACATCGATACTTGAATGCCGGCATGCATGTGGCGCTGGGCAGTGATATTTCCGGTGGATACAACCCAGACCTGTATGGTGCGATTCGCCAGGCTGTGATTTCCTCACGCATGCTGCAAACCGGTGTGAACCGTGACCTGACGGCAGGGGAGCGGGGTGTGGCGGATAGCGCACTGACGTTGAACAATGCGTTCTACCTGGCCACTGCCGGCGGCGGCGAATCCTTGGACCTTCCCATCGGCCGACTGGAAGCCGGCTACGCTTGGGACGCTCAAGTGATTGATACGACGTTCCCAAGTGCCCGACTGCCTATCTTCGATACGAGCGAGCCGGATTCGGATATCTTCCAAAAGATACTGAATCTGGCTGTTCCTGAGAATATCCGCACCGTGTGGGTGCAGGGGCGTGAAGTCATCAACAAATAATCTGCTGATTGTGGCGTTTGTCGCGACGCGTGCTGCAACGAACGCCACAATCGCCTAGCGCAACCCGAGTTCGGCTTCTTTCTGCCGTACCAACGGAATGACCTGCTCGCTGAACCGCTGCATTTCCTCAAGCTGAGGTGAGAACTGGAGCAGCAGCAGGTTCACGCCGGCGCGTTCATAGGCGATGATGCGATCGGCCACATGCTCCGGCGTGCCCACGAATCCGGGCCTGAGCCCTCTGTTGGACACCGAATAGTCCCTCAAATCGATATCGACGTTCAAATGCGAGTTGCTGACGAACTGTTGGAAATTGTCGTATGCCTTTGACCCCGGCTTCACCGAAGTGATGCGATTAAGCTCCTGCTGCGCCTCCTCATCGGTGTCACGCACGATGATGTATCCGGCCATGCCGAATCCCTCGAAATCGCCGCGCCCCTTTTCCCGCCGGCGTTGGTTGAGATCCGCGATCTTGTCGCGCAATTCCTCCACCGTTCCGCCGTGGGTCACGTAATAGTCGGCGAATTGGGCGATGGTATTGCGCCCGATATCGCTTTCGCCGCCGGAATACAAGGGGATACGTGGATTCGGCTTGGGTTCGGCCCACGTGTTCTCGTAGTCGTAGTAATCGCCGTGGAACGTGAAGGGTGAGGGCTCAGACCACAGCCCCTGAAGCACTTTCACGAATTCCAAGGTGCGCGCGTACCGGTCGTCATGCTCGGGGAATGTTCCGCCGTATTGGCGAGCCTCCTCCTGCCACCAGCCTGAGACGATGTTGATGGCGAATCGGCCATGGCTGATATTGGCCAAGGTGACCGCCTCCTTGGCCACAATCGTTGGCAGCTTGTACACCGGGCGCAATGCGGCGAGAATGGTCAGACGTTGGGTGGTTGCCGCAAGTCCTGCGGAAACAGTCCAGGCGTCCAGGCTTGGTTCGTTGTCGCCCTTGATGTCGTTGAGATTGAGTTCGGGAACCAACGTGAGGTCGAAGCCGTGCTGTTCCGCATACTGTGCGATGGTTTTGAGATGCTCGAAATCCGCAGGTGTGTGCTCGTCCTCGACGTTGCGCAGCCATCCTCCGAAGACCGGCGTCCAATATCCGAATGAAATAGTCATGCTCCTCTGTCTAACGGATGCCCTCGCGGTTTGGCAAGGGCGGACGCGGGGTGTTCCCATGCGTAAAATCTATGGGCTGTTATCAAGGCGTTCGTGTGGTTGGCATAACGCAGACTGCTGTGCGTTGATGTTGTCATCACATGCGCAGATTGGCGTAATTCCGCCATTATTGTGACCTGCATCTCATTTGCCTGATTGAGTGCGGAGGAAATCGTGATGGTGCATGAGATTGATAGCCGCATATCCATTTTTGCTATACGACCCGGTTCTGATCTCGGTGCTGTTCCGGTGCAAAACCCTGCATAATGGAGCGCAATCCTTGTTCCCGAGGGGAAGGGCGGCAAGGGAATGGCCGGCTGAGGCCTCCAACATAGGATACGTGGCACGGAAGGGGATTATCATGAGCGCCACTGCATCACTCGGAACAATCGCACCCACAGACACCGCATCCATCAGCGGCGGCGATGATGGAGCGTCAACAAGCGGGCCTCTGCTGAACGCCGACGGTCAGCGCGAAATACGATTCAATGCGTTCGACATGAACTGCATCGGGCATCAGACCTCAGGCCTATGGCGGCATCCGGATGATCATTCGCGCGCATACAAGGATTTGGACCACTGGGTGAACAAGGCCAAGCTGCTGGAGTCGGGCTATTTCGATGCGTTGTTCATCGCCGATGTGCTGGGCGTCTACGACTTATACGGCGGCAACGCCGACGCCGCGCTACGCACCGCCAATCAGGTGCCATTGAACGATCCGATTCTGTTGACCAGTGCGATGGCCGCGGTCACCAAACATCTGGGATTCGGCATCACCGCAGGAACCGCCTATGAGCATCCATACCCATTCGCCCGTCGCATGTCCACCTTGGACCATCTGACGAAAGGCCGCGTGGGATGGAACGTGGTGACCGGTTATCTGCCGAGCGCCGCGCGCAACTTCGGCGACACGGATCAGCTGAAGCATGATGAGCGCTATGATCGCGCCGACGAATACCTGGAGGTGCTCTACAAGCTATGGGAGGGCTCCTGGCAGGATGACGCAGTCGTCGAAGACCGTGAGCACGATGTATTCGCGGATCCCACGAAAGTCCATCCCATCAATCATCAGGGCAAGTACTACCGGGTTCCGGGCATCCATGTGAGCGAGCCTTCACCGCAGCGGACCCCGGTGATTTTCCAGGCCGGTGCGAGCCCGCGTGGCACGCAGTTCGCGGCGGAGAACGCCGAGGCGATATTCGTGGCCAGCCCCACCGAATGGCAGTTGAAGGAAACGGTGACACGCATCCGTAAGGCATTGGAAGACGCTGGAAGAAGCCGATATGACGCACGCATTTACGCATTGCTCACGGTGATTACCGATGCCACACATGAGAAGGCCGAAGCGAAGTATCAGGACTATCTGCATTACGCGTCGTCGGAGGGCGCGCTGGTACTGAATTCCGGCTGGGCTGGAGTGGACCTGCAACAGTTCGATCCAGATGCTCCGTTAGGTGAGATCAAATCCAACGCGATCCAGTCCACCGCGGCATCCCTGGCCGCCGCCACTGGAGAGGACGGCAGCGCCTGGACGATTCGCGACATCGCCGAGCGGACGAAAATCGGTGGATTGGGACCGGTCTACGTGGGTTCCGGCACCGAAGTGGCTGATTATCTGCAGCAATTGCAAGCCAATACGGATGTGGACGGGTTCAACTTGGCTTACGTCATCAATCCGGGAACATGGGAAGACATCATCGCATACGTGGTGCCGGTACTGCAGGAGCGTGGCGTGTATCCGCGCTCCTACCGGGAAGGTACACTGCGCAACAAACTGTTCGGACGCGGTGACCGAGTGCCCAGCAATCATCGAGGCGCCCGGTACCGCGTCGGCGGCCCTCTAGGCCCTCAGGTGGTCTGAGACCTGAACACCATCGGCATACAACCAACAGTAAGGAAAACGATCAACCATCATGAGTGATTCGACCGCGACGACCCCCAAGGTGTATATCGTTCACGAAAACCCCGAGTGGATTCCTCCGCTGGTCAAGGCGTTCGAGGAGGAGCATGTGCCATTCCAGGAATGGGACATCGCCACTGGCTCGATTGATTTGTTCCAAGAGCCGCCGCAAGGCGTGTTCTGGTCCAGACTATCCGCATCATCGCCGTCACGAGACCATCCGCATGCCAAGGAATACGCGAGAGCGCTCTATGCATGGCTGGAAAGCTATGGGCGCACGGTGGTGAACTCGCTGAACGTATTGGAGCTGGAAGTGAGCAAGGTGGCCCAGTACACGGCGCTCAAGCGCGCGGGATTCGATGTGCCGCACACGGTGGCGGTGTTCGGGCGCAACGATTTGCTTGATCGGGCCCGGGAATTCACCACGCCGTTCATCACCAAACATAATCAGGGCGGCAAAGGTCTGGGCGTGCGCAAATTCGAATCGTTCGAGGAATTCGAGAGATTCGTGGTCAGTGACGAATGGCGCGATCCGATTGACGGTGTGACCTTGCTGCAGGAATACATCGTTACCGCGCAGCCGTTCATCACCCGTCTTGAATTCATCGGCGGCAAGCTGCATTATGCGGTTCGCGTCGATACGTCCGGTGGCAAGTTCACGCTATGCCCGGCGGATGCCTGTGCGATTGACGATGACGGGCATGATCATGCGCATGCTGGTGGTCAGACGACTCAGGGATTCGCGCCGGCGGCCTGCGAGGCACCTGCGAGCCCGTTGCCGCAGGCGTTGCCACACCTGCCTACAGCTGCAGCAACGCTGACGCTGCAACGGCAGGCGCTGGCTCCAGCCGCGTGCGAGCCTGATGCTGTGAGCGGCGTGTCTGCGTTCACCCCGCGCGCTGATATCACACGCGGCACACCATTGGTGCGGCAGTTGGAGGCATTCCTTGCCGACCAGCGGATTGACATCGCAGGCATCGAATTCTTCGAAACCGCTGACGGCCGTACGGTGGTCTACGACATCAACACCAACACGAATTACAATTCGGCGGTCGAAGCGGTGGCGCCGTCGGCGGCCCATGCGGTGGCGCGATACCTGGGAGGATTGCTGGCGCAGGAATCTGCCGTATGATGGCCTGGCCACGGCTATGTCACCGAGTTCATTGATATGGAAAAACCCGCCTTGTAAGGGCGGGTTTTCCTATAGTGCGGCAGATTTGGAAATCACTCGGCGGTTGCGGCGATGGCGGCCTTGAGCTCTTCAACCTTATTGGTCTGCTCCCATGGGAACTCGACATCCGTGCGACCGAAGTGGCCGTATGCGGCGGTCTTCAGGTAGATCGGGCGCTTCAAGTCGAGCTCATCGATGATGGCGGCCGGGCGCAGGTCGAACACCTTGCGCACTGCGGCGGCAATCTGACCACGGGTCACACCCTGTTCGGTGCCGAAGGTCTCCACGTTGATGGACACCGGGTCGGCCACGCCGATGGCATAGGCCACCTGGACCTCGGCCTTGTGAGCCAAACCGGCGGCCACGATGTTCTTCGCAACCCAGCGGGTGGCGTATGCGGCGGAACGGTCCACCTTGGACGGGTCCTTGCCGGAGAACGCGCCGCCGCCGTGGTGAGCGGCGCCACCGTAGGTGTCCACGATGATCTTGCGGCCGGTCAAGCCGGCGTCTGCGGCCGGGCCGCCGAGAATGAAGGAACCGGTCGGGTTGACCAGCTGACGGTAGCCCTCGTACGGCACCTTGTCGCCGAGGACTTCCTTGAGCACCGGATCGATGACACGTTCCTTGAGCTGAGCCTCAAGCCATGCATGCGTGGCCTCAGGATCGTGCTGCGTGGAAATCAGCACGGTATCCAGGCGAACCGGCTTGTCGTTTTCGTCGTATTCGACGGTGACCTGGGTCTTGCCGTCCGGGCGCAGATGCGGCACTTCGCCGGACTTACGCACCTCGGTCAGGCGGAAGGCGAGACGGTGGGCCAGATAGATCGGCAGAGGCATCAGTACTGGGGTTTCATCGGTGGCGTAGCCGAACATCACGCCCTGATCGCCGGCTCCCTGAGCCTCGTAACGCTCTTCGCGGCTGGCGGCGGTTTCCTCGGCGGCGCTCAAGCGGGAGACTCCCTGATTGATTTCGGCGCTTTGGCCGGTGATGGCCACGATCACACCGCAGGAATCGGCGTCAAGGCCGACCTCGGAGGAGGTGTAGCCGATATTGCGTAACGTTTCACGGACCTTGGCCTGCACATCGCAGTAGCCTTCGGAGGTGACTTCGCCGAACACCAGGAATACGCCGGTGGCGGCAGAAGTCTCCACGGCGACGTGGCTCGTGGGGTCTTGGGCGAGAAGGTCGTCAAGAATGGCGTCGGAAATCTGATCGCAAACCTTGTCGGGGTGGCCTTCGGTCACGGATTCTGCGGAAATAAGCCGCTTTTCTTCAGTCATATCATCCCTTTCATTAGGACTTATCGCCCCGCTTGAAATGCGAGGCACAATGATACGGTTCTTCAATTATTGATACAGCAGGGCAGGCATAACAAAAGGGCTCGTGCCAACCAGCGCGGTGGCGCGAGCCCTGTGCATGTTTGCTCTTGTTCGATTTATAGTCTATCGATGTGGCTAAAGCAAGTGCATCGGCAGGAAAACTGCGAGTGACTTGCCTAACATCGGTGGCATATATCGGGGGAGCGTCGAAGTATCAGTTGCCTTCGTTGACGTCGTCCTCGCCCAAGGTCTCCTCGAGCAGGCCCTCGTCAATCTCGCGGAATGCGATGGACAGCGGCTTCTCGTTGTTCTGGTATTCCACCAGCGGGCCGACGTTCTGCAGCAGGCCTTCGTTGAGCTGGGTGAAGTAGGAGTTGATCTGACGGGCACGCTTGGCGGCGAAAATGGCCAGCGCGTACTTGGAGTCGGCGTGCTTCATCAGGTCGTCAATCGGCGGATTTGCAAGACCGGTGGGGTGCGGGTCAGTGCCGAACGCCTCGTTACCCTTAACCTCGGTATCTTCTGCCATAAGTATGTGTCTCCAAACGTTGGAAAATCTATCTCAACCGAAGCAAGTGTAGCCTTGTGGCGGGACTTATGCCTGATTGAGCATCTGCCGGCGCTGGATTGCCGTCTACCAGTTTTCAGCGGAGAAACTGCCGCAGATAGGTGTGAAAAAGGTTACATTTTCGAAAATTCCATTATTCGACTCTTGACAAGAGACGTGTCCCATGCAAGGGCTTGAATGGAGTCATGACTGAAATGCGATCTGCAAAACTCATGTCCGGCCGCGTCTTCGCAGGCGCGCGCGCCCTGTACCGTGCCGCTGGCGTCAGCGGCGACGACATGGGCAAGAAGCCCATCATCGCCATCGCGAACTCCTTCGACGAGTTCCTGCCTGGCCACGTCCACCTCAACAAGGTGGGCCGTCTCGTCTCCGAAGCCATCAAGGAAGCTGGCGGCATCCCCCGCGAGTTCAACACGATGGCCGTGGACGACGGCATCGCCATGGGCCATACCGGTATGCTCTACTCCCTGCCTTCCCGCGATATCATCGCCGACACCGTTGAATACCAGTGCAACGCCCACTGCGCCGACGCATTGATTTGCATCCCGAACTGCGACAAGGTGGTCCCGGGCATGCTGATGGCCGCACTGCGACTCAACATCCCGACCGTGTTCGTCTCCGGCGGCCCGATGGAAGCCGGCACCACCGTGCTGGCCGACGGCACCGTCAAGAAGAACACGGATCTGATCTCCGTGATGTACGCCTCCGCAGACGACAACGTCTCCGAAGAGGATCTGCTCAACTACGAGAAGACCGTCTGCCCGACCTGTGGTTCCTGCGCCGGCATGTTCACCGCCAACTCGATGAACTGCCTGACCGAGGCCATCGGTCTGGCACTGCCTGGCAACGGCACGATTCTGGCCTCCCACTCCTACCGCAAGGACCTGTTCAAGCGTGCCGCCGAGCAGGTGGTGAAGATCGCCAACCAGTACTACCGCGATTCCGACGATTCCGTGCTGCCGCGCTCCATCGCCACCAAGGAAGCCTTCGAGAACGCCATGACCATGGATGTGGCCATGGGCGGCTCCACCAACACCGTGCTGCACATTCTGGCCATGGCCCAGTCCGCGGACGTGGATTTCACGCTGGATGACATCGAGCGTATCTCCCACACCGTGCCCTGCATCTGCAAGGCCTCGCCGTCCGGCAAGTGGGAGATCTCCGACGTGCACCGCGCAGGCGGTATCACCGGCATTCTGGGCGAGCTCGATCGCGCCGGCAAGCTGCACCGCAACGTGCATTCCATCGATTACCCGACCCTTGAGGACAAGCTCAACGATTGGGATATCATGCGATCGACCTGCACCGAGGAGGCCAAGCAGATGTACAAGGCCGCGCCTGGCCACATCATCTCCCCGGAGCCGTGGACGCACACCACCCTGTTCGACACGCTCGATACCGATCGTGAGAACGGCGCCATCCACGACATCAACCACCCGGAGATTCACGAAGGCGGCCTCGCCGTGCTGCGCGGTAACCTGGCTCCTGACGGCTGCGTGGTGAAGACCGCAGGCGTGCCGCAGGAGATCTGGAAGTTCCGCGGCCCGGCTCTGGTGGTCGAATCCCAGGAGGAAGCCATCAAGGTGATTCTGGACGACACCCTGAAGCCCGGCATGGCACTGGTGATCCGCTATGAAGGTCCGAAGGGCGGTCCGGGCATGCAGGAGATGCTGTACCCGACCTCCTTCGTCAAGGGCAAGGGCATCGGCAAGCAGGTGGCCATGCTCACCGACGGCCGTTACTCCGGCGGTTCCTCCGGTCTGGCCATCGGCCATATCGCTCCTGAGGCCGCCAACAAGGGCCCGATCGCGCTCATCAAGAACGGCGACATCATCAACATCGATATCGAGAACCGTTCGGTGAACGTCGAGCTGACCGACGAGCAGCTGGCCGAGCGTCGTGCCGAGCTCGAAGCCGGCGATGGCTACGTTGCCCACCGCGACCGTAAGGTGTCCCAGGCCCTGAAGGCCTACGCCGCCTTCGCTCGCTCCGCCGACAAGGGTGCTACGCGAGATCCCGACCTGATCAACAAGCTTTCGGGACTCGCGTAGCCGTCGCAGCATAGCTGCTCCCCTCACCTATGGACAGCCCACTGGGCTGTCCGCTTAACGGTTCGGCACGCGATCCCGACCTGATCAACAAGCTCTCCGGCCTCGCCTGATAGCGGCACTGCTGGGATTGCCTGCCTTAGTTCCCCTTGTCAGGGGGAGCTGGCGTTGAAGTCGCCTGAGGGGTAGTTCCATAGGAACGCAGCATAGCCTTTCGCCTCGTCGCGAAAGGCTATTTTTGTACCGTATGCCGAAGAGACTATGAATTTGTAAAGGGTGTTTATGTGAGAAAATATGCAAATAAAGAGGAACTGAAAGTTGAAATAAAAAAATCATTTGAAAAATATATTTCAGAATTTGATAATATACCGGAATCTTTAAAAGATAAGATAGTCGATAGCGTTGATAGGACTCCGGCTGAGAACCTCGCTTATCAAGTTGGATGGACGACGTTGGTCCTTAAGTGGGAAAAGGATGAAAGAAACGGACTCCACGTACGTACTCCATCGGACGATTTTACATGGAATCAGCTTGGTGAGCTATACCAGTGGTTTAATGATGAGTACGCTCATCTATCAATCAATGCTTTAAAAGCTCAATTAGAAGAAAACGTTAATTCTTTATATGCACTGATTGATTCGATGAGTGAAGAGGAATTATTTGCTCCGCACATGAGGAAATGGGCTGATGAAGCAACTAAAACAGCAGTGTGGGAAGTCTATAAGTTCATACATGTGAATACTGTTGCACCATTTGGGACCTTTAGAACAAAAATCAGAAAATGGAAAAAAGATAGTGCTATAGATTTTGCATGACACGCATCAATAATGATTGGCGGGAAATATGCGAGAGCGCTGCAGGCTGTTCTTGGGAGAGTCCTGCTTCTTCTCGTGCGCGCATAAGTGCTGCGGTGGAAAACGTACAACCAAAGTGGCGGAAAATGTACAGTCAGAGCGGTGGAAGATGTGTGATCGCTCTGACTGTACAGCGATAGGTAAAGCTGCTACCTCACGCAGGCGGATTCGCTGAGGCGGGCTCCACGGGCCCAGTCGGCGGCGCGCATGGCCTTCTTGCCTTGCGCCTTGACTTGGGTGAGCTCCAGCGCCGTGGTGCCGGTGCCGACCCAGACGTTCTTCTTGCCGGCTCTGAGCTCGCCGGGCTGCAAGCCGGTGGGCGTGTTCGGATGGGTAGTATCAGACGGCTGTGCGGCGAGCACGTGCAGGGTGAGTGACTGAGCGGAACCTTCAGCGGACTCAGCGTTTGCATTTTCCGGCAGGCCTTCCACATACAGCTTGGTCCAAGCGCCCGGATGCGGGGTGCAGGCGCGAATCTGACGGTCGATGGACTCGACTGGATTCGCCCAGTTGATACGCGCATCCTCCACGGTGATCTTGTGCGCGTATTCCAAGCCTTCGGCTGGTTGCGGTGTGAACGTTGCCGTGCCATCGCCCACAGCGGCCAGCGCATCCACATACATGGGTGCGCCTTCCTCGGCCAAACGGTCAAGCAGCTCGCCGGAGGTTTCGCGGCCGGTAAGCGCCACGG
This sequence comes from Bifidobacterium cebidarum, assembly GCF_009193305.1. Taxonomy (GTDB): domain Bacteria; phylum Actinomycetota; class Actinomycetes; order Actinomycetales; family Bifidobacteriaceae; genus Bifidobacterium; species Bifidobacterium cebidarum. The sequence continues at coordinate 66,881 of NZ_WBVS01000001.1, read as the reverse complement.
TCATCGATGCTACAATCGGACCGTCATCCAAGCCTTCGCCGACTTTGAACACGTCGGCGCCGGTGGTGGCATCGCCCGCCCAGATGGCGCGCTGAGCCGGAGCCGCGCCACGCCACTTCGGCAGATTGGAGAAATGCAGGTTGTACCAGCCCATCGGCACCGCATCCAGCACGTTCTTCGGCAGGATATTGCCGTAGGCGATGACGGCGGCGATATCCGCGCCAAGGGCGTTGAGTGCATCCAGGAACTCGGGGGAGCGCGGTTTGAGATCAATAACCGGCAATCCCAGCTCCACTGCAGCCGACTTCACCGGGCTTGGCATCAATTTGCGGCCACGGCCGGTAGGCGCATCCGGGCGAGTGATGACGCCCACCACATCAAAGCGCGGGTCGGCAGCAAATGCTTTGAGCGACGGTACGGCTACATCAGGGGTGCCTGCGAACACCAGTTTGAGCATGAATCTCCTTATGGTTTAAGCGTTGTTTACTGAACGTTGGGAATTTTGACGCCGTTGGCGATGAGCAGTTGGCGCAGCTTCACCGGGTCTTGGAAACGCACGCCACGGATGCCCACGGCATTGGATCCCACGATGTTCATGGCCTTGTCATCGATGAACACCGCGCCTTCGGCCTTGATGCCGAATTCCCTCAGCGCGGCCTCATAGATTTCCTTGTGCGGCTTGCGCAGTTTGACGAAGCCGGAGACCAGTTTGCCGTCCAACTGCTGCAGGATATCGCACTGCTCTTCGGCCACATGGAACAGGCTGGCCTCCCAGTTGCTCAGTCCCCAGACTCCGATGCCGGCGGCTTTCAAGTCGTTTACCAGCACGCGTGCGCCCGGCACGATGCCGGTCAGCGAATCACGGAAATTGTCGATATAGTACTGCAGCATATCCGCCCATTTGTCGCCCTTACGTTCGCGCATAACGGCGATGGCCTCGTTGGTGCTCATGCCGCCGTCCATCAAGTCATTGACATCATAGAAACCGGAGATATCGTTATCGAGGAACTCGTCGATGGTGTTCTGGCTGTATCGGGGGATGAGCACGGCAGCAGGATCCCAATAAATCAGCACATTACCGAAATCGAAGATCACATCGGTGATTGGTTTGCTGGCGTTGACGGCTGCTTCGCCGTCCGCCACCAGCACGTCGTATTCCATATCCGGTTCTCCTGGCCAACCCTTCATTGCAGCCTCTTTCTGTAGTCGTTGGATATGCGTCAGGTTCCATGGTTCCATGTATCGACGACTGAGTGCGCGGTGCTGATCAGATCAAGTCCTTGGGGTCGATGCGGAACCGAAGTTCGCCCAGCTCCCGTGCCGCCACATGGCGGGCCGTTTCCCGTTGCAGTCGTTCGGCAAGTTCCGCTCGTCGAATCTGCGGCACACGCACCACGGCTTTGACCCTATCGGCTGTGGCCTCCAGTTCACGGGCATCGACCGTCTCCGGTTGCGGGATCGGCACCGGGCCCAGCATGCCGGGCAATTCGCCGCACACAGTCCAATCACCGCCAAGCACGCCGATGCGTTGCATCAGCGTCATCACGGCATCTCTGCGTCCCCATATGCAAGCGGCGGCCACGGCGGGAGGCATGCCGGTTTCCACACGTTCCTGCATATCTTTGGCCGCGAGAATCCGCGAGTCCCAAGTCATCAACGACTGCGCGATTGCTGGGTCGGTTTCCCCAAGGATCAACGCCTGCCCTTCGCGTGAACGTGGCGCGCACAATGCCACCGCACGCATCCATGCGGTAAGGGTGTCCAAACGGGCATCCACGCCAAGCTGGTATAGGCTCGTCCAAGCATCAAGGATTGCGACGGCACGGTATTCCCGCCCAGCGGCACCCTGTGTACTTTCTGCAGGGCGGACCCGAGGCTCGAATCCCGGTGTGGCGATGACGATCAGTGGTTTGGCCGGTACCTCCGGCACCACGCCACGTGCCTTGCTGGACACCACCATGGGTATGCCGCGGAAAAGACCGGCCAATTCCGAGGCCGTACCGGCTGCGCCTACGCGCACCACACGCATTCGTTCATGCTTACAGGCAGGGCATGCCCAATTCAGGGCTGGCGCTCCGCACCAACGGCATCGCGGTGTATTGTCCGCGCGATCGGACGGTACCTGCAATGGGCCAGCGCATTTCGGACATCGAGCCTGGCGGTGGCATTTCGCACAGCTTAAGGTCTCGCTCATGCTGTCCTGAGGGATGGAAAGCAGTACGGGCCCGCTTTCCAATGCTTTGCTTAATACGCGCACGGCGGTATGCGGCACGCGTGCTCCGATGGTGGGGTCGGCGAGCCGAGTCAATTCCTCGCGGTTCAGCCAACGTACCCATGGCGTCGCATCCTTCAAAGGGGAAGCCAATGGATGGATTGCCGCCGAGAACCCGCTCACCGGAGTCTCCACTGTATCCGGCCCAGTGTTTTCCCAATGGCTTTGCGGTGTGCGAGCGTTGGCCATGGCCACGAATACGCCTCCATGGGCCTTGGCCCTAAGCCGCATCACCCCACGTGCCTGCGGATAGGGCATCATGCCGTCCATGTTCTGATAGGCGGCATCTTCAAGAATCGCAAACAATGCGGGGCCTTCAACCGGCGCGTATGCCACGGCTCTGGTGCCGATCACGACCTTCACCTGGCCCAATGCCACCGCCAGATATGTGCGGTACCGGTCGGCTGCTGGCATGGACTCGGCATTAAGCACAGCCACATCGCCCGCCCAGCCCCCATTCGCCGCGGGGGCAAACGGCATCAGCCCATAATTGCGCAATATAGGAAGCAGATCATTGACTTCACGCATGGTCGGCAGTTCCACCACAGCGCATTTGCCAGCGGTCCGTGCTGTGGCCACCATCCACGCCATGTTCTTCTGCCATTCCTGCGCGCCGGGCATCAGGTCGAATACGAATGCTTGGAAACGGTTGCCGGTCAATGATTCCTGCAGCACATGAGCGTCGCCATAATTGGCGCTGATCCGCTGATACGCCTGTTCGGCACCCCTGACTGCCTGAGATGTGAGCTGACGTGTGAACGATGCCGCCAGCCGCTGTTCGGCTTCCACCTTGGCCACACGAGGGGGTACGGCGAAACGTAGGATATTCGCGCGTGTGCCGCCGTATGCTTCAGCAATCAACGAAATATCCTCGCGCATGGACTCCGGCACCAAAACATCCGGACTCACCACGCGTTCCAAATAACGCAGCGAAGATTGAGGCGTAGCGCTGGTCGCGGCACGCCTCCAAATCACGCCATTGACCCGCTGCCCGCCGAATCGAACACGGACCAGCACGCCAGGTTGCGCGGTATCACTGTCCTTCTCATCAACGAGGTAGTCGAATGTCTGGCCTAGATGCAGTGCCTGCACTTCCAGCACGACTTGGGCGATGGGAAGGTGCACGGCCGGCGAATGCTCTGCGGGCGCTCGCTTGCGACGCTTGCGTGGGGCAAGCCCCGCAAGCGTCAACTGTTCCGCACCCTCAAAAGTCATGGAACCACTATAAATGGAGAATCGAGCGAGGGAAAATATTTACCTCAGATAGTCGAGCACCAGACGAAGATCGCGCGTATTGATGGCGTCGTCGGCGGCAAGCTGAGTCTTCGGTTTGGCACAGAATGCAAGACCGAGGCCCGCGGCCTGAATCATCGGAATGTCATTCGCGCCATCGCCCACAGCCACCGTCTGGCTCATCGGCACGCCAAGACGCTCCGCCCAAGCGCGCAACGCATGCAGCTTCACGGTCTTGCACACGATCTCACCGAGCACCTGACCGGTCAGCTTACCGTCCTCGACCTCAAGGCGATTCGCAATCCACAGATCAATGTGGCCTTCGGCGGCAAGACGATCCACTACCTCATGGAAGCCTCCCGACACCACGCCGACCTTCCAGCCGTGCTCATGCAGGGTGTCGATCAGCTCCAAAGCGCCGTTGGTGAAGTGCAGTTTGTCGTGCACAGTGTCGAACACGGATGCCGGCAGACCTTTAAGCAGCGCCACGCGTGCGCGCAACGCATCACAGAATTCCAGCTCACCGCGCATCGCCCGATCGGTCACTTCGGAGATTTCCGCACCTTTGCCGGCGGCCTCGCCCAGCTCATCGATGACCTCCTCGTCAATCAGCGTGGAATCCACATCCATCACCAACAGACCCGGTTTACTCAACGTGGGGGCAGGAATCATCGACAAGGCATCCCCAGCCTCAACCTCGGCGGATTTGTCAACAAAGTGCGCATCTTCTTGCATCATGCCTTAGATTGTCGAAAAACCTTGGGACAATACCCGCTATGAGTTTTTCCCCTGAGCTTGCCGTCTCTCTCGCGGCAGACCCGACCCCGATCTGCACCGCCTCCGATGGGGGGCTGATTGGAGCCATCACCGCATGGTTGATTGCTCTGATGGAAACTATCGGCGGCATAGGCGTGGCCTTGGCCATCGCGTTGGAATCCGTGTTTCCTCCGATTCCGTCCGAGGTGATTCTGCCACTTGCCGGCTTCACGGCGGCTCGAGGAACGTTAAGCCTGCCCGGTGCCATTGTGTGGGCCACCATCGGATCCCTGCTTGGCGCATGGGTGTTGTACGGCATCTCCCGGTGGGTAGGTCTGCATCGCATCAATCGAGCTGCCGATAGGATCCCCGGCGTCAGCCGCAACGATGTAAGCAAAGCAAACGATTGGTTCACCAAATACGGCACCTGGTCGGTGCTGATCGGACGTGTGATTCCGGTGGTGCGCTCGCTGATTTCGATTCCGGCCGGCTTCAACCGTATGAACTTCCTGCAATTCACCGGCTGGACTCTGCTCGGCTCCGCCGTGTGGAACACGATTCTGGTCTCCGCCGGCTATCTGCTTGGCGACCAATGGTGCTCGATCCAGGGCGCGCTTGGCGTGTTCGAGGATGTGGTCATTGCGGCGGTGGTTGTGGTCATCGTATGGTTCGTGGTGCGCAAAGTGCGTAGTGTGGTGCGTAATAGGAAGCAGTAGTAACCGAAAACGCAATCCACGCATAGCCGAGGGAGTCGAATGAGCGAAGCAGAAGACCTCGCCGCATTGAATGATCGTTTGATGGCGCGCAATCATGCGCTTGCCGAAGCATTGTCTCGAGCGGGCAAGGAACTGACCAAAGCGAAATCTCAGTTGGCCCAGCTGGCGCAGCCTCCGCTGACCTTCGCCACCATGGTCAAAGTCGACTCCTCGCATATCGATGCGGAGGGTGTTCAGCATGCCTCGGCAGAGGTCATCTCCGGCGTGCGGCGCATGGTGGTGCCGGTGGCCGCCAATGTGAATGCGGCCCGTCTCACGGCTGGTGCCACGGTGATGCTCAATGAGAAACTAGTGCTGGTCGAGCAGCGGGACAGCGACACCGTGGGCCAGATTCGCATAGTGAAGGAAGCCTTGGATGACGGCAGAATCATCGTCACGGATGCTTCTGGCAATCCGATGCTGATTCGCCGCTCCGGAGCCTTGGCCCACACCTCTATTAACCAAGGCGATCGTCTGATTGTCGATTCATCAGTGCGTCTGGCTTTGGAAGTGCTACCGGTCGAAGGTGATAAGGACCTGGTGCTTGAAGAGACGCCGGATGTCAGTTTCGCGGACATCGGCGGTCTTGATGCCGAGATCAGCCGTATCCGGGACGCCGTGCAGCTGCCGTTCCAGCATCGTGCGCTGTTCGAACGCTACGATTTGAAGCCGCCGAAGGGCGTGCTGCTGTATGGCCCGCCTGGCAACGGCAAGACGATGATCGCCAAAGCCGTGGCCAATGCACTGTGCGAAGGCGGCTACGACATGGACGGCGATGGCACGGTGACTGACACCGAGCGCATGGTCAAAGGTGTGTTCCTATCCGTCAAAGGTCCGGAGCTGCTGAATAAATATGTGGGTGAATCCGAGCGTCTGATTCGACTGATTTTCCAACGGGCCCGCGAACGCGCCGCCGAAGGCAGGCCGGTCGTGGTGTTCATCGATGAGATGGACTCGCTGCTGCGCACCCGTGGTTCGGGTGTCTCCTCGGACGTGGAAACCACCATCGTGCCGCAGTTCCTCTCCGAACTCGATGGGGTGGAGTCGCTGGATAACGTGATGGTGATCGGTGCCTCTAACCGTGTGGACATGATTGATCCTGCGGTATTGCGCCCGGGGCGTCTCGATGTGAAGATTCGCATCGGCAGACCCAAGATGAATCAGGCCATCGCCATCGTCAGCCATTATCTGACCGACGATTTGCCGCTGGAGCCCGGTGTTGATGCGCATACGCTTTCCATGGTGCTGGTGCGCGATATTTATGAGACTTCCGAGCGCCGCCATGTCTGCGATGTGCAAAGCGAATCCGGCCAATGGTCCGCGTTGTTCCTGGCGGATGTGGTCTCCGGTGCGATGCTCAAAAACATTGTGGACCGGGCCAAGACCCGAGCGGTCAAGCAATCAATCGAGTCCGGTGAGGATGTGGCGCTGACCATATCGCTGCTGGCCGCCGCCGTGGAGGACGAATTCCAGGAAACTCGCGACTCCATGACGGATGTGGACCCGGAGCAATGGTCCCGCATCAACGGGATGGATCCGGTGCGACGCATCCGCGCGGTGCAATGATGGTTGATTGACAGGCATTACCCCAGTCGACTGTAGGGTTTTGAACACTGACTGTAGGACTTTGAACACTGACTGTAGGGTTTTGAACATATTTCGTTAGAAAACCTACAGTCAGTGTTCAAAACCCTACAGTCGATAGGATCAGGGTGAGGGAATAGGAGCGGGCATGAGTGTGCAACGAGTGATGGGTACCGAGACCGAATACGCGGTTTCGCTCAAAGGCGCTGGTCATTACAATCCGGTGCAACTTTCCTTTGATGTGGTCAACGGTGCCGCTGACCGGCACAGCAGCACCATCCGATGGGACTATCGGCAGGAAGATCCGGTCAACGATGCGCGTGGCACCCGGCTGGAACGCGCAGCTGCCCGCCCGGATATGCTGACGGATTCGCCGCAGCTCAACATCACCAATGTGATTGTTCCCAACGGCGGCCGTGTATATGTCGATCACGCACATCCCGAATATTCGGCGCCGGAAACCACGGACCCCTTCGAAGCCGTGCGCTACGACCATGCCGGCGACCTCATCATGCAGGCTGCCGCGGAACGTGCCGCAGCGGCAACGGGAACGCCCATCGTATTGCACCGCAACAATGTGGATGGCAAAGGCTCCAGCTGGGGCACGCATGAGAACTACATGATGCTGCGCGGCGTGCCGTTCAATCAAGTCGCTCGCCTGATGACTCTGCACTTTGTTACTCGGCAAATTTATGCAGGTTCGGGCCGCGTTGGACTTGGTGAACATAGTGAACGGACCGGATACCAGTTGAGCCAGAGAGCCGACTACATCCATGCCAAAATCGGTCTGCAGACCACGTTCGAACGGCCGATCATCAACACGCGAGACGAATCCCACGCCACTGACGAATACCGCCGTCTGCATGTGATCGTGGGAGATGCGAACCGTATGCAAGTACCGCAGGCGTTGAAACTCGGCACCACCAGCATGTTGTTGTGGCTGCTGGAGCATGCCGAGGAAGCGGACTTCGACGTTGAAACGTTCCTGAGCGGATTGGAACTCGCCGATCCGGTAGCGGCCATGCACACGGTGTCGCATGATCTTACGCTGAGCGCGCCTCTGCCTTTGGAACGAGGCGGTGAAACCAACGCGTGGCTGATTCAGCTGAAACTGCGTCAGGCCGTCTATCAGGTCGCCGCACTGGTCGACGGCAGCGATACCGCTGGAGAGCCGGCCTGGCCGGATAAGCCGACCACATCGATCATGGCCATGTGGGGTCAGGCGCTCGCCGACGTCGCAGCCATTCGCCATGCCGCCGATGACGACGCCCGATTGGCATTGAGCGATGAGGCGAGGCGCGTGGAATGGCTGGCCAAATGGCAGTTGCTGGAGAAGATGCGCCGCAAAATCGCAGGTGCCGCTCATTCGGCGGCAAACGGCTGGAATGACCCGCGGCTCAAGGCGATTGATCTGGCGTGGGCTGCGCTGGATCCGAAGACCGGCATCTTCACCAAGCTGTCCGCGCGCACGGAACAGGTGGTGCGCGCTGAAGACATTGCGGCTGCGGTTCAGGAACCGCCGGAAAACACCCGAGCATGGCTGAGAGGTAATTTGGTGAGCAGATTCGGCGGCGAAATCGCGGCGGTCAGTTGGTCACGGCTGACCGCGCGCGATGCACAATCCGTGGAACGTGAGGATTCCGCGGAATTCTATGGCAATGCCAGCCATGCCGCTGCATCGGCGGCCAATGTGTTCTCGCTGGACATTTCCAATCCATTGCGATTTACCAAAGAGGATTGTGAGGCTCAGATTGATGGTGCGGAACACGCCATCGATCTGTTGAAGGCGTTGGCCATCACCACGAAAGGTTAGACTGGATTGTTATGGAAGACACAAAGACACAGAGCCCACAGGAACTGCGCAGCCTCGCGCTGACGGTAGCCGCGCTCCTCGAAGAAGCCGGCAAGCATGCCCTCCATGACCAAATTAACCCGCGCAATATTGTGCAGTCCGTTTCGGATGATGGTCGTCCGGGCGTCGGCAACCGCTACAAGTTGGAGGCCGATGGCAGGATACTGCGTTTTATGAGTACTCGTCTGGCCGATATCGCCCATTTCGACGGCTTCTGGTCCACACGCCCGGCGACAAGCCGCCCAGGCCAGCGATACTGGTACATCGGCAAGATCGACGGTGTCATCAACTACGTTCGGCGCATGAGCGAATGGACGTTGACTGCGGCACTGTTCGAATTCGACGAGAACAACGAGCCCAGGCCGATTCTCGGTGTGGTTCACGCCCCGGCGCTGGGACTGACCTATCTGGCGGCCAAGGGAGCGGGCGCAGTGCGCATCCACAAGACCGCTGTGGGCGAAAAGCGAGACAAGGTCGTGCCTTCCATGACCTCATCGCTGGAAGGTTCCGTGCTGAGCTACGGCATGTCATTCCTGCCGGGCGAATCCCAGCGTGCGTTGGACGTGGCCTCCGCCCTGGTGGCCGGCAAACCGGCCGACATCAAGCGAGTCGGCCCGGCTTCCCTCGATTTGTGCAAGGTGGCGGACGGCACGTATGACGCCTACTTTGAGCCGATGCTGCATGTGTGGGATATCCCCGCCATCGCCGCCGGCACCGTAGTGGTATGGGAAGCGCAAGGAACCTTGAGCCGCTGGGATGGCGACCGCATCCACTGGCGTCATGATAATGACGTGGTAGCCACCAACGGTCTTATCGTGCGCGATCTCAAGCAATACCTGAAATAGAAGAAGACGACTATGCCACAGCAATTCGAACAGCCGCAATCCCAGTCGCAGGACATCCATGAGGATGATGTCCTCACGACCGCTGGAACCGATGCACAACAGCAGGGCGAAGACCAGTCCGATGTGTTGGACAGCATTCTGGACGACATCGAGTCCACGCTGGAAACCAATGCCGAGGAATACGTCAACAGCTTCGTGCAAAAAGGCGGCGAATGATGCCCCAATTGCGTGATAGCGGTACCCGTGCCCTCCACGCCACAGAACCCGTGCCATCCGCTGAGATGGACGGGTTCTGCCGTATTTTCGGCGTGGAGACCGAATACGGTGTCGCGGTGACCGGGGCCAATAGACCAGTGGACGCGGGCCAAGTGGCCATGACCATGTTCCAGCCCGTCGTCTCCCGCTCCCGCTCCACCAACACGTATCTGACCAACGGCTCACGCCTGTATCTGGATGTCGGCTCGCATCCCGAATATGCCACGGCCGAGGCGCGCAATCCTCGAGAGGCGTTGGCCCAGGACCTCGCCGGCGAACGCGTGATGCGCAACCTGGCTTTGAAGGCGCAGCGCAAACTGCGTGAATCCTATGGGGGACAGGCGACCATCCACGTGTTCAAGAACAATGTGGATTCAGCCGGTCACGCGTTCGGATGCCATGAGAATTATCTGGTTCGTCGCTTTGTGCCGTTGGAAACCATCGAGCGCCAGCTGTTGCCATTCCTCATCACCCGTCAGCTGTATACCGGTGCAGGCCGCATGACCCCTGATGGTTTCCAGATCACCCAGCGCGCGGACTTCCTGGATGAGGCCGTCTCCTCGGCCACCACGCGCTCGCGCCCGATGGTCAATACGCGTGACGAACCTCATGCCGATCCGGATGCATTCCGCCGTCTGCATGTGATCATCGGCGACTCCAACCGATCGCAGTGGGCGACATGGATGAAACTCGCCGTGACCCATTTGGTGCTGTGCGTTATCGAAGATGCATTCCGACGGGGGGGCTCTTCCGGCTTCGAGGATTGGGCGTTTGCCGACCCGGCCGCCGCTAACCGTACGGTGAGCCGATTCCTGGACGCGCCTGATGCCGAACTGTCGCTGGCTTCTGGAGCATCCGTGACCGCACTCGAGCTGCAGCGCCGGTACCATAGCGCAGTCGAGTCGTTCGTGGCCGGCCATCGTGAGGCGATGGATGCCGCACTCGCCGGTGAGACATCCATGAGGGGCATGTCCGAAAGCACGGCTGCTGTTTCGCCGACAGCCGTGATATTGGAACAATGGGATCGTGTGCTCAGCGTTTTGGAACAGGGCGACTACGATGCGCTTGCCGATTGTGCGGACTGGGCCGCCAAGCGCCGGGTTTTCAAGGCGCTTCGTCATCGTCGCCCGGATGTGACTTTCGTGCAATTGGAGCAGCTGGAACTTGACTACCATGACATCGCCAACGGACGGCTGTATGGTTCGTTGGCCGACCGTTCACAGATGCGCCAGCTATTGACTGCCGATGAGACGGAGCATGCTGTGCATGAGGCTCCGCAAGACACCCGCGCCGCGTTGCGCGGCCGGTTCGTGGAAGCGGCCCTCGCCTCGGGAGCTCAGTTCTCCGCCGACTGGACCCATTTGACCGTGACCGCCCCCGAACGTCGCGAGGCGGTGCTTCTGGATCCGTTCAGTGCCGCATCCACTTCGGAATTTGAAACGTTGATGAATACGTTGAGGTAAAACGAAACCCCGACCATCGTGGTCGGGGTTTCGCTCACTATCTCGCTTTGAAGCGTTAATAGGCTCGCTGGATGCGAAGGGTCACTCGGTGACAGCCTTCTTCAGCAGGGAGCCAGCGGAGATGCGCACGCCGTAGGAAGCCGGGATGTTGATGGTCTCGCCGGTGCGCGGGTTGCGGCCGGTGCGAGCAGCGCGCTTGACGCGCTCAGCGGAGAAGAGACCAGTGAGCTTCAGGCCTTCGCCGGACTTCATAGCCTCGACGAACACATCCTGGAAGGCGTTAACAGCAGCCTCGGCCTGAGCCTTGGTCAGGTTGGACTTCTGGGCAATCTTCGAGACGAGATCAGACTTGTTGTATGCCATAAAGCATCCTTCTTGAGTCAGTGGGCAGGCACGGTTACCTGTCCGTGTTCATCACATGATGATAGCGCATGGGCCTGCCTAAACCCGCATTTTATAAGGCTTTTCACATCTTTTTTCCGTGATTTTTCGTTGAATTCGCTCATTAGATGGAAGTTGGCCCACAATGGGAGGTCCTGTGCGCGGTTTTATTGACGATTTGCCTGTTTTTGGCACTGCAGCGGCTTGCAAGGCCTTCAAAAAGAGGGACTATATGCCAATCACACAAGATTGTGCTGCGCCAGCCATTTCATGGCAGCCGCGCCCAGGGGGATACGCAGCCAGTAGAACACCACACGGTGCAGCAATGTCGCGGACAACGCCACGGCCTGAGGAACGCCCACGGCGACGAATGCGAACGTCAAGGCTGCTTCCACGCCACCCAAACCGCCCGGAGTCGGAACGGCGGAACCAAGCGCGTAGGCCAGCATGAATACGAACGTGGTCTCAATCGGATTGGTGGAATACCCGAAAGCCTGCAACGCAGACCAGAATGCCAACCCGGTGGTGATGTTCTGGAATAATGCGCCAGCGCAGCTGATGGCCAGTTGCTTCGGCTGAGACAGCACATCGAATAATTGGTTGATATAGGTTTTGGCGAGCGGCATCAGTTGCTGCATCACCCAATGGCGTACCGGTGGAATCATCATGGCGATGGAAATCACCACAACTACTGCGCCGAGCACGATCACCAACGTATTCGTGGGGATCGCGCCGGAGAGCATATTGCGGCCGGTGAACATGCCGATGAGCACCAACATGGCGAAATAGACCACGTAATACACCACCAGCGCGGCGCTCATAATGGCCGTGGCCGTGGTGTTGCGGTACCCGGATTTTCTCAGGAACTGCAAGTTCACGAAGGAGGGGCCGACGCCGGCCGGCATGGACACGGTGGCGAAGCCTCCGGCGACCTGGCTCATGAATACGCCAGTGGCATCACGCCTGTTGCGGTCCATCAGTGCACCCAGCGAAATGGATGAGCCGATCCAACCGCAGATGCCGAATGTGAGCGTCACCACGGCCATAATCGGATTCGCGTTCGTCAAGGCATCGATGATCTCTTCTGGTTTGAGCTGGGTGAAGACCACGACCACGGCCACGATGACCAGCAGCATCGTGATCATCGAGCGCCAGGAGAACCGGGCCAACGTCACTGGTTCGGCGGATTCGACGGTATCTTCATCGGACAGTGCGGTGATGCTGCTGCGCAAGGCCTTCAACAGTTGTTTGTCCCACGTGTCCAAGGCGCGAGTGGGGGAGGGGACGGCCACTTTCTGAATGAATGGCGCGAGTGTGCTCATCGTCAGATCGCCCCACGCCTCACGGGCCGCATCGATGGCTGGCTGCACGCCGATCAACGCGGCGAGCAAGGACAGTAATTGGACTTTATCGAGTGCGGTATTCGCCGGGCTGGAGGCGTTATCGCCATTCATCCAACCGGCGATTACGGGAGTGCCGTCTTCAAGACGCGCCAGCGTATCAGGCGTGATGCGTCGATGCGTGTATCCGCGGCGATTGGCCACCGACAGATACCGCATATACGCCACGGCGTCGGCTTTGGTCAATGTCTTGAGGTTGGCGGGCATAGCGATTGTGTGTGCATCCAACACCAGGATGGCGGATTCGTCGGTATCGGCGATGCCATAGGGGGCAGGGGCGGGAAGCTTGATGTTGTGCAGCCCCAACAGCATGGAGAAATGATGCTGCACGGCGTCGCGCACGGACTTGTCTCGGCGGATGGACACGCTGGTGAAACGAATCCAATCCCAAACCTGCTTGAGATAGCCGACCGTATGCGTCTGCGCATCAATCACCGATACGATGAATTTCCGGCCATCAGTGGTTTCGAGATCATAGAGCCGTGAACCTGCGGTCAGATCATCTTCCAGCGAGGCGGCCAATGATCCACGCTTCACCATCACCGGCTCCTGATGTCTCATCAAGGATGCGGCATCAAGTCCAATACCTTTCAGCGCCGTCACTAATGGCATGCCCCAAATGCCTTTGTTCTGCGTGCCGACGATGAATCGGATCAGCATGCCGACGGTGCGTCCCGCGGTCATGGAAACCAGCATGCCGGTGACGGAGTGCCATGAAAGCACCACCATGACCACGGCGGTGACATACAGGATGTTCCAACTCCATTTCACGCTGGAGCGGGTGCGGCGAGGGCCTGCCGCCGTCAGGAATGCGGCCATGCCGGCATACATGTCCGGCAGAAGTCCCGATCCGAATGAGGTGGCGGCGGAGACCAACGCCAAGGCGAGCGTCTGATCGCTGAGCCCGCTGATCAGTGTCGATATGGCCCATACCGTGCCATATCCGGCAAGCATGGCGATGGCGGAGACGGCGGCTTGCAGCCATTCTCGAGCTAAAAGAATCTGTGCCAGCACGATGACCACCATGATGATGGTCACCAGTTGGGTCAGCACAGTGGAAGGATAGTTGGCCAGCCAGTTGATGGCCTGTGCCGCGGTATGCGCGTCGGATTCGACGCCACGGGTCATGCCGCCCATGAACACGGCGAACACCATCACGACGGCTGCAGTCAACAGAGCTATTGCCGCTCTGGTTAGATCTGCGAAATCACGGGTGCGACGAGGCGCTACGTCGTCGATAACCGGTTCTGCCACCTGAACTCCTGTTCGATGCTGGAATGAGGGGAATTGTGCTCTAATGGTAAGGCGCGTACGCAATCGCGCACGCGCCTTAGTGTGTGTCTACAAGACTTTATGCGATTCAGCGGTCAAACGCTACCAGCTTGGAAGCCACGCCGGTGTAGGTGGCAGGGGTCAGAGCCTTGAGGCGAGCCGCGGTCTCGGGGTCGAAGGACTGCTGATCGATGAAAGCCTCGACCTGTTCCTTGTTGATCTCATGGCCGCGCATCAATTCCTTGACCTTCTCATATGGCTTGTCCATGCCCGGCAGACCGCGAAGCTCGCAGGCGCGCATGGCGGTCTGGATCGGCTCGCCAAGCACCTCCCAGTTCTCATCCAGTTCGCGGGAGATCACATGATCATTCGGGTGAATGGACTTCAAGCCACCCATCAGGTTGTACAGGGCCAGCTGGGAGTAGCCGAGCGCGGAACCGATGTTGCGCTGGGTGGTGGAATCGGTCAGATCGCGCTGCCAACGGGATTCCACAAGCGTTGCGGAAAGCGTGTCGAGCAGCGAGCAGGAAATCTCGAAGTTGGCCTCGGCGTTCTCGAAGCGAATCGGGTTCACCTTGTGCGGCATGGTGGAGGAGCCGGTGGCGCCCTTGACGGGCACCTGGGCGAACACGCCACGGGAGATGTACATCCACACGTCCACGCACAGGTTGTGCATGATGCGGTTCGCGTGGGAGACGGTGGAATAGAGCTCGGCCTGCCAGTCGTGGGATTCGATCTGGGTGGTCAGCGGGTTCCAGGTCAGTCCCATACGGTTGGTGACGAACTCACGGGAGACCGCGACCCAGTCCACATCCGGGCATGCGGCCAGATGAGCGCCGAACGTGCCGGTGGCGCCGTTGATCTTACCCAGATACTCCTGGTTTTCGATGTGCTTCAGCTGACGGTTCAGACGGTAGACATAGACCGCCAGCTCCTTGCCGAGCGTGGTCGGGGTTGCCGGCTGACCGTGGGTCAGGGACAACAGGGCCTTATCCTTGTATTCTTCAGCCTTTGCGGCAAGGTGGTCGATGATCTCCTTGAATGCCGGGGTCCACACGTTCTC
This sequence comes from Bifidobacterium cebidarum, assembly GCF_009193305.1. Taxonomy (GTDB): domain Bacteria; phylum Actinomycetota; class Actinomycetes; order Actinomycetales; family Bifidobacteriaceae; genus Bifidobacterium; species Bifidobacterium cebidarum. The sequence continues at coordinate 51,750 of NZ_WBVS01000001.1, read as the reverse complement.
CATCGCGTTCTTCACGCAGCGGGCGATGGAAAGATTGTTGATGTCCTCGGACGTGCAGGCGAAATGCACGAGGGTCTTCAGCGCATCGTTGATGTTGGTCAGATCGGCCGGAGCCTTGGCGAACTGATCATCGATGTAGTATTCCACGGCCTTCACATCGTGGTGGGTCACGGCTTCATGTGCGGCATGCGCGGCGATGCCTTCAGCACCGAAATCCTCGGGGATGGAGCGCAGGAACGCCTTCTCCTGATCGGTGAACGGGTGGACGCCGTCCACGATCGGCTGGTTGCCGTTGCCATCGAAGCCGTTGGCCAGAAGAATCATCCACTCGACCTCGACGCGCATGCGCTCGCGGTTCAGTGCGGGTTCGCTCAGGTATTCCACGAGCGGGGCGGTGGCGTTATGGTAACGGCCATCAAGCGGGGTCAATGCGATTGCGGGGGAAATATCGGTAAGCTTCATAATCTCCTAGGGTACTTCCAGCCGTGAACCGGCAAATCCGGATGCATGGCTCCACGTGTTGAGCAGCTGATGGGCGCGTTGGCGGACGGCTGGGATCAATCGCTGATCGGCTGTGGCGATTGCCTCCATCATTGCCCATGCCATCGGGATATTGATGTGCTTAGCGGAAGGTGTCGATCTCCTCTGAATAGTCGGATGGCGCCAGAGCGGTGCTTGCGGTCATACGGCCTTGGAAGTAGCGGGTTTCTTTCAACTCCCCGTTGATTACGCCTTGGAAATGCGCTTCGTGACGTTGCAGCGCCGGCGATCCCAAATCGGTGGCGTTTTGGTAGGCGGCTTGATGGTATTTGATCCAATGGCTGATTTCTCGCCCCTCGGTGGATCCTCCTGCCACCGGTGCGGCATCGTATGGAGTGGCGCCATAAATCGGCGTGGCCCCAGGTGCGCAGGAGCCATCGGCATTGATGCTGCCCGCTGTGGCTTCAGGCGCGGGCGAGACATGCCCGCGAATGGTGAGCCAATTCTTGGTCGCCGGGTTTGCCGCTCCATCCAAGGCGCCGACCAGCTCGTCATCGATCTCCACGCTGGTCACCCATGTATCGGCGGGGATGGGATGGTTCGCCACCGGAGAGCCAGCGGTCACCACATGCTCGATGTTGTATGCTTCGGACCAGTCCGATGCGATGGTCGCGGCCACGATGCCGCCCTGCGAATGACCTATCAGCGCCACAGGTTCGTCGGCTCCGATGCCTGCCTGCTCCATGGCCTGAGTGACCATACGCACGCTATCGGCACGAATCCGACGTTCTTTGTCCGAGCTCATCAGCTCGACGTTCTGTTCCCAGCCGAACGGAGAGTCGGACTTGCCATCCGTCCCCGGGATAGTGACCAGCCAGGCGTTGCCGCCATCCGATTTCTCATATCGCTGGATGGCTATGGTGCCGTATTCGAGTCCGCTATCAAGGTCGATCTTGCCCAGACGCTCTTCGGCCAGACGCCGCAGGTTCTCCATCGACGTGCTGACGCTGTTGCTCGCGCCCACCACTTCGTTGCGTGCGTGGACCTCGGTGATATCGATATGATTGCCTTGCGCAATATCCTTGATCGGCCCTGAAACCTTGGCGATTTTCCCTGCGCCTTGATTCACTTCGTCGGTATGTGCCAAGCCTTTGCCAATGGGCACGCCGCCCAGTAGCGCTCCCGCCCCGCTCATCACGCCTTCCTGGATCGGATACGTGGACGTGGACATCCACGATGCGTTTGGCCTGCCCTCTATGACCCATCCTGAAAGCAGTCCTCCAAGGGCCACCGCAGCGGTGCCTATCGCGGCATGGCCGGGCCTGAACTGGGTACCGGCCTGAATCAGTTCGGTGAAGTTGCGCCGGGCTTGAAGTTCGGCTTCGGAATACAAGGCGTGTGCGCGAATCAGCAGACTGGCCGTATCGGCAAGATCGATGCTGAGTTTGCGGCATGCCACGGCATGCTCTTGGCATCGTTGCCCCAATGCCGCATACGGCACGGTCTCATGCCCCGCGACTTTCGTCAATGGGTCTCCGGTCGAGAGCGTGGGGCACAACGGTGCGCTGGTGCTATGTGATTGCAATTGCATCGCCGCGTTGCTCCACGAGACGGAAAGCATGTCGAAGCCGGACGCTTCGGCGTCAAGAGCCTTGGCTATGGCCGTATATTCCTCCAAGGTGGCCGGAGCGTAGCCGATTCCTCCATAAATCGAGGATTCCACTTGCCAGTAATAGTTCGTCTGCACCATGATTAACTCCATGCCAGCTGATGCGTGGTCTCTATCGCTGATGTGAGCGACTGCGAGGTTTTCGCCAGCTCGTCCAATCTGGAGCGGAAAAGATTTGCGGCATTACCGGTCCATACAATGCCTTTGGCTCGAGCGGATGCCTCGGCAAGGCGCTCGCAGACGGCTCGCGTGGCTGCTTGCTGCACGCCGATGAGATTGCGGCTGCGTTCCACGGCTTGGTGGCATGGGCAAACGCCGTAGCTGAACGGCGTCACCGTATTACCGGCGAATCCGGATATAGGATCAATTGGCGTTGCTGTCTGAGCCGCGCTATGGGTGGTGAAAATACTCATGAATCCACTTAACGGGATACGGGCGCAGCTTGTCCAGCCGAATCGACCTGTGTGGTCCGAGCTTATGGAAAAAGGGCTGGTTTATACACATTTGTTGTGCATAAACCAGCCCTAGGCCATATCGCGGTCCCGTCGTTACAAAACCATCACCAGGGTTTGGTGGACCCACTGCCCTTGTTCTGCTGAGTCTTCTGCTCTGACTTGGCATTGGACTGCGTGTCAGTGGATTGCTGATTGGCCTTCATCAGCTCCTCAACCTGCTTCTTTTGCTCTTCGGTCAGTGCGCCGCCCTTTTTGGCATTGGACTTGGAGACATTGCCGGACTGTTGGGCCGCCGTCTCGCTGCTACTGTCGCCGTTTTGCTGGACTTCAGCCTGCTTGAGCGTGATTTTGGTCAATTCGGAGGAAACTGACGCGTTGGCGTCGATTGCATCTCGGATCTGTGGCAGCAGCACCGTGCGCATCTGACCGGCCTCGGCGAACTGGGCGTCGGTCTGCTGCTGTTGCGCATGCAGCGTATTGATGTCAGTGGACTCTTGCTGGGCCGCTTTGATATTCGCGTTAAGCGAGCTGGTGGCCTGATTGAATTTGACAGCCGCGGAAAGATTCACCGCGGCGATGCCGGCCAATGCCGTCAGCACAACCGCCGCGATGATCAACGTGATGCGCACGCCGACGGATACGCGGGCGCGGGAAGAATGAGCGATATCGGATGCGTTCACAGCAACCTCCTTGACGTAGCGATCCAGGCCCCCAATTCCCAAGCGAGCAGCAGCGTCGCCGCAATGGCGAGGGGCCACACCACGGGCGTGGTGCGTGTGCGCTCCTTGGTGGTAGTGGTGATTCTCCACCGCCGAGATGCCTTGGATGAGGTCTCTGATGCCATGGTATTTGCGGAATCCACTGCAACATAGGTGCCGCTGATTTCGTCGGCGATGTCTTTCAGATTCTTCTCATCCATTTTTGAAATGCCAGGCTGGCCGGTATCCGGATCGGTGACCCATTGGTCGGTGGTGTTCGAATCCCCCGCGCCTACGCCATCAGCCACCACTGGAATCTTGCCGCCCTCAGTGGAACCTACTCCAACGGTGAAGCCGTCATCCACATACTGCCGAAGTGAGGAGAACGAGCGTCGGGTCACATTCGAAGTCTGCTCGCCGTCAGTGATGATGTACAGCACGATTGCATCATCGGGATGAGCGTCGCGAATGGCTTTTGCGGCGACCAGCAACTGATCGATTGGTGCATCCAGACTTGAACCGGCGGACACGGAAGTGGACTCCACGGCCAGCGTATCCGCCCAGTTATCGATGGCTGGCGCATCCGGGGTAAGCGGCACATCAAGGGTGCCGGAAGCGCCGAACCGCAAAGCGGCGAAGCTGGCATCCGCATAAGCGGCCGTCACATCATGCACGGCTTTGCGCGCGGCCTCGATGCGGGTGATCGTCTCGTCAGAGCCATAATGCGCATCGGCAACCGCCATTGAGCCAGTGGTGTCCACGGCTACGATCACATCGGTGGCGTTGATGGCTCGTGACGTGGTGGGTGCCACCACGCTAGGGGTCAGCACCATGAACGCGGCAATGATCAGCAATACGGTGCGGCGGACGCATGCCCATGCCGTTTCATCGGTGGCATTGGACTTGCGCCTGTGCACGAACTGCGTGACTTCAACCACGGCCATGAGTGCCAAAACGCCGGCGAAGGCGCCGCCCACGATCCAACCCAAAGCGGGGGAGAAGGTGAATCCGCTCATCGCTTCAACCTCCAAACGCATATCATCGCCACAGCCAACGTCACGGCCAACGCGAGAGTCCACCAGCCGGGGGCGTCGGACATCGAAGCCTTGGCCTTGTTGCTGGATTCGGCGTCTCGACGCGATTGGATATCCTTCACGAGTTCGTTGACGGATTGACCGTTGGATTGGGTGAGGAACACTCCGCCATGGGATTCGATGGCCGACTTCATATCCAATGTGGTCTGATCGCCTTCGTTGGATTTCGGGCCGGAATACAGGCCATCCACGGAGATCTTGGTCTGCTGGGTCAGGTCGAGCGCCTCGGAAAGGGTATAGGTGGGCTTGCCGGAAACCACGTTATCGGTGGCCAGCACGATAGAAGCCGCACGCTGGCGTTCGGCATTCGCCGCCGTCGCGGAACCGTAAGCGAAACCGGGAAGCATGGCAGCGCAGGAAACCACGCCATCGCCGATCAGCGATGTGGCGTCCTTTCGATTCTGGGTGCCTTCCAGCCAATCGGCGATCTTCTGATAATCGGCATCGGACATGTTGTCGATATCATCCTGGGTCTCCACGCCTTTAAGCGCTTTGCTGGCGGCTGTGAGCTGCTTGGTGACCAACTCGTAGTCATCGGTGAGCGGGAATACCGTGCGCGATGTGGAGTTGAAGATGCTCAGGCCGATGCGCTCGCCCTCGAAATGCTTGATTAGCTCGAGATACGTATCGATTACTTCGCGGTCATAAGGCAGCGTGGACCCGGATACGTCGAGGCAAAGCACGATGTCCCTGCTGGAGGAACGCTCATCGCTGGCATCCACCTGAGAGGGACGGGCCACCAATGCGATGCCGAGCGCAAGCGCGATCGTCACCATGGCCACTGCCACGCGGTTCAGCGCGCGCCACTGCCGGAACAGTTTGGAGGCATGCTCGGTGTTGAGATCATCATCCAATGAGAATACGGCCTCGTCGGAGCTGCTCGCACGCCGGGAGAACGCCACGACCAGCACGATCAAAGCCAGCGCCACCAGCGCGCCGGCCAATGCGGCCCAAGGCCAGTGCCATGTCAACATCATGAACGCCACCTTTCCACCAGATTGGCAACCCATTCGGCGGCCTGATCGACGGTAACGGTTTGCGCGTGAGCGTTGAATGCGGGGTCGGCGAACTCAGGTGGATACAAAGCCTCGATGGTCTGGCGCAATGTATCCAGACCCTGCCGATTCGTCGAAGTGCGGTCGATTCGCATCAAATCGGTCAGCGTGCTGGAGTTGAGCGGCCGGCCGCTGGCATCGGAAGCGAAATCGCGTGCGATCAATGCCAACTGCACGAAAGCCTCCTCGCGACTGATATCGCCACGCTCGTGGCGTGCGAGCACGTCGTCGATGCGTGCATGCCATATCGCCTTGGATCCAGCATTGCGATGCGCGCCGCGAAGCTGCTTGGCCTTGCGGGGTTTGCGCGCGGGGCGGGACAGCACGATCGCGGCAACCACCAGTCCGATGGCAAGTGCGATGCATATGGTGATGATCGCGATCAATGGGCCGGTGATGGACAACAAGCCGGTCGGATGCAGGTCGTCTGGATCCACGGCCAGGACCAATGTCAATGATGACACGAATGGGATCATGAACGATCACCAGCCAGCATCAATTCAGGTGCCTCGCCGAGTTGATTGCGTGTGGTACGTGCCAGTGCCACGGAAACCAGTTGTACGAAACGGTTGAACATATCCTCACTTGAATCGGCCCGGATCATGAACGATCCGGTGCGGTTCAGCTCCTGCTCCAATGCGGCGGCAAGATATTGGCGATGGGTTGAAACCTGTTGGGCGCTGATCTTGGAGCGCATGAACGCCGGCACCCTGCGATTGGTCACTCCATCCAAAGGAGCGTCATGGCCTTTGGCCAAGGGCTTGAACGGGTTGAGCGTCGCCACATCGATCAGCACAATCGGATGGGTGCGAGCAATACGGCGGAATTGGACCAGATGCCGCTCGGTTATCGCAAGTTCGTCGGTGGCCAATACGATCAGTGCGTGACGATCCCTGATGCGACGGGCATACTCAAGCAGCGCGTCGATATTGCGCTTATGCTGCCACGCTCGCTGCAGCGATGCATCCAACGTCCGTTCGAACTGGGCGAAACCGCCGTTGAACGGGATTCGGGTGATGCTCGACTCATCGCCGAACACAATCGACACATCGTCGGCGCGACGCAAAGACAACGCTGCGAACATGCGCAACGCGTTGGCGGCGATCTCATACGCCCGTTCCCCGGAGGGGCATGCGCCGGTCATTTCGCGGCCGACATCCATAAGCAGCCATACGCGGGAAGTGGAAAGCCTCTCGCGCTGCACCACCATTGGATGCCCTTGCCTGGCGCTGGTCTTCCAGTCGATGAGACGAGACTCATCACCGGGTTCATAGGCGCGCACATCCATAACGTCGCCATTGCCGCCGCGGCGGCCGGACGCGTGCTCCCCTTCCAGAACGCCCAGCGCCTTGCGCACAGTGGGCAGGCTCATCTGGGTGCCGAGGGTCTCGATCTTTCTGCGGATGGAATCGGAACTCACGGAACAGGAACCGTTTCGACGATCTTGTCCACGATCTGATCGCTGATCACACCATCCGCCAGCGCTTCGAATGTGAGCACAATACGATGACGCAACACCTCGTGGGCGAACGCCTTGATGTCTTCCGGCACCACATAATCACGACCGGAGAGCAGCGCCTTGGCCTGGCCGATGCGGACTAGGGCGATGGTGGCGCGAGGGGACGCGCCCAAACGAACCAGCGTGGAAAGCCCCTTGATCGGACGGGAACCCGCGCCTCGGGACGTGGCGGCGATATCAACCGCGTACTTCATGATGGCATCCGAAACGTGAACGCGACGCGAAGCCTTGCGCAGGAACTCCACATCGGAGACGGTGATGCGCTCGCCGGTGATGGTGTCCGGGCCGATCATGTCCGAACCGCGACGGGTGAGCATGGCCAGCATGCGTGTCTCTTCGTCGGCGGTCGGATAGGTCATCACGGCCTTCATCATGAAACGATCCATCTGGGCCTCGGGCAGGTTGAACGTGCCTTCCTCTTCGATGGGGTTTTCAGTGGCGATTACCATGAACGGCTGAGGCAGGGCGATGCGCTGGCCGCCGATGGTGGTGGCGCCTTCGGCCATGGCCTCGAGCATGGCGGACTGGGTCTTCGCATTGGAACGGTTGATCTCGTCCAGAAGTACGAAGTTGGCATGGATCGGGCCGATCTGGGTGGTGAACTTCTGTGAGGCGAAATCAAACACCTGGGTGCCGGTCAGGTCGGATGGCATCAGATCAGGCGTGCACTGCACGCGCTTGAAGGAACCGGACACGCAAGTGGCCAACGTTTGCGCGGCGGTGGTCTTGGCCAGACCGGGCACCGATTCGATAAGAATATGGCCGCCCGCCACCAATGTGACGATCAGGGATTCACGCAGATTATCCTGACCGACCAATGTCTGGGAGAAACGGGAACGGATGGTGTCCGCCAGCATACGTGCGCGTTTGGCGTCGTCAAGGCCCAAAGGCGCAGCTGCACCCGGCGCGGGCGTCGTCATGGGGGTGGCGAGTGGGCGTTGCGCGGACGGTTGCGGAGGCAATTGCGGTTGCGTTGGGAACAAAGTCATGCCCACCACTGTAACTACCTACACTGACTGCCGGCTGAGAACGTCGGAGCGCTTCGTCGGCGTTCCGGGCGCAAGGCCGACGAAGCTACAGTCGCCAATCCACTGGTTCGGTGCCCATCGAAACCAGAGCCTGATTCGCTCGGGAGAACGGCTTGGAACCAAAGAATCCGCGCGATGCTGACAACGGGCTCGGGTGAGGGGATTTGATGATGAACGCGTTCGTCAACAGCGGTTCAAGGCTCTGAGCATTACGCCCCCAGAGAATCGCCACCAGTGGCTTCGGCCTGCCGCCGTCATCCACTCGGGCATTCAGCACGCGGATGGCTGCTTCGGTGACCTGCTCCCAACCTTTACCCTGATGGGAATTCGGCTGACCCACGCGTACGGTCAGGCACCTGTTGAGCAGCATCACTCCGCGTTCGGTCCACGGCGTCAGATCGCCGTTGGGTGGCATCGGCACCCCAAGATCGTCGACGAGTTCCTTATATATATTGATCAGACTTTTCGGCAGCGGGCGGACATCCGGTGCCACGCAGAAGCTCAAGCCAACCGGATGGCCCGGAGTGGGGTAGGGGTCCTGCCCGACAATCAGCACCTTGATGGAATCGAAGGGAATGGTGAACGCTCGAAGCACGTTATGGCTCGCGGGAAGCCAGGGGTGGCCGGCTGCGTTTTCAGCTCTGAGAAAATCACCCATGCGGTGAATGTCAGGTTCCACGTCGGCCAGAGCCTTCGCCCAACCCGGTTCAACCAATTCGCTCAATGGTTTAATCATGATTCAATACTGTAGCCAAACGTGCATATACCGTGCATGGCAGGCGGTGTGGTGGCCCATTTCGTGCCGGACGGTTACACTCGTGGGTAGTTTTGCATTAAGGAGGGCGGCTTATGGCGCGCGACAAGGTGACCTACGAATCATATGAGCAGGACCTCTTCGATAATCCGCCGAAGGGCCCGGTGGGTGCCCATCGCGGTTCTCGTCCGCTGATCACCCGCATTGCACCGTTTGTCATCGTGATTCTCGTTGCGGCATTGTGCGGCTTCGCCGCATGGGCTGTGAGCAGCGGCGAATACCAGAACCTGCTGAACCTGAAGTCCACGCAGTCTTCGACTACGGCAGACACGGCCACTAAGGCCGAGAAGAAGTCTGATGCCAGTAAGTCCGATTCGTCTTCGGATTCCGCTGACTCGTCAAGCTCCGATGCTTCCGCGAACTCGGATTCCAATGCGTCTTCGGATTCCTCGAGCGGTGATCAAAGCGCTCAGCAGCAGACCGAGACCGCGGCTGTGAACAAGGCCACACAAATTCGCGTGGTGAACGGAACCGGCGTCTCCGGATATGCGGGGCAGAAGGCCGACGTGCTGCAGACTTCCGGGTATACCAGTGTCGAAGCGGCAAATCCGACCGGTTCGTTGCCTTCCTCCACGGTGGTGTGGTACCAGAACGAATCCGATAAGGCCACCGCGCAGGATGTGGCCAATACATTGGGCATCAGCACCGTGCAGCAGGCGCAGGGGTTGGCCACTCCCATCATTGTGGTGCTGATGAACTGATAGCCGGTCCGGCGTCGATTACGATGTTCGGAACGATGATGCATATCGAATAGCGGATATGCTGGGATGCCGCTCTGGCTGATCGCCAAGGGCGGCATTTTGCTATTGTTTTACCGGAGCCGACCGGTGGCTTCCGCTCATTAATTGAGACGGTTCGCCTGCTGTATTGTCATCACGATTTGTATTGTTCCCTCTTCACGGTACAATCTTTCACTAGTCGCGAGGTAGGGGGGAGCGCGATGCGGTTCTTTCTACGTTCCCTATTGGCATTTTTCGCGACGCCTAGGGAACAAAGGAAAGATCAGATATGGCACAAGGTACCGTAAAGTTCTTCCTTGCCAAGAAGGGGTTCGGGTTCATACAGCCGGACGGCGGAGGCGAGGACGTTTTCGTGCATTACGCGGAAATTAAGGACGACGGCAGCAACAACAAGTTCAAGATGCTGTATGAGGGCGACCGGGTGGAGTACACGCCTGTTTCGTCCGGTAAAGGTACTCAGGCTAAGGACGTCGTCAAGTTGTCTTCTGGCGAAGAACGCCCTGAGTGAGTGTTTTTGCCCGCAAAGGTGCTGATTAGCTCCGACTGGCAGGTTCGCAGTCGGAGCTTTTTTGTATGTGATTTCATGCCCATAGCGCAATCGCAAACGCGCTTGTTGGCACTCTCGGTCGGTGAGTGCTAATGTCTCAGTTAGCACTCGGAGGTCGAGAGTGATAACCGGCAGCTGACGGCCGGCACTCGTTCTCGGCGCTTGCGGGTGATAACCGGTATACATAGCCATTTGGAGGAACACACAACCATGGCAAAGATCATTTCTTATGATGAGGAAGCCCGTCAGGGCATGCTGGAGGGCCTCGACAAGCTCGCCAACACCGTCAAGGTCACTCTGGGCCCGAAGGGCCGCAACGTCGTGCTTGACAAGACCTATGGCGCTCCGACCATCACCAACGATGGCGTGTCCATCGCCAAGGAGATCGATCTCGAGGATCCGTACGAGCGCATCGGCGCCGAGCTGGTCAAGGAAGTCGCCAAGAAGACCGACGACGTCGCCGGCGATGGCACCACCACCGCAACCGTGCTGGCTCAGTCCCTGGTTCACGAAGGCCTGAAGAACGTGGTCGCCGGTTCCAACCCGATCGCTCTGCGTCGCGGCATCGAGAAGGCCACCGAGGTCATCGTCAAGGAGCTCGTCGCAGCCGCCAAGGACGTTGAGACCAAGGACCAGATCGCCGCTACCGCCACCATCTCCGCCGCTGATCCTGAGGTCGGCGAGAAGATCGCCGAGGCTCTGGACAAGGTCGGCCAGGATGGCGTCGTGACCGTTGAAGACAACAACCGCTTCGGCCTGGACCTCGACTTCACCGAGGGCATGCGCTTCGACAAGGGCTACATCGCCCCGTACTTCGTCACCAATGCTGACGATCAGACCGCTGTTCTCGAAGATCCGTACATCCTGCTGACGAGCGGCAAGGTCTCCTCCCAGCAGGACATCGTCCACGTCGCCGAGCTGGTCATGAAGACCGGCAAGCCGCTGCTGATCATCGCTGAGGACGTTGACGGCGAGGCTCTGCCGACCCTGATCCTGAACAACATCCGCGGCACCTTCAAGTCCTGCGCCGTCAAGGCCCCGGGCTTCGGCGACCGCCGTAAGGCCATGCTGCAGGATATGGCCATCCTGACCGGCGCTCAGGTCGTCTCCGACGAATTGGGCCTGAAGCTCGACTCCATCGACGTGTCCGTGCTCGGCCATGCCAAGAAGGTCATCGTCTCCAAGGATGAGACCACCATCGTTCAGGGTGCTGGCTCCAAGGAAGACATCGACGCTCGCGTGGCTCAGATTCGCGCTGAGATCGAGAACACCGATTCCGATTACGATCGCGAGAAGCTGCAGGAGCGTCTCGCCAAGCTGGCTGGCGGCGTGGCCGTCATCAAGGTCGGCGCTGCCACCGAGGTCGAGGCCAAGGAGCGCAAGCACCGCATCGAAGACGCTGTGCGCAACGCCAAGGCCGCTATCGAGGAAGGCCTGCTGCCTGGTGGTGGCGTGGCCCTCGTTCAGGCTGCCGCCAAGGCCGAGTCCGATGAGGCTGTGACCTCGCTGACCGGCGAAGAGGCTACCGGCGCCGCCATCGTGTTCCGCGCCATCGAAGCCCCGATCAAGCAGATCGCTGAGAACGCTGGCGTGTCCGGCGACGTGGTGATCAACAAGGTTCGCTCCCTGCCGGACGGCGAAGGCTTCAACGCCGCCACCGACACCTACGAGGACCTGCTGGCCGCCGGTGTCACCGACCCGGTCAAGGTGACCCGTTCCGCTCTGCAGAACGCCGCCTCCATCGCTGGTCTGTTCCTGACCACCGAGGCCGTCGTGGCCAACAAGCCGGAGCCGAAGACTGCTGCTCCGGCCGCTGGCGCTGACATGGGCTACTGATCCGGACGGTTTAGACCGATAGCGTCAAAGCCAACAGCTCGATAGCTGATAGAAGGGAACTCCTTTTCGGGGGAGTTCCCTTTTTCGATTCCGGCGCCGTGTCTGTCGGTGATTATCGGTTTGCTGCCTGCTGCTTTACTGGACGAACAATCGTGAAGCAGCGGCTTCCGCATCGGCATAAACCGTGGAGGCCGAGGCGAGGCTTTGCTGAATGGATTCCAATGATGCCTCCATCTGCTGCTGTGCCGCACGCCACTGTGCCGCAACCGAGGTGAATTGGCTGGCCGCTGAGCCTCGCCACGCCTCTTGCAGGGCGTTGAGATTGGTGTACATGCCGTTCACGGCCTGTCGAATCTGACTGATGGACTGAGCCACGGCGGCCGAGGATGATTGGATTCGTTCCGAATCCACTTGATATTGGGGCATTGAACAGCTCCTTTCCTTATTGGGTCGTATGTGCGATTGCATGTGGGGTTGTATGTGTATGACGCTCGATAATGCGAATACCGAACGCTAATGTGGAGCCTATGGCAAATTCGACTTGGGTACCCGTTCAAACGACCAATGTGGTTCTAGCTTCCGCCTACGGTGAGGAAAATACTCATAGTATGGCCAGGCAATGGCTTGTTCGCGCCATTGCCGTACTGATTGCGATGATGCTGAGCTGCATGTGGACAACCGCTTATGCCTATGGGGATAACTCCGATGACAGCGCCAATGATTCGAACAGTTCGAACAGCGGCGTCACCATTACCGATAACATCACCGATACGGAGAACCTCCTGGGGTCCCATGCCGCGGAAGTCACGGATGCCATCGCCAAAACCGAGCAGGAAACCGGTGTGCATGTGCATTTGCTGTATCTGTCGAGTTTCAACAGTGATCAGACGCCTCAGAAGTGGGCCAGTACCGTACTGGAATCCACCAATCCAAAGCCGAATACCGTGCTGCTGGCGGTCGCCTCGAACGACGGCAATCTCGTGGTGGCTGTCTCCTCGAATTCCGATGAATGGCTGAAAAGCCAGGAAACGGTCGATAAGCTGTCTGCGGCGGCGCAGGAGCCGCTGATGAAAAGCACGCCGGATTGGCCCGGTTCCGCGACCTCCATGATGGAGCAGATCATCCAATCCAAGAAGACCTCCACATCCAGTTCGTCTGTCACGATCGGCGTGATCGCCATGATCGTGGTGCTGGTGGTGTTGGTCATCGTGGTGGCGTTGATGATCATCATTCGAGTTCGCAGCAAGGGCAAGAAGCCGCGTCGTGCGAATCGTCAGACGCTCTCCAGAAACGAGAAGAAGGCCCGCCGGGCGAGGATCGCGCAGCGCAAGGCCCAACGAAAGGCGCGGCAGGCGGCTGAAATGGACTCGCAGTCAGGCCCGAAGCTGGACTCGCAGTCAGCTGCTGATAACCACGACAACGAATAACTTCAAGCGGACATTCAGGAAACGCTCAGACGAACGCGCCACTCTAGGAAGCATGAGTAAGCCTATTGAAGCATCGATTGTTGTTGTTGACGATGAGCCGTCCATCCGTGAACTGCTGGTCGCCTCACTGCATTTCGCCGGATTCGAGGTGAACACCGCGGCTTCCGGTTCGGAGGCCATCGAGGTGATTGAAAAGGTCCAGCCCGATCTCATTGTGCTTGACGTCATGCTGCCTGATATCGACGGATTCACCGTGACCCGCCGCATCAGGCAGGAAGGCATCGACTCGCCGGTCCTGTTCCTCACTGCTCGTGATGACACCCAGGATAAGATCATGGGATTGACCGTGGGCGGCGACGATTACGTGACCAAGCCATTCAGTCTCGAGGAGGTTGTGGCCCGTATTCGCGCCATTCTGCGCCGCACCCGCGAACAAGTGGAGGATGATCCGATTATCCGCGTGGCCGATCTCGAAATCAATGAGGACTCCCACGACGTGACCCGAGCCGGTCAACCCATTGATTTGAGCCCCACCGAATACAAGCTGCTTCGTTATCTGATGGACAACGAGGGGCGCGTGCTGTCCAAGGCCCAGATTCTCGATCATGTCTGGCAATACGACTGGGGTGGCGATGCCGCCATCGTGGAATCATACATCTCCTACCTGCGCAAGAAAGTGGATGGCCTGGAAGTCACCGACGAGAACGGCGAGAAGCATAAGGTGACTCCTCTTATTGAGACCAAGCGCGGCATCGGTTATATGATTCGCGAGCCCAAGCACTGATACGTTGAAGCTATTACGCCTATGAGTGAACCACAGCAGCAGCCGGGAACGCCGGCCCAAGAGACCACTGCGTGCCAAAACGCCCCTGGCGCGCCTTTGACCCAGCGCGTCAAAGAGCATCACGAGCACAAGAAGAACATTTTCTTCCAGCATTTCGACCGCATCTCCCTGGGTGGCAAGCTTATGGCCGCGACCATCGCCGTGCTGCTGGTGGGCATCACCGTCATTTCCTTCTCATTGCGCACCTTGGTGGGCAATTACATGCTGGAGAAAACCGATACCCAGCTTTCCCAGCAAAGCGATCTGGTATTCCAGAACATCGATCTGCTTTCCAAATCGGATACTTCCAGCGGCCTTTCCGGTCCGAATTCGTATTTCTTGCAAATCCAGTACACCGATGGGACCACCGATTCCGATGGCAAGCCCTTGGTGGTGACGCCATTGCTGCCGCAGCTGCAGGACGGCATCGTATCCGTGCCGGTGCTGCCTACCTATGGCAATACCGATGGCATCACCTTGGGCAAGGTGTTCACCGCTCCGGCTGTCGCACGGCAGATTGTCGAAGTGCAAACCAATGATTCCGGGACGTCCGCCAATGGCGGCGATGATTCAGGCGATGCGGGCGGCAGCAATGGCACGAATGCGCCGGATTCATCTGGCGGCCCGGCAACCGATCCCGCGCCGAATGGTTCCAGTTCGTCTGGCTCGGTGACCAAGATCCTCTCCTCGCCGAAGTCGAATGCCAACCGTGCCGCGGTGTCGGCGGCCAGCGCGCCTTGGCGCGTCGTGGCCAAGGAATGGACCGCAAAAACCAGTAATGGCGGCAAGGTCGTACGTGGCGTGGTGTACATCGGACTGTCCATGTCCGATCAGATCGACACATTGAAAACGCTGACCCAATATTGCATTGTGGTGGGCATCGCCGTGGTGTTGCTCGGCGGATCACTGTCCACGCTGATTATTCAGCGTACCCTGATGCCGTTGAAGCGTATGGAGAAAACCGCCGCGAAAATCGCCGCAGGGGATTTGAGCCAGCGTATCCCATCCGCTCCGGAAAACACGGAAGTGGGTTCGCTCGCCGCGTCGCTCAACACGATGCTGACCCGAATAGAAGTCAGCTTCCACGAGCAGGAGGAGACGACCGAAAAGATGAAACGGTTCGTCTCTGACGCCAGCCATGAGCTGCGTACGCCTCTTGCCGCCATTCACGGTTATGCGGAGCTCTACAAGATGCAACGGGACATGCCCGGCGCGTTGGAGCGTGCGGATGAATCCATCGAACATATCGAACGTTCCAGCCAACGCATGACCGTGCTGGTGGAGGATCTGCTGTCGTTGGCGCGTCTGGACGAGGGACGCGGCATTGATGTCACCGGCAGCGTGAACCTGTCCTCGCTGGTCACCGATGCCGTGGACGATTTACATGCGCTCGACCCGGATCGAGTCATCTCCCGCGACCGTCTGGAGCTCGTTCCCGCACGGGATCTGAGCCATCCGGCCTCGTTGCAGACGATAGACGGCGACTGGGATGCCGTCACCTTGCCGGGAGACGCGTCTCGCTTGCGCCAGGTGGTGACCAACATCGTCGGCAACATTCACCGATACACTCCCGCCGATTCCCCGGCACAGGTGGCACTCGGTATCATGCCTGCTGCGATAGATCCGCGGCAGCTTGCGCAAATGCCTACCACGGAAGCCTCGATGAGGCGTTTCGTCGAGGCAGCGGAAGTCGGCCAATCCATGCGGACCGGTTACCGATATGCCGTGTTGCGATTTGTGGATCATGGGCCAGGCGTCCCGCCGGAATCCCGGTCGAAGATCTTCGAACGGTTCTATACCGCCGATCCATCCCGAGCAAGGCAGAAGGGCGGCACCGGATTGGGCATGGCCATCGCCCAATCGGTGGTCAAGGCGCATCATGGGTTCATCTGCGCCACAGGAACGGAGGGGGGAGGCCTGACCTTCACGGTGATTCTGCCTGTGGAGCGCATGGCCGCAACGCCCCTGGCGCAGCCGGCCATCGCCAAGTCCAAGGAGCCCAAGGCGAAGACCTCCTGGTTCGGTGGTGAGCGTAAAGCGTAAGCGACTCCTCCAAAGTGGCGCAGGTCAAGGCCTGTGAGGTACACTGTTCCTTCAGTTCATTACTCCCTATGCACTAAGGAAGGTTTCGCAATGCCCACCGGTCGAGTTCGTTGGTTTGACGCAGCCAAGGGTTATGGTTTCATCACCAATGAGGAAGGCAAGGACGTGTTCCTGCCGGCTCAGGCCCTACCTGCAGGCGCCACTACGCTGCGCAAGGGTGCCAAGGTGGAGTATTCCGTGGTTGACGGTCGTCGCGGACCGCAGGCCATGGGAGTCCAGCTGATCGCTTCGGCGCCGAGCTTGGTGAAGGCCACGCGCCCGAAGCCGGATGACATGGCTGCGATTTGCGAAGATCTCATCAAGATGTTGGACGCGGCCGGCAACACCCTGCGCCGTCATCGTTACCCGTCTTCCGCCGAAAGCAAGAAGCTGGCCACACTGCTGCGTGCCGTGGCGGACCAGTTTGACGTACAGGACTGATTGCATCCATGACTGATTCCACCGAAACCACTGTGACGCCGGATCCTCGCGCCATAGCGCATGCTGTGCTGCTGGAAGTGGCCGACGAGCCCGAGCAAGTGGGGCAGTTCGTTGTCGCCAACGAGCTTGAAGACCACGTTACCGACTTCCGATTCGCCGCGAATATTCGCGGATACGAGGGTTGGCAATGGTCGGTGACGCTTTATCACGATCAGGAGCTGGACTCCTGGACCGTGAATGAATCCTCGTTGATTCCTACGGAGGAGGCGTTGCTTCCACCGAAGTGGATTCCTTGGAAGGATCGTCTTGAACCAACGGATCTTTCTCCCACCGACTCGATCGGCACCGATCCCGATGATGAGCGTCTGGAGACCGGTGAGGTAGAGGAATCCTCGGTACCGGACGTCAACGATGCGGCGGAGACGTTTCGCCTGACACGTCGCCATGTGCTGAGCCCGTTGGGCCGAGCACAGGCGGCCAAACGCTGGTATGAAGGTCCACGTGGCCCGAAGGCATTGAGCACCAAGACCGCGGCCGGCAACCTATGCTCCGATTGCGGTTTCTTTGTGCCGCTGACCGGCGAATTGGATCGCATGTTCGGCGTATGCGCCAACAAGTGGAGCCCAGATGATGGCCGTGTGGTTTCTCTCGATCATGGTTGCGGCGAGCACTCCGAGATCGAGCCGCCGGAACCGAGCCACCTGTGGGTGCAGTCCAAGCCGGCGTTGGATGATTTGCACATCGACATTGTGGCCCGTCCCAAGACTCGTAAGGCTGAGGAATCTGAGCCTAAGGATGAGCCTGCTGATGTCGAGGTTTCGGCTGAGCCGGCCAAGGATGCTGGCGCGGTCGATGGCGTCGACGTCATCGTCGATGCCGATAATGCGGTGGTCAACAATGCCGCCGATGATACTGGTGCGAAGTCGGATGATGGCGTTGCTGCGACTGATACGGCAGTGGACGAATCCAGCGCAACAGCTGTGGACCCAGCCGATATGGATGGTGACACCGACGATCAGTCCGGCACGCAATCCATCGAGCAGCCTATCGATGATTCCAGTGCCTCTGAAGATGCCCTCGATGACGTTGATGCCGGTGAAACCGATGCCGATTACGATGATGATGAGGCCACCGAAGAAGACATCATCAACAACACATCCGTTGATGATGGCGATGATGACATCGACATCGATGACGAGTTCTCCGATACCACGGACGATGTGGCCCCGGAACTCGAAACAGTCATTGATCTGATCGAACAGCTGCGTCAGAGCAAGGCTGAAGAGGAATCCGATGCTGATGATGACAATTCTACTGACTTGGACGCTGCTGATGATTCCGTTGACTCTCAAGCCGGTGTTTTGGACGATTCTGACGAATCCGGCAATGATGCCGACAACGAGCAGTAACAACTCAGCGCGGCAAATTCTCGAGATGGCTATTTTCCCATTATCGACGAACTGTGAGATTCCAGACAGTGCTTACTCTGAAAAACGGTAAGAAACTACGATAGGAAATCGGGTGGTGAGATTACGAAGGGGGAATCCCGCCACCCGATTTGATTGATATCGGCATTGGAATCAGTGTGTTATTGCAATGCCCATGCCGGCTGTTGTTAGTGCACCACGGTCACCGTGCATTCGGCGAAGTTGACGATTTGGCGAGACACCGAGCCAAGGAAGTGCGCGTCCAACCCGGACAATCCACGCGATCCCACCACCAGATGCGAGGCATAACGCGAAGCCGCGATCAGGCCTTTGGAAGCACGGATGTGGAAAGCGTTTGCGGTCACGGATACACCGTCGGGAATGACGGCTTTGGCCATCAGCCCGTTCAGAATCTCCTCCGCTCGGCGCTGGCCGACCTCAACTGGTGGCACGGCGTTCTCGTATCCGGGAACCACACCAAGGTCGCGCAGCTGCCAGCAGAACATCACATGCAGCGGACGATGATGGAGTCGTGCCTCCTCCAAGGCGAAATCGAAAGCTCGGCGAGAGGTTTCGGAGCCGTCGACACCAACCACAACCGGACGAACATTCGGTTCGGTTTCTGGTTCCGGTTGCTCATAGTGCACGGGCTCGTCGCCGGGCGTCAAAGCATTGGCGATGGCATCGGTGACGCTTTCCTCCTCGCCGCCGGTCAAACGCACCACGGTGACCGGTACTTCTGCCTCTTCGGCCAGGGAGGCAGACAATGATCCCAGGAACCAGCGCGCCACGCGTCCCAACGAGCGACGTCCGACTACGATCTGCTGCGCATCATGACCGATCTGCAGCAGGGCAGTGGTGCCGGACGCCTTGACGGACGTGAGTTTCAGGTTGGCGGGGTCGAAATCAATGCCTGTGGTGGCGCGTTCCACCCATTCGCGCAACTCGTTGGCGATATCGTGACGGATCTTGGCCCATGCTTCATCGCTATCCGGTTCAGCGCCCATATCCCAGGAATGTGTCCAACCGAATACGGCATTGACGCTTTGCCCGGACAGTGAGGCCTCCTCCAAAGCCCACTTCAATGCGGCGAATGATTCATCAGAGCCGTCAACGCCAACCACGATGTCGGCCTTGGTGTTCAATTCAGTCATCACAACCTCCTTTGGCATCAGTGTGAATGATGAATATACGTCCAGCATATCGTTTTCTTTCCCGCTTACGGCGCAATTCATGGAATCAGGTGAATAAACGTCACCGCAAATCGGTAGAGTAAAACGGAATGTCTATTGAGGAAGGACAAGCATGTTCGAACGGTTTACCGACCGTGCACGGCGCGTGATTGTGTTGGCGCAGGAAGAGGCCCGGTCTCTCCAGCACAACTACATCGGCACCGAACACCTGCTGCTCGGCCTAATTCGTGAAGGCGAAGGCGTGGCTGCCAAGGCGCTCGCTTCGAAGGGCGTGGAGCTTGATGCCACTCGCAAGCAGGTTGAAGAAATGATCGGCAAGGGCAACGCTGCTCCGAACGGGCACATCCCCTTTACTCCGCACGCTAAGCAGGTACTGGAGTTCTCGCTTCGTGAAGCCCTTCAGCTGGGTCACAGCTACATCGGCACCGAACATATTCTGCTCGGCCTGATTCGCGAGGGTGAGGGCGTCGGCACTCAGGTGCTCATCAAGATGGGTGTTGATCTGGGCGAGCTGCGCAGCGCCACGATTGATATGATTCGTGGTAACTCTGGTACGTCCGGTGATGGTAAGGGCGATTTGGCCAACGCTGGCGGTGTTGCTGATAAGCAGAACAAGTCCGGTTCCGCCATCCTTGACCAGTTCGGCCGCAACCTGACCGCTGAAGCTGCCGAAGGCAAGCTGGACCCGGTGATTGGCCGTACCAATGAGATTGAGCGCGTTATGGTGGTGCTCTCTCGCCGCACCAAGAACAACCCGGTGCTGATCGGCGAGCCCGGCGTGGGCAAGACCGCAGTGGTCGAAGGCCTGGCCCAGAAGATCAATGCCGGCGATGTGCCGGAAACCTTGAAGGGCAAGCAGGTCTATTCGCTGGACTTGGGCTCTATGGTGGCCGGTTCCCGTTACCGTGGTGATTTCGAAGAACGCCTGAAGAAGGTGCTGAAGGAGATCAAGACCCGCGGCGACATCGTACTGTTCATCGATGAGATTCACACCATCGTGGGCGCAGGTTCCGCGGATGGCGCTCTGGGCGCCTCCGATATGCTGAAGCCGATGCTGGCCCGTGGCGAGCTCCAGACCATTGGTGCCACCACGACCGATGAGTACCGCAAGTACATCGAGAAGGATGCGGCTCTGGAACGTCGTTTCCAGCCGATTCAGGTGCACGAGCCCACCATCGCCGAAACCATCGAGATCTTGAAGGGCTTGCGTTCCCGTTACGAGAACCACCATCACGTGACCATCACCGATGGCGCTCTGCAGTCCGCGGCCGAGCTCTCCAGCCGTTACATCCAGGATCGTAACCTGCCGGATAAGGCCATCGATCTGATCGATGAGGCCGGTGCGCGTCTGCGCATCAAGCGCCTGACCGCTCCGCCGGAGCTCAAGGAGCTGGACGAGAAGATCGCCAAGGTGGCAGCCAAGAAGGATGAAGCCATCAAGGCCCAGGACTTTGAGAACGCCGCCAAGCTGCGCGACAGCCAGGAGAAGCTGGAAGCCGATCGCAAGGCCAAGGAGGACTCCTGGCGTGAGGGCGAGTCCGACGTCAAGATGGTCGTGGATGAGGATGTAATCGCCGAGGTCATCAGCTCCACCACCGGTATTCCGGTGTTCAAGCTGACCCAGGCCGAGTCCAAGAAGCTGCTCAACATGGAGGCCGAGCTGCACAAGCGCATCATCGGCCAGGATGAAGCAGTGTCCGCACTGTCCCGCTCGATTCGCCGTACCCGCGTGGGGCTCAAGGATCCGAAGCGCCCGTCCGGTTCGTTCATCTTCGCCGGCCCGACCGGCGTCGGTAAGACCGAGCTGGCCAAGGCGCTCGCCGAATTCCTGTTCGACGATGAGGACGCGCTGATTCGCGTGGATATGTCCGAGTTCTCCGAGAAGTACGCAGCTTCCCGTCTGTTCGGTGCGCCTCCGGGGTACGTCGGCTACGAAGAGGGCGGCGAACTCACCGAAAAGGTGCGTCGCAAGCCGTTCTCCGTGGTGCTGTTCGACGAGATCGAGAAGGCTCACCCGGATATCTTCAACACGCTGCTGCAGGTGCTGGATGACGGCCACTTGACCGACGGCCAGGGTCGCAAGGTGGACTTCAAGAACACCATCATCATCCTCACCACCAACCTCGGTACGCGTGACATTGCGAAGGCAGCCAACACGGGCTTCAATCTGGGTGCCAACAACGAGTCCAGCTACCAGCGCATGAAGGATCAGGTCAGCTCCGAACTGAAGCAACAGTTCCGTCCGGAGTTCCTGAACCGTTTGGATGACATCATCGTCTTCAAGCAGCTTACTGAGCCGCAGGTGCGTCAGATCGTCGATCTCGACGTCAAGCAGCTTAACGACCGCCTGTTCGATCGTCACATGTCGCTCGAGCTTACCAATGCCGCCAAGGACCTGCTCGCGCAGAAGGGCTTCGACCCGTTGCTTGGTGCCCGTCCGCTGCGTCGCGTGATTCAGCGCGATATCGAGGACGCCATCTCCGAGAAGATTCTGATGGGTGACCTCGAAGACGGCCAGCGCGTGGTGGTGGATGCCGAAGGCGAAGGTATCTTGGGCGAATTCACCTTCAAGGGTGAAAAGTTCGAAGAGCCGGCCAAGGCTGAAGATGCTGGCAATGATGAGGCCGCCGGTGTCGACGAACCTGTCGCCGCCAATGAACCGGAATTGGCTGATGCTGCCGCACCAGCCGCTGACTCCGGTTCAGATGACGCTGGCGAACAGTTTGCTGAATAATCCAGCTAGCGCATAACGCATAAGAAAGGCGCCTCGGTCCTGCACGGAACCGAGGCGCCTTTCTTATGCCAGTATTGTTCAGCCGCTGAAATCAACCTCGCCGAGCTTCTCGATGAGCTTCATGTTCTCGGAGTAATCAACCGGGCAGGCGATGATGTCAATGCCGGAGCCGGAACGCAAAGCCGAGCGCAGCGTAGGGTAGAGCTGGTCAGCGGACTCAATCAAATGGCCCTTGGCGCCGAAGCTCATGCCAAGTTCCACCACATCCGGATTGTTGAAGTCCACATATTCGTGGCTGCCGTCATGAATATCCATCTTCCATTTGATCAGGCCATAGGCTTCGTCAACCCACACCAGAATCACCATGCGGGCACCCACGCGCACGGCGGTTTCGATCTCCTGCACGTTCATCATGAACGAACCGTCGCCCATCACCGCCAATACCGGGCGTCCTGGATTCTCCAGCGAGGCCGCCACCGCGCCTGGCAGTGTCCAGGCCATGGTGGACAGGGAATTATCGATCACGCAGGTGTTGGAATAATAGGTGGGGTAGAGACGAGCCATCCACATCTTCAAGGCGCCGGTATCCACCAAGGCGATATCCGTATCCGTCTCCATCGCGCGGCGCGTATCGGCCACAATGCGCTGCGGCTTCATCGGGAACGAATCATCATCCGCGTACGAGGTGTATTCGGTTTCCAACAGTTCATGAATCTTCGGATGAGAGACGCCGAACGTCACATGCTCCGCATGCAGCTGGGCGATCAGCGCCTGCAGCGTGGCGTCGATATTGCCCATAATGTTCAGCGCGGTGGAGTAGTGTGCGTCCGTATCCTCGATGAACGTGTTGATGTGGATGATGGTCTTATCGTCGTTCGGGTTGATCTTCTTCGGGTCGAACTGCTGGATGGAGAAGCCTACCGCGATAATCAGATCGGCCTCATCGAACGCGAAATTCTCATAATCGTGGCGCATGAAGCCCACTACGCCGAGCGCCAGCGGAATGCGATCGGAAATCACGCCCTTGCCTTCGAACGTGGTGGCCACCGGCACATTAAGCTGCTCGGCCAAAGCCAGCAGACGGTTCTCCGCATGACCGCGGGCCACGCCATTGCCGGCCAAGATGATCGGGTGCTTGGCGCCGCGGATAATGCTTACGGCGCGAGAGATCGTGTCGGCAGTAGGCGCGAAGCTCATCGGATTCGGCAACGGCAGCGGGTGAGCGTCTTCAGGAGCCGGCATCTCGGCAACATCTTCGGGCAGAATCAGGCAGGTGGCGCCTGGTCGGTTGCGCTGGGAGATGGAGAAAGCCTTGCGCACCATTTCCGGCACCGAAGCCGGCTCCACAATCATCGACGTCCACTGGGTCAGCGGGCGGAATACGGACACCAGATCCACGATCTGATGTGATTCCTTGTACAGGCGACTCACATTGCCCTGAGCGCAGATGGCCACGAGCGGTGTGGTGCTGGCATTGGCCTGCGCCACGGGGAGCGTCAGGTTCAGCGCGCCTGGCCCCAGCGTGGCCAGGCAGACGCCAGGCTTGCCGGTCAGGTGACCCTGCGTGGCGGCCATGAAACCGGCTCCCTGCTCATGGCGGGTCAGGATGAAACGAATGCGTCCATCGCGTTCGATGGCCTCCATCAGCGGGATGTTCTCCTCGCCCGGGATGCCGTACATGGTTTCCACGCCTTCGTTGACGAGGCATTCCACGAACAGGTCGGCTACAGTGCGAATGTGATTGGTGTTCTGGGTCGCTGTATTCACGCTAGGGAAGTGTAACAGTCGGGATTGAGTACCGGGCATGTCGAGTACCGGGCATGTCGAACCGCGCAAGAAGCAGTAGTCGCCAGTTCCCTCACTATGTATGCGTAAGAACCAAGGTGCCGCATACATAGCGCCAGTTTAGGCGATCGCGGTTGCTGATTGCGTAAGACAAAGAAGCCGCTAAGAGTTAACTTTGACGTTGAATGGGCGTGGAGGTGCATTCAACTAGCTGTCTTAGCGTAACAGTGTGAGCAAGGGCATGGATCGCCGGCAGTGGACCGGCAGGCGGCCTAAGGTCGCCATGGCAGTAATCATCGCGACCGTACTTACGTTTCTTACCGTACCTAACGCTGTTGCAGGAGCAACGGGAACCGTTCCTTTTTCCGGGAATGATGCCGCAACAGGTACTAGAACGGTGACAATCGCCGATATCACCGATTTTCATGGACACATCGAGCGCGGTGCGGACAATGCTGCCGCGTTTACGCTGGCGGACAGCCATAATCCCGGCAATATGGTGCCGGTGTCCACCGGAGACTTGGTCGGCGGTTCTCCGTATGAATCCGCAGTGGCCAAGGATCAGCCGACGTTGGATATGGCAAAATCCTGGGGATTGACGATTTCCGCAGTCGGCAATCACGAATTCGATCGTTCGGTGGCTGATTTCAATAACCGGATTGCTTCGCCGGCCAATGGCATTGATTGGCTGTGCGCCAATACATCCGCTCGTAACAAGGCTGCAGGCGGCAAATTGAGCCGGGTCAAGGAGTATACGATTCGTGAGGTCAACGGCAAGCGCATCGGATTCGTTGGCGCATTGACTGATGCGTTGGGATCCGTGGCGACGCCGCAAATCACGAAGGATGCCGATCTGGACGAGCGTGCGGTGGATGCCGTCAACCGTGTGGCCCATGAACTCAAGCAATCCGGCAAGACGGATGCTGTGGTGGCGTTGATTCACGCTGATGCCACGGCCGCTCAGGGCCTTGGCAAGGATGTGGATGTGGTGTATACCGGCCACACGCATGCACTGAAGTACGGACGTACGGATGGGGGAGCCCCTATCTATGAGGCTGGCAGTTTTGGCCGTGCGATGGCGGTGCAGGATCTGATTATCACCGGGCACGGTCGTCGTGCCAAAGTCACCGTGGAGAATGTCGACCTTGGCAATGGCACCGAACAGGCATCGCCAAGGGTCCCCGGCGTGATTCGCGTGGAAGGTCTTGATGCGCACACCACCCAATCGGCATGGATGTCTGCGGGCTCGACTGGCGAAAGTATGGTGAACCACTCCCAGCAGGTATTTACTGCGGCTCAAGCACATGCGGCTCAGGTGGGTGATGCAACGGTTGGCACATTGGCCGCCGGCGCGAACTTTGATAAACGCATCGAAAATGGTCAGGAAGATTCGGTGGGCCGTTTGGTGGCGGACGCCAACAGGTCTATGATTCAACGCGCTGTATATGCTGGTGAGCGTTTACCGGTGATTGGCTTTTCCAATGATGGCAGCCTGCGCACTGCGAAACTCGACATGGATGGCAATGGCAGGGTCAGTGTGCGTGAAGTGGACTCGTTGATGGCACTGCAGTTCAAAGCCGCGCACGAAACATTGACCGGTGAAGATGTGAAGCGTGTATTGGCTGAGCAGTTCCGATTCAAGGACGGTCAGTTGAAGCGTCGCTGGATTGGGATCTCCTCGAATGTGAGCTATCGATTTGTGGAACGGAATCTGGCCGGAACAGAGGATAATGCGCAGCTCAACACCAGCTTTGATGGTGATGACGATACTCGTGCGGTTGATATTACTGATCTGATGATTGATGGTAGGCCAGTCGCTGATGATGAACTGGTGATTATCGCGTCGAATTCCTATCTGCTCCAGGGCGGCGATGATTACCATGCCTTCCGTGCGGGAACGAATTATGGCGAACTGAACATGTCATATAGCGAACCGTTGAAGCAGTATCTGGCCACGCATCCCGCGCTCGCTCCGGCGAAGGTGCCGCAAACCGGTATGAAGGCCTAGATGGGAACCAGGCCTTGTGTAGGGGGCGCAATCTCCTGATACAAACCACCGATAACGATGATGCCCGCCAGATCACTCTGACGGGCATCATTCGCGTTGCGACGCTATTGAATCCTGGGAAAGATTACTTAATGGCGTTCAGCCACTGTTCCTTGGTGGCCTTCTCAGCCTCAAGCTTGGCTTTCTTCTTCGGATCGGACTCAGCGGCGATCTTGGCGTCGAGCTCGGCGAGCTGAGCGTTCAGCTGCTCTTCGAAGCTGGACTTGCGGGCATCAGCCTCCGGATCGGACTGCTTCCAAGCGGCATCCTCAACGGACTTGATCTGCTTGTCCACAGCGTCCAGACGGTTCTCGATGCGACGCATATCCTCGCGCGGCACGTAGCCGATCTGATCCCACTCTTCCTGAATCTTGGCCAGCTCCTGACGTGCCTTCTTGGCTTCGGCGTCGGTCTTGACCGGCACCAGAGCCTCGGCCTTGACCAGCAGCTCTTCCTTCTTGGCCAGATTCTCCTTCTCGGCGGTGTTCATCTGGTCACGATCGGCCTGACGGGCGTTGAAGAAGGCGTCAGCGGCCTCGCGGAACTTGCCCCACAGCTCGTCGTCCTCGGTACGGCCTGCGCGACCGGCCTTCTTCCAACGATCCATCAGATCGTTGAACTTGCGGGAGGTCTCGCCCCAGGCGGTGGAATCCTTCAGCTCGTTGGCCTCGGCGATGATGGCTTCCTTGACTTCCTTGGCGTGGTTACGCTCGTTGTCGCGGGCCTGGGCCCACTTGCGGCGAGCCTGGTTGAAGGTGGTGCGGGCAGCGGAGAAGCGCTTCCACAGGGCTTCGGCCTCCGGCTTGTCGATGCGGATGGTGGTGCGCTGGTGGTTCTGCCACTCGTCGAACAGGTTGCGGAACTTGTCGGCGGTGGAGCGCCAGTTGGTGTTGTCACCCAAGGATGCGGCCAGGGCTTCGGCCTTCTCCACGATGGCGGTGCGCTCGGCGACGGCCTTGGCAATGGCTGCCTTGCGGGCCTCGGCCAAAGCGGCCTTCTTGGCTTCGCCGGCGGCCTTGAGCTCCTCGAACTGGGCCTTCAGCGCGGCGATATCGCCCACCACGGCCGGCTCATTGGTTTCTTCGCCCAAGAGCTTCAGGGACTCATCGATTTCACGAGCCTTGACGCTCGGGGAATTCAGACGGCCGGCCAGCAGATCAAGCTTGGCCTTCAAATCCAGGAAACGGCGGGCGTACAGTGCCAGTGCCTCTTCCTTGGAAGCATCCGGGAACTGACCGACCTCGCGCTCGGTCTCGCCGTCCTTCACGAACACGGTGCCGTTCTCGTCCACGCGGCCAAAGGCTTCGGCAGCCTTGACATCATCCTCGGAATAAGCGGCGGTGGAGGTCGGGGCGGCGGCGTGCTGCTTGGCCGGGGTCTTCTTGGCGAATGCGGCGGGGGAGGGGGCGTGCGGCTTCGGCATCGAAGCGGGAGTCGGCTTAGCCTCGCTGACCGCGGGTGCGGGTGTCGTTGCCTGCTCTTCGGTTGCAGCGGTGTTTTCGGTTTCGGTGACAGTCTCGTCGGCCATGGCCAGCTCCTTACAAGCGTAGTGTGAGTGAGTGGAAGCGCCTCGCATACCGGAAAATGGCATGGCTTGACGCAACCCTCACCTATTATATTGATTTCGTGGCTAAAGGTGCATCAATATCAGGATTCCCGGAGTGGCTCCCCTCCGAACGTGTTGTGGAGCAGCGTGTTATCGACACGCTTCGCAAGGTTTTTGAGCTCAATGGCTTCATCGGCATTGAGACCAGAGCGGTGGAAACTGGCGCTTCCCTGCTGAAAAAGGGCGAGACCAGCAAGGAGATCTACCTGCTGAGCCGTCTGCAGGAGGTCGGTCATGAATCCGACACTCCCATCGAGGAGCGTCTGGGTCTGCATTTCGATCTGACCGTGCCGCTGAGCCGGTATGTGGTCGAGCATTCGGGCGCGCTGGCCTTCCCGTTCAAGCGTTGGCAGATTCAGAAGGTCTGGCGTGGCGAGCGTCCGCAGGAGGGTCGTTTCCGAGAGTTCGTGCAGGCCGATATCGACGTGATCGGTGCCGGCGAGCTGCCGGACCACTACGAAGTCGAACTGCCGCTGGTCATGGTTTCCGCGCTGGAGGAGTTGCGTGCTTATGGACTTCCGAAGGCTACCGTGCATGCCAACAACCGCAAGCTGTCCGAAGGTTTCTACCGTGGTCTTGGCCTGACGGATATCGAAGGTGTGCTGCGCGAGATCGACAAGCTCGACAAGATCGGCGCTGACGAAGTGGCCCGACTGCTCACCGAAAGCTGTGGTGCCACCGAGGCACAGGCACGCGCCTGCCTCGAACTCGCCGAGCTGACCGCGGCGGATGGCAAGGAACTGGCTGAAAAGTTCGACGCGCTGTGCGCCGAGCATGGCATCGCGCAGGAGAGCGACGCATATGCGCTGGCTCGTCAGGGCCTCGATACGCTGGCCATGATTGTGGACGAAGCCGCTGTGATTCGCCCAGGCTCGGTCATTGCCGACCTGAAGATCGCGCGTGGTCTGGATTACTACACCGGTTCCGTGTACGAGACCTTCCTTGACGGTGCTGCATCCCTCGGTTCCATCTGCTCCGGTGGCCGTTACGACAATCTGGCCTCCCAGGGCAACCGCAAGTACCCGGGTGTGGGCCTGTCCATCGGTCTGAGCCGACTGGTGAGCTACATGCTGCACACCGCGGGCGCCCACGCCAACCGTGTTTCCCCGGCTGCCGTGCTCGTGGCTGTGTGGAACGAGGAAGATCGTCCGGCTGCCAACCGCATCGCCGCCCAGCTGCGTGCCCGTGGCATCGCCACCGATGTGGCACCTACCGCGGCCAAGCTCGGCAAGCAGATCAAGTATGCGGACAAGCTCGGTATCCCTTATGTGTGGTTCCCGGCCAGCGCCGCCGACGGCGAGAACGGCGAAGCCGCGGGTGATGAGGTCAAGAACATCGTCACCGGCGAGCAGGTTGCCGCTGATTGCACGTCTTGGGAGCCGGATACTGTGGTTGCCCAGCAAACCGTCGAAATCTGACGAATTCGCGCGAAAAATCGAGGAGAAATAAGACAATGAGCCAGACGGCTTACAGAACACATCATGCCACTGACGTGACCGAGGCACTGGTTGGCCAGAAGGTCACCCTCGCCGGTTGGGTCGACCGTCGTCGCGACCACGGCGGCGTGGCCTTCATCGACCTTCGCGACAACACCGGTTTGGTGCAGGTCGTTATCTATGACGAGGAAGTGGCCCGCCCGCTGCGTTCCGAGTTCGTGATCCAGGTCACCGGTGAGGTGCGCCTGCGTCCGGACGGCAACGAGAACACCCACCTGGCCACCGGCAAGATCGAGGTCGTTGCCGAGAACATCGAGATTCTCGCCAAGGCCGATGCCCTGCCGTTCCAGGTGTCCACCGCTCTGGAGAACGAATCCGAGAACAAGCTGCCCGGTGAGGACGTCCGTCTGAAGTACCGCTACCTCGACCTTCGCCGCCCGTCCATGCAGCACAACCTGAAGCTGCGCTCCGACATGGCCAAGGCCGCTCGCCACGCCCTCGAAGACATGGACTTCACCGAGGTCGAGACCCCGACCTTCATCAAGTCCACTCCGGAAGGCGCCCGCGACTTCCTGGTGCCGGCCCGTCTGGTGCCGGGCTCCTGGTACGCCCTGCCGCAGTCCCCGCAGCTTCTGAAGCAGCTGCTCATGGTCTCCGGCGTCGAGCGCTACTACCAGCTGGCTCGCTGCTATCGTGACGAGGACTTCCGCGCCGATCGCCAGCCTGAGTTCACCCAGCTCGATATGGAGATGAGCTTCGTCGACCAGGAAGACGTGATGGCCATGGCCGAGAAGGTCATCGCCGCCATCTGGAAGACCGCTGGCTATGAAGTCCAGCTGCCGCTGCCGCGCATCACCTGGCAGGAAGCCATGGATAAGTACGGTTCCGACAAGCCGGATCTGCGCTTCGGCAACCCGCTGGTCGAGCTCACCGATTACTTCAAGAACACCCCGTTCCGTGTGTTCCAGGCTCCGTACGTGGGTGCTGTGCTCTTCAAGGGCGGTGCTTCCACGCCTCGTCGCCAGTTCGACGCATGGCAGGAATGGGCCAAGCAGCGCGGCGCCAAGGGCCTCGCCTACGTGGTCTTCGCCGAAGACGGCGAGCTGAAGGGCCCTGTGGCCAAGAACCTGTCCGAGGAAGAGCGCGCCGGTCTGCGCGAGGCCGTTGGCGCCGAGCCTGGCGACGCCGTGTTCTTCGCCGCCGGTTCCCGCGAATCCTCCCAGCTGCTGCTGGGTGCCGCTCGTGTGGAGCTCGCCCGCCGTGAGGGTCTGCTGGATCCGAAGAAGTTCGCCTTCACCTGGGTTGTCGACTTCCCGCTGTTCAAGCCCACCGACGACCCGGATGATGACGACGTTGCAGTCGGCCACTCCAAGTGGACCTCCATGCACCACCCGTTCACCATGCCGAGCAAGGATTGGATCGACAAGTTCGACAAGGATCCTGAGCACGCCATGTCCGACTCCTACGACATCGTCTGCAACGGCGAGGAGATGGGCGGCGGTTCCGTGCGTATCCACCGCGACGACATTCAGGATCGTGTCCTCAACGTGCTGGGCATCTCCCCGGAGGAAGCCCAGGAGAAGTTCGGCTTCCTGCTCGAGGCCTTCAAGTACGGCGCTCCGCCGCACGCGGGCATTGCCCTCGGCTGGGACCGCACCGTGTCCATCCTGGCCGGTGCCGAGACCATCCGCGACGTCATCGCCTTCCCGAAGGCCGGTGGCGGCCGTGATCCGCTGACCGGTGCTCCGGCTCCGATCACCGACGAGCAGCGTGCTGAGACCGGCGTCGATTACGATCCGGACGAAGAGTAAAACTGAATAATGGAGCGTTAGCTGCGTTGCTCCTCGGTCGACGTACCTTCGTACGCCTTCCCTCGGTGCGCCTTGCTACCGCACGCATTATTCCGTTTTCCTGTGAAAACGCGTGAAAATAATAACGCTTCATAGCTAATGCGAATAGCGCCAGTGGCATGTGCTGCTGGCGCTTTCGCTATTCTGGGCCCCGTTCATTCGCATAATGAGGGGGCATGGCTATGACGTTGGAGATTCTGGACTGGCATGACGGGGGTCTGCTGGCCAAGCCGGTGTTCGACAAGCTGAATGCACTGGTGGCGGCCGGCGTGCCTGAGGAGAAGATCCTCGGTGTGACCATCAACACCGATGAGGAGTCGGACACCGACCTGTGGTGCCCGAAATATGACATCCCGTTCGAAATCACCGGCAATGTGGTAGTGGTCCACACCCATAAGACCCGCAAGGCGCCGCCGCAATTCGCGGCCGCATTCGTTACCGCCGATACCCGTGCGGACCTGAATGGCGTGGTCAAGCACACGCTTGAGGTTTCCAAGGTGAGTTTCGCGCCGATTGATGCGGCAGTGGAGGCGACCGGCATGGAATCCGGCGGCATGTCTCCAATCGGTTTGCCGGATGGTTGGCCGCTGCTTGTCGACCAGCATATCCTTTCGATCCCGAAGCTGTACCTGGGTTCCGGCGTCCGCCCATCCAAACTGGTGGTGGATGGCTCGATTTTCGCTGATATCCCAGGTGTGCGATTTGTCTCTGCGCTAGGCAAGCCACGTGGATGAGGCAAGGGGGACTCTTCGCTGACGATTGCCATCGTCGCCATCGATATTCACGGTTGGGTATGACGTATCCGCTGTAATATCGATGTGAGCGTTCACGATTGCTGCTGCCGCGCCGGTGATAGTTTTTATCTCATATTATGAACGCTTATCGTCCGGCAAGTGTTATTCCGGTAACACAGTGCCGTTATACTGACCGCTTATGTCAGAGAAACAAGAAGAAAAGCGCTCAGTGGCACCGCTGGTGCCGGGCAATGAACCCGCAGGACGACCGCTGGTCGAACTGACCCACGTGGAGAAGCACTTCGGCGACCTCCATGTTCTGAAAGACATTAATCTCACCGTGACCAAGGGCGAGGTGCTCGTGGTCGTCGGTCCTTCCGGCTCCGGCAAGTCCACGATGTGCCGCACCATCAACCGTCTGGAAACCATTGACTCCGGCGACATCCGCATTGACGGCAAGCCGCTGCCCCAGGAGGGCAAGGAACTCGCCAGCCTGCGCGCTGAAGTGGGCATGGTGTTCCAGTCCTTCAACCTGTTCGCCAACAAGACCATTCTCGAAAACGTAACGCTCGCTCCGATCAAGGTACGCCACATGGACAAGAAGGAAGCCGAGCAGCTCGCCATGGATCTGCTCGACCGCGTCGGCGTGGCCAGCCAGGCCAACAAGATGCCGTCCCAGCTTTCCGGCGGCCAGCAGCAGCGTGTGGCCATCGCCCGCGCTCTCGCGATGCGCCCAAAGGTCATGCTGTTCGACGAGCCGACCTCCGCACTTGATCCGGAAATGGTCAACGAGGTCCTTGACGTGATGGTCGAGCTCGCCCATGAAGGCATGACGATGATCTGCGTGACCCACGAGATGGGCTTCGCGCGCAAGGCCGCCGACCGTATCGTGTTCATGGCCAACGGCCAGATTCTCGAGGAAAACACTCCGGACGAGTTCTTCGAGCATCCGCAGACCGATCGTGCCAAGGACTTCCTCTCGAAGATCCTCACCCACTGAACGAGGGGGCACGTATGACATTGAGCAAACGATTCAAACGTACGGCGGGTCGCATCATCGCGGCCGCCTGCGCTTTGGCCTGCACCATGTCGCTTGCGGCATGCGGACAGGACGAAGCCGGCAAGATCCGCATCGGCATCAAATTCGACCAGCCGGGCCTGGGCTTCAAGAAGTCCGGCACCTATGTGGGCTTCGACGTGGATGTGGCCAAGTACATCGCCAAGAAACTCGGCTACTCCGAAGATGAGATCATCTGGAAGGAAGCCCCTTCCAAGCAGCGTGAGGCCATGCTGCAGAACGGTGATGTGGACATGATTCTCGCCACCTATTCCATTACGGACGAGCGTAAGAAGGCCGTCTCCTTCGCCGGCCCGTATTTCGTGGCCGGTCAGGATCTTCTGGTTCGCAAGGACGACCAGTCCATCAACGGCCCGGAAGACTTGAACGGCAAGCGGCTGTGCTCGGTGACCGGTTCGACCTCCGCCGCAACCGTCAAGGAGAAGTTCGCTTCCGAAGTGCAGCTTATGGAGCAGCCCGGTTATGCCGAATGCGCCACCGCACTGTTCTCCGGCATCGTGGACGCGGTGACCACCGACGACATCATTCTTGCGGGTCTCGCCTCCGCTTCCCGCGGCAAGCTTCGCGTGGTCGGCAAGCCGTTCACGCAGGAGTATTATGGCGTGGGCATCAAGAAGGGTGACACACAGTTCGCCACGAAGATCAACAACGCCATCGTGGATATGATTCAGGATGGTTCCTGGGAGAACGCCATCAGCGACAACACCAAGGGAACCAACTACACGCCGGACGTGCGCTACAACCCACCCACTCCAGATGAGGGGGAGGATGCCTGATGAACGGATTCTTGGAACTGTTTTCCCAGTATGACGTGCTTGGCGCGTTCCTGGTCAACATCGAACTGACGCTGTGGAGCACGCTGTTCTCGCTGATTCTCGGTGTGATTCTTGTGGTGATGCGTATTTCGCCGATTTCCTCGCTGCGAGCGGTGGCCGGCGCCTACGTGGAGCTGTTCAAGAACCTGCCGCTGACCATCATCATGGTGTTCATGGTGCTTGGCGCTTACGCACAGCTGAAGCTCACCTTCTCCGACACGTTCGCCACGAACTTCTTCTGGCTGGCCGTGACCGGTTTGAGCCTCTACACGGCGGCATTCGTCTGCGAATCCTTGCGTTCCGGCATCAACACCGTGCCGCTCGGCCAGGCCGAAGCCGCACGCGCATTGGGCCTGGGCTTCATGCAGTCCGCTACGGAAATCATTCTGCCGCAGGCATTCCGCGGTTCGGTGGCTCCGCTCGGCAACACGCTGATCGCATTGCTGAAGAACTCCACCGTAGCCGCCGCCGCATCGGTTTCCACGGAAACCTCTTCCCTGATGAGCCAGATGATCGAGTTCCGCCCGGATGTGATCATCCAGATCTTCCTGATCTTCGCATTCGGTTACGTGATTCTGATCATCCCGATCGGCATGCTCACCACGTACCTATCCAACAAGCTCGCCGTGAGGAGGTGACCAATGGCTGATACTTCGAATTCTGTTCTGTTCGATGCCCCAGGTCCGAAGGGCCGCCGCACCATTCGCATTATCAACTGGGTGGCAGGCTTCCTCTTCGCCGTGGTGTTGGTGCTCATCCTGATGCGACTGCACAATCCGCCGGACGGTGAAAACCAGTTGAGCTGGGAGCTATGGAAGCCGGCCGTCGAGCGTGAGGCTTGGACCGACTTCTATCTGCCTGGCTTGTGGATGACCATCAAGGCCACCGTGCTCGCAGTGATCGGCGCCGTGGCGTTCGGCCTGGTCTTTGGCGTTGGCCGATTGCTGCCGAACCCGTTGCTGCGCGGCATTTCCGCCGTCATCGTGGAGTTCTGCCGTGCGGTGCCGGTGCTGCTGCTGATGATCTTCTTCTGGCGTTGGTTCGCGTTCGCGGGCCTGCCCAGCCCTTCCTACTGGGCCGTGGTCATAGCCTTGGTGCTGTACAACGGCTCGGTGGTCGCCGAATTGGTGCGCTCCGGCGTGGGCAACCTGCCGGGTGGCCAGCGTGAGGCGTCGCTCGCCTTGGGATTGACCGAAACCCAGTCGCTGATGGAGATCGAAGTGCCGCAGGCCGTCTACGCCATGCTGCCGGCCGCCGTCACCCAGCTGGTCGTGGTGCTGAAGGATACCGCTCTGGGCTCCATCATCATGTACACCGATCTGCTGCAGGAATCCCGTCGACTCGGCTCGATGTACTTCAACATCCTGCAGACGCTGGTCATGGCCGCGGTAATCTACTTCATCGCCTGCTGGCTGCTCTCCAGGCTCGCCGAATGGTTGCCTGAGCGCATGCAGCAGCGCACTGCGGCTCCGGCTGAGCCCGAACCGGTCGCGCCGATTGCAGCAGGCGACGCCTCCAACGTCAACCAGATCGCAGTGGCCAAGGAAGTCGAGGAGCTGCCGCTCGGCGGCACGCCGCGTAAGTACCATGTGCATCACCGTGGCACCAACGCCTCGATTCGCAACTGGCGAAAGACCAAGTACGAACAAGGCTACGATGTCACGCATCCTGAGACCATCAAGGAACAGGATCGTGAGAACGGCAAACCGTCGACCCCCAAGGCCAACGATCCGAAACTGTCCTCGAGCGAGCATGAACAGGCCGACCACGGCACCGTGTTCAAGCACGGCAACGATATCGGCAAAGGCCATGTGAAGTTCGGAGGCAAACCGAAGATCTGATCGATTCGGGCCTAAGCCGTGGCTAAGGTGGCACGAAGAGTTCACCAAGTGTTCTATCGTGCCCGAGGCTACGTAGCCTAACGGAGGATAGGTTGGAACGTATGAAGACGTTCCGGAACCTATCCTCCGTTTTTGCTGTTGCCGTATGTCTGCCTCTGGCGTTGGCCGCTGTGCCAGTAACCGCACAAGCCGACCAACTTCCCAATCCTGATTGGGTCTCGCTGCTGTCCGGCTATGAGAAAAACTACTGGCAGGCTCCGGTCGACGCCGAGCATGGCGGCAAAGTGCTGGACGCCAAAACCATGAAGCTGGACGAGGATTTGGCAGTCGAAATCAACCATCTGGGCGCCAAGAACGCCGACAAGAACGGACTGACCGCCCAGCGCAAACGAGCCCTGATCGATTCCGACCTCTACGGTGAAGAAACGCTGCCCGACTCGCTTGGGCCTGTACTCGGCCGATACATGCGTGAAGGCTTCAAGCAAGGCCGGCTCAATAAGATTTCCGACCTGTTCAAATTCAACGTGGCCTCCACCTTCCAATCCAAGCGCGCGGCCATGCATCCGCGTCCATACCTGGACCGTTCGCAAAGCACGTTGGGCGGCGCCAATGATCTGGCTGGCCTGCCGGCCACGCTCGACATCCAGCAGTCACCGTCATGGCTGGAGCATATTCCCGGTTATTCCACGTTGCAGAAAAACAGCTCCTACCCATCCGGTCACACTACAGGCGCCTATTCGTGGGGAATCGCGCTCGCTGGCATATTGCCGGAACTTGCTCCGCAAATCATGGCCCGCACCTCGGAAGCCGGCAACAACCGCATTGTGCTTGGCGTGCATTATCCGCTCGACATTATGGGCGGGCGCATCGGCGCCTCCGCACAGAATGGGCAATACTGGCATAACGAATTCGCCTCGTCGATCGTTCCCGCCGCCCGGCAATTGCGTGACTACCTGACCGAACGATGCAAAGCCGACCATCATGGCGATACGCTCACCGAATGCATCGCCAATGTGAAAGCCAATTCCACGGCGGGCTATACCAATGATTTTCTTGATCCCGTGGCCACCGAGCCGGTGAAGGACCAGGGCTCGGCAGTGCGCGTCTACACGGCGCGTATGACGTACACCTTCCCACAAGTCACATCGCAAGCAGGAGCCGAATTCAGCGCTCCTCGAGGTGCCGCCGACGTGCTGCGCCTTGCTTACCCGCAGCTGCATGCCGATCAGCGCAATGCGATTTTGAAAGCCACGGCCATCGATTCTGGCTATCCGTTATGGGAATCCTCAGAGGGCTGGCAGCGCATCAATTGGGCCAAAGCCTTATGCGCGCGGGTCACGCTCAACTCCAACGGCGATGTAACCAAAGTGGAAACCGCTGACAAGGTGACGCTTTCCGGCCCGACCGTGGTGAACGCGCAATATGCGAATAACGGCAATCATCCGGCATCGGACGTGGCGGCGGGGGAGAACAGCGTGAAGGCGGCCGGACCTGACCTCGCCACATTGCGAGGTGTGCAACAGCCTGCAATCACCGCCGTTGCCGTGGGCACGGTGGCTGCTCTGCTCATTGGCTTCCTGCTGCGCGCCCGCCGCAGGCGCTGATAAAGTTCGGCCAGAGTTCAACTTGCCGATTCCCCTCATTCTTCCGAATAGGGCATCCGATTCATGTTCGCTCCTTACGCTCGGCTCTAAGCCCATGATTGCTCAGCGGAAAGTCACCTTGACTTGAATCCGCTCATGGACGACCGAGGAAGGGGATTGAGCAGTGAAACAACACAACGAATTCAGACGAGGTGCGTCCCGCGCCATCGCACTCGTCGCCTCCATCGCCACGTTGGCGGGATTGGCCGGTATGGCACCTGCGGCATTTGCCGAACCGGCTACTTCTGAGCGGGTTCAATCAACCACTGTCGAAACGCCCAATGGAGTTGAAACCGATTCCGACTCGCTTAATCAGAACCAAGCTGGACGTCCTGACCAAAATGTTCACGAACAGTCTGCTGATACAAAGGAATCCGCCAAGACCACCATCAACCTGCTCAACACCAACGATTTCCATGGTCGTATCGACAAGAATCTGACTGTGCCGTTCGCCGCAACCGTTGAACAGCTCAAGGCCGAATATCCGAACAACTCGTTGCTGCTCGGTGCCGGCGACCTTATCGGTGCCTCGCTCTTCAACTCCTCCGTACAGAAGGACCAGCCTGCCATCGATGTGCTGAACGCCTTGGATTTGAAGGCATCCTCCGTGGGCAACCACGAGTTCGATCAAGGCTATGACGATCTGGTCAACCGTGTGATCGGCAAGGATGATGACCGCAACGCCAAGTGGGATTACCTCGGCGCTAACGTCTACAAGAAGGGCACCACGACCCCGGCGCTCAAGGAATACAGCATCCAGGATGTCGATGGCGTCAAGGTCGGCATCATCGGTGCCGTTACTCAGGAAACTCCCACGTTGGTTGCTCCCGATGGTGTGAAGAACCTGGACTTCGGCGACCCGGTGGAAGCCGTGAACCGTGTGGCCAAGCAGCTGACCGATGGCGACGAATCCAATGGTGAGGCCGATGTGCTCGTGGCTGAATACCATGAGGGTGCTCCTGAGGCCGAAGACGAATCCACCGGTAAGCCGACGTTGGATGAGCAGAAGGCCGCCAGCCCGGTGTTCAAGCACATCGTTGACGACACGGATCCTGCCGTCAACGCCATCTTCACCGGCCACACGCACATGAGGTACTCGTACACCGACCCGGCCAAGAACGGTCGTCCGATCATTCAGACCGGCAGCTATGCCGCTAATGTCGGTCAGGTCGTGCTTGACTATGATGAGGCCACCGGTCAGGTGACCTATGAGAAGACCGGTACCGTGGCCGTGGACACCAGTAAGTCCGATGACGAACTGGCGGCTTCCGGTGATGATGCGGTCAAGCAGGTCAAGTCCATTGTGGATGCGGCTGTGGCCAAGGGCACCGAGGAGGGCAACAAGGTGGTCGGCTCCGTTTCCGCCGACATCACCACCGCATTCAAGGATGGCAAGCGCGACGATCGTGGCTCTGAATCCACGCTGGGCAACCTGGTGGCTGATTCGCTGCTGGCTTCGCTCTCCAGCGCCGACCGCGGTGGCGCCGAAATCGGTGTGGTGAACCCCGGCGGTCTTCGCGCCGAGTTGTGCAAGAGCGGCGACAACGCCTCCTGCCCGCTGGCGGCCGATGGTTCCATCACCTACGCGCAAGCCAATGCCGTGCTGCCGTTCCTGAACAACCTGTGGACCACCACGCTGACTGGTGCTCAGTTCAAGGAAGCCTTGGAACAGCAGTGGCAGACCACTACGGACGGCACCACGCCATCTCGCCCGTACCTGCAGCTGGGCCTTTCGCACAACGTCTCCTACACCTATGATCCGAACGCCGAGCAGGGCCATCACATCATCTCGGTGACGGTGAACGGCAAGCCGCTCGACCTGAAGAAGAACTACCGTATCGGCTCCTTCAGCTTCCTGCTGCAGGGCGGTGACAACTTCCGTGTCTTCGCCCAGGGCGCCGACACCCGTGATTCCGGCTTGGTTGATCGTGACGCTTGGATCGAATACCTAGGCAAGAACGATCCAGTCTCCCCGCGTTACGACCGCCGTGCCGTGGCCGTGACCGGCATTCCAGCTGGTTCGATCAAGGCGGGAGATTCGTTCACGCTGAACTTCTCCAAGCTCACATTGACCTCGCTGGGTGTGCCGGCGGAAACCAAGCTGACCGCCACTATCAACGGCAAGACCGTGGGCGAGACGCCTGTCTCCAATGGTGATACCGCAACCCTCAAGGTGACGGTTCCGGCCGATGCCAAGGCCGGTGACGTGACACTGACCGTGGTCGGCGCCACGGACAAGACCACGGTGACATTGCCGCTGACCATCGCCGCAGGAGCCTCGAACGGAGGCTCTCAGCAGCCGGGCCAGCAAGCCAGCCAGCAGTCCGGCAAGAACAACGGCAACAAGACCGGTGTGGAGGGCCAAGCCAAGCGTACCGCGGACACCGGTGCCGCAATCGCTCCGATCGCAGCACTCGCGTTGCTGCTTGCCGCGGGCGGCACGGTGCTTGCGGTGAAGCGCCGCAACGCTGCCAGCAAGTGATCGGCAGATTGATCGTAAACGATTAACTGGCTGATGCGCGCAGGCAAGGCGTCTGTGGGAACCCTGCACAATATGCAGGTTCCGCGGACGCCTTGTCGTCTTTGTGCGCCGATTGCAATATCGCGCATATGAAGCTCTTTGCGCGAACAGTACGCCGGGAGCGTTGCAGTTCGTAAGGTCGCTAGACTTGAGGGTTATGACTGACGAGAAGGAACAAGCATACGGTTCTTTGGGACGCTTGGCCCCCGAATGGGATGGCAATGAGCGGGAGCGCAATCTCACCGCCGATGACATCTACGAACGGTTCTTTACATGGGTGACCGATGTCAAAGGCATCGAACCGTGGCCGCACCAGGAGGAAGCCATCATGGACCTGTTGGCCGGCGACCATGTGATTCTGAACACGCCTACCGGCTCAGGCAAATCATTGGTGGCGCTCGGCATGCATTTCGCCGCCCTGTGCACCGGCCGCCGCTCCTACTACACCGCTCCCATCAAAGCCCTGGTGTCGGAGAAGTTCTTCGATCTGGTGGAGGTGTTCGGCCGTGAGAACGTCGGTATGATCACCGGCGACAGCCATATCAACGCGGATGCGCCCATCATCTGCTGCACCGCCGAAATCCTCGCCAATCAGGCATTGCGCGAAGGCACCCATGCCGATGTGGGCCTTGTGGCGATGGACGAATTCCATTACTACGGCGATCCGGAACGTGGCTGGGCATGGCAGGTGCCGCTGCTGACCCTGCCACAGACCCAGTTCCTGCTGATGAGTGCCACGCTCGGCAATGTGGATGCCGTGGCCGATAAGCTCGCCGATTTGAACGACACCCCGGATGTGGATGTGATCGCCGATGCGCCGCGCCCGGTGCCGCTGAGCTACGAGTACACGCTTGACCCGCTTGAGAAAACCGTGGAACTCGCCTTCCGCAACGGCGAAACCCCGATCTATGTGGTGCATTTCTCCCAGGATGCCGCATTGGAAACAGCGCAGGCGCTCGCGTCCACCGGCGTATCCAGCAAGGAGCAACGCCAGGCCATCGCCGAAGCCATCAAAGGGGTGAAATTCACGACCGCGTTCGGCAAGATTCTGCAGCGACTGCTGCGCACCGGCGTGGGCATCCATCACGCCGGCATGCTGCCACGCTACCGCCGACTGGTCGAACAGCTTGCCCAACAGGGTTTGCTGCCGGTGATCTGCGGTACCGATACCTTGGGGGTCGGCATCAACGTGCCGATTCATTCGGTGGTGTTGACCGCATTGACCAAGTTCGACGGTTCCAAGATGCGCAGACTCAGGGCCCGTGAATTCCATCAGATTGCCGGTCGCGCCGGACGTATGGGATTCGATACCGAAGGCCTGGTGATTGCCGAGGCTCCCGAATATGAGATCGAGAACCAGAAAGCCATCGCCAAAGCCGGGGGAGACCCGAAGAAGCTGAAGAAGGTCAAGCGCAAGAAAGCTCCCGAAGGCTTTGTGACGTGGAATGAGAACACGTTCAACAAACTCATCGACGCCGAGCCGGAAACCCTGGTGCCGCATCTGAAGATCACGCATTCGATGGTGCTCAACGAAGTGGCGCAAGGCGGTGACGCGCGCGCACGGGTGGAGGATCTCATCGAAGACAGCGCGCAGACCCCGGAGCAGAAGGAGCATCTGCATCAGCGCGCCGACGAGATCTTCCAGACGCTTTTTGACACCGAAGTAATCGAAACCGAAGACCGGCCGGACGGTGGCAAGGACTATTACATGACCTTGGATATGCCGGATGATTTTGCGCTTGACCAGCCGCTTTCTCCATTCCTACTGGCCGCATTGGAGCTGCTGGATCCCGAATCCGAAACCTATGCGCTCGATGTGATTTCCATGGCCGAGGCCACGCTGGAAGACCCGAAGCAGGTGCTCAGGGCCCAGGAGCGCCAGGCTCGGGACAAGGCGCTTGCCGACATGAAGGCGGACGGCCTCGATTACGACGAGCGCATGGACAAGCTGCAGGAAATCACCTATCCGAAGCCGTTGGAGGATATGCTGCAAGCCGCCTTCGACCAATACCGCCATGATGTGCCATGGGCCAACGACTATTATCTGAGCCCGAAATCCGTGGTACGCGACATGGTGGAAACCGCATCCGATTTCACCGGGTATATCGCCCGATACAATATCGCGCGCTCCGAAGGCACGCTGCTGCGATATCTCTCGGACGCCTACCGCACGCTCGCCCGTACGGTGCCACCGGAAAAGCGCGATGAGCAGCTGAAGGATATTATCTCCTGGCTGCGTGTGCTGGTGCGCTCCATCGATTCCTCGCTGGTGGATGAATGGGAGAATGCGGGAGATTCCACCGACCAGTCCGAGGCGGCAGCCTCCCTCGCGGCCCCGGGTCGGAAGAACGCTGTGGTGGAAGACCGCCGTGGTCTTATTGTGCTGGTGCGTAACGCCCTGTTCCGCCGTGTGCAGCTGATGGATCTCGACGATCCGGACAAGCTCGGCGCCCTCGACAAGGACTGGGGCTATGGCGTGCACGAGTGGGAGGATGCGCTCGACGACTACTACGACGAGCATGAGTATGTCGGCATCGGCGCGGATGCGCGCTCGCCGAAACTGTTCATGCTGGACGACAGCCATGAGCAGGATGAGC
Organism: Bifidobacterium cebidarum; assembly: GCF_009193305.1. Lineage (GTDB taxonomy): Bacteria > Actinomycetota > Actinomycetes > Actinomycetales > Bifidobacteriaceae > Bifidobacterium > Bifidobacterium cebidarum. The sequence goes on along the minus strand of NZ_WBVS01000001.1, from coordinate 9,735 downwards.
ACACGTGGAAGGTCCGTCAGATCATCGATGACTCCGATGGCAATCATGATTGGGCCATTGAAGGCATCGTGGATCTCGACGCCACCCAAGACACCGGCGAGGTGGTCTTCTACGACTACAAGGTCGGCAACTGAGGGATCGATTGCAAGTCGATTCATCTCGAACACATGTTCGAATGCTGAGGTAGTATGCAAGTATGACTGAGAATGATCTGTTTGGGGCCATGGATGCGCCGGAGTCGATGACCCGTCCGTTGGCGGTGCGTATGCGTCCGCGTACGCTGGACGAGGTCATTGGGCAACAACATGTGCTGGGGAATGGATCCCCGCTGCGTCGTCTAGCCAATCCGGCCAGCCGTGGCAGCCTTACCGCCCCAAGCTCGGTGATTCTCTTCGGACCTCCCGGCGTTGGCAAGACCACGCTCGCCACCATCGTCGCCGGCCAATCCGGTCGCGTATTCGAGGAGCTCTCCGCAGTGACCTCCGGCGTCAAGGATGTGCGCGATGTATTGAATCGTGCCCACGAGCGGCTCGTGGCTCAAGGCCGGGAAACCGTGCTGTTCATCGACGAGGTGCATCGTTTCTCCAAATCCCAGCAGGACGCATTGCTGCCTGCCGTCGAGAACCGTGACGTGACCTTCATCGGCGCCACCACCGAAAACCCCAGCTTCTCGGTCATCAAGCCACTGTTGTCCCGCTCGGTGGTGGTCAAACTCGAATCATTGGAGCCTGAGCAGCTTACCGAACTGGTGCAACGCGCGCTGACCGACGAACGCGGGCTCAAAGGCGAGGTCAAGGCCACTGATGCAGCCATCGCGGATATCGTGCGCATGGCCGGAGGAGACGCCCGCAAATCCCTGACCATTCTGGAAGCCGCCGCCGGAGCGGTCACTGGCGATGAAGCCCGCAAAAAGGGCGCGCGAAGGCCGATTATCACGCCGGACGTCGTGGCCAATGTGATGGATACCGCCACGGTTCGCTACGACAAAGACGGTGACGATCATTACGATGTGATCTCCGCGTTCATCAAATCGATGCGCGGTTCCGATCCGGATGCGGCCATTCATTATCTGGCTCGTATGCTGAAGGCGGGCGAGGATCCACGCTTCATCGCGCGGCGCATCATGATTGCCGCAGCCGAGGAAGTCGGGCTTGCCGCCCCGCAGATTCTGCAGGTCACCGTAGCCGCCGCTCAGGCCGTGGCGCTGATCGGTATGCCCGAGGCACGCATCATTCTGGCCGAGGCCACCATCGCGGTGGCTACCGCTCCCAAATCAAATGCCAGCTATAACGCCATCAATCAGGCGCTTGCCGATGTGGATGCCGGAAAAATCGGTGCCGTGCCGCTGTACTTACGGAATGCGCCCACCAAGCTGATGAAGGAGTGGGGCAATCACGAAGGGTACAAGTACGCCCACGATTGGCCTGGCGCGGTGGCTCCTCAGGAATACATGCCTGAAATACTGCGAGGAACCGAGTATTACCATCCCAATGATCGTGGTTATGAGCATGAAGTAAGCCAGCGGCTCGCCAAGATTCGCCCTATTTTGCATGGCGAAGGCGGTCAGAAGGGGTAAAGTAAAACGGAACGATAACCGCTTTCGGTGGTGTGGGAGAGCGAAGCACAAGATAAGGAGCGTGGAACGGCATGGCGGTCATTTTCATCGTGGACGACGATCAAGCCATTGGCGAAATGCTCAGCCTCGTATTGGAAAATGAGGGTTTCCAGACTGTTACCTGCATGGATGGTCTGCGTGCTGTGGAAATGTTCCCCACGGTCAAACCCGATTTGATTCTGCTTGATGTGATGCTCCCCGGTTTGGATGGCACCGAAGTAGCTCGTCGTATTCGCGAGACCTCGAATGTGCCGATCATCATGCTCACCGCCAAATCGGATACCACGGATGTGGTGGCGGGTCTTGAAGCCGGAGCCGATGATTATGTGCCCAAGCCATTCAAAGTGGCCGAGTTGCTGGCCCGCATCCGCGCGCGCTTCCGTATCGCCCGTCCGTCCGAAAGCGCTGGTGAGCAGAACGGCGGTAATGCGACAAACGTCAATCACATCGAGCGTGGCGGCATCGTCATCGACCGCCTGGAGCATACCGCCACCAAGAACGGCAAGGATCTGAATCTGACCCCTATGGAATTCGAGCTCATGTTCGTGCTTGCGGCCGCTGCAGGAGAGGCCATCAGCCGCTCCACGCTGCTGCATGACGTCTGGGGATATGAGAATTCAGGAGACACCCGTTTGGTGAATGTGCATGTGCAGCGTTTGCGCGCCAAGGTCGAGGACGATCCGGAAAACCCGCAGATCATTCAAACCGTGCGCGGCATCGGCTACAAATTCGTCAATCCTGAGCACTGAGACTGATGTCGACCTCTCCCACTGCATCATCAATCATAGGAACTGTTTCGAATCCACAGACCAGCGGCCTTGACCCGCATCGTCGTTTTCGATTCAGCTTTCGAAGACTACTCAAGCATGGGCGCTCGGAGGTTCGCCGTTCGCTCCAGGCGCGAACCGTGGCGTTGACGGTGATTCTCACCTTGTCCGTGGCTGTCGTGTTTTCCGTGGTTTCGATGATTTCGGTGCGGGCCTCACTGCTGACGCAAACCACATCCCAGTCCCAATCCGATTTCTCCAATATGGTGGAGCAGGCGCAAAACGGTCTGGACGCCTCAGATGCCACCACTACGGTGCAGATTCAACAGCTGGTCAACGATCTGGCATCAAATCTGCAATCCGACGGCGCTTCCAATCTGGTGGGCGTATACATGTGGAGCCGCGAGTCGACTGCGCGCTCCATTATTCCTATCTCCACGGAGCCCACCTATGAGGGTGTCATCACCAGCGACATTCATTCCGCAGTGGCTTCCGATGTGGACGGCAATGTGTTTTATCAGCCGGTCACATTGCCCCTTGCCTCGGATGCATTAAGCGGCAATACGCCGGGCGCGGTGCTAGGCACCGTGCTGGATTATGGTGTGGCGGGCAACCTGGAATTCTTCGCCATTTATTCATATGCCTTGCAGCAGCAATCACTGACGCAAATCCAGCTCAGATTGCTCGCCGTGTGCGTGCTGCTTTCCATTGCGGTGGGCGTCGTGATGTGGATGGTGATACGTGGCATCGTCCGGCCGGTGGAACATGTGGCGTATGCCGCGGAAACATTGGCTTCCGGCAACCTCGATACGCGTGTGGAAGTGAATCGCAAGGATGAGCTCGGTGTGCTGCAGCGTTCGTTCAACGGCATGGCCGATTCGCTCAACCAGAAGATCGATGAGCTGGAGGAAGCCAGCGCATCGCAGAAGCGGTTCGTGTCCGATGTGAGCCATGAGCTGCGTACGCCGGTGACCACGATGCGTATGGCTTCGGATTTGCTGGAGATGAAGAAGGATGACTTCGATCCGGCGACGAAGCGCACGGTTGAGTTGCTTTCCGGCCAAATCAATCGATTCCAGGACCTACTCGCCGATTTGCTGGAAATATCCCGATATGACGCCGGCTATGCCGCGCTTGATTTGGTCGACGCCGATATGCGCGACCCGGTGAACGCGGCAATCGAACAGGTCGCCGGCATCGCGGCGGCCAAGCACGTGGATATTCGAGCCATGCTGCCCAATGTGCAGGTGCTTGCCAAAGTGGATACCCGCCGTGTAACGCGCATCATCCGCAACTTGCTTGCCAATGCGGTTGATTTCGCCGAAGACAAGCCCATTGAAGTCCGTATTGCCGCCAATCGCAAGGCCGTGGTCATCAGTGTTCGCGACTACGGCGTCGGCATGGACGCGAACACCGTGGCCCATGTGTTCGATCGCTTCTGGCGAGGTGATCCATCCCGCTCGCGTATCACCGGTGGCACGGGCCTCGGCCTGTCCATCGCGATGACCGATGCATTGCTGCATCACGGTTCGATTCGTGTTCGTTCGGCGATTGGGCAAGGTACGTGGTTCCTGGTGATGCTGCCGCGCGATCCTGAGCAGGAAGCGGTTGCCGATAGCGATTTGCCGGTTGATTTCGCCCGGCCGTCGTCGAACGACTTCTCCATCACCGGAGGCTTCGGCGTGGCGGAAAGCCCGGTGGCGGAACGAAGCAACGCCATGGCCATCATGCCAATGACCACGTCACATGATCAGGTGATTCCGGACGGCAATGATTCCATGGCTGATGATGAGAAGGACGATGAGCGATGAAGCGGCGAATGCAAGCGGTGGTTGCATCGGCCGCGGTGGCGCTGTGTGCCGCGGCGTTGACTGCATGCTCCAGTCCTCTGGCCTTGCCGACCGGCGGCAACGTACAGACATTGGCTCCTGTGCAGCAGCAGACGCAGCGTGTGTACACCAATCCGCAAGGTCCTGTGGATGATGCGCAGCCTGAGGGCATTGTACAGGGCTTCTACGATGCCATGCCGGCCGGCGTGCAGTCTGACGGCTATCAGGTGGCGCGTGAATTCCTTACCTCTTCGGCATCTTTGGGCTGGAACGGGGATAGTGCCGCGGTGATCTACAGCGGCACCCCCGATTTCCGCCGCCGGGCCAACACCATGACCGCACCTCAGGGGGCGGAAAGCACACTGATCGTGGAAGTGGAAGTCCAAGCGGTGGGGATGTTGGATTCTCGTGGGGTGTATACGCCGGTGCATGAGGCGCAGTCCCGCAAGCTGTCGTACACACTGATCAAGCAGAAGGGGCAGTGGCGTATCTCTTCGCTGGAGAACGGTGTAGTGATTTCCACCGCGGATTTCGATCAGGTGTTCCGTCAGGTTTCCGTATACCAAGTGTCTTCGTCCGGCAAACAGCTGGTGCCGGATGTGCGTTGGCTCAGCTGGCGTAATTGGCGTACACAGGCGGTACGTGAAATCCTGGGCAGTGTGCCGAGCTGGCTGGAGGGTGCCGTTCAGGAGCCTCATTTGGCGACGGTATCGCTGGCGGTCGATTCGGTGCCGATGCAGGACACCGCCGTCACGGTCAGTCTCACCAAGGGAATGAATGCGCTCAGCGATGACGATCGCGGCATGCTGGTGCATCGCATCAGGCTGACGCTGGGCGATGGCAATTCCGGGTATAACCTCAAGGTGACTGGCGACGGCGTGGATTATTCAGACGCCGACTCCAACATCAAGCTCAGCGCCGACCAGCCGGCCGTGGGCGTATACACATTGACCGGTGGTCATATCGTGTCACTGTCCAGCTCCAGCCCATTGCGTGTGGCGGATGCGCCAGGGTTCGATAATGCACTCGGTTTTGCGTTCTCCACCAATGGGGGAGCGGTGCTTCGCGCGGATGGCGTGGTGGAATGCCTGAGCGCCAATGGCGATTCCTGCGGTGTGCTCTTCGGCAACGCGCGCATCCGCTCGGTGACAGCCGGCCTCAATGGCGAGGTATGGGCCGTGGGCAGTGACGGCAAGACGCTCTATGTTCATCGCGACGGGCAGTCCATGAAGATCGCTGTCCCGTGGCTGGATTCGGATGGGCAGGTGACTTCGGTGAACGTCTCCACCGAAGGGTCTCGATTGGCTCTCGCCATTGAGGGAGGGCAGTACGCAGGCGTGGCAATCACCGGCATTGTCCGCGATGATAACAACGATGTGACCGGGCTCAGCAAAGCCGCCGCACAAGTGAGTCTCACCCAGGATGTGGCGATGCTGTCGTTCTATAACGATTTGAACCTTGTATATGCCACTTCTGCCGGCACGGATGGTACGCGGCAGAGCGCCTATCGTCAGATTGTGCCTGGCCCGGCCGTAACCCAGCGATTGCCCGAAGGCACCGTGGTGTCGATGGCGTCCGGGCAAATCAGTCTGTACCGTCGTTTGTCTGTGTTGGATAACACTGGTACCGTGCGCTCGGTGTCCGGCTCCCTCGACGGCTCGTGGTCCATAGCCGACAGTCAGGTTGATGCCCTTGGTTCCCAGTGAGCATGGCTTATTCGTTATGCGGTTATCAGTATCCGGGCATTATCGGTAAAAGATGTCGCTGATATGAATGACTCCCGTACGCTTATGCGCCGGGAGTCATTCATATGCAGAAGCACCGATCAGATGCCGCCGTACTCCTTCTTGAACAGCTCGGCAGGCACTTCGGAGTTCATCGGAACCTCATAGATGAGGTATTCCATGTTGAACGGGATGTTGAACAGGTGGCGGGTCACGCCGTATTCTTCCTTGGTGCCCAGGAAGTTGAAGTTATCCGGGCACTCCGGCTCCCACTTGGCCAGCAGCTTGGCGGCGTCGCCGATGGTGGCAGCCACGCCGGCCAGGTGCTTGACACCCTCAACCTGCTTGATGATAAGGAAAACGGTATCCATAGTGAACCTTTCTATATACCTTGTGGCGGCGGCCTTGTCGCTCGGCCAGCAAGCGACTTTGCCGCTGTGCAACGATTACCATTATGGTAGATAAACGGCCGAATTCCGCCAAGTTTCGCCAATTTCCCGGCACTGTTATCGATTTGTTATAAACCTGTTATCAAAATGTTATCGCTCACGATTGAACAATCAACCTGTTCGCTCCATACTTGATGTTGTCGATGACAAGAAGTCATCAATGTGGATGAATGAACATCCAGAGAACACTGCTCGAGGAGGAGTATTCATGAAGAATTGGAAGAAGGCCATTGCCCTCGTTGCTTCTGCTGCTGCACTGGTGAGTGTCGCGGCTTGCGGTTCTAGCAGCGCCGGCGGTAGCAGCAATGGTGGCAAGAAGACTGTCGGCTTCGTGGCCGTTGGTCCTGAGGGCGGCTTCCGTACCGCTAACGAGAACGACATCAAGGCAGCATTCAAGGATGCAGGCTTTGATCTGGTCTACTCCCCGACTCAGAACAACGATCAGCAGAAGCAGATTCAGGCTTTCAACAAGTTCGTGAACGACGAAGTTGACGCCATTATCCTGTCCTCCACTGAGGATTCCGGTTGGGATGATTCCCTGAAGAAGGCCGCTGAGGCTGAGATTCCGGTCTTCACCGTGGATCGTAACGTCGAGGTCAAGGATGCCGACGCTAAGAAGGCTATCGTTTCCCACATCGGCCCGTCCAACGAATGGGCTGGCGAGCAGGCCGCCGAGTTCGTCAACAAGAACTTCCCGGACGGCGCCAACGGCTTCATCCTGGAAGGCCCTGCCGGCCTGTCCGTGGTGAAGGATCGTGGCACCGGCTGGTCCAACAAGGTTGCCTCCAACATCAAGGTGCTTGAGTCCCAGTCCGCCAACTGGTCCACTGATGAGGCCAAGACCGTGACCGCTGGTCTGCTCGACAAGTACAAGTCCGAGAACCCGCAGTTCATCTTCGCTCAGAACGACGAGATGGGCCTCGGTGCCGCTCAGGCTGTTGACGCTGCCGGCCTCAAGGGCAAGGTCAAGATCATCACCATCGATGGTACGAAGAACGCTCTGCAGGCTCTGGTTGACGGCGACCTCTCCTACGTGATCGAGTACAACCCGATCTTCGGTAAGGAAACCGCTCAGGCCGTCAAGGATTACCTGGATGGCAAGAAGGTTGAGAAGGACATCCAGATCGAGTCCAAGACCTTCGACGCCACCAGCGCCAAGGAAGCCCTGGACAACAACTCCCGCGCTTACTGATAGCACGGCTGTCCAAAACCGATAACTGAACTGAACTCGTAGTGATGGTGTGAGAAGGGAAAATCGATTCCTTCCACACCATCACTCATGTTCGGCCCAAATATCACAAAACGATAACAATTCCCTTCTCGTTTAAGGCAAAGACATGACTGATAAAACCCCTATCGTCGTGATGAAGGGCATCACGATTGAATTCCCGGGCGTCAAGGCTTTGGACGGTGTCGACCTGACCCTCTACCCAGGCGAAGTGCACGCTCTCATGGGTGAGAACGGCGCTGGTAAGTCGACCATGATCAAGGCTCTGACCGGTGTGTACAAGATCGACGCCGGTACCATCACCGTGGAAGGCAAGCCGCAGAGCTTCAACGGCACCTTGGACGCACAGAACGCCGGCATCGCCACCGTGTACCAGGAAGTGAACCTGTGCACCAACCTCTCCGTTGGCGAGAACGTGATGCTCGGCCACGAAAAGCGCGGTCCGTTCGGCATCGACTGGAAGAAGACCCACGAAGCCGCCAAGACCTACCTGGCGCAGATGGGCTTGGAATCCATCGACCCCCACACTCCGCTGAGCTCCATCTCCATCGCAATGCAGCAGCTGGTCGCCATCGCACGCGCCATGGTCATCAACGCCAAGGTGCTGATTCTCGATGAGCCGACCTCCTCCCTGGACGCCAACGAGGTGCAGGACCTGTTCAAGATCATGCGCAAGGTGCGTGACTCGGGCGTGGCCATCCTGTTCGTCTCCCACTTCCTCGATCAGATCTACGAGATCACCGACCGTCTGACCATTCTGCGTAACGGCAAGTTCATCAAGGAAGTCATGACCAAGGACACCCCGCGTGACGAGCTCATCGGCATGATGATTGGTAAGTCCGCCGCCGAGCTTTCCCAGATCGGTGCCAAGAAGTCCCGCCGCGAGATCGAGCCCGGCGAGAAGCCGCTGGCCGAGGTCAAGGGCCTGGGCAAGAAGGGCACCATCAACCCAGTCGACCTGGACATCTACAAGGGCGAGGTCGTCGGCTTCGCGGGCCTGCTCGGCTCCGGCCGTACCGAACTCGGCCGTCTGCTCTTCGGCGCCGACAAGCCGGACTCCGGCACCTACGAGTTCAACGGCAAGAAGGTCAACATCTCCGACCCGTACACCGCACTCAAGAACAAGATCGCATACTCCACCGAAAACCGTCGTGATGAAGGCATCATCGGCGACCTGACCGTTCGCCAGAACATGCTCATCGCCCTGCAGGCCACCCGCGGCATGTTCAACCCGATTCCTAAGAAGGAAGCGGACGCGATCGTCGACAAGTACATGGAGGAACTCAACGTTCGTCCGCGCGACCCCGACCGTCCGATCAAGAACCTGTCCGGTGGTAACCAGCAGAAGGTGCTGATCGGCCGCTGGCTGGCCACCCACCCGGAGCTGCTCATCCTCGATGAGCCGACCCGTGGTATCGATATCGGCGCCAAGGCCGAAATCCAGCAGGTCGTGCTCGACCTGGCAGCCAAGGGCATGGGCGTCGTCTTCATCTCCTCCGAGCTTGAAGAGGTCGTGCGCCTGTCCGACGACATCGAGGTCCTGAAGGATCGTCACAAGATCGCAGAAATCGAAAACGGCGACACCGTCTCCCAGGCGACCATCGTCGAAACCATCGCTAACACCAACGTGAACGGAAAGGAGGCGTGAGATGGCTGAAAAGGCAAAGGAAGAGGGCAACGCTCTCGTGAAGAAGCTGCTGAGCAACAACCTGACCTGGTCGATTGTGGCATTCATCCTCCTGGTCGTCATCTGCACCATCTTCCAGCATGACTTCCTGGCTCTGAGCTGGAACACCAACACCGGCGGTCTGGCTGGCCCGCTGATCACCATGCTTCAGGAATCCGCCCGATACCTGATGATCGCAACCGGCATGACCCTGGTCATCTCCACCGCAGGCATCGACCTTTCCGTCGGTTCCGTGATGGCAGTGGCCGGCGCCGCCGCCATGCAGTCCCTCTCCAACGGCGTGAACGTGTGGGTTGCCATCCTGATTGACCTGCTCGTCGGCCTGGTCATCGGCTGCGTCAACGGCGCTCTGGTCTCCCTGCTCGGTCTGCAGCCGTTCATCACCACCCTGATCATGATGCTCGCCGGCCGTGGTATCGCCAAGGTAATCACCTCC